>CAWGMJ010000001.1:0-81250 GCA_963823725.1 uncultured delta proteobacterium
TGATCCGGAAGACCGCGATCCCCTATCTCGATATCATTCCTTCCCATCCTGACCTTATCGGTGCCGAAATCGAGCTTCTCGACACCCCTGAGCGTGAATATGCGTTGAAAAAAGCCATCGAGGAATTACGGAATACATATCAATATATATTTATAGATTGCCCGCCTTCACTGGGGCTTTTGACCATCAATTCCCTTGCTGCCTCCGATCATGTGATAATACCCCTTCAATGCGAATATTTTGCCCTCGAGGGACTCGCCATGCTGTTGAGGACGATATCGATCATCCAAAAGAAGCTTAATCCGGCACTCGAAGTTCTCGGGATCCTCCTCACAATGTTCGACAGAAGAAACAACCTTTCGTTCAGGGTCTGGGAAGAGGTCACGAAATGCTTCGATGATACCGTCTTTAAAACAGTTATTCCCAGAAATGTGAAACTGAGTGAATCCCCCAGCCATGGCAAGCCCGCTCTTCTTTACGATATAAGCTCCCGCGGTGCGGACAGCTATCTGAGGCTTGCTTCAGAGATCCTGGAGAAAAGGAGCGACGCATGAAAAAAGACCCTCTGGGGAGAGGATTGTCCGCAATATTGAAAGATATCGAGGATAAAGGGACGTCCCGGTCGATCGCCATCGACCAGATAGTACCCAACCCCTCTCAGCCCCGTGTCCGGATGGACGACAGGGCGATAGACGAACTGGCTGCCTCCATAGCCGAAAAAGGCATTCTTCAGCCGATCCTGGTCAAGAATAAGGGCAAGCTGTATGAGATCATAGCCGGAGAGCGGCGGTACCGGGCCGCGATCCTTGCGGGCTTACGGGAGGTCCCGGCTATTATCCGGGATGTCGACGACAGGGAGGCCCTTGAAATAGCCCTGATGGAAAACCTTCAGAGAGAGGACTTGAACCCGCTTGAAATAGCCGCTGTATATGAGCGGTTCGTAGAGGAATTCGCCTATACGCATGAAGAGCTCGCGAAAAAGATGGGTGTCGACCGCAGTTCGGTCACAAACTGCCTGCGCCTTCTTAAATTGCCCGATTGGATACGTGAGACAATGGCCGAAGGCATGCTTACCCAGGGACACGGGCGCGTCCTTCTTTCGTTAAAGAATGAAAAGGAACAGAAGAGATTCGTTGAGAAAGTCCTCCGCGAAGGGACTTCGGTCAGGGAACTCGAGAGAGGGTCAGAAAAAAAGCCCCCCTCAAGGAACACGGTGTGGCGGTAATCGAGGATACCCTGATAAAAGCCCTGCAAACCAAGGTAAACATCAGTATGAGGAGGGATCGCGGCAAGATCATTATTGAATTTTATTCCCGCGAAGACCTGGACAGGCTATCGGAATTGATTGCCGGCAGCGCATGACAGCACCCGCGTAAACGGCGCTCTGCATCGAGGTTGTGCAATTTTTCTTAAATTGTGCAACAAAATAATTGAAATATCGGCGGGAATTGTGTTAAAAAGCTACGGATAGTTAAACGCCAATCTAATTAGGAAGTTCCCTATGATTAACTTCGATGTAACAATTCTGTACCAGTTTGGCCATTTCCTGCTTCTCCTCATTATCCTCAATTTTATCCTTTTTAAGCCGGTCCTGAAGGCGCTCGACAAGCGCTACAGCACCCTTCAGGGGCTGACGGACGGCCTCGAGAAGGCGAAGGCAGACACGGTCGACCTTGAAAAGGGATACGACCTGGCGTATGTCGAGAAAAGGAAACCCGTCCTGGGCAGCAGAGATGCTGTCATCACAGAGGCAAACAAAGAGGCGGTCCATGTGATCGAAAAAGCGAGAAATGAACTGTCCGAAGAGCTTGCGAAGATCAAAAGCGGGATAGAGGCCGAAGGAAAGAAGGTTTACGATTCATTGATGGGCGATGTCGGCAAACTTTCGACGGAAGCGGCACAGAAGATCTTAAGAAGGAGCATCTGATGGCACCCGGTGGAGAATCAGCCTGGAGTTTAATCCTCAAGTTTTTTAATTTCTTTGTACTTGTCGGATTGCTTATCTACTTTGTGGGCAAACCGTTAAAAGCGTATCTGGCAAAACGTCATAACACCGTGAAAACCCAGCTCGAAGAGACCGAAAAGGTCCTGAAAGACGCGCAGACATTGCGGGCCCAGTACCAGGAAAGGCTCGACAAACTGGACGGGGAGATCGAGGTCTTCAAGAAAGAGACAATGCAGCAAGCAGAGGCCGAAAAGAAGAAAATAATCGAAGAGGCCCACGCCTTCGCAGAAAGGATACGGGAGCAGGCCCGCCTTACCGCCGAGCAGGAGAACAAGGATATGGCCCGCAAGATCAAGGAAGGGATCAGCCGCCTCACAATGGAAAAGGCACAGCAGCTTATAACCGAGAAGATAACCCAGTCGGATCACGATAAACTGGTTGAGGAATTCATTGTCAAACTGAGGAGCATGAATTGATAAGCCAATCCATCGCCAAAAGATATGCACAAGGGATTATTCAACGTTGGTGAGAAGAACGGGAAATACAAAGAATACCAGACAGAGATCGAAGGCATTCTGAGTGTTCTCGACAAGGAGGAGCGCCTGAAAAGGGCGATCGTCCTTCCTCTCGTTGAAGTGGAGAAACGCAAGGAAGTCTTGAGCGACGTCATGAAGGCGCTTGGGATATCATCTCCCCTCGCCAGCATGTTCACGATGCTTTTAGAGAAGAACAGGATGGGATATTTAAACCTCATCAGGGACGTCTACAATGATCTCGTCGATGAAAAGGAAGGACGGGTCAAGGGGACTCTCTTTACCGCATTCCCTGTCGGCGACGATGTCAGGGGAAAGATAGAAAAGGAACTGGGTGCAAAGCTTGAAAAGCAGGTCACTCTCGTTGTGAAGGAAGACAGAAGTCTCATTGGGGGCGTCAAGGTTGCTATCAAAGGGACCATCATTGACGGTAGCGTCAAAAGACAGCTGCATACACTGCAGGAAAATATACTGAAGGAGTAGTGTCTATGGAGATCAGGGCCGACGAAATAAGCAGGATTATAGAGCAGAAGATATCGGGCTTCGAGAAGGAGATCGACCTCCAGGAAACCGGTGTCATCATGACGGTAGGCGATGGTATTGCTAGGATCTACGGACTCGAGAACGCCATGGCCGGCGAGCTCCTCGAACTGCCCCATGGCATCACGGGCATGGTGCAGAACCTTGAGGAAGACAACATCGGCGCCGTTATCTTCGGCGAAGACTATAAGATCAAGGAAGGCGATCTGGCTAAGAGGACCGGAAAGATCGCACAGGTCCCCGTCGGTGACGCCCTGATCGGCAGGGTCGTTGATGCCCTTGGAAATCCCATAGACGGCAAAGGCCCGATCGAGACGACAGAATACCGCCCCGTCGAGCAGATAGCCCCCGGCGTCGTCGTACGTCAGCCCGTTAAGGAGCCGCTCCAGACCGGTATTAAAGAGATCGACGCGCTGATCCCGATCGGAAGGGGCCAGAGGGAGCTCATCATCGGCGACCGCGGAACCGGCAAGACAATTGTCGCCCTCGACACGATCATCAACCAGAAAGGCAAAGGCGTTTTCTGTATATATGTCGCCATCGGGCAGAAGAGGTTCTCCGTAGCGAGGATCGTCGACCTTCTGACGGAATACGGCGCAATGGAATACACCACGATCGTCGCCGCTACCGCCAGCGACGCCGCCCCGCTTCAGTTCCTCGCGCCCTTTTCAGGAACGGCCATGGGCGAATACTTCAGGGACAATGGCAAGCATGCCCTCATCGTTTACGATGACCTTTCAAAGCACGCCGTTGCATACCGCCAGCTGGCACTCCTGCTCAGGCGGCCCCCGGGACGCGAGGCTTATCCGGGCGACATCTTCTACCTGCACTCACGGCTTCTCGAGAGGTCCGCGAAATGGGATGATGCCCATGGCGGCGGCTCGCTCACCTCACTTCCCATCATCGAAACACAGGCCGGTGACGTATCCGCATACATTCCCACGAATGTCATCTCGATCACTGACGGCCAGATATACCTCGAACCGGAATTGTTCTACGCCGGTGTCCGTCCCGCCATCAACGTCGGTATCTCCGTATCCCGCGTCGGCGGCAACGCACAGATCAAGGCAATGAAACAGGTTGCCGGAAAGCTCAGGCTCGAAATGGCCCAGTACCGTGAAATGGCCGCCTTCGCAAAGTTCGGAAGCGACCTCGACAAGGCCACCCAGGCATTGCTCGCCCGCGGTTCACGGCTGACCGAGCTTTTCAAACAGGGACAGTATCTGCCGATCCCCGTTGAAAAACAAGTCGTTCTCCTGTACGCAGCCGCGAATGGGTTCATCGATACGTATCCGGAAAGCTCACTCAGGAAATATGAGGCGGAGCTTTTTCGTTTCCTCGATTCCAAGGGTGCCGCTGCACTGAAAGAGATCGAAGAGAAAAAGGCCATCGATTCATCGATCGAAGAAAAACTTCAGAAGTTACTGAACGAGTTCAGAGACGGATTCACCTACTAAGCGAGTAAGGGAGCTTTAAGTGGCCACGTTACGAGAGATCAAACGAAAGATAGGCAGTGTCAACAGCACGCAGACCATTACGAGGACCATGAAGATGGTCTCCGCGTCGAAGCTCCGGCGCGCGCAGTCTGAGCTGGAAAAGATCAGGGATTACGCGATCAAGATGGAAGAGCTGACCGGCAGGGTCGTTATGAACATGCCCGAAGACGCCCATCCGCTTCTCGCCACGCGCGAAGAGATCAAGAAAGTCCTCATCGTCTCCATTGGGTCGGACCGCGGGCTCTGCGGCGGCTTTAACACCAATGTCGCCCTCGCAACGGAGAATTTCGTGCGAATGAACCACCCGAACTACGAACGGATAGCCGTCTACGTCTTCGGGCGGAAGATCCGCGATTATCTCGGGAAAAGAAAACACGACATTGTGAAAGACTGGGTAGATGTTAAAACCGTGGACCAGGACCTTGTCAATTTCGTTGCGGACGAGATCATCGAACTGTACCTTTCCGGGGAATTTGACAAGGTTTACCTTTCTTACACATACTTCGCTTCTCCCGTGAAACAGCAAGTGATCTTCGACGACTTTATCCCCATCAAGACCCCTGAGGATCTGGAATATATCGATTACATCAGTGAACCGGCACGTACGGAAATTGTCGGTACGCTTATCCCGCGGTACATCAGCACGAAGATCTACTATTCTCTGATCGAATCCCAGACATCAGAGCATGCGGCCCGGATGAGCGCAATGGAAAATGCGACGAACAACTGCGGTGAGATGGTCAAATACCTCACCCTGGTTTACAATAAGAGACGCCAGGAAGGCATAACCAACGAAATGTTGGATATCGTCGGTGGCGCCGAGGCATTACGAGGCCAATAATCCAAGGAGGAAGATAGATGAGCAGCGTGGAGGTCAAAGGGAAGATAGTACAGGTCATTGGAACGGTCGTAGACTTCAGGTTTCCACCTGATCAGCTTCCACCGATTTATGGTGCGATCTATGTTACCAACACTGCAATCGACGACATAAAGGAAAACCTTATCCTTGAGGTTGCCCAGCATGTCGGCGATAACACAGTCCGGTGTATCGCAATGAACACGACGGATGGCCTTATGCGCGGTCAGGAGGGTACTTACAAGGGCCACCAGATCGAGATCCCTGTCGGGAAAGAGATCCTCGGCCGGGTGCTCAATGTTATCGGCGCACCCGTTGATAACGTGGGCGAGGTCAAGACTGCCATGACATACCCGATCCACCGTTCCGCACCGACGCTGGTACAGCAGAACACAAAGATCGAACTCCTTGAAACCGGCGTTAAGGTTATCGACCTTCTCGAGCCGTATCCGAAGGGCGGTAAAGGTCGGCCTCTTCGGCGGCGCGGGCGTCGGCAAGACGGTCGTTATCATGGAAATGATCCATAACATCGCCATGCACCACGGCGGTATCTCCGTATTCGGCGGTGTCGGTGAGCGTACAAGGGAAGGAAACGACCTCTGGCTCGAAATGAAAGGCTCCGGCGTTCTCGACAAGTGCGCCCTGATATACGGCCAGATGACCGAGGTCCCCGGCGCGCGCGCAAGGATCGGCCTCACAGCTTTGACCGCTGCCGAGTACTTCAGGGACGAGGAAGGCCAGGACGTGCTCCTCTTCATCGACAACATCTTCCGTTTTACCCAGGCGAATGCTGAAGTTTCAGCACAGCTCGGCCGTATGCCGTCCGCTGTCGGTTACCAGCCGACCCTCGCAACAGACCTTGGCGAGCTCCAGGAACGTATCACATCGACCCTGAAAGGCTCGATCACATCGGTCCAGGCCATTTACGTGCCTGCTGACGACTTGACAGACCCTGCGCCGGCAACGACGTTTGCACACCTCGATGCGACGACAGTTCTTTCGCGCCAGATCTCGGAGCTTGGTATCTACCCGGCTGTCGATCCGCTCGACTCCACAAGCCGTATCCTCGACCCGCTTGTCGTCGGCGAGGAGCATTACCAGGTTGCCCGTAATGTTCAGTCGGTGCTTCAGAAATACAAAGAACTCCAGGATATCATCGCCATCCTCGGTATGGACGAGCTTTCCGAAGACGACAAGCTGACGGTTGCCCGGGCAAGGAAGATCCAGAGATTCCTTTCCCAGCCGTTCTTCGTTGCAGAGGTATTCACCGGCCAGGCAGGGCCGTTACGTTGCCCTGAAAGATACGATCAGGGGATTCAAGGAAATCGTTGAAGGCAAACACGACGACATCCCGGAACAGGCATTCTTCATGGTCGGCACGATCGAAGAGGCCGTGGAAAAAGCAAAACAGTTCATGGAAGGGTGATAAAACGCTATGCTCAACCTTGAGATAATTACTCCTGAGAAGACAGTTGTCAAAGACGAAGTCGATGTGGTAGAGGCCACAGGGGCAGAAGGCGAATTTGGCATCATGCCCGGCCATACACAGTTTCTTACCGTCCTCAAGATAGGCGAGATACGCTATAAAAAGGGCAGTGAAACCGTATATCTGGCATCGAGCGGCGGATTTGCCGAGGTTGTTGAGGACAAGGTAACGCTTGCTTGTCGATACAGCTGAACGGTCCCATGAAATCGATGTTGATCGAGCGAAAAGAGCGTTGGAGAGGGCGGAAGCTGAGCTGAAGACATTGTCCTATGATCAGAATGAATATCGGATGATGGAAATGGCACTGCTTCGGGCCATTGCCCGCATTGGCGTAGCGTCTAAGAAAATATAATGTTTTTCACCATCGACGAAGGGCTATTCAGCCTTTTTCCTGCCCTGCAGGTCGGTGTGGTTGTATGCGAGATAGATAATATAAGGTACGGAGAAGATGGACTTGAAGACGTCGTAGACGATCTGATGGTCCATTTTTCCTTTGAAAGACCGCAAGATCACCCGAACATAGATGCCTGGCGGGAAGCATTCAAAAAAATGGGGATATCGATATCGAAGTATCAGAGTTCCCTTGAGTCGCTTCTCAGGCGGGCGCTCAAGGGCGGGCCATTTCCTCGTTATAACCCCATCGTAGACCTTTACAACGCCATATCCCTGAAATATCTTGTTCCTATCGGCGGCCACGCGATCAACGGGATCGACGGAGATATAAGGCTTACCTTTGCGGATGGAACGGAAACATTCGTACCCATGGATATGGGGGAACAGGAAACGGTCGAAAAGGGAGAAGTGATCTATAAAGATGACCGGGATGCCCTGACGAGGCGCTGGGTATGGAAGCATTCGAACAAGGACAGGATCGAGAGCGAGACAACATGCGTCCTGCTTACTGTCCACGTTATGTCGGGCCTGCCTTCCTGGCTTTGCGAACAGGTCGTCAAAGACCTGGCTGAGAGCATCCTCGTCAATGAATACGGAAGGATCATTCATCGTGATATACTCACAGCATCGAAGCGGGAGACGGAATTTGCGGTATAACAGGCCCGTATAAGCGTAGGGAGACTTGTTGTATGGACCTACTTGAAGCAATTGAAACGAGAAAAAGTATACGCTCCTTCAAGCCTGACCCGGTCAGCAAGGAGCAGGTAGAAGAGTTACTCAAACTGGCCATCCGCGCCCCTTCAGCTATCAATCTGCAGCCCTGGGAATTCTATGTTGTCATGGGCGAGGAAAAGGCAAGGCTCAGCCGCAGATTAGTAAAGCTTTACCGGGAGAAGCAGATCTCGTGCAGTCCCGGCAATGTCAAACCTCTTTCGGCTGAATTCAACAAGAGGGGAGCCGAATCATTTATATTGATGAATCCCTATCTCGAAAAAATGGGCATGGATTTCAACTGTTTTATCAACGAGGGAAGCTGTAACTTCTATGGCGCCCCGACAGCGGTCATCTTATGCCTCGACAACGCTTTTTCAGAAGCCCGCCTCGTAGATATCGGGATTGCGCTCGGATATCTTGTTCTTATAGCTCACAATTTTGGTCTTTCCACATGCCCGATCGGACTCATCAATGCATACGAGGATGATATAAAAGAGATACTCAATATCCCCGACAACAAAGACGTCGTGATCGGACTTGCCCTGGGTTATCGGGATGATTCAAGCCCCATCAACGAATTCACATCGCCTCGGGATAGCGTCGATAATTTCATTCACTGGATAGATTAGGGACGGTTCAATGATTAATGAACGTCGTTCAACGTTTGTTCAAGACAAAAATTGTCAGGTTCGCATACAGAACTAATTTCAGATTGAAGATAACGATAATTTGGGAATTGGCATCAACGTGTAAATCCCGAATTGACGCCTGAACGTGGAACATTGAACATTGAACTGCTTTTTTTATGGTCGGGGCGACTGGATTCGAACCAGCGACCTCTTGCTCCCAAGGCAAGCGCGCTAAACCATGCTGCGCCACGCCCCGAACAGCCTCCAGCATATCACAGAAAATTGTTCAATTCAATAATTACAGGCCGTTTACTCCCGGGATAAGGCCGTTGACTTTTAGGCTATTTAAGCTCACAATATGACGTTATGATTGGAATATCCAAACTCTATTGCGGGGCCGTAGAGGCCTCCGATCCGCTTCGATACGGCAGAGAGTCGTCACGGCTCCCTTCCCACCTTCTTCAGTTTTCACGCGATAAGAAACCAGTCGTCGTGTGGAACATGACAAAACGGTGCAATCTCCGCTGTGTTCATTGCTACGCCTTTGCGGAAGACGAACATTACAAGGGCGACGAACTATCGACAGACGAAGGCAGGGCGCTTATCGACGATCTTGCTTCTTTCGGTTCGCCGGTCATCCTGTTTTCGGGCGGCGAGCCTTTATTGCGGGAAGATCTGCCCGAACTCATAGACCATGCCGTCAAAAAAGGGCTGAGGGCCGTAATATCGACGAACGGGACCCTCATAACACCGGAAAAAGCGAGAATTTTTGCGCGGTACAATTTATCGTACATCGGGGTAAGCCTCGACGGGTTAAGCGAGGTCAATGACACCTTCCGCGGTGTATCCGGCGCATTTCCTAAGGCGATCGAGGGAATCCGTAATGCCCGCGAGGCCGGGATCAAGGTGGGCCTGCGCTTTACCATCAATAAAAGAAATGTCGATGAGATACCGAAGATTTTCGATCTTTTGGAAAAGGAGAACGTCCAGCGCATCTGCTTTTATCACCTCGTTTATGCGGGCCGGGGCTCGAAGCTTATCGAAGAAGACCTTTCCCACGAGGAAAGCCGCAGGGTTGTTGACCTCATCATGGACAGAACGAAGGACCTTTTTGACCGGGGTTTCTCCCCGGAGGTCCTGACCGTCGACAACCACGCTGACGGGCCGTTTATATATCTCAGGCTCTTGAAAGAGGACCCGGAAAGGGCCGCCGAAGTTCTCGCGCTTCTCAAAATGAATGAAGGGAATTCTTCCGGTGTCGGCATTGCCTGCATTGACGAAAAAGGCAATGTGCATGCCGACCAGTTCTGGCGCCACTTGAGTTTCGGCAATATTCGGGAGCGCCCGTTCAGCGCCATCTGGACGGACCTTTCGAACCCCGTCATGGCAAAACTGAAAGAGAAGAAGAAATATGTGCATGGGCGCTGCGCGGCATGCAAATGGCTTGATGTCTGCGCCGGCAATTTCCGTGTCCGCGCCGAGGCCGCGACGGGTGACCTATGGGCCCATGATCCGCAATGTTATCTGACCGATGATGAAATAGCAGGGTAAGCCTGGCTGCATGGCGTTTAAGGAGGCTTCAATGTATTATCCCACCCATCGTCTGAGGAGGCTGAGGAAGAACGAACATTTCAGGGGTATGGTGCGCGAAACGGCAATTTCGCCGGATTCGCTTATTTACCCCGTGTTTGTGAAGGAAATGAGCGAGCGCGAAATGCCTGTCGAATCGATGCCGGGCATCAGTCAGTTTTCCCCGGAAGGTATCCTGGGAGAGGTTGAAGGCATCCTTAACGCCGGGGTTCGGGCCATCCTGATATTCGGGATACCGGAAAAGAAGGACGAAACGGGCAGCGGCGCATACGACAAAAACGGCATCGTCCAGCGTACGGTCAGGGACATCAAAGGCCGTTTCGGGAACGATATCCTGGTCATCACCGATGTCTGCATGTGCGAATACACAAGCCATGGGCATTGCGGCGTCATAAAGGATGGATATGTCGACAATGATGAATCGGTGAAACTCCTCGCGCGAAGTGCCTTGTCGCATGTCATGGCGGGTGCCGACATGGTTGCCCCGTCCGATATGATGGACGGCAGGATCCATGCTGTAAGGGAGATCCTTGACCTGCACGGGGATTATAATGTCCCGATCATGGCATATTCGGCCAAGTATGCGTCCTGTCTTTACGGCCCGTTTCGGGACGCGGCAGAATCGGCCCCGCAATTCGGCGACCGTAAGTCCTACCAGATGGACCCGTCAAACGCACGGGAAGCCATGAGGGAGATCGAGGCTCGATATCGAAGAGGGTGCGGATATAATCATGGTGAAACCCGCCCTTTTCTACCTCGATATTATCAAGACGGCGAGGGAACAGTTCGATTTGCCGCTCGCGGCATACAGTGTAAGCGGTGAATACGCCATGATAAAACTCGCCGCCGAGAAAGGCTGGCTGGACTATAAGAGGGCGGTCCTTGAATCGACAACGAGCATCCGGCGGGCGGGTGCCGACATCATCATCACATATTTTGCGAAAGAACTGTGCGCATGGGCGAAAGAACATACCCTTTAAGGATGGTGGCGTGGGAGCTGACGCGCAACTGCAACCTTGCGTGTGTCCATTGCCGGGCGAATGCCGCAAGCGGCCCGCATGAGGGCGAGCTTTCGACCGGCGAGTGCAAAAAGATCATTGATGACATTGTCGGTTTTTCCAGTCCGACGGTAATACTGACCGGGGGCGAACCGCTTCTGAGGCCCGATCTCTTCGACATAATAGAGTACGGGCAGGAAAAAGCCTTAAGGATGGTAATAGCTGTCAACGGAACGCTCGTTGATGAAAATACCGCCGGGAAACTCAAGGCTTCCGGCATACGGAGGGTGAGCCTCAGCATTGACGGCAAAGACAGGCAAAGCCACGACGCATTTCGTGCCGTGGAAGGTTCGTTCGATGCCGTGATGAAAGCCGCGCATATCCTTGCGGCGAACGATCTGCCTTTTCAGGTGAACACGACGGTTACAGAGCTCAATGTGGACGAGATCGACGATATATATTCCCTTGCGAGATCGATCGGCGCTGTTGCCTGGCACGTTTTTCTTCTCGTGCCGGTGGGAAGGGGTAAAGGGCTTAAGGGAAAGGAATTATCGGCCGGGGATTACGAAAAGGTCCTCCATCACCTGCGTGACATTGAGACGAGAAATGAACTTGAGATCAAGGTCACATGTGCGCCGCACTATTATCGCATCGTCACCGAAGACGGCGGTGTTCCCGCAGCGCCGGATGTCTCGCAGGAAAAAGCTTTATGTTCATTTCACACCGGGGACAGGCGCAGCCATGCGGCTACCTGGAGCTTAATTGCGGCAATGTACGCGAGGATGGCGTCAAAAAGGTCTGGGAGGAATCGGCCATATTCGGCGAGCTTCGCGACATCTCATCCTATCGGGGAAAATGCGGCGGATGCCGTTATATAAAGATCTGCGGCGGATGCCGCGCACGCGCATTCGAATCGACCGGAGATTACCGGGAAGCAGAACCGCTATGCACATACTAAGTGCAAGGTCAATGGGTAGAGCAGAGTACATGGGTGATAGGAATATTCTCGTCCTTCCCTTTGACCCTTACGTTATACCTATCACCACGGTCTTTATCATTGACATCGACTTCTTTTATGCTGATATTTGAACTGTAGCGCACCTTTATCGCCAGAAGGAGACTTTACCGTGAACAGACTGAGCAATGAAAGATCGGCATATCTCAGGCATGCCGCCAATCAGAAGATCGACTGGCATCCATGGTCGGAAGAGGCATTTGAAAAGGCTGCCCGGGAAAATAAGCCGGTATTTTTAAGTTCAGGAGCGATCTGGTGCCATTGGTGCCACGTCATGGCAAAAGAAAGTTTTGAGAGTGACGAAATAGCTCAGATCATGAATGAAAATTTTATTGCCATCAAACTCGACCGCGATGAGCGCCCGGACATTGACCGGAGATACCAGCAGGCAGTCGCCGCAATGGGCCAGAGCGGGGGATGGCCGCTCAGTGTCTTCCTGACCCCGGATAAAAGGCCATTTTTCGGCGGGACGTATTTCCCGCCCGTCGAAGGCTTCGGTTTGCCTTCATTTTCCATGATACTTCTCGCAATAAGCCAATATTACAAGGAGAAAAGAGACGAGATCGAAGAACAGAGCTCCCTGTTCATCAGCGCCTTAAGATCGGACGGTGTGGCAAAGGGATCTCTGTCGATGGATGCTATTGATGCGGCTGCAGGAAAAAATGATGGTCCCCGTCGATAAAGTCCACGGCGGTTTCGGGTCAGCGCCAAAATTTCCTATGCCGGGTGCGCTCGAATTTTTACTCAGCCGGTATTTCATTTCCGGAAACGAAGCGATTGCCGCCGCCCTCAAAAAAACACTCTATGCTATGGCGCTGGGCGGCTTTCACGACCAGATAGGCGGAGGTTTTCACCGCTATTCGACAGACCAGGCATGGGGAGTGCCTCACTTTGAAAAGATGACGGACGATAACGCCTGGCTCCTGAGGAATTATTGCGATGCCTATCGGATCTTCGGCGATTCCTATTTTAAGGAGATTGCGGAAGGTATTATCGGATTTGTCGATAAGGAATTATCGGAGCCCGGCCGGCGGTTTTTATGCCAGCATGGATGCCGATGTGACACCGGATGATGAAGGCGGCTATTTTACGTGGACAGAGCGACGAAGTGAAAAAGGTATTGACGGATGAAGAATTCGAGGTGTTCTCGCGGCATCTCTTCAATCCCCGGAATGCCGTGCATCACGCTCCGAATAAGGTAGTATTGTCCGTAGTCGAAAATATCGATGATATTGCCGTTAAAACCGGGAAACAGGTGTCAGAACTTCGGGCGATAATAGATTCCGGGAAACAGAAGCTTCTTGCCGAGCGGGAGAAACGGCAGAAACCGTACATCGATACGGCTATGTACAGTTCTTTGAATGGCATGATGATATCCGCCTACTGCAAGGCATACAGGATACTGGGCGGTCCGGGCATACTCGACCGGGCCGTAGCTGCCATTAACACTATCCTCTCTGCCAATGTTCGCGATGACGAATTGTATCATTCGGAGGGCGTAAAGGCCCTTCTTGAGGATTACGTATATTTATGTGAGGCGCTTATCAGTGTTTATGAAGCGACCGGCGAAGACTGTTATTTCCATGATGCGAAACGCCTGTTCGATACATGCCTTGAACGTTTCTGGGATAACGAGGGATGGGGGTTCTTCGATACCGAGGGAGAGGTTATCGGGCTTCGCCTTAAAGGCATTGAAGATGTACCGCGCCCGTCACCGAACGCAGTCGCCATAATTGTGCTCCTGAAACTTGCCGCAATATCCGGCGAGGAAGGCTACCGGTCATATGCGAAGGATTCCCTCAGGGCGTTCCTGCCGGATGCCAGTTCCCTGTCAATCCATGGCGGATACTTCTTCTGTGCATTCGAAGCCTTTTTCCGGATGCTGAAGCTCGAAGTTCACACGGGCCCGGGATCCGATATCGCCGAAGCCGCACGAGCTGCATATTATCCCTATTCGGTCGTTTCCTACAGCGATACAGGAGAAGATATCGTGGTCCCCTGTGCCGGCACGACATGCTACGAACCGGTCGACACAGCGCAGGCCCTGAATGAATTCCTGGAATCGAAAAAATACATGGCGTGAGCAACTGTAAGGCGTAAGGCGTTAGGCGTAAGAAAAGCGTCAGTGCGTATTTCACACTGTGCGTCATTCCGGGCCGGGTACTCTTCGGGTGCAGTTACTCCTCACGCCTTACGCCCTCACGGTTTTCTTTATTCAGTTTTCATGATACTATGTCGTCACGATGACCATAGGGAAACACCTTAAAAAGAAATTCATAACCGGGCTTCTCGTTCTTATCCCCCTTATAGTTACCGCGTATATTATTTTTCTCATCGTGTCCTTTATAGAAAATTTCGTGGGACCGGCCTTGCGGAACATCTTCTTCCAGGTATTTCAGCGCGAGGTTTACATAACAGGAACGGCATTCCTTATTTTTATTGTCATTACGTATTTTACGGGCCTCTTTGTGTCCAATTATTTCGGTAAGACGGTTTTTGCGCGGGGCGAGAGGATAGTTGCAAAGATCCCGATCGTAAAAAGCATCTACGGGTCCGTAAAAGACATGACCGAGGCATTCTCTTCAGACAAGATCAAATCGTTCAAGGAGGTCGTCCTCATCGAGTTTCCCTTTAAAGGAAGATATGCGATAGGGCTTGTGACGAACCGGGTGGAACTCAACGGGGCGCGCCATTGCTCGGTATTTATCCCGACCACGCCGAACCCGACTTCGGGATATATAATCCTGGTCCCGGAGAATGACCTTGTATTTCTCGAAATGGCGACGGACGATGCATTGAAATACGTCATCTCGCTGGGAACTTCCCGAAGCGGATTTACATGCAGCGCGAAACCATAATAGCCGCTCTCACGGGAATCCGAAGGGTAATACTCAGATCCCTTATATTTATCGGATTGGCAGGGACGGCAAGCTTTATCTTCTCGCGCCATATTCTTCGTATCATGATAAAAGCTTCCGGCATTAACCTGTATTATCTTACGATACAGGAAGTTTTCTTCAGTAGTATCAAACTCGCCCTGTTTGCGGGTATATTTTTCGCCCTGCCCTTTATTTTTTTTCTCGCCTGGAACGAATTGAAAGACCTGTATGGCATTAAGAAAGTGTATGGATGGCTCCTTGTATTTGCTGCGATATTACTTTTTTATGGAGGAAGCGTTTTTTGTTACGCAATAGTTCTGCCATCCGGCCTCAAATTTCTTGTTTCCGGTTATGAGAGCGCGGTCTTAAGGGCCATGATATCCATTGACCGCTATATTACATTCTGTTCGACAATGATATTTGCGTTCGGGACAACATTTGAAGTGCCTCTCATTCTTCTGGCGCTCGGAAAATTGGGAATAGTCAATGCGAAAATGCTGGTACGTACCCGGCGTTACGCGATCCTCGGTATCGTGATCGCGTCCGCGCTTATAACGCCGACACCCGATGTGTATAACCTTATGCTGCTTGCCGTGCCGATGTATGTCTTTTACGAGATCGGCATAATTCTCGTAAAATTGGTCCAGAAAAAAGATGTCGAAGCCCGTCAATCCCGGGATTAATGCTGTGCCGGATAAGAGGCCTGGAATTGAAATGCCTGTTGACCATTTAATGATAATCTATATAAAATGAAGACCAAAAAGAGGAGATATCATAATCGGACAGCCGGCCGCCTCGTACGGCACGGGACTGCTGCAGGCGGCACCGAATAAAATATGGAAGCATACATTGCGAAATATGGATATATCGGTATATTTGTCGGCACATTCCTTGAAGGCGAGACCACGGTTCTCCTGGGCGGGATCTTTTCCCGCTTAGGATATATGAATATCTTCATGGTCATGTTCTATGCCTTTGCCGGTACCCTTGCGGGGGACTGCACATTTTTCTCGATAGGGAGATACTTCGGCAAGAACATAACAGAACGCTTCGAGTTTATCAGAAACAAAGTGCCGCTTGCGAATAAGATCATCAAACATTACGGGAATTTCATCATATTTATAATCCGTTTTCTTGTCGGTATCCGGGCGGTTGTTTTGATCCTGCTTGGCTGCACCAATATGAAAGTCGGCAGATTTCTTATGTACAGCCTGCTTAACTCGGTATGCTGGAGCATACTTGTTGGTACCGTCGGGTATCTTTTCGGACGGGTTGTATTTGTTTTTGTGGACGATATCAAGAAATATGAGAACGATCATCGTGCCGGTAGTTCTGGGTCTCGTTGTGCTGTTTATTCTCATTTACCGGTATATAATGAGCAAAAAGGAGAAGGAGACCTATGGAGATTAACGAGAAGATGATGCGTGAACTTCGGAAGAAGCTCGACGTCGAGATGAATAAAAAGGAAATTGAGATCGTCGAGCACTGGAAACAGGAGATCGAATCTGTCTACCGAAAGAAATACGATAGTCTCGCAGCGGTGCAGATCGAGATGAAACGCGTCATCGAGCGCATGGCAAACAGGATGTCGATCCTGAAAAAGATGGTGAGGGAAGAATCGTGAAACCGGTGAGCTTTAAATTTTTATCCGCCACGGTAAAGCCTGGGCGGTTTTTTATTGTTGTGGCAATTGCGTGCTGTTTTGTGGTCCTGGTTTTTGCCGGAGCAACGATTCTTGAGGCGCAAAGCCCTTCAAAGAAAAATGCCGCGCCGGCCGATAAAAGGATAGGTGACCTGGAAAAAGATATCATGCGCCTGCAGAGGCAGGCTGACCTTTTCAATCTCGATGCCCTGCCCGATAACCTTGTCCTGTGCGAT
This sequence comes from uncultured delta proteobacterium, assembly GCA_963823725.1. Classification (GTDB taxonomy): domain Bacteria; phylum Desulfobacterota; class Syntrophorhabdia; order Syntrophorhabdales; family Syntrophorhabdaceae; genus Delta-02. Next base: position 16,953 of record CAWGMJ010000001.1, read on the forward strand.
AAAAAGATCCCTATTTTTCGAGGGGATATTCGGGAACGCTTCGAGCGCGAATTGTTCCAGCTCCTTGAGAATAAGGGGCTCCTGACAATTATTATCAAGCGTTATTATAAATATCTGCCGATGATGACGGACGAGATCGTGCGAGCGGGGGTCCCTTCAGACCTCATCTATCTCGCGGTGACGGAAAGCTATTTGAATCCCCGGGCTGTTTCCCGTGCAAATGCGGGAGGCATGTGGCAATTTATGAAGGAAACCGGGAAAATGGAAGGCCTGATCGTTAATGAACACATTGACGAAAGGTACAATATGAAAAAGTCGACGCAATCCGCCCTGATGCATCTCAAAAAGCTCAACGGCCAGTTCAATGACTGGCTGCTCGCAATGGCCGCTTACAATGCCGGTCCCGGGCGGGTACGCGAGGTCATCGAAAACCAGTCAACACGGGATTTTTTTGATATGTACCTGCCTGAAGAGACCGAGAGGTACGTTTTCAGGATACTCGCGCTCAAGGAGATCATCTCGAATAAAGAACGTTACGGGATCTATATCGATGAAAAAGAACTGTACCGCCCGGCATTGATCTCGGAAATGATTGTTGAATCAAGCCGCGAGTTTGATTCGTGCATACTGGCGAAAGCTATGGACGTTTCGTACAGGACATTCAGGATCAACAATCTCCATTTGAGAAAATATAAGCTTCCAAAAGGCATATACAGGGTAAATGTGCCGACGGAAAAGAAAGATTCTTTCATAAAAAAAATGAGATCATATAATTACCTTCAATGCCAGTGACCCGGCAATGTTTTACAAATATTTGATATTCCATGAATTATCAAATGAATAGCAAGCTTTTGGCTTATCATAACATGCCAGATAAAAATAAAAATATTCCGATTTTTCTGATTGACAAAACTGGAGAATTTAGATAAAGTTTGCCATTGTGAAATTGTGAACAAAGTGGCCCGAAAAGTTTCATCTTCTGCACATTTAATATTAATGCAGCAACTTCTAAAGAGGATCTGAGACATGCTCGAGTACGTAGCAATCTTTGTCATGATGTGCCTTGCCGGGATCATCGCCGCCGTCATAATCGGCTTTTCGCATGTTCTCGGACACAGGACCAAATCCAAAGCAAAACTTGCCCCCTATGAATGCGGTATGACAACGAGCGGTCCAACCCGCAGGATAATGACCATCCGGTATTACATTGTTGCCATGCTTTTTCTCGTGTTCGACATCGAAATCATCTTCCTGTATCCCTGGGCGGTAATTAGCCGCAAGCTCGGAATATTTGGATTCATCGAGATGATCATTTTTGTATTCATTCTTTTTATAGGATATATCTACATCTGGAAAAAAGGTGCATTGGAATGGGAATAGAAAATAACGCATTGATATCAGGGGTTGACTGGCTTATCAACTGGTCCAGAAAAAATTCCCTCTTCCCTGTCACGTTCGGCCTTGCCTGCTGTGCTCTCGAAATGATGGTAGCGAGTTCCGCGGAATATGACATTGCCCGTTTTGGCGCCGAGGTATTTCGCCCGTCGCCCAGGCAGTCGGACCTTATGATCGTGGCCGGTACGCTGACAAAGAAAATGGCCCCCGTGGTACGGAGGATATACGAACAGATGCCGAACCCCAAATGGGTCATCGCATACGGGGCCTGCGCATCATCGGGCGGTATCTTCAGGTCCTACAGCGTTGTGCAGGGAGTCGATCAGATAATCCCGGTTGACGTATACATCCCCGGATGCCCTCCGCGGCCGGAGGCATTGCTGAAGGGTATTATAGAGCTTCAGAAGAAGATACAGAAAGAAACGATCAAAGACAGGCCTCTCATATCATTGCCCGGGAAGAAGAGCGCATGAGTGATAACAGCGAATACCTAAAAATACTCTCCGGTAAGGAAGCAGGGATAAAGATCGTACCGACACCGCCCGGAGAACCGAGCGCGATGGTCGATAAAGATATTATCCGCGAAGTCCTCGACCATTGCAGATATGACCGTGACCTCGGCTTCAACATGCTCGTCGACATGTTTGCGGTCGATTACATGGGTGAAGAACCGCGCTACGAGATCGTCTATATACTCCGCTCGACGAAAACAAACGCACGGATCGTGGTGAAAACCCGGACGGGCGAAGAAGGTATAAAAACGGTCAGCGATATTTGGGCGGCGGCCAATTTTCTCGAAAGAGAGATATATGACATGTTCGGGGTGCCGTTCGCTAACCATCCCGACCTGCGCAGGATATACAACCCTGATGATTTTGAGGGCTATCCTCTGCGCAAGGAGTTTCCTCTCGAAGGCAAAGACTTCGATAAGCCTTTCGTAGTGGATCTGGAGAAGGCATAAATGGCTGAATCAAAGTACATGACGATCAATATGGGGCCTCAGCATCCCGCTACGCACGGGGTTCTGAGGGTAGTCCTTGAGCTCGACGGTGAAACGATCATTTCAAGTACCCCTGATATCGGGTACCTCCATCGCGGAATAGAAAAGATCTTCGAAAACAGGACGTACTGGCAGGGCGAGCCGCTGACCGACAGGCTTGATTATACAAGCGGCCATTCAAATAACCTTGCCTATTGCCTCGCCGTTGAAAAACTTATTGGCATCGAGATCCCGAAAAGGGCACAGTACATCAGGGTAATGCTGAGCGAACTGCAGCGCATTGCCGCGCATCTCTTGTGGGTATCGACCCATGCCCTTGATATGGGCGCCATGACAGTCCTTTTCTACGGCTTCCGTGAAAGGGAATCGTGTCTGAAGGTTTTGGAAACTGTTGCGGGCGCACGGCTCATGCCCGATTATATACGGTTCGGCGGCTTGAGAGAAGAATTGCCGGAAGATTTTCTCAAGGAAGCCACGGCATTTATCGAAGAACTTCCGCGCAGGATCGACGAATACGAAACACTGCTTACAGAGAATGTCATATGGAAAGGCCGCCTGAAGGGCGTTTGTCCCTTAAGCGCAGAAGATGCGATCGGATTTGGTGTGACAGGCCCGATGCTCCGTGCATCAGGCGTCAATTACGATGTCCGCAAGGCGTATCCGTATTCCAGTTATGAGGATTTCGATTTTGAGATTCCCCTCGGAACGGTTGGCGATATATACGACCGGTACCTTGTCAGGCTTAAGGAGATGAGGCAGTCGATAAGGATCGTTGCCCAGGCCATCGAGAAATTGCCGGAAGGGCCGATCAAAGCCGATGCACCTGCATACGTGCCGCCGGAAAAGGAAGATGTGGCTCATGACATGGCGGCACTTATCCGCCATTTCAAATTAATGACCGACGGCTTCAGGCCGCCTAAGGGCGAGGCGTATGCCTCCATCGAATCATCGAAAGGTGAGCTCGGGTTCTACATTGTCAGCGACGGTACGGACAAACCCTACCGCGTCAGGATCCGCCCGCCTTCATTTCTCAACCTCGGCTCAATAGCGAAGATGATAGAAGGATCGCTGGTTGCTGATGTTGTAGCAGCGATAGGAAGCGCCGATATAGTTCTCGGCGAAATAGATAAATAAGGTTGATTATGGCAGACGTGATCTTCAGTTCCTGGCAGGGTGAGATAATAGACAATAGGGGTAAGGCCCGCGAGTCTTTCGAAGCCCCGAAGGTAAAGCTCCCCGGAGAGTTTGAGAATGGTCTTCCCGTAAAGGCGTTCATGGGATGGGACGGCATCATCCTCTGCGATGAAAGCGTGGACATAATCGATATGTCCGTAAAGTACGCTGAAGCCATCCAGAAAGAATCCTGCGGCAGGTGCATACCATGCCGGATAGGAAGCAAGGTCATCCTTGGCACCCTGCGGGGCATTGCAGAGGGGCGCGGCAAAACGGAAGACCTTGACAAGATCCGCACGATCGCCGCTACGATCAAAGATGGCTCCAAATGCCAGATCGGGCAGACGGGATTTGTGCCGCTCCTTCAGGCCATGTCATTCTTCGCACCGGAATTCGACCGGTCGATAGCAGAAGGACGCAAGGCCAAACCGGGCGATTACAGGATATCCGTAACGGCGCCATGTATGAGCGTTTGTCCGACCCAGCTCGATATCCCGGCTTACGTCGAGGCTATAAGCGAGGGAAGGTTCACCGAATCGCTCAAGAAGATCCGCGAGAACACGTGTCTCGCCGGGACCCTCGGAAGGGTTTGCGTGAGGCCGTGCGAATCGAATTGCCGGCGTGCGAATATCGACGAGGCGATATCGATAAAAAGCCTCAAGAGATTTGCTGCAGACTGGGAAATCGATAAAGAGTGTCAAACGCACATGTAGAAGCCAGGATAGATAAAACGAAGAAAGTGGCTGTTATCGGCGCCGGCCCGGCCGGACTTTCCTGTGCATATTACCTTGCCCAGATGGGGTATCCCGTGACGGTCTTCGAAAAGCTCGGCGAGCCGGGTGGAATGGCCGCAGTCGGCATTCCCGATTATCGTCTGCCAAGGGTTGTCCTCGACAGGCGAGGGTGCTCTGGTTGAGTCATTCGGTGTTACCATGCGGTACGGGGTTGAAATGGGCAAGGACATAACCCTCGACCAGCTCCGCAAGGACTTTGATGCGATCTTTATCGGTGTCGGTGCCCACACCTCGTCACCAATGGGTGTTGATGGCGAAAACGCGGGTTATCGCGGTTTTATTCCCGGTGTGAAATATCTCCTCGATATAAATAACGGTCAAGATCCATATCCCGAAGGGAAAAAGGTCGTCGTTGTCGGAGGCGGAAACGTTGCAATGGACTGTGTGCGTTCATCGTTCCGTATCGGCAAGCCAGACGTTCACCTTGTATATAGAAGGACCAAGAAGGAAATGCCTGCAGACCCTGTCGAGATCCATGAGGCAGAGGAAGAAGGCGTTGAATTCCACTACCTGTGCAACCCGACACGGATCCTTGAAAAAGACGGCAAGGTCGTCGGGGTCGAGTGTATCCGGATGGAGCTGGGTGAACCGGATGCAAGCGGCCGCAGAAGGCCGGTCCCTCAGCCGGGCTCGGAATTTGTGATTGAAACGGATATCCTTATACCGGCGATCGGTCAGGCCATCGACTGGTCTTTCCTTGAGAAAAAGGAAGAATTCACCATAACAAAATGGAACACCTTTCAGGTCGACCAGGAGACATTCGTGACCAACATCCCGGGCATATTCTCTGCCGGCGACTGCGAAACGGGTCCCGATGTCCTCGTTCGCGCCTGCGGAAACGGAAAGCGCGCTGCCTGGAAGATCGACGAATATTTGAAGGGCGAGAAGCCAAAGGCGCGGATGAGCGAGAAATTCGTGAAATTCTTCGGTCAGGTCAAGGTCTACGATAAGAGCGAAAATGTCGGCTTTCTGGGTGACCATCCGAGAATGCTGCTTCGCCCGATGGATCCCGAGGTCAGGAAATGGACGTTCGACGAGGTCGAAGAAGGGTTCCGGACTGATGAGGCGATCACGGAGGCCTCACGATGCCTTCGCTGTTATAGAATAGGCATGATTGCAGTTGGTTGAAAAGGGAACAGGAATGATAACATTCAAGATAGACGGCAAAGAGATAAAGACCGAAGAAGGCAAGACAATACTCGAAGCTGCGCGGGAAAACAACATATATATCCCGACGCTGTGCTACCACGAGAACCTTCTTCCCATTGGTTCCTGCAGGCTTTGCATCGTTGAGATCGACGGATACGAAAAACCCATGGCGTCATGTACGACCACGGCTGTTGAGGGTATATCGGTTAAGACCCAATCCGAAAAGCTCTTCGCCATGCGCCAGGAATATCTTAAGTTCCTTCTCATTAATCACCCCCTGGAATGCCCCCATTGCGATTCTGCCGGTGAATGCCGCCTTCAGGACCTCGTTTTCGAACACAGGCTCGAATGTGTCGATCTCGAGGCGGACAGAGAACCGAAAACAGTAAAGCCGTATGCCACGGCAATGATCAGGTATGCCGAGGACAGATGCGTCCTATGCCTTCGCTGCGTTCATGCGTGCCGCGAAGTCTCGGGCCGGAAGGTCCTCGAACTCGTCGGGACCGGCATAGAGGCCGCAATGAGGCCGAAGGTTCCCGAAGATTGCATCTCGTGCGGAGAATGCCTGTTCATGTGCCCTGTCGGTGCCCTTACCGAACAGGAAAGCCCCCAGAAGAGCAGGAAATGGCAGACGAAGCGGCAGACAACAACCTGCCCGCACTGCGGTTTCGGGTGTTCGCTCGATCTTGACGTATATGAAGACAGGTTCATAACAAAGGTTGTGACGAACCCGTCACTCATTCCCAATAAAGGCTCGCTGTGCGTAATGGGCCGTTTCGGATACGACTTCGCAAATAATGAGGCACGGCTTGCAGCGCCGGCCGTCAAACAGGGAGCGGACAATGCCGAGGCAACCCTGGCAGAGGCGGTAGAGGCAACCGCGTCGGCGCTCTCTAAACTTGATAAAGAAGGAAAGACGATCGGTTTTGTCGTGTCTCCGAGGGCAACGAACGAAGAAGCCTACATGATAACGCAGATCGCAAAGAATTTTTCAAAGACAATTTTCGGGAGTGCCGGATATTACCACACGGGCAAGGTTCTTGAGACGCTGCGCCGTATGGGGATCCCGTACCCCTACGAATACGGGGCGCTCAATACATGCGACCTCATCGTTGTTGCCGGTGCCGACCTGCTCGGTAATAACCATCTTCTCGCCAACAAGGTACGGGAGGCAGTAAAGATGAAAGGCGCCAAAGTGGCCGTCATCGATCCGTCTCCCATAGCCCTGACACGCATAAGCGATGCCTGGGTAAAAATAACACCGGGTTCGGACGCTGCATTCTTCAACGGGATAGCCGCACAGCTTATCGCCGATAAAAAGAGCGATCCCGAGGCCGGGAATATCGACGGCCTTTCGGGAAGCAAGGCGGATGCTTTAGCCGCGAGCGGCGCAGACGAGAAGGATGTCGACAAGTTCTATAAACTTTTTGCTGATGCCTCTTCGGTTGCGGTCATATTCGGGACCGGATTGAGCGGCAAGATGGAAAGCATGGAGGCCCTTCTCAACCTCTGTATCGTCAAAGGGATACAAAAGACAGGGGCAGTTATGCCGACCGCCCTTCAGTCGAATGCCGTCGGTATTCTGGCGGTTCTGCCCGATGCCGTTTCAACGTCAGACGTATTGAGCAAGGCGGACGGTCTTTTGATCTACGAAGATGATCCCTTCCATTACCTCGCCGGTAAAAGTGTCGAACAGGCCCTGAAAAATAAGGCGTTCCTGGCCGTATGCGACATGTTCGATACAAGCGCATCTCAGATATGCCCACATTGTCGTCCCGACCGGCAGCTTCGCCCAGAAAGAGGGCAGTTATGTCGCCGAGGACGGTTACATGCGTAAGGTAGTGCGGGCCGAAGGCAAGGCATCACCGGGATTCGAATTTTTGAGGATGCTTCTCGATCGTCTCGGCGGAGGGTTGTACAAAAATGAGGCCGAGGCATCGACAGTTATTTTCGGAAGAGAGATCCTTATAAGCGATGATCTCGGCAGGGCGAGCCTTAGACCAACGAACGGCACGGCAAAGATCGCGCCTTCCGGCAAGGCTGAACCAGGCAAGTCTGAAAAACCGTTTACCCTTGTTTTGAAGAATCTCTTCTTCCATCATCACCTGGCAGGAAAGGCCGTTTATTCCAAAATGGCTTATCTCCAGAACCCCCCGATCGCAGGCGACAAATTATTCATCTCGCAGGAAGATGCCGAGGCCCTCGGGATATGCGGAAGGCGGCCAGGTCATTATCGAATCGGACCATGGGAAAGTCGCAGTATCCTGCAGCGATCAAGGAAGGCCTGAAGAAGGGCGTTCTTGAATATAGAATGTTGAAGAACAGGCAGGACATATTGAATCTGACCGATGGGTATGCCAAACACATCGCAGTGACGGTAAAAAAAGGTTAAAGCATGGAACAGTTCTACCCGTTAATCGAAATGGTGGTAAAGAACATAGTCGTGGTGCTCGTTCTTATGGGGTTTGTGGCATACACCACTCTCCTTGAAAGAAAGCTTCTCGGCCGTCTGCAGGTCAGGCCCGGGCCCAACAGGGTTGGACCTTTTGGCCTTCTCCAGCCCCTGGCAGATGGCGTCAAATCTTTCTTCAAGGAAGACATCATCCCTGATGAAGCCGATAAAACGTTATATGTACTGGCGCCCGGCATCTCATTGTTTGCAGCGCTGAGCATGTTTGCCGTTGTTCCTTTCGGATCAACTATTAGCATTCTCGGCAGAGACATCAAGCTCGTTGTGGCCGATATAGACACAGGGCTCTTATATCTGCTTGCCCTGGCGACCCTCGGCGAATACGGTATTGTGCTCGGCGGATGGTCATCCGGAAACAAATACGGTGTGCTCGGTGCCCTGCGCGCTGCTGCTCAGATGATCAGCTATGAAGTGGCCCTTGGCCTTGCCGTCATCGGGACCATCATCCTTGCAGGATCGCTTAACCTCAGCGACATCGTAAGGGCGCAGGAGGGCATGTGGTTCATCGTAAAGTATCCCTTCGGCTTCATTTTTTACATCATAGCGGGATTGGCAGAAATTAACAGAACACCGTTCGACATGCCGGAATCTGAAAGTGAACTGGCATGCGGTTTTAATATTGAGTACAGCAGTATGAAATTCGCAACGTTTATGATCGCGGAATATGCCCATATGTTCACCGTGGCGGCAATCGTCACGACGCTTTTCCTCGGCGGCTGGATGGGCCCGTGGCTCCCCGGACCTGTATGGTTCATTATTAAGGTCGCGGCAGTCATCTGCTTCTTTATCTGGGAAAGGGGAACATATCCGCGGTTAAGATACGATCACATCATGCATTTTGGATGGAAGGTCCTTCTGCCCCTTACGCTTATTAACGTTGTTGTAACTGCTGCCCTCGTGGCACTGGGGGTGCTGTAATGCAAGACAAGATAGTCCTTCCTCTCCTTAAAGGTCTTCGACTGACATTCACACGGATCTTTACGAAGACTATCACGTACCAATACCCGGAAAAGAAGCACGAAGTGCCGGAAAGATGGCGCGGCGTGCATTATTTCAAGAAGAACGAGGCCGGTGAAACAGCCTGCGTTGCATGCGGCCTTTGCGTGAAGGTATGTCCCAACCAGTGCATCACGCTGGAGATCGGCGAGAAGTTCGACGGGAAGCGCTACCCCATTAAATATGAGATAGATCCCTGGCGCTGCATCTTCTGCGGTTTTTGCCAGGATGCATGCCCGGTCAATGCCATCAATCTCGGCAAAGATTACGAGCAGGCACATTACCGGAAAGAAGATTTCGTACTGGATACGAATAAACTCCTTGACATGGATGAGGATAAAAAATGATCGGCATCGGAATCGGATTTAAATGGTTTATCTTTGTTGTGATGGCCCTTATGGCGACGGGTTCATCCCTGATGATGGTAACACGAAAAAACCCGATCCACAGCGCACTATGGCTTATCGTGACATTCTTTTCAATCGCGGTCCTTTATGTCCTTCTCAATGCGACTTTCATAGCGGTTGCACAGGTCCTGGTGTACGCAGGGGCTATCATGATGCTCGTCCTTTTTGTGATCATGCTCATCCACCTGGAATGGGGCGCACAATGGGGAACTAAACGTTCTTTCCCGAAAGTGATCGGGGCGATCATTACGATAATACTTTTCCTGCAGGTTCTGGCAGGAGTCTATACCTATAGCAATGTAGGACAGCACGGCATTTACACCGCCCAGAAACTTGTCGAAATGGGCAATACGCGGGCAGTAGGGACCCTGCTTTACGGCAAGTATGCATTCACATTTGAGGTCGCATCGATACTTCTTCTTGTCGGTATCGTCGGTGCCGTGATGCTTGCCAGGAAAAGAAAGGAATAGGAGAGATAATGTTGCCCGAGATACCGCAAGACCTCTATTATCTGTTGTCAGCAGTGCTTTTCACCGTGGGTGCCATTGGCGTGATCACGCGGCGGAATGCGATCGTGATCTTCATGTGCATAGAGCTCATGCTGAATGCGGTGAACCTTAGTTTTATTACCTCGGGGAATTTCCTGAACTCGCTTGACGGGACCATCTTCGTTATCTTCATTATGGCCGTTGCAGCGGCCGAAGCGGCGGTGGGCCTTGCTATATTCGTGCTCATATTCAGGCTCAAGGGCACAGTGCACGTAGACGATTTTAATCTGCTTAAAGGCTAAAGAAGGGGTTTTAAATGGCTGACCTTATCTGGCTTATTCCGGCATTTCCCGCAATCGGGTTTTTAATAAACGGCCTTCTCGGGGTGCGCTTCCCGAAGACTCTTACCGCCTGGGTGGCATGCCTTTCCGTGGTCGCATCTTTCGCAGTATCCGCGATCATATTCGTGCAATTCCTGCAGTTGCCGCCTGAAAGCAGGGTATTTGAAAAGACCGTTTTCGATTGGATCGTTTCCGGGGATTTCAAGACACAGATCGGATTCAGGATAGATGCACTTTCGATCATCATGTGCCTCATTGTTTCCGGTGTCGGGTCACTCATACATATATATTCAGCAGGCTATATGCATGATGACCCCGGGTTCAGGCGTTATTTCTGCTACCTCAACCTGTTCGTTTTCATGATGCTGACACTGGTTACCGGCGACAACGTGTTGGTCATGTTTGTCGGGTGGGAAGGTGTCGGCCTTTGCTCATACTTGCTGATCGGTTTCTGGTACGAGAAGGACTCCGCCGCAAATGCAGGCAAGAAGGCTTTTATCGTCAACAGGATTGGTGACTTCGGTTTTCTACTCGGCGTCTTTACGCTGGTTGGTTTCCTTGGATCACAGGGGATCTGGACATTAAAGTTCTCCGAGCTTCAGGCTAACGTTCACCTCATCGGGCCGGGGCTTGCTACTGTCATTACGCTTCTATTCTTCGTCGGAGCAACCGGAAAGTCGGCGCAGATACCTCTGTATGTCTGGCTTCCCGACGCGATGGAAGGCCCCACACCGGTCAGCTCGCTGATCCATGCCGCAACCATGGTAACGGCCGGCGTGTACATGATCGCCAGATTGAACTTTCTCTACGTCCTTGCCCCGACGACTCTGCTCGTTATTACAATTGTCGGGCTTCTTACCGCCTTTTTCGCTGCGACGATCGGCTGCGCCCAGTACGACATAAAGCGCGTCCTGGCGTATTCGACCGTAAGCCAGCTTGGATACATGTTTGTCGGCGTCGGTGCAGGAGCATATGCAGCAGGCGTTTTTCACCTCATGACCCATGCATTCTTCAAGGGGCTTCTCTTTCTCGCGGCCGGCAGCGTTATGCACGCCATGAGCGGTGAGCTCGATATGCGGAAAATGGGCGGCCTTCGGAAGAAAATACCCATCACGTACTGGACGACGTTCATTGCCTGCCTCGCAATTGCGGGCGTACCGGGCCTGTCGGGGTTCTTCAGCAAGGATGAGATCCTCTGGATGGCCTACAGCAGGCACCACAGCATCTGGTTCTGGCTTATCGGCGCTGCAACCGCTGGAATGACCGCATTCTACATGTTCAGAATGTTCTTCAATACTTTCCACGGAGAGAGCCGTGCATCAGAGGAAGTAAAACATCATATCCACGAATCGCCGAAGGTCATGACGGTTCCGCTTATGGTCCTTGCAGTACTCAGCATTGCCGGCGGTTATGTCGGTGTCCCGCATCTTCTCGGCGGTTCCAACCATATAGAAAAATGGCTCGAGCCGGTATTCGGCCACCATGCACCGGCCGCAGCGCATGCCGGCGGCTTTAATATTGTCAGCACTGCCTTTGCATCTTCAGGCGAGGCCGGCGGCATTGCGGCTGGAATGGAGATGACAGCTGATGATAGGTGCTATAATCATCGGGCTCCTCGGTATATTTATCGCCTGGCTTTTCTACGTGAAAAACCCGAATCTGCCGAAGAGATTTGTGGAGAAGTTCCAGGGGCTTTTCACGCTGGTGCATAACAAGTATTATGTCGATGAACTGTACGGGTTCATATTTGTTCGGGGCCTCATGAAGCTCGGCAAGTTCTTAAAGGATTATTTCGACGAGTTGATTCATTGACGGCATCATAAACAACATAGCCGCTGCACTCTCGGGAATCGGCAATATCATTCGAAAAGTTCAGACCGGCTTGGTGCAGGGCTATGCATTCGCGATTATCTTCGGCGCGATAATTGTTATCGGCTATCTTATTTCGAGAATCTTGTAAAGGTGCGTACATGACGGAGTTCTCAGTTTTCGGTATACCAATACTCAGTTTCCTCATATTTTTCCCTCTCCTGGGGGTAATAATCCTGCTTTTCGTAAACCGCGGGAATACTCTATTCATCAAGTCTGCCACACTGATATTCTCCCTGTTCGAACTTTTCGCCTCGATCCCGCTCTTTTACAAGTTCAGCAATACGGCAAAGGGAATGCAGTTCGTCGAAAAGGCCGACTGGTTTCCCGACTGGGGCATCACTTATAATCTCGGGATCGACGGGATCAGCCTTCTTCTCGTCCTTCTTACGACCTTTCTCACAGTTATCTGCGTGTTGTGCTCATGGAAGGCGATCGAGGACAAGGTCAAGGAATATTACATTACGTTTCTCTTCCTCGAAACAGCCATGATCGGCACTCTCTGCGCGCTCGACCTGGTTCTCTTCTATGTCTTCTGGGAACTGATGCTTATCCCCATGTACCTTCTTATCGGTATATGGGGCGGTCCAAACAGGATCTATGCGGCGATCAAGTTCTTCCTTTTTACGATGGCAGGAAGCGTCCTTATGCTGGTCGCCATCCTCTACCTTTATTTCTTCTACTATGCACAGAGCGGTATATACACGTTCAACGTACTCGAACTCTACAAGGCAAGTATCCCTATAGCCAAACAGTACTGGCTCTTCGGGGCATTCGCACTTTCATTTGCGATCAAGGTGCCTATGTTCCCGGTGCACACATGGTTGCCGGACGCCCACACGGAAGCGCCTACTGCAGGCAGCGTCATCCTTGCAGGCGTGCTCCTGAAGATGGGTACATACGGTTTTATCCGGTTTGCGATACCGCTCTTCCCCTCCGCCGCGTTCGATGCGGTCCCGCTGATGTCCATACTGGCCATTATCGGCATCATCTACGGCGCGATCGTCAGCATGATGCAACCCGATCTCAAGAGAATGATCGCTTTTTCGAGCGTGAGCCATCTCGGATATTGTATGCTCGGCATATTTGCTTTCAACATGCAGGGCGTTCAGGGAGGCATCTATCAGATGCTCAACCACGGTATATCAACAGGCGGTCTCTTCCTTATCGTCGGCATGATATACGAGAGAAGGCATACGAGGATGATATCGGATTTTGGCGGAATTTCGAAGGTCATGCCGATCTTCGCAGTATTTTTTATGATCATAACCTTGTCATCGATCGCACTTCCCGGGACGAACGGCTTTGTCGGTGAGTTTCTTATCCTTCTGGGAGCATTCAAGGCCAATGTGGTTTATGGAACGCTGGCAACGACCGGTGTCGTGCTGGGCGCAGTGTATATGCTGTGGATGTTCCAGAGGGTTATGTTCGGTGTGATCACAAAAGAAGAGAACAGGAACCTGAAGGACCTTGAAGGCCGGGAGATCGCTATCCTTTGCTGCATGGTCTTCTTTATTCTCCTGATGGGTATTTACCCGAAGATGTTCTTTAACAAAATGGATACATCGGTAACCGAGTATTTAAGCCTGGTCAAGAACAAGGACGCCCAGGCGCGAATTCTTGAGCAGAATACAGGCGGGGCGGCAAAAGTGGCCGCAGACGCAACAAACACGAATATGACGAGATAGGGGTCTTTTAATGGACGCTTTAATACCTGCCAGCGAATTTAGATGGATAATGCCCGAGATAATGCTTACCGGGTTTGCACTTGTGCTGCTTATAATAGGCGGTTTCACCAAAGGCCCTGTGGCGTCAAAGATCTCCGGTGTGCTCTGCGTGGTCGGGTCGCTGTTTGCCCTCTATTTCACAGTTAACTTGTGGGGAACGAACCTCGACATTTTTAACCAGCTCTATACGGTCGATAACTACGGGACTTTCTTTAAAGGCTTGTTCCTTGTTATTTTGATCCTTGTTGCCATCGTTTCCCTGCGTTACGCGGACCGTGAGGATATCGGATCGGGAGAATATTATTCCCTGCTCATGTTCGGGGTGCTGGGGATGATGGTCATGACATCATCTCATCATTTTATAACGATCTTCATCGGGCTCGAGGTAATGTCGCTTTCGATCTACGTCCTGTGCGGCCTTTTGAGGAGCCAGATCGCATCCGTCGAGGCATCCATGAAATATTTCCTCCTCGGCGCGTTTGCTACGGGATTTTTGCTGTACGGCATGTCCATGATCTATGGAGCGACAGGGATCATCGACGTCGTCGAGTTGAAAAGATATTTCCTGACGAAGCAGCCCTTCTCACCTACCATGCTCGTCATCGGCATCGGGCTCCTGATCGTAGGTTTCGGATTTAAGATCGCCTCTGTCCCGTTCCATATGTGGACGCCGGACGTCTACCAGGGTGCGCCGACATCGATAACGGCATACATGGCTACAGGCGTAAAGGCCGCCGCGTTCGGAGCGCTGATTCGGGTCTTTTTCACGGCGTTGATCCCCTTTCAGTTTGGATGGTCTGAAATTATATGGATCCTTGCGGTACTTACAATGTGTGTCGGGAATATCACGGCGCTCGTGCAGCGGGATGTCAAGAGAATGCTCGCTTACTCCAGCATAGCCCATGCCGGGTACATCCTTGTTGCCTTCATTACGGGTGACAGGGCGCAGGCATCGAGCATGCTGTATTATCTCATGGCATATTCATTCATGAATATCGGGGCCTTTACGGCGATCATCGTCCTGCAGAAAAAGGGCGATAACGGCAGCGACCTCGATAGCTTTGCGGGGCTTGGTGCCCGGTATCCTTTTATCGCACTGTGCATGAGCATCTTTCTCCTGTCATTGGCCGGCGTACCGCCGCTTGCCGGTTTTATGGGCAAATTCTACGTATTCAGTACCGCGGTCAAGGCTCATTATTACTGGCTTGCCATTATCGGTTTCCTGAATAGCGTTGTGGCTGCCTATTATTACCTGAGGGTGATGATGTACATGTATTTCAAAGAACCCATTGCCGGGGCGGTAGCAGCCGACAGGGCGCCCCAGTACGGGCTTGTTATGCTGATCTGCATATGGGCTCTTCTGCATATGGGCATCTTCCCCAGGGTTTTTGTAGCAATGGCACAGAAAGCCGTGGGCATTTTCGGCTGATCAACCGGAATACACGTACGTCCCTGACACAATTAATCTCCATACAAGATGAGGCCGCTGCGAGCGGCCGTATTGTTTTCTTTTCCGACATCCGGCCGATGTTGTAATTTTGCGTCAATCATGTAAAGTATGCACAGGATGAGGGAGGTAAAAATATGCCCGGGATAAAGGTCAGCACGTCCTGTGTGATATACATTTCCCTGGTTATGGTTTTGATCTGCTTTCCGATAACGTCGGGGGCATCCGGTCCATGCAGGGATCTTGTCGTGGGCCGTCATTTCGAGAAGGCAATTGCGGAATGCACCGCCGGGATCAATGCAGGAAACCTTTCAGCTACCGCATTATCGGATATGCTCACATGGCGGGGGTTTGCATATAAGGGAACGGGCGATACGGGCAAAGCAATGATAGATTTTGACAGGGCAATCTCCCTTAATCCAGGTAATGAAATGCCGTATATCGGACGGGCACAGGCTTATGAGAGGGACAGGGATTATGCGTCCGCGCGCGCCGACTTTTCAAGGGCGATCGGGATAAATCCTCAGAATCAGGCTGCCTGGGAGCACCGTGGTATTTTATCA
Organism: uncultured delta proteobacterium; assembly: GCA_963823725.1. Classification (GTDB taxonomy): domain Bacteria; phylum Desulfobacterota; class Syntrophorhabdia; order Syntrophorhabdales; family Syntrophorhabdaceae; genus Delta-02. Next base: position 32,772 of record CAWGMJ010000001.1, read on the forward strand.
TACGTCGAGGGCAAGTATAAGGATGCCGTGAACGACCTTAGCCGGGCGATCGAACTCGATCCGAAGAACCCCCGGGCCTTGAGTTTTCGGGGAAATACATATGCCGCACTCAATGAATCCGAAAAGGCGCTGAAAGATTATAACGAAGCCATTAATCTGAACCCAAAGGAGTTCCTCAGTCTGCTTGGAAGGGCGTTTATCTATAAAAATGAGCGGAAGTACAGTGAAGCCATTGCGGATTACAATCGGCTTGCAGAGATAGCCCCGAATTTCTGGCAGGCTTATCAGGGACGGGCAGAGATTTTTGCAGCCCGGAAGGATTACACGCATGCTATTGCGGACATAAGCCGCGCTATAGAAATTAATCCATCGCACCTCCTTTTATACTCACAGCGCGGTATGATGTATATTTTTGACGCGCAACCCGAAAAGGCGTTATCCGACTTCACGAAGGCAATAGAATTGAAACCCGATAATCCCGGTACCTACTTTGCCAGGGGTGTTCTATACAGGGAACTCAAAAGATATGACGAGGCAGTAGAGGACCTTCAGAAGTCTCTGCAGTTGAAGCCGTCCGATCTGCCTTCAATGATGCTCCTTGCGCGAGTGGAATCATTACGCAATAATGCCCCTCAGGCTTGCCGGTGGATCAAGGCCGCCTACGAAACCGGCCAGTTGAAGGACCCGCGTGTTGTGATAAACCAAAAAGATTTTGACAATATCCAATCAAGCGCGTGTTTTCAGGAATTCAGCAATAGATAAAAGACAGATCAACTCAGCTGACCCGAATGGCACAGGTGCTCCTGGGATACGTTTGGCCTGGAATGTTGAACCTGGAGGCGTGTCTAAGAATTCGGCACGAAAATGCGGTGGGCGGGAACCCATGTGCCGCCTACTTGCTGGGCAGGTACTGTGACCCATTCACCGCCAGTCTTTTGCTGTGTTGGAGCAGGCTGTTGCCGCCATACCTGGCGACGAAATTCGGATCGGGGGAAGCGTAAGGCTGGTTGGTATCTATCGGCCTGTATGCCGGCTGCTGGGCGGGTGCAGGGGGTCTCGACGCCTGGTTCATCGCCCCGATAAAGAGCGCTCCTGCCAGTATAGTGCCGCCAATGATGGCCGCTGGTACCCAATAATCGCCGGAGCCTCCGTGGCAGCCTCCACCGTAATAGTATCGCCCGGCTTCACCGGTCAATGGAAGACCGAGAGACAAACAAAACAAAAGCACGAGAATTATTGTTGCTTTTTTCATGTTCCTGCTTAAGTATATCACCATTTTTCAAATATGCAGCAATTTTGGCTATCGGTCGTGGATCATTTTTTCAACGATGCTCGACGGCACTCTCAACAAACCGGGGGCATAGTGTCCGGAATGTGCCCATATCAGCGGCTGATTTATACCCGTCGGGCGTCGAGATATCGCATCCGAGAAGTTCACGGCATTCGAGAGATCCGTGCATGGCGCGGAACGTGTCCCCGAATTCACGGATAAGCCGGTACATTTCTTCTTTGGACTCTTTGTTGTCGGCTATTGAATATCCGTTTCTTAATCCAAGCACCATAAACGCGCCCGTAACCGCCCCGCATGTAAGCGCCATCCTGCCCATGCCCGCGCCAAAGCCGCTCGCGATCATAAGCGCCTTTTTCCCGGGCAATCCCAGGTCTTCGGCAAATGACGCAAAAACGGCCTGCGAACAACTAAACCCGCTTTGAAACATGGACAACGCAATTTCGGTCTTATTCATTTAAGTCCTCATTCTGGTTGATCCTGTATTAAACAGCTACCGAAATTTACCAGATGGCGGGCTGCATTGTCAATCGCGTCTACTAATGCTTAATCCTTGTTTTATAAGGGGTTGCACGTTATACTATCGAAACGTCCCATTACCGGCATCTCGAAGGACCAACATGAAAACATTTTTCTATCCAGAAAGCATTGCAGTATTCGGTGTTTCCGACACCCCGTCCAATCTTGCCCGCGTTATCGTCGAAAACCTGGGCCGTTTCGGTTTCCGTGGTGAGGTTTACCCTGTCGGGGCCCGCGATGGCATAGTGGCCGGCAGAAGGATCTTGAAGGACCTCGATACTATTGAAAAAATCCCCGACCTCGCCGTCATTCTCGCGCCTGCCCGTCATGCACCGGAGATCCTTGAGATGTGTGGGAAAAAAGGCATACGCAATGTGATCCTCGAGTCGGGGGGGTTCAGCGAATTCTCAGGTGAACGCCTGGGACTTGAAGGCGCGGTCATCTCTACAGCCGAACGGTATGGCATGAAAATAATAGGCCCCAATTGTTTCGGCATTGTTAACCTGGCAGCGGGGGTCATTCTCCCGTTCTTCATTATAGATCCCGATTATATGAAGGAGGGCTCGGCATCCCTAATTTCCCAGAGCGGCGGCGTTTTTTATGACACATGCATGCTCTGCTCCGTAGAAAATGTCGGCTTGAGGAAACTCGTCAGTATCGGCAATAAATTAATGACCGACGAAAATGATATCCTTGAATATATTCTTAAGGATGACGGGACGCGCGTCGCAGGGCTTTACCTTGAGAATTTCTCGGATGGCCGGCGATTGATGGGCCTCGCGGCTTCAAGCCCGAAACCGGTGGTTATACTTAAGGCGAACAGAAGCCCGTCGAGCGGCGAGATCGCAAAGTTTCACACCACGGCCCTCGCGGGCGATGACGCTGTGGCCGAGGCCGCGATGAAACAGGCGGGGATCATCAGGGTTACGAATTTTCAGGAAATGGTCGATTGTTTCAAGATATTCAGCCTGCCCGTTCTGAGAGGAAGAAGGCTTGCCCTTATCTCGCGATCCGGCGGGCATGGGGTGCTGGCTGCAGATGCGGCGAAGAGGTACGGTTTTGACTTTGCGAAATTCTCTGACAATTTTTTCGCCGGGGTTCACGAGAAAAAACTCAATGTTATAGCCGCGACCAATCCCCTCGATATAGGCGATGTCTATGATCTTGACGAATATTGCCCGATCCTCGAAATGGCCCTGAAAGAGGAGAGCGTGGATGGCATTGCATTCGTCATCACGTACAGTTCGGAAACCGATGGAGAAAAAGTGCGCAGCTTTCTCCGTTATGCCTCCGGGATCATCCCGAAATACAATAAGCCCGTTGCGTTATGTGTCGTAACGAACCGGTCGGAATGGTTCGCGGTCAAGGAAGCGGCGGATGTCCCGGTTTTTACCGACGTGGATCAGGGAATGAAGGCGCTTTCCTGGTCGCTGAAACATTACGAGGCAAAAGGGCGGGAGAAGAGGATTTCTTATAAATACCCGGGCAAGATACGGTGTGATGCCAGGGCCGGACGGAGGTTCCTCGATCCCGGGGAATGCTTCTCGATGCTTGAGCGATCGGGCCTTCCTGTTGCGCAGTATGCATTGGCCGAAACCCGGGATGAAGTGATCGCCGCGGCGGGACGGCTCGGGTATCCGGTTGCATTGAAGCTTGCCGACAGCTACTCTTTTGCACAAATCCGATGCCATGGGGGTATTTCTCGATGTGAGGGATGATAGAGAATTACTCGGGGCCTTCGACGAGATGGGTTCGACGCGATGCGTTGTTCAGAAAATGGTCCCCAAAGGTCACGAGATGATGATCGGGGGGCGGTTTGACAATGAATTCGGGCCTGTTATTGTCTGCGGACTCGGAGGCATATATGTCGAGATCATGGCCGACCGGTCTATCCGGGTAGCGCCTGTTGATGAAGACAATGCCCGGGGTATGATCGATGAGTTGAAAGGCTCAGCGATCCTGAAAGGTGCACGCGGCGGAAAACAGGCCGACCTTCGCGCGCTTCGGGATGTCATCATCCGGGTATCGAGGCTTCTTGTCGAAAACCCGCATATAACCAACCTGGATATAAACCCTGTTATCGTTGACGAAGAAGGGAAAGGGTGCATGATCGTGGACGCCAAGGTGGAAATTACCTGTTGACGGTTCGTACTATATGATAGAAAATAACTAAGCTATGCCAGACAACCTGCTGCGGAAGATACCAAAAGTTGACTCAATACTCGAAAGCTCCGGCTTCAAGGCGCTTCTGGCTGAGTTCCCCGAACCGGTCCTGAAAGACGCCCTTCGGGAGTACCTTGACAGTCTCCGGCTCGAAATAAGGAACGGCCGGAAAAGCATGGTGCCGGGAATTGACGAGATCGTTGAGGAGATATCCCGTCGCGCCCAAGTACTGGTTGAGCCTCGCCTCAAACGCGTCATTAATGCAACGGGCGTGATCATCCATACCAATCTCGGCAGGTCGGTGCTTGCGGAAGAGGCGGTCAAGGCCATAATGAAGGTTGCAACGGGTTATTCCAATCTCGAATATGATCTTGAAAAAGGAATACGCGGAAGCCGGCACGACCATTGCACATCGGTCCTCAAAAGATTAACCTCTGCCGGAGATAGCCTTGTCGTCAACAATAACGCCGGCGCAGTCTTCCTGGTCCTCAATACACTTGCGGAACGGAAAGAGGTAATTATCTCACGGGGGGAACTTATCGAGATCGGCGGTTCGTTCAGGATACCCGATGTCATGAAGAAGAGCGGCTCGATCTTAAGGGAAGTAGGCACGACGAACAGGACATACATCGAAGATTTTGAGCGGGCCATTGGAGACAACACGGGCCTCATCATGAAGGCCCATACGAGCAATTACCGCATACGCGGTTTCACCCATGAGGTTTCGTCGGAAGAACTGGTCAATTTGGGCAAGAAATATGGCATTCCGACATATTTTGACACCGGGAGCGGACTTCTCCATACATTCGGCGGTTTCGGCCATACAGGGGAACCGATAATAGCGGAGGAATTAAAGACCGGTTACGATGTGATATCATTCAGCGGCGATAAACTTCTCGGCGCCCCCCAGGCGGGAATAATCCTGGGCAAAGAGGAATGTATCAATGCCATAAAGCTAAACCCGATAACAAGAGCCCTGCGCCCTGATAAATTCACACTTGCGGGCCTTGAAGCAACGCTTCTTTTGTGCCTCGATGCGGACTCGGCATCACAGAAGATCCCCACGATTGCGATGATGTCTGAACCAAGGGAAAATCTGGCAAAACGGGCCCGCCGTCTCACCGCGTACCTGAAAAAGCGATGTCCCGGTGCGGACATATCTGTCGTCGAGTTAGATTCGGAAGTAGGAGGCGGAAGTTTTCCTGACATTATCATACCATCGGCCGGGATAGCCCTGGTTCCGTCCGCCATGACGGCTGGAACATTCGAAAAGAAATTGAGAGAACAGTCCGTACCCGTTGTCGCGAGGATCGAAAAAGAAAAGCTTATATTTGACATGAGGACTGTCCTTGCCCACGATGAAGCAGACCTTCTGGCAGCGATAGTCTCGGTTTATACAACAAATGCCCCTTAGTTTTACCATAACCTGCCAGCAAAGCGGTGTAAGGCTTGATATTTTCCTGTCCGAAAAATTATCCCTCACACGAACAAAAGTAAAAGAAATGATAGAAGGCGGGCATGTCCGGGTAGAGGGCAGGGTACCGAAGCCGGCGATGCGCCTCAAAGCGGGCGTTGAGATAACCGGGGATATTCCGGAGGAAGAACCGGTAAAACTTGCACCTGAGGAAATACCCCTTGATGTCCTCTATGAGGATGATTATTTTCTGGCCATCAATAAGCCTGCGGACATGGTCGTACACCCGTCATTCGGCCATACCTCGGGTACGCTGGTGAATGCCGTGCTGGGGTACCTGGGAAAAAATAGTTCCACGTTCCACGTTCCAGGTTCCATGGGGGAGGGGCATGAAGTAATAGACCGATCCGATGGTATGGCGGGGTTAAGACCGGGAATCGTCCATCGGCTCGACAAGGGCACGACGGGGGTGATCCTTATAGCCCGTGATTCCCGGACACAGGAAAAACTCTCCGCGTTGTTCAAAGACAGGCATGTCAGAAAAACCTACCGTGCCATTGTTGAGGGAACCCCGCAATGGGACTTTTTGACCGTTGAGGGGAATATTGGGCGCCATCCGGTCGATCGAAAGAAAATGGCCGTCCTGAAAAAGGGAGGACGGCAGGCATCTACCGGCTTCAAGGTCCTTGAACGGCTGACGGGATTCTCCTATATCGAGGCATACCCCGCAACAGGAAGGACGCACCAGATACGCGTTCACCTGAATCATGCCGGCTTTCCCATCGTCGGCGACGAAACGTACGGGAGAGCGGCGAAAAGATCTGCCGCCAGGCCGCTTCTCCATGCATACCGTATAGAGTTCTCTCACCCGGTAACGGCGGTCCCGGTAAAGATCGAGGCGCCTGTGCCTGCCGATATGAAGGATTTCATAGAAAAACATCGTGGACAAAATGGCTAAAAAATCCGTAAACTACAGCATGACTTATAATATGTGCCCGTGCGGCAATGAAATTTGTACGGGAAGAAAAGAATGGCTGGGAATATTATCACGTCCCTGAATTGACGGCCCGGGGTATCATTCACGGGTTTTTTACACGAAATTCCCCGTCATTTATCGGATGGCGAGTGAAACCCGGTCTTTTCTCGATGCTTTTTCCCTCGATCGTGTGGTAATGCTTCAGCAGGAACACGGTAATACGGTCCATGCGGTAGGAGTCAACGACAGCCCGGACACGGGAGACGGCATCCTGCTCTACAAACCCGGAATTGCGGGAGTGATCAAGACAGCGGATTGCCTGAGCATCGTGCTCATCGATCCGGCCTTCCCCATGGCTGCGATAGTCCATGCCGGGTGGAGGGGAACCCTTCAGCGCATCACGTCAAAGGCGGTCGACATGATGGCGGAGCGCGGGGCTGCGAAACAGCGTATCATAGCCCTCATGGGGCCGTCGATCCGGGGTTGCTGTTATACAGTAGGGACCGAGGTCAAAGAGGCATTCCTGAATGAAGGTTTTCCGGAAAATATCTTTCACAACAGGAACGGTTCGATCTATCTTGACCTGAAAGATGCAAACACCCGGCTTTTGACAGATGCGGATATCGAGACCATTATTGATACGGGATTGTGTACATTCTGCTCCGAAGACCCTGCTTTCTGCCTCATACCGAAAAGGCGCCCGCAATGAACGGCAGGTAAATTTCGTTGGCAATAAAATGAAATAGGTAATAGGTAATAGGTGATAGGTAATAGGGAGAGACAGAAATGAATCCGGTTTTGCCCATAACCCATAACCTATTACCCATTACCTGGTTTCTCTATGAAATTTAAAAAAGAACTCTCTTTTATCATCGGTATTCTAGTTGTTTTCGGGGCGCTTGTTTTTCTCGAAACGAGATCTCCCGAATTTTGCACGGTTTTTCCCGGTCTGGGAAAACAAGCTCTTGGTTGTTGTCCTCAACATAAATCTCCTGCTTATACTGCTTCTTCTTTTCCTGATCACGCGCATTATTCTCAAGGCATATATCGAGAAGAGACGGGGCATCTGGGGTTCCGGCCTCAAAAAAAGGCTAACATCGACACTCCTTTTCATATCCATCGTGCCGTCATTTACCCTTTTCATACTGGCGACCGGTTTTTTTTATGTGAGCATGGACCGCTGGTTCAGTCAGCAGATCGAGGATACGCTGGAGAGCGCCCTTGAGCTTTCCCGGTTCCATTACGAGGAGATCTTTCAGCGTCATATGAGGATCGGGTCCCGGATGGTGGAGCAGATAGAAAAGAAGGATATGATAGGCAACGAAAAAGAGTTGAAGGATTTTCTCGACAGGTACGAGACGACGCACGTTCTTGGTTACCTGGCAATATATGACCCGTCAACCGGACAGATCATCAGGGCCAGCGGTTCCGACAAGTCAGATGAGATCGTCCGTGCCCGGCTGAAGACATTGATGCGCAAATGACGTATCACGGGAGATCATACCCTCCGGATGACGGGGAAATGCTCATGGTGGGCATGCGCATCAAAGCCGGAACACAGGCTGCCGGTTCCGTGGGCCCGCTCCTTCTTACTTGGCGATACGATCAAAATGAAGGGCACGGAACGGATGAAGCAGATCGCCGTAACGAGCAAGGAATTCAAGGAATCCAGGGTCTTCAAGAAAGTGCTTAAATACAGTTTTATCATTCCCCTTTTCCTTATAACCATCCTGACGATCTTCGTTTCGCTCTGGGTCGGCATCAAGATGGCCACCGAGATCACCATTCCCATAGAGAAGATGAAAGAAGGGGCGGCGATCATCGCAAAAGGCAAATTTGACATCAATCTCGAGGAGCGCGGGAAAGACGAGATCAGCAACCTTGTCAGGGCATTCAACAGCATGGCCAGGGAACTCCAGATAGCAAAAGATGAGATCGAAAACAAAAGCCGTTCCCTTGAATTTGTCCTTAATAATGTCGCTGCCGGTATTATATCCACGGACAAAAAAGGGATCATCCGGCTCGCCAACAACGCCGCACGGCATATCCTGGGTATTGAACGGGAAAGCCTCGAAGGTATGTCCTTGCGGGAAATATTCGGAAATGATTTCAGGAGCCTGACAAAATCTTTTCTCAAGGAAGTGAAGGCGGCGGGCGGCGAAAGCATCACGATGGACCTAAGGCTCAATTTGAAAAAAGATGTCACGTATCTCAGGGCATCATTGACTGCCCTCAAAGATGACGAAACTAACAGAATTGCCGGGTTTATTATAGCCTTCGACGACATAACCCACATTGTTCGTGCCGAAAAACTTGCCACCTGGCAGGAGGTTGCCCGGAAACTGACCCACGAGATCAAGAACCCGCTGACACCCATTATCCTGTCTGCCCAGCGTATCCGCCGGAAAATTATGGGCAATTTCACGGGAGATGACAGGGCGGTCCTGGACCAGACCACATCGGTGATCATACGGTCGGTTGACGATATCAAGGAAATAGTCAATGAACTAACAAAGCTTACCCATACATCCCAGGCGAAGACCTCGGAGGACCTCAATGTCATTGTCGAAGAGACCCTCGATCTTTACCGGAATCTCTATCACGACATTTCAATGACGTTTAACCGGGAGGACATCCCCTTAGTCCGCGTTGACCGTGACGGTATCAAAAGGGCATTTATCAATCTCATAACCAATGCCGTAAAGGCAATGGACGGCAGCGCCGGAAATATCGAGGTCCGTACCCGGTTTGACGCGCCGAAACGTACCGGTATCATAGAATTTGCAGATACCGGAAAAGGCATCTCCGACGAGGACAAGGAAAAAGTGTTCGATCCGTACTTTACAAAAGAGAAGGACGGCACCGGCCTTGGCCTTGCCATCGTCCATTCGATCATCCTCGAGCATCACGGGAAGATACGGGTAGAAGATAATCTGCCCCGCGGGGCAAAGTTCATCATCGAACTGCCAATAATGGAAACCTGAACAATAAATCGTAAGGCGTAAGGCGTAAGGCGTAAAGAGATGATGAAAGCCTTTACTCCTCACTCCTTACGTCCTTACGCCTCACGGTTTCTGCCCGCCTCCCTTCTTTTTCCCCCTTATCTGTGTTATATTATAGGCGATGAAAGTGATCTGCACGAACAGGAAGGCGTACCACGAGTACCATATCGAGGAGAAGTTCGAGACCGGCCTCGTCCTCACAGGTACCGAGGTAAAGTCATTGCGGGAAGGCCGGGCCAATCTCAAGGAAAGCTACGCCAGGGTCAAGGACGGCGAGATATTCCTTATGAACGCCCACATAACCCCCTATTCATGCGGCAACATATATAATCACGAGCCGAAGAGGACACGTAAACTGCTTATGCATAAACGGGAGATCATGCGGCTTATCGGAAAGGTCAAGGAGCGGGGATTCACGCTGATCCCGCTTTCCCTCTATTTTGATAACCGGAACAAGGCTAAGTTGGAATTAGCGCTGGCAAAAGGAAAGACACTTTACGACAAAAGGGAGGGAATCAAGCGCAAGGACGAGAAACGTCTTATGGAGCGTGAGGAAAGAATACGATAACTGGGGGCGACAGGCTTCGACAGGGATGCAAGGGCCAGAGAGGCATGCCGGGTTACTGCTTACCCGTACCCAAGCGGAACTAAACACAACTGCAAACTCTTACGAGTACGCACTAGCCGCCTAGCGGCTACATCATCCGGATCTTCTTCCTGCTTCCAGGTCCGTGTATGGTGTCATCTTAGCAGGATAGTCCGGAGCAACGCCTATAGCTCCGGGCGAAACCTTATAGGCTGGAACAGTAAGGAACCTGTCAGTGGGTGCCTTGCTGTTTGAGATTTAATACGCTGACTAAGCATGTAGTCTGTCTGACGCCTTCTTTTCTGGACGCGGGTTCGATTCCCGCCGCCTCCACCATTATATATTCACGCTGCCCGGGTTGACTTGACCTGCGCTATTTTGATACCCTGAAAGGACCTCATGCAAAGACAATCCGGCTGGAAATTGAAGTCAAGAGAAGACATTAAGGTCATCTACGAGTTTTCCGACGGCTACAAGGATTTCCTCGACAGGGCGAAAACCGAGCGCGAGGCGGTGCGATGCATCACCGGCGCTTTAACTGCAGAACGGCTTTGACATGGATCCTTCGCAGGAGAAGGTCTTCGCGGTCAACCGGAATAAAACGGTAATGGCTTTTGTCCGGGGTTCTATCCGACATCATCGAAGGCCTCAATATTATCGTGGCCCATATCGATGCCCCAAGGCTTGACCTGAAGCAGAACCCTCTTTATGAGGATGTCGACCTGGCGCTCCTCAGGACCCACTATTACGGGGGTATAAAGAAATACCAATGGGTTGCGGCTCCCCTCGCGATACATGGCATCGTCATAAAGGCGGATGGCCGATCGGTCGATATATGTATCGGCGAGAGCGATGACGACCCGGTTTTCATGATCGACGATCTTCTGCCCCATCTGTCGCACAAGACACAGGATGAGAAGAAAATGTCCGAGGGGATCGACGGAGAAAAACTGGTCGTCCTTTTCGGTTCCCTGCCGCTTGCGGGAACGGAAAAGGAGCCGGTCAAGCAATATATCCTGAAGATGCTCGACGATAAATATGGAATGACGGAAGATGATTTTATCACCGCCGAACTTGAGGTGGTCCCTGCATTTAAGGCGCGCGATGTCGGCTTTGACCGCAGCATGATCGGCGCCTACGGGCAGGATGACAGGGCTGCCGCATATCCCCTCCTCGAGGCCATATGCCGCGTCAGAGACCCCAGGCGGAATTGCCTTGCGATATTCGCCGACAAGGAGGAGATCGGCTCAGAAGGCGCGACCGGCATCCAGTCCCACTTTCTGCAGGTTTTTCTCGATGATATAATAAATGGAATGGGCCTCAAGGCCGATGAATCCGTTGTCAGAAAGATCCTTTATGACTCAAAGGCACTGTCTGCGGACGTCAATGGCGCGGTCAACCCCACATTTCAGGAAGTTCACGAGAAACAGAACGCGTCATATCTGGGGCGCGGCCCGTGCCTGACCAAGTTTACCGGCCACAGGGGAAAGGTCGGGGCGAGCGATGCAAATGCCGAATATGTCGCCGAGGTCGTCCGGCTTTTCAACGATGCGGGGATACATCTGGCAGACCGGGGAACTCGGAAAGATCGACGAAGGCGGCGGGGGAACGGTTGCGAAACACCTGGCCGTCTACGGCATGGACATAATAGACTGCGGGCCGCGCCCTTCTGGCAATGCATTCACCCTATGAATTATCGAACAAGCTCGACATTTACGAGTCGTTACCGGGCATTTAATGTCTTTTTTGCAGCGTAAAAAATGGAGGCTCCTTACCGAATGACGGATCTTGAAAATGTAAACATACCTGATATCTTACCCCTTTTGCCGGTGCGCGACATGGTCATGTACCCGAGCGTCCTGCTTCCCTCTGTTTGTGGGCAGGGACATGTCCATTAACGCCGTCGAAAAATCCCTTTCGCAGGACCGCCTTATCGTCGTGGCCGCACAAAAGGACCTGACCGACGAAGACCCCCTGCCTGACAGGATCTACAGCGTAGGCGTCGTATCGCAGATCATGCGGATGCTCAGGCTCCCGGACGGGAGGGTCAAGGTTCTTATCCAGGGGCTTAAAAAAGCAAAGATCGAGCAATATGTGCAGGAAACGCCGACTTTTCTTGTCCGTCTGACGCCTATCGAAGAGCCCATCATTACCGAGATCACCCTCGAGATAGAAGCGCTCATGCGCTACGTCAAGGAAGAAATGGAAAAGGTCGTCTCCATGGGACGGATGGTCCCGCCCGATATACTCATGGTCCTCGATACGATCGATGAGCCCGGGAGGCTCGCGGATATCGCCGCCGCCAACCTCGGCCTCAATGTCGATAAGGCCCAGGAAGTCCTTGAGATCATCGATCCTGTCGAACGCTTGAGGAAGCTCTCCGAGATCCTCGGCAAGGAGATCGAGCTTCTCAATATGCAGGCAAAGATACTCTCCCAGGCCAAGGAAGAGATGTCCAAATCCCAGAGGGAATATTTCCTGCGGGAGCAGATGCGGGCTATCCGGACCGAACTCGGTGAAGGCGACGAGCGCACCGAAGAGGTCGAAGAGCTTCGCAAGCGGATCAAAAAGGCGAAGATGCCGAAAGAAGTTGAAAAAGAGGCAAAAAAACAGCTCGAACGCCTCGACATGATGCATCCGGACGCCGTCGAATCGACGATGGTGAGGACATACCTCGAGTGGCTCGTCGAGCTTCCCGTGGAGCAAATCGACCAAGGACAACATCGATATAAAGAAGGCACGCAAGATCCTCGACAAGGACCATTACGACCTCGATAAGGTGAAGGACCGCATCCTCGAATTTTTGAGCGTCATGAAGCTCAAAGCCGATATGAAGGGCCCCATACTCTGTTTCGTCGGGCCTCCCGGCGTCGGCAAGACATCGCTCGGAAAATCAATTGCGCGGGCCATCGGACGTAAATTTTCCCGCATTTCCCTGGGCGGCATGAAGGACGAGGCCGAGATCCGCGGTCACCGGCGGACATATGTAGGGTCAATGCCCGGAAGGATCATCCAGTACATTAAGCTTGCCGGAACGAACAACCCTGTTTTCATGATGGACGAGATAGACAAGATCGGCAATGATTTCCGGGGCGACCCGGCGAGCGCGCTCCTTGAAGTGCTCGACCCGGAACAGAACAATGCCTTTAGCGATCATTACCTTAATGTTCCCTTCGACCTTTCAAAGGTGATGTTCATTACGACGGCAAACCAGATGGACACCATTCCTTCGGCTCTGCGCGACAGGATGGAGGTCATCGACATACCCGGTTATACCGAACAGGAAAAACTGGAAATAGCCAAGCGGTATCTTATCCCGAAACAGCTTTCAGAGAACGGGTTGACGAGCGCCCGCCTGGAAATATCGGACAAGGCGATCGAAAAGGCGATCGGCGAATATACGCGCGAGGCCGGGTTGAGAAATGTCGAACGGGAGATCGCGATGATCGCCCGGAAGGTCGCACGGCGGGTCGCAGAAGGCGATACGAAAAAAGTCTCGGTTACGCCGAAGAACCTTCAGGAATTCCTGGGCCCCGTAAAGTATCTTCCCGACAGCCAGACGGAGCAGGATTATATCGGTGTTGCGAGCGGGCTTGCCTGGACGGAATTCGGCGGGGATGTCCTCTACATCGAGGCGTCGTGCAGACGCGGCAAGAAGGAATTGATGCTCACCGGCAATATGGGTGAGGTAATGAAAGAATCGGCCCAGGCCGCCCTGACGTATATCAAGTCCAAGGCGGAAGCTCTCGGGATCGAGGAATCCATTTTTGATGTACTTGAGATGCATATCCATGTGCCGCAGGGGGCCATTCCCAAGGACGGCCCGTCAGCCGGCATCACAATGGCAGTCGCGATGATCAGCGCGATCACGGGACGGCCTATCAATAGAAAGATAGCGATGACGGGTGAGATCACCCTGACGGGCAGGGTCCTTCCCATAGGCGGCCTTAAAGAGAAAACCCTTGCGGCTTTAAGGAACCGTATGGAAAAGGTGCTCATCCCCCACGAGAACTGGCATGAGCTTGTTGAAATTCCCAGTTACGTACAGAAAAAAATAACTTTTCTTTCCGCGAAGACTATGGACGATGTAGTGGAGGCAATATTCGGAAAAAAGGTGTGAGCCATGAAGGAAGCATCGTTCTGGGAAAAAAGGGACGAGAGTACCCTGCATTGTTTTTTATGCCGTCACAACTGCATCATAGCCGAAGGAAAGAGGGGGATATGCGGTGTCCGCGAAAATCGTGACGGCACCCTCTACAGCCTTGTCTACGGGTTCCCCTGCGCGAACCACGTCGATCCGATAGAGAAAAAACCGCTTTTTCATTTCTATCCCGGCACAAAGGCCTTCTCCATTGCGACAGCCGGATGCAATTTCCGGTGCCTTCATTGCCAGAACCACGATATTTCGCAGGGCCCCCGGGAAACAAAAAGGATCTTCGGCCAGAATATATCGCCTGAAGCCATCGTGGAAGAGGCCAAAGCCTCGCAGTGTTCGAGCATATCCTACACGTATACCGAACCGACGATGTTTTACGAATATGCCTACGATATCATACAGATCGCACGGAAAGAAGGGATAGCGAACAATTTCGTGACGAACGGGTATATCGAAGAAGAGCCCTTGAAGGCGATCGCCCCGTATCTCGATGCTGCCAACATAGACCTTAAGGGTTTCAACGAATCATTTTACGGAAAGGTCTGCGGCGCGAAATTATCCGGTGTCCTCGAAACGATCCGGCTCCACAAAAAGCTCGGGATCTGGATAGAACTGACGACGCTGGTAATTCCCGGCCATAATGACAGCGATGAGGAATTGACGGCGATCGCCCGTTTTATTGCCCGGGAACTCGGGATCGAAGTTCCCTGGCATGTCAGCGCGTTCTACCCGACATACAAGCTTCTCGATGCGCCTCCGACAAGCCCGAAAACCCTTGCCAGGGCCCGGCAGATCGGTATCGAGGCAGGATTGCGCTACGTTTATGTAGGCAACATTCCCGGAACCGACGGGGAGAACACGTATTGCCCGACCTGCCATAAAACTGTCATCGGACGGTACGGGTACACGATCACGGAATATAACCTGAAAGGCGGCGCGTGCTCATTTTGCGGAAACGCGATCGATGGGGTCGGGCTTTAATCATTTTTTGATCACATAAATATTCATTAGATAAAATTCAAAAAGGTACTTTTGCACGCAACTTCGCGTTTTCAATAAAGGAAGGCCAAGAGCGCTGTCCGCAATAAGGTATCGTGAATTTTTTCCTAAGTTTCGTTGACATTCGAAAAAGAAAATGTTTAAAATAGGGAGCCAATCCGTACCGGTTCAGGGAATTAGGGTTATTCATTATCATTAATTAAGGAGGTTATAGATGAGCATCAAAAAAGCTTTGAGCACCGCATCATTATTATTCATGTTTATGCTTATCGCCTTGCCGGCATTCGCTGGTGAAGCGGACATCGTTCTTCCGGATCTTTCCACGGTTACATTCAATCTTTTCGGCAGCGCGGTGAGCGGCGTGAGCATCATGTATTTCGGTCTCGTTATCTGCTTTATCGGCCTGATATTCTCGATCTTGCAGGCGAACCAGACAAAGAACATGCCTGCACATAAGTCCATGCTTGACGTTTCCGCTATCATCTGGGAAACCTGTAAGTCGTATCTCGCCCAGCAGGGCAAATTTCTCTTAATACTCTGGGTTTTGATCGCTGCATGTATGGTCTATTATTTTATGGGATTGTCACATGCTCCGTTCGGCAACATGGTGATCATTCTTATCTGCTCGATCCTTGGCATCCTCGGTTCCTACGGTGTTGCATGGTTCGGCATGAGGATCAATACCTGGGCAAATTCCCGGACCGCCTTTGCATCTCTTCGCGGCAGGCCGGTTGAAGTTGTCAATATTCCGTTGACATCAGGTATGAGCGTTGGTCTTCTTCTCGTCAGCGTTGAGCTCTTCTTCATGATATGTATCCTTGTGTTCCTTCCGAAAGACCTCGTTGGTCCCAGCTTCATCGGTTTCGCGATCGGTGAATCTCTTGGCGCAAGCGCACTCAGGATCGCCGGTGGTATCTTCACGAAGATCGCCGACATCGGTTCCGACCTTATGAAGATCGTCTTCCATCTTCCCGAAGATGACCCCAAGAACCCTGGTGTTATCGCCGACTGTACCGGTGACAACGCTGGCGACAGCGTCGGCCCCACAGCTGACGGCTTCGAGACTTACGGCGTAACCGGTGTTGCTCTCGTCACCTTTCTGGCTTTGGCCCTTGCAGCAAATCCGATGATGTCAGCCACCCTGATCATCTGGATCTTCGCAATGCGTATCCTTATGATCCTTACCTCGCTGGTTTCCTACTTCATCAACAGAGGTATTACCTCCTCCGTTTTTGGCTCAAAGACAAAATTCGATTTCGAACAGCCCCTTACGAACCTTGTATGGATAACTTCGATAGTCGCGATCGTCGTGACGTTCTGGGCGAGCTATATGCTCCTCGGCGACCTTAGCGCGGCTCAGTATCCGGGCTTGTGGTGGGCACTCGCCATTATCATCTCCTGCGGTACTATCGCAGGCGCTTTGATCCCGGAATTTACCAAGGTATTTACGAGTACGAAATCACGGCACGTTCAGGAAGTTGTCAGCGCTGCACGCCATGGCGGCGCATCGCTTGACATCCTCTCCGGTTTCGTTGCCGGTAACTTTTCAGCTTTCTGGGAAGGCCTTGTAATCCTTGTCCTTATGTTCATCTGCGTATCTCGTTTCACATGCATCCTTCGATAATGGCTCTCATGCCTGCGAAGTTTGCTTTTGCGGCGCCTGTTTTCGCGTTCGGTCTCGTTGCCTTCGGTTTTCTCGGCATGGGCCCTGTGACTATTGCAGTTGACAGCTACGGTCCTGTTTCCGATAACGCTCAGTCGGTATATGAGCTGTCGAGAATTGAAGCGTATCCGAACATCAAAGCAGACATCAAAGGTACTTTTGGTTTCGAACCTAATTTTGACGTAGCCAAAGATTATCTCGAAGAGGCTGACGGGGCAGGCAATACCTTTAAGGCCACGGCAAAACCCGTTCTCATCGGTACCGCCGTTGTTGGTGCAACGACGATGGTCTTCGGTATCATTATTCTCCTTGAGAACATGTACGGCAACGTAGTTGCTCATTTGAGCCTTGTTCAGCCTACGATCATTCTGGGCCTTCTCATGGGCGGCGCTGTCATCTACTGGTTTACCGGTGCGGCGACACAGGCGGTTACCACGGGCGCCTACGGGCGGTCGTCTTCATCAAGAAGAATATTAACCTCGATAAGGAAGAGGCCTCTATCGAAGACAGCAAAGAAGTCGTGAAGATCTGTACGCAGTACGCTCAGAAAGGTATGTGGAACATCTTCATCGTTGTCTTCTTCATGGCCCTTGCATTGTCATTCTTCAACCCGTATTTCTTCATCGGCTACCTGGTAGCTATTGCATTCTTCGGCCTCTATCAGGCAATTTTTATGGCGAATGCCGGTGGCGCATGGGATAATGCCAAGAAGATCGTTGAAGTTGACCTGAAAGAAAAGGGAACGGCGCTTCACGAAGCGGCAGTTGTCGGCGACACCGTTGGCGACCCCTTCAAAGACACATCTTCAGTCTCGATGAACCCGGTCATTAAATTCACGACCCTGTTCGGCCTCCTCGCGACGGAGATCGCCGTGACGATTCAGACCCAGACAGTGAAGTGGGTCGTCGGCGGTGTCTTCTTCGTTATCGCGCTCATCTTCATCTACCGTTCATTCTACGGTATGAGGATCGGCGACGAGAAGCTTGAGTAGAATTAAAAGCTAAATAAAAAAGGCGCCTGAAACCAGGCGCCTTTTTTATTCTAAGTTCTACGACGTTACGCTAAGTCTGCTGACTGTTATTCCGGCAGTTGGACGAAACTTACCGCCGACATGATTTTCGACAGGCTCCTGATTCCGGCGGAATCTTCTCTTTCTTATTGCAAGGATCTAGACCCGCGGTCAAAAATTGAGGCAACGATAATAAGGGAGAGTAACACGGGAGTTTTCTAAGCTTTGAATATCGCCAGGGTTGCTTCGTCTTTTGCGAGGGTGCTGCGGAGCCAGTGGGCGCTGCCGGGTTTGCATATCTTGTGTCGCCACACGTTATTGCCTACGTTAAGCCCTTCATTTTCCTTTATCCGCTTACCGCAGACATAGCAATAATCCTTCTTGAGTTCGTCGAAGAGCGGTTCGGTGTAATAGAGCGTTTTTTTCTTTGCTGGCAAGGCTTTTCCTCTATCCGAAGCATACCCGAACCCATACGCGAATGCAAGAAAATTACGCCAGGACAATACATGTCTTACCGGAACTTGAATACCAGGACCTGTAGCCGTTATTTAAACCGTTGCCGAGTATTTTAATTGACATGCCGCGGTCGACATTAGGATTATTAGCATGCCAGCAGCGAATATCGTCAGTATTCTTGAAGACATCGGAAGGCTTCTCGAGATAAAGGGGGAAAATGCCTTTAAATGCCGCGCATATACAAAGGCGGCGCGCGCCCTGTCGGATAACCTGACGGACCTTGACCAGATCATATCGGAAGGGCGCCTGCGGGAAATACAGGGGCATCGGCGAGGCGATCGCCGCGAAGGATAAGCGAGTATTTTGCAACGGGAAAGATAGAATACTACGAGGAGCTTGAAGCAGGAATTGCCCGAATCGCTCCTGGAATTAACCGGGATACCCAATCTCGGGCCGAGAAAGATAAAGCTTCTTTTCGAGACATTCTCCATCGCAAGCGTTGGTGAACTGGAATATGCCTGCCGGGAGAACCGGCTTGTAAATCTTGCCGGATTTGGCGAGAAGACCCAGGAAAAGATCCTGAAGGGCATAGAGTTCATGAAGCAGCATAAGGGCGAGCACCTGTTCGGGGATGTCTATCCGCAGGCCCTCGCCATCCGTGATAAACTAAGGGAAAAGGTACCCGGCGGCTCTGATCGAGATATGCGGGAGCATCCGCAGGAGAAAAGAGGTCATTCGCGACATGGATATCCTTGTGGCCGGAGGCGACAGGGATGCGCTGTCGCTTGCATTCACGACACTTACAGGGATCGAGGAGATATATCTTACCGGCGACACCAAGACGTCGGTCCGGCTCATCTCCGGTATCGATGCCGACCTGCGCATTGTCGAGCCCGCATGAATATCCCCTGTGCACTTATGTATTTTACAGGCAGCAAGGAGCATAATGTCCGCTTAAGGGGCATAGCAAAAAAATTGGGCCTCAAGCTCAACGAGTACGGGCTTTTCCATGGGGACAAGCCCGTTGCTGCCGACTCCGAGGAACAGGTCTATGAGAGACTGGGGCTTTCACTATGTCCCCCCGGAGATGCGCGAGGATATGGGAGAGATCGAGGCGGCCGAGGCCGGTACGATCCCGGAGCTGGTCCGAGGAAAAGGATATACAGGGTGTATTCCATATTCACACGAATTTCTCGGACGGCTCGGATTCTATCGAGAGCATGGCTGAAGCCGCCAGAGAAACTGGGGTTCACTTATATCGGCATATCCGACCACAGCAAAAGCGCCTATTATGCAGGCGGCCTCAAAACGGACGACGTCAGGAGACAGTGGGACCTCATAGACTCTCTCAATGAGAGATGGCCCGATTTCCATATATTCAAAGGCATCGAAAGCGATATCCTGCCTGACGGCAGCCTCGATTATGACGAAGATATCCTGAAAGGCTTCGATTTCATTGTAGCCTCCATCCATTCGAATTTCAAACTCAAAAGGGACGAGCAGATGGCACGCATCATCGCGGCGATCGGCAACCCGTATATGACCATGCTCGGCCACCCGACGGGCAGGCTTCTTTTATCGCGTGAAGGTTATGATATCGATATGAGGACCATCATCGATGAGGCGGCGCGGCACAATAAGATGATCGAGCTCAACGCCAGCCCATACAGGCTGGACATCGACTGGCGCTACCTGCCGTATGCCAAAAGCAAAAATGTCCTCATTTCTATCAACCCCGATGCCCACAGCACCGCCGGCCTCACAGAGGTCTTCTACGGCGTCTGCATCGCCCGCAAAGGCTGGCAGGAAAAAAAGGACATCCTGAACACCCGCTGCCTCGGGAGATAGCGAGATCTTAAGGAGAAGAAGACAGATAAAGCGATCTCACGCGCTCACTTTTGGTGTCACTGAACGATTAGAGAGTATATCCAGATAACAGACTGCGGATCCTGATCAAGCTCGGATTCCGGCAGAATCCTTATTTTTCTCGTATCTCCTAATCTCCAGTGAGAGCTTAGCAACGAACGGACTAGAACCCGTTTTTTCTTTTGGACACCTTTCCGGCCAAATGGTATAAAGTTACATTCTCATCCGTCTGTTATGAAAAAAGATATCGCCTCAATTGTGAAAAGGCTTCAGGAAATGCACGGCGAGCCCCGGGTGGAGCTTTCCTATACGAACCCCCTTGAACTCGTCATAGCGACGGTATTGTCCGCCCAATGCACCGATGAGCGGGTCAATGCAGTGACAAAGGAGCTATTCAAAAAATACAGGACGGCCGAGGATTATATCAACGCGCCGGACGCCGAACTCGAAGAAGATATACGCCCGACCGGTTTTTACCGCAATAAGGCAAAGAGCGATCAAGAATATAGCCGGTGAACTCCTGGAAAGGTTCAACGGCATTGTTCCCGATGATATCGATACGTTTGCCACGGTAAAGGGAATAGGCCGGAAATCGGCCAATATGATCGTCGGCCTCGCATACAACAAGCCGGGTATCATCGTCGATACGCATGTCGCGCGTGTATCGGGACGGCTTGGGCTTACGGCGAAGAAGAACCCTGAGAAGATCGAGACCGACCTGAGATCTATCGTCCCGATGGCATCCTGGATGCCATTCTCCCTTCTCATGATAATTCACGGGCGGTATATCTGTAAGGCGAAAAAACCCGATTGTCCGCGCTGTCTCTTGCGCGAAGATTGTGATTATTACTCCATGGGAGGCAAGTAAAATGTTTGATGCTGAAAAGCTGACCGATAAACAAATTGAAGACCTGAAGAAATTATCCCATCTCGCTAAAGGCGATATCATCACGATGACCCGTCTTTCAGGGACGGGCCATCCGGGCGGGTCGATGTCATCCCTCGATCTTTACCTGACCGTGTTTTCCTATGCGAATCTCTGCAGGCGAAGAACACAGATCAGATCGTAGTGAGCCACGGCCATACATCGCCCGGGGTTTACGCCAGTCTCGCACGCCTCGGCCATATGCCCGTCGATGAGGTCATTGCCTTTTTCAGGAAAGCGGGAAGTCCTTTTGAAGGCCATGTGGTGAAAGGGATCCCTTTTATCCAGTGGTCGACGGGTAACCTGGGGCAGGGGCTCTCCGCCGGGGCAGGTTTTGCCATGGCATCGCGGCTGCGCGGCAGTTCATCCCATGTTTACGTATTTATGGGCGACGGCGAACAGCAGAAAGGCCAGCTGGCTGAAGCGCGCCGTATCGCGGTCAAATACGGTCTATCCAATATTACCGCACTCATTGATTACAACAAGCTCCAGATAAGCGGCAGCATCGACCTCATCATGCCCCAGAATATCCTCGAAGATTACATTTCCGACGGCTGGGATGTTATCGAGATCAACGGGCACGACCATCAGGAGATATACGGTGCATTGCGGCGTGCCCGTGATGTCGACAATCCGGTATGCATTATCGCAAATACGGTTATGGGCAACGGCGTTCCCTTCATGGAAAACAAGGAAAAATATCACGGAAGCCCGTTGAACGAGACGGAATATAAAGAGGCGATGGCGATACTTGGCCTTGAGGATAAACTCGAATCATTACAGGGAACTCAGAAAGAGAAAATGGACATTCGGCCTTGCCGGCACAGATATCGATGAAGTGATCGATACCGGCTGCGCCTTTTACATACACCGAATCGGATAAGATCGATAACCGCACCGCATTCGGCAAGGCCCTTAAAGATATAGGGGACAGGAATATCCCGAATGGGCGCCCTGTCGCCGCTTTCGATTGCGACCTTGCAAGCTCGGTGAAAACGGCCGATTTTGCGAAAGCTTACCCGGAGTATTTTTTCCAGGGGGGCATCCAGGAACATAACACGGCGACAGTTGCGGGGGCCATGTCAACCCGCGGGATCCTGACATTTTTTGCCGATTTCGGTGTATTCGGAATTGACGAGGTATACAATCAGCAGCGGATCAATGACATAAACTATACCAATCTCAAGACGGTTATTACCCACGTCGGCCTCGACGTCGGGCCTGACGGCAAAACCCATCAATGCGTCGATTATATCGGCCTTGTCCGCAGCTTATACCGCGCTAAAGTGATCGTGCCGTGCGACCCGAACCAGACGGACAGGGTGATCCGGTTTATAGCGGGCACAAAAGGCAATTTCTTTGTTGCGACGGGCCGCAACCGCTGGCCTGTCATATACAGGAACGAAGGACAGCCGTATTTTGCCGGCGACTACGTCTTTGAGTACGGTAAAATGGATGTTATTGCCGAAGGAACGGACGGGGCGATTATCACTTACGGCGGCCTCGTTTCGAAAGCCCTTGCGGTCAGGGAAGAATTGGCCGGAAAAGGAAAGAAATTCGCGGTAATTAATATGCCGTGTGTTGACGAAGCGGATGAGGAGGCCATTGCCAGGCTCGCCGCACTTCCTTTGATCGCGACCTATGAAGACCATAATGTCAGAACCGGTATAGCTCCGGTCATTACCGCCGGCCTCTTGAAAGCAGGGTTCAAGGGTGAACTTTTATCCTTCGGCGCAACAAGCTACGGCGCCTCCGGTGATACGGACGAAGTACTTGCGAGCCAGGGACTGGATGTGGAGACGGTAGTTGAGAAGATAGGTAATAGCGTAAGGGGTTGATAGGTAATAAAGACGTAAGTCATTAGGGCATGGGTCTATAGGCATACCGGCAATCTCAGGCGGAAGATGATAGTTCGGTCATCTTCCGTCATAACCGGTGACCCATGCACCTGAAACTTGAAACAATTTTCTTAAAGGAGGGCATTGTGGAAGACATCAAGGGGATGTATAAGAAAATAGTAAAGGACAATTTTCCCGACACGATCAAGATCGACCTCGGCGGGCAGGTCCTCATATATAAAAAGAAGGTGTGGAACATATTTGATGCCGACGAGAATTGCGATGTCGAACGGGGCCTGCGTTACGGGGAAAACCCCGACCAGCCTTCCGCAATGTATGAACTGATAAACGGCAATATAACCTTGGGTGATGCGCGTTTCTTCGATATCGATACCGGGCTTGTCAGCAAGGTGACGGAGAAGGACATGCTCCAGGTCGGCAAACATCCGGGGAAGATCAACCTGACGGATGTTGACAATGCCTTGAATATCCTGAGATTTCTCGACCAAAAACCCGCATGCGCCATCATGAAGCACAATAATCCGAGCGGGGCGGCCTACGGGTCGACATCGGCCGAGGCATTCGAAAAGGCATTCTGGTGTGACCGGATAGCGGCATTCGGCGGTGCGGTTGTCTTTACAAAAACCCTCGATGTCGAGACGGCGAAGGCCATGGTCCCGTATTATTTCGAGGTTGTTTGTGCCCCCGATTTCGAGGGCGGAGCGCTCGACATCCTCAAGAAATGGAAGAATCTTCGCATCATGCAGATGCGCGCAGATAGAGCAATTGAGCAAATTCAAGACGCGGCGCATCATCGACATAAAGTCGCTTATGGACGGCGGGCTTGTGCTTCAGGAATCACAGCCGTTCAGGATAAAGGGGAAGGAAGACTTAAAGCCTGCCGAGGCGGTGTACAAAGGTGAAACATACACGATAAAACGCCTGCCCACGGAAGATGAATACCGGGACATGCTCTTCGGATGGTATGTCGAATCGGGAGTGAGCTCAAATTCAGCGCTTTTTGTGAAGGATGAGGCGACTGTCGCGATCGGCACGGGAGAGCAGGACCGGGTCGGCGTCGTCGAGATCGCGATATTCAAGGCATACAAGAAATTCGCGGATACCGAGGTATTCAGAAAATACGGGGTTCCCTACGCAATTTTCAAGCTCGAGGCTTCGCGCGGGCAAAGGGATATGAAAGACCTGATAGCGGTCGATATCCAGACCCGGAATGTCCATGCAGGGCTCGAAGGGTCCGTGATCGTTTCCGACGGTTTCTTTCCGTTCAGGGACGGTGTGGACGCAGCGATCCATGAGGGAGCGCGCGGCGTGATCCAGCCGGGCGGTTCCGAGCGGGATTACGAGGTTATCGAGGCGTGCAACGAGCAGAATGTGAGCATGGTTTTCGCCGGACAGCGTCTTTTCAAGCATTGATGCGTAAATAGTAGAGAAGGCCCGGTTATCGCGTTGTCCCAGGCGCTCCGGGACACAATTTTGAGGGTGCTGCTATGATGAAATACCTTGCCATAATGGGTTTTATCATTGTTGTTTATGTTATAGTGCAGGGTTGCTTTCAAGAAGCATTTTTGAAGCATTACCCGTCAAGAAAAATATTCTTAGTGAGACCATGTAAAAGCCTTTTATGTTGACAAATTACCGGAAAAAAAATTAAAATTGTGAAAACAGTTACAAATTCCTACAGCCCCCGGAGGTAATAAATGAGACCGTATTTTGAAAAGATGCAGGAATGGAATAAGCCGGTTAAAGCAAATGCAAAGAACGCTGAGGAGATCAGAAACGTAGAGAAAGAGATCGAAGAGCTGGTCGACAAGGCTAAAAAAGCCGGACTTGCTCAAGAGACCCTTAACAAGCGCGGTGAATGGACTATTCATCAGAGATTGGAGTACATCGTTGATGCAGGCACCTGGGCGCCTCTTCACATGTTGTTTGACCCAAAGGATGAAGAATCGGGAACAACAGGCGTTGTCGACGGTCTCGGAAGGATAAACGGCAAATGGTGCGTCATCATCGGTTTTGACAACAAGGTCATGGCAGGTGCATGGATCGCAGGTCAGCCGCTCAACATTCTCAGGGTTACCGACATCGCGAAAAGACTCCATTGTCCCCTCGTATGGATCGTTAACTGCTCCGGCGTCAAGCTTCCCGAGCAGGAGACAATGTATGGAAACAGGCATGGCAGCGGCACAACATTCTTCCGTCACGCCGAACTGAACAAACTCGGTATTCCCGTACTCGCAGCCATTTACGGAACAAACCCCGCAGGCGGCGGCTACCAGGGTATCTCCCCGACCCTTCTTCTCGCCCATAAAGACGCGAACATCGCAGTCGGCGGCGCCGGCATCGTCAGCGGTATGGCACCGAAGGGCTTTTTCGACGAACCGATGGCCGAGGCGATCATCGAGGCCACCAAGAAATTCAAATCAATTCCCCCGGGACGCGTTGAGATCCATCACGATGTGACCGGTTTCTTCCGCGAAGTCCACCCGTCAGAAGAGAGCCTGCTCGACTCATTGAAGAACTGGGTAACCAAACTTCCGTACTATGATCCGAGTTTCTTCAGGGTCGCGAAACCGGCAGAGCCGAAATACCCGGCAGAAGACCTTTACAGTATCGTTCAGTTCAACCAGAAAATGGTTTACGACATGGAAGGCGTTATGTCACGCCTTGTTGATAACAGCGAACACATGGAATTTCGTCCCGAGATCGGACCCGAGCTTTACACCGGTCTTGTCAAGGTTGACGGTTTCCTGATCGGTATCGTCGGCAACAGGCAGGGCATGCTTCCGAAGGGTTATCCGAGCTATGCACCGTATCCGGGCATCGGCGGCAAATTCTACCGCGAAGGCCTCATCAAGGTTAACGAATTCGTAACCCTCTGCGGCAGAGACAGGGTCCCGATGATCTGGCTCCAGGATACATCGGGTATCGACGTTGGCGACATCGCTGAGAAAGCAGAGCTTCTCGGCCTTGGCCAGTCACTCATCTACTCCATCGAGCAGAGCGACCTCCCGATGATGACCATCGTATTGAGGAAAGGCAGCGCGGCGGCCCACTACATCATGGCAGGCCCGCAGGCGAACAACAACAACTGCT
The DNA here is from genome assembly GCA_963823725.1 of uncultured delta proteobacterium. Taxonomy (GTDB): domain Bacteria; phylum Desulfobacterota; class Syntrophorhabdia; order Syntrophorhabdales; family Syntrophorhabdaceae; genus Delta-02. The sequence goes on from CAWGMJ010000001.1 coordinate 58,746, forward strand.
TCACGCTCGGCACGGCAACCACCGAGATCTACGTCATGCACGGTGAAACAGCGGCAGTGGCAAGCTTCGCACGCCGTCTCGTGAAAGAGAAAGATGCCGGCAAGCCCCTGCAGCCCGTCATCGATAACATGAACAAGACAGTAAAACACTACTATGACATGTCACGTCCGTCTTACTGCGCGAAGACAGGCCTCGTTGACGAAGTTGTAAAACTCGCAGACCTGAGAAGATACTTCGTAGCATTCGCGAACTGCGCATATGCGAACCCGAAATCGATCTGTCCGTGGCACCAGATGATCATGCCTAGAATTATAAAAGGCTAATTACAGGAAATACGATCAGGGTGGATTTCACTATCCACCCTGATTTTTTGTTGATTGAGTTAACCATTTTGCTGTAACCGTTGACTGATTATAGGTGAATAGCAGTATCCTATGAAGAACACACTGTCCTCCCTGTTAAACGACATCAAAGAAAAAGGCAATTACCGCAACATACGGTACATCCGGCCGGTGTGCTCCACAACCGTCATCCATGACGGGAAAGAATATCTGAACCTGTGCTCCAACAGCTATCTGTCGCTTCACATGCACCCGGCTGTCATTGAAGCGGCTGGATCCGCAATTGCCCTGTACGGCACCGGCAGCTGTTCATCGCGCAGCGTTTCGGGAAGCATCGATATCTATAAAAAACTCGAGACGGACATGGCGCGTTACAAGGGGTATAAGCGCGGCCTCATCTTTCCGACAGGATATATGGCGAATATCGGGATAATTTCAACGATACCCGGTAAGGACGATGTTATCTTCAGCGATGAACTGAACCATTCGAGCCTTATCGATGCCATGCGCCTGTCTTATGCCAAAAAAGTAGTTTACAGGCATCGCGATACGGCCGACCTCGACCGCAAGCTGAAAAAATATTTTCCCGCCCGGGGCAAGGCATTTGTCATCACTGAATCTATTTTCAGCATGGATGGTGATGTCGCGCCGCTCACGGAAATAATGGAACTCAAGAAACAGTATGGTTTTTTTGCTGTCGTCGATGACGCCCACGGCACAGGCATCTTTGGCAAGGCAGGAAGCGGCGTCGAAGAATACTGCCGCGTCAAGGGCGGTGCCGATATCCACATGGCAACCTTTGGAAAGGCGATGGGTTCTTTCGGGGCATTTGTCCTGTCAGATCCGGTCGTCATCGAATATCTTATAAACCGGGCCCGGACATTCATGTATACGACCGCTTTACCGCCCGCCGCCCTGGCTGCGGCGCAGGCTGCGCTCGATCTTGTCCGGACGGACCTGTCTTTCAAGGATCAGCTCTGGAGCAATATCGAATATATGCGGTGCGGCCTCGTCGATGCCGGCTTTGACCTTAAGGACAGTATCGGGCCGATCATCCCGATAGTTGTAGGCAAGGATAATGACGCGATAAAAATGCAGAAGATCCTGATGGCCAAAGGATTTTTTCTTCAGGCGATCCGCCCGCCTACGGTCCCTTCGGGCACGTCAAGGCTGCGGCTCACCGTGGTGCGCGACTTTACCCGCCAGCAAATGGATGACAGCATCGAAGCCATAACAGCAGCAGGGAAGAAAATGAAACTGATAAGACAATAGGTAATAGGTAATAGGTTATGGGTCATAGGCAAATTCCATAATCCATTACCCATAACCTGTTTTACGACCAGAGGGAGTAAAATGTACAGCAGTGATGACCTGAAAACCTGGGACAAGAATTATATCTGGCACCCTTTTACGCAAATGATGGACTGGATCGACAGCGATCCCCTCATCATCGAGCGGGGAGAAGGCTTCTACCTCATTGACACTGAGGGAAGGCGTTATATAGACGGTGTTTCTTCCTTGTGGGTACTTGTTCACGGTCATGGCCGCAAAGAGCTGACAGATGCCATAGAGAAGCAATCACGTGAGCTCTGCCACTCGACACTGCTCGGTCTTGGTAATGTCCCGTCGGCGGTACTTGCCAAACGGCTGGTAGAGATAGCGCCGCGCGGCCTTCAGAAGGTATTCTACTCTGATAACGGCTCGACGTCCGTTGAGATCGCGGTGAAGATGTCGTACCAGTACTGGCAGCAGAAAGGCGAAAAGAAACGGAAAAAATTCATCTCCTTCACGAACGGCTATCACGGTGATACCATAGGTGCTGTAAGCATCGGCGGGATCGACCTGTTCCATAAGGTATATAAGCCGCTCCTCTTCAAATCCATAAAGGCCCCGTCACCCTATTGTTACCGGTGCCCGTTCAAGCTGACGCATGGGTCCTGCGATATGGCCTGTGTCATCCGGTTCGAAGAGATCGTGAAAAAATTCAGGGACGAGGTTTGTGCGGTTATTATCGAGCCCCTGGTCCAGGGGGCGGCGGGAATGATCATGCAGCCGGACGGCTTCCTGAACAGGATATGGAGGATTGCGAAAGACAACGGGCTTCACTTTATAACAGATGAAGTAGCAACCGGTTTCGGCCGGACGGGCACCATGTTCGCGTGCGAGCAGGAGATGGTAGAACCCGACTTTATCTGTCTTGCGAAAGGTATAACCGGGGGATATCTGCCGCTTGCCGCGACCATGACAACGGCCGAGGTCTTCAAGGGATTTTTTGGCCGTTTCGATGAAAATAGGACTTTTTTCCACGGTCATACCTATACAGGAAACCCCGTAGCCTGTGCGGCTGCCGTCGAAAATCTGGCGCTTTTCACAAGAGAGCGTGTCATCGAAAAGATGGCTGACAAAATTGTGCTCTTAAGAAATGAACTCGATCGTTTCAAAGATATGCCTTATGTGGGCGAGGTCCGTCAGAGGGGTTTTATGGTCGGAATCGAGCTCGTCAAGAACAAAAAAACGAAAAAACCTTTTGCAGCCGGCGAAAAGATCGGGCAAAAAGTGGTGGCCCAGGCGCGAAAACGGGGCGTTATCATTCGGCCTCTCGGGGATGTCATTGTCCTTATGCCGCCCCCTGCAATTGACGCGGAAACCCTGAAAGAACTCGTCGACGTAACATACGATGCCATAAAAGAAGCGACCGGCGCATAAGTCAAAAGCGCCGGCCGCTGCATTGCGGTATTTGAAAGTCTCTATTAAACCGAAAATCCCCGGACAACACCTTGAAGGCTGACCGACAGGCGGGAAAGCTCGTCGGATGCCTCAGACACCTGCGATGACGCCGTCGATGTTTCTTTGGATATCGTAGCGATCGAATCGATATCCTTGCTTATCCCTTCCGATGTCGCTGTCATCTCTTCCGTCGCTGATGCTATTTGCTGGACCATAAGCTGAAGGTCGTCGACCTTCTTGACAATATTATTGAGCGCACTGCCTGCCTGTTCGGAAAGGGTCGTGCCGGAAGAAACCTTCTTCTTCACATCTTCCATTGCGTCGACCGCGAGGTTCACCTCTTTCTGGATATTGCTGATCATGTCAGCGATCTCCGCCGTCGAATTACCGGTCCTCTCCGCTAGCTTCTTGACCTCATCGGCGACAACGGCAAAGCCCCGGCCGTGCTCTCCGGCACGTGCGGCCTCAATAGCGGCGTTAAGGGCGAGGAGGTTCGTCTGGTCTGCGATCTCATTAATGACGTTGACGATCGCGCCGATCTGCTTGGAGAGTTCACCGAGTGAACGGACCATATTCGCGGACGCGTCAACCGTAGTCGCTATCTCCTTAACTTCCCTGACTGCCATATCCACGACTTCTTTTCCCTTTTTCGCCACTTCCACCGTCTCCTCACCGGATACGGCGATGCTGCCGGTATTGCGGGCGACATCAATTACGGTCTGGCTCATCTCTTCGGATGCGGTGGCAACCTGCATGGACCTTTGCGCCTGTTCGTCAGAGCCTTTTGACATCTGCACGGCGCTTGCGCTGAGTTCGTGGCTGGCAGAAGCGATATTATCGGCCGATGAGTTGATCTGGTTTACCACGCCGCGCCATTTCCCCACCACATTCCCGAGAGATTCGAGAAGGGCGCCGATCTCGTCCTTGTTAACAACGTTAATTTCAACGGTCAGGTCCCCTTCGGCGAGCCTGTTCGCAACTTTGATGCCCTCCTGCAGCGAGTTTGTGATGGTTCTGATAACGATAAATGTTCCGACGGCGAGGAAAGCCAGTATAGCAAGAGAGATAAAGATAAAAATGATCTTGGCGTTTGATGTTTCTTTCGTGAGTTCCTTAAAACGGGCCTCGATGCGTTCTTCGCTGAGCTCGACGAGCTGCCTGAAAAGACCGTCTATTGTTGTGGATATTGTGCTTGTATGTTCCGACCATATCGCGGAAGCTTCATCGTTCTTTCCCTCCATTGCTAATTTCGCCAGCCTGACATTATGTTCTTTTCCTTTACCCAGTTGCTCCTTGATCTTGCCGAGAATGTTTTCAAATTCCGCCTTTGTCTTCGGGTCCTTTACCTTTGCCAGGACTCCCTCGATCTTCTTTATCGCTTCGCCGTATGAAACCCTGGCCTTGTCGATGCGTGCTTTTTCCGCGTCCTTGAGCGCCCTGTCCCTGGTCAGGGCCATGCTGAGCATCGACTTGTCAATTGTATCGACGGCATCCTTGACCTGTTTGAATGCCACGATCCTGCCGTAATTGTTCTTTACGATATGATCGACCGACCGGGACGAGCGATCAAGGTAATAGTAGCCCATCACTCCGAGGGTAAGGATGAGGACCATGAGCATTATTGCGCCGAATCCGAGTTTGGTACTGATCTTGAGGTTGTTCATCATGAGGTATCTCCTTTGTGCGTGTATCCAGCTTGAGACGCCGGTTTGTTTTCCCAAAATTTATGGCAGAGGGCCTTCAGTCCATGATTTTTTATCGGCAGACAAAGAAAATCATTAACTGTATAGTCATTTCAGGAAAATTATGAAAAAAACTTCCCGAATCTTTCGTTAGTGATATCACCCGACTATACACCGAAGACGGCCGGTTGCCGCTTTTATCGAAATTTTTTTTGACTATCGCTTGACATCTTTCAGAAAATAAGTATAATTATCCTTGCTTCAAGGTTGAACACTGTTCTTTGAAAATAGTAATTAAATAGCAGGTCCACGTTAATTCAGAAATTTGTTGTAAAGTTCAGGTTTGTTTTGAGAGTTTGATCCTGGCTCAGAACGAACGCTGGCGGCGTGCCTAACACATGCAAGTCGAGCGCGAAAGTCCCTTCGGGGGCGAGTAGAGCGGCGGACGGGTGAGTAATACATAGGTAATCTACCTTCGAGCTTGGGATAACCCCGCGAAAGTGGGGCTAATACCGGATAAGACCACGTAACTATGTTACGGGGTAAAAGGTGGCTTATTTTTTAAATGAGCTATCACTTGAGGATGAGCCTGTGGCCTATCAGCTAGTTGGCGGGGTAAGAGCCCACCAAGGCTATGACGGGTAACTGGTCTGAGAGGACGACCAGTCACACTGGGACTGAGACACGGCCCAGACTCCTACGGGAGGCAGCAGTGGGGAATATTGGGCAATGGGCGAAAGCCTGACCCAGCGACGCCGCGTGGGCGATGAAGGCCTTCGGGTTGTAAAGCCCTGTCATGCGGAAAGAACGACCCTGAGACGCATACTCTCAGGGAGTGACGGTACCGCAGGAGGAAGCACCGGCTAACTCCGTGCCAGCAGCCGCGGTAATACGGAGGGTGCAAGCGTTGTTCGGAATTATTGGGCGTAAAGGGCGCGTAGGCGGTAATGTAAGTCAGATGTGAAATACTCCGGCTCAACTGGAGAACTGCATCTGAAACTGCATAACTAGAGTACAGAAGAGGGAAACGGAATTCCCGGTGTAGAGGTGAAATTCGTAGATATCGGGAGGAACACCAGTGGCGAAGGCGGTTTCCTGGTCTGATACTGACGCTGAGGCGCGAAAGTGTGGGGAGCAAACAGGATTAGATACCCTGGTAGTCCACACTGTAAACGGTGAACACTAGGTGTGGGAGGTGTAATACCTTCCGTGCCGTAGCTAACGCGTTAAGTGTTCCGCCTGGGAAGTACGGCCGCAAGGTTGAAACTCAAAGGAATTGACGGGGGCCCGCACAAGCGGTGGAGCATGTGGTTTAATTCGACGCAACGCGAAAAACCTTACCTGGGTTTGACATGCCGAGGATCCTGATGAAAGTCGGGAGTGCCCCGTAAGGGGAACTTGGACACAGGTGCTGCATGGCTGTCGTCAGCTCGTGCCGTGAGGTGTTGGGTTAAGTCCCGCAACGAGCGCAACCCTCATCCTTAGTTGCCATCATTAAGTTGGGCACCCTAAGGAAACTGCCGCAGTTAATGCGGAGGAAGGTGGGGATGACGTCAAGTCCTCATGGCCCTTATATCCAGGGCTACACACGTGCTACAATGAGCGGCACAAAGGGTCGCAAACCCGCGAGGGGGAGCTAATCCCACAAATCCGCTCCTAGTTCGGATTGGAGTCTGCAACTCGACTCCATGAAGCTGGAATCGCTAGTAATCGCGGATCAGCATGCCGCGGTGAATACGTTCCCGGGCCTTGTACACACCGCCCGTCACACCACGAAAGCTTGTTGTACCAGAAGTCGTTGGGCTAACCCGCAAGGGATGCAGATGCCGAAGGTATGACAGGTAATTGGGGTGAAGTCGTAACAAGGTAGCCGTAGGGGAACCTGCGGCTGGATCACCTCCTTTCTAAGAGAGAATGATGCGACGTGGGCCTGCTATTAAAAATTATTATAAAGATTACATTTGTACCTTGGGGCCTATAGCTCAGGTGGTTAGAGCGCACGCCTGATAAGCGTGAGGTCGATAGTTCAAGTCTATCTAGGCCCACCATAGGCAGTGATGAGTTTATTCGATAGGAGAAAAGGATATGTTTTTCGTCCGAACTCCGAACTCTAAAAAATACACTGTATTGTACTTCTGGGGGTGTAGCTCAGCTGGGAGAGCGCCTGCCTTGCACGCAGGAGGCCATCGGTTCAATCCCGTTCACCTCCACCAGTAAACGGTTTAAATGTTCTTTGACAACTATATATGTTTTGAAAATTATTGATTTTTGGTCAAGCTAATAAGGGCATATGGTGGATGCCTTGGCGCCAAGAGGCGATGAAGGACGTGGTAAGCTGCGATAAGCTCCGGGAAGCCGCTAAACAGGCTCTGATCCGGAGATGTCCGAATGGGGAAACCCACCTGGAGTAATGTCCAGGTATCCTGTCGATGAATACATAGTCTTCAGGAGGCGAACGAGGGGAACTGAAACATCTAAGTACCCTCAGGAAAAGAAAGAAAACTCGATTCTCAAAGTAGTGGCGAACGAAATGGGAAGAGCCTAAACCGAATATGCGCATAGCCCGTGAGCCTTGCATATGCGGTGTTGTAGGATTTATCGGAGGTCGTTACGGAGACCTCGGAGAGTTACAAAACTGTTCTATAGTGAAACAATCTGGAAGGGTTGGCCACAGTGGGTGATAGCCCCGTACGCGAAATAGAACAGACTCTCTGGATAATATCCTGAGTACCACGGGACACGTGGAATCCTGTGGGAAGCTAGGGGGACCATCCTCTAAGGCTAAATACTACTTGGCGACCGATAGTGCACAAGTACCGTGAGGGAAAGGTGAAAAGAACCCCGGTGAGGGGAGTGAAATAGTACCTGAAACCGTATGCCTACAAATTGTGGTAGCCGGTAGCAATACTGGTGACCGCGTACCTTTTGCATAATGGGTCAGCGAGTTACGCTATGCAGCGAGGTTAAGCCGTTAGGTGGAGCCGTAGCGAAAGCGAGTCCGAATAGGGCTAATAGTTGCATGGAGTAGACCCGAAACCAAGTGATCTATCCATGGCCAGGATGAAGTCCCGGTAACACGGGACGGAGGTCCGAACCCACTAAGGTTGAAAACTTAGGGGATGAGCTGTGGATAGGAGTGAAAGGCTAAACAAACTTGGAAATAGCTGGTTCTCCCCGAAATATATTTAGGTATAGCCTCACATGTTCGGTTATGGAGGTAGAGCACTGAATGGGCTAGGGCTCCTACAAGGGTACCAAACCCAACCAAACTCCGAATGCCATAACCCCAAAGTGTGGGAGACAGACGGCGAGTGATAAGATCCGTCGTCGAGAGGGAAAGAGCCCAGATCATCAGCTAAGGTCCCTAAAATGTGCTAAGTGGGAAAGGATGTGGATCCACTTAGACAGCCAGGAGGTTGGCTTAGAAGCAGCCATCCTTTAAAGAAAGCGTAACAGCTCACTGGTCAAGCAGGTCTGCGCCGAAAATGTAACGGGGCTAAGCACATTACCGAAGCTATGGATTCGCGCGTTAAGCGCGAGTGGTAGGGGAGCATTCTACGAACCTGTGAAGGTGTTCCGCGAGGAATGCTGGAGGATGTAGAAGAGAGTATGCTGACATGAGTAACGATAAACAAGGTGAAAAACCTTGTCGCCGTAAGCCCAAGGTTTCCTGAGCAAGGGTAATCCTCTCAGGGTTAGTCGGTCCCTAAGGTAAGGCCGAAAGGCGTAGCTGATGGGAAACAGGTTAATATTCCTGTACTGCCAGAGTAGCGTTTGAGCGAAGGGGGGACGGAGAAGGGTAGGTCATCCGGGTGACGGAATACCCGGTTCAAGCAGGTAGGCGGAATCTATTGGCAAATCCGTAGGTTCATACGCCGAGATGTGATGACGAGTCCATTTGGACATAAAGTGATTGATCCCACGCTTCCTAGAAAAGCCTCGTAGCGAGTTATTTTGGCAACCGTACCGCAAACCGACTCAGGTGGGCGAGGAGAGAATCCTAAGGCGCTTGAGATAACCCTGGTTAAGGAACTTTGCAAAATTGCACCGTAACTTCGGGAGAAGGTGCACTCCGGCGTGTGTAAGAATTTACTTCTGAAGCATTCTGGAGTCGCAGTGAAGAGGGGGTGACGACTGTTTACTAAAAACACAGGACTCTGCAAACTCGTAAGAGGATGTATAGGGTCTGACGCCTGCCCGGTGCTGGAAGGTTAAGGGGAGAAGTCATTCTGTTAATTCGGGAGAAGCTTTGAACCGAAGCCCCAGTAAACGGCGGCCGTAACTATAACGGTCCTAAGGTAGCGAAATTCCTTGTCGGGTAAGTTCCGACCTGCATGAATGGCGTAACGATTGCCCCACTGTCTCAACCAGGGACTCAGTGAAATTATAATGGGGGTGAAGATACCCTCAACCCGCGGCTAGACGGAAAGACCCCGTGAACCTTTACTATAGCTTGACAGTGAATTTCGGGATTGTATGTGTAGGATAGGTGGGAGGCGTTGAAATGGCGGCGCTAGCTGTCATGGAGCCAACCTTGAAATACCACCCTTGCTGTTTTGAGATTCTAACTCGGGCCCGTAATCCGGGTCGAGGACACTGTCTGGTGGGTAGTTTGACTGGGGCGGTCGCCTCCAAAAAAGTAACGGAGGCGCACGAAGGTCGGCTCAGGCTGATTGGAAACCAGCCGATGAGTGCAAAGGCATAAGCCGGCTTGACTGTGAGACCTACAAGTCGAGCAGGAACGAAAGTTGGTCTTAGTGATCCGGTGGCTCCGCATGGAAGGGCCATCGCTCAACGGATAAAAGGTACTCCGGGGATAACAGGCTTATCTCCCCCAAGAGTTCACATCGACGGGGAGGTTTGGCACCTCGATGTCGGCTCATCGCATCCTGGGGCTGAAGTAGGTCCCAAGGGTTTGGCTGTTCGCCAATTAAAGCGGTACGTGAGCTGGGTTTAGAACGTCGTAAGACAGTTCGGTCCCTATCTGCCGTGGGCGTAGGATAATTGAGAGGAGCTGTCCTTAGTACGAGAGGACCAGGATGGACGAACCTCTAGTGAACCGGTTGTCACGCCAGTGGCATGGCCGGGTAGCTACGTTCGGAAGAGATAACCACTGAAAGCATCTAAGTGGGAAGCTCGCCTCAAGATTAGTTATCCCGCTTGGTAGCAATACCAGGCTAAGATCCCACGAAGACTACGTGGTTGATAGGCTGATGGTGTAAGCACAGCGATGTGTTGAGCCTAACAGTACTAATCGATCGAGCGGCTTGGCCATTAATCAAAAATTTTCAAACACATATATAGTTGTCCTATAAATTTTATAGATTCAAAAAGTTTCCCGGTGACCATAGCGTAGAGGCCACACCCGTTCCCATCCCGAACACGGAAGTTAAGCTCTACCGCGCCGATGATACTGCAGGAGTGATTCTGTGGGAAAGTAGGTCGTTGCCGGGTTTTCTTTTGCACAAAAATGGCGCCCTTCGTGGGCGCCTTTTTCTTGTGCGGGATGCGGGCCGGTCGCTTTTTGCGTCTGAGCTTCGTTGCCTGCGGGCGAGCGGATCCTCGACGTATGAATATACGCCTCCGGTCCCCTCGTCCTTGTCGCCTCGTCAGACACAAAAATCGCCTCGGCTTGCCGAATTGGCCGAAATCTGGTTTACAATAACCCCGGTCAAGAAAGTCTGTCTGGCGGCCGAAGTTTCGGCCTTGCGGCTGCCGAAATTTGTCGATTAAACCTCGACTTCTCCGTGATCAGTGCGGATTTTCGATGTCGTCATCCCGGCTTGCCGGGATCCAGTGTCTTTGTCTTTGTAATCTTTATTAATAAGTGGTCTATTATCTGGATGTTGTCTGTAAAAGTTCGTCATCCCGGTGCTTGACACCGGGATCCAAGGTTTGGCTTTTTATAAAAGAGTCTCATTTATAGTGGAATTGGGTAAAATGATGTAACCTTCTGTAGCATTTCCGATTTTCTTGAAATTACCTTCCTCGAAGGCTTTTGCGGCTAAAGCACATATGGCAGCATCGACAAAGTCAATATTGGGCAATGGACTGTCGTCGATACCAAGATCCCTAAGGATACTTCGCCGTACTCTATTCTTGTGTCTTGCGGAAACCACTTCACCGCGCAATGCACAAACAACCGCATGAGGGAAAGTTTCTATGCAATTCTTCTCGGTTGCTTCCCCGCGATAGAGCGGATAATCCGATCCCAATGCTTCGTACAGCCTCAATCCATTAAAAACCCAACCATAAAAAGATTTCTCTATGGCCCGCTGTTCGGTGGGTGTTGCAAAACACCATATTCTGTCTGCACATAGATTACGCTCTGCGACTCGGGATTTTCCGTCACTGCTCCATGCACAAGGGGAATCAATTGCAATGCACTTCGCATCAAACTCCCTGGCACCAGGTGAAGATCTCCGAAGGTTGTTGATACGAATGAATCGATAAAACTTTACTATTTTGCAAGACTACTGCATGGAATCCTTTCTTCTCTCCACCAACATCTATACCAATAACCATATCGGTATCCGATTTCCCGAGCTTTTTTGTTCTGTCTTTTTCAAACTACGAGGTCTGGGACGTCCTTAAATATACCAGTACGAGGTCTGGGACGTCCTTAAATATACCAGTATCTCGTCTTTTGCCGTAGGTAAACCCATAAATATCTGGACTTATTTCCATTCAGAGATGGTAACCAATCATTTTTCCATTATTTTTTAATTCATTTTCCCTTCTCAAAAGTAATACCCCGATAATGCCAATACTCATCTAAAAGGAAGGTTTCGATATGCCCCGTCATGCTCGTCTTGATGCAGTTGGAGTCCTTCACCATGTTATGATCCGTGGAATAGAGAAAAGAAATATATTCAGGAATGTGCGGGACAGGCAAGATCTTATAAGGCGGCTTTCCTTTCTTCTGACCGAGACAGGAACTACCTGCTATGCATGGGTATTAATGGCAAACCATGCTCACTTCCTCTTAAGAAGCGGTCAATCAGGGATTGCGAATTTCATGGGAAGGCTTTTAACGGGTTATGTTGTTTCTTTCAACAGAAGATATAAAAGAATCGGTCAACTGTTTCAAAATCGGTACAAGTCCATCATCTGCAATGAAGAAAGCTATTTCAAGGAACTGGTACGTTATATTCATCTCAATCCTGTACGCGGCGGCATTGTCAGAACGATTGAAGATCTTGATGCATTCCCGTATTCGGGACATGGTGCCCTTATGGGCAGATCAGACATTCCCTGGCAGGACATAAACTATGTTCTCCAAATATTTTCGAGCAATGAAGCGAGGTCACAAAAAGCCTATCGTGCATATATTGAGGCTGCCCTGCGCCAGGGAAGGCGGGACGATCTGTCCCAAGGTACACTTGTCAGCAGCCTTGAAGGGTGGACGGATATCAAGGACGCGGAGCGCAGGGTGAAGGGAGACCAGCGCATACTGGGCGATATCGATTTCGTCATGAAAATTCTCAAGCAAAGTGAGGATGCATGCGAGCGAAAGCTCATTATCAGGAGCAAGGGATATACGATTGACGCAGTAATCGACATGATCGCAGCAATGTACGGTATTACAAAAAACGATATTCTGTCTAAAGGACGGCACCCGCCGAGAGTTGAAGCGCGCAGCTTGTTTTGCTATACGGCATCCCGAGACCTGGGAATATCAGTGACAGACCTTGCCAGACTCATCGGTATGACGCCTTCGGCAATAACATATGCGGTAGAAAGAGGTAAACATGTAGCAAGAGGGAAGGATTTCAAATTGGGATATTGACATATTTAAGGACGTCCCAACCTGTCGTAATGGGGATACCTGGATCATTTGGACGGGGGCAAAGTAGCGGGTTTCCGACCAGGGCCAGAAAAAAGCGATCCCGTAACCGCCGTTTGTGAAAGCGTCAAGGATACCGTGGGACGCGGCGGCGAGGAATAGAAACAAGTATGACTTCCGGGAAGTGACTTTAAAGGCTTTCAAAAGCAGCGATCCGACAAGGCTCACCGGGCCCGCAAAAAGCAGGGAATGACTGAAACCGCGATGACCGAGACCGGCGGCATATGGTATCCCCAGACGGAACGTTATCACATCGACATCGGGAAGAATGCAAAGGATGAGGCCTGTTACTGCAAAGGGATCTGGGATCAAATTCTTACCGGCTCCAAACCTGGCAGCCAGAGGAACGGCGATATGTGACAAGACTGTAGGCATGATCTTATTCTAACATGTTGAGGCTGCCCTTTCGCTACTCGAAAATTTTATTGCGTTAAGCACTGCAATCGTTTAATGTGAACCAAACCAAACCCGGAGAGAGCAAGTGGACAGGAACGTGTCTATCGATTATCTGCGGAGCCTGGTGACCGTGTCCGTGGTTGCACATCACGCGGCGCTGGCGTATACGACGTTCAGCAGGTTCGACCCGCACCACTATAAGGCAGCGAGCGCCCCTATCGTTGACGGTGTCCGTTTCTTTCCCTTGAATTTGATGGTCGGCTGGAACGATCTCTACTTCATGTCCCTCATGTTCCTTGTTTCCGGATTGTTCGTTGCACCGTCGGTTGCGCGAAAAGGCGTCCGCGTTTTCTTAAGCGACCGGGTAAAACGCCTCGGCATACCGTTCATCCTGGCGACGGTCATAGTGAGCCCGCTGACATTCTACGCATCGTGGCTTCTTAGCGACCGTCCCGGCAACCCGGGATTCCTTGGCGATTTCTTTTCCGGGGGTACCTGGAACCCGGGACCGCTGTGGTTCCTGTCGGTACTCCTGACCTTCTGCGTCTTCGTCGCCGCAGCATTTCATTTCCTGCCCGGCCTTATGGCAAAGCTGAAATGGACGCCCGGGTCATCGAAGGAACTCGTCATCATTTTTGTCGCAGCGGCACTTACAGCGACTTTACCCGTGGCATTCATGAACTGGCCGCCGACATTTATCTTGGTAGGACCGCTTGGAATGGCACACCCCGCGAGGGTATTTCTCTATTTCGTCTACTTCCTCCTCGGAATATCATTAGGTGCTGGTGCAATGCAGAATTCACTTACACGGGACAACCTCAGGTACTGGCCGTTATGGCTTATCCTGGGAGCCGTAATTTACCTGGTAAATGGAATGGCGGGAGACCTGTTCCCCGGCTTGTCGCGTTCATCCCGGACCCTGGTTGACGCGGTGACTATGTCCTTTTGCTGCGCATTGACGATCCTGGCTTTGCTCGGAGTCGCCCGAAGTCTTTTCCAGACAAACTGGAAACCCTTCGACAGTCTTTCCGACAATGCCTACGGAATATACATTATCCATTATTTCTTTGTTATCTGGACCCAGTACGTTCTTCTATCCCGGCCCTATCCCGCCTTCCTGAAATTCCTCATATCCTTCTCAGCCGGATTGACGGCGGCATGGATAACCACTCTACTGTTACGTAAAACTATAGCCAACAAGGTATTGTGAAGCTGCACGCGATTAATTTAGAGAAATATCCAGACCGCGATCGCGAACAGGATAAGAATGATTATTCCGACGCACAGTCGCACTATTTTATTCGAACCGGATTTTGTTTGCGGTAGAAAAAGGTAAACATATAGCGAGAAGGAAGGATTTCAAATTGGGATATTGACATATTGAAGGACGTCCCGTCATTTCTCTGTTTTGAGATCGTGCGGTTGCTGCTAAGTGTAGTCCTGTTCCAACGTCTTCAGCCTTTTAAAGAAATTGCCGGAGGCCCGGAAGAGGGCCGGCAGTTCCCTCAGCGGGTATTTGCGCAAGAGCCGGAGCTGGTTCTTTCGGGACCGTGAGCGCCTGTAAAGCATCGCGAGCTCCCTGTAGAAATCTTTTATCGGCAGTTTTGTGGGAGTAAGCGGGTGAAAGAAATCGAAATAGTCGTAATTATGAGTGATCAGGCTGTCCTTGACCTGGTCGTAGAAATCGGTTCCCGGTAACGGTGTCAATACGGAGAAGCCGATGAAGTTGAGATCGAGGTCCAGGGCGCATTTCCGGAGATCCTCAAAATCCTGTTTCTCAAAATCCGGTCTGACGATAAAGGTGGGGAATATATCGATGTCCAGTTTCCTCAGGATCTCCACGGCTTTTCTGTTGTTTTCCACACTGGAACCCTTGCGGATCGATTTCAGGTCCTCATCCCGCATAAATTCGAGCCCCACGAAAACACGCTCCAGGCCTATTGTTTTCCATTTTTCCAACAGCTCGGGGTGTTTCGCTATGGTATCGCTCCGTGCGTAGAGAAAATACCGCTTTTGAATGCCAGCCCGTTTGACCAGATCGGCAAGAACGTCCATGCGCTGTGTGTCGAGTAATGATTCATCATCGGCAAAAAACACATAGTTCTCGGTGATAGTTTTTAATTCTTCCACGATGCATTCGGGCTTCCGGGTAATATAGTGTCCCCCCGTCAGCTTCCAGAGGGCGCAAAAGTTACATCTGAACAGGCATCCTTTCGAGGTCCGGATCGATGCGAGAGGCTTCATCCATTCCGTAAAGTATGATCGTCTGTAACGTGCGGTGAGGTCTCTGCGGGGCAGGGGAAGATCATCGAGGTCCATATCGTCCGTTTTCCGGCCTGCGACAACCGGACCGTTCTCGACGGACGTGGATCCCGGCATTCCTCGCAGTTCAATCTTCTTGTCGAGCCGTTCAATGATCTGCCTGAAGGCAACAAGGCCCGGACCGGTAACGACAACGTCTACGAAAGGGGTGTAGAAATCTTCGGTCATCACCGTGGCGTGGTGGCCTCCAACAATGGTAATGATATTGTTATTGAATTCCTTGATGTGCTGAGCGAGCTTCTTTACCGTATTCACATGCACCGTGTAGGACGTGAGCCCTACGACATCCGGGCGAAAATCGCGCAACAATGATTGAAGGTCCGGATCGAGCCGCATGTCGAAGATCTGTACATTATGGTTGTCCACCACGGCTGCCACATATTCAAGGGCAAGCGGCTCGAAGATATGGAAGTCTTCCCCGCCTACGGCTCTATCGGGTTTTGGAGGTTGTATGAGCAGGATTTTCATTGGTGCCGCTCTCTTGATGGTTTTCGTAAAATGCCGTCGAGATACTGGTCGGTCATTGCTGAAAGAAGGTCCGCGATCGTCTTTACCGGCATTTCAGGCATACGGAAAAGCAGGGTGAGTGCGCCGAGATACAGGAAGAAGATCGCGGCGGAGGCCACCATGGGATCAACGGTCGGCTTGATGACGCCTGTTTTCCTTTGTTCCTCTACCAGGCTGGTCAAGAATTGAATGTATTCTTCGGATTGCCTCGACATATTCGGCGTATCGCTCGTTGTCTCGAATAGCGTCTCTCCCAGCAGCTCCCGGTAAATGTCCCTGTTACGTCCGTAAAAGGTGAGCATTCCCTTCGACAGGTGCATCAGCTGATCTTTGATGGCCGCTCTTTCAGGCATTGTTGCCATAAGCCGTGACAGCGCCTTTCGGATATCCGCGCTGAGGACCTCTTCAAACAAAGCAGTCTTGGTATTGAAATGGACAATGATAGAAGCAGGCGAAACACCCACTTCTCTGGCTATGTCCCGGAGCGTGCACTCCTTCATGCGTTTCTGAGTGAAGAGCTTGCGCGCGCCTTCCAGGATCAGGCGCCGGGTTTCTTGTTTGGATGCTTCACGGCGGTTCATAGTCGGATAATATTATAAAATATGTTTAATTATTAAACAAGTTTAAAAAGCTGGATCATGGGGTCAAGTAATTCATTAGATTCCTCCAGTGTGGGGGCAGGTACGATAAATTTAGAGAAATATCCAGACCGCGATCGCGAACAGGATAAGAATGATTATTCCGACGCATAGTCGCACTATTTTATTCGAACCGGATTTTTTTCTTACTTCTTGATAAAGCTCCGGGTACGTGGATTTGATCGTTGCCGCTATTTCACGGTTCGTGTACACCGCCATTGAGAAATAGTCGATCGCTTCTTGGGTCTTCCCGGCTTTAACAGCTAGAGAACCAAGCAAATACCACGTCGCATAATCATTAGGCCTTTTTGCAGCGACTTTGAGATAGAGGTCCATGGACTCCTGGTATCGGCCTGCATTGTTATATGCTTCCCCCAGAAGGATTTGAGCACTGAACTCTTCAGGATATTTGTTTAACCACATCTCGCAATGCTTGATAAGCTCGGGCCAATTTTCGTCCATTCTAAGCTTGTCTCCCTTTACAGCCCAAGAATGGGAATCAGCTAATTCATCCATGATCAATACCTCCTTTACTGATCAACTATCTTAACCAAAGTTAGATGGAGTTACAAAACGTATATGTGCGGGGACGGACGTTCTTCAGAAATTAAATAAACTAATTCATCTTATTTGTACGGCCGGGATTCTCCATCATGCTTTTGTTTTCGGGAGGGAAGGGGAGGATGTTCCTCCTCCTCCCAGGCTAAGTCGATAACAAGATGTGTCTAGCGAAAGGCCGGTTCCAGGGGAAGAATGAATCTCTCACGCTTTTCGGCACCGAAGAATTTCTTATATTCCTCATCCGTAAATACTTTTCTGCATTCTTCCAGTACGCTGTTGAGAAAACTCTCCAGACCTTGCTGATATTGACTTGAATTCTCGCTGGTGAGGTTCAGCCGGGTCTTGTTTTGCACCATGTCCTTGTGGATCTCGCGGATCCGCATTCGTTTTTCGGTACTAAGATACGGCAGCTTCTCGTTGATCTGCAGGTCAACCAGGTCCTCAAGGTAGCGGAACCATGTGTTCTCGTCCCGAAAGCTGCCGGCAGTCGGGCCGTAATACTTGTTGTACAGCTTGACCCGGGGATTTGGTGCCGCCGTCAACAGTTCACTTCTGCCTTGCCACGGGGCATTGTTGTTTACCGATTTGAGGCATTTCGTCCAGCCGTAGAGTTCCCGCCCCTGTTTGCATGTATTGGTAAGACAGCGGGATCCATCATTAAGGCCGTATGTCCCAAACCACCACTCGACAATATTATAGTACTTAACACTGTGTACTGTTTTCCCCGTAAAGTAGAGTCCCCGGTTGGTGGCGTTCCAGCAGATGCCCACCACCCCATAATACGGTTTTACCGGCCATATGCAGGGTGCTTGCGACATGATGTAATCGATCGTAGTGATATCGATACACTTGCCGCTGGCACATTCGATTGTGGTGTCGTTGAGCACATCGCCGCCGTCGCTGCCGCCAAGGGCACCCCATGCGTGGCGGGCATTCCTGTCATCAAACGCCTCGGGATATGTATGTTTGGCGAATTCGCTGATAACCGGTGCACTGACGGGACGATCCCTGACATCCAGCCTGCGGCCCATAATATGATCGCCGGCATAACCGGCATCGAAAAACACGGCAACCAGTGAGAAAACGACTAATGCTGCACGTAAAGATATCTTCATGTGTCTTCCTCCGCGTGGATCAAAATTGAATGGAAATTATAATGTGTAATTTGCATGTCCGGTGCAGCAAACGCTGAAAACGCATTGTCATTATACTCTGAAATTCAATAAATAATAAGGGGAACATTACCCTGGATTTTTTGTTTTTTTGTCGGATTTGGCTGGTTCCAATTTATAAAACAACCTGATATTGTGGCAAAGTTCAAATATTCCCGAAAGGACAATGTTTGGAAACTATACTGGATGAGGCGTGATCTGAAATGGCATCGTTATGATATGCCGGCTTTTGCAAAGAGCCTCGAGATTTTGGTTGGAGAAGTCGACAGCGATCCGTATGGTGCATTCTGGGGATAAATTAGGCGTGGGGACGAGAACCGGCCTTTATTTAATAAATTTCCAGTGCTCAATTTCCGGGACTATCACCTCCCATCTTCTGAAGGACATAGCGCGTCATGCTGGCCGCAAGTTCATGCTCTCCCAGAAACACTGCTTCCGGCTTTTTCACTTCTCAAAAGCTCTGCCTCCTCTTCATTGTGGGTACGCACAACGGTTTGTATCCTGGGATTGAGCATATAGGCGGTCGCGATCATTCGACGGGCGCTGAAGTAGTCCGGGGCAGCAATTATCATGCATGCGCGCCCGGGCGATATGAGACTCGATAAGGACTGAAGTATCAGCGGCGTCTCCTGCAACAGCGTTTATGCCGCGAACACGAAGTTCTTCTACCAGTTCCCTATTTTCTTCGGCTACCACGAACGGTATCCCATGTTCGATCAACGATTCGCAAATGTAGCGGCCCACACGTCCATAGCCGACCACCACCGCATGCCCCGAGACGTACGCTTTCCCTGTGGTCACCGGCAGCCCGGCCAGCGGATCGTCAGGCAATACGAGGACGCGGGCCAGCCAAGGCCGGGAATCGATCCAGGATTGGACCGGTCTCACAGTTCTGAAGATGACGGGATTGGCCGATATGGAAATAATCGCTCCGACCAGGATCAGGTTCTGGGCTTCATGGGTAAGCAAGCCAAGTGAAACCCCGAGTCCGGCGAGGATGAACGAGAATTCGCCGACCTGGGCAAGGCTCGCGGATACGGTAAGGGCGGTATCGAGAGGGTAGCGGAAGGCGAGGACGAGGATAAAGGCGGCCAGCGATTTTCCGACCATGATGACCGCGACCACAGCCAGTACATGAAGCGGCTGCTGCAATAGAACGCGGGGATCGAAAAGCATTCCGACCGATACGAAAAACAGCACCGAGAATGCGTCCCTGAATGGCAAAGATTCCTGTGCTGCCCGATGGCTCAATGGCGACTCTCGCATTACCATACCCGCAAAGAAAGCGCCGAGCGCGAAGGAGACCCCGAAGAGTTTTGCCGAGCCGTACGCAATGACTATAGCTGCCGCTATGACGCATAGATTGAACAGCTCCCGCGAACCGGTCCCCGCCACATGCCAGAGGAGCCAGGGAAAAACCCTTCGGCCTACCAGAAGCATAAGTGCAATGAAGGCTGCTATTTTTCCCAGGGTGAGCGGTAACGTAATATAAACATTTCCGGCGGGGGCGTTTCCTGCCGGCATATCAATGAGCCAACCGGAAAGCGGCGGCAGCAAGACAAGACACAGGACCATGACGAGGTCCTCCACGACCAGCCAGCCCACCGCGATATTTCCATTCAGGGACTGAAGAATGCCCCGCTGTTCCAGCGTCCTTAAGAGAACCACCGTGCTGGCCACTGAGAGCGCCAGGCCAAATATTATTGCAGCCCCCAGGTCCCAACCCCAAATGATGGCCATCCAACCGCCGAGCACCGTTGCCGCCCCGATCTGGGCCAAGGCCCCGGGTACTGCTATCCGGCGAACTGCCAGCAGATCTTCGAAAGAAAAATGGAGACCTACACCGAACATGAGGAGTATTACTCCGATCTCGGCCAGTTGGCCCGAAAGTTCGACATTGGCGACAATCCCGGGAGTGGCCGGGCCCAGCGCAATACCGGCAACGAGATAACCTACGAGAGGCGGTAATTTCAGGCGAACTGCTATGAGCCCCAGTACCAGCGCAAGCCCCGTACTGACAGCGATAGTAGCGATCAATGTAAAGCTGTGCGACACCTGCTCCCCTCATGTACGTTGCTATACTACATTCTACGGCTACGCCGATGGAACGAGGCATTCCCTGTCCTTAAACCCGGTCATGCCCCATAACCCTGCGCCGGATACTGAACCGATCCATTCGTGCTCAACGAACCTGAGTAAATCTACAGCAGAAAGTCCTCTTTTCAATGTCCATTGTTGAGCAAGGGGAATTGCCGGAATTCGGGGATGTCCCTTAATATGTCAATATCTGGTATGGGAAATCTAAAGAGAATATGGCTGAACTCTAATACGGCATGTGGTACAAGTATTAACGACAGGCCGACGCGGTGGATCATTGCCGCCGGTCACCGATGCATAGACGCGAATTGAAAGGAGGTGAAATCGAGATGAAAAAGGTTTTTATTATGATCGCTGTTGCGGCATTTGTTCTTGGTTTATCGACCCTGTCCTTGGCAGATACGGTCACCAAGATCTCGGGCAACACCATAACTGTGGTGGATGGCACGGGCAAAGCGAAAACTATTGAAAGTAACGTGCAGGGCTTGAAGGTTGGCGACAAGGTGAAAGTAACGACGAGAAACGGGCGAACCTGGCTGGACCCCCAGCCTGAGCCACCGGCACCCGCCGCTCTTCAAGAAAAGGTAAAAGCTACACCTGAAGCGCCTCCACCCCCTCCGCCTCCGAAGAAAGGTGCCGGACAGATAAAATGATCTTTTGCGGCGGCCGTCAATATCTGAAATTATAGGGCCGCCGCTTTTCCCGGACAACAACCGCTTGTCTAAGGCTGCTTCCCCTTCAATTCGACAAGTATCACGTCGGTATTCGTATCTCCTATGTTTTCGCCGATGTGTACATGCGCTTTCATCCAAGCGATACTCCCCGCTTTGACGTCAACCTCCAATATATCTTTTCAACAACGTTTTCATCTGATTTTTTCCACATTGTTTTTCAGTGTTGCCTGCAATAAAACATTCAGAAATTTCCTACAAGAGGAGTTGAAAAAAAGGGGGGCGAAATAGTGAAAAAAAGGAATCTCATTATGTGGCTGACATATTTGGCAATAACGATGTCCGGAACCCCGGCCATGGCTCTGAATATGGAAGGCCTTCTCGAGGCCGGCCTTGGATTGTTCAAGGCAGTCACGGTATCAGACGAGGAGATGCATGCATTATCTGCAGTATCCATCCGAAAGAGTGACACGGAAAATCAGATTGTTGACAAAAACTCTCCCTATACCGATCGTCTGGCAAAAATGACAAAGAATCTAAAAATTGATAAAGGATTGCGCGTCAATATCAGGATCTATCATGCTCCCGGGATAGTGAACGCGTTTGCGCTGCCTGACGGGAGTATTCGCATGTATTCGGGCACTTTCGATGCGATGACCGATAATGAGGTATTGTATATTGTGGGTCATGAGATCGGACACGTCGCCCTCGGCCATTCGAAATCTGCACGGCGGGCCGTGTACACGACATCTGCTTTGCGGAAGGCGGCCGAGGCAAGCGGCAACAATATAGCTGCAGCAATCTCCACGCATAACCTGACAGATATCGTCGAGCAATTAACTCACTGTCAGTATTCGCAGGCGAATGAGATCGAGGCAGACAATTATGCTGTTAAGATATTAAAAGATAACGATATCGATCCCAAGCACAGCGTAATAGCCCTCCGCAAACTGGAAGCGTTGTACGGTAATCAAGGCAGTGTCTTTGCGAGTCATCCCACCCCGGGGACCCGGGCGGAATCCCTGGAAAAGGAATTGGGAATAAAGGTCGGCGAAATAATGCAGAAAGGAATGATTGCCATTCATTAATTAATTAATAAAGGGTTCGAATATGGTCAAATCTTTATGACGGCACTAATCCATCCCGGATATTCTGCTTTCGAATGTCAAAATAAAGATTTGACCCCTACTTCACATTGAATGGTTACTGGCCCTTTATTTCCCTGTCAGTTCTGCCATAAGTTCTTTTACTGTCGTAAGCCTGTCGATCCGGTAACCATTTGCGCCGACTGTATATAGCGGCTCCTCCAGGTCAGGATTATAACCAGCCGAACTGAGGAGACCGTTGCAAATGCAAAAGCTGTTGCTATTCTCCAACCGGCTATCACATTGGTTGAATACGCCGTTCCGGTCCGGCCGCAGCATATACCCCTTGTTGCACGCGGGTTTTCTTTTCCTCGAAAGAGCACTTTGGTACATGCCTGATTGCTTGATCGCCATAAAAGGCAAACCACTGGGGGAACCAGGGTTGTGTGCAACAACAATA
>CAWGMJ010000002.1:0-76584 GCA_963823725.1 uncultured delta proteobacterium
CCGTATCGCATCCGGAACTGTAAAAACAGCAGAAGGAGGCCGGGGTCGATTACGTTATTATCATACCCTTCCCGTCCACGGCAATCGAAAATAATTCGATCAATGTCCGCTTGCTCGATGAGTCAAACAAGATCAACGGTTTTTTTCCGTATCATTATATACGCGGAAAATTACGACTCTGACGGATTCAATCCCCTGCCTGCCGAGTACTACGGTGGAAAATGGCACTGGATGAGGGGCGTACAGGATTCTTCATCCAATTACCGGGTGCTCCAGGATCCCTTGCTTCCCGGGCTCGTCGAAAAGATCGTTGCAACCGGCAAACCGGTCATCTTTGAGGAAGACCTGGATTTTACCAGGACCTTTGTTGAGATGTTCCCGGATATGACGCTCATCATTCCGCACCTGGGACTTCTCGGCGGGTACCCTCTCGATTTCCTCAAGACCTTCAGGCACAATAAAATATCTACTTCGATACGGCGCTCGGTTCACGCGATATGATCGCCGAATTCGTCAGGGTGATCGGTCCCGAGCGCGTTTTATTTGGTTCGGATGTTCCGTTCGGCACGATGAGGAACGAACTCGCAAAGATCGTCAGCCTGTCCTTGAGTGCTAGGGATAAAGAGCTGATCGTCTCCGGTAATGTAATTCGGCTGGCGCGTCTGCCTTTATAAAAACAAATTGCGGGCAGCGACCGGCATACCTGTAATTATCAAGAACATTTAAGGGGTATGGAATGGGATCCGACAGATCTCCGGATGCAACCCGCAGCATCAGCAGACGTCAATTCTTAAAATAGCGTCGCTTGCCGGGGGCGCCGTCGCGCTCTGGAGAAGGTATCGGACGTATTCGCGCTTTCGGCGAAGAGAATAACCATTGCGACAGCAGGGATCGGAAGTGTCTATTTTACGATAGGCGGAGGGATAGCAAGACCCTCACGCAGCACCTCGGGCCTCGAGGCCGTCGCCGAGATCACATCAGGCCCGGTCGATAACTGCGTGCTTGTCTCCTCAAAAAGATCGGACCTCGGTCTTGTGACGGCCGATACAGCATATAATGCATTTCGCGGCACGGGCGCGTTTGACGGCAATGCTGCCGGTACGCGTACTCACGGCGCTTTATCCCAATTATACACATGTTGTGACCCTCGAACAAAAACGTATATCCAGCATCAAGGATCTGGCAGGAAGAACGGTCGCGATCGGTATTAAGGGAAGCGGGACACATGACACCGCTCTGCCGTCTTCGAGGCAGCAGGTATTGGTCCGGACAATGACGTCAAGAAGATACTTATGGCGTCGTTCCAAGTCGCCCCCGGCATTAAAAGATGGCAGGATCGATGCGTACGTCTTTACAGGGGGCATCCCTGCCAATCCCTCAATGATCTCGCCAGAACTCCGCGCCTTAATATCCCTCGTAAATCACGGCAACCTCCTCCCAGGATGTAAGTACGGCGCCGATTACAGATCGAGAATCTCCGGAAATTTATTGGCATGAAGGAAGACGTCAGCGTATGTGCCGTCGCAAATGTGATCCTCTGCCACAGGGATATGGATCCCCGTTCAGCATAAATCTCCATCATCTTCGATAATCTCAGGGAAATATCCGCCCTTACATTCCCAGGCAAAACAAATCAGCCTCGAGAGGCACCGAATTCGTTAAATTACAGCCATCCCGGTTGTGAAATTTTTGCAAAAAGGCTTCACCGTCCCGGCATTAGGGTTTTCATGATTTTTAAAATGTCTCACCTTCAAAAAGACGTAATCTTTTACTAATAACTGAATGCTAAATAGGATGTTATGTTACTGTGGTTAAAAAAACCAATTTTTTGGTTTGAATTCACATGTGTGTCTCTATGATATCTGATATCATGTTATCTCACTGGAAAAAAAGCAACAACCTGCATCCAATTATAATTGATATGTACCAGCTATGAGGACTTCTCGTGGAGGACAAAAAGCTTTATGATTATGATGAGGATGTTGACGTTTGACATGTTCTGCCCATGAGCTCCTAGACATTGAAGACTGGCACTGACCGATTCCTGCGGATTGGAGGCAGGCTGCTGCCGACGATACCCGGCGCGACCTTTGGCTCCACCCTCTATGGGTACATGAACAGGGTGCGCTTGAGCTGGACCCTGGGAAAGGGAGATAAAGAGGAACCTCGAGGTGATCTGGCTCCTCAAAAAACTCACCCCTGATTTTAAGACAATTGCCGACTTCAGGAAGGACAATCTCGTTCCCGTCAGAAAGGTATCCCAGCAGTTCGTTCTTCTATGCAGGAACCTCGATCTGCTGGACAGGACAATGGTCGGGATCGACGGGAGCAAGATCCGCGCATGGAACGGGAAGAAACAGAATTTTACCGGGACGAGGCTCAAGCGGGTCATCCGGGAGATCGATGCGAAGATCGCGGGTTATCTCGAGGACCTCGACAGGAACGACTGGGACGAGACACGAAGTGAAGTGCCGGCGGGAGCGGCCATCCGGGAGAAGATCAGGCGATTTACTGAGCGCAAGGAACACTACGAGGCCCTCCGCACGATGATGGATAAGACAGGGCAATCCCAGGTGTCCCTTACCGATCCCGACAGCAGGCAGATGCGCACCGACCAGCACACGGAGGTATGCTTCAATGTACAGGCCACCGTCGATGTGAAGCACAAGATCATTGTCGATCATGAGGTAACGAACGAACCCACCGATATTGACCAGCTCGGCAGTATGGCAACGCGGGCCAAAGATGTCTCGGCACGGAAGCACTGACGGTGCTGGCCGATAAAGGGTACCATAATGCGAACGAGATCAAGATATGCGTGGATGCCGGCATTACCCCCTGTATTCCCGAGAGGGAAGATAGGGCAGCCTTAAGCAGACAGTTTACCTATGATACCGTGCGGGATTGCTATATCTGCCCCCGGGGATCAATACTTGCACGAGGGAAGGCGACCTGGCTCCATAAGCGACGGGTGATCCCCTATCGCGCGAAGGATTGCCGCACCTGTTTAACCCGGGTCGGCTGTACAAGAGGCAAGCGCAGGACCGTATTCCGGTGGGAGCACGAGGAGATCCTCGAGGATATGAGGGCACGGATGAACAAAGACCCTGCATTATACCGGATGCGCCAGTGGCTCTGCGAGCATCCCTTCGGCACATTGAAGCGAACCATGGATCAGGGCTACTTTCTCCTTAAGGGGCTCGACAAGTACGTGCCGAGTTCAGCCTCTCTGTGCTTGCCTATAACATGAAGCGGGTAATACGGGTGCTGGGAGTGAAGACGCTGATAGAGGCGATAGGATAAGAGAAAGGGGAATTACCCTGTTATCCCAAAGAGCAAGCTGAATGCACGGATAAAACGTCGTGCATTTAAAACCCCGTTTCCAGGACGCTTCCTGAAAAATGCGACATGCGCTATATGCTGATTGCCATAATTAGAGACGAGTTTTTACACAGTCTGACGTAGAACGTAGAACGTAGAACGTAGAACAAAAAAAGCCGGCTAATTGCTTAGCCGGCTTTTAACTATTCTATCGGTTGTTACGCTGATTTCTCCATGGCTATGATAGCTGCCCCGAGGGAACCCACGATCTGCGGTTCAACGTGGATCTTGAGCTGTGTACCGAGTGCTGCTTCAAGGGCTTTTACGACGCCGATATTCTTGGCAACGCCGCCCGCCATGATAACGTCATTCTGGATTCCGCCAAGCCTGTTGATAAGGCCCATGGTCCTGTCGGCTATTGCTTTATGGATACCGTAAAGGATATCATCAAGCTCTTCGCCTTCGCTGACCAGAGAGATCACTTCTGACTCGGCAAAAACAGTGCATATACTGCTGATCGTTAATTCTTTTTTGTGTTTCAGTGAAAGATCGCCGATCCTGTCGAGTTCTAC
The DNA here is from genome assembly GCA_963823725.1 of uncultured delta proteobacterium. Lineage (GTDB taxonomy): Bacteria > Desulfobacterota > Syntrophorhabdia > Syntrophorhabdales > Syntrophorhabdaceae > Delta-02. The sequence goes on from CAWGMJ010000002.1 coordinate 3,894, forward strand.
ATTGAGCGCCTTCGCCATGACCTCGATGAACCTGCCGGTCCCTGCGGCGCATTTGTCATTCATTTCAAACTCAACAACGCGGCCTTTTTCGTCAATTCTGATGACTTTTGTATCCTGGCCGCCGATATCGATGATCGTTCTAGCCTGCGGAAAAAGGTGGTTGACGCCGCGCGCGATACAGGTAATCTCTGTGACCGACTGTTTTGCAAATGCTGCGCGTTTTCTTCCGCAACCGGTTGCTACAATATAGGAAACATCTGAAGGGCTTTTACCTGGATAGGCAAGCACTTTTTCAAGCGCCATTTCCGCCGTTTTCTTAGAATCCGCACCAGTTTGAAGGATGGTATAACCCAATATTCCCTTTTCCTTATCGAGAAGCAGAGCTTCAGTTGTAATCGAACCTATATCTATCCCGGCAACTAACATAAGCTTCTCCCCCTTTTTATCGACTATTCTAATGTTGCAATAACTGCATCCGCTTCGACTTCCTGGCCGGCCTCAACATTGATCGACTTAATTGTCCCGGCTGCAGGTGATACGATCGGCATTTCCATCTTCATTGCTTCGAGGATTGCTACCTGATCGTCTTCGTTTACCTTATCGCCAACTTTAACATCAACTTTCACAATCTTTCCAACCATTGGGCATGTAATTTCTGTGGCCATGTTTCCTCCTTACGATATTGACTGATAAAGATTATTTTCTGTACCCGAGTGCAAACTGGGCAATAATCATCTTCTGTACGTTTGATGTTCCTTCAACTATCTGATAGGACTTGGCATCCCTGAGGTATCTCTCGACAGGATACTCTGAGGAGAAACCGTAGGAACCGAAGATCTTGACTGCTTCACCGGCGCAGAAGTTCGCTGATTCGCCGGCATAGTATTTAGCCATTGAGGTCTCGAGGGTGTTGTTCATGCCCTGGTCTTTCTGCCATGCTGCCCTGAGGACGAGGAGTTTCGCTGCTTCGTGCTCTACGGACATGCGGCCGATCTGTTCCTGGACCATCTGGAACTGGCCGATCGGCTGACCGAACTGCTCTCTTTCATTTGCATAACGGCATGCTTCTTCGATACAGCTTTCTGCAACGCCGACTGCCCTTGCTGCTGAGCTTAATCTCGTGAAATTGAGCATCGTCATACAGATGTTGAAGCCCTGGCCGAGCTTGCCGACGAGTGCGCTTTTCGGGATCTTTGCTTCTTCGAAGAAGATCTCGCCTGTCGGTGCGCAGTGAAGGCCGAGTTTCGAGGTGATGGCTCTCTGGACAACGCCCGGGGTGTTGAAATCGATAAAGAATGCTGACATGCCTTTGTGTTTCGCTGCCTTGTCGGTCATTGCATAGACAACGCCGCATCCGCAATACGGTACGCCGGAGATCCATGTTTTGGAACCGTTGAGGATATAACCGTCATCAACTTCCACTGCCGTCGTCTTCATGCTTGCTACGTCTGATCCTGAGTTCGGCTCGGTGATGGCGAAGCATCCGCCGCTCGTACCTGCGATGAGGCCGGGAAGGAACTGTTCTTTGAGTTCTTCGCTGGCATATTTAAGGAGAACATTCTGAGGGCCATTCATCTGAAGGTTGAACGGAAGACCCCATGACGGGCTGACCCGTGCAAGTTCGGTTGCCATGAGGGTTGCTGCCATGTTGCCTTCTTCGAGTCCCAGGCCGCCGAATTTTTCAGGTGCCAGACAGGCGAACATACCCTGATCGCCCATTTTCTTTAAGAGTTCCGGACGATATTTGTGCTCTTTCTCGTCTTCTTCCATCGTCGGTTTAATATTCTTTACAGCAAAGTCATAGGCCATCTTACGCATTGATTCGAGTTCATCAGAAATCTTGAATTCCATATTTTGCTCTCCTTTCTTTTCGGTATTTTTATGCAATATTGTGAAACAATTAGCAAACCTATCTTAGCAAAAGCGCGTTTTCGCCTGTCAAGCTAATTCTGATAAATATTTTAAGCGTTTACCAATGATTTAAGGTGGTTAACCGACCCCCGGCACAAATCGCCTTTTCCAGCCCCGAATTTTCCCTCGAATACCGGCAAGAATCATTGCATAAGTACTTATTATTTTATATAATTAATCGATCTGCATGGCAAGAAGAAAACAATGATCATCAATGCAACAGGATTGGTTGACCGGGAATTGTACGTCACCGGCATGGCGTGGTCGCCGACATACCTTGTGAACGCAGGCACACCCCTGCTCTTTGAAGCCGGTTTTTACCCGATCGCGCCCGTCTATTTCAGGGATATCAAAGAAGTCATCGGCGACCGTCAGCCATCATATCTCTTTCTGACCCATGTGCATTACGATCATTGCGGGGCAGCGTCGTATTTCAGGGAAAAGTTTCCCGGCATGAAGATCTGCACATCGAAAAGGGCGGCAGAGATACTGAAGCGGCCCAATGCGATAGAGCTCATGACGTCTCTAAGCCGCAATTTCGGGCATATTGCAGAAGACCTGCCGGGGATTGACAGGAACGATATCCTGCATACCGATTTTGAGCCTTTTACTCCCGACATCGTTTTTGACAGGGAGGAGATCTTCGAGGCCGGCCCTTCCCTTCATGTTCAGGTGCTCGTCACGCCGGGCCATACGCGGGACATGCTGAGCTTCTACATCCCGGAACGAAAAATACTTATCGCAACCGAATCGGCAGGCTGCCGCAGCCAGACGGGGGAGATCATAACCGAATTCCTTGTTGATTTCGATGCGTACATCGAGTCACTGAAACGACTGTCCAGGCTTGATTGCGACATCGTGTGCCAGGGACATCATTTTGTATACACAGGCGACGACGTGAAGCGTTTTTTCGATGCATCCCTGAGGTCGGCCCTTGCCTTCCGCGGACCATGTGACGGAACTTCTCGAAGCGGAGCATAACAATGTGGAAAAGGTCGTGGAAAGGATAAAACAGGAGGAATACGATCCGAACCCCGGACCGAAACAGCCTGAGGCGGCATATCTCCTGAATCTTAAGACCCGGATCAGCCATCTTGCCGGATTAGCCCCGGGCCCACAAAAATTAAGGTGCGACGGCAAAGCGTCAAAGGCATGGCACTGTCACCCTTGGCGCGCGACATGATACCCCGCAATAATATTGACTTTAGGGACGAAAACAGTTGACACGTTATGCATAATAATAGTTAGATATATTGCCATGTGAATTTTTTAATTTTTCAAAAACCAAATCTAATAGGAGGGGCTGTATGGATATAAAAACGATCGGAGTTTTGGGCGCTGGCGTCATGGGTAACGGCATTGCCCAGGTAGCCTCAATGGCCGGGTATAATGTAATTTTAAGAGATATCGAAGACAGGTTCGTCGAAGGCGGTATCAAGAATATCGATAAGTTCCTCGCAAAGGGCGTCGAAAAAGGCAAAATGTCCGCTGATGACAAAGCCGCCATCATGGGCAGGATCAAAGGCACGACCGACATGGGCGCCATGAAGGATGCCGATTTCATCGTCGAAGTTGTTGTTGAAGTAATGAATATAAAGAAACAGGTCTTTAAGGAACTCGATGAGATCACGAAACCCGATGTCATCCTTTCCTCAAATACATCATCAATGTCACTGACCGAAATGGCGACAGCGACAAAAAGGCCGGACAAGGTTGTCGGTATGCACTTTTTCAACCCGGTCCCCCTTATGAAACTCGTCGAAGTTATCCGCGGCGTTAATACAAGCGATGCAACAGTGGCAGCAACGATCGACCTTACCCAGAAATTCGGTAAAGTGCCTGTCGAAGTTAAAGTTGACATCCCCGGTTTCCTCGTAAACAGGCTGATGGTCCCCCACTTCATCGAAGCTATCAAGCTTTATGAGCAGGGTATCGCCTCCAAGGAAGATATCGACAAGGCAGCGAAGCTCGGCCTCAACTACCCGATGGGCCCGTTCGAACTGATGGACCTCACCGGCCTCGATATCAATCTTCATGTACAGCAGTACTTTTACGACAACCTCCCGAAAGAGCTGAAATGGGATCCCCCACTGGCACTCAAGAATCTCGTAAAATCGGGCAATCTGGGCCGTAAGAGTGGAAAAGGCTGGTACGATTTTTCTAAATAAGACACGGGAAAGGAGGGCTCCTCATGGCCTATGAAACTATCATAGTCGAGAAGGAAGCACCGATCGGGATCATAAAGCTGAACAGGCCTCCCGTGAACCCGTTGAGTGTCCAGTCCTACTATGATCTGTACGACGCGATCGTAGATCTCGAAAAAGACGATTCCATTGGCGCAATCATCATTACAGGTAATGGTGATAAGGCCTTCGGTGCCGGTCTTGATGTAAAGGATGTTATGGGAAAATCCGGGGTCGAGACACTCGATTTCCTCTGGACGGCACCCAGGAAAACATTCGATAAATTAACTTCCATCTCCAAACCGACCATAGCGGCTGTTTTCGGCCTTGCGCTCGGCGGCGGGTGTGAAGTGGCAATTTGCTGTGATCTCCGGATCGCATCCGAAGACGCTGTCTTTGGCGTTCCGGAAATTAACCTGGGGATCATGCCGGGTTCAGGCGCGACCCAGCGTCTGCCGAGGCTGGTAGGTCTTCCCAAGGCTAAAGAGATGTTGTTTTTCGGTGATACGGTAAATGCCGAGGAGGCATACCGTGTGGGCCTCGTTAACAAGGTCGTCCCGAAAGACAAATTATTGGAAGAAGCGAAAAAATGGGCGAGTAAGCTTGCGGCAAAACCGAAAGCGGCCCTTGCATTGATAAAGAAATGTGTTGATACAGGTATGGACACAAATATTGCCACAGGATTGACCCTCGAAATGGATTCTTTCTCTATCGCGTTCACATCGGAAGATGGACGCGAGGGTATAAATGCCTTCGTTGAAAAGAGAAAACCTATCTTTAAGGGTAAGTAGAAGGATCAACCGATATTAAGGAGGAATTTATGGCAAGAAATGCAGTAATATTGGCCGGCGGCCAATCCAAATGGGGTGTCAGAGAGGCCCATATTGTTGACCTGTTTCAGGAAGCAGCAAAAGCCTGTCTCGACGACGTCCCTAATCTCAAACCGAAGGACATAGACGGCCTGATCGTTGCCACGTCATACGCCGGAAGATGTTCGTTCCAGGTTAATACCGCTCCCGTCATCGCTGAGAGATGCGGTCTGAAACCGACGTCCATCTGTACACGCTGTGACACGCTGTGCGCAGGCGGTTCAACCGCTATCATCCTTGCAAAAGGCCTGGTGGAATCAGGTTGTGCTGACATCGTCATGGCATGCGGCGGCGAGAAGCTCTACACACCGCAGAAATGGGAAGTTTTCTACAGCGAACTCGCGTCAGTCGACCACGACTGGGACGGCGTACATGGCATGGGCCTTCCGCCTCCATTTTTCGCATTAACCGCCCAGGAACACATGATGCATTATGGCACAAAGAAAGAAGACCTCGCAGCAGTATCAGTAGCCAACTACAACTACGCTGCGACGAACCCGGTTGCCCAGATGCAGAAGACCCTCACACTTGAGGAAGCAATGGGCGCTCCGGTCGTCGTTCCTCCGCTGACACTGTACGATTGCTGCCCGATCACGGACGGCGCCGCGGCATGTATCATCACAACCGATGAGATCGCAAAGAAATTCAGTGACAGGCCTCTCGTTTACATCAGGGGCACTGCACAGACATGCTTGAACAGCGTTTCAGCAAACTTCCCGGGCGCACATCTTGCAGATTGGGCGCATACGAGAATAGCCGCTGCAAAGGCTTATGAAAGGGCAGGAGTGACAGCAGCTGACATTAAGGTCGCTCAGACACATGACTGCTTCACGATTTCGGAAGTTATCGAAGTTGAGGAACTCGGATTCTGCAAGAAAGGTGAAGGCGGAGAGTTCTGCCGCTCCAAACAGATAGAGATCGGCGGCAAGGTCCCCGTAAACACAGACGGTGGATTGCTGGCAGTTGGCCATCCCTTTGGCGCAACAGGTGTCAGGCAGGGTACTGAGATCATGAAGCAGCTTCAGGGAAGAGCACGCAACCAGGTAAAAGGTGCCGACATCGGGCTCACGCACAACCTTAGCGGAGCCAATGCGGAACATACCATCTTAGTCTATGGTTTGAGCCCGAGAAAAATAAGGAGGAGAAATATGGCCGTTTTGGGAATCCCGATACTTGAAGACCTTTACCCATCAACGATGGATATGTGGCCTCTCGAGGCGAAAGAATTCAATAGATCATGGCAGTTTTATGAAAACCTGAAAGCCGGCAGGCTCACGACCACGAAATGCAAAGCCTGCGGTCACGTTGCATACCCGCCCCGGGTAATATGCCCGGAATGTTACTCAGAAGATCTTGAATACACCGATCTTCCGTCAAAGGGAAAAGTTATCATTTTCTCTGAAGAAGTCAAAGGTGTACCCCTGGGATTTACTTCACCTCTGATTCATGCAGTTATCGACCTCGGCGTGGACCCGGGACGCAGGCTTTTGACAAGAATCATCAATTGCGCCGCCGGTCAGCTCCAGAGAGGCGACGAAGTACAGCTCGCAGTTTTTCCCGTCCCCGCCCTTCCTATCGATAAGGGCAAACAGGGAACGATTATGTCTGAAAGAGTATTCTTTGCCTTCGAACCGGTAAAGAAGTAAAACATTAAGCCAAAAAAAAAGGGCCGGAGTTTTCCGGCCCTTTTTTTTTGGCTTCAGGTAATGGGTAATGGGATCATAGGAAATACCTAAAGCTGGTACAATATCCTTACCCATTACCCATGACCCATCACCTATTACCTGCCGTTCCATATATGCGGAAGATTATTTATTATTCTGCGTATATTTTGTTTCCTGTATAGGCAAAATAGTGTACAATCATCTTCGATATGCTCAGGAGAACTATCGCCTCGGCCCTTTTCATTGTATTCTTTTTCCTGCCATCAACGCCTTTGCCAAAGATTATGTCGTGAGAAAGATCATTGACGGAAACACGGTCCAGCTTGAATCCGGGGAGATATCAAATACATAGGGGTTGCTGCGCCCGATATGAACAAAAAAGAAGGGCCGGAATTTTATGCCAGGCAGGCCGTGAATTACAACAAGAAACTCGTTTTCATGAAAAAGATCAGGCTCGAGTTTGATGCGAAGAAAAAAGATGAGGCGGGAAATATGCTCGCCTATGTATTTGTTAAAAAGACCTTTGTCAATGCCGAGCTGATACGGAATGGTTATGCACGGGCCGAGGTCGCACCCCCGAACCTGAAATACAAGGATACCCTCCTTGATGCTCAGAAGAAGGCTAAGGCGGACGATAAAGGGATATGGGCCGAGAAAAAGAAGGACTCGGAAAAATATTACGTCGGGAACAAGCGGACTTCCGCATTCCACAGGCCATCATGCAAGGCAGTGGAAAAGATTCCCGACAAGGGCAGGATCGTCTTCCATAGCAGAAGCGATGCGATAAAGATAGGTTACGTACCATGCAAAATATGCAAACCATAAACGAGGAATATCTTCAGATACTGGGGCCTCGAGCACCACCCGTTCCTGCTCGCCCCTGACGGTCACATGATGTGTGTCACGGGCCAGTATTTCGAATGCTACGAGCGTCTGAAATATGCGATCACCACAAACAAGGGCGGGGTTCTCATCGCATCCGAGGATGCAGGCCTTGGCAAGACGACAATGCTCCTGAAACTGATCGAAGATATGACCGAGGAGTATGGGACCAATTTTCGGTATGCGTATATCGATCACCCCACTATCACTGCAGACCAGATGCTCGGGCAGATAACGGGAATGATAAGCGGCCTAAACCCGTCAAAAAATAAGCTGGAAAATCTGGCAACACTTAAAAATGCGCTCATCGCCGGCAAAATGGAAGGCGGCAGGAATATCATCGTCATAGATGAAGGGCAGATGCTCTGTGAATCCCGCACCGTGCTCCAGGAATTCCGGGCCCTCATCAACCTGACCCATAATGGCGAGTACCTGCACACCTTTATCCTGTCCGGCCAGAAAGCGCTCTGGGACACCCTGCAGGAAATGCCCGAGTTCTGGCAGAGATTGCCCGTGCGCTATTATTTTACGCCTTTGCGTTTTGAAGAAACACGCGAACTGATCCGGTATCGCCTTAACAAGGCCGGGCTCGACGTGGCCCGCGAGATATTTTCGGAAGAGGCGATCGAGATGATCCACAAATATTCAAAAGGGTTGCCCCGGACCATTATAGCCGTTTCCGATCTCGCCCTTCTCAATGGTTATAATGACAAAACGCGAAAGATAGGTTTTAAAGAGGTTTCCAAGGCGATCAATTCCATGAGCGGCAGGGGCGAGACCATGCCGTACGTCATATCGGAGAAGAAAGAGGAAACCGGGGAGTCTTCTCCGAGGGCCGCCGAAGCTGCCTTCAGCAGCCGGAATGAGGGATTTCTCCCCTTGAATATACATCCCGCAACCCCGGAAGGAATTTCTTCGATTCAATGCAGCTCCTTAAGCCCGTCATCGTAATCCTTCTCATAATCACCTTTATTTTTATAGGCGCAGTCGGATACCGGATGTTCTCATCCCCAAAAGACCCGCCAAGCACTGTTATAATAAAGGAAGTGGAAAAACCCGAAGCCCCCAAAAAACCTGCTGTCGAAAACCCTCCGGCACAAAACGCCGATGAGGCCGGCAAGACAGAACAGCCGGCAGCCCAGCTCCCGTCGAAACCGGTCCCCAAAAAGACGTGATAGAATCATTCAGGGAAGAAATGAAGAAGAGGCGGGAATCAAGCCGTCATGCGGTCGTCACGGTGGATGCCGCCAACGTCCGCAGTGCGCCCGACCTCGAATCATCGCGGATCCTGACAATAGTCCGCGGCGAAATGCTCCCTATTATTGATGAAAAGAATGACGCCGACGGCATGAAATGGTACAAGGTCAATCTTTACGGCAACCGGACCGGCTGGATAGCCTCGATCGTTGCGAACTCAAACGAACTCGAGGTAACAGTTCAATTCAGGAAGTATCCTCCCCCGCCATAACCCAGTAATGCCTTATCCCCTCAATACTCTCTTGTCGCCTTTGCGTATTGTCAGTTTTATCTGGTCGAGATATTCCAGAAGAGGAATGAGGTATTTTCGTGATAGATTGAGTTCTGATTTGAAATCGGAGGGGCCCATCTCCTGGTGCCGTTTGAGGAAATCTATTGCCCTGCGCTTTAGCTCTTCGATCATGTCCGGGTGAAAATACATATCCTGCGCTACCTTGACCACGCCGCCGCGGAATGCGAGCCGGTCGAGGAGTTCCCGGACATTCTTTTCATTGATACCGATACTGGCGGAAGGTCTTTCAGCCCCGGAGGGGTGAAAGCGGATGAACGGAGCGCTTCGACGATCTTTTTTTCGATCTCGTTGTTCTGGTTTGCCCTGGCATGAGCCCCTGAGGTCACGCGGTCCTTCTCAAGCACGATACGCCCGTCCGAGGCACATTCATCAAGGACTGCCTGAAATATCTGGACATCCGTCGCAGGAAGCCGGCTCCGCAATTCTTCTTTCGATATGCCGACCTTTAAGGGATTCGCTTTATGGTATTCATCGACAAAAGCCAGGACCTTTTCCTTATAGCTCTTCCAAAAGTCACTGTGGATATAGGTTTTTCCGACAAGCTTGACATCCGCATTCTTTGTCAGGATGCCGCCTATCTTTTCGGTAAATGCAAGGTCTTTACCGATCATTATGGAAAGGTTTCCTGCTTGATGCCCCGATAGGAGCCTTTCATTATATGATAGGCCGTTTTTTCGAGATCGGTGCCCGTAGTTCAAGATACTGTATAGCCTCTTGAAGTGCGTCGGTTTTCCTTTTATGCCGCGCGGGCATGATATCGAGGACCGATCCGCCTCCCACAGTCTGGACCGCATAAGAACCACGAAGGATGAACCGGTCACCCGGAAGGACAACAATAGGTTTCTTGAAAACAAACTGCACGAATTGTTCCTGGCCCGGCTCGATCTGGTCTGAATTAAGGAGCACCAAGCGGGCCTCTTCCTGCGTTGTGGCGATATGAAAACGCAGGATGCTGTCATGCCGTATCGGTTTTATCGGAAGCTTCAAAAGCTTAAGGAGGCATCGATGCGTGATGTAAGCAAAAGCGTGTCGGGCCGTGCTATCATGCTGCCGCGCTCGACGTCCTGCCTGTCAAGCCCCTGCAGATTGAGGGCGATCCTCTGGCCTGCCATCGCCTCTTTCACATCGTCATGGTATGCCTGGATACTGCGCACCCGGGCCTTTCTCGTGAAAGGGAACAGTTCAACGTCTTCACCCATACCGAGTGAGCCCGATATACACGTCCCCGTCACGATAGTCCCGAGACCTTTCAAAGTAAAAACCCTGTCAACCGGCAGGCGGAATATGCCTTCGCGCGACCTTTCTTCTATTGTGTCCGCAATGTCGCGGAGCAGTGATCTCAGGACATCGAGGTTCTCGCCCGTAGTAGCTGAGACGGCGACAACCGGGGCGTCTTCGAGCGCCCGGCCTTTAAGGAAGTCCCTGATATCCTCCTCGACAAGTTCGACCATATCATCATCGACAAGGTCTTTCTTTGTGATGACAATGATACCCTTCGTGAGGCCCAGCATCTCGCATATATCGAGATGCTCCCGGGTCTGAGGCATCACGCCTTCATCGGCAGCGACCACGAGAAGCACGGTATCGATACCCCATGCCCCTGCCACCATGTGGCGCACGAATTTCTCATGGCCCGGCACATCGACGATGCCGACCAGGAGATCTTCGTCAAGATGCCAGTGGGCAAACCCCAATTCCGTGGTTATCCCCCTCTCCTTCTCTTCCTTCAGGCGATCGCAGTCAATTCCCGTAAGGGCCTTGATAAGGGTAGGTCTTGCCGTGATCGATATGCCCGGCAGTCCCAATAACAATTCGTTTCATGTGTGGGTAAGAATATAGCATAAAAGACGAGGTATATGGGTAATGGGTTATAGGTGATAGAAGAAGATGAGTTTCATGTGCCATAATTCCCTACCTATTACCCATTACCCATAGCCTCTCTTCTTGACTTCACCCCCTTGTCTATGATTTATAAATGCATGGAAAAGATCAAGACTATATACAGCCCCGTATTTCTTACAGATTATCCCACGGTCGATTGCGAAAATCCCGACAGGGTCGAATTCATTCACGCGAAGATAAAAGATATCGCAGACTTTATCGAACCCGAGCCGTGCACTTTATCCGACCTTGCCTTCTGCCACAGCGAAACTTTGATAAAAACGGTTGAACGGACGAAAGAGATCTTTGACACCGCCATCCTCGCTGCCGGCGGAGCAATGATGGCCGCCGAGATCGCCTTGAGGGAACCGTCATTTGCCCTCATCAGGCCGCCCGGACATCATGCCGGGCATAATTTCAACGGAGGCTTCTGCTTTTTCAATAATATGGCGATTGCCGTAAAGAACCTCCTCGCGCATGATACGATCGAAAGCGCATTGATAGTCGACATTGACCTCCATTATGGAAACGGCACGTAGGATATCGTGAAATCGGATCCCCGGATCGCATTTCAGAAATATTGATGCACGGTCAAGGGAAACATTTTTTACAGACCTTGAAGAGGCCCTTGCCGACGCATCGAAGTTCGATATACTGGGGTGTTCGGTAGGGTTCGACACATACGTCCGGGATTGGGGCGGCTTGTTGTACGGAGAAGATTACCATAAGGTCGGCTCCATGCTCGTTTCGGCTAACCAACGTCTCTTCTGCCTCCTGGAAGGCGGATATTACGTGGCAGATCTCGGCACCAACGCCCGTTTTCTCCTCCAGGGCATGCTGAAGGCTTGTTCGTAGCGTCGGTAAGTGCTTTCGTAGCAGGCATATATCTCGGGACGTTCGAACATTACACCATCGCATCCGCAGGGATCTCCCTCCTTGTCTTAGCTCATGTACTTCTGCCGTTCCTTTTCGGCATAATCTCCTTCGCATGTCGGCTATTGCGCTGCTCGTAGCTTTTTTCCTGACAGGGATGTTGAGGGTATCGCTGACGGACGTGAAGAGCCCCCGGTCCCGTATGCGGGCGCTGCCCTGTACAGCGGGACGGTCGTCGAGTCGTCCCGGACCACAAAGATCATCAGGCTCGATTCGCCCGCAGCATTGCGCGGGTCAAAGGCCATTATCCGTTCGGAGCAGCGCGCCGGTATCGGCGATAGCTGTCATCGCGTCCGGTACACTTAAAGAACTTGCCCTTCATTTCAAAAACCCCGGACGCATTTCCTGGAAATGGATAAAGAAGACGCGAGGGAACGCTCTACGAGATCCGGGGAAATATCATCTCGGTACGTGAAAACCCCGGTATGATCGAGCGGATACGGCGATATTGCGCCGAAAGGATCGATGCAAGCGGCGCCAGCACACCGGGACGTGATAAAAGCCCTCACGATCGGCGATACGACAGGCCTCAATGATGCGACAAAAGAACTTTTCTTGAGGACGGGCACAACCCACATCCTGTCGATATCCGGATCACACCTCGCGGTTGTCACGGCCTTGTCTTCTTCCTCGTGACCTTCCTTTTGCGCATCAATCCCCGATTGCGGCAAAAAGGGTCGGACCGGAGATATGCCGCCCTCGTCACGATCCCTTTTGTGGTAGCCTTTATGCTTATCGGCGGTTCGAGCCTTCCCGCCATACGGGCGACCATTATGGCCGTCATTTACATGCTCGCGATCATCTTCGATCGCAGCCGGCACATCGAAAATGGCCTTTTCCTGAGCGCGCTTGCCATATTGATGATCTATCCCTATTCCCTTCTCTCGCCTTCATTTCAGCTGACATTTATCAGCGTTCTCTTTATAATCCTTACAAACAAGGCCTTCGGGCACAAAATCGTCCGAATGCCCCGCCCCCGCGATGGCTGACATCCATGGTCCTCGTAACAATAGCGGCCACAGCAGGGACACTCCCTGTGGTCCTCTATCATTTTTATGGTTTTAACCCGTTAAGCATGTTCCATAACCTCATAGCGGTCCCCCTCATGTGCACTATAGCGACGCCTTTGTCCCTCGCCGGTATCATCGTGCCGTTTGGCGACACATTATTGCGCCTCGCGGGCATGATCATAGAGTTCACCATCGTCATTCTGGAAAGGATCAACTGGGGCTACATTTACCCGGTCATACGGCCAAGCCTAACTGAGGCGATCATATATCTGATCGCCGCGGTTTCGCTCATCTATATCAGAAAGAGACTTGTCAGATTCGCTTTTTTTGCACTGGTCCTGCCCATCGCCCTTATAACCGCGGGCATAGCCTGTCATGATCGTTTCGATAACAAGGAGCTGTGCATACACTACATCGATGTGGGCCTCGGTGACGCCATGCTGATAGAAGCGCCTCACGGCATCGAGGCTCCTCGTAGACGGGGGCGGATCTTATGGGAGCAATTTCGATATCGGCAGGTCCGTGATCGGCCCGTTCCTTCTCGCGAAGAAGATAGTGACCCTGGATTACGTGATCAACACACATCCGCACCAGGACCATTTTGGGGGCCTTCAGCACGTCCTGCAGCATTTCGATGTCCGTAATTTCGGTGGCGGGATAACCGGCCCGGAACCCCGTAGTATCCGGAACATCGCGGCGGCCAGGGCAATACCCGTCTCCGGCATGCGAACGGGAGACATTATCCGGATCGGCAGCGATCTCGATATCCGTGTCCTCAATGCATTTCCCAGTCCGGACCGGGTGAATGAGTCCTCGCTCGTCCTTAAGCTTACATACGGCGGCATCACTTCTCTTCTGACGGGGGATATCGGCGAAGATGTCGAAAGGTCGCTGATATGCGCGCTCGCTCGACCTCAGGGCGAATGTTCTCAAGGTCCCTCACCATGGAAGCCGCCATTCAAGTACCCTGGAGTTCATCCGGTCCGTCAGGCCCGATATCGCCATACTCAGCGCCGGGCCCGGAATAAGGGGCATTCCCTCTGATGAAGCGATCGCCCGCTACAGGGCTATTCAATATCCCGGTTTACAGGACAGACCGGGACGGGTGTATTCGGGTATGCACGGATGGCAAAAAGTGACCGTTCACACTGAAAACCCGTGAAGTTGCGGATATACAAGGTTAAAAGACATCCTCTCGCCCCACCCGGTCGAGATCTAATGTATCGATTATATTTCGCAGTTTTCTGTCGAGTTCGTCGGCATCGTAGGGCTTCGTTAGCACTTCCGCGAAACCGTACTCTTTATAGTGTTCGTATGGTCGGATCCGTGAGGTATCCGCTCGATATGATCGCCTTGACATTGGGGTCTGTCCGAAGAAGCTCGCGGACCACTTCCTTGCCCCCCATACCGCCCGGAACTGTAAGATCGAGGATGACCGCATCGAAAGGTTCATTCAATTGTATGGCCTGGTTGAACGAGATACCGCCTCTTCTGCGCTTTAAGCGGTCGCGCCGTAAAGCCCAGATAATTCAGGAGTTCCCGTCCAATTTCGATGATGAGCGACTCATCATCGAGAAGCAGTACCCTGCCCGTCTTTTTCGGCTGCACGACCGTCCTGCGTCATGCTCCTTCCAGGAAATGTTATGCGCTCGACCTCGTCCATGTATGCAGTGCATGTTTTATCATGAAACCAAAAATATATTCCAGAAAAATCTGTACCATTTTAGCATCTTTCGTACAGGAGGCCGTACCTGACACCGGCGGCGCTGACGATACACGCATCAAAATTGCCATGCATCATAACCTCCTTAAGTATCAGGGCGCCCTGAACAATGATGTCTTCCCTGCCGGCTTCCATACCCGGTATATCCTTTCGGGCTCGCGCTTTTAAGCGGCGAGAGCGCAGAAATAAGGCCCTCAAGGTCTTTCATCCGGATCGTGAACCCGTGTATCCTCGACTTATCATAGTGCCTGATGCCCTGCATCAGGGCGGCAATATTCGTCACTGTTCCCGCCGTGCCGACGAGGACGCTTCCCGGGCTTAAACGGGCATCCTCTAGATTTTTCCGGATGAACGAGGAGACATTGCCCAATTCGCGGGTCCGAGGAGGGTCATGCGAAACATACGCATCTGTCAGCACCACACTTCCGACAGGCAAAGAAACGTATCCGGCAAACTGGTCGTCCGTTACGTTGATTATCTCCGTACTGCCTCCCCCGATGTCGACTATGGTCATGTCGACCTGTGCAATCAGCGCATCATTGCAGACGGAAAGGTACGTATAGTACGCCTCGTCGCGCCCACTGATTATTTCGATATCAAGCCCGAAAATGTCTTTGACCGGTGCGACAAACTCATTTCCATTCTGGCTTTCCTCAACGCCTCGGTACCGACACAGAAGATCTTCTCAACACCCCTCGAGGCGGCAAGGTCGATATAATGCCGCAATCCGTCGATGGCCCGTGAAATTGCCTCCTTCTTAAGGCTGCCCGAACGCACGAGGTCTTCCCCGAGCCGCACAATGGTCGAAACATCAGCAATGTCTGTAAGGGTTTCGCCATTCTTCTGCGCGATCACAAGGAGGATCGTATTCGTACCGATATCTATGGCGGCACATTTCATTTGACATCCCCTTCAGATAACCAATAAGATACCTGACATGAATCCCGCCGGAGCGCTTTCAATGAACGTGAACGGGATCGCAGCCCTTGTATCGGGCCTTCTGTCCTTCTTCACCCCGTGCATCCTGCCCCTTGTCCCTTCGTACATAATCTATATCAGCGGCATAACGGTCGAGGACATGACCATCCCGACAGCGGACCACCGCAAGAGGGTCTTCTTTCATTCGTTGCTTTTCATTCTCGGTTTTTCTTTTGTCTTTGTAGCCCTGGGCGTCTCGTCATCATTGATAGGCGGGTTCCTTTACAAGTATCAAGTGCATTTCATCCGCATTGGCGGCGTAGTCCTTATCGTCCTGGGCTTCTTCTATCTCGATGTCCTGAAGATCCCCTTTTTCAATCGGCAATACATACTCCAGCTTAACCAGAAACCCGTCGGGCTTTTCGGGTCGTTCATAGTGGGGATCACCTTTTCCCTGGGATGGACGCCCTGTCGGGCCCGCCCTGTCATCGATCCTGATCGTCGCATCAATGCCGAGAGGGTATCCCATGCCGTTTACCTGCTCTCGCTCTATTCACTGGGCCTTGCCATACCCTTTCTCATCTCTTCGCTTCTCTTCGACAAACTTTTTTTCTTACTAAAAAAATACAGCTTCGTATCCCGCTATGCGGTAAGATCACTCGGGATACTCCTCATCATCCTTGGCCTTCTCATGGTCACGCCATATTATCGCCTGCTGAATCTGTGGCTGGGAATGATTCTCACGGCGAAAGGCTAAAGACTCTTTTTTTCAGGAAATATGTCAAGTTGCATGACGAAAGAGACTGAAAAATGGTCTTTCCTTTAGCCTTTAGCCTTTAGCCTTTTGCCTTTCGCCTTCTAAAAATCCAATTCCTGGAACTCGGCCTCAAACCGTTCCTTGAATTTGTTGATGACCCGGTTCTCTATCTGCCGGGCTCTTTCACGGGGGATCTTGAACTGCTCGCCGATCTCCTGGAGGGTAGGGGCTCTTCCGCCATTATTCTCTGCTCGAAGATGAACACCTCTTTCTCGTTCAGGCCTTTCTTGAACTCTTTTACCCTTTGCGCGAGGATATCTCGTTTTTCTCTCTCCGCAACAACTTCCTTGACGTCGTCGCCGCCCCGAATCATATCCATGATGGTGTCATCGCTCTCATCATGGATCGGGGGAATGAAGAGACACGTCCGTGAACGCGAGCCGTTTCTGCATCTCTTCGATCTCTTCTTCCTTCACATCCAGGTTGCTGGCTAGCAAGGGCCGGCGCAGGAATCATCCCCAGCGCCTCCAGCTTGTGCTTCTCTTTATTGAGACGGTGAGAAAAGCTTTCTCTGGCTCTGCGTCGTCCCGACCTTGACGAGGCTCCATGAATCCATGATGTACTTCAGGATATAGGCCCTGATCCAGAAGGAGGCGTACGTGGAGAATTTTGTCCCTTTGTACGGGTTGAACTTTTTCACGGCGTGCAGGAGCCCGACATTGCCTTCCTGGATCAGGTCGAGCACGTTGAGATACGTGTTGTAATATTCGAGGGATATCTTAACGACCAGTTTGAGGTTGGACATGACGAGCTTCTGGGCGGCCTCGCGGTCCTTGTCTTCGAATACCAGCCGGCCGATCTCGAACTCCTCCTCCCGTGACAGAACGCTGTAACGGGACACCTCGGAAAGATATTTCCGTAACGGATCGAAAGTGGTCGGTAAAGAACCATCTTCAATCCTGGGGCGGTATCGGTTTTTTTCTATCTTGTCTTCGTCCATATGAAGCGCCTCTATTCAGCCCGGATCTCAATAAGCTGGCCCACGATACTGACGGCGATTTCCTGGGGTGTTTCGGCGTGGATCGCAAGACCGATCGGTGCATATACTTTTGATATAGCTTCATCGGAAAAACCGGATTGCGCGCATCAGGTCGAATATCATCTTTACCTTTCGTTTGCTTCCGATCATGCCGATGTACCGGGCATCTCTTGGATAATGCCTCGTGGAGAACCTCGGCATCGTGCGAATGGCCCCGTGTAACGATCACGACAAATTCATTCCCTGAAAAAGAAGATGAAGAAAAGCGTTCGCAAAATCGTCCACGATAACCTCGTCCGCTTCGGGAAAGCGGACCGGGATTCGCAAATTCCTGCCTGTCATCGATGACAGTGACCGCAAAGTCGACCATGTCGGCAATCTTCGCAATGTATTAGGAAACATGACCGGCCCCGAAAATATAAAGCCGGGTACGGTTAAAACGGGTTCAACCGAAAGGCGCCGTCCTCGCCGATTACGGGCCTTTTCCCGGGCACAAGGCGCAAGGTACTGCGACGGCACTGCTCTCGTCCATCGGGTCCCCGGTAATGCTCAGGCTATCATCGATGAGGGTCTTCGGTAAAACCTCCTCGAGTGACGTAACGACGATCGCCCTTCTTCCTTTTCGTTCCATTTCCGCAAGCCGCTCATACAGCTCGCCATGCCTTGCCATAACAGGCTCGAGGAGGACGTCGACATTCCCGCCGCAGAGCATTCCCTGCTCCTGCCACCGTTTTTGCGTTCATCTGGAAATGAAGGATGGTCGCCGTTCGCTAGTGTCCTTTCGTTCGATAGCAGCCTGCTGAACCTGAAGCTCGAGGAGTCCCCCGCCGACCGTGCCGTCGGACCGCCGTTCTCATCGACGAACATCCGGGCGCCGACATCGCGAGGCGCGGAACCGGTGCGGTTTATCACGGTCGCGAGAACGCCCTTTCCCCCTTCATGCAAGGGTTTCTTTAATGGTGTCATATATGCTCATAGATTCATTCCCTTTCGTCATATCCAAAATATTCGTGCACTATGGCCTCAAGTACCCCGCCTGCGATACCGCGGGCCTTTTCCGAGATCGTAAAACAATATTCTTTCTTGGCCCGCGGGTCGACATCGCCCACCTTTTCGCCTTTATCAACGTCATTTCCCGGATCAGATCCGCGAAGTATCCCGTCAAACGGCGCATAGACCGGAGATATCATCGACATCGAGGACAAGATCGCCTTTCTTTGACATCATCCCCGAGCCCAAGCACGTGCTTCACCGGTCCCGCGACGGGCGCGCGAAGAACGCGTTCCTTCGCAACCCCTTTATCTCTCCCGGCATTCCCGTATAAGGTTCGGCCGACCCGTCGTAGATCACACGGCCAAGATCATGCCCGCGATTACTCTCGATAACGGCATGCACGTCGCGAGGAGCGCACAAAATCAGGCCCCACGCCGATAACGAAGGCGGCCTCGTCCTTTCATATTCCAAGGTTGCGTTTAGCCATGATCGCATCGATCACGATATCGGGCTTGAAAGTCCCGACGCATTTCCACTGCGGGGTCGACGATAACGGCAATCTCGCCCTGCCTCCCATATCGAAGCGACATCGGGAAGCCCGGCGGCGAGCCTCGCCCTGATATTTTCAACTTCGGCCGTACCATCATGCACGGCCTCGCAAAAAGAGACAAAACGCCGCACACACAAGCGGGTTTTCCGTCTCGAGCATGGGCGATGCGCCTCATGCCGGCGCAATAGAGCCTGTGGGCGATTCCCGACGCCATCTCCCCCGCGCCCTTTATGACAACAGTGCATCGGTGATCTTTTTATTTCCTTCCGACATCCCGATATTATATAATCCTTTTCCGAAATGACAGGCTGGATAGTGGCAGATGTCGCAATAGTGTGCACAAATCCGCCATATGCAAGCATGGCCACATCGGGCTTTGACACTTTTTCTCCGGCAAGTATCCGCCAAGTACGATATCAAGCGCGGTATATCCGTTGAAGTAGACGCATGCGGGCGCGCCAAGAATATACTTGCCGTCGAGGGTAGCAGAAGGAACATTGCCCCCGGCGCAGGGCGTACCGTAGAATAGCGTCTTCGCCCCTGTCGCCTCGATGCCGTCCCGCGTAACATCATCGGGATCAACGGAAAGTCCGGCCGTTGTTATCACGATATCGGCACCTTTGTCAAAAAGGTCCAGAATGGCATCCCGTATCATGTCGATATCGTCGGTGACCACTGTCTTCCCCATGATACCGGAACCATAGTCTTAAGCTTGGTCTCCACGATATGAGAACTGTCGGGCACTCGTCCTTCATAAACCTCGCTGCCCGTGACAACGATACCGGCAGAGAGGGGCTTAAACGGTAGAATGCTGATCATTTTCCTCTTCTTCCAGCCCTTCTCGACACGAATCAGGGTCTTCTCGTCAATGTAAAGCGGGATTATCCTGGCTGCCGCTATGACTCCGCGGATTTGACGGGGTACCTGTTCGGCAGGGTCCCTACGAGAACATCTTGTATCCGATTCAGCTCGTACAGGATCTCAGGGTTAACCTTAAAAAGTCCGTCGACCGTGCTTATGATCGAGACCTTGCCTTCTTTCGGCGACGTCAATTCCATGTGCTTGCCCATGATCGCCCGCGCGATCCTTCTACCCGCGTCGTCTTCATGGACACCTTCGTATGCCGTCAAAGACGTAAAGATGCCTTTTGCCGAGATCGAGAAGCCTTTCGACATCCGCAGCCTGGATGACCGTCCCTTTCGTGAAAGCAACATCTTTTTTCTTTCCGGGTATTATCTCCGTGATATCGTGCGCAAGTATCATGCCCGGAGCATCTTCAACCCTTACCTTTTTCAATACTGTATCCTCTTTGTGTCAGACTGCGGATATCGTCGGCTGTATCGATATCGAAGAGCACGCCGTCATCCGCTTCTATAAATAGCACATCTTCCTTATGCTTTTCTATAACTTCACGCAGGCCTTTATCGCCCTCAAGGCCTTTCATTTCTTCGATAAACGGGGCAACCCTCATCAATACGGGATGGCCTTCTGTCCGTTGCACACAGGGATGATTATGTTCTTTCCGCCGTCCATATGCCTCAAGCATTGCCGCCAGCAAGCTCCTTTTATGAACGGTTTATCTCCAGGTGAAAAAATACGGCCTGTTGCCTCGCGTATCCAGGGAAGCGCCGCCTTGATGGAACTTGACATTCCCGTATGATGGTCCTCGTTATGGACCACGGTGACGGCAGGACATCGAGTTCTCTCGATATTGATAACATGTACGGGCCGGCCACGACGACGACGATCCCGAGAGCGGCCTCTATGAATGGCAAGACCGACCTGCGGATGACCGCCTCGGAATCGATCTTCACGGTAAGTTTATTGAAGCCGAGCCTCCGGGAAGATCCGGCGGCCAGAATTACGGAACAGATCTTTCTCATATGATAGAAACGCCGGCATAGTACATTTTCAGTCTTCCCCGATACTTGCATGAGGCCCGCGAGAAGCCTGTCAATATCCACGCCGTGAACCTGCGCCCCTTGTTCGATATTTTCAAAAAGGGCAGCCTCGCACCCACACAGCCAAGACCGAAATCCTCGAAAACCTTCATGGACTCCGGATATTTGCTGAGCACTTCGTTGATAGACATCTTTCTATCGATCATCCGCTTCCCCGGCGCGGACCGGCAGGGAAGCGGTCCGGATTTTAAAAAACATCTGCAGAAAAAATATACATATCGATATCTTTCGACTTCCAGGCATCCTTCGGCAGACCGGCCTTATAGCAGGTATATTCCAGGAATTCGGTCCGGTCCCAACCCTGCTCCGTTGCAACCTGCGGAAGCAAAAGCCCTGAATAACTCCCTTTTCGATATACAACCCATGAACGCCGACCTCGATCTCATCGACGCTCGTGATCTTTTTCATGGGCGTCAGGACGGAGATCTCGAAATCGCAATCCTCCCATTCATCCTTCGTAACGGGTAAACCGGGGATCGTTGAAATGCCGCCTGAACAGCCATCTGCTCTGACCGTCTCATGAAGCGGCAGATAACCCCTCACATACCCTATGCATCCTCTCAATGACCCGCGTTCTTAATAGTGACAAAAGCCCCGCATTTTTCCTCGAGAAGGCCGGTGAGTTCGACAGGCCCGCATTCCCTGCCGAAGAGAATGCCTTCGATGGCATCCTTCACCAATTTTTTCAGCTTTTCTCTCTCTTCTCCGGAAAGTGCCATGATCTATCCCGTCAGGTATTATCTTTAAATAAAACTGGCGGATACGTATCCAACAACGCCGCTTCGATCTCCCGATACATCGCCCGAATTTGCGTATTCAACACCGAACTCGAACGCGCGCCCAGTTTCATCGCCGCCATCATGGTCGTGATCATGGCCCGCACCGCATGCCTGTGCCTTTTCCGTCCGCGTATCACGGACCATGCCTGCGATATCGAAATTCTTGAGATGCTCAAGTGTAACAGAATCGATCTTCACCGCGGCATCATACGGATAATAGTGGGACAGGTCCGTACTGGCGACCATCAGGAAACGCTTTCGCTTGCCGCCATGATATGCTCGAGAGCGTCCGCTGCTTCTTCGTACATGCCCTCATCTGCCGCTCCGATAAGCAGGGGAAGGAGCAGGAAATCCTTGAAGATACACTGAAGAAAAGGCAGTTGGACCTCAAGCGAGTGTTCTCCCTTGTGTACGTCCCTATTTGCCCGAAACACACCGCTTCGATGAGAAGTTCGCGGCCGACGCCGCGTCTATCGCAACATCTCCCAGCGGCGTTTTGAAATCCCCTCGTCCCAGATCGGCAACACCCTGAAAATAGGCCCTGTGGCTCGGGGCAAGAACGATAACGGTATCGAAATCAAAGCGGAGACAGCTTTATATCCATAGGCAGCCACCTGCCCGGAATACACATATCCCGCATGCGGCGAAATAACTGCACGGATATCCGGTGAAAGCGGCTTTACATTCGGCGCCTTCATATAGTTCCCGATATCCTTCCTGAAGACTGCCGGATCATCGGGATAAAACATCCCGCTCACTGATGGCTCGCGCACGTTTGTCATATCACGTCCCATGAAATCCATTATATCATATTATGTCCCGTGAGAGCGCGCCGCTTTTTGGTAAACAGCCACTGGCAATGTGTTATAATACAAACTGTGTCCGCGAGATTAAAAGTAAATTTATCTGTTTCTGGCTTATTATCTTCGTTACCGTGCATTGCATGATGGCCGTCATCAGTTAGGACACTATGCGCGGATGATATTTGCTGACGATATGAACTGTGATAGGAGCAATTGAAGATGGGATATTGAGCCATACGGCGTCAAAGTCGACTGCCCGGATCGACACGGGCGCGCTACCACAAGATGCTCGACGCACGGAATATAAAGGTCGGGAAATACAGTAACATTCAATCATTCACCAAAATACGGCGGGGGCCGAAGATAAGTCTGCCCATCATTGCCGGGAAAATACGTCCGCACCTCCCGATCCCACGAATGCCGGCTCATCGTTGAAATGGAACTGTGTATCCATTCAAAGAAAATACATGCGCGGGTTAACCTCAAAGACCGCTCCGAAATGTAATAATCCTTCCATATCGGGAGAACGTCATAACACGGCAATTTCGTTGTCGATCCATCCCGGTCTTTTATCACCAAACCTTCCGAACGATTGCGGAGATAAAGGATAAATGAAACGTCCGGCGTTTATCGCGCATAGACGCTGATGACCCTATCAATCTTTATTGTCGGGTACAGGATCTTTTTCCTCGGCTATCCGCTGTCACCGGCCACTCCCGATTATGTGTGGACATTCCGTTTCGATGGCATGCTCGAAGGAGCGGGCAAAGAGACCCTGTTATTGTTTTCGCTGCCATCACAGGAACACGGCCAGATAATCCTCGAGGAATCCATTGAGTCGGGATCCATGTATTTTAACCTGCTCAAGGAATATGACAACCGTATCGGCGTCTGGTCAGGAAAACTGGATGAACGGCGAATATATTTCGTATAAGGCTTCGATATTGCTTCAGCATAAGGGCACAGATTCACCGGCAGTACCGCCGCGGATTTCATATCCTTACGGCGTAAAGCCTGGAAGATATTCCGCTTATCGAGGGATTAACCCAAGGGTGGCGTGCAATTATCTTCCTGCGCGCATCCAGGTTATGCTCGACATCACGGGAATGGCTGATACTGATCGGGCGCGAACCCGATATTCCAGGATCCGCCAGGTGATCGAGAAGTATGACCGCACAACGCGGCTTCTCATACTTTTTGCTTCCGTCAATATTCCGGCAAGGGCCGTTGAAGGCCTCATCCTCAGGAGGGGGTCACCGACAAAACGATTCCCTGGGTAGACGTCTGGACGGGGCAGCGCTGGGACCATATAGATATGTCCCGCCTTCGCTTTTATCCCGCGAAGACGGGCCTCATGCCGCTAAGCGTGGGAGGAATGTCGGCAATCAGGATATCCGGGGGAAGCTGACAACGGGAAGATTTGAACTCAAGCGCGATATAATGAGCCGATGGCATATATTTTTTGAACGCATCAGCCGTTCAAAAAAGGTTCTTGACAGGTGGTCGTTATTTCGGATTCCGCCCGAATATCAAACGACATTCAGGATATTGCTCCTCGTCCCCCTCGGCGCTCTTCTTATCGCACTCCTTCGCAATATCGTCGGGTTCCAGACATTCGGTATCTTCATGCCTCTTTTGATGGCACTTGCTTTCAGGAATACGGGCCTTTTTTATGGCCTCGCGATGTTCGCGGGCATCATTTTCATAGGCTACGCGGCACGCCGATATCTCAACAGCTGCGCCTTCTGCTCATACCCCGAATGTCGGTGCTCGTTACGCTCGTTATATTCTGTTTCGTGATCCTTGCGCTCGTCGGAAATAAATTCGGTATCCGGCAATTCATGGCTGTCGGCCTTTTGCCCTTTGTCATCCTTACGATGACCATAGAGCGTTTTTTTGTCGTCGTCGAAGAACATGGTTTAAGAATCGCACTGCAGACCGCGCTCGGCAGCGCTATAGTCTCGGTGATAGCCTATTTGATACTCCAATGGGAGATCCTTCAGATCACCTTTTTTGTCTATCCTGAACTGCTTCTTTTTGTTATGGGCCTGCAGATCCTTGTCGGCAGGTATACCGGGTACAGGCTCTCTGAACTATTCCGTTTTCGTTCGTTTGGCGGGCGATCAATGATGTTCCTGACACGTTTCAGAAACTTGCGAGAAGCGGGCATTCTCGGCATCAACAAGAGAAATGCCGAGATCATTATGGCATACAACCCCCGCGCATTTTCCGGCTGTCGACAACAAGGTGCTCACAAAGGAACTGGCGGCCCGGCATGATATCCCGACACCCGCCCTTTACGGTATCATAAGAAAACACGGTGATATCAGGAAATTCGATTCGATCATAGAGGGCCGGAGTTCTTTCGCTGTTAAACCTGCCCGGGGATCAGGCGGCAGCGGTATCTCCTGGTACGGGAGAAGAGGTCCCGTTCATTCATCACAGCGAGCGGCAGGATGATGGAGACGGCCGACCTGCTCTATCATATTGCGGATATCCTCTCCGGTATCTTCTCTCTTGAAGGCCACGATGACAGTGCGATTATCGAGGCGCTTATCAATCCCGTCCCGTCTTTGAATCCGTCACATACGGGGTGTCCCGGACATCAGGATCGTCGTGTACCGCGGTGTCCCAATCATGGCGATGGCGCGGCTTCCAACGTCAGCTTCCGACGGAAAGGCAAATCTCCACGGAGGTGCGATCGGCGCCGGGATCGAGATCACGACCGGCCGCACCAAAACCGCCGTGCACAAGAACACCATCGTAAAGATACACCCCGACACCGGCAATCCCGTTAGCGGGATCGAGATACCGCACTGGGAATAAATGCTTCTTATGGCCGCACGTTCGCTCGAGATGACCGGGCTTGGCTACATTGGCGCCGACATGGTCATTGATCGTGACAGGGGCCCCCTCCTTCTTGAACTCAATGCGCGTCCCGGGCTCGCCATCCAGATGGCAAACAGGGCTGGCCTGTTAGACAGGATCCAAAAGGTAAACAACGCGCCGGGCTGGATATTTTCACGTCCTGAGAGGCGGGTTGAATGGGCAGGAAATAATCTCTAGCCATAGGCCCCGGCAATATCTTGAGGCCCGTCCGAATGAGGAATAAACCTTTGACAATCAATTTTCATTCCCTTAAGTTATTTCAGTAATGGTTAATAAGACTTCATACAAAACGTAGGCCATTCGTACCCCGTCGGTCTGAAAAGCATACAGGGGGCCCGTAAGGTTCCCGGTCTCTGCCCGGTCCAAAGTTTTCCGGCCAGATCGCCCCGCATCTCCTGTCATCCCGCCGGACGCTTAAAAGGACACGCTTGACATAACTTTGCGGGTTAGTTATTTTCAGTGAGATGATCAAGACAATGTCTTTTTCTATTATCGTCCCTGTCCTGAATGAGGAAGGCGTCATCAATGACGTGATAGACCGGATCCGGAATCTTGACGGTGCATCCGGAACCGAGATCATTGTCGCCGATGGCGGTCGGGATTGCCGTACCCTTGACGCCATCAATTTCCGAAGGCGTCATCAAGGTGCGCTCGCCCCGAGGCAGAGGGCGCCAGATGAATGAAGGGGCCGGATATGCCACGGGAGACATCCTTCTTTTCCTCCATGCGGATACCGAATTACCCCTGAATGCACTGTCGCTCATCGGTAATGCCATGCAGGACGGACACTATGCGGGCGGGGCCTTCGACCTTGCCATCAAATCGCCGCATCCCCTTTTCCGCATGATAGAATTCTCGGCATCATTGCGCAGCCGCATCACGCGCATTCCCTTCGGGGACCAGGCAATATTTATCCGAAAGGACTATTTCGATACTATAGGGGGTTACCAGGACATACCCATCATGGAAGATGTCGAGATCATGAAAAGGATCCGGAAGAAAGGGGACAGGATCATTATTTTTCGCGACAGGGTTGCGACATCATCGCGCAGATGGGACAGTGAGGGAATTGTACGATGCACGTTGAGGAATTGGCTCCTTCAGGCGCTTTATCCGCTGGGGGTCTCTCCTCACACCCTTGCAAGGTTCTACAAATAAAATGATCGTAATGAACTATCCCGATAGCACCGGCCAGGCACGGGTCACGTTTATTGATCATATCGAGGTTTATTTGTAATGACGGGGAATGCTTCGGTTATTATGTTCGTAAAAGCACCGCAGCGGGGGATGGTGAAATCCAGGCTGGGGGCATCTGTCGGGGATGACATCGCGCTCGATCTGTATAAATGTTTTGTAGACGATACCACCCGGATGCTTGTCTGAGGCCGGCCATCAATTCACAGCTTTCTTTTATCCCGCCAATTCCCGGGATCACATCGTCAGTTGGCTGGGACGGGAAAGGCCAATCCTTCCCCAGAGGGGCGATGACCTCGGGGAAAGAATGAAAAACGCATTTAAGACTATCTTCTCCCGGGGCAGTACGCGTGCGGTCCTTATCGGCAGCGATATGCCGGACCTGCCGGGCAGTTCCATTGATGAAGCGTTCACGTCACTCAAAAACCACGATGCAGTCCTTGGACCGTCGTATGACGGCGGTTATTATCTGATCGGGTTTAGATCGGACAGTTTTCTTCCGGAGGTTTTCGACGGGATAGCATGGAGCACACCGGTTGTCTTTCAGCAAACCCTGGCCATCCTTCACGGGTCGAAATACCGGGTGCATACCCTGCAAAAACGGCGGGACATCGATACGTTTGACGACCTCAAGGCGTTCTTTTACGATAATCTCTCTTCGTCACCGGGCCCGCTGACAACGATGAAATATATTCGATCGCACGTTCCGGAAATTTCGCTGGACGTCCGATATGAGAATAAAATTTAGCGAAGGAGCATGTGCAATGCTTAATCAATTCGAGAAAAACATTTCACCTCAAACGGGAGATACGGGCCTTTTAAGTGAAGCTGTAGAAACGCTCCAGGTCAACCTCGGCCTCAAGTGCAACCAGCAATGTCTTCACTGCCATCTTGAATGCTCTCCTTCCCGCATGGAAATGATGGAGTGGCCGGTCATGGAGTGCATACTCCAGGCGGTAGATGCATCGAATTGCCGGCTTGTCGACCTGACCGGAGGCGCCCCCGAATTAAATACCCATTTTCGCCGGTTCGTTGTGTCCCTGCAAGGCAAAAAGGCTGTCATGTGAAGGTACGGACAAATCTCACCGTCCTTGTCGAAACGGGCATGGAAGACCTGCCGTCATTTTTCAGAGAACATGCGGTGGAGCTTGTGGCATCCCTGCCCTGCTATACGGACGAGAACGTCTCGGCACAACGGGGACCGGGGGTTTATCAGAAAAGCATCGAGGCGATACGGAGGTTGAACGCCGAGGGTTACGGAAGAGAAGCCTCACTTCCGCTCAGCCTCGTGTACAACCCGGGCGGAGATTTCCTGCCTTCACCCCAGCTTGCTCTCGAAAACGATTACCGCCGGGAACTTGACGAACGTTTCGGCATCAGTTTCACGCGTTTATTGACCATTACCAACATGCCCATTGGACGCTTCAGGAAAATGCTGACCGGACCCAGGCGTCTCGATTCGTACATGGACCTTCTGAAGGCATCGTATAACCCGGCTACCGTTCCGGGACTTATGTGCCGCCGCCAGGTAAGCATCGGATGGGACGGTTCCCTGTATGACTGTGATTTCAATCTTGCCCTCGGCCTTACCATAAACCACGGCGCCCCGGATCATATCCGGGAATTTATGCCGGATGCATTGCGCTCACGGAGGATCGTAACCGGAGAACATTGCTTCGGATGCACCGCCGGCGCCGGTTCTTCGTGCGCTGGAGTGATAGTAAATGAGGTGATAGGTAATGGGTGATAGGTAATGGGTGATGGGTGATTTAGAAGAAAGACTGCGAGATGTTATTCGGGACTGTATAAAATGCGATGTCTGTCAAAAAGAATGCGCTTTTTTGAGGAAATATGGAAAGCCCGGGGACATTGCTGAGCGTTACGATCCGGCAGACAAACAGGACCGGGAGATGCCGTTTGAATGCAGCCTGTGCGGGCTATGCACGGCCGTTTGTCCCAAACGGGTCGACCCATCCGGCCTTTTTCTTGAAATGAGGCGGGAGACCGTCCGGCTGGGCGGGGGAGATTATCCCGAGCATGCCGCCTTGCGGGAATATGAAAGAAAGGGGACATCAAAATTATTTTCCTGGTATGCCCTGCCCCGCGGCTGCGATACGGTTTTCTTCCCGGGATGCACGCTGTCAGGCACGAGATCTAAAACGGTCATCGAGGCCTATTTGCACCTCAGCACGGTCATCCCTTCCATCGGCATAGTGCTTGACTGCTGTACGAAACCTTCCCACGACCTGGGCAGGCAGGAACATTTTACAGCAATGTTTGGAGAGATGCGTGATTACCTGACCGGACATGGCGTGAAAAATGTCATCGTTGCCTGTCCGAACTGCTATAAGGTCTTTGCGCGGTACGGGGACGGCCTCACAATAAAATCCATCTATGAGGTCATTGCAGAACGCCCTGCTGACTCGGCATCAAACACGGGGGCCCAAGTAACCATACATGACCCCTGTGCGATACGTTTTGAGAAAGCTGTCCAGGGCTCGGTTCGAGAGATCATCAGGAATAAAGGATTCAATATCGTTGAAATGGATCATAGCGCAGAAAAAACGCTATGCTGCGGCGAAGGCGGAGCCGTGGGTGCCATTGCCCCTGAACTTGCAAGGGGATGGACCAAACTGCGCGCAGAGCGAAGCTGAGGGAAGGACGAGTCGTAACCTATTGTGCCGGGTGCGCAGGCATGCTGGGGCGGACGGTCCCCACCGTGCATATCCTTGATATTCTTCGGGAAGATGGTCCGGACGACGATGGACAGGATCGAAAGTCACGCGCCCTCCTTTCACATATCTGAAACGGCTTCAATTAAAGAGATGGTTGAGGAAAAATGTCGAGGCGGAACATTCACGCGAAAGGACATTTGCCGGAAAGGACCTGCCCGGGAAAAGCGCCTTCGTGAAATTCGTGATCTTCCTTGCATTCCTTGCGGCTGTTATTATAAGCGTCCGGGCGACGGGCGCGTCCCGTTATCTCGAGCAAGAGACACTTCGATCAATGATAGCAGGCTACGGCGCTCTTGCTCCGATCATTTACATGCTGATCTACACCATCGCGCCGTCTTTATTTCTGCCCGGCCTTCCCCTTACAATTGTCGGCGGCATCCTTTTCGGACCCTTTTGGGGTGTCGTCTACACGATCATAGGAGCAACCGCGGGTGCCTGTGTGGCATTTCTCGTCTCGCGCTATCTCGCGCGCGAATGGGTGGAGCAGCGCCTGAGGAGCCCCCGGTGGCGAAGGCTCGATCAGGCCGTCGAGCGTCATGGATGGAGAGTGGTAGCCTTTACGCGGCTTATCCCGCTTTTCCCCTTCAATCTTCTCAACTATGCATTCGGCCTTACGAAAATACATTTTGGACACTATGCGATAACAACATTTTTTGCCATGCTTCCCGCATGCATTGCCTTCATCGTTTTTTCCAGCTCATTGCTCGACCTTATTCGGGGAAAGGTTTCCCTGCATTCATCATCGGTATTGCCCTGGTTGTCATTGTCTCGATGATCCCGTTAGTTTACAGGCGGTACAAGGCAAAAAAAGGGGAAGACGACCCGGTATGATTGCCGGCTGATGGCACCCTCGTTCTCATAAATTTTAAACCGAAAAAATAGGGATGATTAAGGAAGATGGGGCCCCGTCCGAATTGATCCTCGACCTGGGCCCCATGTGAGATATCAGGGGTTTTGCTATTTTGCCTTCTCTTTGGGATAGCCGGCCTCATCCCATGCCTTGATGCCGCCGGGCTGACGATAAACATTCTTGTAGCCGAGCTTTACCGCCCACATTGCGCCGTTGTGGCTGCGGGTGCATTTTGTGAAACCGCAGTAGAAGACGATGGTTCTGTCCTTGTTCGGACCGAGCATCTTCTCGAAGGCCGCCTTTGTCTTCTCATCCATCTGTGTCATTTCAGGGATAGGCAGGACAAAATTGACAGCGCCGGGAATATGCTGTTTCTTGTAGCTGTCATCGTACGGCATCGTGTCGACGATCAGCATATCTTTCTTCTGGTCCATCCAGCCCTTGAGCTCCGCGGTGGATATGACCTTATAATTGCCGCGAACCACTTCTTTATAGAAATTTACAGCAACCTTCTCCGTTTCGAGTTCCTTATCACCCCATGCGGCATATGCGGCACCGGAGCAAAGAAAGGCCGAAATCAACGCTAAAACCGATACCAGAATTAATCTCTTTTTCGACATCATGGAACAATCCTCCTTTTATTTGGTTTGATCAACAACTGCCTTGAACCGGCGGCTGCGCATAAATCGCGACCAATAGAGAAAAACGACACCCGCCAGGAATACCATGTCCCTGTAAAGGGCATGATAGAGGCCCTGACGTTCCTCAAGTTCCTCAGTTCCAAAACAGCCGCAGTCGACATCCAGGCCCAGGAATACCCCGTAACCGAGGATAACAATGAACATTATAATCATGCCGGCGATGGCATGAAGCCCGATACGCATATCGAATATCAGGGCGATACCGGCGAGCACTTCAAGGGAAGGAAGCCCGATTGCAACAACGGGCAGGAGCAATTCCGGAACAAGGTCCCAATGGGAGATGATCCGGGCAAATGCCCTGGGGTCCACAAGTTTTGCACACCCCGCATAAATGAATACGGCAGCCAACCCGAGACGCACGACAAGGCAGGCCGCCCGTGACAATAGGATCCGTTTCAGAATATTATTTTCAGATGTTGTCAATTCCCAGCCCCGGCATATGCGCCGCCACTCCTTAACCCTTAAGCTTATGATGAGATGCGATCAATAAATGAATGAATTAATTTTCGGATAGCCGCCCGGGCTTCCAATGGGGATTAGTCTAACGGGGGGAATATATATGCGCGTATAGTCATATTCCATTTATCTCTTTGTATAATAGATATTTTAACTTAATTATGAGGATAATGTCAAACGTTTGGGGCCCTTTGCGGGCCCCGTAAACTTTATTTAAAAGATATCATGTCCGTTCGCGTAATGGTGACCTGATTAGACACCCTGGGCGCATTCACGAGATGCCAGATGGTATATTGCTCCGGATAAAGTCCTTCGGCAGAGATCCCATCAACGGGGACAATAACCTTGAACCCGCGAAGCGCCGCTTCGCTTGCTGTATATAATACTGCGCCATGCGCAGCGGTGCCGGTAACGATCACCGTCGTAACGCCGGCCCTCCTGAGGATATTTTCAAGATCCGTACCGAGGAATTTATCAGGGCCTGAGGTTACCGAACGCTCACCGAGCTGTGCCGTGAGGGCGGGGGCTACGTCCCCTATTGCTGAGCCGGCTGTAAGACTGTAGAGTACCGGGACTTTGCTGTTGCGCGCCCTGAAAGCCAGCTTCTGCACAGCAGGCAGTGAAGCTATGCATCGCGGGCGGCGCTCGTTATTACACGCCTGTTTGTTAAAATCCAAAAGAAGCAGCATGGTTCGCGAGGTATCGATCTCGACAGCCTTTACCTCGGGTGCGGGCGGCACTTTGACCTGGTCCCATGCCTCGATAACCGTCTCCCCGGATAGAGGCGCAATCCAAAAGACAATAAGAAGAAATGTCGACAGTAAGCGCAAACAGGGACGACCTTATATTTTTCATATCTGCCCCTCCTTTAAATGATAATCCCCTTAAGTTCAAGGGATGATGGGAACCAGTTATTTTACAGCCTGCCGCCAATTATCTCATGTTTGCCGGAACTATCGACTGCAGCCCCGCGTTCCTGATAGCATCTTTATAGTTCCTGAACGCGGTCTCAATTTCTCCTTTCAGACCCGGCGGCAGGGCAGCCCCTTTCAGGAAATCCCTGTTAAGACCTGTGAGGACCACATTTAAACAGTTGGCTGACGCTATGGCAAAATCTTCGGAACGGACATCATTGCTCAGATCGATCTTACCTGAATCATATTCGAATTGGCCCTCAAAAGGGTCAAGAAAATGGTAGTCTTCCGATTTCTCTACGCATTTATGCCGGAACAAGCGCTGGAAGTCTCCTTTGCTCCCGACATGGTCTGTGAATGATTCGAGTTTTGAAAGAACCCGCTCGAGGTCTGAGATCAAGCCGGCCCTGCGGTTCATTGAGGTTTCATCTTCAGCGGTTTTCAGATGCCGTATCGCTTCGCTGCAGCCGGTGCCTGCATCTTTTCCAGTTGCTCGACAAGCCTGTCCGTAAACGATAATTTCTGTTCCCCGGCAGAAGCCTCCGGCTCGGTCTCAAGGACGGCTTCGGCAGGCTCGGGTTCGATTTCAGGCTGGGGTTCGGGTTCTACTCAGGCTCGGGTTCGGGTTCTATCTCGGGCTGGGGCTCGGGTTCTATTTCAGGCTCGAGGGCTCTGGTTCTATCTCAGGCTGAGGTTCGGGTTCAGGTTCGGCAGCGGCTGCGGCCGGTGCCGGCATCTCAGGCTCAATGCTTTCGGGAGACTGAGGGGCAGCTGATCGAGACGTCTTTATTCCGGTAAACATCAAACACGGCGCCATTCCTTACCGCATAATCAAGCGCGGATGGAATTGATTCTCCTTCATAGAGATTTATATTCCCTGAACCGGCTACCATCTGAAAGCCAGTGGCTTCGCCATTTCTGAATAATAGTGTTCCGATCCTGTCGCCGGCTTTACTGAAGATCTCGATATAACCGGTGTGTTTTTCACTGTTTAACTTTACGAAGAATTGATCCATCCGGATAAAATCCGTACTGAGGGCCTTAAAAACAAGTTCGGAGGAGAAAGGGCCTGTCAGTATCTCAATTTGTGCTGCGGATAGTTCTGATACATGCAGCAAGCCTTTCGGTTGCCTCGCAAGCAGATGAAGTTCATGCACGGCAGGTTCTCCAACCATGGCCGGAGGATTTGACTCGAGGCCGATCGCCGCATTAATTATACGTCCCGAGACGATAAAAAATGCCCCTTTCCTGCTTTCGGTCTCTACTTCTATGACTCCGGAAAACCCGTTAGCGCTCAGCGTATTCAATAACTGCGGCACATCGGTGTACTCGGCAGAAAGATTCTGATGAATGATTTTTCCTTGTGGGTATATCATGTCAACCTCTTGTTGTCGCTTCGTGTTTTTCTTTGTCGGGCCTGACCCTTCCCTACCTCCGTTTCTGGAGCCTTTCGATAGCAGCACGTACACTTGTCTGCATTCTCTCGATAGATTCTGCCAGGACCGCTATTTCACCTTTGCCCTGCACATCGATAGTTGCCTTGAGATCACCCATGCTGATCTTGTCTGCAACATCGGACAGTTTCCTGATGGGGCCGACAACGGATGATGAATACAGGTATATGACGGCAAGCAAAATAACGAGAACGATCGCGAGGATAATAACGATAATACCGAACCGTTTATTGTACTGGTCAGCATACGCGTTCTGCATGGCATTCATTTTTGCCGTGATCGCCAGGGCCGGTTTTGAGAATTCATCGATATACGTGGTTGCCGCGACAAAAAGACCTGCACCCTTTACCGGTACCACGTACATATATTTCGGACGTATACTGCCATCGGGATCTTTCCAGTTATAGTACCCGCCAAAAGCCTGGCCCTTGAAAGCCCCTTCCAGGATCGTCCAGAATTTTGGAAGTTTCGCGGCAAGCTCATGGAGATCGGTCCCGACAATCTTGGGGTTGGAATGGAAATAATTTATGGCGCCCGTGTCGTGCACGGCGGTATATCCCGTCTGACCGACTTTCTGCACTGCCAGTTCCTTCATCACGGGATCGTAGCGAAGAGTCTCAAATGATGGTGTCTTTTTGTAAGACCGCAGATAAATTTCAATCTCTTTCGCGACATCCTCAGCTTTTTGCCGGATTATATCTTCCCCGAGCTTATTAAGGGAAGACGTTGATTCCTTGAGGCTGGCAGCGCCCAACTCGGTCATGCTGTTCGACCATAAGCCGCGTACGCTTGAAAACTGGAAAGCGCCAAAATTGATATTAAGAAACAATATGCAGCCTAAAATGAAAAAAGCTGCCAGGATAGGAACGAAGATACCTGCAATAAGCCTGAATAATAATCCCGTTGTTGCTTTATTCTCCGTTGCCATGTAAAACCCCCTCGATCAATTAGGTTATTTTTGCATACGAGCAAGATGCTCGGATATATTTCGTGTAAATTGAGTTCTTTTTGCTGCGTCCGAAAT
This sequence comes from uncultured delta proteobacterium, assembly GCA_963823725.1. Classification (GTDB taxonomy): domain Bacteria; phylum Desulfobacterota; class Syntrophorhabdia; order Syntrophorhabdales; family Syntrophorhabdaceae; genus Delta-02. The sequence continues at coordinate 38,516 of CAWGMJ010000002.1, forward strand.
TTCCTGGGCTACCGCCTGGATAAGAGCTGATAATTTATCTTCCGGGAAATCATCCTGTGATTCGCCAAGGTCTAAAAGGGTATCTTCGATAACGATCGGAGCGATAGGACCCATTATTTTTCTCAGTTCATTTTCGATGATCTGAAAAAAAGAACTGTTTACCGTTCTCGGGACTTCGGCGGGTGTTTCAGTTTCCCCGCTCTTTTCAAGCAGTCCATCCTGCACCATTCCACACAGCGTTTGTGAGGTTTCAAATATCTGCCAGTTCAAGGTCTCGGCAATTTCAGCGACAGATCTCGTCCCGTTGCAAAGTGCAAGGATCTTCCATTGATTGGCATGAACACTTCTGTTATCGGGGCACCCGTTGATCGGGATCCGAAATACCGCCTTGCTGACGGAATGACCTCACGTATACGCGCCCATTCTGATTCACGGTTTTTCCAGATCATGAGCAGCTGTTCCGTCGGCATGAAAACGGTCTGTTCACCGCCGGCAGCTTCCCAGTCAAAGATCGCTCGCCCTGAATTCCATTCCATCATTGCAAGGATCGCCTCTTCACCGGTGAGATCGCCTGTCTTTGCATGAATGATATTTGATCCTTCGAGATATATTTCCCCGGCTTGATGCCCTTTGATCTGTATCATGCCCGATTTTTTATTGCTTAATAGAGGCCCGATCAGGTCAAGAAGCTTGTTTTTTGAAAGATCTCCAATGATATCATTCGACATCGGCATCTCCTTTGCTTTTTTGCCGGAGCTTATCTGGTATCCGGCATCAGGTTACAACAACGTCAATCCTGCGAAGAGCAAACTGCGTACTGGCAATTTCCTGCTGCTCGGCCATGGGATGAGATGAAACCAAGAGGCGCGCTATATATATGCCCGGTTCTAATTTACCTGTCGAGAACGAGAAGGTGCCGGAACAGGAGCCGTCATCATGGTGCTCCACCGGGGCCGTAAATGATTAATTTCTTTTTCCGGGAAGTATTTCCACGTATGGCAATCTCAACCTGCAGCCCGGCAAAGGTGAGGTCATCTCTCCCAGTCGAAGAGATCTTATAATATACTGTTTCCGGCAATCCCTGATAAATGGGGCTCGGCTGTGCCATAATTATTGCTTCGAAATTTCCGGCACAGGGACGGTCGGTAGAATTATCCGTTTCTTTGCCCGGCCCTGTTTCCATTTTATCATTTTCCGTATCCCCGGGATCCTATTCGGTTTTCTGACTCCCGCATCGCCGGATGCGGACCGACAACAACAAAATCGGCCGATGCCTCGGCCAATGTGGTCCTCACCATCGGATAATGTCACGCGTGCCCTGTGGTTTCCCGGAATAGCAGACGTAAGGTTCAAAAGGATATTGTCTATCCGTTTGTCTTCGCCGGGCGGAAATTGGATGTCCTTCCGGGAAACCTGCTTGATGACGGAGCCGTCGGCATCCTCGATAACGGCGGTTAAACGGGCAGTTTTGTCGGCATTGCCCATATTTTTGAAGGAACACCCGATATTCACATTGTCACCCGCTGCAAATACATTATCGGCAAGATTGATCGATGAGATAAATGACGAGGGAAGGACATGGACATGGCACGGGCCGAATTCCCTCTGTATTGACGCACCTGCGGCATCCTTATAGGTCAGCTGCAGCGAATCACTGATAACGCGCTCTTCTTCCGGGACAGGGTCCAGCATCGTTACATTGAAATAAACATCCTCTCTCTGTCCGACCCTGAAGCTTCCGAGATTCCATTCAGCGATCATAACATCACCCTCTGTTTCCAGGCGGGAGGGTTCCCTCGTAAATGAAGCCTCGTCAACCACGACACCGGGCCCGCCGATCGATGCTCGTGACATGAATATCCTCCATCGGCGGGATCGGGACTGCCGAATAATATATGGGCGTGGAGAAATATCTCGTGCCTTTGTCGGCCCCCTGGCGCGGTCCATATCCAGTTGGCCTCAAGATCTATCCCGAAACGTGTCGACCATGAGCCAAGCCCGTTCTTGCCGATAGAGACGACGGGCTCCAAGGACGCCGCCGAATTTATCCAGGTATACCCGCCAGTAATCTTCGGATGTTACGATCTTCTGTGTTCCGTCAGTAAAGTGGAAATTGGGGTCGTTCAGCGTAAAATCGGCTATAAATGCTGCGACCGGCCCCTTTTTATCGACACATTTTACATGAATATAATTGGTAACACCGGGAACAAGGCTTGCATTGACACTGTGGATGGATGCCCATCCCTGGCCTTTGCCGACCAGAGTGCCCTCTTCCGATTCATCCTGGCTCACATACAGGTAAAATGAGTCATTCGATGTTATATTGGCTGAAACGGACATTGATGAATACGAAGAGATCTTGAGCACCCTATCCGCATAAGACGGGATCATCCAGATGCAATCCCCGTCAAAAACGCCGCCTGCGAAGGCATTGACCCCTTTATGAAATCCCTGCGGCCAATCGTGAAGCTCGGCAGCTTCTGATGTATCCTTATCGATCTTTATCACACGGTCCGCATTGAGCGGGACCATCCAGATAGCCTGGCCGTCGAAAACAGCCCCGGCAAAGGCATATTCGACCTTGCCCAATTCTTCGGGCCGTCGATGATGACCTGTCATTTCACCTGTTTCGCTATCTATCCTGATCACCTGTTCGGAATAATACGGGACCATCCAGACATAGCGGCCATCGAAAACACCGCCGGAAAATGCATACTCCACCATCGCGTGCCCTTGAGGCCAGGCATTGTATCTCTTCATTTCGCCGGATAAAGTGTCTAATGCAATAACACTGTCGGCATTAGCCGGGACCATCCAGATATAGCGGCCATCGAAAACGCCGCCGGAAAATGCATATCCTCCTTTAGCAAATCCATCGGGCCATTGATTGTACCTCGCCATGCGGCCGGTACCGATGTCGATCTTTACGACGCTGTCGGCATAGGATGGTATCATCCAGATGGATGTGCCGTCGAAAACGCCGCCGGAAAATGCGTGGCCTCCTTTCGAAAATCCCTCCGGCCATTGTATTATAAGACGTCATTTTGCCGTCTTTCTTATCGATCTTTATAACACTATCCGCATTGGCCGGGACCATCCAGATATACCTGCCGTCGAAAACCGCCCCGGTAAAGGCGAGATTACCCTTGCGAAAACCTTCCGGCCATTCCCCGTATGCCGTCATTTCACCCGTATTCTTATCGATTTTGACGACACTGTGAGCATTCGCCGGGACCATCCAGATGCACTGGCCGTCGAAAACCGCCCCGGTAAAGGCGAGATTACCCTTGCGAAAACCTGCAGGCCATTGACTGTAACCGGTCATAACTGTCTTTGCGGCAAGCGGCTTCGGAGGTATTAAACCGCTGAACCCATATCCGTCCTGGTTGAAAATGGGCGGGAGACACCTTATTTGCCACCCGCTCATCATGAAATGGCATGAGCGGTTTGCCTTCGACACACGTCAGGTCCTCTGACGAACATGAGATAGAGATCTCCTGCCCCTCGGCGAGCGGCGCTGTCCAGGGTCAGTTTAAATGTTGTAATGTCGGGGATATCGAGCCAGATGTCCCGTACCGGCACAGGGACGCTTATCGGCTGTTACGGTGAAGCTCGACTCATTTCCTGTCGGGTCTGCCATTGCCTTGTCACAGGTTATGTATATGATGTCGCCGACAGTATTTGTCTCAGCGCGCACGATAGAGGATTCGCGGTCAATCCGACCCCCTCGAGCCGGATGCCGACCCGAACGGCTTTGTCGCCGTCAGGCGTGACAATGGAAGGATCAAGGCTTCTCGCCGCTTCAATCCGCACGGCGGGATGGACATGTATAACGCTCGTCGCCCGGGAACAAAGTGTATTTCCGGACCTGTATGGCCGTTTCAATGGTATATTTCCCGCATTTCTTGAAATTGTAGGATATCGGGTTCAATTCCATAACCGCGTCCGGTACGGAGACGGGAAGATCGAATTTAGTGAAATCCTGATGAACCGTATTGCCTTCAGGGTCCTTCATGACGAGCTCCACTTTGAGCGGCGCATCCGTATTGGACCTGTTTTGAAATGCAACCTTAAGTTCGACAGTCCCGGTTTCGTTTGCACTGAAGTAGGCAGGATTTGCCGAAATGCTCAAGTCCTCGATCACGATGGCCGGCAAAATTGAAAATGTTATCTTTCTTTCATCCAGGATCCGGCCATCGGCGGCATCTGCGACATGAAAACGCACATTGTACGAGCCCGGGGGGATTCATCCCGGTATACCATGACAACGTGACGGGCTCGCAGGCGCCGGCGCTAAGATTCACGGATGGGTTCGTATCGTGGGATGCAGCGTCTACAATATGTCCGTAAGAATCTGCGATCTGGGCGTTTACGACTATGCTTCGGGGAATATCCGACCTGTTGTCGACCGTTGAATATATATATACGGTCTCATGGGGCAAATATTTTTTTCTGTCGGTATTTACCGATTGCACCAGGACATCCTTACCGGCCGGGGGATCGGATGATTCCGGGGCGGCAGATGCACTGGCCTTTCGCCGGGAAACCAGGGATATCTTTGTATGCCGGGCCCTTTCGCGGGCCTCGCCTTTTGCGGCGGCCGGGGTCTCATCGGCATCGCTTATGTCCCGGTATCCGTCACCGGAGGCTGCGTTTCGGATAGTGATGGAGGTTTGTCCGGTACGGATTGGAGGCGCCTCTGAAGATACGTCCTGCATCCCGCGCAGTCCGGGGCCTCGACGCGGGCAGCATCGCTCCGGGCCTGACAGAGGACTTCGCCGAAAAGACCGAACGCCTCGATTGCCAGGACGGTCGAATAGACATCATCATCCCACGAACCATTTTTCGATTGAGCAGATGAAATAAATTCTCTGGCCCGTCCGAGAACATCAGGCGTGTCCGAGTATGCCATTAAGAGCGTTGTATACGAGCGGCCGTCTCCTTTACCGTTGAGACCCGGTCGCCGAATCCTCCGTCCTCATGCTGTCCCGACAGAAGATATTCAACGGCCTTATTTACAGCGGCGATCTTTTCGCGGTATTTCGGGGCATTGCTTTCAGCGATATCAGGGCCATCGCCGTGAGCAGGACAGTGCTGGCATCACCCCGTGCAGCTCCCCAGCCTCCGTCACTGTTTTGATAGGAAAATAAATAGTGGAATGCTTTTTCGCTCGAAGACGGGTGTGTGCCCGTTATCCCTGAGCTGTCCCCTTTATCAAGACTGCCCGTCTTGAAATGTTTTTTTCACACGTTCGACCTTCGTTCCATATTATTCACTTCGGCGCAAAACCACTGCTTGCGCAATATGACTCAAAGGCAAAGGTCGTATCCTTCTCTCATTCACCAGAATTTCCCCACGATTACTCTCAGCGCCATCCGTATATGTAACCAGTGTTTCAAACCCAACCCAGTGAAGAGTTCCGGTAAAACAACTGACCATCCCGGCAAAATTAATAGTAGATTTTGATTATAACCGTTCCCAAAAAATACTGTCAAGAACATTGTATACAAGTAGTATACATAATACGCTTGATATTAAAACAAAATTTCTATTTCCTGGAATCGATTATGATCGTCACGGGTCCGTCATTAATGAGCGCCACATCCATATGCGCCTGAAATACGCCGGTTTGTACATTGACCACGCGTCTTTTGGCCCTGTCCACGAAAGCATCAAACAGGTTTCGCGCTTCCGGGGATGGCATGGCATCCGAGAAGGAAGGCCTCCGGCCTTTCGCACAATCGCCATACAGGGTAAATTGCGATACGAGGAGCAGAGCGCCGTTGATATCGAGCAACGATTCGTCGAATTTGCCATCCTCTTTTTCAAAGATCCTGAGATTAACGATCTTGTCGATGAGCCAGTCAATGCCCTCTTCCGTGTCATCCCTCGCAAAACCCAGCAATACGAGCAGGCCCGGCCGATACGGCCGACGCATGTCATTATCGACAGAACAGAAGATTCCTTGACCCGTTGTACGACAGCACGCATACCCTGACCCTCCGTTTCATAAAAAAAGGGCCCGTTTAAGGGCCCTTTCGGTTATTCACGGTGTACATTGCGTCTATTTTTCCTGTGCTTCTTTCTCGCGTTTTGCGGCTTCAACGATCTTGTCGGCGATCTGTGCCGGTACTTCTTCGTAATGCGAGTATTCCATGGTAAATGTTCCCCGGCCGCCGGTCATGGACCTCAAATCGGGAGCATACCGCAGGACTTCCGCCATAGGGACGACAGCCTTTACGACCTGGTTGCTGCCCTTCGTTTCAACGCCCATTATCTTGCCCCTGCGGGAATTCATATCGCCCATGATGTCTCCCATGTTTTCATCGGGAACGATCACTTCCATTTTCATGATAGGCTCAAGCAGTACCGGCTTGCACTGTTCCAGGCCCTTCTTGAAACCCATGGATGCCGCGATCTTGAACGCCATTTCAGACGAGTCGACATCATGATACGAACCGTCATAGAGGGTGACCCTGAAGTCTATGACAGGATACCCTGCAAGCATCCCCTGGTTCATGGCCTCCACGATACCCTTCTCGACTGCGGGGATATACTGTCTCGGTATTGACCCGCCTACGATCTTGTCCACGAATTCAAATCCTTCGCCGCGCTGTCTCGGGCCCATTTCAAGCCAGGTATCACCGTACTGCCCCTTGCCGCCCGATTGCTTCTTATATTTACCCTGTACCTTGCATGTCCCCTTGATCGTCTCTTTATAGGGGACTTTCGGGTCTTTCAGTTCAACTTCAACGCCGAATTTGCGCTTCATTCTATCGACGACGACCTCTATATGCACCTGGCCCATCCCCGAAAGCAGGAATTCCTTGGTCTGGTCGTCGCGTGAATATTTGATCGTCTGGTCTTCTTCAATAAGCCGTGCGAGGGACGTATTGAGCTTGTCCTCATCGCCTTTTGCCTTCGGGTGAAGCGAGAAGGAAATGACCGGGTTGGCCACCGTCACGCCTTCGTACCTGATCGGGGACTTTTCGTCGCAGAGCGTGTCTCCCGTCTGAACATCTTTCAGCTTGGCAACAACCGCAATATCGCCTGCGCTTGCAGCGCCGGCAGGTTTCTGCTTCTTCCCCACAAGGTAAAATATCTGCCCGATGCGCTCTTTCTCATCCTTGAGAACGTTAAGGCGGTCATGTCCGGATGGACCTCTCCCGAATATACCCTGAACATAGTCAATTTGCCTGCGAACGGGTCGGTAATGGTCTTGAAAACAAGCGCGCTGAATGGCTGGCTTGCCGATTGCTCCCGGACCATTTTCTCCCCGTTCTTCGGATTGATGCCTTCAACCTCTTTCTTGAAGGTCGGGGCCGGAAATAATCTTACAATATTATCGAGCAGCGCGTTTATGCCGATATTTCTGGCGGCCGATCCGCAGAAAATGGGCACGATCTTATTGCCCGCAATCCCTGCCTTAAGGCATTTTTCGATCTCTTCGGGTTTTATCTCGTCGCCGTTGAGATAACGCTCCATGACCTCGTCGTCCATTTCAACGGCCGTCTCGACGAGCTGCTCGCGATATTTCTGCGCGAGGTCGGCTACTGCGGCAGGAATATCCACGGTATCGAAAGCCCCTGACACGTCACCCTTATATACGAAGGCCTTCATAGAGAGAAGGTCGACCACTCCTGTGAAATTATCTTCCTGCCCTATGGGTATCTGGACAACCAGGCAGGTCTTATCGGTAAAGTTTTTCTTGATATCTTCAACGGTCCTCTCAAAATCGGCCCGTTCCCTGTCCATTTTATTGATGAAGATCCCGGCCGTTGCGCCAAATTCATTGGCATATCCCCATACCTTTTCGGTCTGGACCTTGACGCCCGATACTGCGCTCACGACAATGATGGCGGCATCAACTACCCTCATGCACAGTTTGGCGTCGGATATGAAGTTATCATCACCCGGCGTATCGAGAAGGTTGATCTTGCTCTTGCCCCATTCGAAACAGGCAAGAGCGGATGAGATCGTGATCTTGCGGTCTACTTCCTCCGGCTCGTAATCCATTAACGACGTGCCTTCATCAACACTGCCGAGCCTTGTGTTTTCACCCGCCAAAAAGAGCATTGCATCGACGATAGAAGTTTTTCCTTCTCCGCCATGAGAAAAAATTCCAACATTCCTGATCGCGTCAGGCTCGTACTTTTTCATCCACAACTCCTTTCGATACTCGGAAATCGTTTAAATTCAGTGAATTTAACACGATATTCCGACAGAAATCAAGCGTAAACCGGCAAGCTGCCGGGCTATTGTGAGAAGATGATATCCCGGGCGAAAAAAGAGCCCTTTTTCTATCGAATATGCGGCATCTAAAGCGAACCGTGCGGGACGCGTCTTAATAGCGATCAATATGCAGTTTTAAATATTCGGTTTGAACGCCCGGGTCATTGACCGGTTCTCGCGAGGGTCAAATTCAAGGATTTCAGGGTAATGGAAGACGCTTGTGTCTTGACTCCCTAACAGTTTTATGTTTAAGTAGTAATTCCAAATTAGAACAAGGGATGACAGATGAAAAGAACCTATCAGCCGCATAACAAAAGCAGAAAAAGAACGCATGGATTTCTCGTACGCATGAGAACCGCCTCGGGCCGTGACGTAATAAGGCGCAGACGGGCAAAAGGGCGCAAGAGCCTGTCGGTCTGAGATCCTTGCGCAGAAATGAAAACAATGTGGCGGCTTATTACCCGAAAGCCGCTTATTATTTATATCTGATGACCCGCACCTTGACGAAACAAGAGAGGCTCAAAAAGGGGGATTTCCGAGGCGTAAAATGGACAAAATGTTCAGAGACGGCACATTTCGTCCTCTTCGCCACGGTCAACCAGTGCAATATCAGACGATTTGCCGTCACCATACGTAAGAAAACGGGGGTTGCAGTAGTGCGCAACAGGGTGAAGAGGATCGCGAAGGAATTTTTCCGTTTGCATAAAGGCCTCTTCATAGAAGGATCGAACAACCTTATAAGGGTTAAAGGATTACCGGACGAGCTCTCCATGAGGTAGATGGAGCCGGAGCTTGAGGCCCTTCTTTCTGCAGCATCTGCGCACAGAAGCATCAGGTAATGAAAAAAATCATCATCTTCGCCGTAAAGCTATACAGGGCAACTTTCTCTGTTTTTTTGCCCGTTCAATGCCGGTATTTTCCGACCTGTTCCCAGTACATGATCGAAGCTGTTGAAAAGAGGGGCGTATGGAGAGGTATGCTCCTCGGCATCAAGCGTATTTTGAAATGCAACCCTCTCTTCCCGGGCGGATATGACCCGGTACCATAACCGGAGGTAACTGAATGGATAAACGCACCATTATAGTGCTTGTACTTACAATGGCCATGCTTTTTGTATTTCAGACATATTTCATGCCAAAGGAAGCGCCGCAGCAGCAAAAACCGCAGACACAGACACAGCCGGTGCCTCCATCCGACAACTGCAAAACCGGCAGACAAAACCGGACAGCAGACGCCGGGACTGCACGTCTGCCGCCTCCTGCCGCATCGGCGGAAAAGAAGGCAACGAAGACAATAGCGGTATCCACCCCGTTCCTTGACGTGACCCTTACGGACCTCGGCGGAGGCATCTCGAGCGTAAAGCTGAAGAAATATAAGGCAACGGTTAAGGGCCCGGAAGAAAAAGAGATAATCGAAGACGTCAGCCCCGTACAGCTACAATCCGACCGTCTACCAGAACAGCGTCCAGGACAAGGTTTACTTCAAAGCGGACAGAGGATAAACTGACAGTGACCGATACGTCCGCCACACTCACAATGACGGGGGACCTTCCGGACGGGACCAGGATCAAGAAAACATATACCTTTTATCCGGACAATTACATCGTAGGGCTCGCCATTGAATCGGAATCCAAGACCCAGGGCCTGTATGCGGATTTCGCGGTTATAAACGACAAGAATGAATCGAGCTATGTTTTTAAAGGCCCCTTTGTATTCAACGGGAAAAGTTGAACCAGATCGACAAGATCAAAGAAACCCTTAATTTTAACGGTAATTACCAGTACGCAGGGTTTGACGAGGGCTTTTTCACCTTCATCTATATCCCGGCCGACAGCGCCAAACCTGCATTATCGGTGGGCAAGACCGACGCAAACATACCCTACATCCGCCTTGCATCGGCAACCAATAAATTATCAGGCAAGCTTTATTTCGGCCCCAAAAAGAGCGACGTCCTCGCAAGCCTTAATGTGAAAGCCGAAAAGATCATCGATTTCGGATGGTTCGATGTTATCGCCAAACCGCTCGTATGGCTCCTCGATTTCTTTAATCGTTTCACGCACAATTACGGCATCGACATTATCCTGCTTACCATCCTGATCAAGATAATCTTTCACCCGTTAAGCATAATGAGCTTCAAGAATATGGCGAAGATGCAGTCGGTGCAGCCGGAGATCAAGAAACTGCAGGAAAAGTATAAAGATGACAAGGCCCGCCTCAACCAGGAATTGATGGGGATCTACAAATCGCGCGGCGTGAACCCCATGAGCGGGTGCTTGCCCATGCTTCCCCAGATCCCCGTATTCTTTGCGCTTTACAAGGCATTGTCGGGGGCTATCGAGCTTCGGCACGCGCCATTCCTCTGGTGGATCAATGACCTGTCAGCACCGGAAGACCTTTTCTCGTTCACGGTCATGGGATACACCGTGCCGATCAGGCTGCTTCCGATCATCATGGGGGTAACCCAGGTCATCCAGCAAAAAATGACGCCGACAAGCGCCGACCCATGCAGCAGAAAATGATGATGTTCATGCCCATAGTTTTTACGTTCATTTTCTGGGGTTTCCCGTCGGGGCTCGTCCTTTACTGGCTCGTGTATAACGTAGCCTCCATAGCCCAGCAATATTACATCAACAAGAAGTTGAAGAAATAAGGATAACACATATATGGAAACATTCGAATTCGAAGGAAAAACATACGAAGAGGCCGTCAAAAAGGCGTGTGTTCAGCTTGAGGTTGAGGAACGGGACCTGGATATTGATGTTAAGGAAGTGGACACAAAAGGCATTCTCGGCCTTCTTGGGAACAAAGAAGATCCGCATAACCGTAAAATTACGGTCAGCCGAGGAAGAAACGGCCGCGCACCGTTACCACCTGTGATCGAATGCCCGGTACCATCGCGTACCGGTGATGCGCCGGAAGAAACGCCTGAAATCGTTCGGCGAGGCGTTTCTCAAGGATTTCGGCAGGCATATCGGCCTCGATTTCAGGTAATGGTAACCGATATCAGCGAGAAAACGGACCGTATCCTATTCCTCATCCAATGTGATGACGGCGATATCCTTATCGGTAAGGACGGCGAGATACTCGAGGCACTGCAGCATCTGTTAAGGCTTGCGGTTGCCAAGAAATTCAAACATAATCTAAAATTATTAATAGATATAAATGGTTATAGAGAAAGAAGAAAAAAAGCTTTAACAATTATGGCTAAGAGAATGGCAGATAAGGCAAAAAGGACCGGAAGAAAAATGAAAACGGATCCTTTGAACCCTTACGAACGCCGTATAATCCATACCCTTTTCAAACATAACAAAGGCGTTACAACGAAGAGCGAAGGTGAAGGGCACATTAAAAAGGTCATCATTACCCCTACCGGCAAGCCATACGGTGGGGATCGCGGCAATCCCCGTGCCCAGCGTGGAGGCTTCCGTGGAAATGCCCGCGGAAAGCGTTGAAACCATATGTGCCGTTTCTACGCCACCCGGTGAAGGCGGGATAAGCATAATACGCATCAGCGGTCCGGATGCGCGCCACTATCCTCGAAAAGATCTTCCAGTCCCAAAAAGAAAACAACAAAATCGTCAAGCGGCATGTTGCGCCTGGGTTATATATCTGACCCGGCGAGCGGCGCGGACATCGATGAGGTCTTTGCCGTCTTCATGAAAGCGCCGCGGACATACACGCGTGAAGATATCGCGGAGATCCATTCGCATGGGGGGTTTGCGGCCCAATCCTCGATAATGAAGGTCATACTTGAGCCAGGGGGCCCGCCTTGCGCGACCCCGGTGAATTCACAAAAAGGGCTTTTCTGAATGGCAGGATCGACCTTATCCAGGCCGAATCGGTCCTCGACGTCATCAAGAGCGAAACCGACGAGGAATTGAAATATGCCGTCAATTACCTCAAGGGCCGCCTTTCGAAAAAGGTCATACACTTTCCGGGATATCCTGAAAAACGCCCTGGCCGCCTTCGAGGCATCGATCGATTTCCCCGATGAAGACATCGACATAGATTTCTCGGGACACCTGGCATCTGCTCACGAAGGCCAAGAAAGAGATAGACGACCTTGTTTCTTCCTATTACGAAGGCAAGGGCCTGAAAAGCGGATTTGAGGTGTTGATAGCGGGCCGGACAAATGTCGGAAAATCGAGCCTCCTCAATGCCCTCGCATTAAAGGAACGGGCGATCGTCACCGAACTGCCGGGAACGACCCGCGACCTGATCGAAGAGACCCTTTACATCAAGGGCATGAAGGTGCATCTCATAGATACCGCCGGGATACGCGCCCCGGAAAATATCGTGGAAGAAGAAGGGATCCGCAGGGTCAAGGAAAAGGCAGCCGAGGCGGACCTTATCGTGTGGGTCCTCGATGGCTCCCAGCCGTATTCTGCCGAAGATCAGCAGGTTTATAATGTAATTCAGTCAATATAAAAAGATAGTTATAATAAATAAATCAGATTTGAAACTACAGTATTGATTTTAACTTATTAACATCATTAAATATTACATCATATATCTGAAGTGTCGGCAAAAACGGGTCTGGTCTGGATGAAGCAAAATCCTTAATATTTTCGAATCTTTTGAAAACCAGGCGAAGAAATTCCCTTCTCATTACGACGATCCGTCACAGGGACATACTCGCAAAAGGTCTCGCGCAATATCGGCACCGTTATAAGAGGCCTTAAAAACGATGAATACCATGCGGAACTGTTGGCCTTTGAGCTTCACGAAGCGCTCCACCATCTGGGGGAGATCACCGGTGAAACCTGCTCCGAAGACATCCTGGACACGATATTCAGCCAGTTCTGTATAGGGAAATGACCAAATGCATCGGTAATAGGTTATGGTAAAACCCTATTCAACTATGAGCCTAAAACCCATTGTCTATCTTTGTCTTCTTTCTTCTCGTTCCTTGGCCGGTGCGACCAACGAAGGTATTGATTTCAGCTTCTGTATCTTTGTGCCGTCCTTATAGCAGACATTGTCATAGAGCACTCCGAGGACTGACTCAAGACTGAAATATTGCCAGGGTTCATTTTCGGTACGAATTTCCGGTTTCTCCTGTCCGGAAATATCGAATTCCCTGGAAGCGACAATCGCGGTATTCACTCGAGGCACAATTGAACTCGATCAGGCTCTTCACGATGTCGCTCTCACCGTCCCTGTTCTTGGCTGCGATCTTTTCCCAGACCCTGACTTTCGCCTGGTCGAACCTCTCTTCAGCTCGCGGGGTTGAAATAATACTTCTTGGCTTCGGATTCGAGATATAACTTCCAGTTCCTGATCTTTATCCGGGGCCTTAGGCTGCTCGGGCGCCTTGATCTGGGCAAAGGCCCATGATGACAGTACGAACAGCATAAAACATACGGCAAATACGATCACTACCCTTTCCCTTTTCATGATCACTCCTTTATAAGCAGTTATCTATTTCTATGCCATAGGTCCTTATGTCAATAAGGATTATTGCGTGCATTCGGTCTCGCCCATCACGGGGCGCTCCGACGGTGCTGATGGATCTGTCGGGGCCGGTGTCGAGTACGTTTCCGGAAAATCATCAGGCGGGAAGCGCCGTAATGCCGAACCCATGTAATTCATCCATATAGGAAGACAAACACGCCCTCCGCTTTCACCTTTTCCCAGCGATGTCCGTGCATCAAAACCGACCCAGACCCCTGTCGCAATATGGGGGGAATAACCGACAAATAACGCATCATAATAATTGCTCGTCGTTCCGGTCTTTCCCGCAATGGGATAACCGAGCGCGGATGCGCCTTTCGCTGTCCCATATTGAACGGGGCCTTTCAGCAGGATATTCATGGACGCGGCAACATCTTCCGGCAATGCCCTTTCCTTTTGAATTACGGTTTCTTCAAGAACATTGCCGTTCATTTCAATAACCCTGCGGACGAAAATGGGCTTTATCCTGCTGCCGCCATTTGCAAATGCGGCAAATCCTTTTACGAGTTCCAGCAATGTAATGTTCGACGACCCGAGCGCAATGGAGAGATTATTCGGAACATCGGCATCAATCCCCAGGTCCTTGACCGTCTCTTTTACCGAAGATACGCCTATTTCTTCAAGAAGCCTGACTGTGGCTGCATTTTTTGAATAGGCGACCGCATCCCGCATCGATATCTCCCCGGAATACCGGCCGTCATAATTCCTGGGGGTCCACCCGCCATACGCCTTTGCCTCATCATGGAGCATCGAATCCGGAGTATAGCCTTTCTTGAGGGCGGTCACATAAATAAAGGGCTTAAAAGCGCTTCCCGCCTGCACTTTTGCTGCTGTAGCCCTGTTATACGGGCTTTTTTCGAAATCCCTTCCGCCTACGAGGGCATAAACATACCCCGTATTGACATCAATGCTGACGAGCGACCCCTCAACTTTCAGCGAACGCGTCGGCTGAAATAAGAGCAGTTTCTTCTTCTGGTCCTCGCCCGTGCACAATCCCTTTACGACATCGCCCGGCTTGAAAGGATGGTCATCCATTTTCAGGGTGCCCTTTTTGTCGCCGACGAAATATGGCATAACCCTCTTTTATCCGTTCAGATATGAGGAGATTGCAGGTCTTTCCTTTAACGGCGGGAAAAAGTTTAAGATCGCGTTCTTCAGATCTCCTGAAATCATCCCATTTTCTCTGGGCTATATGGTACAGGACCGTAAATTCACCGTTTCTCTGTTCATACTGGTTAAGGCCCCTGACTATAGCATCCTCGGCCGCCCTCTGCATCTGCTTGTCAACGGCGGCATATATCTTAAAAGCCTTCCGGGAAAGGATGCCCTTGCCATATTTGGCCTCGATATACCGGAAAATATGATCTTTATAATAGCTGTCCTGAAAAACGCCGTCATCTTCCCTGATGACCACCCTTTCCTTGAGTATCTGCTGTTTTGCCTTTTCATTGATGAATTTCTTCTGGAACATCTGATCAATGACGTATTCCTGCCTGATCCGGGCATTCCCCGGGTGCCTTTTCGGCGTGTAGCGGGACGGTGCCTGGACTATCCCCGCAAGGAGGGCGGCCTCTGCCGGCGTTATGTTCCCAGACATGTTTCCCGAAATATACCTGGGATGCGGCCTCTACACCGTAAACGCCGTGTCCCATATAAATATTGTTGAGATACAGGTTTAGTATTTCGTTCTTATCCAGGTAATTTTCGAGCTTATAGGCAAGGATCGCCTCGCGTATCTTCCTGTTGAGGCTTTTTTCGGGACCGAGGACGAGTGACTTTAATAACCTGCTGGGTTATGGTGCTCCCGCCCTGCGCCATCCTGCCATAGATGACATTTTTGACAAAAGCCCTCAGTATGCCTAAGGGATCGACTCCCCCGTGCTTGAAAAAATCCGCGTCCTCAGCCGCAAGAAAGGCCGACCGGACATGTTTCGGTATCTTCTTGTACGGAACAAAGACCCGGTTGTCGGGCACGAAAAGGTATATCAGCTGGTCCTGGGCATCGTATACGCTCGTAACCGGCTTATTCTTAAGGTCTTTCAAGGCAACTACGGAAGGAATATCGTTGATCAGGAAGAAAGATGAACGCCGTTATGCACAATACGCCCGAGGCGATGAGAAGTATGAGGAAGTATTTGAATATCTTTCCTGAAGAGGTCTTTGAGGCTTCGTGATGCCTTGCGACGTTCCTTCTTCAAAATACTATCGAACCTTTTCTGACATCATACGTCCCTGACACGGTTATCCTGAGTTCGACGATAGAAGTAAAGGTCAGAGAAACAGGTTGTCCAGATCGGATCGTCAAGCATGCTTCCCGATGACTTGAGGATCGAATTCAATTTTCTGTAAGCGGAACTTATTTCAAGGACCGACAGGTTGGACATGGTCGCCCCGATCGGCAGGGGCAAGTACGTCGAGCACCTTCCCGTCTTCCGCGACCGCAATACCGCCATTGATCGCTCAGCACGGTATTTGCCGCAAGGGCCATATCGTCATCATCAAAGCCATGAACGATGAGGCCGTGCGTCTCATGGGCGACGGTCGATGCAACTGCGGCGCGCGCCCCAAAACCATGCAGAAAGCCCTGCCCCCATTTTTTCTCTTCCCTGCGGCTGTAAAATACCTTTCGGATATCACGGTCGCGATCAGCCAGTATCAATTCCCCTCGCGGGGCAGATCGGCAGCCATCCTTTTCGTCACGGTCCGGTCAATGATGTCGATCACGGGCACTTCCCCGCGCTCCTCCCTTTCGATCCTGAAATCGGACGAAGAAACGGACGAAAATTTATAGGGGTATGATCCTGCATTCACCATCGAGCTGGGGTGACCTTTCCCTCGTGAGCACTCCGTCACGCGCAGCCAGCGTGCCGCGCTCATAGATCATGACCGGTGAAGGGCTTTGAATGTCCGGGCAAAGCAGTATATCCGCAATTCTTCCCGGCGCGATGCTTCCCACATCGTAATCGACCCTGAAATACCGGGCAGGGTTCAATGTTGCCATCCTGATGGCATCTTCCGGCCTCATGCCGAAATCGATGGCCTCCCTGACAATATGGTCCATATAGCCCTTTTCCACGAGATCGCCCGCAAATATGCCATCCGAGACAAGAATGACCGTATCCTTCGGCAGGGAATTAATCGTGGGGCAGAGCGACTCGAGATCATTCCTGATCGAGCTCATGCGGACCATCGTATAAAAGCCGAGGCGAATGCGGTTCTTTATGTCGTCCGGCCGGATGGACTCGTGGCAGGACGTTATCCCCGCGGCAGCAAGCGCGTTAAGGCGGTCGTACGATGCCCCCAGGGTATGGCCTTCGACATTTTTTCCCATGGAGCGGGCGAGGAGAATTCTCTGCAGTATGTCGTCTTCGTTCTTCGTTATCCTGAGATAAGGCGAAACCTCGCTCAAAGACACGCATTCGGGATGATCGGACAGAAGGCTCCAGACATCATACAGTGAAAGAATATCCCCGCCTTCGATCTCCGGATAGGGAGGATACGTGGCCGGCACTCCCCAGAGATATTTTATGTTGAAATGCCGGGCCTGCCGCAAGATCTCCCGGAAGCCTTTCGGGCCGACAGAGTTGATAAGGTCGTGGCTGTCAGAAAAGACGGTCGTCGTGCCTTTCGTGACGGCGATGTCGGAAAATGATGCGGGGTTATAGAAGAGGTCGGCATGCCCGTGGGCATCGATATAGCCCGGAAGCGCGACAAGGCCTTTCGCATCGACGAGGCGGGTCTTCTCGCCTGTTTTCGCTTTTGCCTTGCCGACATAAGCGATCCAGCTGCCGCATATCCAGAGGTCCGCCGTGAATAGACTTCGCCTGTGAATACGTCAAAAACCGAACCGCCTTCTATGATGATATCCGGTGCCCGGTCTGAGTTTGCAACGGCAACCAGATCTTTGAGGTCCTGTAGCGTCTTTTTGATCATTCCTTAGTATCTCATGCCTCGGGTATTCGATTCAATGTAGCCCAAAAGCCCCTCTCTTGGCAAGAAATTAGCTTAAACCATCCGGGCGTTTCCTATCCGCGGAAAGTTTCCTTGCATTTCAGGATACTTAAGAATGCGAAAATACTCGTAATAAAATAGATCCAGAGCATCTGGCGGTAGGCAAAAAGCGGGTAAGCACCATGGGCCATGCCTGCCCGGTCGAGGACAAACCCCATTAAAGGCTGAAATAAAATAGCCCCGATAAATGGGAACAGGTTGATCATGCCCATTGAAGTCCCGGCGATCTCATCCGGGAAAAGCTCCTTTGCGGTGACTATTGCAACGGTCCCCACCGAACTGATCGTGATACCCATCAGGAAGAATAATATGTAGAGAGATACTATGCCAAGCCGGTCAAAAAAGTAGAGTGCACACGCGAAGCACAGCACATTTAAGAGTGAGGACCATACAAGGATCTTCTTACGGCTTTTTAAAGTCTTATCCGAGAGATGGCCTATGATAGGGCTCACAAATATCATCGCAACCGCGATCATTGAGAGAATGCCGCCCGCCGTGCTCTTCGTGAGACCGTAGACATCCCTGAGATACGGGCCTGCCCACAGGCCGAAGAAGCCGAACAGGGCCCCTCCCCTCATTATGAACCAGACCGCTATGCTCCAGAAATATTTATTCTTGAGGATGATCTTCAGGTCGGCGGCAATGCTGCGCTTTCCTGAAAAGACAACTTCCCCGTCCTCCACAAGCGGCGGCAGCCCTTTAGCTTCCGGCGAATCTTCGACGAATCTCCAGATGAGGAAGATGACTGCGAGCGATGCGCATCCCACCAGGATGATCGCCATTCTCCAGCCCACGAGACCGGACAGTATCGCAAGCGGTGTGGTAGCCGAGAACCAGCCGATCCCGCCGACAGCCATCAGCGCCCCCGCAACCCTCGCCAGCTGCGCCCCGTGAAACCACACGCCGAATATTCTCATCGACGATACAAAGACTGCCGCCAGGCCCAGGCCGACAAAGGCGCGGGCCGCTATAGCCAAACCAAAATAGGGCGCAAGGCCAAACCCGATAGCACCGAATGCGGCGATCAGGCTGAAAAGCACTATTGTCTTTTTTGGGCCCCAGGAGTCGGAAAGGATGCCGACGGGGACCTGCATGATCGCATACGGATAAAAATACGCGGATGCAAGGACGCCGAGGGCGGTCGCCGATATGTTAAAGCTCGAAACAAGGTCCTGCGCGATAACTGCCGGGGATACCCGATGAAAATAGACAATAAGGTACTGGGCTGAAAGAATGAGAAATAGTATCCACCTGTGCCGGTTCACCAGATCTTCCCCTTTTGGAAATAACTAAAAACAATACTTTGCACGGGCCGGCTTTTTCAAGTAAAATAAAAATGTGCTCAACGGGTGAAACAAGCCAGAATGAAAGCCGCGATACTACGAACACTTCTTGACGTCATGAGGGGTAAAATAAGGCCCGACACAGTCATTATCAATGGAAAGATCGTCAATGTTTTTACGAACAGCGTCGACAGCGGTTTGGCGATAATCATCAAAGACGGCTTGATAGCGTCCGTAGAGGACGATAACAAGGCGTCAGGATATGACCCTCAGCACGTCATTGATGCAGGGGGGTCATATCTGTGCCCCGGCTTTATCGATGCGCACACGCACATTGACAGCCTTTACCCGTTCTATTCATTTGTTCCCTACGCCATCCGCGGGGGCACGACAACGGTCGTAACCGAGACGAGCGCCGTTGCATGCGCATGCGGGATGGAGGGGGTCGAATCGTTCACCGAAAGCACGCAGGGGTATCCCCTTCGCTGTTATTTCCTTGCCCCTCCCCTTACCCCTCCATTTCCTCAGATGGAAGGATCGAAGGGCTTAACGCTCAGTGAATTCAAAAAATTCCTGAAACGCGACGATGTTGTCGCTATAGGCGAGGCGTACTGGACCCGCATCGTTGAGGGCGATACCCGCATCCTCAAGCAGGCCGAAGCCGCTTTACAGCTCAATAAGAAGCTGGATGGGCACGCTGCCGGAGCGCACGGGAAAAGGCTTATCGAATATGCGCTCACCGGCATCACATCATGCCATGAGTCCGTTACCGTGGATGAGGTGCTCGAAAAACTCCGGTTCGGGCTCTATATCATGATCAGGCAGGGATTTGTACGCAAGGAACTTCCCGAGCTTTCCGGATTGAAGGATATGGATATCGATACGAGGCGGCTGATCCTGACTTCGGATGTCTTTGACGCAGTTATGCTTAAAGAAGAAGGCTACCTCGATTCTATCGTCCGGACGGCAATATCATACGGTTTCAGGCCCATAGATGCGATAAAGATGGCAACGATAAATCCGGCCGACTATTACGGCTTACGGCACCTCGGGGCAATTGCTCCCCTGCGCCATGCGGATATCCTCTTCCTTGACAGCATTGAGGATGTCTCCATCAAGCGGGTCATGGCAGGCGGGAAGATGGTGTTTGAAGCGGGGGAATATATCGATAATATCAGGCCCCATCATTATCCCGATGCGGCGCGCAACACGATCAAGGCGCAAAAGATTAGTCCCCCTCGATCTTAAAAGTGCGTCCGGGACCGATCCGGGGGCCGTGCGCGTCATCAAGATCCTCAACCAGACGATCACCCAGGAGTTCATCTGGAAACCTTCCGTCGCGAACGGATATCTCGAAAAGGACCTGTCAGCAGACATAATCCCTGTTTCCGTGATCAACCGTTACGACAGCTCCATCAAGGGAAAAGGTTTTATTACCGGAACGGGCATAAATGAGGGCGCATTCGCAACGACCCTTATCTGGGACACAGGCAATATCCTGACCATCGGAAGCTCCGAGGACGACATGGCGACAGCGGTCAACAGGCTGATCGACCTTCAGGGCGGCACCGTCATAGTCAAGGATGGCAAGGTGATCTTCGAATTCCCCATGCCTGTGTTCGGTACGATGCCGACCGGCTCCATCGACGAGATCGCCGGCAAAACACAGGAAATGGTCAGAAGCATCCGCCGGATAGGCGTAACGCTTGAGCGTCCGTTTCTCACCCTTCAAACCATCCCCTTCTCCGGGCTTCCTTTTCTGCGCATAACCGATAAGGGCCTCGCCGACATCAAGAACCGCCGTCTCGTTCCCCTCTTCATCGACTGAAGAAAAGTTCAAGGTTCCATGTTCAATGTTTCAGGATGGAAAGATGATTGTATAGGGTCCGATGAGCCGTTCTGTCATTCCGGGCCGGGCACCATTGGGGTGCCGGAATCCGGTTTTTTCGGCCTCTATTTTGAGCTCGAAAAAGACAGCTTATTTTCCGTGCCTTTGATGATCCGGGAGATATTTTCCCTGTGGCGGATTATGACGACGATGCCGATCAGGCCCGCCATGACGATAAATTCACGCGGCGCTTTGACGAGATACAGCCCTATCGGGACTATTATCGCCCCCACGATGGATGCCAGCGATATATACCGCCAGACCAGAAACACGATAACAAATACGATAAACGCACCGAGTATGACAAGTGGCCTGATGGCGATATAGACCCCAAGGGCCGTTGCAACGCCCTTCCCTCCCTTGAACCTCAGAAAAACCGGAAAGACATGCCCCAGAAATGCCGCCAATCCCACGATGGCAACAACCAGTACATCCGCATCAAGGGCCGCTGCAGCAGCAACCGGAATAAAACCCTTCGCCGCATCACCGAGAAGCGTAATAATACCGAGCTTCTTTCCTCCCGCCCGCATGACATTGGTCGCGCCTATATTGCCGCTTCCCGTCTTTCTCGGATCGATACCCTTCATTTTCCCCAGAATAACCCCAACCGGTATAGAGCCGATAAGGTATGCGAGAATTATCAATAGCAATGCCTATTACATTGTCCGATCATATTGGACAGAATATGCGAAAAGCCCCGCCCTGTCAATAAAACGGTCTTTCTGTTTGACAAGCCGATATTTTATTATTATAAAGAATGGGTGCCTGGGTGGCGGAATAGGTAGACGCAAGGGACTTAAAATCCCTCGGAGCCTCGCTCTGTACGAGTTCGATTCTCGTCCCAGGCATTAATTATCAAAGGTTGCACGATATATGCACATAGGATTAATTCAGGTAAGCTAAAAAGTAATCATATAGTAATCATTTTGTTCCCGGTAATCATTCCTGATATTCATCAACATCGGAATACGCTGCGCAAGCAACACGGAGGCAATAAAAACCCCTCCTGGTTCCCCAGATGTATTCACCATTCGTTATAATGTTCAAAAGCCATTGAATGTGGAAGCATGAATCTTATCTTTTATTCATGGCCAAAATACTAGTAATTGATGACGAAGAATTAGTCGATGAGATGCTTCAGAGACGCCTTGAACAGGCAGGCTTTGAAACGATATCCTTCTTTGACGCCGGGGCTCTTGCCTATTTCGAAGACCATCCCAGCTCTATAGACCTCGCCATTATTGATCATAATATGCCAGGAATAAACGGCACCGATCTTGCCCAGAGATTACGGTCAATGATGTCGGAGCTCCCATAATCATTATCACAGGGCTGCATGAAGGCATCGAATTCGGGGAGTACGTGGTACTAAATAAGCCTATGTCCCGGGACGAGCTGCTGGAAGCAGTGAAGCGGATGATTAGGTGAGAGGACTTTGGTATAAAAATTGCCCCCGGTTTCCCAGGGGAAAGGCGGGGAAAGGCGGGACGTCCTTAAATATGTAAATATCCCGGATGAACTGTTTCCTTATCGAATATGTTTGTCTCATTCCATCGCTACGAATCTAGAAGTATGCGGATATTTCAGCCTTTGGGTGGGTCAGTTTCAGGTTATCATGACCAATCGATCAATTGGCCGAACAGTGAGGGAAAGATATTGACATACTTAAGGACGTCCCGGACTTGCCGGACCCTTGACATAAGGGGAATTGGTTATGATTTTATTTAAATGGGCATCCCCGATACGGATAAAACGCATCCAGATTTCTCCCAATCCAGCGCAAATCTCCATTTAACCGAGGTGGATGAATGTTCTCTCGCAGGATGCGGCGAGGTTATAGAAGGGTTAACGGCAATCCAAACAAACATTCCCTGCAAATATTAAATTTAGTGAAGCGACGAGAGGAAGACATGGATCCCGATAAAGTTATGCGCAACGAACTGCTTGCCCTGCTCAAAGGCGGCCAGGCCCACATGGATTTTGACGAAGCCTTAGCGGGCTTCCCCCTTGAGGAAATTAATCGTCAGGTCCCAAATGCAAGCTACATGGTGTGGCATGTCCTGGAACATATGCGGATTGTGCAATGGGATATTCTGGAATTCATCAGAAATCCCGACCATGTTTCACCTGATTTCCCGGGCGGATATTGGCCAAAACCGGGCGCAAAGGCGACCTCTGCCATGTGGAACAAAATACTAAAGAAGATTCGGTCTGAACTCGAAGCAGTGGAAGCGATCGTTTCGAACCCCAGAGACTGATTTCTTCAGCCCGATTCCCCATGCCAAAGACTATAACATCTTTCGCGAGGTTCTCCTCGTAGCCGACCACAACGCCTTTCATTTAAGTGAAGTCGTCGAGATCAGGCGGATCCTAAATTTGAAACCTGTAAAAGAATACTGAAGGGCCGGTTCTTTAGGATGTCCCCTGTTCCCGTTATCCCCGGTCCATCTTTCAGGCATAACAAAAATATGGGAAAGGCGGGACAGGGAAGGCGGGACTCCTTAAATATGTAAATATCCCGGTTGAACTGTTTCCTTATCGCAATATGTTTGTCTCATTCCATCGCTACGAATCTAGAAGTATGCGGATATTTCAGCCTTTGGGTGGGTCAGTTTCAGGTTATCATGACCAATCGATCAATTGGCCGAACAGTGAGGGAAAGATATTGACATACTTAAGGACGTCCCGGACTTGCCCCGGACTTGCCCAGTCCGTGCTGCCTCACGTCGGAAGGAGGTCCTGAACGTTCTATCCCATCACCGCCCATCACAGTTCCTGCGTCACCTCGGTGAGTTCCCTTCTTTTTCCATGGCCGCAACAAGGTCCTTCGAACCTGATCCCCACCGCGAGACGGTTTTGATAGCTTCAGTGAAGGGTACGTCCACGGGATGCACCCGTTTCGGATCCAGAATGTAAACGGCGCCAGCAAACGGGGTGGGGATTGATGGCACAAAAACCGTGTAGCGCCCGTCCTCGAACTCCTCAATGATGAATGCTGGGATGAGGGCCTCATCGCTCTCGAACAAGGCGGGCTTCCAGATGTTTTGGCGGTTGTCCCCGGCCACCTGCTGGGTCAGGCTCCGGAATAGCGCGTAGCCCGGGATTCTTTGAAAGAAACCTGTCTCGATCCGTTCCCGAACAACCCGTCCTGCCTGAGTGCGGATGGCAACGCCGATGAGGAAGCAGATCATAAACACGAGGAAAAGGGACAGTGCCTTCTCAGCGGGGAACCAGTCTGGGAGGAGTAGGGTAAATGGCCGTACCAGACCCCCGACCGTTTTCATTCCCTTGAGCAGTACCAAAATGGCTAGGTAAATCGGAACGATAACGAGCAAACCGCCAAGCACCGCCTTTGCGACAAACACAAGAGCCTTTTTCATAGATACCACCTTTCTACATTCTAGATTTGCTGAAAGGACTTTGATCCTTGAACTCCCTGGATCTGTGGGTTTCGCGTCACAGCCGAACGTAACGCTGCCGCTGTCACACAGCGGTTTCCCCTTGTCTATCACGGCACGTCCCGTTGCCGTCCTCGCTGACGGAGGAGAACTGAGCGGAGCACGAGGACCAGCACGACCAGCCCTGCGCAGATGAGCAGCAACTGCACCAGTCGGATGAAGGCATGGTCCACGACCCGATTGAGGGTCTCACCGGCGTCCACTATCAGTCGGCTGCGCATCTCCTCTATGCCGTTCATGACTTCTGCCAGGTCAGCCCGCACGGCATCGTGGACCGGCGCGGCTGCGCGATCCGCGAGACGCTGCATGACCGCCTCAGCCTCATGAAGGGTCGCGATGCGTTCCTTCCGCACCGCTTCCAGCGCGGCCTTCCGCTCCCGGGCCGCCAAATCAGACGCTGTTTCGGCCACAGACGCGATCCGGTCTACGGCCCTTGCCATCCGCGCGAACTCGACACTCAACATACGCGGGTCTACCCCACGCGCCAGGTCGTCCGCCGTCAGTTCAGCTTCCCAGCGCGCAAGCCGCGGGAGGTACATGGTGTAGAGGTCCATACGGGCCATCACGTCCGCCATCGTCTCGTCGAGATTTCCCAGCGCCGCAAGAGAGCCCCGCTGGCTCCGGACGATGCGAGTAACTCCGCCGCAGCGCTGTCTATGGACGGCCTGCGGTAGAGCGACCCTTCTATAGGGTGTTCGTCCGCCCACTTTCGTACGGCGGATCCGAACGACTCGGCGAAACGACCGCCCTGCACGCTGGCGACGAAGTCACGGAACTGGTTCTCGACGAGCGTGAGCGCTTCAGAGGCTTCGCGGACAGATTGCCCATACTTGGTCTCGAACCAAGGTTGTGCGAACGCGTTCTGGATTTGCAGCACGTACCCCCATGCATCGACGAGGGCCAGCACGGGGTCATTCCGCGGAACATCGCCGCGAGTATCGTCGTTGTCATCTCGATCTTCAAGGTGATGGCCCCCCGGCGCACCACCGGGTCCGACGTGTTCGCGATGATCAAATCGGCTTTTTCCTCGATGATCCCCAGCGTCGGACGGACAAGTGCCCGCACGCGGACCCGGAGTTCCTGCGGGGACATCTCCAGGCCCTTGACGATCGATGTGACCGGGGTACGCGACTTGCCCTTAGCGAGCAGGTCCCCTCCCGGATGGACGGACACGGCGGCGGCGGCTATTGCGACAAAAAGATCAGCGACGCTGTGAAACGACATATGAAGGAGAAGTTTCGAAACAGGGTACTCTTTCGCCCACAACGGTGAGTACTCAATTTCTTTTGGAGTGCTGCAAGAAACAGTAAGGGCGCGGGTGCCCGGCCAACCGCTCATACTGAACATCCTGGACATGAAGATATAGCCTCGATCCTCAGTGCTGAAGCCTGCTTCAGATTGGGAGTTGAAGGCAGCAACGTAATATTTGCGATTACAACCCACTTCTTAAACGTAAACGCACCCTGCCATAATAACCGCTCTTAGGTCTGTCATGTTTTTAAGGAATTTCATGAGCAGGCAATACATTCATCTATGATCTCTTGTTTTCCCCCCAAGCAGATTGAACGAGAACAGGCACTCTTGACGCCTTGATCGCCAAAAGGGATGCCGAATGGCGCACGTCCTCCTTTTCTATTAGTTGAAACCTATCTAAACCGAAAGCTGCCGGAGTTGTCGGCCATTCATCCCGGCAATTATTTTTGGACATACTACAAAAGTCGCCTCAGCGGAGACCTGCCAGTCGGGTGCCCAAATGTCGTCGGGCTTATCTAATTAAGTATATATCAACGAAACTGCACCGTCTGTCATCCTATGTAAAATAAACATCCTATGTAACAATTATCTTATAATACTTCTCGTACAGGAGTGTCGCCCGTTAGGCCCACAAATTGTCAAGGGCCAGGTTAATTCCCCGGATTCTTTCTCCGGTAAATCACACAAAACATTCTCTAGTGCAATAATAAGGCGGGGTACTTGATCAATTCATTTGGTCAGTCATAAAATTCGACAGCACATTAGGAACTTTTTCATTATTGCCCGCTTTGGTTCGGCCCCCTTCTGCTCCCAAAGTGGTATACGCCCCTGGGAAACGGGGGGCTTTTTATTCTGGGGTCTTTTGACCGATCACTTCCTCAACTGCCTCGAGAAACTCTTCTTTAGTTAACGGTTTCGCTAATACCCTATAAGGTATATCCGGGGCTCTTTCTTCCAGAAGACCCGTGATGATTATGATGGGAAGATCGGGTATTACTAGGCGTAATTCTCTAGCGAGTTGCGGACCATCGAGGCCCGGCATATTATGGTCGATGATTGCAAGGTTTATGTCGCCCGGGTGATTTTGCACGAAGGCCAGAGCTTCCCCTGAATCAATGAATGACGCAGTTTCGAACCCCGCCCTTTTAAGATGCTGCTGCAGCAATTCGTCGATCAGCTCTTCGTCATCAACGACGAGGATCCGTTTGGCCATGAATAAAAGATAAGGGTCTAAACGCTGGAAATCAACATCATTTGATTAGAAAAAAATGATACTTATCACTGCACGAGTCATATTCCGCGCCCTTAAATGTCCCGCCCCGTGCTGTTCAATCATTTTCTCTGGATCGTCCTGATTACGCAGAAAACCTGGTCATTAAGAACGGAAAGCCTCTACTTTTCTTACTAATCGGGTCCGTGATGTCAATAGCCTTGCCGGCGCTTCAGAACATTACCACATGAAATTGGCCACGATCAGATTCGTTTTATTATTACTTACCTGTTTTGTCCCGTCCGGGATGTTCTCCATAACCACACACCTCGCTTCCGCTTACTTAATGAGTCATAATATATTTACAGTGTATTAAAACTAACGCAGCGCGTCTGTCACTGGACAACCAATTGTTTTGTAATACTTTTTAACTACAAGTATTTTGTTGTCCGTATAAAGCGATAAAATATCGCTGCTTTTTGTAATGGTGGCGGTCTAATATGCATTTCCTGACAGTCAAACACAATCCAAGCACAATTCCCGTAAAATGGGCAAGGAGGGGTCGTCCCGGTGGGCCTTCTGGTATTCAACGTGTAGATTGGATGTAAGCTGTTGGTAATAAATAAATGGCGGAAGTGCATGGGAATCGAACCCACCCGCCGCCCCTCGTCACCGGCACACTGGTTTTGAAGAAGTAGCCTTATAGTAATTACGTCGTATGGTAAATCCTGATAATATGCGCTATACATTGGCTGCCAATGGCGAGCGTTCTCTCGGCATATTCAGTGTTGTTATCATGATTGGTGCGTGATCGAGAGAGATCGAGCACAAAATAAGCACAGTTGTATGAACTTCTGCCATCATGGCTTTTTTACATTATCATCTACCTTCTGTAATACGATCACAATATTTCGGCAAAACATCGCGGGTAGTGAATATGAGAACTTCTCAATGTTGCTGTAATAGTCGGTCTTGTTTAGTAAAGACTTCACCGTTTTCCGGGTGTAACGGAGGCGATAGGCGATCCACGGAAGACCTATCATCATGGAGAGAAGATATATGGGAAAAAGACTCTTGCGTTTGATTTTGTTACCTGAGAGAGCGACTAGCGTTAACCCTTGATGAGCGAAGTGAAAGTAGATTTTTTGCCAAGTGAGCGGGGTAATATGTCCAAAATCGAATACCTCCTCACGATTTACATTAATCATGCTTTCAGCGGGCCAGAACTGGAAGAAGTTCCCTGTACACATAAACATGAGTCGCGAATAGAAACAGGAGATATTCGGCGTAGTCAGTACAACGATTCCTCCCAGAACTGTAACTCGGGCCAGTTCTCCAATGAATCCTTGGTAGTTCAATATATGCTCGATGCCCTCCATTGATATGACAGCATCGAACTGTCCATCGGCAAAGGGGAGGCGTTTGTTCATGTCCGCGAAAACGTAATCATCCCTTGAGCCATTGATGTCCGCAGGCACTACCTTAAAGCCTTCTTTGCGAAGCCCATCGCTTAACCTACCTGCACCGGCTGGTATGTCCAAGATAGTAGCGTTTTGCGTCGGCACGCGACGAAGTACTTCTTTTAAGACAACTTTCATAGTATCGGAGAATTTATCGTGAAAGTAAAAATCACTCATTTTGGTACCTTTCAAAAGTAACCACGCCGACGATCACCAAAGATCTGCAACGTTATTTCGTGCGCAAGTGTTCAATTCATTACCACCTGAAATCGTAGGTTTCAAGACAAATCATTAACTTATCATTTACAAAGCAACTGCTTTATTCCCTGCTTCTCCTTATACCACTGTGGTCAATTGCTATCGCAGGCTGAGGTCGGAAATAATACTGCGATGGGTCATTCATAATTTTAAATTCATAGGCAGCCGCAGGATACCCAATAAAAAAAGGCGGGTTGAATGCATCCGCCCTGTATTATTTAGGTCTAGCTTAAAATGAATAACTCAGAAATGCTCCACCTGAGAACTCATCTCTATACTGTCCTTCCAAGGTCAAGCCCATTTGTTTTGTAAAAGGTATTTTGACTCCCAAAAAGCCGCCAACGGGAGTTTTTGCGTCAGCCGTTTCGGTATCGCTTCCAAATGCACCCGGAACCGTAACATCGAAATCAACTTTTGCATGGGCATAATAATAAAAACCACCACCATAAACTATAAAGTCTTTACATTTAAATTGAGCTGATATGCCGCCCTGAATGTCATAATAATTCTTTAATTTCATATCCAGGTTAACGAAACTCGGTACACCGTTTTCATCGGTAAAGTTAACCGAAAGGGAATCTTTATAATCCTGGAAACGATAAGTTCCCTGACCGAAAGCACCCACCCCAAAATTATTGTTTTGCCAAAATATTGCCTTTAAACCTAAAGTACCAAAAAATTTCGCACCATCACCAAAGTCCAGATCCGAGTTCTTGGTTTTCAGGTCTGCTCCGCCTAAACGCCCAAATATTTCAAATTCTTTTACGGGAGCATAGGATCCTTGCAAATATACCTGATTCGACTGTGTCCGGAAATTTGCGTCTAAACTCAGAAAATCCATATCAAATTTAGTGTCTTCCCAGAAATACCCAACGCCGAAAGAAAATTTGCCCGGATTTGCAGTCGGTTCCGTGGGACCAAACTGACCCGCGGATGCTAACCCTGTCATAACCAAAAACAAAATAACTAAACCGATTCCAAATAATCCCTTCCTCATTGCACACCTCCTGAGTATTTGATACATCTGCTAGTTTGAGTTATTAAAGTATTTTAATAGTATAATAGTGGATCAGGGGCTGTCAATACCTAACAATCAATTAATATCTTTCTCAATCGCAATATGGTTGCTGGGTCGGCTTTATTGGATGCAAGTATATGAAAAAAGGATCGTTGCTTCGCTTCTCAAGCACAATCCAACGCAATTTCCGTAAAATGGACACGGAAAGGTCCTGGTAGGCCACCTGGTCTTCGCCGTTAAGTTCGCTATTGTACGATTTAGCCTAAGTTCGTACTAGGCGTTTGTTCATATTGTCTCATCGGTTTGATCCCGCAATTAATTATATAACGTTTCATACAATTTCTGGACTGAATCGAATTGTCCTCTAGGGCAATGAAACCATTTGCCATGGATACCCCGTATCCCGTCATGAGCAACGAAGCCATCGAGGCCCCGGCATGGTCTTCACTAGTTGCCCAGTGCAGAGCCTCGGCCCCACTGACCTGCTGAGGTACGCTTACGTCGTCGTGAGATCGTGGTGACTACCGCGGTGTGGGAGGAGGGGCTGTAAGGCTCCTCCCGATTACTGGCACGAACTCAGCGACCGGCCCGGCCGCACTAGCAGCTGATCCGCCCCTGAGCGAGTAGGTCGTACCGATCGAGGTTCATCACCTTATTCCAGGCAGCCACGAAGTCACGCACGAACTTCTCTTTCGCGTCGTCACTCGCGTAGACCTCCGCCAGCGCCCGGAGCTGGGAGTGCGCGCCGAACACAAGGTCGGCAGCCGTTGCGGTCCACTTCAGCTTGCCGGTCGCACGATCGGTACCCTCGTACACGTTCTGCTCCGTGGCCGACGGTCTCCAGGCTGTGCTCATGTCGAGCAGGTTCACGAAGAAGTCATTGGTGAGCGTCTCCGGCCGGTCGGTAAAGATGCCGTGCTTCGACTGCCCGAAGTTTGCGTTGAGAGCACGCATGCCGCCGACCAGAACCGTCATCTCAGGCGCGGTCAGCTTGAGCAAGTTGGCCCGGTCGAGCAGGCGGGTTTCCGGTGACAGCGGGTCTCCCTTTCGCACGTAGTTGCGGAACCCGTCGGCCGTCGGTTCGAGCACTTTGAATGTGTTCACGTCCGTCTGCTCCTGTGAGGCGTCTGTGCGCCCTGGGGCGAAGGGGACCGTGATGTTGTGACCGCCCTTTCTCGCCGCTTCCTCGACAGCCGCGCATCCGCCGAGAACGATGAGGTCGGCCAGCGAAACCTTCTTCCCGCCGGACTGCGATTTGTTGAACTCCTGCTGGACTTTTTCGAGCGCCTGCAGCACCTTCGCCAGCTGTTTCGGTTCGTTCGCCTCCCACTCCTTCTGGGGCGCGAGGCGGATCCGCGCTCCATTCGCACCGCCACGCTTGTCGGTATTGCGGAAGCTTGCGGCAGCGTTCCAGGCCGTGGAGACCAGCTCCGGGATGGACAGACCCGAGTCGAGGATCTTCTTCTTGAGGACACCGATGTCCTGCTCCCCGATCAGCTCGTGGTCGACCTCGGGGACGGGATCCTGCCACAGCTGCGGCTCCGGGACCCATGGCCCAAGGTAGCGCGCGCGCGGACCCATGTCACGGTGAAGCAGCTTGAACCACGCCCTGGCAAACGCGTCGGCGAGTTGGTCCGGATTCTCGTGGAAGCGCTTCGTGATCGGCCCGTAGATCGGGTCCATTCTCAGCGCCAGGTCCGTCGTAAGCATCATTGGTGCGTGCCGTTTCGACGAATCGTGCGCATCCGGCACGGTTCCTTTTGCCTCAGGATTTTTCGGGGTCCACTGCTTCGTACCGGCGGGACTCGTCGTCAGCTCCCACTCGTACGCAAAGAGGTTCTCCAGGAACCCGTTGTCCCACTGGGTTGGGTTGTTGGTCCACGCGCCTTCGGGGCCGGCGGTGATCGTGTGCGGGCCTTTGCCGGTGCCGTACTTGTTCTTCCAGCCCAGGCCCTGCTCCTCGAACGGAGCGGCTTCAGGTTCGGGGCCGACGTTCTCGAGGGCCGGTGCCGCACCGTGACACTTCCCGAACGTGTGGCCGCCTACGATGAGTGCAACCGTCTCTTCGTCGTTCATTGCCATCCGGCCGAAGGTCTCGCGAATGTCTCTGGCGGCAGCCAGCGGATCGGGATTGCCGCCGGGTCCTTCAGGGTTGACGTAGATCAGGCCCATCTGCACCGCCCCGAACGGACCCGTGAGCTCCCGGTCACCGCTGTAGCGCTCGTCTCCAAGCCAGGTGTCCTCGGGGCCCCAGAAGACTTCCTCGGGCTCCCACACGTCGGGCCGGCCAAAGCCGAAGCCGAACGTCCTGAACCCCATCGACTCCATCGCTACGTTTCCGGCCAGGACCAACAGATCGGCCCAGGAGATCTTCTGTCCATATTTCTTTTTGATCGGCCAAAGAAGCCGGCGCGCCTTGTCGAGATTTGCGTTGTCGGGCCAGCTGTTGAGGGGCGCAAACCGCTGCTGGCCGTCGCCGGCACCCCCACGGCCGTCGGCGATCCGGTAGGTCCCGGCGGCGTGCCAGGACATGCGGATGAAGAGCGGACCGTAGTGGCCATAGTCCGCCGGCCACCACTCCTGCGATGTCGTCATCAACTCGATCAGGTCCCGCTTCAGCGCGTCGAGGTCAAGAGACTTGAACTGTTCTGCGTAGTTGAAGTCCTCCTCCATGGGATTGCACAGGTTCGAGTGGCGGTGGAGTACGGAGAGATCAAGCTGATTCGGCCACCAGTCCTGATTCGTCCTCGGACGAGATGTCCGCTTGGGAGTTGGGGAGGGGATCGAAGGGTTTTCGCTTTCGCTGACACTCATAGTATGTTCCTTGTCGGGCATGTCAATCCTCCTTTCTTGCACTTTTGTAGCGTGCGGCCGGCACAACGACTCGTTATACCTACAGTCGATTGCCTCGCAGGACCGACTCATCTTGAATTCTAGTACTCGACCTTTGGAACTGTCAACGGATCAAAGGACGTAAAATCTTGGCTCATTTCGGCGCAGCCTTATCTATGAGTCTCTATTGCCATTTGAAATTTTGTTCCCGAGAGGCTTTGTTGAAAACTAAGTTACAGGAAGGCACTTATCAATACAACCGAGTAGCCGCGATCATGACGCCACATATTGATATATGGGAAAGGCGGGACGTCCTTAAATATGTAAATATCCCGGTTGAACTGTTTCCTTATCGCAATATGTTTGTCTCATTCCATCGCTACGAATATAGAAGTATGCGATATTTCAGCCTTTGGGTGGGTCAGTTTCAGGTTATCATGACCAATCGGTCAATTGGCCGTACAGTGAGGGAAAGATAATGACATACTTAAGGACGTCCCGGACTTGCCCATATGTTTGTCTCATTCCATCGCTACGAATCTAGAAGTATGCGATATTTCAGCCTTTGGGTGGGTCAGTTTCAGGTTATCATGACCAATCGGTCAATTGGCCGAAGTGAGGGAAAGATATTGACATACTTAAGGACGTCCCGGACTTGCCCAGTGGCACACCAATGTCCGGTCTTTTTCTGAAAACTCCCTCAGGATGACGATCCGCACCTGGGGTTTATTATCATCGATGGTGGTAAGGGTCGGGTGGTGAAACGGATTTTTGAAATTTCGAACACCATCATGGAGAAGTCTCCAGCTGGATTCGAGAACGTTGTCGAGTGTCGAGATATTTTCTTTCTTCCTAAAGATCATATATATTCCTGAAAAGTAATTGATTTAGTGGTGGCAATTTTCAATTTCCGCAACTCTTTATTATATCATTATGGGCAGAAGATAGAATACCTACCGGATTCCAACCAGAAATCGATAATGCCGTTTTTTTGATATTATGTTATAAAAGGTTGAACAACAAACTATGGGGGTTTCCGCTATAGCTTCATGATCTGAGACTATGGAAGCCTGAAAATGCACTTAACTGACTGTCTGTTTTTTAGCTGACCACTATACCGGGAGGTAATCCAATGTCTCTGGACAGCTGGCAATGGCGTAGTCCCGTTCCTCAAGGAAATCCGCTTGACGGCGTCGCCTTCGGAAGCGGTGTGTTCGTCGCAGTGAGCCGTGCAGGCACGATCATGCGATCCGCTGACACGACGAATTGGTCCATCAACGACCTGAGCACGGGCCTTTCCGCCGTGCGCTTTCTTAACAACTCTTTCGTCGCGGTGGGAAATTACGGCAGCATCTTCACCTCGCCGGACGCGGTGAACTGGAACGAGCAGGTTTCCGGCACCAGCCACGCGCTTCTCGATGCGGCCTATGGCAACGGCAAGTTTGTGGCCGTAGGCCAATGCGACGCGATCACGGTCTCGCCCGACGGCGTTAACTGGACCGCGCAGAACTCGGGCATCGGCGGAAAAGAGGACGAGAAATTCTACGGCATCGCGTATGGTAACGGAGTGTTTCTCCTGGTCGGCCTTAACGGCACGGTCCTTCAATCACAGAACGGCACACTCTGGATCGACAAATCGCTTCCGACCGGGGACGATCTCGTGGCAATCGCCTATGGCAACGGCAAGTTCGTGGCTCCGAACTCGGGCGAAATGCTCCA
The DNA here is from genome assembly GCA_963823725.1 of uncultured delta proteobacterium. Taxonomy (GTDB): domain Bacteria; phylum Desulfobacterota; class Syntrophorhabdia; order Syntrophorhabdales; family Syntrophorhabdaceae; genus Delta-02. The sequence goes on from CAWGMJ010000002.1 coordinate 72,592, forward strand.
CTCAGTCGACGGAACCGCCTGGCAGCGCACCGCGCTTCCCGGCAATCCCGGGATCACGGGTGTCGATTACGTGAACGGCCGGTTTATAGCGGTAGGCATGAAGGTGGTGAACGGCCAGCGCACAGGCGCGATCTTCACGTCGTCCGACGGCCTCATCTGGAACGAGCAGTCGAGCGGCGTTCGCGAGAGCCTCTTCGGCGCGGCCTACGGCAACGGGACCTATCTGATCGGCGGCTTTATGGGGACCACCCTCACCTCGGGCAATGCCGTGAACTGGGTGCAGAAGAATTCGGATTCGGGTGCGGTGCTTACCGGGCTCGCCTATGGCAACGGCACTTTCATTGCTGTCGGTTGTCGTTATGGCGGAGTGGACGGCGTATCTCGCCATCCTGCGATGTTCTCATCCTCGGACCTCGTCACCTGGACGCAGATCGCCTCCCCGGCGGACGAGCCGCTCAGCGACATCGTGTACACCGGCAGCGACAGCGCGCCGGGCAGCTTCGTCGCGGTCGGCGGATGGGGCTCGGTGCTCGTGTCGGACGACGGATCGAGCTGGCTAAAGCACAGCGCGCAACGAACGATGAGCGCCATCGCGGTCCATGGCGGGACACTTGTAGCGGTCGGCGGCGGCGGGACGATCCTGCGCTCAACCAATATGGTGAACTGGTCTCTCAGGGGCGCCGGCACGCAAGGATATCTCAATGACGTCGCTTACGGATCGGGCAGCTTCGTCGCGGTCGGCGATGGCGGCACTATTTTGATGTCGCAGGACGACGGACAGAGCTGGACTCAGCAAAGCTCGGTTGTAACGGCGGGTCTGCGCGGAGTGGCATTCGGTGACGGGCGGTTCGTCGCCGTCGCCGATTCCGGCGAAGTGCTCACCTCGGCGGACGGCCATACCTGGACGCTTCAAAGCGAGTCCCCTGGCATGAACGGCGGGTACGAGGTCTATTACAGCGCTCAGATCCCCGGTTTCATGGCGCTCGGCTCCGACGGCCGCATGGCGACCTCGCCCGACGGTGCGAACTGGACTGCGCACAATTGCGGTACCAGCAACGGCTTGCTTGCGGGCGCCTTCGGCAACGGCTCGTTCTTCGTGATCGGCGGAGGCTGCACAATCCTGCAGTCGGAAGTCTTCGCGCCCTTAAGCGTGCAGCGCCCGATCCCGAGCGCTAAGAGCCCTCAGAAATCCCGAAGCCGAATCACCTGGCATTGCGCGGCGAGCGGACGTGCGAACCTGCGCTACGCCTTCACGGTTGCGAAGACGGGCGAGCTGCAGCTACCCGGACCGCGGCGCGAGAGGCTGCGATTCCAGGCGCAGCCCGATTTCGTCTACACGCTGGATTCGCCCGGGACCTATGTCGTGACGGTGCATGTCCGGGACCAGGAGGGCAATGTAATCCGCAGGAGCTCCGAGCCCTTCGTCGTGCGGGCGAGAAAAGAAGTGGTCGGGTAAAACCGGACAGGTAGAGAACTAAGATAATGGATTCGCAAGCTATCAGACGAGGAATCATATCATAAAAAAAGAACCGGGCATACACGCAAAAACAAAGCAGCAGCTCCTCCTTGAGATGAAAGAGCTTCAGAGGGGGCTGGGCGCCATGGAGCTGCGTTTGCAGGAAGCTGACAAACTCATGAAGGCCCAGATCGCCGAGTACGGGCGAACAGGGGGAATTTCCGAGAGAGTCCAAAAATACGCTGAAGGTATCGTGGAAACAGTCCGTGAACCCCTCATCGTTCTTACCCCCGACCTGAAGGTCATCAAGGTCAATCATTCCTTTTGCAAAACGTTCCATATGACGCCCGAAGAGACAGAGGGGCGATTTCTGTACACTATAGGCGGCAATGTATGGGACATCCCTTCATTACGGGAGTTGTTGGAGGAAATTATCCCCCAAAACACCCATTTTAACGATTTTGAAGTTGACCATGAGTTCCCGGCCATCGGGCATAGAACGATGCTTCTCAATGCCCGCCGGATCTTTCAGGAGAGTAAAGCTACGGAAATGATCCTCCTTGCGCTTGAGGACATCACTACGCAAAAGCACTCTGAAGAGGCGCTAAGAATCTCTGAAACGCGTTACCGCCGTCTCTTTGAAACAGCCCGGGACGGAATATTGCTCCTTGATGCCGAAACGGGACAAATATCGGATGTAAACCCATTCCTCGTAGAAATGTTGGGTTATCCGCATGAGGACTTTTTAGGGAAGAAACTCTGGGAAATTGGTGCCTTTAAAGATATTGAGGCGTCCAAAGCTGTTTTTGGGGAGCTTCAGGCAAAAGGATATGTCCGTTACGAAGACTTGCCGCTGGAAACGAACGATGGACGTCCCATCGCCGTGGAATTTGTCAGTAATGTCTACCTCGTTAATCATCATAAAGTGATCCAGTGCAACATCCGCGATATCAGCGAAAGGAAGCTTATAGAAGAGGCTTTGAGAAGGGCCCGAAACGAACTGGAACAACGGGTGGATGAGAGGACCGTCGAGCTTCGGACTGCTCTTGCTGACATCAAACTATTGAAAGACCACCTCGAGGCCGAAAATATTTATTTCCGTCAAGAGATCACAATGAAACATCAATTCGGGAACATTCTCGGGCAAAGCGACGGTTTGAAATATGTTCTTTATAGGGCGGAGCAGGTCGCCCCTACGGACACAACAGTACTCATCCTGGGTGAAACCGGTACGGGAAAAGAGTTGGTTGCCGCCGCTATCCACCACATGAGTCCTCGCAAGGAGCGTCCGCTGATCACCGTCAACTGTGCTGCCCTTCCGGCAAATTTGATGGAGAGCGAACTGTTCGGCCGGGAGAAGGGAGCTTTTACCGGGGCCGATGCCCGGCGCATAGGCCGGTTCGAGGTGGCCAACGGGTCCACCCTTTGCCTGGACGAAATAGGGGAACTGTCACTGGAGATGCAGGCAAAGCTGCTGCGGGTGATCCAGCATAACGAATTTGAGCGCCTGGGCTCATCGCAAACGATAAAAGTCGATGTCCGAATTATGGCAACGACGAATCGAAACCTTGAGGAAGAGGTCCGCAAGGGCCGGTTTCGGCAGGACCTTTATTATCGGCTCAACGTCTTCCCCATTACAGTCCCTCCCTTGCGGCAGCGGGCGGAAGACATCCCAGAACTGGCCCAGGCCTTCATCGAGCGATATTCCAGGAAGCTGGGAAAGCAGATAACATCGATCCACAAAGAAGCGCTAAAGGCATTAAAAGACTACCACTGGCCCGGGAATATCCGGGAGCTGGAGAATATTATCGAACGGGCTGTGATCTTGTGTCCCGGGCCAGCCCTGCACCTCGCCGATAAACTTGAGATTTCGTCACCCCCATTTTCATTTGCCGCTAAAACCCTGGAAGAAATGGAGCGGAATCAAATTGTTAAAACCCTTTCAGAGACTCGATGGCGCATAGAGGGAAAGGACGGGGCCGCGGCAATCCTGGGTCTCAACCCGAGCACCCTAAGGGCGAGACTCCATAAGCTCGGAATATTCCGGCCGGAGGTCAGGGAAGTAGAGTAAAGCTCCCCCGGCTTCTCTTAAAGCCCTCAACAGGTCAAGGTTCCGCCACATATTGAGGTCAAACAAAGCATTTCATAGTTTTTCGTTTTTCTCTCCTTTTAATCCAACCCCCCGTTGTTCATAACTAATCCAGGATCCTTCTCGTTATCAGCTTGCTGGCAGGCCGCTTGCAATCACCATTACCATGATCCTACTCGTCATACGGATGAAGGTTCTTTCTGAGAAGCGCATGGAACTCTCGCAGGCGATCGCTTCATTGATCGTCTCCATAAGGACGGAGAAGGGATGTGGGCGGTGCGACTTTTGTCGGAGTATAGAGGATGAGAACAGACTCTGCCTTCTTGGAGAATGGGATACCCGGGAGAACCTTAAAAACCACCTGGAGTCTGAACGCTTCAGGGTGCTGAAGGGTGCTTTGAACCTTCTCAGCGAACCCTGTGAGGTGACGTTCCACACCGTCTTCAGT
>CAWGMJ010000003.1:0-134753 GCA_963823725.1 uncultured delta proteobacterium
GTGACATCCGCATTGTAATACCCGAACGGTTGAAGCGCTTCCTTTGCCTTATCAGGTATCTGTTTCTTGAAATGCTCCATCCACTTCTCATCAACCATCCCGTTCCTGACGAGCCCTTCCGGCACTGCTACTGCAATTTTCACATTATCAAGTTCTTTGCCGCTTATTCCCTCGAATGAATCCTGACCGGCGCCCCGGCCTGGGAATGAACAATGACAGGCAAAAGCACCATCAAGACCCAAACGCAGAAAGCAAGCACACTTTTTTCATTAATATATACCAACCGGAAAATGCCTCCAGGCGAATTCTTCGATGCTCTATTAATTATATTGACATTACACGACAGGAAGCCGAAACTCAAGCACAATCCAAGCTCAATTTCATAAAATAGATAGGGAAGGTCCTGCTGGGCCTCCTCGTCTTTACTATTAAAACCGAAGCTCGGAACAATCCGGGCTTTCTTGCGGCGGCTGAGAAATGGTTCTACTTCTGCGTTCTACGTTTCTCTTCTTCAGTAGAAGCCCGAAGCGTAAAGCTGCTTGAGGCCATACGACGCAGCGGCATGCGCGCGAGACACTTAACGGAACCTATTCAACCAGTTTACGTGCCCCCATAAAGGTATGTCTGTATAAATTATCATAGAGAGAATCGACACGGACTTCACCGTTTCTCCGCGCGGAAAAATGGATAAATTTACCATCTTTCAAAAATATGCCGACATGGGAGAAATACCCACTTCTTCTTTGCCTGAAAAAGATCAGGTCCCCCATCGACAATTCCTCTTTGCCTATGGTGGTTCCCATCATATATTGTTGCCGTGCTGTCCTTGGAAGCCTTACCCCAAACTTATCGTACACATTTTTCACGAAACCGGAACAGTCAATGCCTGAAAAACCATTTCCTCCATACTTATATGGCGATCCTAAATAGGTCTTGGCATGATCGATCAATTCCTTCTTGATTTCGCTGACGAGGGATTCTTTGCGTATGTTTGGCTCAACCTCCGGTAGAGACCGCCGAACCCAGCCGGGCACGTCTGTCCGTCCATACCCTGCGGCCTTCGCTGTCCTTGATAGTTCCGGATTTACGGCCATGATCGCTTTCTTGCGTGTGTTTAGATCTATCTCCCGTTTAGACCGAACCCAGCCGGGCACGTCTGTCCGTCCATACCCTGTTTTCGGGTTATCGGGCGAAACAATCACCATGGCGGCTTCCCCTGAGTTTATCTTAAGCTCCGCGGCAAACGTTAAACCGGATAAAGATAAGACGATCGTTAATAGTGTCCATATCTTCATGAGAAACACATCAATGTTCAGTTGATCTCCCGTGGCGTCCCCCTGAAAATAATGAATTAAAAAAGACATGTCCATTATTTTAACGGTACCGCCAAACAACCCGTCAGGTCTGTCGCCAAAATAACGATTTCCTCTGTGGTATTTTCCAACTACGGGGGTCTGAGAATTGGTTCTACGTTCTATGTTTCTCTTCTTTAATAGAAGGCCGAAGCGTAAAGCGATTACTCCTCCTCAACAGGCTGGAGGGTTTCATCGTCGGTGAAAAAGATTTCTCACAACGTCGTCATCAATACCCGATTTTTGCCAAACAAAGCTTAAAGTGAAAAAAGAGATGGATTCCCGCACCCAGGCGGTACCCGAGTCCGGAATAACGAATACCTTATATCCTGTTGGAATTAATTGTTAGCACTTCTTCAGAAGAGAGACTCAATATATTTGTTGAGCGGCTCAGGAAGAAGGTCTTGAGGGTGATAGCCACCAAACGTAGCCCACTTGCTTTTTCCAGAAATAATTGCTGATGTCAATTCTTTCGAATCCTGCCCTTCATGGATAGTGACCTTGATCTCAATCTTGTCCGGTTTGCCGGACCATTCGGTGGCGCGATCCTCCCAGTGCAATATTTCAGGAATGATGTAATGATCGAAACTCGACACTTGTATGCCCTTTAAACAGACGAGATCCTTACATTCAGGCCTCTAATAACCGGGTACCCAACTCCAAACCTGCTATGCTGGGTGACAGGAACGGGCGAGAGACTGTCTTTTAAAACCTTGGATTACCACACACTCTCCAGTGGCCGGAACAACATCTGAAGCACCGAAAAACCCTGTAAAAAATTGGCCCTACAATCTTCATACAATTAACTTCGGGATGCAGCCGGTGACGGCCGCCGGCTTGACAAACTTTGTTTCACAGATATAGTTGAATTAGAGTATTGTCGTGATGAACTTCGAGAGTTAGCACAAGGGGAAGTAGTAATTCTAACCCTCGAACTCTGCATCGAGACCTGGTTTCACCCCGGATAGGTCGGCACAGATTATCATTGTTTTTGGTGTAAAACAAGGAAGGGTAACTTTTGCCGCTCTTAGACTTTTTCTTTCCAAAAATAAAGAATGTCGAGGTGTGAGATGCAGTTAAAGAATAAAGTTGCGGTCCTGGCGGCTATCGGATTTTTTATTATCCTGCTATTAGGAATTTTCGGTGACTCGTTTTCTCTCGCCCTGGCGGCTGAGAAGAAAATAAAAGTTCGTGCGGTAGAACGTATCCCCGCGGAAGCACCCCGGTTTGTTGCCGGGGAGGTGTTGGCGAGCTTTCGGTCTGATCTCCCTGAACAGGCCATCGAGGGGCTTCTCAAGGCTTTCGGAGCACGGACAAAGTCAGTCAGCCATATTACCGGTCACCGCCGCATCGCTGTCCCGCCCGGTATGTCCGAGGCGGCGTTCGTGAAGCATTTGAAGGGGCGGCCGGAAGTGGCGGCGGTACAGCTCAATCACATTGTCTACGCCTTCGGGCCGAGCGATCCCGACTATGGCCTGCAGTGGCATATACTGCGCCTAACGGGGGTATCAATGTCGTTCCTGCCTGGGGAACTTTACGGGGGCCAATCAGGTAACAGGATACAATGGCAGCGGGGTGACTGTTGCGGTCATCGATACGGGGCTGGCTTACAGGCATTCCTTGCTGTCCCTCAGGCACCGGAGTGGAAGGATCAGCAGTGGAAGGTGGCGCTTCCTTCCGGTGTAGACCTCGATCTCGTCAATTCGGACAGCGAACCCAACGATGACAACGGCCACGGCACCCACGTGTCAAACACCATCTCTCAGAATACGAACAACGGCCTCCAGGGGGCCGGAGTTGCAAACGGCGCTAAGATCATGCCCATAAAGGTGCTCGATGCCTCTGGTTCGGGCGAGGAATCTGCGCTTGCAGAGGCGCTTCACCTGGCAGCTGACAACGGCGCTGACGTGGTAAACATGAGCCTTGGCTTCCCTGCCGGCACCCTTGCGACCGACCTGCCGCTATTGGCTCAAGCGGTCACGTATGCCTATAGCAGGGGCATTACGATCGTCGCTGCTGCCGGCAATGACGCGGTTGCTGCGTGCAGCTATCCGGCTGCTTTTCCCGAGGTGATCTGCGTCGGTTCGACCAAGTACGACGGCAACCTTCCTGGTATTCAAACTACGGCACCGACCTGGAACTGGTGGCCCCCGGAGGGGCCTATTGTGCCAGCGCAGATGATCTGCTGTGTCAACTTCTCGGTTATCCGTATATTTACAATGACCAGAATGCAGACGGATGGCCCGATGGCGTCCTCCAGGAGACCTTCGGTTCGGACTATGTGTTCGATGATTGGTTTTACGAAGGCACGTCCATGGCGTCTCCTCATGTTGCCGCCGTCGCCGCTTTAGTCATCGGCAAGGCGAAGAGCATGAATCTCACGCTGACGCCGCAAGAGGTCCGGGACATTCTCACGAAGAGTGCTAAAGACAAAGGTGCCCCGGATACGACAACACCTATGGCTGGGGCCTGGTAGATGCATATGCCGCCCTGGCCCTGGTCGGGACTTCAACGCCCAAAGCCTCCGGCTGCGCCTACGGACCTTCTCGCAAACGGAGTTTCCAGCAGCCAAATCAGCCTCAGTTGGCTCGATAAATCCGGCAATGAAACCGGATTCAGGATCTTTCGCTGCACAGGTTCGAACTGTACGAACTTTACCCAGATCGCCGCAGTTGGAGCGAATGTCACCAGCTACGCGAATACCGGCCTGATAGCCTCGACAACCTATACGTACCGGGTAAATGCGTACAACAATGACGGTGAATCGGGATATTCCAATACAGCCAAGGCCACGACCCAGGCAGCATCCGCGGTTCCTGCCGCTCCCACCACTTTGACCGCGAGGGCCTTTTCCCGGAGCCAGATCGATCTCACCTGGACCGATAACGCCGGTAATGAAACCGGGTTCAAGATCGAGCGATGCAAAGGAGCCACGTGCACAAATTTTGCCCAGATAGCCGCGGTGAGTGCAAACATGACGGCATATAGCAATACGCGTCTCAGCAGGAACACAACGTACAGGTATCGTGTCCGGGCGTACAACGCGGCAGGAACTCGGGGTACTCTAATATCGTGATCACGAAGACGCTTCAATAGGCGAGAAGGGTGGGGGGTTAAAGGATTAAAGGTTTAAAAGATAGTCTCTCGCCCGTTCACGGGCGAGAGACTATCTTTTAGAAGTCCTCACGTCTTACGTCTCACGATCAAAATCAAGACAATTATCAGCGTAGAACATAGAAAGTTTGAAAGTTGAACATTTGAACATTTTTCCTCATTGAACCATCTTTTTTTAGGGCAGCCTGACCCCTAATGGGATCAGGCTGAAGGTGGGGATCGCCTAGATAGGCGACGGATGGCATTTAGTAATAACGGTTTCGTATTGTCAGGGCCTAAGAATAGGATAAGGAATGTCCGGGGTTAAGTCTGTCGCTCAAAACGTGAAATTGATGTCGTATGTATTACCTTACAAATCGCTTAACTTGGTACAAGCCTATCCTTGTACAACAGAATGCTGACATTTCCGGCAGACTACCGCTCATTCAGGGGATCCGGCGGGAATGGAGCGGGAAGTGTAAGGGGAACGGAGAATGTCATGATTGGGAAATATTAGACAGGGTGAGCTTGTTGTTCAGTATCGCAAAAATGGGGAAATATGAGGAATGATGTGAAATGATCGTCATTCCTGCCTTAAGGAGACTGTGTGGCAATTACTAATAACACGGAATCCAGTACAAATCGTCATTCCGGCGGCTATTTTCCGCCGGAATCCCATATGGCTGACAACTGTCAAACAAAATAACCTGGTCCTTTTATCTTTTATGTCATGTCTCATTCTCATCAGCATACAGGCAAGGGACGGGACCGAATAAGAACGTCTGATATTCTCATCTACGCGGGTCTTATCGCCGCAATTATTTATTATTCGTCCTGGGAGCACGCCGTTTTTAATCTAGCGCCGGAGGTCATGGCTATAATAATTATAACCATGCTCACTATGGATTCCTCGTGGGTTCTCCCGACGTTGGCCGCGCCCCTTGCCTGTATCTGATGAGTCTCCTGTGCTCATTATTATACTTTCTTTCTCCTGATCATGTCTTTTAAGCCGCCAGGGGGACCTGCCGCATAAGGGCCCAGGCGAAACCTGCCAGTTCCCGTGCCACGGCGACGGCTATCTTGTTTTTGTGTTTTCCCCGCGCGGCAAGGGCAAGGAACCTCTTGCAGAGCCTCTTCTGGGCCTTCCAGGCAATGTCGATCACATCCTTCGGAAGTCCCTCCTGCCTCTTCTTCAGCGTCCTCGTTATCGCCTTCCTGTGAGCATACTGCTTGGCTGCCTCAACGAAGGCGAAACGCAGGTGGCTGTTGCCCGTCTTTGTTATCTTCCCCCTGCGTATCGTGTCCCCCGTCGAATGCTCCGAGGGTATGATCCCGATGAATGCCATGTACGGCTCCGGGGAGGCAAAGCGTCTTATGTCCCCCGTCTCGGCGGCTATCGTTGCCGCTGTCACGGCTGCGATGCCCCGCATCGCCTGGAGCGACCTCGCGTAAGGCGCAAGGCGCCACCCGGGGAGCATCCTCTCGATGGCGGCCTCGAGCTCTTTCACCCTGTCCGTACAAGCAATGACCGTGTTCGTGTAATCTTCGAGGACGATCTGCAGGACGGGCTGTTCCATGGATATCCCTTTGAGCCACCTCATGTGGGTCGTTCCCCAGTTATCGGACGAAGGGCAGCTCTTCCCATGGCGAAGAAGGAAGGACTTCAGCTGCTGGCGGGCCGTTGTCTGGGTCTTCACTGCGTCCTGCCGGGAACGGGTTAAATCCCGCATGGCCTCGTCCTCTTCCGAGGGGACGATTACCTCTGTTAAGTCGCCTGCGCGCTCGGACCTTGCGAGCGTCATCGCGTCCCTTTGATCGTTCTTGATCCTGTCGCCGGCCCTCTTCGGTGTAAGGGAAGGAGCTATGACCTTGCAGGGATAGCCCATCTTGGTGAGATGGCGGTATATCACGTAACCGCAGGGACCTGCCTCATAGACGAAGCGGGGTTTTATTCCCCTGTTTACCATGCTCCTCACGAATGCATCAAGCGCTGTTATCGTCCCGGGGATCTTGCCGTAATGCCTGAGATCTTTACTGCCTTTTGTTTCTGCCAGTGCGATGCTGATAGAATTTTTGTGCACATCCATCCCTACGATTGTGATAGAATCTTTCATGACCTGCCTCCTTATTTTGGCTCTGTACTTGGGTTTTGGTGACTCTAAAGTATAACCCACGAAAACTAAGGAGCAGGTCACTTTTTCTTAGTTGTCAGCCATTATATCTAGCGTCTTTGTCTTCGATAAAGAATTAAAAATGTCTCTATCCCGTCAAAGGCAAAGACACTGACCCCATGCACCCATAGGGTACCCGGCCGGGGTGACGGGATGGGGTAATTGCGACACAGCCCCCTCTCAAGCGCCAGGATGACGACTTATTTTTGGGAACAGAGAACCCAGATGTAAGGGTCCGATCAAAGAGGGGCTACCATTGAACATAGAACGCAGAACATCTTTCAAAAGGGGGCTTTTGACTGGAAATCGGTTGGATTCTGGTTTATCTTAAATAACACCTAATTATGCGGATAATGAAAAATAATATGCCGTGGTTGATCGTCGTAAACGCGCCTTATCAGCTTGTTCGCGACCGGGTCCAACTGATCAAAAAGCTCGACGTGGGTGTCGAGGTCTATTTCGATAATGATGTAATTGATGAAATTGATAGCCGGCACGTCAAAGAGACCGGCAGGATCCTGCACGGCGAAGGGATAGAGTGCAGTGTGCATGCCCCTTTTATGGATCTAAGCCCCGGCGGGGCCGATAAGGCTATCAGGAGTATTTCTAAAGATAAGTTGAAGAAGGCTGTGACGATGGCAAATCTGCTTGGCGCGGAGGGGATAGTCTGCCATCCGGGGTACGAAAAGTGGCGGTTTGGGGAAGCCATCGATCTGTGGCTTCAGGGGAGCATCGAGACCTGGAATGAAGTTCTTGCCGCAGCGGGTGACGGACTTCCGGTAATGCTGGAAAATATATTTGAGGAAGAACCGGATACCCTGTACGAACTTTTCAGGTATTTTGATAATAAAAATCTTTATTTCTGCTTTGATTCAGGACACTTCAATCTATTTAGTAAAGTACAGCTTGATAAATGGCTTTCAACGCTTGGATATAAAATAAGAGAAATGCATCTTCACGACAATTATGGGGCGCGAGACGACCATAAGCCGATAGGGCAGGGGACTGTTCCATTCAGGGAATTGAAGGCATTTTTGAAATCGCATCGCGGGAGCCTGATATTGACCGCGGAAATACATGATGAAGCGGACGCGGTGCAGGGAATAAAAAACCTAAAGGAGTATGTGGCTTAGCATGGCTCACAGGATAGAGATATCATACAAGGAAGGGCTCCTGGATGTCCCGGGGGAGAAACTTAGAAGAAGGATCAAATCAGATCTCGGCCTCCAGATAGAAAAAGTGCACGTTGTAGAGGTTTATACAGTCGATGCGGATCTGGAGCCGGAGATCCTCACTATATTGAGCAATGAGGCATTTGTCGACCCGGTCATCCAGAAGGGGCACCTCGACACGGCAACGGATGCCGAGGGAGACTGGGTTGTGGAAGTAGGCTACAAGCCCGGTGTTACCGATAATATCGGGCGAACCGCAAAAGAAGTGACCGAAGCGATGACGGGCCGGGAATTTCAGGATGGAGAGGGAGTCTATAATTCCAGGATGTACTTCCTTAAAGGCTCCATTACGGAAGACGACGTGCACAACATCGCCGTCGATATTCTCGCGAATGTCCTGATCAATCGTTATGCCATAAAGCCAATCGCGCAATACAAGGCAGAAGGCGGCATGGGGATCATGGTGCCGAAGGTTGCCCTCACGTCCGAACCGGTCGTGGAACGGATTGATATCGGGTCCATGACGATCGACGAGCTGATGGTCATGAACCGGGAGAGGACCTGGGCCCTGTCCCGCGACGAACTCCCTGTTATAAAGAATTATTATGCCGATCCCTCCGTTGCTGCCGCCCGGCAGACGGTGGGCCTCGATGGACGGCCGACGGATGTTGAGATCGAAGCGCTCGCACAGACCTGGTCGGAACACTGCAAGCATAAGATATTCAACGCCCGTATCGATTATGAAGAGGACGGCAGCGTAGAGGTTGTTGACAGCGTTTTCAAGACATACGTGATGGGCTCAACCGACGATATCCGCCGGAAGAAGGGAAAGCAGGATTTTTGCCTTTCGGTCTTCAAGGACAATGCCGGGGTGATCAAGTTTAACCGCAGAAATAACCTTGCATTCAAGATGGAGACTCATAATACCCCGTCGGCCCTCGACCCTTACGGCGGGGCGCTTACGGGAATTGTCGGCGTCAACCGCGATCCGTTCGGGACAGGCAAAGGGGCGAAGCTCGCCTTCAACATGGATATCTTTTGCTTTGCCGCGCCGGACCACAAAGGGACGATACCGCCAAGGCTTTTGCACCCGAAGAGGGTGCTGGAAGGCGTTCGCGAGGGCGTGGAACACGGCGGAAACAAGAGCGGGATACCCACCATCAACGGCTCCCTCGTATTCGATGAGAATTACCTCGGGAAACCGCTTGTTTTCTGCGGCACATGCGGCATTATGCCGGTTACGATACGCGGTGAGGCATCGTACCTCAAGCGCGCTAATGTCGGAGACCATATTGTCATGGTCGGCGGAAGGATAGGGAAGGACGGCATCCACGGCGCCACATTCTCGTCTGAAGAGCTTTCCGAGGTCTCCCCGACAAGCGCCGTCCAGATAGGCGATCCTATCACCCAGAAGCGTATGACGGATTTTCTGCTGATCGCCCGGGATAGGGGATTATACAGCTCGATAACCGATAACGGCGCGGGAGGCCTTTCCTCGTCCATAGGCGAAATGGCTGAAGACACGAACGGATGCGTCATGAACCTCGAAAGGGCGCCTCTGAAATATCACGGGCTCTCCCCCTGGGAAATACTCCTTTCTGAGGCCCAGGAGCGGATGACGGTCGCCGTTCCGCCCGATAGCCTGGCAGAATTTCTTAAATTGTCCCACAAGATGAACGTCATTTCGACCGTGCTAGGGGAATTTACGGATTCCGGGCGTTTCCACGTGATGTATGACGGCAAAACAGTGGGATACCTGGATATGGAATTCCTCCATAATGGCCTGCCGAGAATGAACCTCAAGGCAAAGTGGGAACGCAGGATAGTGGACGAAGAACCCTTGCCTGAACCGCAGGATTACGCCGCAGCCATTGCCTCGGTCCTCGGGCGGTGGAATGTCTGCAGCAAAGAATACGTTGTGCGCCAGTATGACCATGAGGTGCAGGGTGCAAGCGTCATAAAGCCGCTCACCGGCAAATACAACGACGGCCCGGCGGACGCAGGGGTCGTGGCCCCCGATTTCGAAAGCAAGAACGGGGTGGTTGTCAGCCACGGCATATGTCCCAAATACAGCCGTTTCGACACCTACAACATGGTGGCATGCGCAATTGACGAGGCGATCCGGAACAACATCGCGACAGGCGGTTCTCTGAAAAGAATGGCCCTTCTCGATAACTTCTGCTGGTCCGACCCGATCGAATCCGAACGCAACCCGGAAGGCGCCTACAAACTGGCGCAATTGGTCCGGGCCAACAGGGCGCTCTACGATTACACGACCTTATTTGGAACACCGTGCATCTCAGGCAAAGACAGCATGAAGAACGACTATATGCACAACGAGATCAAGATATCCGTGCCGCAGACGGTCCTCATGTCATGCATCTCGGTCATAGATGACGTCACCAAAACCGTAACCATGGATATGAAGGACGACGGCGATATCATAATCGTAGTCGGCAAAACATACGCCGAATTAGGCGGCAGCGAATATTTCGCCCAGTTCGACCGTTTCGGCAACATCGCCCCCATAGTTCGCGGCGCTCAAGCCAAAAAAACCTTCCAAACAATGGAAAAAGCCATAAAAGCCGCCATCATCAGGTCATGCCACGACATATCCGACGGCGGCCTGGCATGCGCTCTCGCCGAAAGTGCATTCGCCGGCGACATCGGAATAGATGTAGACCTTAACGCCGTTCCTTGTTCAGGGGTATTCCGGGATGACATGCTCCTCTTCTCCGAATCGGCAAGCAGGTTTGTGGCAACCATGCGGGAGAAGGACCTGGAAAGTTTCAAGAAGCTTTTCAAGTCAGTTCCGTATGGAGTGATAGGGAAGGTAAAAGCCGGAAAGAATTTCCGAATTAAAGGCTTGCGCGGAGAGATCATAATAGATACGGATATCGATTACCTAAAGAACGCCTGGCAGGAACCGTTTAAGAAGATTTTTGGGTAGGAGTATACCGGGTCGAGGCAGCATTCAGGTGCCGGAATCTAAGGTATTGTTTACTCAGTGTACGGAGATTTGATCTAACGGGCCATATTATAGTTGCAAGAGAGTTATCGGCAAAATCTTGGATCTCGGCGTCAAGCGCCGGGATCGACGGTCAATGTCATATACCTGGCGAAAGTGCTCTGGATGACGGCATGTCTAGTTCACAGCCTTCGGTATTTGAAACTGCCTCCAGGAAATATCACTAAGAATATACCGGAGACAGCATCATCTCCGGTATCGTCAATCATCAACATAGAACGTAGAACTGCTTACTGTCCCACAGGAAATACTAAAGAAAAACCGGAGAAGCTGCAATATCTCCGGTTTGTAAGAACAATGATAGTTCTGGCTTGGAACTGAGAACAAGAACTTGATAAATTTAATTTACAGCCTGCAGCAATTGAGTTTTTATCCTATTTGCTCCGTCTACGTATACTTTGCATGGCTTGAAGCTTTCCAGCTCTTTTTCGTCAAAACTGGCGTAGGTGGCGATTATTATTATGTCGCCTTTGCGTGCTTTGTGGGCGGCGGCGCCGTTGATACAGATCACGCCCGAGTCCTTGTCCCCTCTTATCGCATAGGTTGTGAAGCGGTCACCGGATGTGACGTTGTAGATGTCGACCTGCTCGTAAGGGATGATGTTCGCTTTGTCCATGAGATGCGAGTCTATAGTGATGCTTCCCTCATAATCGAGGTTGCTGTCTGTTACAGTCGCTCTGTGGATCTTGCCTTTCATCATGGTCCTTTTCATTGTCCTGCCTCCGTTAAAATTGTGTTGTCTATAAGCCTTGTTTTACCTATACGGCACGCTATCGCAAGGACTGCTTTCTTATCTGCCATTGAGATATCCTCGAGTGTCATAGCGTCACATATGTCTATGTATTCGACGTCAATGCCGTCTTCTGTATTAAGTATGGCATTAACCGTCTTTCTTATTTCCCCGGTGTCACGTATACCCGCTTTGAACATTTCTTCGGCCTTTCTTAACGAAGCGCTGATAAAGAGGGCCTTTCTTCTTTCTTCACTGCTCAGGTATGTATTTCGGGAGCTCATGGCGAGGCCGTCGGCTTCGCGTATTGTCGGGTGGGGGACGATCTTAACGTCCTGGTTCAAGTCCCTCACCATCCGTTCGATGACCATGAGCTGCTGGTAATCTTTCTGGCCGAAAACGGCATAATGCGGTTTAACGATATTGAAAAGCTTGGTGACAACCGTGGCAACGCCGGTGAAATGCCCGACCCTTGACTTGCCGCAGAGATGGTCCTCAAGCTTTTTCACCTCGACATACGTGGAGAATGCCTTTTCATACATTTCCCCGTCATCGGGATAAAATATTATATCGGTCTTTTCCTGTTCCAAAAGCTTCGCATCGCGCTCGAAATCGCGGGGATAGCGGGAAAGGTCTTCGCTCGGGCCAAATTGTATTGGATTTACAAAGATGCTGACGACGACAACGTCCGCGAGTTTTCTTGCGGCCTTGACGAGGGCCAGGTGGCCTTCGTGGAGGTATCCCATCGTGGGGACAAAGCCGATCGTCTTGCTTTTCCTCAACTCGTCGGCGCTGCGCTGCATCTCAGAGACAGTTCGTATAATCTTCATATCAGTGAAATGATTGGCTATCATCAGGAAAAGCTTCCTGACGTGACCTCGTTTATATATTCTTTAACTGCATTTCCTATATCTGAGGAAAGATTTCTGTATTGTTTGACAAATTTGGGCCGGAAATCCCCGGAGAGCCCCAACACGTCGTGAATGACAAGCACCTGCCCATCGCAGTCGGGCCCGGCTCCTATCCCTATTGTCGGGATAGACAGCATTTCCGTTATCTCTTTAGCCAGCTGCCTTGGGACGCACTCAAGGACTACCATGAACGCTCCTGCGGCTTCGACAGCCCGCGCATCTGCGAGCAGTTTATCGACATCCTTACCTTTGCCCTGGACCTTGTACCCGCCCATCCGGTGGATGGATTGCGGTGTGAGCCCGATATGGGCACAGACGGGGATGTCTATTTCGGTTATTGCCTTTATCGTGTCATGCATGGCAACGCCGCCTTCAAGCTTGACCGCTTCGGCGCCGCTTTCCTTGAACATCCTGCCCGCGTTGCGCTTTGCCTGCTCGATGCTTTCCTGGTACGACATAAAGGGCATGTCTATAATAAGCAGGGCATTTTTGATGCCCCGTGCGACCGCCCGCGTATGGTGTATCATTTCATCAATTGTTACGGGAATTGTATTCTGATATCCCAATACGGCAGGGCCAACGGAATCGCCGACAAGGATGGTGTCTATCCCGGCATCATCCATTATCTTTGCCGTTGGATGGTCATACGCCGTGAGCATGGTGATCTTCTTCTCGCCTTTCATGCCCTTCAGTATGGGTACCGTAATTTTGCTCATCATAACCTCTAAACAAAAAAACCTTCTGAACTCAAGTCAGAAGGCTTCCGTTGCTTCGCTCCTTCCGTCTCGGTCCAGTCTTTGGATCCAAGCGGTATCCGGCTAATATAAAACAACCAAACTCAATAAAAGTCAATATTTAATTGTAATAAATAATTACTGCTTTTATAGTGGGTCCTTAAGGGGCTATAAAGCTCCCTTGTTCCTGTATTCGTCAAACCTCAGCATGGTGATGAAAGCATCTTCATCATCAAGGAATTCGTCGTAGCTTAGTTCCTTCATTACCTGGCTGCTGCCGCAATTCGGGCAGAATAATTCGGGTACTTCGCCGTCCAGAAAGGAATAACCGCAAAGTTTACAGATATATTCGTCAGGTATTCTCAATGTTGCCTCCTATGCCTACACATCCAATATATACTCACGGGGGGAATTGTTCAATGACAATCGTTACCCCGGTCAAAAGAATTCATTTATGATCATTTTAAAGTTCTTTTCTATAATATCCCGTCCCTTGATCGCCTCGCCATGGCCCGGGATCAGGTACTCGATATCCAGGGAAGCAAGCTTATTGATGCTGTCGGCCAACTGCTCCATGCTTCCGCCCGGCAGATCGGTCCTGCCCACGCCCATATAAAAAACGGTATCCCCTGATATGAGAAGCTTCTTTTCTTCGCAATAAAAGCACAGCGACCCCGGGGAATGGCCGGGAGTCAGTATGACCCTGAATGTCAGGTCGCCTATCGCCAGTCGCCCTCATTAAGGTAAAAGGAATACGGTTTCCGGGGCATCTCGCAGCCGGTCATCAGGTAGAGTTCCTTGCCGCCATTATTGCAGAAGTCAAATTCAACCTTGCCGATCGCCCTCATCGTCTGTTGATCGAATGCGTCAGCAGCTTCGATATGGTCGGGGTGGGAATGAGTGGCTATAACGAGCTTTACCGACTCGATGTTCTTGCCGTCGCGAGCCATGTTAGTCATGACGTTTCCGAGAAAGGCCTTGTGCCCCGGGTCGATAAGGGTCGGGACAGGCCCGTCGATAAATACCGTATTGCAATTGTTGGCCTCATACGAGGTCCATGGATAAACATAAATATTATCAAGAACTTTCATTAGGCCTCCTGTTGGATGAGCAGGGCATCGCTGTCAATTTCGCACATTTCAAACGAAAAGCTTCTGGTGGTTCCGTCATGGATATCGACCGTCGGGTCAGATGATACGTCCTTGCCGTAACGCGCTAATATCCGGGCCGACATTAGGAAGAGTGCCTTCATCGGGCGTATCAGCTTTCAATATGCCGACCGGTCCTCTGAAGCTCACCGGTTCAATGCGAATATAGGGTTCTCCGGCAAGCGATCCCAGCTGTTCATTTTCGCGTTCGTTGCGCCCGACGATAAGCTTGGCGGATGGCGAGACCCTGAAATGCCTTCCCATTGTCAGAAGCTCGATATCTTTCGTTGTATAGGCGGGATCGGTCGCCATCAGGTCTTTCAGCTTCATTGAGAAGATGGGGTCCGTAAGAAGACAGCCTCCGCCCGGCAGGTCAAATTCTTTAAGGTGATATTTTTCAACCAGTTCATATTGCACCTGCCGTCCGCGGCCTGCATGGCCGAGCAGTTTCTCCCGGTCGAGGATCCCTTCCAGTTCGGGTATGCTCGGGGGAAAAAGCTTGGCCGAAAGCGGCCTTACGATCAACCCCTTCAGTTCGCTGCGTTTTTCGATAAGCTCTATCGTGGGGCGGCGCTGCGACATTGGCCTTTGCCCCAGGACCTCACCCGTGACAACGAAGGATGCGCCAATCTCGGGCATCATCTCCCGTGTCAGGTTCAACATATAAATTCTGCAATCGATGCAGGGGTTCATGTTCTTGCCGTATCCGTAGCGCGGATTCTTTATGATCTCGATATAATCGTCGCCCTTGGTTATGGAGATGATCTCGATCCCGAGTTCCCTGGCTGTCTCGAACGCCCGGTGACCGCGCTCTTTGTCGCGTTTGCTTGCGAATATGGACGTGAAATGCAGGCCGATCACCTCGATCCCTTGATCGATGATCAGCTTCGTGGCGACGGCGGAATCGAGTCCGCCCGATATAAGTGAAATTGCTTTTTTATTCATATTTAAAAACCGTAAGGCGTTAGGCGTAAGGCGTTAGGCGAATAAAAACGGCTGTTATTCCGGTCGGAATCAAGTGCGGGAATATATCTTATGGATATAAAATTAAAACTCCTCACGCGCTCACGCCTTACGCCTCACGGTCTGTCTTACTGCATTTCCTCCGGTGATCTCTCATCGAGCGTAACAAGGCTGATCCCTGAATCAACTCCCGGCAGCAGTTCAACGGGGCTCGTCAGCAGAAAGCTTCCGCTCTCAACCCAGCTTTTCAGGGTGGATGCTATTTCACGGGCTTTTGAATAACTTGAAATAGGGAAGGTGGGTACTTCCTTGCCCTTGATAGTTATCTTGCCCGATTTTAGCTGGGCATACGTGACCTCGCAGAGACTTCCGGGTATCCGCTGAGGATAATCGTGGGAATAATCAACGACCTGGGCGTAAAAATCTTCATCCGCCCGGGAGGTGAAAAACGCCATTTCTTCGTCGAGTACGGGGATGGGAATGCCGAGGCCAACGAACATTGTCGGGCCGTACCCGAGGAAGCTTGCGCCCCGCAGATAGTCTCCGGACATTTTTTTGGCATCTCCTATAACTGCGATAGTACCGGCGCCGCCTTTAGGCAATCCTTCGGGTGTGCGGGCTCCGCAAGGACTGTGCTGGGTCCCCTGCCATGCCACATACCCGATGCCCCCGCCGAGAAATATCCGGGTCCCGATACCGATAGTCCTGTACTTCGGGTCCTTGAGAAGGGGCGACAGCTGGCCTGCGCTCGAGTAATTCGCGCTTCCCAGGTTTGGCTTGATGACCCCCATGTACGTGTGAATGACGCGATTGGAGACATTTACACCGACGTTATAATTCTGATAGCTGTTCCGGGGGCTGTAAATATATGCCTCGTTAACAGTTTCCTTGTTTATATATGTCTCGATCTTCTTCCGCGGGTAGCAGTCTGTGCCGTATGCCGTGGCATCGAGCCGGATCGATTTCCCGCTAACGAAATCTTCTATAACATGGCCTCCGCCGTACTTGAAGGCCCCGGGATAAACAGTGTTCCGGGGATCGTTATCGGGCATTGCCGTTGCGCCCATGTAAATATCAACAGCCGCTACACCGGTATATGCAGGGACATCATTGAGATAACACTTCCCTCCGCCGATCTTGATCCTGGGTTTGGAATGGCCTAAGTTCATAAACATACCGCTTGAGCACATAGGGCCGAATGTACCGGTGGTCACGACATCGACCTGCTGGGCCGCTTTTTTCGTCCCATTCTTTTTCACGATGTCGATCATTTCCTCAGCGGTAACAACGACGACCTTGCCCTTTTTTATTTTTTCATTGATCTCAGCGATAGTTTTCAACTTTTCCTCCATGAACGATGCAGATCAGCATTAGGCTTAAAAAACCGGGCTTTACCCTATCCCTTCGACGGGTCAGCCCCGTGACACCGGCGCGTAAAAAACCGGTAGATTATTATACACTAATTTGCACTGAAAACAAACGGACATGAGAAGGAATTGTTCTACGTGAGTCATATTTCAGGTAAGAACAGTAGTTCCATGTTCAACGATCCGTTGAAAGCTCTGGACTCCGACCGATCGTTGAATCGTACTCGATCTACATTGAATTTGATCTCGGCTTCGGAGCGGCGGCCGTAGATGGGGTTTAGGGGGAGGTGTCTCATCCGGGATCGCGTCAAGGCTTTTGTCGACGAGGGTCGCGGCCCGGATGTGATCGTAGTCCGTCCCGGATTAGCGTTACGCCGTCCAGGTTGGAAAGGTATTGTTCCGCGAGGCGCAATCCTGTGCCGAAGCAGATGCAGGGCTTTTTGATGATGGCGGGTATCTCTTCCGGTTTTACTGCCATGTAGGGGGTTTCACGCTGCAATTGTGATCCTGATACATGATAGAGGGCGAGGAATACTTCCGATTTTTTGGCGTCTATGAGAGGACAGAGGTATGATCCCTCTTTGTCTATTAAGGCAAGAGCCAGGGCATCGAGGGTGGGGACACCCCGTATGGGAATTCCCGTTGCTGCGCGGATGCCCTTGCAAAAAGCGAGGCCGACCCGTAATCCGGTGAATGATCCCGGCCCCAGCGTGACCCTGAGCTCCGATATATCCTGAAGAGATCTGCCGCCGGCTGCGAGGACCTCCCGGAGCATCTCCGATATTATTTCAGAGGAGGACCGAGATTCCTTGATGCGCCTGTCGACAATAAGGCCCTCAGGGCCTGAAAGGGCAATATTGAGGAAATCCATCGAATTATCGATGGCAAGTATGTGTCTATTTGCCATGGAAATACTTGCCGAAGTCGAATATCCTGTCAAAGTCATTGTAGAACGCGAAGACCATTATAAGGAGCAGGACAACAAGCCCCACGGTCTGCGATACCTCCTGGACCTTTTGCGGGATCCTCCGGCGTATGACGATCTCGATGGCATTGAAAAGGATATGCCCGCCGTCGAGGACGGGGATAGGCAATAAATTAATAACACCGAGATTGATGCTTATGAGCGCAAAGAACAACGCAAAATCACCAAAGCCTTTCTTGGCCCTCTTGCTGGCCTCCTGGAAGATCAAAACCGGGCCGCCTATATTCTTGGGTGATATGCTGCCCTGAATGATCTTGACCACCCCCAGAACAGTTATGCGCGAGTATTCCCACGTCATGTAAAGTGACAACCCGACAGCCTTGACTGGCGGCTGTTTTTTCTTGAGCACTTCTTCCGATCGTTCTATCCCGAGTATTTTCCGTGTAAATGGCTCGCCGAAAATGTCTTTTTCCTGGATGGTCGTGGGCTTAACTGCAAATTCCATAGGCGTGCCATTGCGATCGACCGTTACTTTTACGGTATCCGCCTGTGTCTTTTCCATGGTTGCTGCTATATCGAGAAATTCCGTGATCTCTTTGCCGTCGATCTTGGTTATGAGGTCGCCCTTTTTAATACCGGCTGCCTGTGCCGGCATTTTGTCTGCGACATTTCCGACACGCGCAGTCGGGACGTTGTAACCGATAATAGAAACGAAATAGAACACGACCAGGGCGAGGAGGATGTTAAAAAGAGGACCGGCCACCGCGACCAGTATCCTGACGTATGGCGGCTTATGCGAAAAAGAGCGCGCCTTGTCTTCTTCTGCCACTTCTTCATCCGGGGATTCGCCGAGGAGCTTGACATAACCGCCCATGGGAACGATGGAAACAGCATATTCCGTTTCTCCCTTGACGTATCTGAACAGCTTTTTTCCAAAGCCTATCGAAAATGTCAGGACCTTTATATTAAAGATCCGTGCCACTATGAAATGCCCGAATTCATGCACAAGTATCAATAACGCAAGTGCAATAAGGAAATATAAAAAAGAAATCATAATTTTTTTCGTCCTGTACCGTTTATTTTAGTCATTGCCACGTTTTTTGTCCATGATATGATATCACGAATTGTACCCAGATTGTCGACAATGGGTTCTCCCGGGTTCTCCGCCAGCGTTTCGGCAACTATGCGGGGAATATCGGTGAATTTTATCCTGCCGTCAATAAATGCCTGCGCCGCTATTTCATTTGAAACGTTAAACGCAATAAGCGCGCCGTCACCCGCCTCGAGGGCCTCATATGCGAGCCGTATCGATGGGAAGCGCCTGGGGTCCGGCGGATGGAATGTAAGTTTTATGACCGCATCGAGCCCAAGGGGCGAAAATGGCAATGCTGAGCGTTTTTCACCGTAGAGGGCGTATGCGATCGGGATCTTCATATCGGGGCTTGCCATGTAGGCAAAAAACGAATTGTCAGAAAATTCCACGATGCCATGGACAATGCTTTCCGGATGAATGACCGTTTTGATCTTCGCGGGTTCGAGATCGAAAAGCCACCGCGCTTCGATTATCTCGAGCCCCTTGTTCATAAGGGTCGCCGAATCGAGTGTTATCTTCCGTCCCATTTTCCAGGTGGGATGGTTCATCGCATCGGACAGCTCCACGCTTTCAAGGGCCTTTTTGGTATGCTTCCTGAAAGGGCCGCCTGAAGCTGTTATAATAATGCTTCTGACCTCAGCATGGTCGATTCCTTTCAAAAGCTGGTAGATGGCAGAATGCTCACTGTCGACAGGGATGAGTTCGGCGCCTGTTCTCGCGATAATATTCCTTATCATCCTCCCGCCCATGACGAGGCTTTCCTTATTGGCGAGAGCAAGTGTTTTTCCGCAATTGAGCGCTTCTATCGTCGGTTCGAGCCCGATGCTGCCCGGCAGTGCGTTGACTACAATATCGGCATCGCTCCCGATCATCTCCTTCATGCCTTCCATGCCGGTATGAAGGCGCGCACCCTGGAGCTCTACCCTGTCTTTCTGCTCGCCATTAAAAAGGCATACATTTACCGGCCTGAAACGGTCGATCTGGGCGTTCAGAAGGTCGATATTGCTCGCACAGGCCAGGCCATGGACCTCAAACGAACCGGGATCGTTCGCAATGACATCCAGCGTGGATGTGCCGATGGAACCTGTTGAACCGAGAATAAGGACTTTTTTCTTCATCGTGTCATCGCGCCCATAAAACGCAGGAATACAGGAAGGGGGCCGTAAAGATGAAACTGTCGATACGGTCCAGTATTCCGCCATGCCCGGGGATCAACCCCGAAGAATCTTTTATATTGAAAACCCTTTTACAGGCAGATTCCATGAGATCGCCTGCCTGGCCCAGGATACCGGCCGCCAACCCGATAGCGAGTGCCGAATAAATGCTGAAACCGAGCCATCTATGAAAAGCGGCGATTATGATAAGCGACCCGAGGGCAGAACCGGCGAGGCCTTCTACGGTTTTTTTCGGACTGATCTGGGGAGCCAACCGGTGCTTACCGAAATTTTTCCCGATAAAATATGCGAACGTGTCACTCGCCCATATGGAAATGAGGAGTATGAGCGGGAAGAGGGTGTTCTGCCTTCTTGAGCAGGTAAAGATAAAAGAACGGGAGCAGGATAAAGAAATTGCCGAAGAGAATGACGGCCGCCTGCTGTGTGATCTCACGATTGGCATTTTCAACGGAAGCCTTTCTGTCGAAGATCTTTATAAAGATCATGATGGCGACCGACGCCATGACCCAAAGCGGATAGTACTGGAACCAACCCATGAAGAGAGGAATAACTCCCGAAATTACCAGGACCGCAACGAAAAGCTTCATCGGTATTTTAGCAAGCGCTGCGGCTTCGTTGACTGCTACGATGCAGATGGCCAGGAGAAGGGCAAGAAGCCATACGGCAGGCAGGAAATAAAAGAGAAGGGCGATAACCGGTGCCAGGCATATGCCCGTAATGACCCGTTTCTTCAGTTCTCCCAATTAAAATTCCTTTATATTCCCGAACCTTCGCTCACGCTTTGCAAATTCCCGCAAAGCGTCGAGAAAGGCTTCTCTGCGAAAGTCCGGCCAGAGGATATCGGTAACGTACATCTCTGTATAGGCGATTTGCCAGAGCAGGAAATTGGAAACCCGCATCTCACCGCTCGTGCGTATGAGAAGATCGGGGTCGGGTATGTCCGGCGCATAGAGATATTTCCTGAATGCCCGTTCATCAATTCTTTTAATGCGTCCGCTTTTCAGATCCTCGGCTATCAACTGGACGGCGCGGATGATCTCTTTCCGGCCGCTGTAACTCAGGGCGATGGTGAGGACAACGTTGTTGTTGGCTGCCGTTTCTTTCATAACGTAGTCAAACTGGGCCTGCAGTGTTTTCGAGAAATCTTTTCTTTCGCCGATGATATTGAAACGTACGCCTTTTTCCATCATGAAAGGCAGTTCGTTTTCCAGGTAAAGGCCAAGGAGGTACATGAGGGTCTTTACTTCTTCTTTCGGGCGGGACCAGTTTTCTTTTGAAAATGCATATAAGGTTAAGTACGGAATGCCGAATTCATAGCAGGCTTCGGTAATGTTCCGGACGGAATCGATACCTACCCTATGACCTTCGACCCTTTTGAGTTTCTGTTGTTTTGCCCACCTGCCGTTTCCATCCATGATTATGGCGACGTGGGTGGGCAGTCTGTCGGGAACTGTCTTTTTCATTTAGTGCCGTTATATAGAAAGGATCTCTTTTTCCTTTTCAGAAAAAGATTTTTCTGCCATCTCTATATATTTATCGGTCATTTTTTGAACATCTTCCTGTTTTTTCTTAAGATCATCCTGGGAGATGGCCTTGTCTTTTTCCATTTTCTTCAACTTTTCGTTAATTTCCCGTCTGACATTTCTCATCGCAACGCGGGTGCCCTCAAGCATCTTGCTGCCAAGCTTTGTCAGTTCCTTGCGCCTCTCTTCGGTAAGTTTCGGGAAGGTAAGGCGTATCTGCTTTCCGTCGGACATAGGGTTAACGCCAAGGTCCGATTTCTGGATGGCCTTTTCGATCTCGCCGATCACGGTGTTATCCCACGGCTGTATTGTAATTGTCCTCGAGTCCTGGACGCCGATAGTGGCCACCTGATTAAGCGGGGTAGGCTGTTTATAATAATCTATTTTGATATCTTCAAGCAGGGAAACCGAGGCAACGCCGGTACGGAGTTTCGAGAAATCCTTTTTCAGCGCCGCAAGCGATTTTTTTAATTTGTCTTCAAGTTCGTTCATAACGTCGTTGCTCATACGGTTACCTCCTCACTATTGTACCTATGGTTTCACCGAGGACTGCTTTTCTAAGATTATCCCTCACGCGGATATTGAAGACGGCGATCGGGATGTTGTTTTCTTTGCACAGCGTGATGGCGGTAAGGTCCATAACCTGAAGATCCTTGGTTAATGACTTCACTGTAGGAAATTTCCGGATAAAAAACGGCATCCTTGTGCACTTCAGGATCTTTATCATAAACGCCGTTTACTTTGGTTGCCTTCATAACAATGTCCGCTTTCGTTTCGACAGCCCGAGTGCTGCGGCCGTATCCGTGGTAAAATATGGATTTCCGGTACCGCAGGCAAAAATGACTATTTTACCATCGTCGAGATAGGCCGTTCGCCTTCGCGTGATTATACGGTTCAGCGATCTTTTCAAGGTTGAGCGCCGTCTGTACTATTGTCGGGGCTTCCAGTTTATTCAGCGTATCCTGGAGGACCAGCGCGTTTATCACAGTGGCAACCATACCGATATAATCTCCGGTAACCCTGTCGACGCCTTCTTTTTCGCCCGTTTTTCCCCGGTATATATTGCCGCCTCCGAGGACTATGCCGATCTCGACGCCAAGCTTGCGAATGTCGCGTATTTCTTCGGCGATCTCGTAAACGGTGGCATGGTCGATCCCATGCCCGGCGTTGCCCATGAGGACCTCACCACTCAATTTAAGGAGAATCCTCTTATATTTCATATTAATCCTGGAGTGTCTCGCCTAACTGGAATCTCACGAAACGATTAATAACTATCTTTTCGCCAGTCTTCACAAGGAGCTCTTCGAGAAGGTCCTTAATGGTGACGTCAGGATTCTTGATAAACGTCTGTTCGATCAGGCATACTTCCTGATAAAATTTTTCCAGTTTACCGTCGGCGATCTTGTCGATGATCTTTTCCGGCTTGCCGGATTCAAGCGCCTGGTTCCTGTAGATGGTTTTTTCCCTGTCGATATGTTCCTGGGGTATATCCTCGCGTTTGACATACAGGGGATTGGCGGCAGTTATCTGCATCGCCACGTCTTTTACGAAATTCTGGAACTGGTCTGTCTTGGCAACGAAATCGGTTTCGCAGTTGATCTCGACCATTGCGCCGACTTTTCCGCCCGTATGTATGTATGACGCGATCGAGCCTTCCGATGCTACCCGGCCCATTCTTTTCTGCATCTTGGCAAGGCCTTTTTCGCGAAGGAAATCTACCGCTTTTTCCATATCGCCATTCGTATGTTTCAAGGCCTCTTTGCAATCCATGAGGCCGACACCGGTCTTTTCACGTAGTTTTTTTACTGTATCAGCAGTGATATCCATGGAAACTCCTCCTCAACTATTAAGCTTCGTACTCGTCGTATTTTTCTTCTTCCAATACGCTCTCGTCAACAAACGGCTTAAGGTCTTCGGCCGGCCCTTCGTCCTTGCCTGGAATTCTTCAACCTACAGGGCTTTTCCTTCCATGACCGCGTCTGCAATTCTGGCCGTGATCAGTTTGATCGCGCGGATGGCGTCATCATTGCCCGGAATAACAAGGTCGATATCGTCAGGGTCGCAGTTCGTATCGACTATGCCGATGGTGGGAATGCCGAGTTTCTTCGCCTCGTTGACGGCAATATATTCTTTTTTGGGATCGACGACATAGATGGCCCCGGGAAGCCTGTTCCATTCCCTTGATGCCGCCGATGTTCTTTTCGAGTTTTTCAATTTCCTTCTCGATGCCGATGGCCTCTTTTTTCGGAAGCACCTTATAAATATCGCTCTGCTTCAGGTCTTCAAATTTCCGCAGGCGGTCGATGCTTTTTTCGATCGTCTGGAAATTGGTCATCGTGCCGCCAAGCCACCTGTTGTTCACATAAAAGGCCCCGCAGCGTTTTGATTCTTCTGCGATGGCTTCCTGTGCCTGTTTCTTGGTGCCGACGAACAGGATGTACTCATTGCGGGACGCCACTTCTTTCACGAAGTTGTAGGCTTCTTTGAACATCTTGAGGGTTTTCTGAAGGTCGATGATGTAGATGCCGTTCCGGGCGCCGAAAATGTAAGGTTTCATCTTCGGGTTCCATCGTTTCGTCTGATGCCCGAAATGAACGCCAGCTTCCAGCAATTGTTTGATGGTGAGATTAGACATTTGTCCTCCTGGTTTTTATCCTCCGCCTTTCGCATCTTAAACGCCAGACAGTTGCCTGCACCCTGACATCAATTGAAAGACGTGCGAATTTAATGAGTTTCTAAAATATCATATGATTACGATATTTCAATAAAAAACCTGTGAGGCGTAAGGCGTGAGACGGAGGTGCAAAGGAGTAACCAGGTCCGAGACGCATGATGCGACGGCTTGTGACATTTTCGGGTCAGGTTGCGCAGATATTCGGCGATGTCTCTCTACGATTGCTTGAAGATATGTTTTTCCGGCGAGGTCGAGTGAGTTCAGGCTGATCTCTGTATCGAAATCGGTCCCGTCGAGCCGCCTGTGCTTCCAGTAGAAAGATTGGGGTGTGCCATTCAAGGCGGCTTCCATCGTTCGCAGGGCTTTTTCCCTGGAATTGCTGCCATCCGGCTGGATGGGGGGAGACAGTTCGTGCGGCGACTTTCCGAGAATGTCTTCTTTAGCAGCCCCGAACATGGCTGAGCGCCTTCCGGTTGCATTCTATAAAGGAATAGCCGTCGACGAGAAAGATGGCATCGTTGGCATTATCGAAAATTGCATGGAACCTCATCTCGCTGTCCTTGAGCGCATCGCTTGCCAGGCGGCGCTCCGTGATATCCCGGATATATGCCAGCGTTACCGGTTCGCCCCGGAAAGTCGTGCCTGTCGCCGAAACCTCGATGTAGACGATGCTTCCGTCCTTTCGTATACCCTTTGCCTCGTATTTGTCGGGGAGCTTCCTCCCCGCGCTGCCTTCTTTTGATTTATCAGCCGGACCCTTTCGAGGTCATCGGGATGGATCGTTTTGATGTGCGTTTGCCGATCAGTTCGTCCGGGGAATCAAACCCGAAGATCTGGCAGAAACGCTGATTCACATAGAGATGAAGATCTTCCGCTGTACGATGGCGACCCCGTCATTCGAATATTCGATCGCGGTCCTGTACCTTTCTTCGGATTCCTTGAGCTTTTCCTCGGCCTCTTTTTGCTCGGTGACGTCCCTGAACCGACTGTATAACACCCGTGATGCTGCCGTCGAGATCGTATATCGGGCTTGCCTTCGCCCAGATATACGTAAGCTTTCCGCGGATCATAAGGGGTTCGATGGGTTCGGCGACCAGCCGGTCCATTTCCTTGGCGATAAAGGAATATCTTTTCTCGGCATCCCTGTCGGGCCGCAGGACAAAGTCGGCGAGGAGCGGCTGCCGTCGTCCGTAAAATGGTATTGAATATTCCGAGTCGCCTTTGCCGAGTATGTTGACCGACTTGACCCCGGACAATTCCTCCATGGCCCTGTTCCACGCAATGACCCTTCCCTCGGTATCGATCGCGAATGTGGCATCGGGAAGAAAATTGATAATATCGGTAAGCCGGCGCTCGGATTCGATCAATGCATCTTTGATCTTCTTTCTGCTCGGTAATATCCTCGATGACAGTCAGGAAAGTTTTATCACCGGCATAAGAATGCATTATAACACTGACGACTGCATGAAAAATACGGCCATTCTTGCGCCTCAGATTAACCGGGTAATTCCTGAGAATATCCTTATTCCTGACATGCTCAAGCATGAGCTTTCTGTCCCGGGGGCTTGCATATAAGGTCTCGACATTGAGGGCGGACATATCCTTGCGGGTATATCCCGTTATCCGCTGCAGCATTGAATTATAGGCGATGATCGTGCCATCAAGGGCGCTAATGCATATGCCGACAGGGATATTATCAAAGATCGTCCGGAAAGGATCTTCGTTTATATGAGTCATTCTGGCGCATGACAACACTTAGATTATAATCATACCACTATTTTCTGGCAGATTCAGCTATGAATATCATAATAACGTCCCATGCGAAGACATTACCTTGAAAATACTGAAGGTTATATGGTATGTTGACGGGAAAACAACGGGAGGAACACATGCCGTCTCTGTCCAAGAAAACCGAATTGAAAAGAAAAAGAAAGAAAGCGGCCCAGAACCCCAAGAGAAAGAAAACAATGTCCAAGGCTTCCACCCCGGCATTTGCGGTACATGTCGACAAGGAATGAGTGAACGGCCGCTGAGGTATGAGATAGGGCCGATAAGGCCGCCCAACGAAGCATACAGCCTTCTCATCCGGTTCACGAGAAACTGCTCATGGAACAAATGCCTCTTTTGCCAGACTTACAAAGGGAAACGGTTCGAAAAGCGTTCCCTCGAGGAGATCAAATCGGACATAGATACCATCAAGGCGATCCAGGACGACATAAGAGAGTTGTCGTTGAAAAAAGGCTTCGGCGGCAAAGATAACCGATGCTCTGGTTGAAGGCGTATTTGACAGCCATATTATTAATGAAGGCTATAAATCCGTAGCGGTATGGATGTATTTCGGGTGTAAGAACGTTTTTATCCAGGACGCGAACTCGCTGGCCATGAAGGCCGATGTTTTCATCGATGCGCTGAAATACCTGAAGGAGGCATTCCCGACAATTGACCGCGTCACAAGTTATGCCAGGGCCCGCACGATCGCCCGGAGCGTTTCGTCAGAAAATTTGAAAAAAATGAAAGATGCCGGCCTTACACGGCTCCACGTGGGCCTGGAATCGGGCAACGAAGAACTCCTGCAGTATATGAACAAGGGTGCAACCCGCGACGACCATATCCTCTGCGGCAAAAAGGTCAAGGATGCAGGCATCGAACTGTCGGAATACGTCGTTCTTGGTCTGGGCGGAAAAAAATGGTGGAGGGAACATGCCCTCGATACCGCGGATATTCTCAATAAGATAGATCCCGATTTTATACGGTTCCGGACCTTGAAGGTGTTGCGGACCATGCCGCTTGTATCAAAAACTGGAAGATGACGAGTTTTCTCCTTCCCGACGAAGAGGACATCCTCCGGGAGGAACGCCTCCTTATCGAGAACCTGACGGGTATTACGAGTTATGTAAAAAGCGATCACATCCTTAACCTGCTCGAGGAGATCGACGGCAGACTGCCTTCCGACAAAAAGAAATTTCTCGGTACGATAGACCGCTACTTCAGCCTGTCCGAGGAAGAAAGGCTCGTATTCAGGTTCGGCAGGCGCTCAGGTATTTACCGCAAACTCGATGAGCTCAGCGACGAACTCACCTCTTTCCGCATAAAAAAATCAATCCGCGAAATGGAAGAAAAAGAACCCGGAAGCGTGGAAAGGGCCATTTCGTTGCTGCTGGAGAATTACATATAAAGACCGTAAGGCTACGGCTAAGCGGCTATAACCGGAATAGCGGTGTATCTGCTATTTCGTACGGATCGAATTATGCCGTTAACATTTTGTCAATATCGTCCATAAGCAATGATAATTCATATATTGAATTTTCATCGAGATATCCCAGTTTATCTGATATCTCGAGGTAGGGTGTCTAACTCACTTAAGGATCCCTGAGCAATCTGGAGAAAATGACTAAATTCTTTCTTAGTCGTGTCTAGCCGCTCATTCAGCAATGTTTGCAGTAATTGACACGGCTGATCTTTTCATCTGATAAGAAATACCAGATTCTTCAAGTCTTGGTAAGATTAGCCAGTAAACGATAAATTTCCTGACCAGTACAGCGACTTATAGCCATAATGGACTCGTAGAGCTGTACTTCAGCATAACGTTCATTACGTATGTCGTTATGGCGAAATGTATAGCCGTTTTAAGCCGAATTAAAAAAGCCAGTAAGCCTTACTTAGCTCCTTACGCCTTACGCCTTACGATCTTCAAAATATTCTTCAATCGCCCCGACCAGTCCCGGTATATCCGACCGCTTTGCCTCTATATCTACTTTTATCCCGGCTTTGAGGAGCGTTTCGGTGGTTATGGGGCCGATCGACGCGATGATCTTGTTCTTCAAAATATCCTTTCCGTAGAGCATAATGAAATTGTTTGCGGTGGATGAGCTTGTGAATGTGATAACGTCAATATCGTCCGGCGGGGTTCGACGGATGCGGGGACCTCGGCCCTGTAAATGGGGATGACGGTGCATGTTCCGCCGTTGTCCCTGATATATTGTATGATCACGTCGCGGGCCTGTTCTGCGCGGGGTATGAGAAAATGCTTATCTGCGACGCCGAGGTCTTTGAGGACCGAAACGATGCCTTCCGACGTGTAGGTTCCTCCGGGACAAGATCGGCATTGATCCCGTAAACGGCGAGCTGGGCGGCTGTTGCGGACCCTATGGCAATGACCGTGATACCGCTCAAGACCCGTGCGTCTTTGCCGGACCCGCGCATATGAGCGAAGAAGATCGAAGCGGCATTAACGCTTGTAAAAATAATAGCGTCATAGGAGGATATCTTGTCGATCGCGGTACGAAGCCGTGTGTTGGGCACGATGGGTTCGATATCGATAGTTGGGATATAAACCGGCTCTGCTCCCCTGTCGAGCAGAAATTCCCCGAATTTTTGCGATTGATGCCGGGAACGGGTGACGGCGATCTTTTTTCCGAAGAGCGTTTTCTGCTCGAACCAGTTGAGCTCATCCCTGAGACTGATAACATCCCCCACAACAATAATGCCCGGCGGGGTGATCTTCAGCTGCGCGGACCTTTTCCGGCAATGTCGAGAGCGTCGCGGTTACAACCTTTTGCGCGGCAAGGGTCCCCGAACGGATAACGCAGGCCGGGGTGTCGGGGCTCTTGCCCTCGTCAATGAGCCGTTCGGGCAATTTTTGGAAGGTTCTTCATGCCCATGAGAAAGACCAGGGTATCGGGGCCATGCGCGAGTTCATGCCAGTTGATGGATGAGTCTCCTTCTTTTCATCCTCGTGACCGGTTATAAAGGCGACGGTCGATGCGTGGTCACGATGGGTCAAGGGTATCCCGGCATACGCAGGGACCGATATGGCCGACGTAATGCCGGGCACTATCTCGAAAGGTATACCTTTTTTTGCCAGATGCTGGGCCTCTTCTCCGCCGCGGCCAAAAATGAACGGGTCTCCGCCTTTCAGCCGTGACGACGGTATTGTTGCCGGATGCCTTTTCTGCCAGGAGAGAGTTTATCTCCCGCTGCGGGAGTTCGTGGCGTGACGCCTTTTTTCCCGGCATAGATGATCTCGGCCCCGGCCCGGGCAAATTCCAGTAACCCCTTATTGACAAGGTTGTCGTAAATTATCACATCGGCCCGGCGGATGAGTTCAAGGCCTCTTATGGTGATGAGCTTTATGTCTCCCGGACCGGCGCCTACCAGATATACTTTGCCCATTCGATATTATACGGTTCGCGGGCCGGTTAGTTCAAAGGATAAATGAAAGCTAAGATATCAAACGGTGCATTTTTCTTCCTTGAAAAGAGTTTCCCATTTTTATACTATTGAGAAATATTTTCCATCTCATGAGCCGATTCGTGCAGTTATGTGGTCAGATATAGTATTGCGAATTACATTTATAGTATTGCCCGGCATAACACTGCTGCTGTATCGTGGAGACCTTATTTCAGAACAGGCAATACCGGAAGGCATCAGCTGTGATATTTCCATGACGTCCGGCTTTAATTTTTCGAAATTTGATGTTAATACGGGAGGAAGGGGATGTTCAGGAAGATTTTTCTCATTTTTTGCATGGCGGTCTCGTGGCTTGTCATTGCGGGAAACGCCGGTGCGGCCTCGGTTGAGCTTTTTTCGCCCGAAGGCACGGTCAGGGATATACGCCAGGTTACGGTGCGTTTCAGCGATCAAATGGTGGCATTTGGAGATCCCCGCCCCGCAGACCCTTTCGATATTCAATGTCCCGCAAAGGGAAACGGGCGCTGGATCGACGGCAGGAACTGGTCGTACGATTTTGAAAGAACACTCCCGGCTGGCATTGCATGTACATTTACCCTGAAGGCGAATCATCAAGGTCCCTTGTCCGGGGTCGCGCTGCAAAGGCAAAAAGACCTTTTCCTTCAATACCGGCGGGCCTCACGTCCGCATATCGGATCCCTATGAAGGGGACCAGATAGAGGAACGCCAGACCTTTCTTTTCCGGCTCGATGCCCCCGCGACGGATGCCTCTGTGATCAAGAATGTCTCCTGTTCGATAGAAGGGGTTCGCGAACGCGTCGGCATCAGGCTGATCACCGGGGAAGAGCGGGCTGAGATATTGAAGGCGGTCCCGGCTGTCAAAGAAAGAACAGGAAAATGCCGTGATTTTCCAGTGCCGGCAGGCATTTCCTCCGAAGGCAAAGGTGAAGATCATATGGGGGAAGGGGGTCATGGCGAAAAGCGGGATGGCCACCACAGCGCCGCAGGTGCTTGAGATTCAAGGCGCGGGGCCCTTTTACGGCGCGGTTTTATTGCATGAAAGAAAAACCGGCCGGCGGGTGCATCCCTTTGAGCTCCGGTACGGCTTTCCTTTTCATCACCAATAAAGAACGAAAGACGCACAGAACATCACGATCACCGCGGATAAAGACGCCGGGAAAAGATCATGGAAAGCCAGGATCTACGATGGCGGCGATCCGAGACAGAGAATGTTGTTTTCGACGGGCCGTTTCCGGAAAAAAGCGCGCTCAATATCAATATTCCTCCGGATATAAAGGATTTCTCGGGACGTGCCCTCGCGAATGCAAATAAGTTCCCGCTTGCGGTAAAGACGGACAGGTATCCCGCACTCGCCAAGTTTCCTGAAAAATTCGGGGTTATCGAATCAAAGGAAGGCGCTCTTCTTCCGGTCACCGTCCGCAATATTGAAGAAGAGATAAAGACCTGGCTTGAAAGGGCTGATAAGGAGAGAGACCGGGCGGGCCGACACGAACAAGTGCCGCGGAAGCCCGAGGAAAAAAAGCCCGCAGCTCAACCGGCCGGCGGGATCACGGCAGCGCGCAGGGAAATATCTACAAGACCTCGGCGGGAAGCGACCAGGCGATCATAGAATGGCTCTTCAGACTTGAGAATACACCGCGGGAAAGATCGGTCCTGAAAGGGGCGAAGAATGCGAAAAGTTTTTCGCTTCCCAAACCGGGCAGGATCAAAGGAATTCGAAGTAATAGGCATTCCCCTCAATGAGCCCGGTTTTTACATTGTTGAGATCGAGAGCCTTATGCTGGGTACGCGGCTCCTTGCAAAGCCTGCCCCGGTCTATGTTCCAACGGCTGCCCTTGTGACGAATATGGCCGCCCATTTCAAGTGGGGCAGGGCATCGTCACTCGTATTTGTAACTGCCCTGGATACGGGCTTGCCGGTGCCTGATGCGTCCATCAGCATCAGGGACTGCCAGGGGAAGACCATCTGGCAGGGAAACACGGATGCAAACGGCATCGCGCATATCAATAAGGCCCTGCCGGACAAGGAAAAACTGCCCCAGTGCAAACCGGGAAAACAGGAAAAGGACATGTATTATGATTCTTCCCGCATATTGTCCGAGATCGAGGAGCGGTCTTTTCGTATTCGCCCGCAAGCGGAAACGACATGACATTCACACATTCCAACTGGAATGACGGGATAGAGTCATGGCGCTTCAATCTTCCCGAGAATTATGGCGAACGCAGGGACCCCATCATTGCCCACACAGTTTTTGACAGGACATTGCTGCGTGCCGGCGAGACCGTGCATATGAAGCATTTTGCCAGGATACGCACGATGGAAGGCATGACGCTTCCGCCAAACCTGACGAATTTACAAGGAAATGGTTATCAATCATACAGGCAGTAACGAGAAATATGCCCTGCCGATTGCCTGGAATGCTAACGGCACGGCCGAAAATACCTGGAAGATACCCGAATCCGCAAAGCTGGGGACGTATCAGGTATATTTCCGTAAAGGCCCGAAATCCGACGATCATGCCGAACGGCAGCTTTCGGGGTCTTTCCGGGTCGAGGAATTCCGGGTCCCGCTTATGCGGGGTTTCATCCGGGGCCCGAAGGAACCTCCTATCAATGCAAGTTCATCAATTTTGACATAGACCTGAGATATCTTTCCGGCGGCGGGGCGGCGGACCATCCGGTAAAGATCCGCGGCTGAAATTGAACCGAAGGATATATCGTTCCCCGCCTAGGACAATTTTTATTTTTCCACCGGTTCCGTAAAAACAGGCATCGAGACGGAAGCCCGAGAGACCTATGACGAAGACGAGGATGCCGAGGATACGGAAAAGACCGAGATGCGGCGCAACCGGCGTGACGGGGCGGTAAGGCTCAAAACGATAGAGATGAACCTCGACAGGCAGGGAACAGCCCGCGCGGCATTTCGTGACCTGCCGAAAGGCGACACGCCGAGAGATATCATAACGGAACTGGAATTCAGGGACCCGAATGGCGAGGTCCAGACATCTTCAACGAGAATACCTCTTTATGCATCTGCGGTCCATGTCGGGATCTCATCAGACAGCAGTCAGCACGCGAGCAACAACCTCAGATACCAGGTCGCCGTGGTCGACCTGCAAGGGAAACCTGTGCCGGGAACTGCGGTAAAAGTCAAGATCTTCAAACGTTCGACATATTCTCACCGGCGCAGGATAACGGGCGGTTTTTATGCATTCGAGCATGTGACCGAAAGAAAGGAGATCGGTGCAGCACTGCTCGGGCAAAACGGCCGGGAATGGAATGTTGTATTGCGAGGGAAAAGCCCCGGAAACGGGGGAATTAATCACTTGAGGCGCAGGCAGCGGACGCATCGGGAAATCTCTCTTTTGCCAAGCGGGATATCACGATATACGGAAAGGATGACTGGTTCGAGGCCCGCAATGACGACCGTATGGACCTCATACCGGTGCAGCCGTTCTGTCGAGCCCGGGGAGACAATGAGCTTTCAGGTAAAGATGCCGTTTCGGGAAGCCACCGCCCTTGTCACGGTCGAGCGCGAAGGGATCATGGACGCATATGTAAGGAAGGTTACGCGGGAAAATCCCGTGATCGAGATCCCGGTCAAGAATAATTATGTTCCCAATGTTTTCGTTTCGGCCCTCGTTGTGCGGGGAAGGGTCGCCGGGTCGAAACCGACGGCCATGTTCGATCCGGGAAAGCCCGCCTATAAACTCGGTATAACCGAGATAAAGGTTGGCTGGAAACCGCATGCCATGAAGGTCAAGGTTGTGACGGACAAAAAGGTCTATGCGGTCAGGCAGCCGGTAAAGGCCCATATCGAGGTAAGGAAACCCGATGGAAACGCGCCGGGAAAAGGGTCCGAGGTGACGATCGCGGTCGTCGATGAAGGGCTTCTCGAACTGAAGCCAAATACAAGCTGGGCGCTTCTTGACGCCATGATGCGCGAGAAACCTTACGAGATCTCTACTGCGACCTCGCAGATGATGGTGGTCGGCAAGCGTCACTTTGGGCGCAAGGCATTACCCCACGGCGGAGGCGGCGGAAAGCAGCTTACCCGGGAACTCTTCGACACCCTGATATACTGGAAAAGCACCGTGCCGCTCAATGATAACGGCGAGGCGGACGTTACGTTTAACTTGAACGACTCGTTGACGGCATTCCGGGTCGTGGCGATCGCCAGTTCCGGCACGGAACTGTTCGGTACCGGTGAGGAAAGCATCAGGACAACACAGGACCTTATGCTGATCTCGGGCCTTCCGCCGGTTGTCCGGGAAGGCGACAAATTTGCCGCCGGTTTTACGGTGCGCAACACATCGGACCGCGAGATGAATGTCGTGGCCGCGCTGAAGACGACCGACGGCATGGCGGGAAGGTCTTTTGAAAACCTGTCGCTTTCGTTATCCCGGCAGGGCAGGCGAAGGATGCCGTATGGCAGATAACAGTGCCTCACGGGATAACAAAGATCAGGGTACGAGGTGTCCGTGCATGATTCGGGCATCGCCCGCGATACGGTCAAGGTGTCGCAAAAAGTGGTCCCTGCTGTTAGTTTACGGGTTTTTCAGGCGACCCTGGCGCAGGTTGCCGATACATTGAAAATGGATGTCGAACGGCCCGAGGACGCCGTGCCGGGCCGGGGCGGCATATCGGTCGGGATGCAGGGCAGGATATCGCAGGGCCTGCAGGGTGTCGTCGATTATATGCGCCGTTATCCCTACGTCTGTCTCGAACAGAAGACATCGAAGGCCATTGCTTTGAAGGACCGCGAGATGTGGAAGGAGATCATGTCTTCGATGCCCGCTTATCTCGATTCAGACGGCCTGGCGAAATATTTTCCGCATGATGCTGCGCGGCAGCGACAGCATTGACGTCATACCTCCTTTTTATAAGCAAAGAGGCGGGGTACGATCTGCCGGACGACGTACGAAGCAAAATGATAAAAGGATTGAAAGGGTTTGTCGAAGGGAAGGTCGTTCGTTACTCATCCTTGCGCACGGCAGACCTGTCCATCCGGAAAATAGCCGCGCTGGCGGCACTTGCCCAATATAAAGAAAGCACGAAGGAACTCCTGACAACCATCGATGTCCAGCCGAATTTATGGCCGACATCGGCGGTCCTTGATTGGATCGAGGTCCTGCAGCCATACCCCCGGGATCCCCGAACGCGACAAGAAGCTTAAGGCAGCGGCCAATATCTTGAGAAGCCGTCTTAACCTTCAGGGGACGACCATGAACATTTCGACGGAAGGAACGGATGCGCTCTACTGGCTGATGGTATCCGCGCGACCTCAACGCAGCGAGGATATTGATGAGCGTCCATGGACCTCGATGCATGGCGGGAGGATGTCCCCCGCATCGCCCGGGGCCTTGCGGGAAGGATGAAAAAAGGCCATTGGGATACGACGACGGCAAACGCGTGGGGTACCATTGCGATGGATAAATTTTCCCGGAAATATGAGGCGAGTCCCGTTACCGGGAACGTCATCCGTGTCTCTGGCACAGAAACAGGAAAGCGATCACATGGGGTGATAATTCAAAAGGCGGGACGGTAATGCTCGGATGGCCCGGAAAAGAAGAGCACGCTGCGCATCGAGCATAACGGTAAGGGAAAGCCCTGGGTAACAGTTCAGAGCATCGCTGCCATACCGCTCAAAAAGCCGTTTGCCTCGGGCTATACGATAAAGAAGACGGTAACGGCCGTTGAGAGGAAATCTCCCGATGTCTGGACACGGGGCGACGTTATGCGCGTAAAGCTTGAGATCGATGCCCGGTCCGATATGACGTGGGTGGTCGTGAGCGACCCTATACCCTCGGGTTCGGCAATCCTGGGGTCAGGCCTCGGCCAGGATTCCGCGCTTCTTTCAAAACAGGGGAACCAGAGAGGATGGGCCTGGGAGGCATACCGGGAAAGGTCTTTTGAAGCGTTACGGGTCTACTACGAATTCGTGCCCAAAGGGGACATGGACTGTCGAATATACCGTCCGGCTGAATAATGACGGTCTTTTCAACATGCCGGAGACACGCGTGGAAGCGCTTTATGCGCCGGAAATGTTTGGTGAGATCCCGAACAGGACGATCGAGATAAAAAAATAGGACCAGTCTTTTTGAAACGCCGGGACGTATTGTATTTCTGTGTTTTGCCATTGCCTTCTTCTTAGCTGCATGTATCGTGATCGCGGGGATCTTTGGAATTTCACGCTCCATGCGGGAAATAAAGGTCCCCGCGTTTCAGGATGTCAGGGAATCGTATAAAGTCTCCGATGCCGTGCTCTCTTGACCGGAATAAAGAGGTAATCCACACACTGAGGACGGACAACTCGGGACGCAGGCTGGAATGGGCCTGCCTCACTGACGTATCGCCCTCATTCCTCCAGACGGTCATCCTGGGTGAGGACCGGCGTTTTTACAGCCATCATGGCGTTGATTTCCAGGCCTTTATCGCAGCCTTTTCCCGAAACGTTTTCTCGGGGAGGCTTCGCGGGGCAAGTACGATTTCAATGCAGGTTGCCTCGGTATTCAACGCGAATCTGAAAGCCGGGAACGGGACGCCGGGACCTCAGGCAAAAATGGCGCCAGGCTCTGACGGCGCTTGCTCTTGAGAAGACCTGGACCAAAGCAGGAGATCCTCGAGGCATATATTAATTTTGTCTATTATCGCGGCGAACTTCAGGGCATCCGGGCAGCTTCAAAAGGCCTCTTTGGAAAGGAGCCGTCAGGGATCACACAATCGGAATCACTGATCCTTGCATCCCTTATTGCGTCCCCAATGCCCCGCGCGAGAAAGTGGCATTGCGGTCGATGCGGCTCGGTCAAAAGGCAGGGATAGAAATCGGCCGGGACGATATTGACCGTAAGAGCCGGGAAGCCCTGGCGTCCGCCTATCATATCGGGTTCGATGTTTCGATAGCCCCGCACGTTGCCAGGGTCCTTCTTACGCCGGGACGCGATAAGGTCGTCTCGACGCTTGACGGGCGGATCCAGAGATTTGCCCTCGAAAGCCTGAAGAATAATCTTGCCGCATTGCGAAACCGAAAGGTCTCGGACGGGGCCGTCCTTGTCGTGGACAATATCACGGGCGAGATCCTGGCGTACGTCGGCAACAGCGCCGAGACGTCGAGCGCGGTGTGGATCGATGGCATCAGGGCGCGCAGGCAGGCCGGTTCGACGCTTAAACCGTTCCTGTACGAGCTTGCCATCGAAAAAGGATATCTGACCCCTGCTTCATTGCTGGAGGATACGCCCGTTGCGATCACAACGCCGACCGGCCTCTATGTGCCGCAGAATTATGATAACCAGTTCAGGGGCACGGTAAGCGCACGTACGGCGCTCGCCTCGTCACTTAACGTGCCTGCCGTCAAGGCGCTTCTTGTCGCCGGCCTTTCACCGTTCGTTGAAAGATTGAGAAATATAGGTTTCAGCAGCATTACGGAGGAGCCGGAGTTTTACGGTTACTCGATAGCCCTCGGATCGGCCGATGTGGAACTGTACGAGCTCGTGAACGCGTACCGCTGCCTTGCCCGGGGAGGGTTAAGTCCGGTCTGAAACTGACATTTGACAACAAGGTCTCCGGCCAAAGAACGCGTAATGGATGACAGGGCATCTTTTATTATCGCGCAGATACTCTCGGACAGGGAATCCCGGGCCATGACATTCGGTCTTGAGAACCCGCTTTCGACCCGTTTCTGGACGGCTGTAAAAACAGGGACCAGCAAGGATATGCGCGACAATTGGTGCATTGGTTTTTCAAGCCGGTACACCGTCGGTGTGTGGGTCGGGAATTTTTCCGGTGAGCCGATGCGTGATGTGAGCGGGATAAGCGGAGCGGCGCCAATATGGCTCGAGATCATGAACTTTCTCCATGCTTCATCACCGTCACACGCGCCAAAGACTCCCTCCGGGCGTTGTTACAGCCCGTGTTGCATTCGCAAAAAATGTGGAGCCGCCTCGTGAAGAATTATTTCTTGCCGGTACAGAACCGTTGTCGCGGCGTCAGGGCAACACAGTCTATGAGGAGGCGCACATCGTGTATCCTCAGGAAGGGACCCTGATCACTGTAGACCCGGATATCCCTGCGTCTCTTCAGCGGGTCGGCCTTCGCTTTGAGCCGCGAGGCAAGCGGTTCAGATGGATGATCAATGGCAGCCGATGCCGGTTCGGACGGCCCGCTTCTCCTTTGGGAGCCGAGGCCCGGCACATATACGGTGTCGATCGTGGACCAGGGGGGCAAGGTAATGGATTCTGTAGGTTTCATTGTCAGATAAAGTCGTAACAGCCAAAGGCATCCGGAAACAATGTCATTCCGAGCATTGATATTTCCCCGTCTTCAAATATTCGATTCGGCCATATGGGTGCCCGTAGTGAATGAAGGTGAAGTTAAAGGACGGCGATTGCGACATGTCGGCATCATTTTTTTCGTTATGATAAATTTCACACGTTTTTTGTATGGGAATAAGATTGCTTTAAGCGTAAGTGCTTTTTTATCAAAGAAATAAGGGGGTTTACGCAGTATGCCACTGGGAAAAGTCAAATGGTTCAACGATTCAAAGGGATATGGCTTTATCGAGCAGGATGGTGGCGAAGATGTTTTTGTGCATTTCTCGGCTATACAGCAGGATGGATTCAAGTCCTTAAAAACGGGGGAAAAAGTAGAATTTGAGATAGTAAAGGGGCCGAAAGGTCCGCAGGCAGCAAATGTAGTAAAAGCGAATGATCTAGAAACCGTAAAGGTAAGGTGTAAGGCGTTAAAAAATCGAATTTACTCCTCACTCCTTACATTTCCTTTCTTCTTTGCTTTCGTTCCAGAGCCTGTCCATTGTTTCAAGGCTGGCGGAGCGGATGTCTGTATTTTCTTCAATATAATTGAATCGTCTGATAAATTTGTTCGATGTTGCCCTGAGCGCGTCTTCGGGGTCGACCGAAAGAAAACGCGCTATGTTGACCACCGTGAAAAGAAGGTCGCCGATCTCTTCGCGGATGCGGTCCTCGTCGCCTGCCGCCTCGGCATCTTTTAATTCAACGATCTCTTCCTCCATTTTCTCATAGACATCCTCGATCTTTTGCCAGTCAAACCCGACCTTTGCGGCGCGTTTTGTTATCACATACGCCCTAAGAAGCGCCGGCATGGACGGGGGAATATGAGAGAGAAGCGAATAATTATCCTGTTTCTCCTGTCTTTTCAATTCCTCCCATTTCACTTCGATGGGAGCGCCAAGGTCCTGTTTTTGAAAAACATGCGGGTGCCGGTGGTACATTTTGTGGTAGACATTTTCGATAACGTCCTTTATATCGAAGGCATTTCGTTCCTTGCATATCTGCGCGATGAAGACGATATGGAACAGGAGATCCCCGAGTTCTTCCTTGAGGTCGGGCAGG
This sequence comes from uncultured delta proteobacterium, assembly GCA_963823725.1. GTDB lineage: Bacteria > Desulfobacterota > Syntrophorhabdia > Syntrophorhabdales > Syntrophorhabdaceae > Delta-02. Next base: position 38,638 of record CAWGMJ010000003.1, read on the forward strand.
TCCTCTTTTTCAATAGCCTCGATGATCTCGTACACCTCTTCGAGCATGAACGTTTTGAATGCCGAGATCTTTTGCTTGCGGTCCCAGGGGCATCCTTCATCGCTGCGCAGGGTTTCCATGAGCCTACGAGCCTGTCAAATGCTTCCATTTATGGTCTCCCTGCCGGATTGCCGAAGCCTGTTCATTATGATCTCCGCCGTTTCTTTCATGACGTGGGTCTGTTGAGCGACAATATCCCTGCCTGCCTTTTGTGTCGCTGTATAAAGGTCTTGTCATCGCGAAGGAGCCTGATGATCGTGTCATGGATATCCTGGCCTGTCCTTACCAGGAAGCCCGCCTTATTATCAAGGATGGCCTGTGCGATATCACGGAAAGTATCCGTAAATGGACCGAACAGAACAGGCGTGCCGACAAAAAGAGGCTCGAGCATATTCTGGCCGCCGTACGGGGCGAGCGATCCGCCAACGAATGCAACGGCGCTGTGCCCGTATATGCCCTGCAGGTCCCCTACCGTATCCACGACCACGATGTCTGCGCCGTTATCCGCTGCCGCCCTTTATCTTCGAGTACCGGGCAGTGCTGTATGTTTTTGAGAGGTCTCTTTCAATTATTTCCGCAAGATGAAGTTCGCGGGGGGCTATAAAATACCTGGATCCGGGGATGCTCTGTTTTAGCAGGGCTATGGCGGAATAGACCTCGTCAAGTTCCTTTTCCTTGACGCTTCCGAACGTTATGATTCCGTTCTCCCTGCTTGTCTTCTCGCGGATATTTTCGATGGCCGGCCGGTAATATTTGACATTTCCGGTCACGAAGACCCGTTCGGGAGCCATACCGATCGAGATGAACCGGTCCCTGTGTTCCGTGCGACTGGGCTATCACGAGGTCCATGGCGCTGAATACCGACCTCATAAAAATAGAGAGTCTTCGGTATGTTTTAAGAGTCCTGTCGGATATCCGGCCATTCACGATGATAAAAGGGATATTCCTCTTTCGGGCCTGCCATATAAGGTTCGGCCATATCTCTGTTTCCACCACGATGATCGAGGAAGGCTTATGATGATCGAGGAACCTGGAAACAGAGAATTGAAGATCGAAAGGGAGGGGTTCGCATCTGAAGATCATAGGCCCGCGCCGGTCTTCTTCTTAAGCATTTCCTCGGCATAGTAGGTATTTGTCGTGATCAGGAAACGGCCGGGACCTCCGTTAGCAGACAGATAATCCGCAATGTTGCGGGCAATCACAGCCTCGCCTATCGATGCGCCATGTATCATAAGCGACCCCGGGGAATGTTTCTGTCCTCAGGCGGTATAAGCCTGCGCCGGAAATTCGGTTTCATCTTGGCGTTGGTAAGGCCGATAATGATGAGAAAGGGAAGCGCACAGAGGGAAAGGATATTGTAGATCAATCTTCCACATGCGATCTTTTCCGCCTTATCGGTCAAATCGATCATGGTTTTTTCGAGCTCGATCCGTTTTTCTTCTATTTCATCGGAGGATAATCCCGGGCCTATTACTATAGGGTCGCCCCATACAAAGACAACCCGTGAGAAAGGGATAGGGGAATATAAAACGGTCCCAGGAATGAAAAGTTTTTTTTTAGATGCGCTGTAACTGACGGGGAGAAGAGGTTTATGGGAGAGCCGTGCAAGTTCAACGATCCCTTTTTTCACTTCGAAGCGGGGGCCTTTCGGGCCGTCCGGGGTTATTGCGATATCGATATTGTCCCGGAGATCATGGAGGATCTCTCTCAGAGAGGAAACGCTGCCTTTTCTATACGACCCCCTGACTGTTCCGATACCGAAAAATGCCACGATCCTTGCAATAAATTCACCGTCGCGATGACGGCTTATCAGTACTTTGCCGCCGCCGCCTTTTTTTGCAAATGGCATCATGAGCAGCCTGCCGTGCCAGAAACAGACGATATAATTAAAACGGTTGCCCCATTTGTCTTCGGGAGGCCTGTTGATATGCGTGATGCGCAGGGTAAGCCTCAATAATGAGAGAAAACTGAAGACCATCGGAGGCATTACATATACCATCAGAAAAGATTTTATCTTTTTTTTCATCCGCGCTTTTTTCCTATGGGAATTACTTTTTTACGGGCGCCTTCCTTAAATTGAAGCTCGTAGAGTTTTTTGTAAGGCCCTTCCTGTTCGATCAGCGCGGAGTGATTGCCTTCCTGGACGATCGCGCCTTTATCGATGACAATAATGCGATGCGCGTTAATGATGGTCGACAGTCTGTGCGCAATAATTATCGTCGTCCTGCCCTTCATCAGGTTTTCAAGCGCCCTCTGCACTTCGATCTCGGATTGGGCATCAAGGGAACTTGTCGCTTCATCAAGGATCAAGTATAGGGGCGTTCTTATACAGTGCCCGCGCAATGGCAATACGCTGTTTCTGCCCGCCCGAAAGCCGCGTTCCTTTTTCACCGACGATCGTTTCATAACCTTTCGGAAGCTTCAATATAAAATCATGGGCGAACGCCATCCGCGATGCCTCGACGATCCTGTCTTCATCCGGCTCAACGCCGTATGCGATATTGCTTCGGATAGTATCATTGAAAAGAATGACATCCTGGGTTACCAGGGCGACGTTGGTCCTCAGGGAATCGAGGGTAACATCCCGGATGTCGATGCCGTCAATTATTATCTGGCCTTTCGTGGCGTCGTAGAAGCGAGGGATAAGATTTACGAGCGTTGTCTTGCCTGCGCCGCTTTTGCCGACAACAGCAATAACCTCATTCTTTTCGATGGCCAGATTGATATTGTTGAGTATCATTTTATCTTCATACCTGAAAGAAACATTATCGAAGGTTATTCTTCCTTCCACCGGCCAAACTCGCCGGCATCCGGCTTTTCGAGGACCTCGGGCTGCCGGTCGATCACTTCAAAAACCCGCTCGGCTGCAGCCAGGCCCTGCTGGACATTGTGATTTTCCTTATTCAATTTCTTGATCGGTTCGTAGAGCATGATGAGAGCTGCCATAAAAGAGAACAGGGTGCCGGGCGTCGATTTTCCAATCATGACCTGGTAGCCGCCGTACCAGATGATGACGGCAATCGCGATCCCGCCGATGATCTCCATGACGGGATGGGACAAAGCGCGGACCTTTACGCGTTTCATCGTTGATCCTGAACAGGGTTTCATTCTCCCGGGCGAACCTTTTGTTCTCGTATTTCTCCATGGAGAATGCCTTGACTATCCTCTGGCCGGTTATAGTTTCGTGAAGAAAACTGGTAAGGCGGGCAAGATACTGCTGAATATTCAGCCCTATTTTTCTCAATTTTTTGCCAAAGGTCACGATGGGATAAATGGAAAAGGGAAGGATCACAAAAGCGATAAGCGTCAATTTCCATTCCATCCGGAAGGCCACAATAATAAGCCCGATGATCGTGAACATATCATTGAGGACCGCAGCCACGGAATCCGAAACGGTGCTCTGGACCAGTGCGACATCGTTGACGACACGGGAGATACTGGACCCGGTAGGGGTTTTGTCGAAATACGAAAGCGGCTGCTTTTGCATATTGAAAAAAAGAAGATTCCGGATATCCGTAACAACCCTTTGCCCGACATAACCGATGAAATATGCCTGGAGATATTCGAAAACACCTTTGAAAAGGAATAGAAGTATTACGATGGCCGGCATGATATAGAGCTTGGTCATATCCTTTTCGAAAAAGATCGAATCCAGGACCGGTTTGACGAGATATGCGCTCAAGCTTTTGGCCCCGGAACACAGGGCCATAAAGATCATTGCAAGGATAAGCTTGGATTTATAGGGATATGAGAATCTAAGAAGTCTGAGGTAAAGGTTCATTTCCTTGTTCTTTCTCGAGGAATGAGATCACAGCGCCGGCTGCCAATCCATACGAATCGTCTACTTTAAGTATATCGATAATATGTCCAAGCTCCTCGGCGAAGTCCTGTCTTCCTTTATCTATCATAGAAAGCGCTGTATTTGCAATGGTTTCGGGCTTGAGATGCTGGACGTATTCAGGAAAGACCTCTTTTCCGGCAACGATATTGGGAAGGCCTATGAAGTCGACATTGACTATCAGCCGGGCAATATAATAAGACAGCCACGATATCCGGTAGATAATGATCGTCGGTGTTTTCAAAAGAGCGGCTTCCAGGGTGGCGCTGCCCGACGCGATGATCGCAGCGTCGCAATAAGCCAGGGCATTGTAGGCACCCCCTTTGATCGGGATAATGCCGGGCATGCTCTCAAGGAACGATGTGAATTCTCTTTCATGAATGCTTTCGGCGACCGGCATGAGTATAACGACGTCGGGACGCTTGCGTCGTATTTGCCTTACTATTTCCGACAGGAAAGGGATATGCCGTACTATTTCATTTCGCCTGCTTCCGGGCATGATCGTGAGGATCGGCCCGGACGGCGCGTTTATGCTTTTCAAGAAGTCTTCCCTCGAAAGGGTCGGCTTCACCGTATGGGCGAAAGGGTGTCCGATATAGGTTGAGGTGATGCCCTCCTTCACATAAAGCTCCTGTTCAAAAGGAAGGATGCAGATTACCTCATTGACGTATTCCTTGATCTTTTTCAAGCGGCCTTTTTTCCAGGCCCATACCTGGGGCGGTATAAAATAGATGACAGGTATGCCGAGCGATCGCGCAAAACGGGCAATCCTCATGTTGAAGCCCGGAAAATCGACAAGGATTAACAGATCCGGCCGGTCCGTGCGAATATGTGTCTTTAACATCATCAAACGCCCGCCTTATATGATCCATATGGGACAGGACCTCACTTAAGCCCGTGACCGAGATATCCCGGTAATCATGGACGATCTGCAACACCAAGTGCGGCCAATTTCTCCGACCCCATAGCGGACAGTGAAAAATTACCGGTTTTCTTGATCGATTCTACGAGATGGCAGGCATGGATTTCGCCGGATAATTCCCCGGTGGATATGAAGATCTTTTTATTGATGTGCGGCACCGTGTTTCCCGGCAATGTAATTTCGGATCCGGTTGGCAAGCTCAAGCGCATTGAGTCCATCCATCCCGCTGACACTTGGCGCACCATTGCCGGCAGCAGCCATCACAAATTGAAGAAGTTCATCTTTCACGGGGTCCATTTGTTCGCAGGTAAATTCCGTAATTTCTGTTTTTGCATTGCCGGCGCTGGTGACCGTTACAAGTTTTCCCTGCATGAGGTCGACATAAAAGGTACTTTTCTCCTCATAAATTATGATCGACCTTTCCCGATGGGCGGCTACGCGGCTTGCCGTGAGGCTTGCGACGCATCCGTCTGAGAATTCAATTCGCGCATTTACGGTATCGTAAAGATGGGTGACGAAACAGATGCCCTCGGCCGATACATCTTTCACGGTTCCCCGGGCCAAGGAAAGCACAAGGTCAAGATCGTGTATCATAAGATCGAGAACGACATCCACGTCGGTGGAACTTCCCGTAAAAGGACTGATCCTCCGTGTCTCGATGAGGAGCGGTTTCTTAATGTAGGGCAGGGCCCGGGTCAAAGCCGGATTAAGCCGTTCGAGATGGCCCACCTGAAGGACAAGGCCTTTCGACCGGGCAATATCAACAAGTTCCCGGGCTTCTTCCGGGAAGGACGGTTATCGGCTTTTCGAGAAAAACGTGTACGCCCCGTTCCAGGCATTGCCGCGCAATAGCTGTAGTGGGATTCGGTCGGCGTTGCTATGACAGCGCATGTGGACCTGTCTATCAGCATCTGAATAGCCCGGAAATACCGGAACCGAATATTGCTCGGCACATTCCCGGGCGCGTTCGTCATCGATATCGTAGATCGCCGCTGACAGTAATGCCCTCGAATGCGCAGAGCTTGCTTAAATGAATCCGGCCCATATGGCCGAGGCCTATAAGCGCTACATTTACCGGCATATTCCCCTCGTAGACGATCTCGATGAAATCGAGGAAATAGGCAATATTATCTCCGTCGAGTTCATCGCGGATGATCTTGAGAGATGTTTTCAAGGGAAGGGCGGACCTGAAGAGGATCCTGTATGCCCTTTTCAGTTTTGTTATCTCTTCCTTGGAAAAATTTCGCCTTTCCAGGCCGACGAGATTAAGGCCATAAAGTTTTGCCCTGTCGCCCGCGGCAATCACAAACGGGGGCACATCCTTCGGAATTCCCGTCAGGCCGCTTATAAATGCGTATTTGCCGACCCTGCAGAATTGGTGTACGGCGCATAACCCGCTGAATATCACGAAATCATCGACCTCGACATGGCCTGCCAGCGTAGCCCCGTTAGCCATAATAATGCTGGACCCGACCTTGCAATCATGGGCAATATGCGCATATGCCATGATAAAGTTATTGTCGCCGATTTTCGTTATGCCGCCGCCCTTTGTGGTCCCCCTGTTGATCGTCACATATTCCTTGATGGTGTTATTATTGCCGATAATTACCTGGGTCGGCTCGAATTTGTACCCGATATCCTGGGGAGGCCCGCCGATGGACGCAAAAGGGCTTATGGTGCAATTATCGCCGATCGTTGTGTTTCCCTGGATCACAACATGGCTGCCGATGCGGGCTCCCTTTGCTATACGGGCGCCTGCCTCTATGATACTATAGGGCCCTATCTCTACATCAGGCGCGATCTCAGCATTCTTATCGATAATAGCTGTTGGATGTATCACGTTTCAAACTCCTTTATTCCTGTTTAAGCATGGCCATTATACGGGCTTCGGCCACTACGTCATTCTCTACATATGCTTTGGCCTCAAATACCCAGATCTCCCGTCTGTGCTTTACAACGTCGACAATGAATTTCAACTGATCGCCGGGGATCACGGGTTTGCGGAAACGCGCCCCGTCTATTCCGGTGAAAAAGACCGATCCTTTCATGCCCGGGAAAGACTTGAATGCCAGTATTCCCCCGGCCTGCGCCATGGCCTCTAAAATAAGGACACCCGGCATGATGGGCCTGCCGGGAAAATGGCCCTGGAAAAAAGGTTCGTTCACGGTAACATTCTTGATCGCCACGATCCTTTTGGCCTCTTCCAGTTCAAGGACCCTGTCGACCAAAAGGAACGGATACTTATGAGGAAGCAGATTCAGGATCTCATTTATATCAATCATCGGTATCCTCCGCAGAGAAGTTTTTTCTCGATCTCTTTCATTCTTTCGAAAAGGTCAGGAAGTCTTTTCATATAGATCTGGAGCTTCATCCATTCCTTGTGGGGCATGTGGGGCGTGCCCCAGATGATAGAGCCGGCAGGTACATCCTTCGTAATTCCCGTCCCGCCTCCTGCCATCACGCCATCCCCGATAGTGACATGGTCCCGCACCCCTGCCTGTCCGGCAAGTACGACGTTATTTCCTATTCGCGAACTGCCGGCGATACCGACCTGGGACACGATGATCGAATTCTGCCCTATGGTCACATTATGGGCGATCTGGACCAGATTATCGATCTTGGTCCCTTTCCGATAATGGTTTTTTCGAGGGAAGCCCTGTCTATCGCCGTGTTTGCCCCTATCTCAACGTCATCCTCAATAATGACCGACCCGAGCTGGGGGATCTTTGCATGTTTGGCGCCGTCCCACGTATAACCGAAGCCATCGGCAGCGATCACGGTATTGGCATGGATTATCACGTTCCGGCCGATCGTGGTGTCGCGGTAGATGGTGACATGGGGATAGATGATGCTGCCCTCGCCGATCGTCACGTTCCGGCCGATATAAACGTAAGGATAGATCGTGACATTGTCGTCGATCCGGGCATTATCTTCTATACACGCAAATGCCCCGATGGAAGCCCCCGGGGCAATGACTGCTGCTTCGCTTACCGAAGCTGTAGGGTGTATGCCCGGGCCTGATTACCGGACTTTCCTGAAACATGGCCGGCTACCGAGATATAAGCGAGTTCAGGATTGTCTACGACGATAAGATTTTTAACCGCCCTTACGTCGGCAAGAGAAGTTTTCCTGCCGACAATAAGGGCGGAAGCTTTGCATTCAGGGACAAATTTTGTATAGCTTCCGTGGGTCAGGAAGCTTATCTTTCCCTCGACCGCACTTTGAATGCCTGCGATCCCATCAATCGGGATATCTCCGTCACCAATCAGATCTCCCTTGACCGCGGCAGCGATATCCTTGAGCGTGATCATTATTTGATCGGTTTCTTCTTTGCTGCCTCGTTAAAAAGAGCAATCACCTTGTTTGTAATGTCTATCGAGGGCGTGGCGAACAGAATGCCTGCCTGGCTTTTCTCGAGGATCAGCGTGTATTTTTCCTTTTCGCCGAGGGTACGCACAACTTCCTCGACCTGCTTTCAGGACCTTCTGGGTAAATTCCATATCCTTCTGCTGGAGCTCGGTCTGATAATCATTATAAAGCCTCTGATAATCTTTGAGCTTTGCCTGATACTGTTTTTCCTTGTCGGCCCGTGCCTCAGGTGTCATGGTAGCGCCCTGTTTCTCGACCGCATCCTTCAATCTCTGAAGTTCTGCCTGTTTTCCGTCAAGACTGGCTTTGAGCCTTTCTGCTTCCTTCGTTAATGTCCGCGGATCTGTTTACCGGGTTCTGACTCGAGCATTACTTTTTGCAGGTCTATAAATGCGACGCTGGCCGCTGATTGACTTTTCGCTGCAAGTGGTGTGAGCAGAATCGCTACGACAAAAAGGACCGTAAAAAAATGTTTCATAAAGCCTCCTTACTAATATTGGGTGCCGATTGCAAAATCGAAAAGACTCGTTCTCTCGTCTTCTTTGGGATTGAGGTTGAATCCGAATTCCAGGCGAATTGGGCCAAGCGGTGAGAACCAGCGTATGCCTGCTCCGGCTGAAGTCCTCATTCTCAGGCTGCTCCAGCTGTCAAAGCCGGCACCTGTATCAAAGAAGAGAACCCCTTTGACACCCGCTGGTTTATATATGGGGAAGATCCATTCGAAATTAAAGAACATCTGATTCTTGGCTCCGATGGGTTCGTCATTTTCATCCATCGGGCCGGCTTCACCATAGCGGAAGCCGCGAACAGAGTTGAGGCCGCCGACATAAAATTTCTCGGTAATGGGGACCTCTTTGCCGTTGTATCCCCCGATGCTGCCCATGGTTCCCTTAACGAAGAACGAACTATCCATGAATTTGATGGGTATATACCTGCCGTAAAAGCCCGTAATGCTCACAAAGTCATTGTCGCCGCCAAGCGGGCCGCCGGCTGTTTCCAGGGTTATTCCCGTGTTGATCCCTTTGGTCGGGTTCATGATATCATCGATAGTGTTCTTGTTAAGAGAAAATATCAAACTGCTCGTAAGGCTGGTGCCTTCCTGTTCCTTGATATATGTGCTGGCATCAGCGGCTATATTGGTTACGTCCACATTTTCAAGGCGATACTTGACGGTGCCTTTGACGTTATCGGTCAATGGTTTGATAAGGGCGATATTGCCGCCCACTCTCTTGTAATCGTACGTATCCAGGTAACGCTTGAAATTGAAAATACTGGTTCCCAGCGAAAGGTTTTTGTCAAATATGTACGGTTCGAGGTATGTCAGCCTGAACTCGTTGGTATAACTGCTCAGTGCCGGCCTCAAGAGAGACCCTTCTGCCTGTGCCGAAGAAATTATCTTCCGATACGGACCCTGACACGATCACCTGTTCAGCCGTGCTGTAGCCGGCTCCGACACTGAAGGTCCCGGTAGGTTTTTCCTCGATAGCGAGATCGATATTTACTTTTTTCGGATCATCCGTTTTGAGGACCTTGAAATCGGTATCTTTAAAGAATGTCGTATTTTTAAGTTTCTTCTTACTTTCTTTAATATTGGTTATGGAGAACCGGTCACCTTCCGCAAATTTCAGTTCACGCCTGACGACCTTGTCGCGGGTCCTCGTATTTCCCACAATATTTATCCTGTTAAAGTATACTTCCTGATTTTTGGTGATATTGAACGTGGCATTGACAATATGGTTGTATCGTCGATCATCGTTAGTGGGAGAAACCTCGGCAAAGGCATATCCCATATCCTGATAAATATCGGTCAGGGCCAGAACATCTTCATAAAATACCGTGGTCCTGAACATCTGGCCCGGTTTTGTTTTTATCCTCTTAAGAAGCTCTTCCTGAGGAATAATGATATCACCGGCAAATTCGATGGTGCCGACCTTATGGATGACGCCTTCTTCGATCGCCGTGGTGATCGAGATGCTTTTGCCATCTTTTGACATCGTGACTTCGGGAACCCCTACCTGGACCTTGGTGTACCCGTTATCGTGATAAAAGGCCTCAATGTTCCTGCGGTCCTGGCCCAGTATATCTTCATCAAGTATACCGGAACCGGTGAACCATGAAAGAATACCTTTTTCCTTGGTCTGCATGTAGCCCTTTAACTTGCTGTCCTTAAAATGCTTATTGCCTGTAAAAGCGATCTTCCTTACATAGGACTGCTGAGGTTCGTCAATGACGAAGGTGACGGTAGCGTCATATTTTTCGCCGTAGTCGATATTGCATATGTGACCCTGGCAGCATAATATCCTTTGCTGGAATACAACTTCCTGATCTCATCCATGCTTTCTTTGACTTTTTCAATATTGAGAACGGTTCCGGTCTTGATCTTTACCTTGTCGATAAGATCATCTGTTTTTATCTTTTTGTTCCCGGACACCAGGATGGATTTTACGGGAGGCCTTTCGATAACGACAAATGTGACGGCTTTCCCTTTTTCGGTATCCCTGATATCGATCTGGACATCGCTGAAAAAGCCCGTCTTGTAAATATTTTTCATATCCTCGCGTATCTTGTCGAGGTTATACGCGTCGCCTTCCTTTGATCTTGATATTGTTTGTGATAACGGCAGTATCAACCCGTTCGTTTCCCGTAACTTCAACCTTTGCGACCCGTTCGGATTCCTGGGCGGGAACAATGACAGGAAGGCACAGAATCAGCAGGAAGAAGATGAGGACCTTTCAATTTTTTCATATGATTGCAAAATTACCAAAAAAACATCTGTTTTGTAAAGGTAAAAAAACAATAATTGCGATTGGCTGGAATTAGCCATATGAGATATGGTAATTTCAGCGAAATTATGTTCCTTTTCCCTGTATGGATCTTTTTAGCCGGAGCGGCTCTCGTCTGTCTGGCAGGGTCGCTTCAAGGCGGGAAGAACCGTTTTTTCGGCTATATCTTTGCTCGCTGCAATAAGCGCCGATCACTGACCCTGGTCCCATTTTTTATTTTTCAGCCAGCCCCGGATCGTGGGTTATTTCGGAGACTTCCTGTTGTTCAGGATAGAACCTTTCGCCTGCAGCGGCCGCTCTTTGCCTATCCGTGTCGGCTGCAGGATCTTTCGCCTGGTTAACCGCACACTATCGCGAGCCCGCGAATAGTCCGGGTCTTCACTTTATTGCTTCTCGCTATGAGCTTTGCCACGGCAAGCATATTTGCCGCAAATTTACCCTCGATGGTGTTCTTCACTTCATTGACATTTCTGGCATTGTTCTTTTTGCGGAAAAAGTCAGGGCTCGGGAATTAAAGAGCATGTACTCAGGTGGAGGGTTGAAAGGCCGTGCCGTATACGTAAGCGTAGCGTGCTGTTACCGCGATCGCGTTACGCCCTTTTTTTCGCAAAAGCCTTCAAGGGGGCATTCGCTGCATTTCGGGGACAGCGGTGTGCAGATCCTTTTACCGAACGTGACAAGGAGCGCATTATATATTATCCAGTATTGCTGGGGCAGTATTTTCCGCAGCGTCGTCTTCGGTCTGGTTCGGGTTTCTGGTCGATACGATCCCGAGCCGGTTTGATATCCTGTGGACATGGGTATCGACACAGATGCCCGGTTTCCCGTATCCTTCGGTGACAACGAGGTTCGCAGTCTTGCGTCCTATTCCGCGGATAGTCAGCAATTCCTCGATAGTATCGGGAACCGCTCCGCCATAGGTGTTGATTATCACCGAGGCGACTTCTTTGAGTATTTTCGCCTTGTTCCTGTAAAACCCAACCGGGTAGATAAGCTTTTCCAGTTCTTGAGCGGGTATATCGACGAGGTCCTGCGGGCTTTTTAATGATCGGTATGAGAACCCCCATGACTTTTTCGGTCGTTTCATCTTTGTCCTCAAGACTAAGCAGGGTGCCGACAAGGATAATAAACGGGTCCTTTTTTGTATCGCGGGAAAGGCGCGTAATGACAGGAGCCGCTTCCTCGGGAAACAGCTCGGTCAGTGTCTTCATCATTGTGTCGAAAGGAAATTTATGTCTCATCATGTCGTAAAGCGTAAAACGTAAAACGTGAAACGTAAATAGTAAATGCGGATTGCGTGTGAAGTAGTTACGTTTTCCCATCGCCTATCACCCATCTTACCCATTACTATCTCATCACCCATCACCTCCCTTATCCATAACTGCATTTCATCCGCATGCGATCCTTCCCAGTATACTTTGCGGCATGACGGACAGGTCTTGAACGTCATTATGATGATGATAGATATACTCGGGAACAAAGGGTTCTATATCTTCTTTTTCTGACCGCGACCAGGAGAACGTTGCATTCTATGCACCGGGTCATAACCGCGGCTGGATCTATATATGGTTCTATGTATTCCTTTATTTCCAGGACCTGTTCCCGGGGGTCGTTGCTGTGGACCATAGATGGTGCCGGGACGGCCTGCTTTCGCAGCTGCTCTTTGTAAAAGAAGAAATGTGTGCCTTCCTTCGGAGGCGGACCGCGGGCTTTCTCCCTGCCGTATGTAAGGGGCGTCAAGCCCCAGCATCCTGAGATACCGGGCGAGTTTGCCGAGCATTACGTCGCATATGAAGATCATCTTTTTACGAGATTGTGCGCCGCTTCGGAGGCCTTTGCCATGATCTCCTCTTCGCCGGGGACGATGCGGTTTTCCATCAACAACCTCACCCCTGCAGATGACGGTATCCACGGCGGAGCCGTTCGTTGCGTACACCATATCGGAGTATATCTCAAAATTAGGGACGAATTCGGGCCTCATTCAGGTCAATAAGGATGATATCGGGGCTCAAGCCTTCCTCAATTGACCATTTGCCAAGCCGGAAGATATCGGCTGCTGTCTGCGTTGCCATATCGAATGTCTGGCGGGCCGGCAGCATCGTGGGGTCTGACGAGCAGAATTTGGCGAGAAGCGATGCAAATTTCATTGTCTCCAGAATGTCGAGATGATTGTTCGATGCGCAGCCGTCCGTTCCGAAGCAATAGGGTATCCGGGCCTCCTGCATAAGGCCGTGCGGGAATATCTTTTCGACGGCAAGCTTAAGGTTGGATACAGGCACATGCACAAGCTTTGCGCCGCGTCTCCCAGGATCTCTATATCATTTTTATCGAGCATGCACCCGTGGCACCCAATGTAGCGCTCGGACAGGATATCGAGCGAATCAAGAAATGCCGTTGGTGACAAGGCCGTACGTCTTCTGGGAAAAAACCGATTCATTCTCTGTTTCGGCAAGGTGCATGTGGATAAGGATGTCGTTTTCCGCTGAAAAATCCCGCATCCATTCCAGGCTCTCCCGGGAAACCGTGTATATTGCGTGGGGACCGAATGTAAAGGTCGACATACGGCGCATAATCTTTCGACAGGGCATACAGGTCGCGATTGAGGGCGATCTGGTCCCGGCCTTTGCCGTTATCAAACATATCGATAAAGACCGCGCTGATAAACCCGCGTATCTTCATATCCTTAACAGCCCGCGCAGTAGCTTCCCAATGCCAGTACATATCATTGAATACAGTAATTCCATTCTTGATCATTTCAAGGCATGCAAGGCGCGCACCCCAATAAACATCATCGGGGGTAAGTTTTTCTTCGAGCACCCAGATCTTTTCCTCCAGCCATGCCTTAAGCGGCATATCATCGGCAAAACCCCGGAAAAGGGTCATTGCCGCATGGGTATGCCCGTTTATGAGCGAGGGAAGGGCGGCCTTGCTGCGGCCGTCTATGACCTTATCCGCGCTGCGGCTGCATGCAGGAGAAATTTCAAGGATAGTGCCGTTCTCGATAAATATATCGGTGGCCGCCCCATCGAGCAGGACGTTTTTGATCAGGATGTTCACGTCGTATTCCTATCTATGAATGTATTGAGTATATTTTCGATCGTCCGCGCGTTATTCGCGACATTCTGAAAAATTTCGTCCATTGTGAGGGGCGTCTTGTGTATCCCATGACAATAATTGTCGACCGAGCATATACTGGCATACGGCAATTCCAATTCCATGGCGAGGGTTGCCTCGGAAGCAAGGGTCATGCCGACAATATCCCCAAATCGTTTCAGCATTTTTATTTCTGCCCGCGTTTCCAGTCGGGGCCCGATAGTTTGCACATATGTCCCGCCCATCCGGACCGATCTCGTGTGCATGGCGCATATTTCGAAAAATCTCCCGGGCAAACGCCTCATCCATTGCCGGTATCATAAAACGGGCTGCATCATCGAAAAATGTCTCAACATGCCAGGGACAGATAAAATCATCAGGTATGATAAGGGTTCCCGGTTTTATTGTGCTCTTAAGACTGCCCACGGAATTAATTGCCAGGATCTTCTCGACCCCCAGATCTTTGAGCGCGGCGATGTTCGCCCGATGACCGATCCTGTGCGGCGGCAGGCAGGGGTCGCCATGGCGCTGCAAAAATACCGCGTTGCCGGACGTTTTGACCGCAACGGTACCGAATTGCGTGGTGACAGCACATGTCGCACCATTCAGTAAAAACAGCCGTATCAAGAAGTGATGTACCGCCGATAATTGCAAACATTGTCAAGATATTTTTGTACAGGGAAAGGGGGGATGAGTCAATAGAAAAGAACGAAGGACCGTAACGGCGTAAGGCGTAAAGGCGTAAGTCGTGAGGACGTAAGGCGGGTATGATCCCGACACATAATTACAGACTCTATTCCGGATACCGGTTACACATTTCCTCGGGTTCAGGCATTCGGCTTGGTCGGTATATGGGTAATGCGGAACGCGGTTTCGCCTACGCCTTACGCCTTACGCCTTACGGTTTTTCAATCATTTGAAGGAATTCCTGCTCGGTCAGGATTCTTATTCCCAGCTGGCGGGCTTTGTCGAGTTTTGAGCCTGCTTCTTCTCCGGCTACTACGTAATCGACCTTTTTGCTGACCGAAGAGGCCGTTTTCGCGCCGAGGTCTTCGACAGTGATCCGGGCCTGATCGCGTGACATGGATGCAAGGGAGCCGGTGAATACAAATGTGCGTCCGCCGAGCGGTTTATTGCCTTTTTGGTCGTATTCCGGCATCAACTCCGGCTGACAGGATACGCTCGATGTTGCGCGATTTTTTGGGTCGCTAAAAAATGCGGTGATACTGTTTGCCGCTTCGGGTCCGATCTCGGGAATGGCAATAAGCATTTCGACGTTCGCGGCCATAAGTTCTTCGATCGAGCTGAAACGCTCGGCGAGGAGCCCCGAGACATGTTCGCCGACCTGGCGGATGCCCAGTGCATAGATAAAGCGTGCGAACGGGCGCTTTTTTGAGGCCTCGATCGCATCGATGATATTCTGCGCGGATTTGTCGGCCATGCGTTCCATGCCGGCAAGTGTTTCTTTCTTGAGAAAGTACAGATCTGACACATCGCGTATGGTCCCGCGATCGACCAATTGCTCCACCAGCTTTGTACCGAGGCCGTCGATGTCCATAGCGCGCTTTGACGCAAAATGCTCAATAGTCCCCTTGATCTGCGCGGGACAGCTGATGTTGACGCATCGCCGTATCGCCTCGCCGGGGGGCCTCACAACGGGTTCGCCGCAAACGGGGCAATTCAGGGGCATCGTGAAGGGCTCGGTACGCCCCGGCCTGTCGGGGTCTATCACCCGTACAACTTCGGGGATCACATCGCCCGCGCGCGTCACGATCACCGAATCTCCAACCCTGACATCTTTGCGCCCGATCTCATCTTCGTTATGCAGTGTGGCCCGTGAAACCTCGACGCCTCCCACGATAACCGGCTTTAAAAAAGCGACCGGCGTCAGCGCGCCGGTCCGCCCGACACTGACCACTATATCCTCGATCGTCGTTTTTTCTTCCTGGGCCTCGAATTTAAAGGCAATGGCCCATCGGGGAGAACGGGACACGGTGCCGAGGTCGGATTGATAATCCGTCCTGTTCACCTTTATGACGGTGCCGTCGATCTCATACGGCATGTCTTCCCGTATGGACCGTATATACCTGTAATGCGCGATCACCTCGTCGATCGAACGGCAGAGCCTGACATGCGGGTTTACCCTGAACCCCCATTTCTGCAAATGCAGCAGGAAATCCATATGGGTCGAAAATTCCATGCCTGCGATTCGGCCCATCCCGTAGCAGAAAACATTCAGCTTCCTCTGGGCGGTGATCCTCGGATCCAACTGGCGTATGGATCCGGCTGCGGCATTTCTCGGGTTCGCAAAGAGGGGTTCCCCGGTAAGTTCGCGCTGTTCATTCAGCGCAAGAAATTCCTTTTTTCCCATGTAAACTTCCCCGCGGATCTCGAGGCGCTCCGGTATGGGGATCTCCTCAGAACGCAGGCGGATCGGGATAGCCCCTATTGTCCTCAAGTTTTGAGTGATATCCTCTCCGACATACCCGTTTCCCCGCGTTGAACCAAGGGCGAAAAGGCCGTCAATATAGACGAGTTCAACCGCCAGCCCATCTATCTTTACCTCCATGGCATATTCGATATTATCTGAACCAAGGATCTTCACAACGCGCTTGTGGAAATCCTGTACTTCTTCCTCTGTCATTGCGTTCTGAAGGCTCAACATCGGAACAGTATGCGGTACTGTTTTGAATGCGTCGAGGGGCCCGGCCCCGACCCTTTGGGTAGGCGAGTTGGGATCGGCAAATTCAGGATTTTCTGCTTCGAGGCGTGTCAGTTCGCGTAAGAGCCCGTCGTATTCCTGGTCGGTGATGACAGGATCGTCAAGCACGTAATACCGGTAATTATGATATTCCAGTTCTTTCCTGAGTTTTTCTATCTTTTCGCGCATCATTCTTTATCCATCCGGTTAATTATACCCCGCCAAAAACCCGCCTTCCTAAGGATGCGGGATGCCTCTATTTTAGCACATCCGGCAGCGATCTATCAGCGATTTTTCAGTATATCCTGCCATGTGAGGCGATATTCAAAATAGTTTCCCGAAACAATATATAAAGGGTTTACAGCGTCTTGCCGATAAATTCTATAACATATGAATCCACTAAAAAAAGAGAGTTTATAAATGAATCAGGAGAGAATTAAGATAAACTTGATATCTTTACTCTATCTCTGCGTTGTTCTTATTCTGTTAACCCTGCCATCAGTGTCCCGTGCAGAAGAACCTGAGACAAGGACGCCGTCCGATCTTGCTCAATTGCCCATTGAAGAATTAATGGGAGTCGATGTTTCGACAGTGCTCGGCGCCTCGCGATACGAACAGCGCATCTCGGACGCGCCGGCACCCATAAATATTGTCACGTCGGAAGATATCAAATGGTACGGTTACCGTACCATGGCGGATATTTTAAACAGTTTACCCGGCCTGTACGTGACCTATGACAGGAACTACAATTATCTTGGATCGGGTGGGTTTTTACGGCAGGGCGATTACAACACGAGGATGCTGCTGCTCGTCGATGGGCACAGGATCAACAATAACATCTACGATACCGCAACGATCGGCCGGGAATTTATCCTCGACGTCGACCTGATAGACCGGGTCGAGGTAATTCACGGGCCGGGGTCATCGCTCTATGGGAGCAATGCATTCTTTGGGGTTATCAATGTCATAACAAAGACAGTTTCCCACATAAAAGGAGTGGAAATATCCGCTGAGATAGCCAGCTTCGACACGGACAAGGAAAGGGCAAGCTTCGGGCGCAAATTCGGAAATGGGCTGGAGATGTTGTTTTCGGCAACCCGGTACCGCAGCATGGGACAGGATTTTCAATATAAGGAATATACCGGTCCGGAAACGAACTTCGGCCGGTCGGACAATAATGATCTCGAGAAATATTCTTCATTTTTCACCAATATCAAATACGCGGGGTTAAACGTACAGGGTGCATACGGAAGCCGGACCAAAACCATCCCGACCGGCGCCTGGAACACCGTATTCAATGATGATCGAACAAACACAGCCGATGAGCAGGGGTATATAGATCTGAAGTATCAAAAAAAGTTCGAGAACTCGAACGACCTCACTATGCGGCTTTTTTACGATTATTACCGGTATGACGGGAAATATGTCCTCGATTACCCGCCGGTTACAATGAACAAAGACATTGCGGTCGGCAAATGGTGGGGTGCAGAAGGCCACTATACGGCCCGGATAGCCGGCCGCCATACGGTAATAGGCGGTATCGAATACCGCGATAATTTTGTTCAGCAGCAAAAAAATTACGACGAAAATCCGTATGCGGGTTACCTTGACGACAACCGGTCATCGTACAGCGTCGGCGCATATGCCCAGGGCGAGTTTATCCTGACCGATACGCTGCTCATCAATGCCGGCGGACGTTATGACCACTATAAAGACTTCCAGGGCAACTTAAGCCCCCGGATCGCACTCATCTATACCCCGTTTGAAAAGACCACCATCAAGCTCATATATGGGGAAGCATACCGCATACCGAACACATACGAACTTTATTACACCGACGGTAATATTTCCCAAAAGGCCAACCCCGGCCTTGATCCGGAGAAGATCCGGACATATCAGGTCGTTTTAGAAAAATATTTTAAAGGTTTTCGAACGGCTGTCACAGGTTTTTACTATGACGTGGAGAACCTTATCAGCCTTGAAACGGATGTTGACGGCCTGATGGTCTTTAAAAATACTGCGCGCGCTGAAGGTAAGGGAATCCAATTCGAGATCGAGAAAAAATGGCCCGTTGGGATTGGAGGCCGGTTTTCATATTCATACCAGGAAGTAGGCAGCAATGAGGAAAATATCAGTTTCAAAAATTTCCCAAGGCATCTGGCCAAGTTGAATATATTCAGCCCGTTGATCAAGAACAAGCTCAGTGCAGGCTTCGAACTGCAGTATGTAAGCCCCCAGCAGAATCTCAATACGACCAGTGATGGGGGTTATACCCTTATAAATACTACATTCCTGAGCGACAGGATCATCGGCAACCTGGACCTGTCCTTCAGTATTTACAATCTTCTCGATAAGAAATACAGCAACCCTGCATCCCGCGAACATATTCAGAGCGATATAGGGCAGGATGGCAGGGCATTCAGGTTTAAAGCGACATACCGGTTCTGATAGATGAAAAATATTGCGATCATCCTGATAATTGCGGGTTTCATCGGCACAGTGCAAATATCGTCAGGAAACGCCGGTCCGAGGGAATTTGACGAATACGAGGTAAAGGCAGCTTTTCTTGGAAATATCCTTAAATTTATCGATGGCCCGAATAAAGAACGGGAAACCGGCAATTACAGGATCTGTATTTACGGGTCCGACCCGTTCGGCCGGTATACCGATATCATACAGGGAGTCAAGATCCGCGGAAAGGCCGTTCAGGTCAGGAACACGGGTTCGCTCAGGGCCTTGAGTGGATGCAGCATCCTCTTTGTTTCGTCATCAGAACGAAGGCGGATCAATTCCGTTCTGGAAGCGGTCCGCGACCTCGATGTTCTTACGGTTGGGGACACGGAAGGATACGCAAAACAGGGGATCATGGTCAATTTCTATATAGAAGCAAGCAAGGTAAAATTTGAGATAAATCTTACGTCGATAAAAAGGTCCAGGATCAATGTTAGTTCTCAACTGTTAAAGTTGGGAAGGGTGGTTGACCATGATTAAATGGCTGAAATTTGCACGCCGAGAGAAATTCTCCGTGATCTTTCCCTGAAGCGGAAACTTATCATCATATTTATTGTATCAATGGTGGCTATCCTCGGAATGATGGGGACTATCATTACGATAAACGAGATATACTCCGCACGGAGGATGTTTATTTCGGATTCAGAAGGGATCATGCGGACAGTGGGCAAGAATAGCGCCGCGGCCCTGCTCTTTCACGACAGGGCAAACGCCGAAGATACCATCAGGATATTACACGTTTTCCCCGATGTAAAACATGCGTCGATCATAAGCGCCGACAGGGCCGTTTACGCCGAGTATAACCGTGACAGTTCGTATAGAGCGCCGGCTGAAACACTCAGGCCGAAAGAGGGCCATATTTTTTCTGCCTCAGGTGCCCAATTCACCCAGGATATTGTCCTCGATAACGAAACTGTCGGTAAAGTTTACCTGGTCCGTGACCTGACGAGGCTCTATTCAGAGCCTTTATAAGAATGTCAGCACCATAATACTTGCAATTGTTGCATCACTTGTCATCGGGTATTTCCTTTCGGTATATTTTCAGAAGATCATCAGGGACCCGATAACGGAACTGCTTGTTATGATGAAAACGGTCACCGACAAGAACAGATACGGCCTCAGGGCAGATGTATCAAGAAAAGACGAGATCGGGGAAATAGCGCATGGTTTCAACGAGATGCTTGAAAAGATCGAAGAGCGTGATGCGGAGCTTAATGCCCATCGCCAGCATCTGGAAGAGCTGGTACGGAAGAGGACCGAGGAGCTGATCAGGGTAAACGACGACCTTACTCATCAATTGGACGAGCGGAGAAAATTCGAAAAAGCGCTCCAGGAATCGGAGGAAAGATATCGCGCCATTTTTGAACATACCGGGAACGCCAGCATCATCGTCGAAGAGAACGGGACGATCTCTCTTGCCAACGAGGAATTTGCCAGGTTATCGGGTTATGACCTGAAAGAGGTCACAGGAAAATTGACATGGACAACTTTTATTCCTCCTGACTATATCGATCGGATGATGGAATACCATACCTTAAGAAGGATGGGGCACGACGTGCCCTCGAAGTATGCATTCAAGATCCGGGACAAATCAGGCAAGATATTGGACGTTCACCTCACCGTCGGGCTTTTGCCGGGCTCGCGAAGAAGCATTGCGTCTATAGTGGACCTGACAGAATCCAAGGCCCTCGAGGAACAGCTTATGCAGTCTCAAAAAATGGAAGCAGTGGGGCAGCTCGCCGCCGGGGTGGCACACGATTTCAATAACATACTCACGGCAATTATAGGTTACGGAAGCCTTCTGCAATTGCGGTTCAGCGGGGATACCCCGGAAAGGACGTATGCCGATTCAATCCTCAGTGCCGCCCAGCGGGCCGCGACGCTTACCCAGGGTCTTCTTGCATTTGGCAGAAAGCAGGTTATAGCACCGAAAAAGATCGATCTTAATGCGTCAATACAAAATATGGAAGGCCTTCTGCGCAGAATAATCGGCGAAGACATAGAACTCAAGTGCATTTATTCCCCTTACGACATACCCGTGCTTGCGGATGCAGGCCAGATAGGCCAGGTGATCATGAATCTCGGGACGAACTCCCGGGATGCCATGCCTCTCGGCGGTGTGTTCACGATAACGACCTCTACTGTTACGGTCGGGAAAGAGTATAGCCCGGAACCCGGGATGCAGCCCGGTCAGTATGCCCTTGTCGAAGTCGGTGATGTAGGGCAGGGGATGTCAAAAGAGATCGCCGAACGAATATTCGAGCCATTTTTCACGACGAAGGGCGTCGGTAAGGGGACCGGTCTTGGCCTTTCGATCGTATACGGAATAATAAGCCAGCATTCGGGGTATATAAATGTTCGGAGCGAACCCGGAAAAGGAACAGTTTTTTCGATCTATTTCCCCATCGTCGGTTCGGGGGCCCTTGAATCTGTTGATAACAGGGCTATAAGCCCGGTTGAGATCGGCCGGGGAAACGAAACGATCCTGCTTGCCGAGGATGACGATACCGTAAGAAAATATATGCAGACGGTTTTGACCGAGTATGGTTACAGGATCATAGAGGCATCTGACGGAGAGGACGCATTAAAGATATTTAAAACGCATCAGGAAATGATCGATCTCCTTCTCCTCGATGTCGTCATGCCAAAGATGAACGGGAAGCGGGTATTTGACCACGTGCAAAAGTTAAAACCCGGCGTCAAGACTATCTTTATGAGCGGCTACACGGCGGACATAATCCATAAGAAGGGCTTACGGGAAGAGGGCCTTCAGTTCATTGCCAAACCGATAATTCTCAAGGAGCTTATGACAAGGATCAGGTCCCTGCTTGATGACGCCCCGATCGCATAGCATTGACGCACCTACCGGAAAATCCGGAAAGATGACCATCGGCCGGGCTTTGCCTGACCGTGCTTGTGACAAAATTATCTTGACAAACAAGGCGCATGATTATAATTTGGTTGTACTTTTTGAGCAGTAGTTTATCGAATCCACCCGAATGAGGTTAATACGTGATCAAATCACTAAAATTGAGATTTATTCTCATTCTTGTCTTCCTTGTCCTGTCGATAGTATTCTGCCTTCCCAATATCGTCGAATTGGAAGGTGTCTGGAAGAAGTATCTGCCGAGCGATAAGATCCATCTTGGGTTGGACCTTAAAGGCGGCATGCACCTGCTTCTCGAATTGGATACGGCGAAACTTATGGACAACATCGTAGACAGGAAAATGACCAGCCTGAAAGATGCGATGATCACGGAGGGTGTGAGGTTTCTCGGTATCGATAAAAAAGGGAGCAGCATCCTGGTTTCCATACGGCCCGATCAGAAAGAGAAATTATTTAATGTTGTGGGAACAAAATTTCCCGATCTGAAGGCAGGCATCCCGAGGGCCGAGGGCGATCTCATGAACATTGATTTCCTTATTCCCGATAAAGATCTTGCCTCGATAAAAGAGAATGCCGTGAATCAGGCCCTCGAAACGATCCGGAACAGGATAGACCAGTTTGGCGTCTCCGAGCCCGTCATCATTAAGCAGGGTGAAAATCAGATACTGGTACAGCTTCCCGGCGTGAAAGACCCGCAAAGGGCGCTTGAGCTCATCGGCAAGACCGCTCAGCTCGAATTCAAGCTTGTTGATGAGGCGGCGACCGCCAGCGCCGGGTCCGGTGCGATTCCCGCTGATGCTGAGGTGCTTAAGATACGGTCGAAGAACAGGGAAACCGGGGTCGAGACCACGCTGCCGATTGTCCTTAAGAAACAGGCATTGCTTACCGGTGAACTTCTGACAGACGCCAAGATCAATATGGGCGGCAGAGATATAGGCAGTGAAATATCGGTCGGCCTTGAATTCAATGCGGAAGGCGCCCGGATCTTTGACAAGGTGACCGCGGAAAATGTCGGAAAACGCCTTGCCATTGTCCTCGATAATACCGTTTATTCGGCGCCCCAGATACGCGAAAGGATCTCGGGAGGAAGGGCTTCCATCACGGGAGGTTTTTCGGTCGATGAGGCGAAAGACCTTGCAATAGTGCTTCGCGCCGGCGCTCTCCCGGCCCCCGTTAAGGTTGTACAGAATATCATCATTGGCCCGACACTCGGACAGGATTCCATCAACGCAGGTGTTCTTGCAACGTTTCTCGCCAGTATTTTCGTAATTATCTTTATGGTTGTCTACTACCGGGGTTCCGGTGTTATTGCAAACCTGGCCCTTGCGCTTAACCTGATCTATCTGCTCGGCGTCTTCAGTGCATTTAAAGCCACAATGACATTACCGGGTATCGCCGGCATCGCGCTGACGATAGGTATGGGCGTCGATTCGAATGTTCTCATCTTTGAGAGGATCCGCGATGAATTGCGTCTTGGAAAAACAGTGCGTGCCGCAGTGGATGGCGGTTATGCCAAGGCATGGGTGGCCATATTCGATTCGCATATCACCACTCTCATTACAGCTGCCGTCCTTTTTATTTTTGGAACGGGACCGATCAAAGGCTTTGCAATAACCTTGATCTTTGGAATGGTCATAAATCTTTTTACTGCAGTATTCGGATCGAAGACGATCTTCGACTGGATACTCACGAAATACAAACCAAGAACTTTGAGTATATGAGGCGGCGCCCATGATGGAGCTCATTAAAAATACGAAAATAGATTTTGTCGGCCTGCGAAAAACAGCGTTTATTATTTCCGCGGTCCTGGTAGCAATAGGGGTCTTCTCCTTCATAATGATATCCCTGGGAAAGGCAAACCTCAGCATAGATTTTACCGGCGGCACAAATGTTCAGGTCAGGTTTGCCGAGAAGGTCAACATAGGGGATTTAAGGCACGCCCTTGAGTCAGGCGGGATAAGTGATGTGCAGATACAGGAAGTAAGCGGAACCCGCGACTTTTTTATCAAGACAAAGCTGTCAGATACGGAGAAGGAATCCGTTGGGTCGAAGATAACAAACATTCTTTCCACGCAATTGAAAGGCGCGAAGTTTGAAGTGCTGGGAAGCAACATGGTCGGGCCGGGCGTTGGCCAGTCGCTTAAGAAATATGCGATCATCGCAGTGATCCTGGCACTGCTCGGAATTATCGTTTATATTGCATGGAGGTTCACGTTCGTATCAGGCATAGCCGCAACGATAGCGACCTTCCATGACGTTCTGGTTATCTGCGGCGTCTTCTATTTCCTTGGCAAGGAATTCAATCTTCTTATCATTACAGCCTTGTTGACGATAGCCGGATACTCACTCCAGGATACGGTCGTCGTCTTTGACCGCATACGTGAAAATTCAGCGAAAATGAAATCGCGTGATGATTTCGGGAATATCATCAACGTCAGTATTAACGAGGTCTTGAGCCGGACGATAGTCACCGGTATCACGACCCTCATAAGCCTTGCGGCCATAATGATATTCGGCGGTGAAGTGCTCTTCGATTTTGCCTTTGCCCTGTTTCTCGGTCTGATCGTCGGAACCTATTCTTCAATTTTCGTTGCAAGCCCGATCGTATACGCGTGGCGGAAAAAGATTTGAGAAGACAGTGAGGAGTGAGGAGTAAATAGTAAGGAGTTAATTCTTGGTAATTTATTCGGGAAAATAGCTAACAATTTCTACCGGTACATCGGTTACACTTTTCGATTTCATGCTGCCCGGCCTGTTATAGATCTGCCTCAAGGGCAGTCTTTCGAGAAAATCCTGAATCCTTAGTTTGTTTTCCATGAACCGCCCTATCAGCAGGTCGCAGAAGTATAAATCATACACGCCATCACCTTTTTGCTCAAGGCCGATATATTACCCGCCAAGGGAACGATTTACAAAAGCAAACTCATTCTTCCACCGGATGCAGGAGTTATTGTGGCTCAAACGCCGTACCTGTAAGTGCAGGGGATAATCGAATTGACAGAGCTTCCGGGGCATCGTTCTCGGGGATGATATATAGAGAGATCCGGGTGTTTTCTGGCCCAGGGACTAATGAGGCCTTATCTAGTTATATTCCCTGCGAGAGTTAACGACTCGTGTGGGCTGTGTACCTTATGTCTTTTTGGGGAGGTATAGTTGCCTCTTCCTTCAATGTCTTGTGAATCCTTTCATGATGTGAATATTGCTCTGGGTTTCTGTGTTCTGACTGCTAGGGGTATATGCTGAGACTGACCTACTAGAAGGACAGGGAAGACAGGCGTGATATCGCATTCGATGCGAAGAGAACCCTGTTACCGCTGCGTATCTTCCGGGGCAGCCCGTATTACTCGAAGAGCCGGGTAAAGCAAAGCTTCGTCTTCGCAAAGGAGAAAGTATCATGGGCGTCAATCCCGAAGAGGAACCTGGTCTTTATGTTGCACACGGTAAGCGGGTAACAGTAGATGCCGTTTCTCATCCGGAACTGGCCCTTGTAATAGGAGATTCATATATCGATGGGTTACACTGCAATGGCCCGCGTGCACCCGGGGAGTCTGCGCCTTATTTTCTTCACAGGCTTTACGAGGCCATGGCGCTTGAGGATGTCCGATGCGGTGGAGGCGGCGGGAAGGGAGGGATACCGGGAGGACAGACGGGCGAGCATATTCTTGGGCCCCCACGTGAGGTGTTTCCTTTTCTCCTTCACGATGGCCTCTATGATCTCTTCACCGGTCCTGTGCGGGCAGGAAAGGGGACTTCTCGGCCTGTCCATGAGGCCTTTGGGACCTTCTGAAAGATATCTCTCAACCCACTTGTACCCGGTCTTTCTGCTGATGTTGAATTCCTGGCATAGTTCTCTAAAGAAGAGATCATCCTCGAGGTATTCTCTGATAAACCTTTAATTTCTGATCCATATTTGGTAACTCCATTTCATGCCATAGACACCTCCTGAAAGGCAACTATGCATGATACAAAAAGTGTTACCCATGTACCCGGATTATTTTGTTACCCGGATCGTCTCATCAATCAGCGTTCGTTTGTAATGTAAAATTGTTTTAAACTCCTCACTCCTCACTGTTCACCCAATTATCGTTATTTTCTTTTTTTGGGGTTTATTTCTCAGAAGGATGTAGGTTGCTCCGGGGCCGCCTTCGGGCATTACGGCATTGGAGAATGCGGTCACCCATTTTCGGTGCATGGCCCGTACTATCCATGTTTTCAAGTAGTCTTTGATTATCGGTGCCCTTTTTGATTTCAGTCCTCGCCCGTGGATGATCTTGATGCATCTGAGGTTCTTTTTTATAGCTTCGCTCAAAAAATATTCAAAATGTTCGCGGGCGCTTTCGATCGATAGCCCGTGAAGGTCGACAACCTGTTGTACTGAAAACTCGCCATCACGGAGCTTTTCCATGACAAGGGGGCTCACGCCCTCTGCATAGCCTTCCATGTATTCGGGAAGGTTCGTCACATTGATCGTATTGCCGTCTGCCAGAATGCTCTTGAGAAGCCGTTCTTCGTCGCTTTCTTTGCCGGCATCCGACACAATGGGCGTTTCTCTCTTATTGCGGACACGGTTATCGCGTTTACGGATGGTACGGACATCCTTCATTGCCTGGCTGAACAAAACTTCGTCATCCTCCGGCCGAGGTTCACTTTCGGGAAGCGGCGGTTCCTTTTGGAGCCGTATATGACGTTCTCTGAGGAATTGAGACAGGTCGGCAAATGGCTTGTTTATCGAATCTTTTCCGTCCATGAAAACACTGCTCGTCAGGAAATTTCCATATCGCTTACAGCGATCGAATACGTTTCGGCGGTCTCCTGAAAATCAAGAAGTTTGACGTCGAATGAGCCCTTCTGGCCGGATTCGACTGCGATAACATCAGAATAAAGGCCCAGGAGGTCATTCTTTTCATCAAAAAGCGTGACTGTGACCGTAATAAGAGCTTCGTCCTGCCGCTCATTGATCAGCCAGCCGGAGATCTTTGCCCAGAATGGAAGGGAAAGCAGGCCGCAGCAGGGCATCAGCGAGGGAAGGAAGACATGGCCTTCAATGGATATGCCGTCTATTGAACAAACACTAGTGCAACGAGGTTCTTTCTGGTCTTGCGGGGTGATGCACCCGATAAGATTTTTTATCACTGTCATAACTGCAGATCCACCGTTATCTTTATTTACCACAGGTGAAGAACTTTTGACAACAACCAGTATTTATAATAAATTACAAAGATGCAATGGCTTGTTTATGTGATTGATTACGGTATTATAGGGCTTCTCGCATTAATGTCTTTCTTTTCTGTCGCTTTTTTCATCGAGCGGTATCTGTTTTTCAGGCGGCTCGACATTGCCCATTATGACCTGAACAGAAAATTGCTCGAAATTGAAATTACAAAACGGATGTCTGTTATCGCGACAATAGGCAGCAATGCGCCCTACGTCGGGCTCCTCGGAACGGTGCTTGGCATCATGCTCACATTTTCAACCATAGGTTCGCATGGGTATGTCGACGCAACAGGCGTTATGCTGGGCCTTGCCCTTGCATTGAAGGCGACTGCGATCGGGCTTGTTGTCGCTATCCCATCCATAGTGTTTCATAATTACCTTGTGAGAAAGGTTAAGATTGCCCTGCTGCGATGGGATGCCGCATATACGGCAGATGGGTCCACACCTGCCGGAGAAAAGGGCAAAGTATAGGTCTTCGTAAAGCGTCACGTATCTTTGGACGGAAAAGGTCAATCAAACCCGGCAAATGGAAGAAAAAGAGATCAGTTATATAAATATGGTCCCGTTCATAGACGTGATGCTCGTCCTTCTTGTCATCGTCCTCATGACAGGGACTTTCGTCGTTACGGGCGTGATCCCGGTCGAATTGCCGAAGGTTGCGGCCACCCAGGATAAGGCAATGAAGACAGGGATAATCGAGATCGACCGTACCGGCGCGATATATTACAAGTCGAAACGCATCGGAGTTGAAGGTCTCAAGGATACTTTAGCGGGTGTTTCGCGAGATACTCCTTTCCTTATCCGGTCCGACCGGAATATTCGCCTTCAGGAATTTGTGGATGTCCTGGCGGTCGTAAAATCTATGGGATTTAAAAAAGTGAGCCTCCAGACAGAGGACAGGAAATGACCGGGGAGCGCTATTCCGGTTATATATTTTCTTTTCTGCTGCATGGTGTGTTAGCGGCAGTTGTATTAATGAACCCTTTTTCCGATATCAGGCGGTCCGGCCCGGTAGCCATAGATTTCACCATTATCACATCGAACGATACATACCCGGCGGGCGGCAGTGAGTTCCGGCCGAATAATCCCGGCAAGACCAGGAAAAATGAAAACACGTCACTTTCCGCGACTTTAAAAAGGGTAACGGATAATGAGCGGAATATCAGCCGGGAACGCGAGGCGGATAAAGACGGGAGTCAGCTCGACAGCGAACCACAAGGGCCCGTACAACGTGCAGGAGATACAGGCGCGCACCAAAATGTATCTTCGGCACCGTCAGGCGGCGGCCCGGGAGATTTTAGAACCCTGAATTATGCCCGTCCCGGCGGGGCTGATGAGAGGCATTTTTCCTTCGTGCGTGAAACCATAATGCAGGGAATAGTCTATCCGGAGCGTGCACGGAGAATGGGTTGGGAAGGGAAGGTCGTACTATCTTTCGTTGTACGTGAGAATGGATTTATCGATGACGTGAAAGTTATCTCCAGTTCGGGTTTCTCAGTGCTCGATGAAAATGCCCGGGACACCATAGCAAAAACACATCTCAAGAATAAAGTGCCAGTCCGGCTTTATGTCCTGCTTCCCGTAGAGTACAGGCTTACCGAGAAGAAGCAGTGATATTGCCGGATGGTAAAAGGAAATTACATGAGGAAAATTGAAGACAACCAGTTGATATTATTAATCTGGCGCGGCAGAAAATATCTCAAGCGCGTTTCGCTCGACCAATCATTTCACGGCAAGGGCGGTATGCTCCGCTATAGCGATCTTATTGGAAAACCATACGGGATCAGGATCGGTGACTATGACATCTTCGAACCTACCATCGAAGACATAGTCATGTATGGTCTTAAAAGAGAAACGCAGATCGTCTTTCCGAAGGAAAGTTTCTTCGTTGCCTTCCGGCTGGGCCTGAAAAATGGCTCGCATGTCCTCGAGGTTGGCACCGGGAGCGGTGCTAATACGTACATTCTTTCCCATGCGGTTGGGCCTCAAGGCAGGGTTGTTTCGTTTGAACAGGAAGAGAGGCATTTCAGGAACGCCAAGCGGAATATGGAACGTTATTGCGAATGGGGCAACGTCGAACTCCATAATGAAGAATTTACCGGATGCGATGGCGAGGAATTTGACGCTGCATTCATTGACGTACGGGAACCATCGATGGTACTCGGCAAGGTTAGGGAATGCCTGAAAGGCAGTGCCCCGATAGGGATGATAGTCCCTACCGCCAATCAAATATCGGATGTCCTGAAAACTCTCGAAGAAGGGTATGGCGATACAGAGGTCCTTGAGATCCTTATAAGAAAATACAAGACAGTAGCCGAACGTGTCCGTCCCACCGACCGTATGATAGCCCATACCGGGTATCTTGTTTTCACGAGAAAACTGGACATACTGGAATTGGAAACTGCTTAGTCCGGGGAATTGGAAAGATCTTGGGTTCAACGTTCAATGTTCAACGATCAACGATCTGGGGAGTGAACGGAATGACTCGAACAGATAAGTTACACAATTAGTCCGAGCATTGCAGGTGCAGGCACCCGGCTTGGTAGGTTCTGAGGCCGAAGATACCCAATAGCTGGAAAATCGCTCAGTTCACGATGTCGTGACACATTTTTTAGTCTACGATGTCGTGACACTTACCACATAGAAAGTAGAACAAGAACGTAACGTTTGCACCTTGAACGTTTGAACCCTTGAACTATCCCTTATAGTATCACAAACCTTTTCACGTAATCGACGATCTCCTGAGGGTCGTCCATTATCTTGAATATGTCAAAGTCTTCTTTCACGATCCTGCTATGGGTCAGCATCTGATCTTTCATCCATTCGATAAGTCCCCGCCAGTACGTTGAATCGTAAAGGATGACGGGAAAAGGCCTCATCTTTTTCGTCTGAATAAGCGTGATGGCCTCAAAAAACTCGTCAAGCGTGCCGAAACCGCCGGGCATGACGACATATGCCATGGCATACTTGAGAAACATAACCTTCCTTACAAAAAAGTACCGGTAGCTCAGACGGACATTGGCGTAGGGATTAGGTTTCTGTTCAAAAGGGAGTTCTATGTTGATCCCTACCGATTTTGCCCCTCCGTCTTTAGCGCCTTTATTTGCGGCCTCCATAACGCCTCCGCCTCCGCCCGTGATGATGTTGAAGCAGTTCTTCGCAAGAAGCTTTGCAATATCATACGTTTTTTCATACAGCACCTCGCCTTTTTGCGCGCGCGCGCTGCCGAAAATGGTAACTGCCGGGTTTATATCGTTGAGGTTTTCAAAACCCTCTACGAACTCAGCCATTATATGGAACAGCCTCCAGGATTCCTTGAGGTTTATATCGTCTATGACGTACTGTTTCTCCATCGTTTCCCCTTTTGCCTTGAGATTTTGGGCGCTGACATATATTATTTAGATAGAAATTACTTGTCAAATTAAAACTATGGGCGAAATATTGATCGGAACAAGCGGCTTTTCCTTTGATGACTGGATAGGCGAAGTCTATCCGCCGCGAACAAGAAAACAGGACATGCTTCCTTATTATACAAATACGTTAGGGTTTAAGGCCCTTGAGGTGAATTATACGTATTATTCGATGCCTTCCCGCAAAACCATGGAATCCTTTGCTCGGCGGACCTCACGGGATTTTTCCTTTGTCGTGAAGGCCTATAAAGGCATTACACATTCGCTTGAGACCGATATTAAGGAGACCTGCCGGTTTTTTAGAGAGGGTATAGAACCGCTCGGTTCGAATTTGAAGGCATTGCTTTTCCAGTTTCCCTACATGTTCGTTCCGACCGATCAGAATATTGACTATATCCGGACACTGAAGGATGAATTCGCCGGTTATGAGTCGATTGTAGAATTCCGGAATGCACGATGGTTTGATGAGAGGTATTTTGATCTCTTGAAGGAGCTTTCGCTGGGATTTTGCGTTGTCGACGAACCCAAGCTCAAAGGACTTATGCCCTTTACACCTGTTTTGACCTCAACAACCGGTTATTTCCGGTTTCATGGAAGGAATAGATCATGGTTCCGGGAACCCGTCGATATTCGCTATGATTATCTATATTCCGAGAAGGAATTGAAAGCGTTTGTGCAACCTATTGCAGATGTTGCCTCCCGGGCGTCCGGTGCCACCTTTGTTTTCTTCAACAACTGCCATTCTGGCAAAGCGGCCAGGAACGCTCTCATGATGATAGAGCTCCTGAAGGAAAAACCGGTGTTTGGTTCGGCAGTACAAGCCGCTCCTCATAACTAATCTGTATTAACGGGTTGAATTTTTCTCGCCCTGGCGAAGTCAATCGAGGCCGGGGTTTGCAATATTACAAATTCCAGGAGATAAGGCGCGATGAATACTGAAATATTCAGGGAATATGACATCAGGGGAGATGTTGAGCGTGACCTGACGGATGACGTCGTACGGAATATAGGCAGAGCGTTCGGGTCATACATGGCATCTGCCGGAAAAAAGAAGGCATCCATCTGTCGTGACTGCCGTTTGAGTTCCGAACACTACAGGGACATCCTCGTAGAATCAATGACCGGGGCCGGCCTTGAGGTCACGGATATCGGTCTTGCGCCGACACCCCTGTTTTACTTCTCGCTCTTCACCCTGGATGTCGAAGGCGGCATCATGGTCACAGGCAGTCATAACCCGCCGACCATGAACGGTTTCAAAGTTGCCGTCGATAAAGCGACCATTTATGGCGACCAGATACAGGACCTGCGAAAGATCATCGAAGCCGGAAAATACGTATCGGCCAAAGGATCATACAGGGAATACAGAGATATCGTAACAGGATTATTATACTTATCTCCGTTCGAACATTAGTCTTGGAAAGAATTTCAAAGTGGTTATCGATGCGGGGAACGGTACGGGCGGAGTGATAGCGGCCCCCATAATGCGGGAATTCGGCCAGAACGTCACCGAGTTATTTTGCGAAATGGACGGTCATTTTCCCAACCATTTCCCTGACCCGACCGTAGAGGCAAATCTTGTGGCCCTTCGTGATACCATCCTCAGGGAAAAGGCCGATGTCGGGATCGGTTATGACGGCGATGCGGACAGGATCGGTGTTGTTGACGAAAAAGGCGGTATCATCTGGGGTGATTACCTCATGCTTATTTTTGCGCGGCAGATCCTCAAGGAGCACAAGGGAGGAACTTTTATCTCCGAAGTGAAATGTTCGAGGAATCTGTTTGACGATATAGCGAAGCGCGGCGGATAGCCCATAATGTGGAAGGCCGGCCATTCACTCATTAAGCAGAAGATGAAGGAAACCCACGCATTGATGGGCGGGGAAATGAGCGGCCACATTTTCTTTGCCGACCGTTTCTTCGGCTATGACGACGCAATATACGCGTCTTTACGGTTCCTTGAAATAATGGAGCGCGATGGCAGGCCGGTATCTGAATTTTTAGGCGACCTTCCGAGAACATACTCGACCCCGGAATTGCGCGTTGACTGCCCGGATAATGTAAAGTTCAAAGTTGTCCGCGAATTGACCGAACTTTACCGGTCAAAATACCCTATCATTGACACGGACGGTGTCAGGGCGACCTTCGATGGCGGCTGGGGACTCGTGAGATCTTCCAATACCCAGCCGATCCTCGTTCTGCGCTTCGAGGCCGGCACGCCCGAAGGCCCTCGACCGGATAAAGAACATCGTCATGGAAGATCTGGAAAAGATAAAAAGGAAATAGTTTAAATCGTAAGGCGTGAGGCGCATAAACTCACATTACTTTAACACCTTACGCCTTACGGTCCACAGGATATTAAAATGATAGACATACCCCGACACATAATGAGGCCCGGCCGATATATCGGCTGCGAGCCGAACCATACCATGAAGGACCTAAAGGACGTCAAAGTCCGCTTCGCCCTGTGCTATCCGGATATATACGAGATCGCAATGTCATATTACGGTCTGTTCCTTCTCTATGAGATCTCGAACCTATCGACGGGGTGTGGTGTGAGCGGTGCTTTGCTCCCTGGGCCGACATGGAAGAGCATCTGCGGCAAACAGGGAGGCCTTTGACCACCCTTGAATCCAAAACCCCTCTTTCATGCAATGGACCTTGTCGGGTTTTCGGTGACATATGAGCTTAATGTCACAAATGTCCTGAACATGCTTTCCCTTGGCGGTGTGAAGATACGTTCGGACGAGCGCCAGGGAAACCGACCCGATAGTCATCGGCGGCGGCCCCTTAATGCTCAACCCGAAACCGTACGAACGCTTTTTTGACATAATTGTAGCCGGTGAAGCGGACGAAGCCCTCGTTTCAATACTCACAATGTCCCGGGACATGGCGGGCGAAAAACGCGACAGGGTAATAACCGAGTTATCCAGGCTGGATGGTGTTTATTCCGCCCATTCGCGGACGGTCAAAAGACTGTTCGTTCAGGACCTCGACCGGGCATTTCATCCGGTCCGGCCTCCGATACCGACCGTTGACAGCGTCCATAACCGGCTGAATGTCGAGATATCACGCGGCTGCGGCAATGGCTGCAGATTTTGCCTGGCCGGGTTCGGCTACAGACCCTATCGCGAGCGCTCTTTTGACGCCGTCAAGGCAGTTATCGATGAGGGACTGCATAATACAGGGTATGAAGAGATATCGCTGCTATCGTTAAGCTCGGGCGATTACGGGCATCTTTTTGACGTTCTTGACTATGCAAGAAAAGAGTATAATGGCCTGTCGGTCAGCCTGCCATCGCTCAAGATAGGCAGTATCGGGGATGATGAGATCGCGGCAATGGGCAAGATGGCGCGAACCGGTTTTACCTTCGCGCTCGAGGCGCCGACGGCGCACCTTCGCCAGCGCCTCAATAAGGATATCGATGTCGAAAATCTGGTGGCGCAGCTACCGCAGCTCAAGGCCCTCGGATGGCGCCGGTTAAAGCTTTATGTCATGGTGGGCTTCCCCTGGGAAACCGAAGACGACTTGAGCGCGATCCGTGACGTGATCGCTCCGTTTCGGGCAGCGGGCTTCGATATTAACCTGTCGGTCTCACCGTTCACTCCGAAACCTCATACCCCGTTCCAATGGCTGCCGATGGATGACGAAAGCGTCCTCATCGAGAAGATCATGCTGATAAAAGACGTCCTGAAGAAGACGGGTGTCCGGGTTCGATATCGCGATACCTCGGTCAGCATCATCGAGGGGATTGTGGCGCGGGCGGACGAACATCTTTCATCATTGTTCGAATATCTTCACGCCCGCAATGTTCGTCTTGAGGCATGGCGGGAGTTTTTTTCATTCGAACCATACCGTGAATGGTTCGAAGCGAATTCAATTGATATGAAAAAATATACCGGCGCTCTTGATATGCATGACCGATTGGCCTGGGATGCGGTCGATATGGGTTTTGATACGCAGTTCCTCCGGGA
Organism: uncultured delta proteobacterium; assembly: GCA_963823725.1. Taxonomy (GTDB): domain Bacteria; phylum Desulfobacterota; class Syntrophorhabdia; order Syntrophorhabdales; family Syntrophorhabdaceae; genus Delta-02. The sequence continues at coordinate 73,376 of CAWGMJ010000003.1, forward strand.
CGAACTTAAAAAGGCCGAATCCGGCGAAATGACCGCCGATTGCCTGAACGGGTGCGCAGGGTGCGGCCTTTCGTGCAGGAAACGATGGCCTCAAGACGGATAGGGCGATAGAGCAGAGCTGATAGGGCCGCAAATGATGCGGGCATGCCCGTCAATGTCCAGCTGCCCGCCAAAGAAGATCACATTTCGCTACGGAAAGTATGGGGATGCACGGTATATCGGGCACCTTGATACTATGAGTATTCTCGTGAGGGCCATGAAGGCGTCCGGGATACCCATAAGGATGAAGGGAAAATATCACCCCCTTCCCAAGATAGCCCTGACGGATGCTCTTCCCGTCGGGATCGAAAGTTTCTATGAATTTATTGAGATAGAAACAGACCCCGATCTGCTGGTAGATAATGCAAGGATAAAGAATATTAACCGAAGGCTGTCGTCGGGTATAAAAATATACGAATTTATTGAAGGTTCTTTGAAAGATGTGGTAAAAGATTATCTGTTTATTTTAATTGCCGCCGAGCCCCTGGAAGGCGATTTCTCCCTGTGGAAAGAAACAGAGGACAAGCATTTTTATGTGTGGCGTGGCAAGGGGGTTAAGCAGCTCTGGAATCAGGGAACTTTTTCCCGGATTATCAAAATAGAATCGAGACCAAATAATGGCATCTGAGCTTGTCATAAATGTTACATACAGCGAAACGAGGATTGCTTTCCTTGAGAATGGCACTCTTGTGGAGTTCTTTATCGAGAAAAAGAACGACCGTAGCATGGTCGGCAGCATTTACAAGGGAAAAGTGGTACGGATCGTTCCCGGGATGGATGCCGCATTCATCGATGTAGGGCTTGAGAAATCTGCATTCCTCTATGTCGGCGACATCATCCTCGACGGGATGATGTATGAAGAATTCGATAGTTCTGAATTTCATTTTGAGACAGGCGAACGAATTGAAGGTGTTCTTGAGGACGGTCAGGAAATCATTGTCCAGGTATCACGGGAACCGATCGGGCAAAAGGGCACAAGGGTCACGTCGAAGATCACCCTGCCGGGAAGGCTGCTGGTCCTTATGCCGGGAACAGACCATATCGGTGTGTCCCGGAAGATCGAAGATGAAGAGGAGAGAAAACGCCTTGGCACAGTAATGAAGGACATATGCCCGAAAGGGTACGGGCTTATCGCGAGGACCGCATCTGAGGGTAAGAGCGCGGACGAACTTGAAACCGATCTCAATTTTTTGAGGCGTATATGGGAAAGCATACAGGAGAAGGCTAAAGGGTCACGGGCCCCGGCAATTCTTCACCAGGAACTTGGTATCATCTTCAGGGTGATCCGGGACCTCCATTCGCACAATTTGAAAAAGGTCATCGTCGATGACGAGTTCATTTACAAAAGGCTTGAGCATTTCCTGAAAGAATACCTGCCTGAGGAAGGGTGCGAGGTTGTTTATTTCGATGAGAAAGATCCTATCTTTGAGGTCTATGGCATCGAAATGGAGGTGGCAAAACTCCTGCAAAGAAAGATATGGCTCAAGTCCGGCGGCTATATCGTTCTCGATTATACCGAAGCGCTTACGGTGATCGATGTAAATACCGGTCGATATCTGGGCAAGAAGGACCTCGAAGACACCATATTGAGGACAAATCTTGAAGCGGTCAAAGAGATAGCATACCAGATACGCCTTCGCAATATTGGCGGAATAATAATTGTTGATTTTATCGATATGGAGCGCAAAGAATCCCGCGAGACTGTCTTCCAGTCATTGATGGACACACTGAAAAAAGACAGGATCAAGACATTTGCATATCCCATCAGCGAACTGGGGCTTGTTCAGCTTACCCGGAAACGAACGCGTCACAATGTCGTGAACCTTCTGACCGAGACATGCCCGAACTGCGAAGGTTCGTGTTATGTAAAATCCCGTTATACCGTCTGTTATGAAGTACTCAGGGAACTTCGGAGCTCATGCAAAAAGGGAGAGGGAAGGATCTTCAATATCTATCTCTCGACCGACGTTGCAAACCTGCTCTATGAAGAAGAAAAGACCTCCCTTGAACAGATAGAATCGACATACGGAACAAAAGTAAATCTTATTGCCAATCCCAATTTTGCAATCGACAAGTTTCAGATCGAAGGAATACTCTAAGGGTCATGAAAACGTCGGTTTTTTCTCCCGCTAAGGTTAATCTGTATTTACGGGTTTTGTCCCGGCGGCCGGACGGGTATCATGATCTGCAGAGCCTCGTCGACATTATTTCTTTGTCGGATATTATTCACATTGAGGATATCCCGGGAAACGAGATCATCCTGGATGATGACAAGGGCATCCTGCCTAAAGGAAAAGGTAATACTGTTTTCCGCGCCGTGCAGACACTTAAGGAAACAGCCGGCATCAAGCGCGGCATCCGTATATATATAGAGAAGAGGATCCCTGTCGGCAGCGGACTGGGGGGACCCAGCAGCAATGCTGCCGCTGTGTTGAAAGAATTGAACAGCCTTCTGGGGCCTTGACCTCAGCGCCGGGGAATTAAATGCGATAGGAAGCCGGATAGGCGCCGATGTGCCTCTTTTTCTTCATGGGAAGCCATGCATTATGGAAGGGATCGGCGATATCATCAATCCGGTAATTTACCGCATATGTGGTACGTCATTGTTTATCCTAATGTCAGCATATCGACAAAGGCCGTCTATGAAGGCCTTAGAATCGTGTTGACAAAGGAGCGCAATGATATTAAATTGATGGGGAATTTCAGTAATCCTGTTGCAATCGCGGGCATTCTTGAAAATGATCTTGAGCAGGTTGCAGTAAAAATGTGTCCGCACATTAAAAGCATCAAGGATGTCCTGAGAGGTACCAAAGCCCTCGGTTCGCTGATGAGCGGAAGCGGTTCATCGGTGTTCGCTATCTTCGATAATGAAGAAGATGCCCGTCTGGCATCGTTGTCGGCAATAAATGAGATGGGAACAGTCTTTATTGCACATAGCGTACAGGGAGGGGTACACGAATGCTGATCACGGATATAAAGATCTTCCCCGTGGATGAAAGACGTGTCAAGGCATACGCGTCAATCGTTTTTGATAATTGTTTTATCGTGCGTGATGTAAAGGTGATCGAGGGCGACAATAAGTTTTTCGTCGCCATGCCGAGCAAGAAGATGAAGGATGGGTCTTTTCGGGATACAGCCCATCCCTTAAATAATGTCACCCGGCAGATGATAGAAGATAGCGTTCTCGGGGCTTATAAACTGGAAGTGGCCAGTCCGCAGACATGAAATTATTGGGGTGTCGTCAAGCGGTAAGACACAGGCCTTTGGAGCCTGCATTCGGAGGTTCGAATCCTCCCGCCCCAGCATATATCTTCAGGAGGGTTTTGATTTTGGATAAACTCAGAATATTGACTGGCAACGCAAACCCGGAATTGGCCCACAAGATCAGCGAGTATCTCGGGATCAAGCTCGCAAAAGCGCGAGTCAACCAATTCAGCGATGGCGAGATACAGGTCTCGATCGATGAAAGTGTTCGCGGGATGGACACATTTGTCGTACAATCGACGTGTCCTCCCGTCAATCACAACTTGATGGAATTGCTTATCATGATCGATGCCCTGAAGAGGGCTTCAGCCGGAAGAATAACAGTTGTCATGCCGTATTATGGCTATGCCAGGCAGGACCGTAAGGTCATTCCGCGGACATCCATTTCGGCGCGGCTCGTCGCTAACCTTGTGACTGTGGCAGGTGCTTCGAGGATACTTGCAATGGACCTCCATGCCGGCCAGATACAGGGGTTTTTTGATATACCGGTGGACCATCTTTACGCTCTTCCCGTTCAGTTCGATTACATTAAAAAGATCGAAGGGGATATCGTCGTTGTTTCTCCCGATGCGGGCGGCGTGGAACGCGCCAGAGAATTGGGAAAGAGGATCAATGCAACCATCGCAATAATTGATAAGAGACGGGAAAAAGCAAATGAATCAAAAGTAATGCATGTCATTGGCGATGTCAGGGGCAGGACCGCTATATTGATCGACGATATGATCGATACCGGCGGGACTATCGTGCAAGCCGCGCAGGCCCTTGTCGATGGCGGGGCAAAAGTGGTGTATGCGTGCTGTACGCACGCCTGTACTTTCGGGCAAGGCTATCGAGCGCATCAATGCATCACCGCTCAAAGAGTTAATAGCGACGAATACGATCCCTCTATCAGACGAGGGAAGGGAATCAAAAAAAATAAAAGTTCTGGATGTATCGCCCATTCTCGGTGAGGCAATTAAGCGCATACACAGTGATGCATCCGTAAGTTCGTTGTTTATATAGTTGGGAGGAACAGCATGGAACAGGTCTTAATCAAGGCAGACAAAAGAAGTTCGAGAGGAAAGGGACGCTGCACGAAAATCGAGGGGCGCTGGACGGATACCGGCGATTCTTTACGGAACTAATATCGAACCGGTTTCGATAACCATCTCAGCACGTGACTGGGAGTATGTTACCCGTCATATGAAAAGGAATGTTATCTTCGATATGGAGATCCAGGACGATGCGGCAGTCGACAAAAGGCCCGTAATGGTAAAGGAAATACAGCGGGATGGCCTGGGAGTTAAAATCATGCATATTGATTTTTTCCAGGTTTCTATGGAAAAGACTGTTGAGGTCGAAGTTCCGATCCATCTCAAGGGAAAGTCCAAAGGCGAGGTCCTTGGAGGGATTGTCGACATTCATCTGAGATCAATACGGGTTGAATGTCTCCCCAACCAGATCCCGGAAGAGATCTCATTCGATATCTCAGAACTGGATATCGGTGATTCAATTCACGTCAGCGATATTTCCCTGCCGGGCGTTAAAGTGGTGGAGCATGGCGAGATAGCCATCTTAAGCCTTATACCGCCCACTGTAGAGGAAAAGAGAGGCGCTGCAGAAGTGCCGGAAGCCGCCGTAGAGGAGAAAGAGGAGTAACATCTCATTGCATCTACTTTGCGGGCTTGGAAATAAAGGCTCGGAATATACGTTCACACGGCATAATATCGGCTATCTCGTAATAGACCGTTTTTCAGAACTCTTCAAGATACCGGTTAAGAAGAAGGATTCGGGTTGCAGGATCGGGTTGAAAGATGACCTGATCCTTGCAAAGCCGGATACTTTTATGAACCTGTCGGGTGGCCCGGTTGCCAGGCTGGTAGATAAGACCTCGGTCCCGCCGGACTCAATTATCGTAATACATGATGACCTTGACATGGATTTCGGTAAGTTGAGGATACGGCTTGGTGGACGGGACGGGGGGCACAAAGGTGTCCGATCGATAATCGAAAGCCTGGGAACGCAGGATTTTTATCGCCTCAAGATAGGTATCGGGCGAAACCCCGCAATACCTGCTGAAGAATATGTCCTGTCCCGGTTCGAGTACGAAAAGCAGCAGGAGCTTGCAGAGATCATTGATATAGCGTGCGAGGCCCTGAATGTTTTTGTATCCGGCGGCGGCTCGAAGGCTATGAGCATGTACAATAAACGAGGTCCGGAGTGATTGCCGAACCATGAGCTTCTCATGTGGTTTTGTAGGCCTGCCAAATTCAGGAAAATCAACTATTTTTAATGCGCTGACATCTCTTGCCGTTCCATGCCAGCCGTATCCCTTTTGTACGATCGACCCGAACGTGGGTGTAGTTCCCGTCCCGGACCGCACGTTGTTTCGCCTGGCCGAGCTTCTGAAGCCCGAAAAGGTGATTGAAACCACGATCCAATTTGTCGATATTGCCGGCCTTATCAAGGATGCCCACAAAGGCGAGGGTCTTGGCAACCGGTTCCTTGCCCACATCAGAAATGTCGATGCAATAGCCCACGTGATCCGGGCATTCAGTGCGGGCCAGGTGCCCCACGTATATGAGGATATCGATCCTGCCAGGGATATGGATATTGTCGAAACTGAGATAATCATCTCGGACCTGGAGATAGTTGAAGACCGCATCAAGAAGATCGAACGCCTTGCAAAGATCTCCAAAGACAAGGGCGAAACAGAAATGGAGCTTCTCTCCCGGATAAAAAGATACCTCGATGCCGGCCGTTTCGTGGCGATGGAAGATTTTGACGAATCCGAGCGGCATATCATCCATGGCTTCGACCTGATAACAACAAAACCGCTTTTTTATATCGCCAATGTCGATGAAGACACCCTTGCCGGCATACCCGTTCCCGAGGATCGAAAACGCCGCGAATGAGCGCAACCGTGAGGTTGTCTACATATGCGGCAAACTTGAGCAGGACCTGAGCCTTCTCCCGGAAGAAGAGCGTTCCTCATACATGGAATTATATGGAATGAAGGAATTCTCGATCGAAAAGATAATCCACGTTGGCTACCAAATTTTGAACCTGATTACTTTTTACACGATCGTGGGAAAAGTAATGCGTGCCTGGACGATCCCGCGGGGAACACCCTGCGTCAAGGCGGCCGGCAAGATCCATACTGACATGGAAAAGGGATTCATACGGGCAGAGGTCATAAATATTGATGATTTCATCGCCTGCGGAAGCGAACACACGGCGCGCGAAAAAGGGATGCTGCGGCTGGAAGGGAAAGAATACATAGTACAAGACGGAGATATCCTCCATATCCGCTTTAACGTCTGATTACTTCCCCCGCGTCATTCCGGCGAAAGCCGAAAGGCACCACCAAACGTCCGCGAAAGCCAGAATTTACCACTAAACGTCATTTTGACGAAGAGACTGGGTCGCAATCCGCAATCCACGCCGTCAATCCGGGCCGGGAAACATGGAACAATGGTTGAAAGCTGTATCTTTTTGGGATAGAATCCCATCATGAACCGATCGACGGGGTTTTTCTGGGGATTTATCTGCTGCTTCTCGCCCTGCATCGATTTTTTTCGGTATCGGGGCAAGGGTACAGCAAAAAGCCATCAAAAGGCAAGATGGAAAGATCGAAAATGGTCGCTATAGTTAGCTGGTACGTGTTATTGACGGCGATACCGTGCTTGTGGCTGAAGAAGAGCAAAAGCCCGCCCATGTCAGGATACTGGGTATAAAATCCTTTGATGCAAAGATCGAAAAAGATGTTGTAAGCCCCTACGGTAGGGCTGCCTTTGAAGCCCTTGAGCGGACACTCGGAAATAAGCCCTTGCGGATGATGCTGCATAATGGAGCGAAAGACCGTTTTGGACGCTACATTGCAACGGTCTACGCTGATGAGCACGACGTCGCCCTCAACATGATCGAACAGGGCCTTGTGATAGCGTATACGGTATATCCGTTTCCCGCGATGACCGTATATTTGCAAGCCCAGGATGCGGCGAAAAAGATGAGACGAGGTCTATGGGCCAATAGCGAGGCTTCGGAGCGGGCAATAGCGCTTATTAAAGAATCTCAGAGGCAGACCAGGTAATGTACGGCGTGATGCAATATTTCTTTAAGTATCTGGTGCGGAACCCTCCGGCGACTGTTCGCATCATGGTACTTCTTTTCGTCATCCTTGCCTATGGAACGACAGGGTTCCTTTACTTCGAGCTTTCCGCAAACCCGGATGTGACATGGCTTGACGGATTATGGTACACGGTCGTGACGATGACAACCGTCGGTTACGGCGATTTTTTCCCGAAGACAACAGGCGGGCGATTCCTGATCGGCTGGCCCGTCATGGCATTTGGAATAGGCCTTCTGGGATATGCCCTGTCATTGATAGCCGCTGCATTCATCACATCGAAGACAAAGGAGATGAAAGGCATGTCATCGTTTTCATTGAAGGATCATATCGTGTTCTTTAATTTTCCCGGGGTATCGAAGATCCTGCGGCTTATCGAGGAGTTGTTTCTCGATCCGTCGATCGGGAAACATACCTCAATTGTGATCGTCGATGATGGGCTTGACGAACTCCCGGCAGAACTTGTCAAACTGGGCGTTCATTATGTGCGGGGCAACCCGGTTCGTGATGAAACGCTGGTCCGCGCATGCATCGATCAGGCGCGGCATGCGGTGATCCTGTGCAAAAATGATCTTGAGGCCTCGGACAGCCTCAATGTAACGATAGCGCTTGCCATCGAGGGAAGAAGCCATAAGGTAAATACGGTCGTCGAAATAGTCGATCCCGCCTCTGAAGAATTGCTGAAAAAAGCAGGCTGCGACAAGATCGTCTGCACGTCCCGTTTTGGAGCTCATTTCTTGAGCCAGGAATTGTTGAACCCCGGCGTGCAGGAGGTTATCCAGGATCTCTTAAGCGCCCAGGGGCGGGCAGCAATTTTATTTTGTTGAGGTAAAAACAAAAAGAACATTCAGTGAGCTGTCGGAAAAATGCAGGCAAAGCGGTCATATCGCGCTGGGAGCCGCAACGGGGAACGGGATCAGATTGAATATAAAAGAGAAGGTTGAGCTGAACCCCGGTGACCGGGTAATCACAATAGGACCATCACGAATTCAATACCTGGAATAGGCAATCGTTTAATCATTTTCATCATATCGGCAATGGTTTGTCGCAATCACTCACTCCGGTTACCCGGCGAAGATCGCAACCCTCGCCCCGTCATCCGGGCTTGAGGCCGTGTCATAATTATTCTCGCCCGGCATACTGAGAAATGCCCGAATCACCACGCGACGTCATTCCGGCGGCTTTTTGACATTTTTATAACTGGTTAGTAGAATCCGTAGTTTGCACTGCATGTTTCTCATATGTCATTAACATCATTGAATAAAGAAAAACCAAAGACACTGGACCCCGGCTTTCGCCGGGGTGACGGGGTTAGGATTGGCTTCGCCGGGGAGACGGATGTGGGGAAGATGCCGGGTCAAATATTCTGCCCAAGCTTGAGGGCGTTCTTGAATAAACTGACGTTCATATCGGGCTGGATCAATTCATGGTTATTTTCGGTGAAGGGGACAAGTACCAGAAGCGCATCACGGATCCCTGTCGTAATATTCTCCAGGGTCGGGAAAAATACCTTCTTTCGCAATGTCAGGTCGGCAATAAGAGTCCTGGCGCTGTCGAAGGCATCCTGAAGCGCCAGGTTCACAGGAATGACGGTCCCATGAGGCAGTTTGTCGTCTATCCCTTCAGGATTGGCTATAGTGAGTTGCTTCGCTATGCGTAAAAATGCGGATGGAGCGGTCTTAAAGGCGGGAAACCAGAAATAAAAAGGTTTATCCTCCCAGGAGGGCTGTAATGCCCGGGGAATATTGGTAAAGCGGATGAAATCCGCATATGAGTCAAGCGCATGCACCGGTCATGTTGACTGAAATACGCCAGAACGGCAGGAATAGACCGGATCCTCCTTCGGAAATTTTAGAATTCATTCTGGCAAATACGGAAGGGAAAAGGCCTTTTTCTGTGACGTTCCACGCCCTGCTGCAGTTCATACAGAACACAGTGGAGCTGTCCCTGCCTGACATGGTGTCCGATCCGCAGTTGGGGCATATTGTCGGTAAGAAACTTATATGCCAGTTATCTTTGATCTTTTCCGCGTCGAGGATCGTGCCGGGTTCGATGCCAAGAATATCGTCCGTTACTCCATCGTGCAGTTTTTCGTTGCGTATATAAAAAGGCGCATAGATCATGCTCAGCGTATCCGCTATGAACGCCTCGTGATAGATGCGTTCTTCTTTTATCTCAAGCCGAACATCAGGAACAATATCGTAATCATCCTCAGAAACCCTGACTATGCGTGATTCCGGTGTGCGGACCAATTCATACTCCACGGTATTTTTGGCCTGGGCCAAAGATGGGTCAAAGGGCATGGTTGGCTTGAGGTAATGCGCGCTGCCGCCGGGTTTTGCTAACTTAAGCTTAAGGGACTGCGGCCGTATACCGAGCGATGATGGGAGGCCGGAAATTTTTACGGCCAGGAATGTCTTATCGACAAGGCCGTTCTCTATGCCGCTTGTCTTGCAGAGAAAGCGCATGCCTTTGAACCGCCAGTAGGGGACATAAAACACATCTTCCAGGAATGGATCGTGCGGCGATATGCAGTACCGGAAATATTCAGGGACCTGCATGAACAGTTTTGTTTTGCAGAAACTGCAGGAGAGCAGCGTATCGGTCTCATCAAGGATAACGGGAGCCCCGCATTGCGGGCATTCATGCTCGATCTGCATCGTTACGAGATCTTATCCCCGCAATGATTGCAAAATATAGAGCCATGAAGGTTGTCGGACCCGCATTTAGGGCATTTCACCGATTCGGGCCTTTTCGTGACCTCGCATCCGCAGGATGGGCAAAACCGTGCATGGGCAGGAAGGTTCTTATGACAGTCAGGGCACTGCGAAACAACAAGCAGATGGTGCCCGCATGCCTGACAGAATTGTGCATTGGCCGCTACAGGGTTCTGACATTCAGGGCATTTGATGGCGTCTGACGGTTGGGAGAGGGCTTTCATATTCTCCGCATACATGGCAGGCATCATGAACCCCAGGCCCATGCCAAGCCCGGCTCCTGCCTGGGATGGATTCTGGGCCGCGCTTTCCATGGCCATTGCGGTCTTCATCTTGAGAAGTTTATTGAGATCGTCAAACATTGCCAGTCTGCTCTTATCATCGATTGCCTGCTGTACTTCCTGGGGAGGGGTTATCGAATTTATGAAAAGGCCTGACAGTTCGATCCCGAAATGCGACAGATCTTTCTGGACGAGAGCGCTCAATCCGGCGGATATCTCGTCATACCGCCCCGGGAGGTTAAAAAGAGTGTCAAGATTATCGCCAAGGTAATCATTGAAACGGGAAAGGATGACCTTGCCAAGGTATTCTTCAATATCCTCGACTGTATAGGACGATTTTGTCCCTACCAGCGTATTGATAAAAAGCGACGGCTGGATGACCCTGATATTGAACATCCCGAAAGCTCTTAACCTGATGAGCCCGAGCGTGGAGTCTTTGAACGCGACGGGGTCCCTGGTTCCCCATGCAAGGTTCGTAAACATTTTCGTATTGATAAAATATACTTCGGCGCGAAGAGGGCTCGTAAATCCCCACGGCAGGCTCAGGAGTTTCGTAATGATAGGGATGTTGAGGGTGTTGAGAGTGTAGCGTCCGGCCCCTACGGCGTCGTAGGCTTTTCCTTCATAAAAAAATATCGCCGCCTGGCTTTCGCGCACGGTAAGCTGCGCGCCATACTTGATATCCCCGGAACCATCCTCAGGAATCCTGTGCGCGAGTTCCTTGCCTGTATCATCGAACCATTCGATTATTTCAAGAAAATTCCCCATGCCTTGCCCCCTGTGAATGAATTAGTTCAACGATCAATGATCAACGATCAAGATCAATGTTCGATTTGTTAAGAACATTGAACTGTATGAACATTGAACTATTGAACTATTTCTTACCCATACCTGCCCGTTATATATCCTTCAGTCTGTTCCTCCCGGGGCGAGGTGAATATTTGCGAGGTATCACCGAATTCAACGAGAACGCCGAGCAACATAAAGCCGGTGTAGTCGGAGACCCGGGCCGCCTGCTGCATGTTATGGGTAACAATAAGGATCGTGTACCGTTCCTTGAGTTCGATCATGAGTTCCTCGATCCTCAGTGTGGCAATGGGATCGAGGGCAGAGCAGGGTTCATCGAGGAGGATGATCTCGGGTTCCACAGTGAGGAGACGGGCAATGCACAGACGCTGTTTCATTTCCTCTGAAAGATCGAGCGCCTGTGTATGAAGCTTGTCCTTTAATTCTTCAAGAAGCCCGACCGAATGAAGGCAGCGGTCCACGATCTCTCTCATCGTTTTCCTGTTAGCCATTCCGTGCACCTTAAGCCCGTATACCATGTTTTCATAGATCGTGAACGGAAAAGGGTTGGGACGCTGAAAGACCATACCGACTTTCTTTCGCAGGTTGATTATGTCGATATCCTGCAGCGGTTCATTATGAATGTAAATGCCGCCTTCTATCCGGACATCTTCCTGGAGATCGTTCATGCGGTTAAAGCAACGGAGAAGGGTTGATTTTCCGCATCCGGAGGGGCCTATAAGAGCTGTAATCGCCCGGGAATACACATGGAAATCGACATCCTTGAGAGCGTGGAATTTCCCGTAATGAAGATTAAGTTTCTCGGTCCTGAGGGCGAATTTGTCCATTATCCAAATTTCCCCTGAATGTAATCTTCGGTCTTGCTTTCGGCGGGGGTGGTGAAAACCTTATCCGTAGTGTTGTATTCGATCAATTCGCCAAGATAAAAGAAGGCCGAAAAATCGCTGATCCTCGCTATCTGTTTTGTATTATTGGAAACCAGGATGATGGTGTACTCCGATTTCAATTCGTTCAGCGCATCTTCTATCTTTGCCGTCGAGATAGGGTCGAGGCCGGAGCAAGGTTCGTCGAGCAGAATGACCTCCGGTTTCAGGGCCAGTGTCCGGGCAAGGCAGAGACGCTGCTGCTGTCCGCCTGACAATTTTAAGGCCGACGTTCCCAGCCTGTCTTTTACCTCGTTCCAGAGAAATGCCTTCTTGAGAGAATCTTCCGCAATGTGATGAAGGCTGGTTCGGTCCGTTATGCCTTTCAGTTTCGGGCCATACGCGATATTTTCGAAGATAGAGCGGGGAAGGGGGATCGGAACGGCAAAGACAGTTCCGACGCGCCTGCGCAACTCGATGGGGTTTATGCCGCCATTAAGAATACTTTTTCCGTCTATCTTTACATCGCCCTCGATCTTTACATTATTCTCAAAATCGATCATCCGGTTAATAACCGAGATAAGAGTGGATTTTCCGCTGCCGGACGGTCCCATAAAACCGGTGATCATGTTTTTCCGGACTTCAATGGTTATATCTTTCAGCACTGCTGCCTTGCCGAAAGAAACCGTCAGTTTTTCAGTGAATATCTTCGTTTCCATCAACACCTATGAATATCGCGCAATAGTCTTGTTCATTATGTAATAGGCAATGATATTTATAAACAAAATACTCAGGACGAGAACAACGGCCGTCCCGTATGCCTTTTCCATCGAGATGCCTTCCCGTGCCAGGATATAAAAGTGAACGGCCATTGTTCTGCCGGATTCCATAAGGGAAAGCGGCAGGCGCAGAGAACTTCCCATCGTGAAAATGATCGCGGCTGTTTCGCCGACCGCCCTTCCGATACTGAGCATGATGCCCGTTAATATCCCCGGCATAGCGGCAGGCAGAACAACCTTCTTGATCGTCTCCCATTTGCTGGCGCTCAATGAATAACTGACTATCCTCAACTGGCGAGGAACCGAGCGGATCGCTTCCTCGGATGTTCTGATTATTGTCGGCAGTATCATGATCGTCAGCGTCAGCACGCCCGCGAGCAATGACCATCCCATCTTGAGCTTGATAACGAAGAAAATAAAGCCGAACAGGCCATAAAGAATGGAAGGGATGCCGGCAAGCGATTCTACGCCAAAGCGTATAAGTTTTGTAAATGCCGATTCACGGGTATATTCGGTAAGAAAAATTGCCGTGCCCACGCCCAGCGGTGTCGCGAGAAGTATGGAAAGGAAGGCAAGTTGTATCGTGCCCACTATTGCCGGGAATATGCCTCCATGCCTTCCCATGTCCTGCGGAAAGGAAAAAATGAAAGCGAAATTGATCTGGGGGAATCCTTTGAAAAAAATGATCCCGACTATAACGATAAGGATCGCCACAGTGAAATATGCCTGGGCAACAAGCCCCCAGCGGACGAACCGGTTGATTATCCTGGGATTGATCCTCATTTCGCGATCTTCCTTTTTATCCCGAAATTTGCGATATAGTTGAGTATCATTATAATGATCATCAGCACGACACCCGTTGAAAAAAGCGCCAGCCTGTGATCGCCGGTCGCATAAGCCAATTCCAGGGCAATATTGCCCGTCAGCGTCCTTAATGGATCAAGAAGGCTTGTCGGTATTTTCAGGGCATTACCTGCGATCATTATCACTGCCATCGTTTCTCCGATGGCCCTTCCCATGCCGAGGATAAAGCTCGCCAGTATGCCGGATTTTGCCGAAGGAATTATCACCTTGTAAATGGTCTGCCATTTTGTGGCTCCCATTGCGGCCGATGCTTCACGATACGTTTTCGGGACACTGACAAGCGCATCGAATGAAATGCTGATTATGGTCGGCAGTATCATGATCCCCAGCACGAGCGATGTCGAGATGAGGGAAAACCCCGATCCGCCAAGATAATTCCTGACAAGGGGAACGATGTATATAACACCGAGAAAACCGAAGACTACGGACGGGATGCCGGCAAGAAGTTCAATTGCGGGCTTCAGCAGCATCTTCATTCTCTTGCCCGCGTATTCGGACAGGTATATGGCGCAGGAAAGCGCCAGGGGGGCCCCGATGACCAGGGCGCCGGCTGTAACGAGAAACGAGGAGATTATCATGGGAAAGATACCGAAATAACCTTTGGTCGGAGCCCATTTCATGCCCAGTATGATATTCTTTACGCCGACCTTCAGGAAAAGAGGCAATCCTTCTCCCAGTATAAAGGCGAAAATAACAAAGAGAAAGAGAAGTGAAGACATTGCAAAGGCGATGAGGACCCATTTGACGAATTGTTCTTTAAAAACAGTTCTGTCAATCATGAACACCTACCAGGCCTTCATTTTTCAGGATGTGTTGACCGTCCCTCGAAAGTACGTAGTCAACAAAGATTTTTGCGTTTTTGTTTAGCGGGCCGTTGTTTATATAAAGAAATGGCCTGACTATTTTATACTTTCGTGATTTGATGGTTTTGATCGACGGGACAATGCCATCTATCGCAACAGGTTTGACCTTTGCATCGACGAGCCCCATCGAAATATACCCGATGGCATATGGGTCGGTTGCGACCACTTCCTTTACCGAGCCGTTTGAATCCTGGACCATTGTGGCATCGCTAATTTCCTTGTCTTTCATGATCAACTCTTCAAAAGCCCCGCGGGTCCCCGATCCCTCTTCGCGCGATACCGCGTCTATCTTCCTGTTCACCCATCCCAACTGCTGCCAGTTTGAAATGCTTCCGCTGAAGATCCCACGGATCTGATCGAGGGTCAATGCCGTAACGGGATTGTCCCGATGAACAACAATGGCTATACCGTCATAACAGATGACTATTCTGTTCAATATTTTTTCGTCATCTTTTAACTCCCGCGATGACATCCCGAGGTCCACAGTTTTGTTGAGCGTTGCCTGGATACCGGCAGTTGACCCGCCGCCCTGAACATCGATGATTATGTTTTTATTATCGATCATAAAATGCTCGGCCAGTTTCTCTGAGAATGGCATGACCGACGTCGACCCGGCGATCGTGATCGCGTGTTTCCCTGAGCTGTTGTTGTTGCCGCAGGAAATAAAAAGACCTATGATAAACGGCAAAAGTACGAACCATCGCAGGCGCATATTGTTTATTCCTGGGACTCCTTTATATGCCGTATTATCTTTCCTTCCACGAGAAAGATGACCAGTTCGGCAATATTGACCGCATGGTCGGCCATACGTTCCAGATATTTCGATATAAATAGGACCCGGGTCGCCCGCGAGATCGTTTTCATATCCTGCATCATATATGTCAGGAGTTCACGAAAGATCTGATCAAGGAACTGGTCGACCTTTTGATCATCTTTCGTCACTTTTCGTGCCATCGCGACATCTTCCCTGACAAAGGCTTCGAGGCTTTCCTTCAACATCAATTGGACCGTTTCAGCCATCATCGGGAGATCTATATACGGCTTCAAGATCGGTTCCTGATTCAATTCCTGTACCCGCTCACAGATATTTACCGCCATATCGCCTATGCGTTCGAGATCGTAGTTTATCTTGATCGCCGTGGTTATGAAGCGAAGATCGCGTGCAGCCGGTTGGCGAAGGGCGAGAAGTTTGAGACAGAACTCGTCTATCTCGACTTCCAGCGCATTTACGATCGGATCGTCCTCTATTACGTTTTCCGCGAGTTCTGAATTGCGTTCGAGCAGTGCCTTAATAGCGTTGCTAATAGCTTTTTCAACCAGTCCGCCTTCGTGAAGAAGTTTTTCCTTAAGTTCTTTCAATTCAAGATCGAAAGTCTTGTAAATATGCCCTTCAAGCATCATATGCCTCCTGCT
This sequence comes from uncultured delta proteobacterium, assembly GCA_963823725.1. Classification (GTDB taxonomy): domain Bacteria; phylum Desulfobacterota; class Syntrophorhabdia; order Syntrophorhabdales; family Syntrophorhabdaceae; genus Delta-02. The sequence continues at coordinate 89,374 of CAWGMJ010000003.1, forward strand.
CTGAATGGCAAGAGTATAGTAGCTTTTGCCATTGATTACAATCGGATTTTAAGGCCGCTCGAGCGTTGACAAAGCGTGAGCGATGGTGTCCGGACGATATACCCGACCGACGTTTCTATTGCCGCCGGAATGTTGGATGTCCAACAGTAGGTATGCCCGGTTGCGGATCGCCGTTTTTTAAATGCCGATAACGGTGAATGTTTTCTGATCGCCGGCTTTAAATGACGACCACTGAATTATAGCTGCCGAATTCGTTGATCTCCTTGTGCGGAGAAGCCGGGTCCTCGATCCACTGCCCATCGACAATAAAGCGGTATTGATGTGCCCCTTGGGGAAGAGTTATCGTTGTTTTCCAGATCCCTTTTGCGTCTTTTTTGAGAGGACGGACCGAGGGGTCCCAAGAATTAAATGAACCGGCTATATAGACCGTACTGGCGCCGGAATCGCTGAATTTAAATGTAATCCGTTTTTTTGCTTCTTTATCTGCCATTTCACCCTCCTTGATAATACCCAACATAGTAGCATAATTGGGTGTATTTTGCATCCAGAGTGTATCGGATAAAATGAAAGACAAGCCGTAGATTACTGAAAATAGGTAATCTACGGCTGATTGACGAGGGTGGGTTAAGTATTATTTCAATGAGGCGACTGCCTTCTCTATCCTTTCCAGGCCTTTCTCAATAACATCCATCGATGTGGCGAATGAGAGCCGCAAATACCCTTCTTTGCCAAATTCAACCCCGGGGACAACAGCGGTATGGAATTCATCGAGAAGTATCTCGGTCCATGTCGTGGAATTATCGATGATCCGGTCCTTGTATTTCTTTCCGATCACGCAGTTAAAATTGGGGAATACGTAAAATGCACCCCGCGGATCGTAGCAGGTAACGCCGTTTATGGCGCGCAGGCCTTTTACAAGAAAATCCTTTCTCTTTCTAAATTCAGTTACCATTGTGCCGATGCAGCTCTGGTCGCCATTCAAGGCGGCGACGGCTGCCATCTGGGCAATTGATGTGGGGTTGGATGTGCTCTGGCTCTGGATGTTCCCCATTGCCTTGACAATTGGGGCCGGGCCGGCGGTGTATCCTATCCTCCATCCTGTCATTGCGTATGTTTTTCCCACTCCGTGGCATATAATGGTCCGTTCCTTAAAGGAAGCATCCATCGAGGCAATGCTGATATGCTCGTAATCATAGACAAGTTTTTCGTATATCTCGTCGGAGATGAGGAAGAAATTATGTTCCACGGCCAACTTTCCGATGGCCTCGAGATTTTCGCGGTAAAAGACCGATCCAACAGGATTCGACGGGTAATTGAGAATAATTGCCTTCGTCTTCGGCGTCAGATATTTTTTAAGAAGCTCCGCCGTGATCTGGTAATCGTCTTCTTCCCTGGTTTCCACGATGACGGGTGTTCCGCCTGCCAGTTCGATCATGGGAGGGTATGACACCCAGAAAGGAGCAGGGACGATGACCTCGTCACCTTCCTGAAAAAGTACCTGGAAAAGATTATAGAGGCTATGTTTCCCGCCGCACGAAATGATGATCTCCTCACGTTTGTAGGAGAGCCCGTTATCGCGGCTGAATTTGTCTATGACGGCATCCTTGAGAGGGTCTATCCCGGCAACCGGGGTGTACCGCGTGAAATTATCATGAATGGCCTTGATGGCGGCATCTTTTATGTGATCAGGAGTGTTAAAATCCGGCTCGCCCGCGCCAAACCCGGCTATATCTATGCCCTGGGCTTTAAGCATTTTTTCTTTTGCCGAGATCGCAAGTGTCGCTGAGGGTTTCAGTGAGGCAGCTCTTTTGGATAACATAACGGACTCCTTTGATTGTGATGTGCCCGATTCAGGCCTTAGTGCGGATACTTATTTACACCAGGCGGGAATAGCCTGTCAATCATATTCTGATTAGGGTTGACAGGTTTTTTTCACGGTTACTTTCAGGAGATTCCGTGTAGTGCCTTCGAGCTTATAATTTTCATTTATCCGGTGGCCTACGATCCATATTATCTCATTCCCCGAAAGCATAAGAGGGATATGCCTGCGGTCTTCGAGCGGGACCTTGCGGGAGATAAAAAAATCCTTCAGCTTTACCGGCTGCTTCATGCCAAGCGGATGGATCCTGTCCCCGGGTCTGAATGTCCGGACTGTGAGGTCCTGGCATTTATCGGCGTCAAAATATGCAATAAAGGGATCCTTCGGAAAGGATAGGGGGGTTTTTTTCAGTGTCTTGACATTCACATCGATATTCAGGCGAGGGATATGATTGATGCCGGCATGGAGTTCAAAAGCTTCGGTGGTTATCCCGGGAATGGGCCGCGTGCTAAGGACAAGTTTGCCGTATATCTTCTTCGCCTTAAGCCCCGACGGCAGGTCGACCCGCAAGTTCGGCCTGTCTGAAAAGACCAGCTTATCGATGAGGCGTATATGTTCCCGTAAAGGGATGAAAGAGGGGGCAAGGCGCATAAACATATCGGCCATAACCCTGTACCGGACCTCTTCGTCGAGTTTCGCGAAGTCTCCGAGCGGTATCGTAATATCCTTTTCCGCATGGTGTGCCAATTTCATAAATGCATCTTTCTTCTGATCAAAGATCGCGTTGATCCCGATGATATCATGAAGGAGGGATGCGATCTTTTCCCTGAATGCGGGGTTTAGCTCATCGAAAAGAGGCATGATCCTGTGCCGGATAAAATTGCGCTCATAGACGGTCTTCTTGTTCGAAGAATCCTCGACAAACTCAACCGAGTGATGCTCGGCAAATAACGCTATCTCCGACCGGTATATAGTGAGAAACGGGCGGATTATCCTGTCCCGCATGGGCGGGATCGCCGATAGACCGCGGATACCCGAACCTTTGATAAGGCGAAGCATGAACGTCTCGATCTGATCATCAAGATTATGGGCTGTGGCAATTCGCGTAAATCCCTCGCTATCCGCAATTTCATTGAGAAACTGGTACCGGATGTCCCGTCCTGCATGCTGCACGGACAATCCATGCAATTGAGCATGGCCTTTTACGTCCGCTCTTTTCAGAAAAAACGGAAGGCCATATTTTGCTGCGATATTCCGGACGAAGGCCTCATCCCTTTCCGATTCCTGGCTGCGCAAAAGATGGTTTATATGGGCTACGCCCAACTCAAAGGCAATTTGCCTTCGGGCTTCATTGAGGACGAACAGCAATGTTGCCGAGTCTATCCCGCCGGAGAAGCCGACAAGAACGCGGTCCCTATCGGTGATGATCCCCTGTTCGCGAATAAGCCTTATTGTTCTGTTGATGAGGTCTGGGGAGAGTTTCGCCACGTTGAATTCTTAATTGTCCCGGATGGGCATCGGCATCATGAGCAGCTTGAACAATCGGACGATGAACAGCCGCTGCATCCGCCGCCTGTTTTACCCGAAGATTTGAATTTAGATCCGACGGAAAAACCAAACGATGACATATTCTTTTGAGGGTCTTTGGCGCCGCATTCGGGGCATTCCGGCGTGTCGTCGCCGAATATTATGACTTCGAATTCATTGCCGCATTTCCGGCATGTATATTCGTATATAGGCATTGAATCCTCCTGCTATCTCCTTTTCTTCTTCATTTCTCTGGTAAGGTCTGCTATGAGTCTCTTTAACGGCTCACGATACGGGAACTTGATATTTTCATCAACTTTCATGGTGCTGGCTCGTTCGGCAAGCGCAAGGGCCCGGGTAAACATGTTCTTGAAATAAAAATAATTGGCCGATGAATAAAGGTACAAGAATAAGGCGGCATTGTTCGAGCTATCCATTCGGATAATACGCTTAAAGAGCTTTCTTGCCGTTTCAAAATATTCACTTTCAAGATAACTTGTCGCCGTCTTGAGTATGAGAAGCTTTCTCCCGTCTTTATAGGCCATCGACAGTATTTCATCAAAGCCCTTCCGCCCGTAGCTTTTGATTATAAGTTTTTCATTTTCATAGAGGAAACGGGGAAGGAGATAATTTTCTTTATAGAGGAGGATAAGGTCTTTTAGCTGTGCGACAAGTTCGTCTGCAAGCGTGGCTACCTCTTTGAATTCCTCCTTCAATCGCGCCTGGGCTTTTCTGACAAGCACTCCGATTTCGTTAACTATCTTTCGTTCCTGCGGACTTAAGTTCTGCTGGGCTATTTCTGACTGAGGCTGATAATATTCCAGCAGATAGAGGTTCTCCCGAAGCTTCATCGCCCCGTGAAACGTATAGCCCACAGTGATATCGAAAAGTTTCTCCTTATAGCTGGCCTCGGTCGAATTGCGGAAAAGGTCGTGGCACATTTCTTTAAGCCTGAACAGACAGCTTCTTCCCCGGTCATCGACGAAATCCTGTATATTTTCAAAGAACAGCTTCTGCTGGCGTAAAAGGACCTTGCATTCCCTGGCTTTTTCATAAACACATAAAGATTCCTTGATAAGATCGATCTGTTTTTTATCAAGATTGGTTACCATGATCTCCCTCCGCGTATTCCTTTAGCATTTTCCTCAGCTCTTCGCCGTCGATGGATTCTTTTTCAAGGAGAGTTCTGGCAACGAAAATGAGCAGATCTTTTTTGCCGCTGAGCGTGTTATTGACTTTCGTATATACATGTTCGATGATCGACCGCACCTCGTTATCTATCTCGCGGGCAGTCTCTTCACTGTAATCCCTGGTCGCCGAACCCGGTATCTCGAGGAAAAGAGGTTTTCGCTCCTCTTCAAACGTCATGTGCCCGAGCCTGTCGCTCATGCCGTATTGCTTGACCATTGACTTCGCGATGTCGGTTGCTCGTGCCAGGTCGTTCTGGGCCCCCGTTGATATTTCGTGAAACACTATTTCTTCGGCTATCCTGCCGCCAAGCAGGACACACATGCGATCGATGAGTTCGGTGCGTGTCATGAGATACCTGTCTTCGGTAGGAAGCTGCATAGTATATCCGAGAGCCGAGATGCCCCGGGGGATTATCGATATCTTGTGAACCGGATCGGTGGTTTCGAGAAACTCCGCCATCAATGCATGGCCGGTTTCATGATGCGCCACGATCTCTTTTTCCTTCTTGCTCATCACTCTTTTCTTTTTTTCAAGGCCGGCAACCACACGGTCGATGGATTCTTCGAATTCCTCCATTGCCACCGAGCTTTTACCTTTTCGTGCAGCAAGCAGGGCAGCTTCATTGATGATGTTTGCCAGGTCAGCCCCGACAAAACCGGGTGTTCTCGCAGCTATTACTCCAAGATCGACATCCCCGCCAAGCTTGACGTCCTTAATATGCACCTTAAGGATCGCTTCGCGTCCTTTTATATCAGGCCGGTCAACCAGAACATGGCGATCGAACCTGCCCGGCCTCAGCAGCGCAGGGTCGAGGATCTCCGGCCGGTTCGTAGCGCCGACAATGATCACGCCGGTTTTCGTCTCAAATCCGTCCATTTCAGCGAGCAGCTGATTAAGCGTTTGTTCGCGCTCATCGTGGGATGACAGGGGATTCATTCCGCGCGCCTTTCCGAGTGCATCAAGCTCATCTATAAAGATAATGCATGGCGCTTTTTGCTGTGCCTGCGAAAACAGGTCCCGTACGCGCGAGGCCCCAACACCGACGAACATTTCGACGAAATCGGAACCGCTCATGCTGAAAAAGGGGACTTTAGCTTCTCCGGCAACGGCTTTCGCCAGAAGCGTCTTGCCTGTGCCGGGAGGACCGACAAGAAGTATCCCCTTTGGTATCTTTCCGCCCAGATCGAGAAATTTTTGAGGAAAGCGGAGATACTCTATGATCTCCTCGAGTTCCTCTTTTGCCTCGTCAACTCCCGCAACGTCATTGAAGGTGATCTTTATCTCGTCTTCACCATATATTTTCCCGCGGCTTTTCCCGAAATTAAGGACGCCCGACGGCGCGCCGCCCATCCTGCGCATGAGGAGGTTCCAGATCAGGATAATAATGGCAAAGGGAAGGACCCATTCGATAATAATGCGGAGGAGTTTGTTTTCGAATGATCCGGAAAATTTTATGTTGGCTTTCTGGAGGTCCTTCACGAGGTCCGGGTCTTCCACCCTGCTGGTCACAAATTTTACCTGCTTCCCGTCTTCCTTCGTTACCATCCCCTGGACCTTTTCATTATCTACCATAAGGTCGGCAATTTTTTTCTGGGCTATGAGGGTCTTGAATTCGCTGTAAGGGATCGTCCTGATCTCAGACCGTAAAGACAGATAGCTGTGGATGAGGAAGATGCCGACAATTGCGATGATAAAATAGAGGAAGGTAAAATTCTTTTTTTTCTTTTCCTTGCTGTTGCCGTTCTTTATCTCGAGAATGATATCTTTGCGTTTTTTAACGTTTTTTTTAGATTCCGACTTGTCTTTCGGCATAGTAAAGCATATCAGAAAATAATAAGCTTTAAAATATGTTTCTCTGTGCCGGTTCGCAGCGTTTTTACCCGGTCGTGCGGCCGTCCAATTTCCGGTTCGGTTTACAAAACCGGACGCGGTGCTATAGATTCCCTGTAGGCTCGACAAGGACTATGCATCCCCTTCGTGCCGGGAGCAACAGATGGAAGAAGTAGATCCATTATTCGGACAATTATCCGGTATCCAGTTATTCACGCTCTTCAGTCATGCAAGCCATGAGGGAATTCTGCTTCTCGATGACAAAGGAAAGATCGTTTACGCCAATTTGGCCGCGTTTACCATTACCGGCAGGGAGAAAGATCAGGGAGCAGGTCTCGGGGTCCATGAATTTCTGAGGCCCTGCAATTATTCCGCTGAGCAACGGCTTGATATGGCCATCACCGAAGCTTTGCCCGTTGCCTCATTGCCGGACAGACCAATCGGGTCAGATAATATCCTGGAACTATCGATAATGGGGAAAGGCGGCAAAGAAACTTCTATAGAATTATCTCTTGCCTCCGAAAAAGTCGCAGGAAAATGGCATATCATGGTCTTTTTCAGGGATGTGACCGATAAAATAAAGGCCCGGGAATCCCTGCGAAAATCGGAAAGGAAATATAGAAAGCTGTTTGAGGATACCAAAGACGCGATTATCATGACAACGCCCGAAGGAAGGATCATAGATATAAACAGGGCGGGCCTGGAAATGTTCGGGTACACGAGTAAAGACGAGATGATGAAACTGAATGTGGCCCGCGATCTGTACTTAATTCCCGAGGAACACGCAAGTTTCAGGGCGGGGATCGAACGCTACGGGAGCGCGACCATGCACGATCTTTCGCTCAAACGCAAGGACGGAACAATGATCATGGTTTCGGTGACCGTAAATGCCGTCTACGATGAAGTGGGCGAGATCGTTGTTTTTCACGGCATAATGCGTGACATTACCGGTATCAGGCAGCTTGAACATCAGGTCGAGGTCTATCAAAAGATGGATGCAGTCAGAAGCTTGATAGGTGACATAGCGCACCACTTTAACAATATACTCAACATCATTGTCGGCAATGCGCAGCTTGCTAAAATATCCCCCGATTGCAGCGATCAGATAGGGTCCTATCTTTCCAGGATCGAGGACGAGGCTTTCACGGCCGCGGATATGGTCGATGAACTTCTGGCGTCAGGGTGTAAGCACCCGATGGATATGCACACGGTGAATATCGTCGACATGGTGGGAGATTTTGAGAAGCTGATACGGAATGTTGTCGGCACCGGCATTTTATTGCTGGTGGCTTTTGCTGGCGAGCAGATCCCGGTCAGGTTGGATATCGCGAGAATAGGCCAGGCGCTTCTCAACATCGTCGTCAATGCCCGCGAGGCCATGAACGGGGCGGGCACCTTAACGGTCCGGATATATACAGAAGAAATAAAAGATCTTACGACATCGCTCGATGGCCAGATCACGCCCGGTCCGTATGCTGTCGTCTCCATAGCTGACACAGGACGTGGAGTTGATCGCACCCTGATCGACAAAATTTTCGAACCTTTTTTTACCACAGACACGTCCGGCGAGAAAAAAGGCCTCGGGCTCAGTGTGGTATTGGGGATTATCAAGCAACACGGCGGATTCGTAATGTGCGAGAGCGAAGAAGGCAAAGGTGCGGTATTCAAGATCTATTTGCCGGTATCATCTGAAAGATCGAAGGAGCAAAAGTTTTTAGAAGAGGAAGAAGCGGGCGGCGCGGAAACCATTCTGATAGGCGAAGATGACGAGGCCTTGAGGAAGGTCACGTCAGAATACCTCGATAAGCTTGGTTATCGTGTCATCATGGCAGAAGATGGCAGGGAAGCCCTTGATATATTCCGGGAGCGGTACGGGGAAATAGATATAGCCCTCATCGATATTGCTATGCCGGGCATGGGCGGGCTCGACGCATATCATGAGATAAAGCAGATAAAACCGCGCATTCCCGTATTGTTCATGACAGGGTACAATCTTGAAACCGCAAACCTGAAGACGGCAACAGGCAAGGGGGGGATAAATGTGATCCGCAAACCATTCACAATGGCAGCCCTGGCAAGGAAAATAAGGGGAATCCTTGATAGAGACAGTGAAGAGTGAGGAGCAAATAGTGAGGAGTAAATAGTGAGGAGTGAGGAGTGAGGATATCATTGAAAGACTGCCCTTGAGGCAGATATATAACAGACCGGGAAGCATGAACCCGGGGAGAGTGTAACCCATGTGTCCGGAATAAAGTGTAACCTATGTGTCCGGACCATACCCTCCTTACTATTTACTCCTCACTCCTTACTGTCTCTACAGATGTATTTCCGTGGCTTCGATCATTCCGTCTATGGCGCGGATGTGTTTCAGGACGTCCGGGCCGATGGGGTCATCGACAGATATAAACGCGACTTCCTCACCGCTTTGGATCCGGGATAGACTGAAACTCGCTATATTGATCCCATGATTGCCGAGGATAGTACCGACTGTGCCTATAACCCCCGGCCTGTCGATGATCTTGAACGCAAGGAATGTGCCTTCAGGTACCATGTCCAGGTGAAAACGGTCGAGAAGCACGATCCGCCCGAGCTTGTCAGGAAAGACGGTCCCGGCTATGCTGATCTCCTCGACATCGGTTTTCAGATTAAAGATTATCAGGTCATTAAATTTATCGAATGCGTCTGTTTTTGATTCTTCGACAACAATGTTGCGGTCCTTGGCCAGATAGGGGGCATTGATATATGTTACCGTACCCTGCAGGCTTACTTTGAGAAATCCGTTAAGGCCGGCGATGGTAAAGGGCTGGTAGCTGAACGGGACGTCAAATTTACGTTCACAAAGGTCTTCCTCGAAATTTTTCCCGACCATCACGACATTTATTTTTTCGGGCCGCCCCTTAGATATCTGGGCTGCGAACTTGCCTATTTTTTCCGCTACCTTAAAATAGAGTTGGAGATGATCGGGGAGGAGCGATGTCATAAACGGTATATTGACACCGTGCTGATAGGGCCGTCCGTGCAGGGCATTCAAGACCTGCTCGGCGATAATTGCCGATACGGCTTTCTGGCCTTCTGCGGTGTTGGCGCCTAAATGCGGTGTAACAAAAACATTCTCGAGCGCGAGGAATTTTGTATTTGTAGGCGGTTCGTCGACAAATACATCGATACCTGCGGCAAATATCCTGCCTGACACCATGCAGTTATACAGGTCCTCTTCATTGACAATGCCGCCCCGGGCACAATTAACGAGAATGGCATCATCTTTCACAAGCGCCAGTTTCTCGGCAGTGATCATGTTATTGGTTATAGCTGTCAGCGGAGTATGGATGGTGATCACATCGGCTGTCTTTAAAAGGTCATCGAGGCTGTCGTAGAGGGTGACGCTCAGTGAGTCGGCTTTGCTTTTTTTAATGTAAGGATCGTACGCAATGACCTTCATCCCGAAAGCCCTGGCGCGAATGGCGACATTGCTTCCGATACGTCCGAGGCCTATAATGCCGAGTGTCTTATTGTAAAGTTCGATCCCCATGAATTTCTTTCTGTCCCATTTTCCATCTTTGAGGGAATTGTTTGCGAGCGGGATCTTCCGGGCAGCAGTAAGTATCTGTCCCATCGTTAACTCTGTTGCAGCGAGCGTATTTCCTGTCGGGGCATTGAGGACAATAAGGCCCTTTTTACTGGCTGCTTCGATATCGATATTATCGACTCCGACACCGGCACGGCCGATTATCTTGAGCCGGCCCGGGTTTTCTACGAGGTCTTCCTTTATTGTCGTGCCGCTGCGGGTAATGATCGCATCATAATTGCCGATGATCTTTTTTAATTCATCGAGCTTTATGCCTGCCTGTACTTCAACTTCGACCTCATTATCCGCCGCGAGTATTTTGAGCCCTTCTTCGGCGAGATGATCCGTGACCAAAATCTTGAATTTTTCCATTAAAATCCGCCTAAGTTATTATTTCTTGTAATATTTCAATGCTCGTGATATACGTAACGACAGTAAAAGATACCACCCGTACTAAGAAAAAGCAAGACAGGACCTTGAGTTGTGCAAAAGAACCAAATCGCTGAAGAAAAAGTTCTATCCCGGAATGATGCAGAGCTAAACGGCGAAGCGCATAGCAGGCGTCCTATCATTAATCGCAGCAATCTCCGGGACATTATCATAGTTGTCTGCTTTATTTCCGCAATATTATATGATCTTGATTGGATCAGGCTTGCCCTGTCCGGCGTTCTTTTGATCGGTGGATGTTTCTTTCATTACATGACGAAGGGCGTTCTCATCCGTAATGTGGTCCTTTGCCAGACGGGAACGTACAAGGTTGTGCGGCATCCGTATTATATGGCCAATTATCTTATAGATTCGAGTTTTTGCCTGATGAGCGGGAACGTATATCTGCTTTTGATATACCCGTTCTTATTTTATTGGTCATACGGCCCCACGATCAGGCAGGAGGAAACGACACTTGCAAAGCTTCACGAAAGCGACTTCCTTCGCTACAGCCTCAAGGTTCCCCAGATCTTTCCCGATGCATATTCTATACGCGACATGAAGGAAATAGCGAAGGGGTTTTCGACCAAGCGAATAACCCGCAACGAAATATCCCGCTTCATGCGGTTCTGGGCAACAGGTTGTTTTATACTCTTCATCCATACCTTTAAAATATCCAACCTTGAAATGCTCTGGCATTTCGATCTTAATTATATCCGCGATTATCCTCAAGGTTTTGCACTATTTGCGTTCACCCTGGTCTTGTTTATCGCCAGCCTTCTGGTGCAATGCAAAAGAGGCCGTACCCTTTATAAGATCGAATAAATTAATGAATTCAACTTGTTTTCGTGAGCCGAACGGAAAATGGTCTTTGGTCGATTATGCAGGATTGGCAATTCTTGTTGCTGCAGCCTCGATACTCTACTTTTCCGGCCTTTCCCTGAAGTCATTGTGGGGGTCTGAAGGCCGCTGGGCAGTGATAGCCCGGGAGATGATGCAGAACGGCAACTATTTTTTGCCTACCATTAACGGTCGGGTCTACTTCGACAAACCGCTCTTAAGTTATTGGGCCATTATTCCCTTTTCCTGGTTTACAGGCGTTACGGAGATATCGGCGAGGCTTCCCGGAGCTCTGGCGGGTGTCGGCACCGTGGCGCTGACCTTTGTGACAGGCAGACGCATGTTTGGCTTCGCCACCGGTCTTTTGAGCGGGGCTGTCCTTCTTACGACACCCATGTTCGGGTTCTGGTCCCGAACGGCATCCGCAGAATTGCTCAATGTTCTTGCAATCTGGCTGATGCTCTCGGTACTTGCCGGACGTGGCCGGGAACCTGTTTTCGGACGATATTTACTGTTTTATGTCATTGCGGCCGTATCGTCGTTCTGCAAGGGGCCGGTTGCACCCGCCGTCGCTTTGTTGACGATGGTTGCGCTTTCTTCCACAGAGACAGTCGTCGAGATCCGGCATAAGGGCTTCGATAAGGGCCGTCAGGTTATAATCGATCAGTTTGACTGGATACTCTCACTAAAGGGATCTTTAGCGGCATTGTCCGGGGTCGCCGTTTTTGCTCTCCTTCTTTTTCTGCCTGTGATCGTTACCGGTTCGTGGGATGCTGTTGAATTAATGTGGCGAGAGAATGTAACAAGGTTTTTTAAACCTTTTGACCACGTAGAGCCTTTTTACAGCTATTTGAAGCATATCCCGATATTTTTAACCCCGTGGACATTTATTGCTGCCGCTTCCCTTATTCACATGAGAAAATGGGAGCCCGGCTGGTCGCGGCGATGGACGGTCTGTGTACTCATTACGATCTTTATGTTCTTCACCATCTCGGGCTCACGCAGGAGTTATTATATCCTGCCGATAATTCCTGTCTTTGCGCTGATCGTCGGACGATCACTGGCCGGTTTCCTGGATCGGACCCAGGGGGATGATCGCTCGAGCATGAAAGCCGCCTTGCTCGTAACGGGTTGTATCGTCTTTTTAGCGGGCATAGTGATGCCGGTCGGATATTTTAAATTCGAACAATACCGGCACATCTCCGAGATCATCCTTGGCCCGGTTATTGCCGCGGCTGGCGGCCTGTCTGTGCTCCTTATATACAAGCGAAGATTTTTTCAGGGAACCGCAATACTGGTCTTTGCTTTGTATTGTGTTCTCCTGTGGGGTTATACGGCCGGAGCAGTTATCGGTGAAAGGCCAAGGACGTTAAAGCCCTTTGCGGGTCAGCTTAAAAAATATTTGGACACTATTGACGGTGAAAGGATGGCAATGTACGGGGTTGGAAACTCGTCATTGATCTTCTATCTCGGCATGTCAAAACCGATCCGGACCCTTGATGAACTCAATGATGTATGTGCGTATGTAAAGAAGCCGGAAAATTACCTCCTTACGGAAGAGGTTTTAGCCGACCGGATTTTGGGTCAGTGCGGTCCCGTGAACCTGGTCCGCATCCTTATCCAGACGAACGAAGGAAAAAAACGCGACCGGGAAGGACTGGTTCTTTTGAGGACCGGGGAAGGTGCGTAGAACCCCTTCCAATAAGCCTAAATCTCAAAGTTTTACTTGACTTAGAGCAACAAATATTATAAGTTAGACAAATTTTTCTAAGGGTGAAAATGGTTATGAAAACATATTTTCCAAAAGAAGGCGAAGTTTCAAACGATTGGTGTGTAATGGACGCTGACGGCGTTGTTCTGGGGCGGCTGGCTGCAAAGGTAGCGATGATCCTGCGCGGTAAAACAAAACCTGTTTTTACACCGCATACTGATACCGGCGACTTTGTTATTATTGTCAATGCCGAGAAGGTAAAGCTTACAGGCGCCAAGTTGCTGGACAAAACCTATCAGAAGCACAGCAACTATCCCGGCGGGCTCAGGGTGGTCAATGCAAAGACAATGCTCGAGAAAAAACCGGAAGAGGTTATCTACCAGGCAGTAAAGGGAATGCTTCCCAAGAATACGCTTGGCAGGAAGATCCTCAAGAAATTAAAGGTATATCGGGGTGCTGAGCATCCGCACAAAGCCCAGATGCCCAAGGAGATATCATTGAAGGAGGTACAAGGTGCCTGAAAAGAGGTACTACGCAACGGGTAAAAGAAAGACCGCGGTAGCGCGGGTTTGGATAAAGCAGGGGTCCGGGGAGTTCATGATCAACGGCAGGCCGTTTGAGAATTATTTCCCGGTTGAAGAACTGAGGCTAATGGTCAACAAGCCTTTTCTCCTCACAGGGAACGTCGGCAAGTACGATGTTATCGCCAACATTTACGGCGGAGGCATCCCTGCGCAGGCCTGGGCTCTTGGTCACGGCATTGCCAAAGCCCTTCTCGAAGTTAACGCCTCCCTCAGGGCAGCCTTGAAAAAACAGGGCCTCATCACAAGGGATCCGAGATCGAAAGAAAGGAAGAAATACGGAAAGAAAGGCGCACGCGCCAGCTTCCAGTTCTCCAAGAGATAATATCATGTACACTATCGGAGTTGTGGGAGCAACGGGCTATACAGGCGTTGGCCTGATGTCCTTGCTCCTTACTCATCCCGATGCAAAAATAAGCCTTATCACATCGAATACATATCGGGGACGCAAAGTCTCCGATATTTTTCCCTTGTTTAAGGGGAGGTTCGAAGAAGTTCTCCAGCCTACCGATGATGATCACAGGGGTAAATGCGACGTTTATTTCCTGTGCCTGCCTCACGGAACGTCTATGGCAAAAGCCCGTGAGTTATATGACGGCAAGGCCTTGATCATTGACCTTAGTGCCGATTTTCGCTTTGAGAATATAGCGATGTACGAAAACGCTTACGTGCCGCATACCGCTTCCGAGCTTGTTCCCGATGCTGTTTTCGGATTACCGGAATTGTACAGGACACTGATCAAGGGGAAGAAATTGGTAGGCAATCCGGGATGCTACCCGACTTCTGCCATTCTCGCACTCTACCCCCTCATTAAAAATAATAAAATTGCGGGCGATATATTCATCGATTCGAAATCGGGAGTGAGCGGCGCGGGCAGGGAAGGGAAGATCGGCAGCCTGTTTTGCGAGGTTTCCGAGGGTTTCCGGGCATACAATGTCGGCGTGCACAGGCACGAACCGGAGATACAGAAAGAAGTTAACAAATACATTCCGTCGAAGATCTCCTTTGTGCCCCACCTGGTCCCTATGTCCCGGGGCATTCTCACCACAGTGTACGGCAGGCTGTCCGGGCAGGAAAAGACCGCCGACATCATTTCTCTCTATCCGTGAAACCTATAAGGATGACCATTTCGTCCGCATCATGGACGAAAACATATATCCCGACACCCGGTTTGTCCGGTTTTCGAATTATTGCGATATCGGCCTCAAAGTCCTCGATGACGGCCGGATCGTGATCATCTCAACGATCGACAATCTCGTTAAAGGCGCCTCCGGCCAGGCCGTCCAGAATATGAACGTCGCTCTCGGGCTTGACGAGAGACTAGGTCTGTCCGCCATCCCGCAGTATCCATAGAAGACAGGTTATGGGTTATGGGTGATAGGTGATGGAAACACTTTTACCATCAATCTTATTCGCAATTAATAATAGATATAGAGGATTAAGAATTACTCCGGGATAGTTTTGCCGTTCCTATTACCCATAACCTATTACCCATCACCCATCTTCTTTATATCCTTGATGTGCAGATGTTCCTTTATGACGAATATGAAGCCGAGGATGTTGTAGGGAACGTACCACGACGCATGAAAAAATATTGCGACCGCGAAGGATTCGTATTTTGGGACTCCGAAGATGCCGAGAAGACTGATAAGGAGGAATTCATATACACCGATATATCCTGGCGATGAGGGGACTGCAAGCCCCATGTTTAAGATGGTGCAGACGAACGGGACGTAAATGAACGGCAGCGAAACACCAAATGTCTTGAGGGAAAAATAGAGTGCCATTACCATGGAAAACCAGTTGGCAATTGTCAGGACGATGAATAAGGAGAGTCTTCCCGGGGTGCCGTATCCGGCGAAGATTCTCATGGATCTCGAATATTCTTTTCGCCAGTTTGTTCAATAATGGCATTCCGGTGTTTCTGGAAATAACCGGTAATTTTCAAAGCTATCTTTTCCTGGCTGATGGCAAAAAGCGCTATAACGCATATAATAAATATCGTGACGAGGACATACAGGGCCTTTGATACAGATGCGGGAAGGGCCTGACCGGGAAAGAATATAAATGTGATCAAGAGCAGCCCTAAAAGGTCGAACACCCTGTCGATGAATACCGTTGATACCGCGTATGTGAAAGGGATGTTCATCCGTTTTGACAATGCGTAGCCGCGTGCCACCTCACCGATGCGGGCAGGCAGGACATTATTGATGAAAAGGCCGATGATAAGGGAAATAAAGGCATCCCGGAAACGGGTATTGTATCCGACAATTCTCATCCACCTCAGGGAGCACAGGGAGACACAGGTCATGATGCAAGCAGACAGGCAGGAATGCAAATGCGATATCGGCCCGCTTTATGGTCTCTCCAAGCTGCCGGTAATCGATTCCCCGCAAAGAAAGATATAAGAGAACGATACTGATGATAAAACCTGCAATTGTGATCAGTCGATGTTTTTTCATTTTGTGTAATTTGTTACATAAATGCCGGCACATACCATCAAAAGCCCTGCCATGAGGCCGGCCGTTACCTGCTCGTGCTGAAAAAGCACGGCGAACATAACGCCGAATACCGGCGTCAAAAAAGTGAAAACAGACAGCTTCGCAACGGGATAATCATGGATCAGTTTGAACCATACCAGGTACGAGATAAAAGCAATAATAATTGATTGAAAGGCAAGGGATGCGATCTGGACCGTGCCGGGGTCTTTGACCCATTCAGTCTCAATGAAATATGAACACAGGAAGAGCACCGGTATTGAAAATACAAGCTGGTAGAGAAATGTATTAATAGGATGCACCTTTTCCGCAAGGTATTTCTTTATATAAAGGGTGGTTGCGCCCCAGACAAATGCGGCGACGATCTCAAGTATGTCGCCAATAAACATAAGCCGGTTATAATGCGAAGGCTTTCCGTAAAAAACGCTCACGAGCCCTCCGAATGCCAGGACAAGGCCGGCCCACTTGAGAGGGCTTAGCCGTTCCCCAAGAAATAAATGCGCCCCCGCAGCAACGACAAAAGGCGAGAGGTAAATGAGGATCACCGCTCTGGCGGAATCAGTAAAAAGCATGCCAAGGTAAAGAAAAGCGAACTCAAGGCCGAAGAGTATACCGACAACCAATCCGTGCAATAGCAGGATCCCGCGATGATAAAGGTTCTGCCTGATGATAAGGCAATAGCCGACACCTAAAGCGGCGGCTATGACGGAGCGAAGAAAAGATGTAAAGATAGGCGAAAACCCTGCGTTTGTGATCTTGATCGCCGAGTAGTTTGATCCCCACAGGACAGTAATGATCAGGATCGTCGTAAATCCTTTAATGTCTATATGCTCAGCTTTCATTAATATAATGACCCATGTTTTATAGGGATAGCCGCTTTATGTCAAGCAAATTAACTCCTTGATATTCAAGGTGGGAGTGCGGGGAAAACACGGGTTTTCCCTTGACAATCAGATAGGATATTTGTTTCTATTTAACAGCAAAATCAAGATATTCAATACGGAGCTTCCATGAAGAAAACTGCAATTGTCGGGACGGGTTCTTTTGTGCCCGATCATATCATGACGAATTTCGATATCGAGAAATTCCTCGATACAACGGATGAATGGATATTTACCCGGACCGGTATTAGGGAACGGAGAATTGCCGACAAGAATCAGGCCACATCAGATCTTTGCAAGATTGCCTGCGAAAGGGCCCTCGATGCAGCGGGCATGAAGGCGGAGGATATCGATCTTCTTATCCTGGCAACAATTACCCCGGATACTCATTGTCCTGCCGGGTCTAACTGGCTTGAGGCGAAATTAGGATGTGTCAACGCCGTGTCGTTTGACGTCACCGCCGCATGCTCAGGTTTTCTGTTCGCCCTTCATGTTGCTGATAAGATGATAAAATCAGGGGCCAACAAGAGGGCTCTCGTAGTTGCAGGCGAGATCATGAGCAGGGTGGTCAACTGGAAGGAACGTGAAAGCTGCATCCTGTGGGGCGACGGGGCCGGTGCCGCCGTCGTGACACAATCGGATAACGGGGCGCAGATACTATCCACGCATATCCACACCGACGGGCCTGCCGGCGATACGCTTCTCATGCCGGGCGGCGGGTCGAAGACAACGCCCATCTCCTATGAAAGCGTTGACAACGGCCTTCATTTTCTCAAGATGATCGAGGCCAACAAATCTTTCAAGGTTGCCGTCACGCGTTTCGCGGAGGCAAGCGAAGAAGCTGCCGCGTTCAGCGGTTACACGATAAAAGACGTCGACCTGATCATCCCTCACCAGGCAAATCTCAGGATCCTTCAGGGAGTGGCAAAGAAATTAGCGGTCCCCCTGGAAAAGGTCTATATGACAATAGCAAAAATATGGCAATATCTCCTCGGCAACAGTTCCCATAGCGCTTGACGAAGCAGTACGCGACGGCTCCATAAAAAAGGGTTCGCTGGTGCTTCTCACCGCGTTCGGCGGCGGACTTACCTGGGGCAGCAGCCTGGTGCGCTGGTAACGGTTTACATTTGAAATAAAAATATTTAGAATAATCAATTCCCGGAGGGATGGCTGAGCGGCCGAAAGCGGCGGTCTTGAAAACCGTTGGGCGTGCAAGCGCCCCGTGGGTTCGAATCCTACTCCCTCCGCCATATTTTCCCTTGTAATATTAATATAGTTAACTTCTTAGGTGCTTGGGTCCGTCAGCTTCTTTGATGAGCGTAACGATTCCTGACATTTTTTTCTCTAAGATTGACCAACCGTGACATTTCTGGTGTGAAGCTCTTGCTCACTTAATTTGGTGAATGACGCATGATTGCGCCCGACGGCATCTTTGCCTCCCCGTCATCCGGCACCACCCAACTACATAGAGATCAACATTGTGCGGCTCGTGGCGTCATGCGGGTACCCTCCCTATTATTTCCTGGAAGGCAAGTAGCGTGGGCAACGCCAATCTTATTGTCGTCTTTTTACCGGAACGAATATTGAAGTTTCTCAGGTTTTGTATGCAAAACAGAAAGCTTAGATGTCAGAGATTGGCCATCTAATCATATATAAATCGCTTTATTTTAATGGGTTAGTTTCAGCTGACTCAATTAGTCAGGCTGTGTTCCATCTGCAACTTGATCAAGTGTCAAAAGCACTTCCTTCACGACGGCTTCAAGGGGATCTATATCTTCATGTATGGACTGCCATACAATGTCAAGATCAACACCAAAATACTCGTGGGCAAGTTTATTCCGCATCCCCATTATTTCCTGCCAGGGGATTTCCTTGTGACTGCTTCTAAGAGGTTCGGGAATTTGTTTCGCTGCCTCGCCAATGATCTCAAGGCTTCTGATAACTGCTTTTGAAGTCTTTTTGTCTCTAAGGAAGTTTTCGTAATCAATTCCGGCAACGAACTCTTTGATGTCTGATATTGATTCGAGGATATCATTAAGGTAATCGAGTACCTGCCTGTCTTTACCTTTATACACTTTCAAGCTCTCTCAAAATATTCTGCCCCATATAGGGTTTCAATGCTTTTTTGGTTACAAGATCGACCTTAACACCAATCAGATTGCTAAGATAATTTTCCAACCTGTATGAATTTGACAAACCCGACAGGTTTTCGAACTCGACGAGGATATCAATATCGCTGTTTTCCGATGAGAGCCCATTCACGTAAGAGCCAAATATGCCAATTTTGCTTACATGATAATCGTCTGCCAATTGCCGTTTGTGTGCGCTTATGATCTGTTTTATTTCCTGTAAGGCCTTCATATTTTTGGAATCCTTTATTATTCTATATCAATACCAGGTTTTTCTCAATATCACTTCTCTTGATATAACTCTCTTATTCTATTTTGATAAATATCAGGGGAACCACCACTCGATCCTGCAGGGATATATACTTGTTTTGACAGTTCAACTGCCAATGTGGCCCGATTAGCGCCCCGGCACCCCAATAAACTAGAATACCGGAGAATCTCATGGGCGAGTATAGGCCGAGTTCAAACAGTACTTGAACCCATTTCAACCTCCCTGAGAGCCGGGTTACGATGTTACATGCTAGCCTATAGGTAAGCTATCGATGGGCCGGACCGAGATTACCCTCTGTCTGCCGATACCAGGATGAAATATAATGCAAGGGGTTCGAAGCACTGTCGGAAAGGCCGAACCGTCCAGGTCTTTAATGGCGCGGCTGTGGCATGTCCCTGGTCGATTGCAGGAACGATGGAAGTTATCATCGTATCGGGCAACGCGGTTATGCAGAATGCTTGACGGCTACATGACAAGGCAGCATTCTGATGATCGAATTGGGTTTGCCGGTCGGAAGATTTACACACCAGAAACGGATGACGGATGGCCCAAAACGTTTTCACCCGTGGGCTCACTTTATAAATGAGATTGTCAAAGCCTGAAACGCTCGAGATGAAGAAACGGTATCCATCCGTCAAGGATGGCGCAGTCTTATGTGGCTCACGGCGCCTTGGTCGGTAGCATCACCATTCCCGTGACGAGCGTGGAAAACCGGCAGTAAATCGATAGGGTATGAATGAGGCCCAGATGGTAACTGAATGGCCTTTAGACCTGAGCGATTAGTATGGCGGTGGCGCCGGGCAACGAAGAATTTGACAAATTTTTAATAAGAAAATATGCTATAAAAATATCCGGGCCGTCAGCGGGCCGTGAATCCTTGAAAATGCTTTGTAACACTGAAGGTGAGTTGGTTCGAATCCTACTCCCTCCGCCATATTTTCCCAATAAGTTCAACCATAACAGTCTTATATATTTGTGTCTTATTCCTACCAAGACCATTCATTCATTGCTCAGGAGTTCTTCGTAAAATAAAAGCCCGACGTTGCAGCAAACAGATACTTGCCGTCATTGCATGGCATTCTCAATTCTGTCTTCGAGGATATACCCGGTAACATAATTGTGGTATAAGTATAAATCGAAGTCTCCATAGAAAGGATCTTAAATAACGATGGGCAATGAACCGAACAAAATTATTTACTCCATGATCGGGGTAAGCAAATATTACGACAAAAAGCCGGTTTTGAAAGATATCTATCTCTCCTATTTTTACGGAGCAAAGATCGGCGTTCTCGGCCTGAACGGATCAGGAAAAAGCTCCCTTCTCCGTATTCTGGCAGGAGTGGATAAGGAGTTCAACGGCGAGACAGTCCTTTCTCCCGGCCACACCGTAGGGCTCCTTGAACAGGAGCCGAAACTGGATGACAAAAAGACGGTGCGGGAGATTGTGGAAGAGGGGGTGCATGAAATAGTAGATGCCCTTAAGGAATACAATCTTATCAATGAGAAATTCGCTGAACCCATGTCGGACGATGAGATGAACAAGCTTATCGAACGACAGGGCAAGGTGCAGGAGAAGCTGGAAGCGCTGGATGCATGGGACCTTGATTCACGCCTTGAGATGGCCATGGATGCCCTGCGCTGTCCTCCGGGAGAAACGCCGGTCAATGTCCTCTCCGGAGGGGAAAAACGCCGTGTCGCCTTATGCAGACTGCTCCTGCAGAAGCCGGATATCCTGCTTCTGGACGAGCCGACCAACCATCTCGATGCAGAGACCGTGGCCTGGCTGGAGCACCACCTGCAAAGCTATCCGGGCACGGTCATTGCCGTGACCCATGACCGCTATTTCCTCGACAATGTGGCCGGATGGATTCTGGAACTCGACAGAGGACAGGGGATCCCGTGGAAAGGGAATTATTCCTCCTGGCTGGAACAGAAGAAGAACCGTCTGCAGCAGGAAGAGAAGTCCGAGAGCGAGAGGCAGAAGACCCTGCAGCGCGAGCTTGAGTGGATACAGATGTCCCCCAAGGGACGCCATGCAAAAGGGAAAGCCCGTATCAATTCTTATGAGGAACTCCTCAGCCGGGATACTGAAAAAAGCTCAAAAGAACTGGAAATCTATATTCCCCCGGGACCCCGGTTGGGCAACGTCGTCATTGAGGCCGATAACGTGAGCAAGGCATACGGCGACAATATTCTTATAGAGGGAATGACCTTTTCCCTCCCTCCGGGCGGAATCATAGGGGTTATCGGACCGAACGGAGCAGGAAAGACCACCCTTTTCCGCATGATCACCGGTCAGGAAAAGCCTGATTCGGGCACCTTCAAGATCGGAGAAACAGTAAAGCTGGCATACGTCGATCAGAGCCGCGATGTCCTCGATCCGAACAAGACCATCTGGGAGGTTATTTCCGGCGGAGATGATACTATTCAGCTCGGCAAGCGGCAGGTAAATTCGCGCGCCTATGTGGCCCGCTTCAATTTTTCCGGGGCTGATCAGCAGAAAAAGGTTTCCATGCTCTCCGGAGGGGAAAGAAACCGCGTCCATCTGGCCCGCATGCTGAAGGAAGAGGCCAATGTCCTTCTCCTTGACGAGCCTACCAATGACCTGGACGTAAATACCATGCGCGCCCTGGAAGAAGCATTGGAGAATTTTGCCGGCTGCGCCGTGGTCATCAGCCACGACCGGTGGTTCCTCGACCGCATCGCTACCCACATGCTCGCTTTCGAGGGTGACAGCAAGGTGGTCTGGTTTGACGGAAATTATTCCGAGTATGAAGCGGACAGAAAGGCCCGTCTCGGCGCTGCCGCAGACCAGCCCCACCGCATTAAATACAGACACCTGACCAGAGAGTAAATATTCTGTGAAGTTCAACTGTTTTGTATCTGGCCGTTGAGGTTGCGGACGATTAATGTGCCGCCTCCTTCTTTACGAAGCATCATTTTGGCTTCAACAAGAGCGGCAAGCTATGCATAATGCAATGCCCTGCGGTGAAGATATACTTTGTCATCACTCGGACGAAATATTACGGGGTACTTTCTGAGACCCCGGATAATTTAATTGAAAAAAGATGACAGATATCGGGGGCCCTGGGGCTTACACGGAAAGGGTCATGACCTGCGAACACGCCACAATAAAGGCTTTCCAAGAGATCAGTCCGCAATGGGGTTGCATCGGAAAAGAGGGTACGGGTAGAGTATTATTTAAGCCTTATAATGCTGTCCGGTTACGATACATTGATTTTTTTTGGGCAAATAGCCTGATCGCCTCCCGGTTAAAAGCCTGTATATCGGAAGGCCGGCGGCTCATGACCCAGTTTCGGTCGATGACTACTTCCTTGTCCGACCATTGAGCCCCTGCGTTCCGCATATCATCCTGGATGGTGTGGTAGCTTGTCATCGAGCGCCCCTTGACGAGACCGGCGGAAACGAGCAGCCACGGCGCATGGCATATTATCGCAAAGGGCTTTCCCGCCGCGTCCATTGCCCGGACAAACTCCCGGGCCTTTTCGTTCATCCTCAGCGCATCGGCATTGAGCGCCCCTCCCGGGAGCAGCACGGCATCAAAGTCTTCGGGTTTTACATCATCGAGCTTCATATCCACATCGAGCTTATCTGCCTTATCGTGGTGTTTCATTCCCTGGATCTTCCCGGGTCCGGGCGCAATGAGGATTGTCCGCGCACCAGCATCCTCAAAGGCCTTGCGGGGCTCTGCCAATTCCACCTGCTCTACGCCATCCGTGGCCAGGATTGCAATTCTCATGTTTTCAAGAGGTTTATCAGCCATAAGATCTCCTTTTATTTGTTTTCATTTTGAACGTCTCCCCGATGATCGAGGATATTATGCCGTTGCATCTCCGTTCCAGTTTTAAATCAATTATGCCACGCATTTAAAATAGCCTGTTTAACATTAACAATGTTACGCAAATCCTTGGTTATGTATGTCGCCCCAATTACGATAATTTATGTAGTATTTCAGGACCATATTTGTCATCTTCCATTTTAGGGTAGGGGTAAGATGCCCGTCTCCAGGACCTGTAGGCGCAAGCGAGATTTCGAACGAATGAAAAACACAACGAGTGGCGCGGTTTGATGGGCAGCGAACTATTGAGCCCTCCTTCTTGTCTTTCGATGATGATAATAACGAAGTGGAACTACGATGACGAAAAAGGGGATCATATACATTGCGGCGACCAGCGGCTCTACGGGGCCGAAAAATTCGGATGAAAAAACAATCACCAGCACGTTGTTGAGATTACCCAGCATGACAGCACCGGCCAATTGATTCTCCACTGGTCCTTTGCGAAAGAATAATATACCGACGATACAGTAAATCGCCGCCAGGGAAAAGGCCACAAGTGTCGCCATAACAATCACAGACGGTTCTTTTTTAAAAAAAGACGCGTAGCGGTAGAAAACGCCCAGGTTGATGAGTGCGAACAGAAGAAGCGAGACGGGAAATTGGATTTTCAGGATCGGTGCTACAAGCCTGGGCAACAGGTATCGAATGATTTCAACAATAATAATGGGAATGAAAATCACGGTGGCCAGCATCCACAGCATGGATATGAAGGAAATCGCCACCTCTTTTCCGACAACTATCTTAATGAGCGCCGGTAACGTAAGAGGCGCGAGCGCCGATGTGATCACCACCACAACCAGGACGAGTGCGCTGTTGCCTTGCACCATGTTCGAGATCATTGGAGCAACAACGCCGGCTGAAACTCCCGTCAAAAGCAGGGCGGAAAGAGCGTAATTCGGCGCGATGAAATGGAAGACAAAATAAATGATGACAGGCAGAATGGCCAGTTTCATCACTGTAAACGCAAGAATCTGCGAGCTGTGACCCTTAAGCATCTTCCAGACGGACGCAAGATCAATGGACAGGTAACTGAGGAAGAAATTGGTCATCAGGCAATAAAGAGGCAGAACCTTGAATCTGGAGCCGAAGTCGGGGAAAATAATGGCTGCGGCCATGGAAGAGATGACCACAAAAACCAGCAAGATATCATTGAAACGAATTGACGCTTGCATGGATATGAAATACCAGAGAACGTTTATCTTATCAACATCTTTCGCATTTGGTCATAGTCAAACCAATTTCAGGCCATGGTCCGTGGTCTTCTTGCGAGTCTTAGTGCGGGGGCCACAAAACTGGCGCTTGCCCCTTGACGATCTTTGTGATACGCCGAGCCGGGTGCCGTAGACCCATAATTTAAACGATGAGGACGCAGTTTTCTGTGCCGAAACCATTGGGGCGCCGCAGCATATTCGCAAGGTCATCACACCACTGCCCGTCCACGAAAAACCGGTATTCATACTCTCCGGGATCGACCACCAAAGTGCACCTCCACGCTCCATCCTCATCACGTTCCAGCAAGTTGGCGCGTGGGTCCCATCCATTAAAGGAGCCGACGACACATACCTGTTCCGCTTGCGGCGCTTCGAGCGTAAAGGTTATTTCACTCTTTGCCGGGGCCGGGCCGGTTCCTTTATCACTTTTGCTGGAATCTTTGTTTCATCCGACATTGCCTTCGTAGCTTGTGCGGGTCTGCTGCTTTTTTTAGCTTTCCCTGCTGCCTTCTTTACTTCATTCTTTTTAGCCATGTCTATTCCTCCTCGGAGAGAGCCTCCCTAACGATGTCTACTCGGACTATAAACATGGCTGCAAAAGACGTCAAGGCGAGGACATAGCTTGCCGGCAGGCAGACAAGCCAGCCGATGTCCCTTGAACAGGTAGGAAATAATTATAAAATAAGCCGACAGCCCCTTAAGAAGGCTATCCCGGTTATTTCAGGGCCAGCATCACCGTGCTGATCCCGTCGGGCAGTTTGGTTGCGAAAAACCCCAGTGTCCTGCATACGTTCAGCATTCTCTGGTTATCGGTAAGGACGATGCCGTTGCGTGGAATCCAGGACCTGCGCCATAGCAAACAGGTCGGCGATCTCTCTTACGCGCACACATCCAACCCGCTTGAACGCGGCATCGTATACCCTGTCATGACCGGTCATCATGCCGGTATGGGATATCATCGCTTGAAGGCTTTCTTTAAAAACGCCCGGCTTGAGGATGACCATCGGTTTGCTGCGCGCGAAACCTCTTGCCGCGCTTAAGAATTTCTTTGCATTTCCGACGCATTCCATGAAAAACATGATGCTTCGAGTTTCATAATCATCACCGAAAAAATCTATAAGGTCCCCGAAATCAACATCGATCATGGAACCGAGGGATGCGAACATGCTGAACCCGATGTTGATGTCCCTCCCATAATCCACCATGGCGTCCCCCAATCCGCCGATCTGGGAAATAAGGGCGATATTGCCGGGTTCCGGATTGAGCTTCCAGAAAGAGGCATTCAAACCGACGTTCGGCCTGATGATCCCCAGACAATTCGGACCCACGATCCTCATCCCGTATTTGGTGGAACATCAGGAAGCAGCATTAATTACCATCAGACAACTGTGTCTCCTGCGACGGCCCAAAAAAGATTTGCCGCATCTTGTCCCCTCCAATCACGCGAACGAGTTCACGCATGGTGCAGTAGATCAGAATCAATAGCACCAGAAGGATCTGTATGGCCACGACATGCGGCCACACGATCTCCGCCAGCAACCTCTGGTTACCCGCGATGAAACCACCAGTCTCTCGCCAGAAGTCGATGAGGCGCTCCAGGTAGTGGATAAACAAGGATATCAGGACGTAGACTGCGCTTTTCCATGCGATGTTATATGCCAGCGGCTTGTCAGGGTAGCGATTGATGAATGGCAGTAAGTCCGCGATCAGCACCGCCTTGCCGAGAATCAGGGCTGCCACCGTTACCGATACCGATGTGCCGGGTGCGATCCCCGTTCCCTCGAGCATCAGGACGCGGAAGAGGACAACAAGATGCAGGGCAATGAAGAAGAAAAGTGTGGGCGGGATCAGTTTACGGATTTCCTCTTTGATTTTCGCATATATTTTGCTTGTTTGCATCACCCCCTCCTTTTGTCAACGATGCGTTTCTATGCGCACGCAAGAAATTTAAACATCCAGAAAGGGATTGTCGATAAGAGTTGGCGAAGTGGGCAGATATACAGTGGTTAGACATATTGCGCTTGCGGAACAAAGGGCACCATCGAGTACCGACGCAGCATCGGACGCTATTTCGAGTGGTCCGCGGGATGGCTTTTGGAAGGAGGCTCCATTTCCCGTAACGGACCAATGACACAGATATAGTTAGGACGCAGGTTCTTCGATGACCGCTTCTCCCTCGGCGTCGGCGCCGGACCTTACCTCGGCTTTGACACCTCAGGCGGGGATGTTACGAAGGTGAACTCTCCTGCTTCTTCCCAACATGTCACGGACATCACTCCATCGGCAGCCATCGGGTCAGGATATGAAATCCCCAGGGGGGAAGATCCACGTACAATCCCGCGTTAAACATCTCGTCCCCACTGCGTTCATGCATTTGTCCGGTAAAGAGGTCGGTTACCTGCCACTTCTTGCCCGTCAGTTCATCCCAGGGCAGCCGTACCAGCCCCTGCGCTCCCGAGCCTGAGAAGTTCACGACGATCAGATAATGCTCCTTTGCCCCACGCCAGCACCAGGCGAGAATATTCTGGCAGCTCTGGTTGTCGGGCCAGCCGGTTCGCTCACAGAGGCTGCCATTCACCCCTCCGAAAGACATCACGATCGATCTCTTTCAACAGGCGTCCATAGAAGGCCGCGAGGTCATGATCGACCGGTTCTGCCGGGCGGCGGCCCAGAAAAACAGGCAACCTCGTCTTCATTCCCTCGAATTGCCCCTCGTGGAGCAGCTTTGCTCCGGTAAGCGTGAGGATCGCTACCGCTGCAGCGCGCCCTTTTCCGTCCGGAAACGTGGCAGCGGCCCTGGGCTCGTCATGGTTCTCGATGAACCGGACCATCCCCTCCTGGTAAGGAAGGTCCGCCAGGAGGTGCAGACGCACATTTTCGGCGTCCCCGTGTTCCATCCGGTCGTAGAGCTTCTTGTCGTAGCAGAAGTCAAAGCCCTGCTGCTGCAGTTCCCATTCCAGATCCCAGTATGCCTCGGCAATAAACTTAAAGTCGGGGTTTTTTCTTTTGATCGCCGGGATGATTTCGGGCCAGTACTCGGTCGCAGGCTTTGCCCCTGCCCTTAGACCCCATGTACGCTCGAAAATGTTGTTCAGGAGCAACATAGCCATGTCGCAGCGCACACCATCGCACTGGCCGGCCATATCCGAAAGGGTCTCGATTACCGCCTGCCGGAGTCCCGGCTGAAAGGCGTTCAGTTGCAGCACATCCGGCCATGCAGGAAAGTAGGGGTCCCGGCCACAGGCAAACACCTTTCCTCCCGTCTCAACGAAGGACGCCGGATCATTCCTCGCATCGTCAGTGTTCCCCTGAACGAAGTATTCGGGATGCCGGGTAACCCATGGATGGTCCGGGGCCACGTGGTTCGGGACGAAATCGAGGATAAGTCTGATCCCCCGCCTGGCGAGTTCGCTCCGGGCAACGGCCAGGCCTTCGGGACCTCCCAGGTGTTCGTCAACCACGTATTGTCGCACACAATAAGGAGACCCCACGTTGTCTTCTGTCCGGTAATCAGGCAATGCACGCCGGAAATCTGTGAGGAGTCCTTCGTTCTTATTGGCGATATCAATCCCTGCGGGGCTTCGCTCCCAGACACCCATGAACCAGACCGCATCAATCTTCAAATCGCCAATGCCGTCCCACTTCTCTCGGGGTACCCTGGCCAGGGTCACCGGGCTTTTGTATTCCCGGCTCAACTCCTCAAGCCAAACCCATGTATTGATTTCATAGATAACGGGATGTTTCGGCCACGGGTTCATTTCTCCACCTCACCTTCCGACTTTCCGCGAAAGAATGCCGCGGCCTTGCCGGCCTCAAGCACCTTCTGGGGATCGAGAAGTCCAAAGAGCTGGATGAACTTGGCCACCAATCCTGTCCATCCCGTCTGGTGGCTCGCGCCGAGTCCGGCTCCATTGTCGCCGTGGAAGTACTCGTAGAACAGGATGTGGTCGCGCCAGTGGGGGTCGGTCTGGAACTTCTCGGTACCGCCATAAACGGGCCGCCGGCCCTCGTCATTACGCAGGAAGATCCCGGCGAGCCTGTCTGCGATCTCTTTGGCTACCTCAAAGAGGTTCATCATCCTGCCTGAACCGGTGGGGCACTCAATCTTAAAGTTGTCACCGTAGTACAGGTAGAAGTTGAGCAGCGCCCTGATGATCATGGCGTTCACCGGCATCCAGATGGGGCCCCGCCAGTTGGAGTTGCCGCCGAACATGCCCGTGTTCGACTCCGCAGGCAGGTAGTTCACGCGGTACTCCTCGCCGCCCGCATAGAAGACATACGGGTGCTGCTCGTGGAACTTCGAGAGCGAGCGGATGCCGTAGGGGCCCAGGAACTCGTTCTCGTCGAGCATCTTCGTAAGGATCCGGCGGAGCCGCTCCGGGTTGACCAGGGCAATTACTCCCCGCCCGGCCACGCCCCAATGACCCGGGCCCGTAGGGTGGATGGTCTCCAGGAGTTCGGGTATCCGGCTTGCGCGAGTCAGCAATTGAGCCATCGCCCGCGGGATGCGCTCCCGCTGCCATGGTTCGGTGACAGTCGTCGCGCACAGGGGCAGGAGCCCTACCATGGAGCGCACCTTGAGCCGTGTGGCGCTGCCGTCGGGGAGCCGCAAGAGGTCGTAGTAGAAGCCGTCCTCCTCGTCCCAC
The DNA here is from genome assembly GCA_963823725.1 of uncultured delta proteobacterium. GTDB lineage: Bacteria > Desulfobacterota > Syntrophorhabdia > Syntrophorhabdales > Syntrophorhabdaceae > Delta-02. The sequence continues at coordinate 118,359 of CAWGMJ010000003.1, forward strand.
ATGCCATCGGGCCGGTTCATGGCTGCGGCGATATAGTAGAAGTGCTCCGCGAACTTCACGACCATGTCCTCGTATTCGGGGTCGTAAGCGGCGATCTCCACCGCGAGCTCCAGTCATGTTCTGGCTGAAGAGCGCCATCCAGGCCGTGCCGTCCGCCTGCTCCAGGTGGCCGCCGGTGGGCAGCGGGGCGCTCCTGTCAAAAATGCCGATGTTGTCGAGACCCAGGAAGCCTCCCTCGAAGACGTTCTTGCCGAAGCGGTCCTTGCGGTTCACCCACCAGGTGAAGTTGAGGAGCAGCTTGTTGAACGCCGCCCTGAGGAAATCGAGGTCCGTCTCGCCGCGCAGGGCCTGTTCGGTGCGGTGCAGGAAGAGCGTCGCGAAGGCGTGGACCGGGGGGTTCACGTCGCTGAAGTTCCACTCGTAGGCGGGCATCTGGCCGTTGGGGTGCAGGTAGACCCCTTTGAGCATCAGCTTCATCTGCTCCTTGGCGAAGTCGGGATCGACGATCGAGAGCGGGAGCGTGTGAAAGGCCAGGTCCCAGGCCGCATACCAGGGATACTCCCACTTGTCGGGCATGGAGATGATGTCCTCGTTCAGCATGTGGAACCACTCCGAGTTCCGGGCGTTGCGATATCCGGAATGGAGGGGGTTGGAGTGGTGCTCGTCCAGCCAGTTGTCACCGTCGAAGAAGTAGAACTGCTTGCTCCAGAGCATGCCGGCGATGGCCTGGCGCATGACGTTGGCCGCGTCCGGGGAGACCGAGGGCGGGGTCACGGAGCGATAGAACTCGTCCGCCTCCTGCAGCCTGCCTGCCAGGGTTTTGTCAAACTCCGCCCCGAAAGGGATGCGGCGGCGACTTCCCTGCTTTCGCCGGCAGGGGCCACGGAGGTGAGGCGCAGCCTTACGGCAGCCGAATCGCCGGGTGCGACTTTCAGCCTGTAGTGCGCCGCGACCTTGGTGCCCTGCCTGCCGGGGTTCACCGCGTCCTGACGGCCCTCTACCACATAGTTGTTGATACCGTCCTTGACGTACGGGCTCTCGTTCTTTAGCCCGGGAAAAGCCGCTCGTTGTTCGTCTCATTCTCGGTAAAGAGGAGCGGCACATCGCCTTCACAGGAGAAGGATGAATTCACCGAGCAGTGGATGCGTTGCCGCGACCGCGCTCGTACCCGCCGCCGCCCCGATCTGCTTAAGGTTGGGTTTCTCGGGGGACCTGTTGGATTCGGCGATCCACGACGCCCAGTCATTACGGAACCACAGCGTCGGCAACAGGTGCAGTTCGGCTGCGTCCGGTCCCCGGTTGACGGCCGTGATCCGCACCAGGATGTCCTCGGGGCCGGCCTTTGCGTACTCAACGAAGACGTCGAAATAGCGGTCATCGTTGAAGATACCCGTATCGAGGAGCTCATACTCCATCTCCTCCCGGCTGCGTCGCCGGTTCGTCTCCACCAGGTCGAGGTAGGGATAGGCTGCCTGGGGGTACTTGTAGAGGTACTTCATGTAGGAGTGAGTGGGTGTGCTGTCGAGGTAGAAGTAGTACTCCTTCACGTCCTCGCCGTGGTTCGCCTCGCTGTTCGTGAGCCCGAAGAGGCGCTCCTTGAGGATCGCATCCTTGCCGTTCCACAGCGCAAGGGCGAAGCAGAGGTGTTGTTTGTCGTCGGATATTCCGGCGAGGCCATCCTCACCCCAGCGGTATGCCCGGGAACGGGCATGCTCGTGGGTGAAGAAGTTCCAGGCATCGCCGTTTTCGCTGTAGTCTTCACGCACCGTGCCCCATTGCCGCTCGCTCAGGTAGGGACCCCATTTTTTCCAGGAGATTTTTTCGTCGCGTGCTTCTTTCAGTCTTTGTTCTTCGTGGTTCATCGCCCGTCCCCCTCCATTCTTGGTATTCTCTCGTTCCGTTATTCGGTGACTTTCTCTTCCTGATCATCTCGGCGGCAGCGAAGACCGGTATTTACATCTGTCTATGCGATCGCTTGTCTTCTTAAACCCATACTTCAATCGTAGTCCGGGAATCGTTCGTAGTCAACCCGGAGTCAGGTAAGATGAAGATTCAGAAGAATCTAGGAGGGAAGGGGTCTCGTTCAGGTGTTCTTTGCCGCTTGTAACAAAGTACCATGGCAAATAGACCAAAAGTGAAGATTTCAGGAAGTAAGGCTTCACTAAGCAGGGGCTTTTAACGCCGTGCTATGCCCCTATAAGTTGATAATTGTCTTCTTTTACGATTATAATATTATTGTGCAATCGGATGTAAACTCCAATCAGTACGGCTCTAAAAGAAAAATGACAGGTGTCGGATCGATAAAGGCATTAGTAACAGGTGCTAATGGGTTTATTGGAAGCCACTTAGTCGAGGAATTGGTACGAAGCCAGACAGAGGTCCGTTGCCTTGTGCGCCGAACAAGTGATCTGGGCTGGCTTAAGGGTTTGCCGGTAGAAATTGCATATGGCGATTGCGTTGATAAGGATTCGCTGTCGTCAGCCGTCGCCGGGGTCAATTGTGTTTACCACTTAGCCGGTGCGACGAAGGCGAAACGCGAAGAAGATTTCTTTGCGATAAATGCCGGTGGAACGGAGAATCTTATTCGGACCTGTTTGGAACATAATCCAAAAATGGAGAAGTTCGTTTATCTTTCGAGCCAGGCAGCTTCGGGTCCGGGCGCCGGCGGACGAATGAAAGTGGAATCGGATCCGGATTCTCCAATCTCATCGTATGGTAAGAGCAAACGGATCGGCGAGGAAGTGGTATTGGACTATCGCAGCCGCATTCCTGTTACTGTTCTTCGCCCAAGCACGGTTTATGGGCCTCGTGATCGCGATTTGTTATCTCTTTTGAAGCTTATCAAGAAAAAGGCTAAATTCAGTTTTCTGGGGGCGACCCGGTGGATCAGTATGTGCTTCGTGAGCGATCTTGTGGACTCCCTGGTCAAGTCGGGCAAGTCTGGAGTGGGAGATGGCGAGATGTTTTTCATATCGGATGGTCGATGTTACCGGATGGAAGAAATTAACGACGCGTTTTCGTCTGCGATGAGAACAAGGGCATTCCCGTTGCACATTCCGGAGTGCGTGATTCGCGGAATCGGATCATTCAACGAAACGATATCTCGTTTTACGGATCAGCCGTGCCTCATCACTCGCGGCAAGGCAAGGGAAATGTTGCAGGAAAATTGGGCTTGTGATATTACGAAAGCGAAAAATATGCTAGATTACCGGCCAACGATCGATCTGGTACAGGGAACAGAGATCACTGTTAACTGGTACCGTAGGAACAATTGGCTGTGAGGTACAAATAAACGATGGATGTTTTTGACAAATGCAGTAACTCTATAGCCCACACACTCCGTGAACTTCGAGAGTCCGGGAACTATTTTTATTTTCGGGAAATCCAATCCCCACAGGATTCCGAAGTCGTAGTGGGAGGCCGTCGGGTGATCATGATCGGCTCAAATAATTACCTGGGATTAACCTGCCATCCGCGGGTAAGAGAAGCTGCCATCAAGGCCGTGGAAAAATACGGCAGCGGTTGCGCCGGTTCCAGGTTCTTAAACGGAAATCTTGAAATTCATGAAGAATTCGAACAGAAATTGGCGCGCTTTTTCAAAAGGGAGGCCGCGTTGATCTTTGCCACCGGATATCAGGCCAACCTGGGAACGATCTCAGCCCTTCTGGGACGAAGAGATGCCGCTATTCTTGATAAATACAATCATGCCAGCATCCTCGACGGGTGCCGGTTATCATTCGGCAATGTGAACAAATACCGCCATAACGACATGAATGATCTGCACCGTGTTCTCGAAGCCACCAAGAGCTATGGCCAGCTGATCATCGTGGACGGGGTCTTCAGTATGGAAGGCGATATCGCCGATCTACCCTCCATTGTCAGGCTGGCAAAAACCTATGGGGCCAGGATCATGGTGGATGATGCCCATGGAATTGGCGTTCTGGGTAAAACAGGACGGGGAACTGCCGAGCATTTCGGGCTGGAAGACCAGGTGGACTTGATCATGGGGACTTACAGCAAATCACTGGCTGCCGTCGGCGGGTTCGTCGTCGGGGACCAGACGACTATTGATTATATCAAGCATACGGCCCGCTCCCTGATGTTCAGCGCGAGTCTTCCGCCCGCCTCAGTGGCGGCGGCGAGTGCCGCGCTGGACGTCCTGGAAAGTGAACCGGAGCTTCTGGAACGGTTATGGAAGAATACACGGAAGATGCTCAACGGATACGAGGCACTGGGATTTGACACCGGAACGAGCGAAACGCCGATTATTCCGGTTATGATCAAGGATACCGCCAGGACGTATAAAATGTGCAGTCTGTTATTTGACCAGGGGGTCTTCGTCAATCCCGTCATCAGTCCGGCCGTTCCTCCCGGGAGAGAGCTTCTGCGGACCAGTTTCATGGCCACCCACACCGATTCCCAGTTGGATCAGGTTCTGTCCGCCTTTGAAAAAGTTGGAAAACAACTGGGGATTATCTGACGCAGGGAAGACCATGGACGTCGAAATCAAACCTGTAACCGGGATCAGGGACCTGAAACAATTCGTGTCGTTTCCCTATTCCCTCTACGCCGAAAATCCCTTCTGGGTGCCTCCGCTCAGGTTTGCAGAACTGCAAACGTTCCGATGGGACAAGAACCCGGCCTTTGAATTTTGCGAAGCAAAATATTGGCTGGCCTTCAAAGATGGAAAAGTCGCCGGTCGAATTGCCGGAATTCTCAATAATACCTACATCGAAACCTGGGAAAAGAAGGCACTGCGGTTCGGCTATATCGAGTTTATCGACGATGTTCAGGTCTCGGAGGCCCTGCTCAAGACGGTAGAAAAATGGGCGAATGAAAAAGGAATGCAGTCGGTGCATGGACCGCTGGGTTTCACCGACCTCGACCCCGAAGGAATGCTGGTGGAAGGATTTGAAGAGCCTGGAACCATGGAGACGATCTACAATTTCCCCTATTATCCGGTCCATCTTGAGAAAAACGGATATCAAAAAGATGTGGACTGGGTGGAGTTCGAGATAAGCGTACCTGCAAGTGTTCATGAAAAATTGAAGCGGCTGGCTGACATCGCTGCCCGAAGAAATAATCTCAAGGTGCTGCAGGTTAAAAAACGCAAAGAACTTCTCCCTTATGCAAAAGGCATATTTCATGTCCTGAATGAATCCTACAAAGGTCTTTATGGGGTGGTTCCCCTGACGGAAAAGCAAATCGACATGTACATTAATCAGTATTTCAGGTTGGTCCGGCCCGAATATATTTCGGTTATTTTGGACCGGGAGGACAAGGTGGCCGCCTTTGGCATTACCGTTCCCTCCCTGGCCAAAGCCCTTCGAAAATCCGGGGGACGGCTGTTTCCTTTCGGATTTATTCATATGTTAAGGGCTTTGCAAAAAAACGATACCGTTGAAATGCTCCTGATAGCGGTCCGGCCCGACCTCCAGGGAAAAGGCGTCAATGCCCTGTTGATGCACGAATTCAATAAAATCTATTTACGCCATAACATCCTCAAGGCGGAAACCAATCCCGAGTTGGAAAACAATTGGAAAGTCCAGGCCCAGTGGAAATTCTTCGACGCGCGCCAGCATAAGCGCAGGCGATGTTACGTTAAGAATGTCTGATCGACGAATAAAAATCTTAAATAGTCGGAAACACGAAAAACTCTAGGAACCAGAAAATGGCGCTAAAAGTATTTATTGCACTCGTTTTAATCATGTATGCTTCCTTCAGTTTCTCCATGACTCCCTCTGCAGAGATCAGTCAAATGGAACTGGCGCAAAGTTACGAATAAGGAATTAATCATTCATTCCAAGGAAATTCGAGGGTGCCCCTGGCCCGAAATAACGGTTTTTGCCCTCATTGATGTATCACCCGTTGAAGCAGCGGCCCTTTTTTCGAATTACCAGGATCACAAAAAATATATTCCCGACCTGATCAAATCCGATCCCGTAAGAAAAATAGCAGAGAACGAAATAATCGTCGATTTTGAGATGCACCTCCCCTGGCCCCTTGCCAACAGCAAATACTCTACGGGAAATGTTTTTAATAAGTTAGAAAATAACGAATATGAGATTCGCTGGTACCTGGTTGAGTCGGACTCTTTAATTGACAGTAAAGGAACGGTGCAATTCATCCCATACGGAAAGAAGACCCTTTTGAAATATCAATCGTTCATACACCCTAATTCAAAGCTTGCTTCCATTTTTTCTTCCAAAGCTGAAAGCGGTATAACTAAAACGGTTCGTGCCATTGTGACTTACATAGAAGGCACAAAGAAGAGGAATCCGGAAAAGATACAAAAGTTAGTTAACGCACTTCCTACGTAAAAACTTCTCGGCGTTGGAACAATGGAGCGGCGCCTCCTCTGATCATCCGTCTTCACAAATTGTTACAATATGAATAACATGTCCGATTCCACACATATCACGGGACGATCACTTTCACTGGACGCACATCGCGGACTCATCATGGTGTTGATGGCGATTGACCATGCTAGCTATTTTATCGCCCGGGTCCACTCCCGGGAAATGTGGGGCACCCCCCTGCCTGTCTATCCCGATGCGGTATGGTTCTGGACACGGTGGATTACTCACCTGTGCGCGCCGGGCTTCTTTTTCCTGATGGGAATGGGCATGACGCTTTTTGCCGATGCCCGTCGCAGAGCCGGTTGGGAAGAGGATCGAATAACCCGATCCTTTGTCATCCGGGGCCTGCTGCTTATCTTGTTTCAACTGATAATTGAGAATCCCGCGTGGATTGTGAGCAGCCTTTCCGTCCATGCAGGAGCCGCTCTGATCAGAGGGGGTCCTATGCCCGGAGGAGGTACCGAAGGCATGGTCTATCTGGGCGTACTGTTTTGTCTGGGTGGAGTCATGGTGTTCTGGGCGTTTATACGGAAGGCATCGTCGTGGCTGGTTGCTGTGACCAGTCTTGGCGCTATACTGTTAACTCAATATATCATACCAGGTCCGAACTGCACGGAAACAGTCCATTCACCGTTGATTACGGCGCTCGTCATCCCGGGACACAGCAACATGCTCGTTGTGCTCTACCCCGTGATACCCTGGCTCGGGGTGACGGGACTGGGACTGCTTTACGGGAGGCTGCTTCGAGGGCCGGCCGATAAGGCCGCGCGGGTGGCTCTCTGGGCAGGCATCGGGTCACTGACCCTTTTTGTGGTGATCCGGGCCACAGGGGGATTCGGGAACCTCAATGTCGTACCCGCGGGTTGGATGGGCTTTCTTAACGTGGTGAAGTATCCGCCCAGTCTGGCCTTCTTGACTGTCACCCTCGGGATCAATCTTCTCTTGATGGCCTCCTGGGACTGGACGGAACGGCACCTTCGCAGCCCCCGTCATCCCCTGGTGATATTCGGGCGGACAGCCCTGTTCTTTTATCTCCTCCACCTATGGGTATATGGATTTCTTGGACTTCTCTTCGGGGGCGGGTCCGGTCTTGTGACCATGTATGCTTTTTGGTTACTTGGTTTGGTGATCCTCTACCCACTCTGTTATTGGTACGGTCGCTTCAAAGCCCGGAGGCCCGGGGACTCTCTCTGGCGATTCTTCTGATCGGTCCTTCAGGCCGGTATTTCAGATGGAGTATCTTTATATCTGATACGGGGTCATAATCCAAATTAGGGGATGACCCAGGATGCGTCCATACGATCATCTTTCCAATAAAATTTAGCCCGGATGTGCCCCGTCAATTTCAACAACAGCCAGTCCATTTCATCGAATTGGCAGACAATAGCGGCAAAGTTTTTACGGCTCTGAGGACCGTCAAGCAATTTGGGTGCTTTATCCCGGAGAAAATCCGGAAGACCCGAAGTGGGTTTTTCCGTAGGCGAACCCGGCGGGATTTCGGCGCAGTAGTTGATTCGATGGGGCAGGCGCACCTTTTCCCATTGGGATTCAGCCGTGTTATCGTCGGTATGAACCGAAGCGGTTCCGGATAGACGTATCTGCAGCCACTTTTCAGAATGATAGAACAACCAGCTTACATTGGGATTATCCCGGATCTGTAAAACCTTGGGACCCCGGGAATCGCAGTGGCATACCAATGTCCGGTCTTTTTCTGAAAACTCCCTCAGGATGACGATCCGCACCTGGGGTTTATTATCCGCGATGGTGGTAAGGGTTGATTGGTGAAACGGATCCTTGAAGTTCCGAACGCCATCATGGAGAAGTTTCCAGCTAGATTCGAGAACGTTGTCCAGTGTTGAGATATTTTCTTTCTTCCTAAAGATCATATATATTCCTGAAAAGTAATTGATTTAGCGGCGGCAATTTTTCAATTTCCGCAACTTTTTATTATATCATTATGGGCAGAACGTTTTTTTTATAGAATACCATACCGGATTCCAACCAGAAATCAATAATGCCGTTTCCTTGATATTATGTTATAAAAAGTTGGACAACAAACTATGGAGGGTTCCCGCTATAGCTTCATGATCTGGGGCTATAGGAAGGTAAAATCCTAAAAATGCACTTAACTGACTGTCTGTTTTTAGCTGACCACTATACCGGGAGGTAATCCAATGTCTCTGGACAGCTGGCAATGGCGTAGTCCCGTTCCGCAAGGAAATCCGCTTGACGGCGTCGCGTTCGGAAGCGGTGTGTTTGTCGCGGTGAGCCGCGCAGGCACGATCATGCGATCCGCTGACACGACGAATTGGTCCATCAACGACCTGAGCACGGGCCTTTCCGCCGTGCGCTTTCTCAACAACTGTTTCGTCGCGGTGGGAAATTACGGCAGCATCTTCACCTCGCCGGACGCGGTGAACTGGAACGAGCAGGTTTCGGGCACGAGCCACGCACTTCTCGATGCGGCCTATGGCAACGGCAAGTTCGTGGCCGTTGGCCAATGCGACGCGATCGCGGTCTCGCCCGACGGCGTTAACTGGACCGCGCAGAGCTCGGGCATCGGCGGAAAAGAGGACGAGAAATTCTACGGCATCGCGTTCGGAAACGGATTGTTTCTGCTGGTCGGCCTTAACGGCACGGTTCTTCAATCACAGAACGGTACGCTCTGGATCGACAAATCGCTTCCGACACAGGACGATCTCGTGGCAATCGCCTATGGCAACGGCAAGTTCGTGGCTGCGCACAATTCGGGCGAGATGCTCTGCTCAGTCGACGGCACCGTCTGGCAGCGCACCGCGCTTCCCGGCAATCCCGGGATCACGGGTGTCGATTATGCGAATGGCCGGTTCATCGCGGTAGGCATGAAAGTGGTGAACGGCCAGCGCACAGGCGCGATCTTCACGTCGTCCAACGGTCTCATCTGGGACGAGCAGTCGAGCGGGGTCGGCGAGAGCCTCTTCGGCGCGGCCTACGGCAACGGCACCTATCTGATCGGCGGCTTTATGGGGACCATCCTCACCTCGGGCAATGCCGTGAACTGGGTGCAGAAGAATTCGGATTCGGGCGCGCTGCTTACGGGGCTCGCCTATGGCAACGGCACTTTCATTGCTGTCGGTTGCCGTTATGGCGGAGTGGACGGCGTATCTCGCCATCCTGCGATGTTCTCATCCTCGGACCTCGTCACCTGGATGCAGATCGCCTCCCCGGCGGACGAGCCGCTCAGCGACATCGTGTACACCGGCAGCGACAGCGCGCCGGGTAGCTTCGTCGCGGTCGGCGGATGGGGCTCGGTGCTCGTGTCGGACGACGGATCGAGCTGGCTAAAGCACAGCGCGCAACGAACGATGAGCGCCATCGCGGTCCATGGCGGGACACTTGTAGCGGTCGGCGGCGGCGGGACGATCCTGCGCTCAACCAATATGGTGAACTGGTCTCTCAGGGGCGCCGGCACGCAAGACTATCTCAACGACGTCGCTTACGGATCGGGCAGCTTCGTCGCGGTCGGTGATGGCGGCACTATTTTGATGTCGCAGGACGACGGACAGAGCTGGACTCAGCAAAGCTCGGGTGTAACGGCGAGTCTGCGAGGCGTGGCATTCGGCGACGGCCGGTTCGTCACCGTCGCCGATTCTGGCGAAGTGCTCACCTCGGCGGACGGCCATACCTGGACGCTTCAAAGCGAGTCCCCTGGCATGAACGGCGGGTACGAGGTCTATTACAGCGCGCAGATCCCCGGTTTCATGGCGCTCGGCTCCGACGGTCGCATGGCGACCTCGCCCGACGGTGCGAACTGGACTGCGCACAATTGCGGTACCAGCAACGGTCTGCTTGCGGGCGCCTTCGGCAACGGCTCGTTCTTCGTGGTGGGTGATGGCTGCACGGTCCTGCAATCGGAAGTCTTCGCGCCCTTGTTCGTACAGCGCCCGACCCCGAGCGCTAAGAGCCCTCAGAGATCCCGAAGCCGAATCACCTGGCACTGCACGGCGAGCGGACGTGCGAACCTGCGCTATGCCTTCACGCTTGCGAAGACGGACGAGCCGCACCTGCCCGGACCGCGGCGCGAGAGGCTGCGATTCCAGGCGCAGCCCGATTTCGTCTACACGCCGGATTCGCCCGGGACCTATGTCGTGACGGTGCATGTCCGCGACCAGGACGGCAATGTGATCCGCAGGAGCTCCGAGCCCTTCGTCGTGCGGGCGAGAAAAGAGGTAGTCGGGTAAAACTGGACAGGTGATGGCCCTTTTGCGATTGTTGTTTGCTGTCATATGTCTCCTCGTGGCCGGTTGCGATCTGCGGCAGCTATGGTCGCGGCCCTCGGCCATCCCCGAGTTGCACCACAGCGGTTATCGTAAGGACATACCATCGGCGGCCCGCGGCAATGCCGTGTTCAATGGTGCTCAGTTCAGTGACGACGGCGCGTTGATAGTGACAACACATCACCTCGACCCGAAGATGCGGGTATGGGATGCGAAAAACGGCAAATTGATCTCGAGCTTCACGGCCTCACCCGCCGATGACGTCTGGATGATCGATGCCGCCCACAAGCGCTTTGTCGGCAGAACTCACGGAAATCCTAATCTTGTTATCTTTGACCTTATGAGCGGACGGATCGTATCTGAGATACCGGACCGGCCAGAGAACCGGGCTTTCCCCCTGGGCCTGACCGATGACGACACAGCGGTTGTGCTGGCGAAACCGGGCACGATAGAGGTTTGGAAGCTGGATCCCCCCGCCTTGATTCGCAGTGCGGAAAGCCCCTTGCCGGTGGATGCATACCGGCCGGCGTGCGTTGGCGGAGTGCCGGCGACCTACAACGACAAGAAATGCTGGGATTTGTCCCCTGGAAAGCGATGGCTGGCGATGGCCTTTACCCCGGTGCCTTCCGTGGGGGCCTCGTCCCGGTTTTACCTGATAGACTTGCAAACGCTGGCGATGGAGCAACTCGTTCTTCCCGATGGCCAAACCGGGAAAAATGTTTCAGCTTTTGCGTTTTCAGCTGATGAACGTGTGCTTGCTTTTGGGACGGACCGAGGGGTATGGTTCTACGACATCTCTTCGAATCGGTGGGGACCCTTCGTTGCAGGGGACCATAGGCGCAACCCTTATCTCGGCGCCATGAGGTTCAGTGATGACGGACACCGGCTTGTAACGCTGGGCGATCAGTTGCAGACGTCGGTTTTTGATACAACGACAGGCTCCCGCCTGGGACGCATGGAGCCGGCCGAATGGGACCGGGAAGGGGTGTTTCGCGCTTCCCGTGACGGTTCGCGGATCGTGATATATCATTTCGTCAGCGATGTGCTCGAGGTGCTCGACGCGCAAAACGCGCAACGCATAGGCTGGGTCTGCCCGTACTTCTGCAATCTCAAGCACAACCCTGTCGAGGTCCCCTACGCCGTGAGCCCTGACGGTAAAGCTGTTGCAGCCTCGCAACGTGCCGGCAGCGGGGTGTGGGAGACGGACACCGATCGTCTCCTTTTCCCGCTGAACGACCCCTCAATGCCCCCGTTGAAGGACTGACTTCTGTTCTATATCCCTGCAATAGCTCCTTCGTGTCGCGTGAGCCCGGGGCCGCCTGGACCATGCCATGTTTCCCGTGGTAATCGCCAGTTTTTCTGTTGCATAAGAGCATCGGAACACGTTGTGCATGGACAATGTTGACATTCGATTGGTCTTCCCCTATATTTTTATGATTCAAAAGGGAATTCTTGCCAATCTAAGATGACACGGGAGGGGGTTATGGACGTTCGAGATATGAAAGGCGATCCGGGAATCTGGGAAACATTGTCGTGGGCAGATCTTAGTGGCAAAGAAAAAGAGCTCTGGATGCTTCTCGGCTGGCAACAAGACAAATGGGATAGGAACGAAGCGCCGGCAAGCAGCAATAAAGCGTGGAAGGACTTGAACTATCAAGAACAAAGCGCAGCGATGTACCTTGGATTTACTGAGGATATCTGGGACAATTTCGAGGATCAATAACTCTGCCGAGCCGCCAGGAAAGTCCATGAATCATTCAAATGACACGCATCTTAAGTCAGTAGGTTACATCTTGTGGATCTTCGGTTTCACGGGTTCCCACCGGTTCTACTACGGCAAACCCGTCACGGGAACCATTTGGTTCTTTACTCTGGGACTTTTATTCATCGGCTGGATTATCGATTTTTTTCTCATCCCGTCTATGGACCGCAAGGCCGATCTCAGGTATTTCAGCGGCAGTCTCGACTACACGGTGGCATGGATCCTTCTGACGTTTCTCGGATTATTCGGCATACACCGTTTCTATATGGGAAAGTGGATCACGGGAATAGTGTACCTGCTGTCGGGCGGCATCTTCGGTATCGGGTATCTCTATGATCTCTGGACCCTGAATGACCAGGTTTCGCTAATCAATGGCCGGTCCTAGTCAACTTCGTAAAATAGGTGTTCCCGGCTGTTTCAATTCCGACGTTTAATACTCTTATCGAATGTCCCCATTCCAACGTTGTCAACGCATCGGTTTATCGCGGGCAGTATTTCCAAAAAAGCCAGATATGAGCTCCCAATCGGATTTATCCGACTATTAATTGGTTTCATGGTCGGAATTCTCCGATGAATATGTAAAATATGACCACTCGGCGTTACCCATTATCCAATAGAATCAACCTCTTATATCCATGGCACGATTTATGCCTTATCAATATCCATGAAGTTCAGTAAATTCTAAACAGAAGGAGTTACAAAATGAAAAGGTATTTGATGTTTGCATTCGCAGTTATTATGGGTCTCTTTTTGGTGACCGTCTCGTTTGCACAGACACCGGCAGCACCCAAGGCAACCCCGGCAAAACCGGCGGTAACTGAGAAGGCAGCACCGGCACCGGCACCTGCACCTGCACCTGAGAAGAAAGCCACTAAGGAAAAAGTACACCAGTACACAGGCGAAGTCACCGCAATGGATACGGCTGCAAAGACCTTGACCGTTAAGGGCAAACAGGGCGAAAAAATCTTTGACGTGACCGATGTCAAGATGGAGAAGGAAGTCAAAGCTGGCGATAAAGTCATGGTAAAGTACACAGAGAAAGATGGCAAGATGGCTGCCAAGTCAGTGAAGGCCGTAAAAGCCGAAAAGAAAGTAGAGAAGAAAGAGACAAAACCGGCTGAGAAGCCAGCTACTGAGAAACCAGCAGCTCCCGCAAAGGCACCCGCAGCAACTCCTGCACCGGCACCGGCGAAGTAATAGGGGAGCATAGAACCGAACATAACCGGGGGGGAATATTTCTCCCCCGGTTTTTTGTATATTTACGTATCCGTTGATTCTTGGTGATTATATTATGCCAATATTCACTGCTCCTCTTCACCGGAGATTATTGCGGGTACCATTAAGATTTTAAAGATTTTATTTTCAGAGAAGTCAAGGGATGGATAACAGTGAATTACAAGAGGATTGATGATCTAATTGCTCTTTCCTGCCGTATTCAAAGAAGTAACATAAAGTGATTTTATTTTCTTGCCTCGTTGATGAATCGCTGCAATTCTTTTTCCTCAAGCAACGTGCGCTTGCCGATGTGGACGGGTTTTAATGAGCCTTCGTTTATGAGGCGATATAACGTGGGCCTCGATATCCTCAAAACGTCCAATGCTTCATTTACTGTAATTAGTTTTTCCATATTACATATTATAACATATTGTTAAATCCAGTCAAATTTTTAAATTGACAAGTAGTTTGCCGAATTATATCGTAAGTAAATATCAATAACCAATTTGGAGGGAGGGCTATCGTGAATCTGGCGGTAAAGGCGTACATACAGCAAGAAGGCAAAAAATTCGTTAAAGTCCTTGAGGAACACAGCGACCAATTTCCCGAGAAATATACCCATGGCCTGATTGAAACGATCAAGACATATCTTGATGATGATGTTATTGAATATGCCATTGAGGCGGAGGAAGAAAGAAGAGCAAAGGTACCGCCAAGAATCCGGCTGATCCGATGATCTGATCCGCTCTGAGAGACTGTGTCGTAATTATTTTTCTTTCGGTCGGATGCGACCAAAAAGCCGGAATGACGGAGAAAATAATTGCGATACACAGTCTCCTGGACCCTGAATGGCCAGGCCTCGCTAATCAATAGCAGGTTCCAGACAACTTCATAAAACACGTGGCGCCCGCAGTTTTTGTCATTTCCGACGATCAATTTTTGCTCTCGCAGGGGCTTTGCCTTGTTCCTATAGCAGGTGGCTCCAGGTTCTTACGACTGATGATAGATCACAAATGATCGAGGATGTCCCGGATTATTCAGAACTGGTATAGCGCCATTAATGCGTGGGGCAGATATGGGTGGTCCGCCTGTTATTTTCGTTCTCAGAATCAAGTTCGTTGCGGTTTAAAACTTATTGACAGGAATAACTGCATCTTTTATAGTGTCACTGAAGTTGATGTAAATATCTAACCTTCACGTAAGGTGACCGTCATGAAAAAAATAGTATTAATTCTGGTGACTTCATTCGTCGTCACCTTTCTGTACCCGAACCTATTGCCGGGCTTGTCAGGGCAGAAAGAGTTCTCATTGAGCAGTCAGTCCCTGGCATACGCAGAGGTCCCAAAAGACACCACGCCCAAAATGAACCAAACGCTTCCTGCCTACCCGATAAGAAAGCCCCCTGTGCTGAAACCCGTCGCGAATCCGTCCGGTCGTCGAGATCCGGTCCTTCCTCCAGGGAAAACTCAGCCGCCGCAACAAGGTCAGCCACCGCAACAAGGTCAGCCGCCGCAACCAGGCCAGCAACAGCAGCCAGGCCAGCAACAGCAAACTCAGCCGCAGCAGCAATATCCACAACCGCAGCAAACTCAGCCGCAGATGGAGCAGCCTATCCAGTACACGGACCCTAATGTGATCTATCAATCCCAGGACCAGAGTCCTCAAAATATTTACGCGGATCAGCCGCAGCAAACCATTGCTCCTTCTCAGGACACAACATCCGGCAATTCAGAAGGCTACAGCGGCACGCAGACGGATATGCAGCGCAGGACAGGAGGCCAGGCCAGGGGTAATGTTGCGCCCGGACAGCAGCAGATACCTGTTCAACAGCAGGGTGTGCAGCAGCAGATACCCATACAGCAGCAGATACCCGTACAGCAGCAGGATGCGCAGGGAATGCAACAGGGAATGCAACAGGGAATGCAACAGGGAATGCAGGGGCAACAGCAGATGCCCATGTATGCAGCAGCCGGGTATGCAGCAGCCGGGTATGCAGCAGCCGGGTATGCCCGGCCTATGTTCAATTCAGCTGAGCGAGGACAGAACAAGCGTCGCGCTTATTGATGGTTCGGGTCAGGCAATGAACCACATAGCGCTTGGCCAGGACCGCGTTCAAAAGATCTTTAAGTCGCCCGACGGAAATTGGAGCGTCGTGATCTTCAAGGTTCGGCAGCGTCAGGAATATGGCGCCATTGCGATTAATGCGGCTCAGTGTAATCCTCAGGATGCCAGAGACATACGTTCCATGCCTGAAAACGTAGAGTTCCAGGGAGAAGAAATGCTGATCAAGTTTCCCGGAAACCATATGGAGCGTTATTTGCTTAATAATAAAACAGGACCATAAGAACATCTCGTCTTACGTCATGCATAATGGAGGTTTATGATGAAAACAAGGTATATCGCAATCATGATCACAATTGTCTTTGCCATTGGCTTTGGAGGAATTTGTTATGCCGACGAAGAAGACCCGGTTGTGGATAGTTCAAGAACAACGAAGAAATTGCAGAGCATAAAGCGTCCCAAAGGGCAGCGTAAGGTCGTCACTATATATGAGTTTCGAAGCTCGGTGCCGGAAGTAAACGCCGGCGGTGCGACTGATATGTTCACGACTGCCCTTATCAAGTCAGGCTACTTTGCAGTTGCAGAAAGGCAGAGGCTCAATGAAGGCGTAATGCGGGAAAAGCAGCTTCAGGGTGGCGGAATGGCTACCGGAAAAGCAGGTCAAACCAAACTCGCGGGAGCCCAGTACATATTTGAAGGAACCATATCGGAGGCTAATCCCGGGGAATCAAATAAAGAAGGC
>CAWGMJ010000004.1:0-122918 GCA_963823725.1 uncultured delta proteobacterium
TGGCGGAGAGAGAGGGATTTGAACCCTCGGTACGCGTTAACGTACACACGATTTCCAGTCGTGCTCCTTCAGCCGCTCGGACATCTCTCCAGGTGACATCTGTTATACCATACTTTCCGAAGGGCGTTCAAGAAAACCTTCTCACGCCCGCTCGCCCCTAAAGCGGCTCGCTGGAGACGGGGAGCAAAAACGGAGAAAGACAAAACGACTTCCCCGGGAATTTGAGAATACTGAAATTCCCGGGAATCTTCGACCGCGGCGAATTTGTTCCTGCGAAGCAGGATGCGATGCTGCCTGATTTAAGTTTTTCTCTTAAATCAGGCAGCTATATTTTTGGCTTTCTCCGTTTCACTCCCCATCTCCAGCGAGCCACCGGCGAGCGGGCGTGAGCCAATCCTTTTACCTTTGGATCAATTCCCGGAGCCCATAATTGTCGGGGCAGCCTGAGAAGTACCAGTCAACGAGTGTGCAGTAATACAGGTAGCGCTGCCGGGAGTTCTTCCCGAAAAGCGCGAAAGGCATATAGACGACAAACAGCAGTGCCTTTGTAAATTTGACGGAATCGAATACCAGGGCATACAGGGGGCCATGATGCTTCCGGATAAATTTTCTCAGTGAAATATTGTACTCCATCCGGCCCTTGACCCAGGTCTTTCGAACTGTCTTTCCCTGCAGATGGACCACCCTGGCCGCGGGGTAAAAAACGACCCGATGGCCGGTGCTCGAGCAGCCGGACACAAAAGTCGGTTTCTTCAAGAAAGAAGAAAAAGCGCTCGTCAAAACCGTTCACTTCATCGAACGCCGTTTTTCGGATCAATACCGCGGCCCCTATCAATGACTCGACATCGGCAACCGCATGCCCCGGCAGGTAATTGCTTTTCACTCGCCGGGATCCGGGGATGAATTCCTGCATAAGCCCCGGTATCCGGGCTGTCGAACGTTGATGGCTCAGATCATCGTAGACAAGCTGCGGCCCCAATATGCCAAGGTTATCTATACTCTCTGCGCAACTGATCATTTTAGCCGCTTCTCCTTCAATGAGAAGCGTGTCAGAGTTGAGAAGCAGGATATATTTCCCGCGCGCGGCGCGTCCTGCGCGATTTACCGCAGCTGCGAAACCGGCGTTCGTATCGTTCCGGATATATATGGCATCCGGAAATCCCTCCCGGACCATGGAATCCGTGCCGTCGTTTGACGCGTTATCGATGATTATTGTCTCGATGCCGAGTGAAACTAAAGATGAGTCCTTTTCGACCGACCGAAGGCAGCCTTCCAGGAGTTCCCTGGTATCTTTTGTGATGATGACGATGGATACTGTGATCGCCCGCCTTTCCCCGGAACCCACATCTCGCCCCTTTTATCGAATTTATGTCTTTAGGATGGCCTAAGCCCTGCCGTGTTTGAATTTTTTCAATTCCTTGCCCTCAGGCTGTACCGGGCACGCATAATAACAGATCCCGCAATTGGTGCAGATGCTTTCATCGATCCCGACCTTTTTGCTTCAGGATCGAAAGACATCGCCGGGCAGTCAAACGTGCTGAAGCAGCTTTTGCACCCGACGCAGTCCTCAACCAGCCGGACGGGATACGCGGCATCTTTTGCCTTGCCTTTTGCCAGTAAAAGGCATTCCCGCCTTGTTATAATGACCGCCGGGAAGCATGTCATCCCCTTCAAGGTAATTGAAAGGCATCCCTGATAGTGCTCTATGGTCAGGGGAACATCATAGGGATCGACGATGCTGTAGATATTTCACGCCAAGCCCCGATACGATATCCTCGATAGCGACACTGCGTGTCGCAATGCCGTCGATCGTTATCCCCGTCTGAGGCGTCGGCTGCATCCCTGTCATGGCCGTCGTCGAATTATCCATGATAACAAGGATAAATCTCTTGCGGTTCTTCACGGCATCGTAAAGCGGCGCGAGGCAGGCATGCAAAAAGGTCGAATCGCCGACAGAAGCGAGAATGGGAATGAGCTTTCCGTCCTGGTGAAAGGCGTCGTAGAAACCCTCGGCAAGGGTCACGCCCGCACCCATATCGAGGCATGTATCAACAGCCCCCTGCGAGATCCCGAGCGTATAGCATCCGATATCGCCCGGGTAGATCGCATCCGGCCAGATATGCTGCATGGCAAAAAAGGCGGCGCGATGGGGACATCCGGGGCATAGCTTTGGCGGGCGCGGCGTGACCGCAATATCCGCCAGGGATTCTTCGATGTTCGTGTCAGGGGCGAATGCTTTTATCTTCCCCTGTCCCTGCAATAACCCGGAGAGCATGTCCCGCACGATATCATACGTTATCTCTCCCGATGACGGCACGGTGCCGTCCGCCCTGCCCATCACTTTGTCGCCTATCGCCGATCAGGGCCTCTATGACCATGTCCGTTTCCTCGATCACGAGGACCTTTTCCATCGTATCCACAAATTCGCTGAAGTCTTCCGAATGCGGGTAGACACGCAAAACTTTGTAGAGCGGACACATCATTCGCCGCCCCGAGTTCTTCGATAACATCATATACGAGGGAATAGCTCATTCCCGACGCAACAATGCCGAGCTTTTTGCCGCTGCCCCGCGCAGACGCCCTCTCTCAAGGTTACGGTGCGAGTTCCGGGCTTATAAAGGTCGATCGATTGACGGGCATGGCTTACCCGGTGGGTCGAGCGGATAATGACAGGGATCTTGTTCTTGAATGACCAGTTGAGGGCATAGTACGCGACATCGGCGGCTTCCTCGGGGGATGCCGGGTCAAAGACCGGAATGCCGAAGAGGGCCGCGAGAAGGCGCGTGTCCTGCTCCGTCTGGGAAGACTGCGGGCCCGGGTCATCGCAGGAGACTATGACAAGCCCGCCTTCCAGGACCTTTTCCCGCGCCTTGAGCAGTGCCGGAAATGCAACGTTGAGGCCGACCTGCTTCATGAAGCATGCGGCACGCGCACCGCCATATGCCGCCGCGCCGAAGGCCACCTCAAATGCGCACAGTTCGTTCGATGACCATTCGGTATGTATCTTCAGTCCTTCCATGTTCTTGAAATAAACGACACCGGGCAATATCTCGGAACTCGGGGTTCCGGGATATGCAGCAGCTATTTCCAGGCCCGCCTCGACAAGACCCCGGGCAATTGCCTGATTGCCGATCACGACTCTCTTGTTTTATTGTCCACTCGCATGTCTCCTCTGTGGCCTCACACGTTTCCCTGTTGCCTGATATGCATTGTCTGCCCGGTCCCGTGCGGCCTCAAATCCTTTTCCGAAGACGATGAGATTCTTTCGCCAGGAACTTTTCCGGTACGCGGGAACGGATGGTGGCCTCGAGAACGTCCCGCGTAAAAGGCCCGATCCCGAAAAAAGCGAATGCGCCGAGCAGCGCCATGTTCGCCGATTGAAACATCCCTTCCTCGCGGGCTATCCCGTCGGCATCAATTAAGCGGTACGATATCTGCCTCTTGCTTTCAGGACGGCATCAATAGACGGAGCAAGACTGGCCGACCGCGTGTTGATGAGGGCCAGGCCGCCCTTCTTCAGAAAAAACAGGGTCTTGTAAAATTCGCTTTCCTCAAATGCGAGAAGTATATCGCCGTTTTCCCTGCCGATAAAAGGGCTGGCATAATCGCCCACTTTGACAAGGGATACGACGGAGCCGCCTCTTTGGGACATTCCGTATTCATCCGAGGCCATGGCCTTCATGCCGCTCTTTATGGCCGCCTCTATGAGGATCGTCGAGGCCAGAAGCACTCCCCTTCCCCCAATACCCGCGCATATAATCTCATGTTTCATATCATACCCCTGTAAAGAGCTACGACAGGCTCCTCGGTGCCCTTAAACCGGGCAAGTTCGGTTATCTCGTTTATATCGACAATATTCTCAACACCATAGCTCTTGAGGACCCGTCTTAACTCATCGGCGCGTTCGCTTACCATGATGAGAAGGACGCTCGCCGAATCATTATACAGGCTGTTGACATAAGCGGGCATGCCGGAATGAAAAAAATGGTCCTCGAATGTAACGGCCATGATATTCCTGTCGGGATGCAGTTTCTTGATGCCGTGCGCCATGTTTATCGAAGATGCGGCGCCAAGCCGGTCCCGTATCACGGTAAAACCCTGTATTTTCTCTTCAAATTGCGGCCTTCCCCTGCCCCTGTCGACAAAACCGCTTTTACTTTTGTCCTGTCCGGTATCTGAAGCTCGATCGCCGGGTAATTCTCGACGACGAGCACCTCATCCATCGAATCGATAAAGCGCTGAGTGAGTTTTTCGGGAAGCGGGAAAACAGTGGCCAGGCGAAGAATGCTGGCGTCCTCATCGTAGAATTCCAGACGGGAGAACCTGTCGGTGACGAGCCCTGTTGTGCCCTTCGAGATCACGATGTTGCCTTCATATGTCTCGAACGCGTCACGTATCTTCCGGATCTTATCGTTCAATTCCCCGTGGAGCTTGTACCGAAATTTGGGTGTCGCGGCCCATCGCCCGGGTTCTTTTATCAAGGATGCGGCCTTACGGTCTGGAGCCGTTTCCTCTGTGGTGCCCGGCAGCTGCGCCTTCGTACTCCCCCCGGGAATGCCTGCACTATGACCGGGATCTTATATTCTTCCGAGATCGAAAAGGCATAGGAAACGGCCTTCTTCAGTTCGTCTTCGGTTTCGGTGACGATAAGGGGCAGCTTGGAGAAAATACCCAGCGGCGTTACCTCTTCGGCATTTTCCTGCACTGCCACGACAACAAAGGAACCGGCTACCCCGGTATATGCGGAGCTCATGACCGGGTCTAAGGGCATCATACAGCCCTTCCGTCGAAAGGATGCATGCGGTCCTTTTACTGGCATAGGCCCCGGCAAGGGCAAGCTCGTAGGCGATCTTTTCGTTCGTCGACAGGTCGCAATGAAGGGGATAGGAAGCCGCCGATAACCTGCGTGCCGCGGCCAGGGTCGAGCGGT
Source organism: uncultured delta proteobacterium (assembly GCA_963823725.1). Lineage (GTDB taxonomy): Bacteria > Desulfobacterota > Syntrophorhabdia > Syntrophorhabdales > Syntrophorhabdaceae > Delta-02. The sequence continues at coordinate 4,931 of CAWGMJ010000004.1, forward strand.
TCGTGACATAAAGCTGCTGGACATTATTTTCCATTAACAGCCTGACGATATTTTCATGCATCCGTGTATGCTCCTTATTTAGGCCAGTTTTCTCAGGATATCGATCCCCTTGAGAAGATTCTCCTCGCTGGAAGCGAAGGAAATGCGCACATGGCTGTCGCGTGATGAAAAAACACTTCCCGGTATGATAAACAGGTTATTTTCCAATGCCCGTTCCACAAAGGCCATACTGTCCTTTCCGCCCGGGACCTCGGGAAAAATGAAAAATGCGCCTTTTGGTTTCACGACATTGTACTTATCTTTGATCCCTTCATAAATAAGGTCGCGCTTTTTCCGGTAATCGTCGATCATTGCGTCCATGTTATGATCGAGGGCGGTCAGGGCCGCCTTTTGTGCGAATGACGTGACGCTGCTGAATGCATATTGCTGCATCGTTATCATGCACTGTATGACCTCGCTCGGCCCCGCCACATAACCCAGCCGCCAGCCGGTCATTCCCCAGGTTTTCGAGAAACCGCCGAACGTGATCGTCTTTTCGTATATCTGGCCCAGATACGGCTTTCCCGATGCATCTTCATCGAAAACAAAACGATCGTATATATCGTCGGAAAATACAATAAGGTCCTTTTCCCGTGGCCACGCGCGCCACCATTTCCAGCTCTTCGCGGGAATTGACCATGCCCGTCGGATTGTTCGGGCTGTTGATAAGGATTATCCGGGTCTTGTCCGTTATTGCCTTGCGTAACTCTTCTTCCCGCAGGGTGAAATCAGGATACGTATTGAAAAAAACGGGCTTCCCGCCCAAAAAAGCAACCTGGTATTCGTACAGGACAAAGTACGGGTCGGGAATGACGACCTCCTGCCCGGGATTGAGCATCGTCATGAGGGCAAGAAGGAGACCGCCCGTCACACCTGCCGTGATAATGACATCATCGCAGATGATCCCTTTCGCTTTCAGCTGGAGAAGGACCTTCTCCCGGAGTTCAGGTATCCCTCCCGAAGGGGTATATTTATTGAACCCTTTCTGGATCCAGCTTATCCCCTCGTTCTTGACGGCATCGGGTATATCAAAATCGGGCTCCCCGATGCTCAGATTGATCGGGTTCTTTACCTTTTGCGCCAGGTCAAAGATCTTTCTCACGCCTGACGGGCGCACCTGCATTACCCTGTCGGAAAGCAGCATTAACCTATTCCTCCTGAGCGAACTGATCGGACGGACTCCATAATCCTCTGAAGTCGTGATTTCGGTATCGTATTAAAAGCTAACATTAATTCTTCGTCTGTAAAATTTGCCTTAAGAATGGCAGTCACGTCAACCCTTTCTTTCCAGCACCCGAATGTATTGGAACAGGGCAGGCCGTTCTGGACTTTCAGGCAATAGTCAAATCCGATAAGCATGCCAAGCTGGGTGACAGTATATTTCCATTTTTGCCTCCGGCAAAAATCGTAAGGCGTAATAGGCGTAAGGCGTTAAGGCAGCAAAACACCTTACTTTCACCTGGCCCTGACCTACGATCATCTACAATACGCGAGGGTTAACAGGGCCTGGATACCTGCACGATCAAGCCGGCATCGTCCTGTTGCATTCTTCGTCGTTCCGTCCGGGCATTACCTCGTGCTGATCCAGGAACATATCTATCAAAATAATCGATCTTCATGTGAGAGCATCAACCGCCCTTCAAAAATAACCGATGGTATCATTTCCTTATCTCCTTATGTTTTTACGCTTCTACGCTTTCCATACCTATACGCCTTACCATGCCTGCCGTCAGGCAATTCTTTTCAATTCCCTCAACAATTCCCCTATTTCACTGTCCGGCATCGAATAATCCTGGAGCTTTCCGGACATGAAGGCATCGTATGACGGCAGGTCAATTGTCCCCTGGCCGGTGAAATTAAACAGGATCACCTTTTCTTTGCCCTCTTCCCTCGCCTTTTTGGCTTCGTCGATGGCGCAGGCGATCGCATGATTTGTTTCGGGGGCCGGGATAAATCCTTCCGTTTTCGCGAAAATAAGGCCCGCGGAGAAAGTCTCGATCTGATTATATGATGTTGCCTCGATAAGGCCGTCTGCAAAAACTCTGCTGATGAGCGGGGCCATTCCATGATATCGCAGGCCTCCCGCATGGATCGGGGCGGGAACGAACTTGTGGCCTATGGAATACATCGGCAGGAGCGGCGTCATTCCGGCAGTATCGCCAAAATCATAGACATAGCGCCCTTTTGTGAGGGACGGGCATGATGTGGGCTCGGATGCGACCACGCGGAGCTCTTTTCCGTTGATCTTGTCGCGTATGAACGGGAAGGCTATGCCGGCAAAATTGCTGCCCCCGCCTGCGCACCCTATCACGACATCGGGATATTTTCCGACGGAGGCCAGCTGCTTTTGCGCCTCAAGACCGATAACGGACTGGTGGAGAAGGACATGATTGAGAACGGAGCCAAGTGAATATTTTGTATTCTCCGAGGTGACTGCATCTTCGATAGCCTCGGATATAGCCATGCCGAGGCTCCCCGGATGGTCGGGATTGCCTTCGAGAAATGCTCTGCCGGCCGCTGTGTCCGGGCTGGGGCTCGGAACGCATGTGCCGCCCCACGTCTCCATCATGATCCGCCTGTATGGCTTCTGGTTAAAGCTCACCCTGACCATGTATACCTTCAGTTCCATTCCGAACTGGTTGCAGGCGAATGAAAGGGCGCTTCCCCATTGCCCGGCCCCGGTCTCCGTCGTCAGCCTCTTTATCCCCGCCATCTTATTGTAGTAAACCTGCGCGATTGCCGTGTTCGGCTTGTGGCTTCCCGGGGGGCTCACGCTTTCGTTCTTATAATAGATCTGTGCCGGGGTCCCGAGGAATTTCTCCAGCGCCGTGGCGCGGCACAAAGGCGTTGGCCTCCACATGAGGAGGCGTTCCATGACCTCATCCGGGATCGTTATGAACCTCTCGGTGCTGATCTCCTGCTCGATCAGGTTCATCGGAAATATGGCCTCGAGCATGTCAGGGGTTATCGGGTCACCGGTTGCGGGATTGAGCGGCGGCGGCAGGGGTGTTGTGAGATCGGCCTGGATATTGTACCATGCCTTCGGCATGTCCCTATCACTTAAGAATATTTTCTTTTCCATAGCATCCTCCTTTTGATAATAAAAAAGGCCAGGAGTCATTTAAGACCCATGGCCTGCAAACAAAAACGGCCATGGACGGTGTGAAACCGCCCATGGCCGGAAATTACGGTTTCACACCTAGTATTTCCGCCACCACCACCAGTTATTGATCTGTACGTTCATCATAATGTTTCCTTATATCATGAAACAAAATTGCACGTCAAGAAAGAATCTCCGGAATGACGCGGCCTATGCATAGCTCCGTTCACGATGGAGACCTTTTTTAAATGGCTCGTTGACTTCCCAAATTGCCCCGAAATAGCTGCGAACTTTTTACACCCAAATGTTAATCAGATGTTGACAAAAACTCGCAATAAATTTTAAACTGTACCGTCTGGACTGTATAGTCAAAAAAAATAGATGAGGTGTTCGGCATGAGCCCCAGGGCCAGTTCGTACAATACTATTATTGACGCGGCGGAAGCTGTCGTCATCGAGGCTGGTGCCTCCCACATGACCCTCGATGCCGTCGCGGCAAAGGCAGGGGTCAGCAAAGGGGGTCTGCTCCATCACTTTCCGAATAAGGTAGCGCTTCTCGTGGCAATGGTGGAACGCCAGATAAAGATGCATCAGGATGCGAGAAAGAAGATCCTGAGAAATATCCCGAAGGGCCCGTGCCGGGAACTCAAGAGTTTTATTATCGCAGCCCAGAACAGGAACCCGCTGCACAACAGGCTCGGTGCATCGATGTCTGCCGCAGTATCCCATGATCCCCGCCTTAATGAGCCGATCCGGAAGGTCGTACGTGATAATTACATGAAATTCACCGCATCCGATATAGGGTTCGAGAAAGCGGCCATTGTCGCCCTTGCCGTCGACGGCATGCGGCTGCAGGAAATGCTGTCTATATCGCCTTTCAACGAAGAACAGCGCGCAAGGATACTGGATGAATTGCTGCGTCTCGTCGATAACCAGGCAAAAATAAAAATAACGAGGCAGAGATATGAATGAATTGCCCCGATATCCGGTAAAAGATATGAAAATCAAAACACGAAAGAGGTGGCATATGCGGTATTCCGGCATGATGAAACTTATCACTGTCATGGTCCTTGTGCTTCTTACCATCATGGCGGCCGGATGCAAAAAAAAGGCGGGCGCGCCGCCTCCGCCTGAAGTCGCGGTCGTCACCCTTCAACCCGAAAAAGTAACGATAACTACAGAACTGCCCGGACGCGTGTCCGCTTTCCTCATAGCCGAGGTCAGGCCGCAGGTCAACGGCATCATCAAGAAACGCCTGTTTACGGAGGGCGCCGATGTCAAGGCGGGAGAGGTCCTTTACCAGATCGACCCGGCCCCGTACCAGGCGGCATTCGACAATGCGAGCGCATCACTCGCACGCGCCGAGGCCAACCTTCCGCCCGTCCGCTCAAAGGCCCAGCGGTACAAGGAACTTGTCGCGATAAAGGCGGTCAGCCAGCAGGAATTCGAGGATGTTTCCGCCTTGCACATGCAGGCAGAGGCCGACGTGAAATACTGGAAGGCGGCGGTCGAGACGGCGCGTATCAATCTTGAATATACCCGGGTCAAGGCCCCCATCGCAGGGCGCATCGGCAAGTCTGACGTGACCGTTGGCGCGCTGGCTACGGCAAATCAGGCAGCGCCCTTCACGACCATTCAAAAACTCGACCCCGTTTACGTCGACGCGACCCAGTCGAGTGCCAACCTGCTTCACCTTAAACGCATCCTGGCCTCGGGAAAACTGGTCAATAAAGGGCCGGACAGCCGCAAAGGTAAAGCTCATGCTCGAGGACGGCACTCCGTACGATCAGGAAGGGACATTGAAATTTTCCGATATAACGGTCGACCCAAGTACAGGGTCTTTTATCCTCCGGATGGTCTTCCCGAATCCCGAAACATACCCTCCTGCCGGGTATGTATGCCCGGGCGGTCGTTCTTGAGGGAGTTGCCGAAAACTCTCTGCTTGTTCCCCAGCAGAGTGTGACCCGCGACCCCAAAGGCAATCCATACGTGCTCGTGGTCAACGGGCAGAACAAGGTTGAGGTGCGCCCGATCGTCACGCGCAAGGGCCATGGATGATAAATGGTTTGTCACATCGGGGCTGCAAGAGCGGGGACAGAGTGATCGTCGAGGGTATTCAGAAGGCCCCTCCCGGGGCTACGGTGAACCCTGTGCCATTCAAGGCGGCCAAACCAGCAAAACAAGGCCCCGGCAAGCACACCGCCGCCGGCCCCGGCTAAAACCGACAACCAGAAGCCGGCCGGAGAAGCCTGCAAAAGCAAAATGAGCGGAGGCAATTAATGTTATCGAAATTTTTTCTCGAGCGGCCTGTCTTCGCATGGGTCATCGCTATCATAATAATGCTGGTCGGCGTCGCTTGCGATATATAGTCTGCCCATATCCCAGTATCCACCGATCGCGCCCCCGTCCATTTATATAGCGAGCACATACCCGGGTGCTTCTGCCGAAACGGTCGAGAACAGCGTTACCCAGATCATAGAACAGAAATTGACCGGTCTTGATAACATGATCTACCTGTCTTCCACCAGCGATTCATCCGGCAGTTCGCGTATTACCCTGACATTTGCTCCGGGTACAGACGCCGATCTTGCCTGGTCGAAGGTCCAGAACAAGCTCCAGCTCGCCATGACGAGCCTGCCCGAGGCCGTTCAGCGCCAGGGAGTCACGGTCGGCAAGGCGACGACGGAACTGGCTGATGATCATCGGCCTCATCTCTGAAGACAACAGCATGGGCGGCAATGATCTCAGGGATTATGCCCAGTCGAACCTGGAAAAGGTCATTGCCCGGATCCCCGGCGTCGGCGAGGTGGAAAATTTCGGCTCCCAGTATGCGATGCGTATCTGGTTCGATCCCACCAAGCTCACGAATTACAACCTGACAGTCAGCCAACGTGACGGAAGCGCTCAGGATGTATAACGTCGAGGTTTCGGCGGGGCAATTCGGCGGGACTCCGGCAGTCCCCGGGCCAGAGGCTCAACACGTCGATCATCGTGCAGAGCATGCTTAAAGACGCCCGAAGAATTTGCCTCCATACCGGTCCGCATCAACCCCAATGGATCTGTGGTTCATATCAGCGATATCGGGCGCGTCGAGCTCGGTACCGATTCATACGACATTGAAAGCTTTTTCAATGGAAAACCTTCTGCTGCAATGGGTATACGCATGGCTTCCGGTGCGAATGCCCTCGATACGGCGGATGCGATCAAGGCAAAACTGGCAGATATGAGCCAGTTCTTTCCTCAAGGGACTCAAGGTCGTTTATCCCTATGATACAACGCCTTTTGTCAGGGTCGCGATCGGTGAGGTCGTGGAAACCCTTCTCGAGGCTATTCTTCTCGTGTTCCTGATCATGTGGCTTTTCATGGGAAGTATACGGGCAACACTCATCCCGACAATCGCCGTTCCCATCGTTATCCTGGGAACCTTTGCTGTTCTGCAATTCTTCGGTTTTTCGATAAACATGCTGACGATGTTCGCGATGGTCCTGTCGATAGGGCTTCTCGTCGACGATGCGATCGTTGTTGTGGAGAATGTCGAACGCATCATGAGTGAGGAAGGGCTTCCGCCGAAGGAGGCCACGGCCAAATCGATGACGCAGATAACAAGCGCGCTCGATCGGCATCGGGCTTGTTCTCTCAGCCGTTTTCGGACCGATGGCATTCTTTGGCGGCTCGACGGGCGTCATTTACAGGCAATTCTCGGTTACGATCATAGCCTCAATGCTCTTATCCGTCATCGTCGCCCTCGTGCTCACACCCGTTCTGTGCGCCACTATCCTGAAACCGGTGCCAAAAGGGCATGAACCTGCCGAAAATGCCCTTCCCATTTTGCGTCCGTTCTTCAGCTGGTTCGACGAGAAATTTTTCAGGCTGCGCGATAAATATGTCAGCATTGTCGGCAATTCTTTCGGAAAACGAAAATGGTATTTCGCCGGGTACCTGGTCATTGCCGGCCTCGCCGCGGCTCACACTTCTTCATATGCCGACCTCGTATGTCCCCGATGAGGACCAGGGGATACTGCTTGCCCAGGTTATGCTGCCGACCGGTTCCACCATGGAACAGACCCAGGAGGTCGTCGATAAGCTGGAGAAGTATTTTCAGGAAAAAGAGAACGGATGCGGTCAGGTCATGCATGACCATCTCCGGTGTGGGATTTTCCGGACGGAGCCAGACGAACGGCATGGTATTCGTGCAGTTAAAGGACTGGAAGCTCCGCAACAAAGCAAGCCTTAAGGTAAAAGCCGTGGCCCAGCGGGCAAGCATGGAGTTTTCGCAGCTTCGCAGTGCCCTGGTATTCGCATTTCCACCGCCTGCCGTCATAGAGCTTGGCCAGGCGACGGGTTTTGATTTCATGCTTCTTGACCGCGGGGGGATTGGGCCACCAGAAATTGATGGAGGCCCGAAACCAGCTCCTCGGCATGGCATCACAGGATAAACGCCTGACAAAGATAAGGCCGAACGGCATGGAGGATATACCCGAATACCGCGTCGATATAGACTGGGAAAAGGCAGGTGCGCTCGGGGTAAACATCAAGCTCGATTCACTATGCAATTTCGACCGCGTTCGGCAGCGCATATATCAATAATTTCATCCAGGGCGGGCGCGTAAAGCGTGTCTTCGTCCAGGCTGACGCACCCCATCGGATGCTGCCGAAAGATATAGACAAGCTTTATGTTCGCAATGACAAGGGGCAAATGGTGCCGTTCTCTGCATTTGCCAGAAGCCACTGGTCGACAGGGTCTCCCCGCCTCGAACGGTACAACGGCTTCCCGGCCCTTAACGTGTGGGGAGAACCGGCCCGCGGCATAAGTTCCGGCGAGGCGATGAAGGCAATGGAAGAGACTGTCGCAAAGCTTCCCGCCGGGATCGGGTACGAATGGACCGGGCTTTCATACCAGGAGAAGATGTCGAGCTCACAGGCGCCCCTTCTCTATGCTTTTTCAGTTATTGTCATCTTTCTCTGCGTTGCAGCCCTGTATGAAAGCTGGCCGATACCTATCGCCAACCTGCTCATGCTTCCGCTCGGTATTTTCGGGGCAACCCTCGCGACCTGGTCGCGCGGTTTCTACAGCACGAAGATGGCCCAGTTATTTCCGGGTTTTATCGCGCACGGCATGAACAACGACGTCTATTTCCAGATCGGGTTCCTCACCACGCTTGGGCTTGACGACAAAGAACGCGATCCTGATCATCCAGTTTGCCCGTGAGAGGATGGCGAATGGTGAGGGACTTATCGACGCTACACTCGGCGCCGTCCGTACACGGCTGAGGCCCGTCATCATGACATCCCTTGCGTTCTTCTTCGGCGTCCTTCCCCTGGCCCTCGCCGCAGGGGCCGGCGCGGGGGCCATGTCGGCAATCGGAACCGCCGTAGCCGGCGGTATGCTTTCTGCTACTTTTATCGACCTCTTCTACATTCCGCTTCTCTTTGTTACCGTATCGCAATTCTTTAAACGAAAGGAAAAGGCCGGGGTCCCGGAAAAGGCCCCGGATCCCGTACCGCCCGCGGAGGTGCATTGATATGATGCGAAACGCCTTCATTATTGCCATTATATTGACCGTCCTTGCCGGGTGCACAATGATCCCTGAATACAAGCGCCCCGATGCACCGGTCCCTGCCTCCTGGCCTCAAGGGCCCCGCATACAAGGAAACAGGCAGTGATTTTAAAGATATGTCCGCTGCCGCTGTCAACTGGCGCCAGTTCTACACGGATGAAAAACTGCAGACGGTCATTGAAATGGCCCTCAGAAATAACCGGGACCTGAGAATTGCAGCGCTTAACATTGAAAAAATGAGGGCCGTGTACGGCATATCGCGCCTGGTGGTGCTTCCCCTGCCCGATGCAAACGGGAGCCTTAATTATTACAGGACTCCCATGGATCTGGCCGAGAACCAGGATGCCAGGAATGTTCGCGTATATAATGCGAATTTTGGCGTAACATCATGGGAGATCGACTTCTTCGGCCGCATCCGCAGCTTATCGCGAGCGTGCGCTTCAGCAATACTTCGCTACCGAGCATGCGCGAAACGGTGTCCAGATCGCGCTGATCGCCGAGGTCGCAAACAGGTATATACTCCTTGCGGCGGACCGTGAAGCCTTGAGACTGGCGACATCCACGCTCAAGGCCCAGGAGTCTTCCCGGGACCTGATCAAGCGCCGTCATGAACTCGGTGCATCATCTGAAATAGATCTCAATCAGGTCACGACCAGGGTGGAGGCTGCCCGGGTCGACGAAGCCCGGTTTACGAACCTGGTCGCCAATGACGAAAATGCCTTGAATTATCTCGTGGGCTCTCCCGTACCCGAAGAATTCCTTGCGCCGAACTTTGCCTCGATCAAGCCGCCGAAGGATATTTACCCGGGACTTTCTTCCGAGGTCCTCCTGAACAGGCCTGACATTCTTGAGGCGGAAAGCCTGCTCAAGGCTGCCAATGCGAATATCGGCGCCGCACGGGCAGCATTTTTCCCCCGGGTATCATTGTCCACAGCCATCGGCACGACAAGTGACGAGCTATCGAGGCTTTTCAAGGCAGGCGCGGCAACCTGGAGTTTCGTTCCCCAGATAACCCAGCCCATATTCAGCAGCGTTATATCATGGGCAAATCTTAAGGCTGCAAAAGCTGACCGTGAAATATATGTTGCGGAATATGAAAAATCAATACAGTCTGCATTCAGGGAAGTGGCGGACGCACTCGCCCGCCGCGGGACGATAACGGACCAGATGACGGCTCAACAGTTGCTCGTCGATGCATCGCAAAAGATCTACGATCTTTCGACGGCGCGTTATACGAATGGAATAGACAGCTACCTCAATGTTCTCGACGCAGAGCGCAGCCTTTACACCGCCCAGCAGGGCCTGATAGCGATACATTTCGCACGGCTTGCAAACCTGGTCAACATGTACAAGGTATTGGGCGGCGGCGGGATTGCGGAACCCGACAAAAAACCGTGAGGCAGTGAAGAGCGTAAGGCGTAAAAATCGGTACCGGACAGAACCGGTCCTCTGTATTTTGTCTTTATGAATATAGCGTCTGAATGTTCCGTTCGCTGGTTTGACAACTGCCTCACGCTCTCACGCCTTACGCCTCACCGTTGCTCTAAACCGTTATATTTATCCTGCTTCCTTCTTCCTCGGTGTCATCGCCGGGAGGTATTTCCCGGCCGTACAGCTTCATGGGTTTTTCCCGTTTTTCTTCTTCCTGGGGATCCCCCTGAGAGCGTTTCTGGCTTCTGTCATCCTGTCTTTTCGGGCCGACGAATTCCTTCGAAACCGACAGTTTCCTGTCGGCCGGCTGTACATTTCGTAAAAGATCTACCTTAAAGGTTTCGTCCATGGCCCGTAAAATCCCTAATTCATTTCTATATTCTCGATATCCTTTCTTTCCGGAGACGAGAAGACTTTCTTGAGCTCGAGAAGGATAAGCAGTCTGTCATCAAGCTTGCCGACGCCCTCGATATATTCGGATTCGATGCCCGCGACCATCGATGGCGGCGGTTCGATCGTATTCCCGGGTATTCTCAGCACCTCTGAAACGGAATCAACGATAAAACCGAGCACCAGGCCATCGAGTTCCACCACGATAATACGCGTCGATTTATCGTACGGCTGGTCCCTGAAGCCGAGGCGTTTGCGAGATCGACGATCGGGATGATCTTTCCCCTCAAGTTTATTACGCCCTCTATGAACGTCGGGGCATTGGGGATCTTCGTGATATTCATCATTTTATTGATCTCTTGCACCTTCAGGATATCGACACCGAATTCCTCCGTACCGAGTTTAAAAGTCACAAGCTGTAAAATAGCGCCGTCATTCATTGTGAGTACCTCCTCCTTTCCATATAATCGGAAAAGACCCGGATACTTAAGCCGGAACGTTTACCTTAGATTTAGGCGTTATGGGCTATAATTATGGCCGTTGGATCTGCCCGTCTGTCCTCCCGGTATCCCTCCCTTCCCGCCGCCTCCACCGCATCGGACATCCTCAAGCGCCATGGCCTTGTAGAGACTGTGAAGAAAATGAGGAGCGAGCACCCCGAGTGCACGCGGGCCAGTGCAGAGAGACCCACGATATATGGACACCGATTACAAGGGCCAGTTCGGATGAAAAACGGCATCTACTGTACCCGCTACCGTGTGCGACATGAAGACCAGGTCCTCTCGGGATAGACGCCCATGATACCGTCTCGTGTGAAGACGAAGCTTGCTTACCCGGCTCTCGAGGAATACGGGCTGCCCCGGAGGATACGCAGCGATAACGGGGTTCCCTTCGCATCGAATGCGATAGCACGGCTGTCTTCCCGTCCGTCTGGTGGGTCAGGCTCGGCATATACCCCGAGCAGACAGACCCGGGAAGCCCGGGGCAAAATGTGCGTCATAAAGGATGAACAAGACAATGAAGGAAGAGGCGACGATACCTCCCGAGAATGGCATAAGGGAGACAGCAGGCACGATTCGACAGGTTCCGCAGGGACTATAACGAGATAAGACTCCATGAGTACCTGGGCCAGAAAACGCCCGGATCGGTCTATATATCATCCCCGAGGACGATGCCCCGGAAGCTCGGGCAATAAGATTATCCCCTGCACGTGCAGGTACGGCGGGTGAGCGACAATAACTCCTGCATCCGGTGGAGAAATGAGTTTGTTTTTGTAAGTCGTGCCCTTGGCGGGGAATATATCGGCCTTGAGCAAAAAGGGGATGGCGAGAATGATCTATATTTCTGCGAGCTGCTGATAGGGCGGTTCATGGAAGAAAAGCTGAGGATTGCGGATATGATCGAGAGACTGCACTTGAGGCAGATCTATAACAGGCCGGGCAGCATGAACCCGGGAAAAGTGTAACCTATGTACCCGGAACAAAGTGTTACCTATGTACCCGGATCATACCCGCCTTACGCCTTACGCCTTACGCCTTACAGCCTTTCATCAATTGACCATCTCCGACGGCAATTGCATTGTTTGCACCTGATGCATTTTCCGGTTCATGCTGTAGTTCAAGATTACAGACGGTATGTCAAGTATCAGGATGACCTTGCCGTCGCCGCGTATTGTCGCCCCGCTTATTCCCTTTATGTCCTTCAGGAATTCACCGAGCGGCTTGATAACGACCTCTTCCTGCCCGATCACCGAATGCACCTTGATGCCGATGGTCTTCTCGCCGATGTTGCATATTACGAGGTAACCGCCATCTTCATCTCCGTTGAAGAAAAATGCCCGTCTGAGGTCGACGATCGGGATCACGGTGTTCCTCAGGACAAGGACCTCGTTTTTATCTACCGTCTTGATGAGGCCTTCCCGTATCTTCACAAGTTCGGTGACGGTATTGAGGGGTATCGCAAAGAACTCCTGGGAGACTTTGACGATAAGCGCACGCATGATAGCGAGGGTGAGAGGGAGCTTGATGGTGAGCTTTGTCCACTTGCCCTCTTCGCAATCTATGTGGGCCTGGCCGTTCATTTTTTCGATATTGGTGCGTACAACATCCATCCCGACGCCCCGTCCGGAAACCTTGCTGAGCTTCTGCGCCGTGCTCAATCCCGGTATAAAAACGAGGTTCATCGCCTCTTTCGGGGACAGGGTGGCCAGTTCCGCTTCCGACATAAGCCCTTTTTCCCGGACCTTGTCTTTGACTGCCTGTATGTTGATCCCTTTACCGTCATCAAAGATCTCTATGATGACATGGTTGCCTTCATTATAGGCCCGGATCGAGAGAAGGCCCTTGGGATTCTTTCCGCTGGCTATACGCTGGTCAGGGATCTCGACGCCATGGTCCACGGAATTTCGTATGATATGGATAAGAGGGTCGTGCAGCGCCTCGATCAGGGAACGGTCAAGCTCCGTCTCTTCGCCTTCCACCTTCAGTTCAATATCCTTTTTAAATTCCGAACACAGGTCGCGGACCATTCTCGGTATCTTGTTGAAGACCTTGCTGATCGGTACGAGCCGGGCCCGCATTACCGACAATTGAAGCTCGTTTGTTATGACCTCTATATAATTTGTGACGTCCGTCAGGTTATCGAAAACGATCTCCGTGTCTTCGCCTTTTTTCGCCAGGCTGTTGACGAGAATGAGCCTGTTCTTGCCGAGGACAAGTTCCCCGACAAGGTTCATGAGGTCATCGAGCTTCTTGACATCGATCCTGATGCTCTGCTCTTCGGACTTCTGCGTCTTCTGCTTGACCAAGACCCTGTTCAGCTGCGCGTCGGTGACCAATTGTTCCTCGACCGCAATTTCACCGAACTTTTTGTCTTTTTCGGTCTCCTGCTTCTTGAGCACCTCGTCGCGTTCGGACTCGATGATAATATTTTCTTCGACAAGGATCTCGCCTATCTTTTTTCTTTCAGCCGGCTGCTGGAAATCCTTTCTTGCCGGGTCCAAAAGGTATGCTAATCTGGCAATGACGTGAGCGGCATCGTGATTTTCACTGCCGTTATCCCGGATGTCCTCGATCATAGCCTTCATCAGGTCAAATGATTCGAGAAGAATATCGGCCACGGTCTGGTCGATAACCATTTCTCCTTTTCGGATAACCCCCAGGACATCCTCCCCCTTGTGTGCAAGCTGCGACAACGCGTTGAACCCAAGAAAGCTCGACGTGCCTTTGATCGTATGGACCGCACGGAAAATGCTGTTTACGACCTCCTCGTCCTGGTTCTGTTCGATCACGACAATATCCTGTATGACATTATCCATGAGCTCACCCGATTCCACTATGAACTCGTCGATTATCTCCCGCATTTCATCATTCTGCAGAGCCTGATCATCCATGTGTTTCCTCCCCGTCCTGTAAAAGGCTTTCAACCTTGTACAGCAAAAAATTTGGTTGTACCGGTTTATTCAGGAACATGTTGACCCCCGCATCAAACGCATCTTTTTTCAGTTTGTCGTCCTTGGTCGTCGTGAGCATAATGATGGGCGTGTCCATGTAATAATAGTTGTCCCTCAGGTTCCTGACAAATTCGATGCCGTCCATGTTCGGCATATTGAGGTCGACGATAACAAGATCGACCTGTACATGGCTCAGTTTTTCCATGGCATCGATACCGTCTTCCGCCTCGGCAATGACATAGTTTTTTTTCTTCAGGATATATGCCAGGAGCTTTCTGATAGTCGCCGAGTCATCTACAACCAATATCGTCTTCATAGATCATCCTTTCTGATAGGCAATGGTGCCGGGAAATACGAGCGGCTTGAAGGCGCGGGATATGTTGTGAAGCGATTCGGCATGGCCGATCGTCAGATATCCCTTTGGCTTCATACACTCATACATGTTATCGATCACCTTTTTCTTCATTTTTTCGTCGAAATAAATGAGGACATTTCTGCAGAATATAAAATCCATCTGCCGGTACATCCTGTATGCAGCGTCATCCATAAGATTCATAAAATCTATTTTAACAGTCTTTTTTACCGAATCTTTGAGCCTGAACATATTGCTTTCCTCGGTGAAATACTTTCTCCTGACCGATGCGTCGGTATTGCGGACACTGTATTGGCTGAACACAGCCTTGCGTGCCGATTCGAGGACCTTGCTGCTTATATCCGTGGCAAATATGGTGAACGGTATATTGACCCTGTGGGCTTCCATAAACTCCATCAGGATAATTGCCAGGGTGTACGGTTCTTCGCCTGTCGAGCATGCGGCGCTCCAGATCCTGAGCGGTCCAGCCGGAGCCGAACCGTTCATGTATGATTTCTGCAGTATGATCTTAAAGGCTTCAAGCTGCGGCGGATTGCGGAAAAAGCTCGTTTCATTCGTCGTTACGACATCGAACAGGTTCGCGAGTTCCGCCCGTGCTTTTTCGGCGCCGTATTTCAGATGATAATAATAATCTTCGAAAGAGCCGAGGCCCAGTTCATTCAGTCTGTTTGTCAGTCTGCTTTCGAGAAGGTATGTTTTTGTTTCAGTGAAGTAAATACCTGTCTTCTCATAGATGAAATCTCTCAGCACGGTAAATTCTTCTCTCGTCATGGCCGCTTTCCTATGCGGTTTGAATTCTGCTTAATACCAGTTCCGCCGCAGACTTTATATCGTCATTGGCGTTATCCACAAAAGGCCGGATATGGTCCATAGCACGCGCGTCATTAAGTTCGGCAAGGGCCCGTATACATCCTATGGTTATCAACCCGTTGGTATCCCGCAGTCCCTTTGTAAAAGTGGTGAACAGGCCCGGGTCTTCAAACGAACCCAGGGCCGATAAGGCGTAATATCGTGTCCACATGCCCTTTTCTTCATTTGCGAATATCCCCACAAGCCTTTCCTTGAACTGCACCAGCCGTCTGTCCTTGATGACCTTAAGGACCTCATGGGGTATCTCGGCTTCTTTGAGTATCACTTCAAGAAGGTCGACATATTCTTCATTATCGGCAAATCTTCCCAGGACACCTATTGTATTTCTGCGAACGCTTTCATCCGGGTCCTGCAAAAGCCGCGTGATGAACGGGAGATTTTTTTCGGCGTCGATAAGCGCGGTAGCGGCCAGGTATACCTTCTTGTCATCTGTCGATCCTTCCTTAACGAAATCGGATATGACCTCGAGTGCCGCCCCGGGGTCGAGACGGATATATGTCCGTAAAGCTTTTACTCTCACATCATGAAAATCCTTCCTGAGTATTTTAAGGATATCGCCCTTCAGATCGTTGAGCCCGAGATTACCGACAGCCTCGACTGCAAAACCTTTTATATGCCCGTCAGTGTCCTCCAGGGCCTTTTTGATTATCGAGCACCCCGACCCCTCTACAACCGCCGGGATACTCATGACGATCTCCCGCTTCACTTCGACGGAGGCATTGAGGAACTGATCGAGAAGGGTATTTTCGCGAATCTTGACCCCCGCCATTCTACAGGCCTTTATCAGCGCAAGCATCCTGCCGTCGTCGGCCTCCATGAAATCTGCAGCATCTTTTCCCCAGATATCGCTTAAGGAAGCGAAAAGCTCGAGGACCATCGCATAGTCTTCATTATCCGGCTCCATCCCGCTCAAAATGCCAAGGATGGCCGAACACGTCTGCCGGGTTTTGAAGTAAGCCAGCATGCGCACCATTTCTACCGGCCGGTCTTTCCTTTCCGCTATATTTCCGAGGAGATGGTCATAAAGTTCATCACCTATCTTTTCCTGCAATTTCAGAAATATCTCTTCGTTGCCTTTTTCCAGTATTATCGTCAGATACGTGCTTCGCCGCGCTCTGTCCCAGTCCTTCATGACATCGAGGACCTCGTCGAGAACGGCATCATCACCGTAATCCATCAGGACCTCGCAGGCAACGCTCGACAATTCGTCACTGCTTTCCTTAAAAAATTTCATTATGCGGGGAATGGCCTTCGGGCTTTTCGTCCTGCCGAGGCTGATAATGGCCGAGAACGCTATCCATTCCTCGTCATCCAGAGCGTGAGGAGTGCGCTGACCGCTTCATCGTCATCAAAATCCCCGAGGGCCATACAGGCGGCGTTGCGCACATTGGCGTCTTCGTCCCGCGCTTTTTTCGCAATGAATGGTATCGAGCGCGGATCGCTCAGGAATGAAAGAACTTCACATGCATACACCCGAATATCTTCGTTGGCATCGTCGAGCATGCCGATAATGCCTTCAATATAGACGCTCCCTATTTTCTTCAGCACATCGAGAACTGCCATCCTGACAGGGGTATTGCTTTCCTGCAGAAGAGGGACGATCTTCTCTATAACTTCTCGCCCCGGGGAAGCAACCAGCGCCTCAATAGCCTTTTCCTTTTCAAAATTGTCTCCGTCCTTGAGCAGGACCACGTACCGTTCCAGTTCCGGTCCGGTCAATCCTTTTGCTTCGATGCCTATTTTCGTCTGTGAGCTCATAATATCCTCATTATTTCTTCCGATATCTTGTCTACAGGTAAGACTGCATCTGCCAGATTGGCCATAACGACTGCCCTCGGCATACCGTAAACCACACATGTCTCCTCATCCTGGGCAATGATATAACCGCCTTTTGCCTTCATCTCTTTCATCCCGACAAGTCCGTCATTTCCCATTCCCGTTAAGATGACCCCGAATGACTGGCGATCATACGCTGCAGCCGTGGTTCCCATAAGAAGATCGACCGATGGCCTGTATATATACTGGGTATTTTCGTTGAATTGGACGGATACCGTATTGCCTTTCCTTTTCAGAGACATATGTTTGTCTCCCGGGGCTATATAGACAACGCCGGGCTTAAGCGTCTCATTTTCTTCGGCTTCCTTCACATGGAGCTGTGAAACTGCATCAAGCCGCTGCGAAAAAGACTGCGTAAAGATCTTCGGCATATGCTGCGCAATAACGACAGGCACAGGGAATGCCTTCGGAAGACGGGTAAGTATGTGCTGCAGTGCAGGCGGTCCCCCCGTCGATGCCCCTATGGCAAGGATCTCGTGACGGACCTTTCTTTCCGGGTTCATGATTACGGGTTTCCTTGAAATGTCCAGTTTTCGCAGCAGGAATTTGACCTTGTTCCTCGCGACATTCTTTACTTTTGTTATTATCTCGGTCTCCCTGCTCGCGAGGGTCCCGAAATTGGCAAAATCTTTGGTCACGAAATCGCAGGCACCCAGTCTGAAGGGCTTCCATCGTTATTTCTGCCCCTTCCTTTGTCAGAGAGCTCATCATGATGACAGGGACCGGGTCTTTCTCCATGATCCTTTTTAAGGCTTCGATCCCGTTCATGACCGGCATTTCAACATCCATGGTAATAACATCCGGTTTTAAGGATTCTGCCTTCTCGACAGCTTCTCTGCCGTCCTGGGCTGTGCCGACGATCTCGATCGTACTGTCTTTCGACAGTATCCTCGATATCGAGCTGCGCATGACGCGCGAATCGTCAACAATCAATACTTTGATCATTCCTTATTTTCCTCTGCCTTAGCGAGCAGTGATCTTGCGTTTCTCATAAGCCCATAAACACCATCGAGAAGATCCAATTCCTGGGAAAGAGAGACCTCTACTCCCAATTCCTCGACCAAAGGAACCAGGTGCTTATTGTTGTTGATAAAGTCATCAAAATTGCTGAAGTGATCACTGAGATCCGCCTGTTTTGAAAAACGGTTCCCAATATCGATTATCTTTGCATTCCAGATATTGTCCGCGGCATTTCCGGGAAAATGATGGTACATAATCCCGTCCGTTACGGATTGCGGTATGTTCCACATCATAAGAAGGCACGCGCCTATCATGCCGTGGTCGCATGAAAGCACCTCCTCTTCCGCCTTAGTCCATGTGTAGTTCTTTTCACGGACGAGCCGGCCTATGATCTTCCATTCCGGATTGAAATACCTGTATATGACGATCGTGCCGATATCGTGCATTAAGCCCCCGATATACACGGCATGCTGATCGCCTATATGGACGGTCCGGCTCATGACCTTTGAGGCGATCGCTGCAGATCATGGAGTGTCGAATGAATTTCTCCCTATCGAGCTCCCGATCGCCGTTCATCATTGACAGGAAAGGCATGTGGAGGATTATCTGCGAAAGCTGTTCCAGGCCGATTATAGCGATCGCATGTTCGATCGATGTTATCTTGCGGAAGCTCCGTGTCCCAAAATATGCCGTATTGGCCATGCGAAGCACCTCCGAGGCCATCGACGGGTCCATGCTTTTGGCAAGATCGGCAGCGGAACTCATCGGGTCGTTGATCGCGTTAATGACCTCGGCCATCACCGTCGGAAAGGTAGGCAGAACATCGATCTTCCTGAGCACCTTGAGTATTTCATCACGTTCCATAGTTGTCAGAAATATTATCGGTAACTGGCAGGAAAGCTTAATTGCGAAGGAATTTCTTCATTGATGCCCGGAGATTCAATATTGCCTGCGAATGGATCTGGCATACCCGGGCCTCCGTAATGCTCAGGACCCGCGCTATTTCTTTCATATTGAGGTCTTCGTGATAGTAAAGACTCAGGACATAACGCTGTCTTTCTGGCAGCTTATCGAATTCTTTCGCCATTATGCCTTCGAGCTCCAGTAATTCCGCGCATTTTTCCGGATCGTCGGTATCTTCCGTAACATAGCGCATGATCCGGTCACGGTCTTCCCCCAGCAATTCATGGAGGTCTTCGATGCTGAGGACTGAAAGGTTCCCGTAATTCTTGAGCATCTTGATAATATTCGTCGATGTTCATCCCGAGGGCTTCGGCCACCTCTTCTTCCTTGGGCAGCCTGCCGAGCTTGTTCTCCAGCTTCCGGATGATCTCGTTTATCTTTTTTGACTTCGACCGGGCGCTTCTCGGGAACCAGTCCCGCGACCTCAATTCGTCTATCATTGCCCCGCGTATGCGCAGATAGGCAAACGTATTGAGTTTGGCGCCTTTCGTCGAATCAAATTTTTCCATTGCCTCAAGAAGACCGACAATACCTGCTGATATAAGGTCCTCGATTATCTCGTCATCTTCGTATTTTCGGGATACCTTGTAGGCAAGATGCTTGATGATCGGGACGAATTCATCGATCACCCGTTCACGGTCATCTTTATATGCTCCGGCATATGCTTTTTTCCATGTCATTATGACACCAACCTGTCACAGATTTTTGAAAGCGCCTGAGTTGCCCCGCAGTTGGGAAAATGCTCGGCCCATAATTTCTGCCTGCGCGTCGCGATATTAACGTTTTGATCGAGAGGCACGAAACCAAAATAGTTGAGGTATACATTAAGGAACCTGTCCGTGACCCCAACCACTTTTCTATATAATTCCAAGGCTTCGCTTTCTTCTTTTACCATGTTCACGATAATATTAAAATCCTTTCTGCCTGTTTTGGTGCTCAAAACTTTTATCATTGCATAGGAATCGGTGATGCTCGCCGGGTCCGGCGTAACGACCACGAAGATCTGCTCGCTCAAGGCATTGAAATAGACCACGTTGGACGATATTCCTGCCGATGTGTCAACAATAAGAAAATCATGCTCGGGCAGGGTGGCGAGCGAGTTTAAAAGGATCGCCTTTTCATCCTGGTTGAGGTCTGAAAATTCGCTGACCCCGGATGTGGCAGGGATGATCCTGATCCCGCACGGGCCTTCCAGGATGATTTCGTCCATCTGCCGCGAACCGTCCATGACATCCTTGATATTGAATTTCGGAGATCATCCCGAACATGATATCGATATTGCCAAGTGAAAGGTCTGCATCGAGAATAAAAGTCGACTTATTCCTGTTTCCCAGGAGATATGCCATATTCGAGGCGATCGAGGATTTTCCGACCCCGCCTTTGCCGCTCGTTATCGTGATCGTCTTTCGTCCGTTCTTTACCATGTTTTTCCCTCGATCAGAATTTTGCCGAATGTTTCGGGTCCCGGGATCACGATATCCGTTATCCCCATGCCGCCTGTCAGGGCTGCGACCGGCCGCCCAAGCCTCATGACGGTGTTGCACACCGTTCCGAACCTGTCATATTCATCCAGCTTGGTAAATATGAGTCCCATTATTGATGAATAGCTCATTAAGCTGAGATAATGATCGATAGCCTCGTCCCGTGCCCCGGCCGGGAATACGGCGATCTTCTTCATTGCCGGAAGATACTGGACGGCTTCCCGCTGATAATTGCAGATGACCTGTTATATCGATGATCTTTTTCCCTGTTTCATTTTGGACAATGGATCTCAGTTCTTCGACTGTTTGCTGCAAAGTGGAACGGTATGCCGGTCTTTCCTGAGAAATTGATAAATTCAGCATATGTGCCTCTTTTGACCGGGTCAAATGCGATGATCACGGGGCAGATGCTTTCTTCCCGGACAGCTAATGCCAGCTTTTTCGCAGCTTCCGTTTTTCCCGACCCTGTAGGTCCCATAAGAACGATCGATTCATCGGTCGACATGATATTGCACAGGCTTATCCGTTTCCCAAGCTTGGCCTTGAGTAAAAAGACCGATTTCATGCTATTTTCCGCAAGGGTTCCCATCTCTGCAAAAACCTCCGAAACAAGGGACAGCGCAATGTATCTGTCGAGTCCCGGACCGGAGCATCCTGTCATAAAGGATCTTGAGCGTCGTCGGATAGGTTTTCAGCCTGTCGGTCAGCATATCCGATTCGATTGATAACAGCCGGTCCGGACAGGTATTTTGCCGCGTCGCTCCAGATAGCCTCTGTTTTTTTCCTGACATCCCCGAGATTGTTCTCCATTGTGACGGACGGGTCATTATCCAGGGCAATGGATATCTCGCAGCCGTTTTTCGTCCGCGCCATTGCCGTTGGTGGTATTCTGTTTTACATCGACTGATGATCGTGTCCGGACCGAATTGTTCCTTTATGACTTCCATACCCTTGCGGACATCTTCGAATGAATAGGTCTTAACTCTCATTGATCCGTATCACCCCCACTGATTGTATTCTTATCTGCGGCGGAATCTCATTGTGCGAAATAACTGCGATACCCTGAATGTAGCGGTCAAGGAACCTTCTCAACCTGCCCCTCAAGAGAGGATGAACGAGAAGGACCGGCTGGTAATTCTGGAGCATTGCCTTCTTGGCTTCATTGCCGATCTTCTCGATAAGTTTCTGGCTGAATGAAAGATCAAGGGCAAGTACCGACCCCTGGTCCGTATGCTGGATGCTGTTAATAAGCTTTTCTTCGAGGGACTTTTCAAGGATATGGATGTTCAGGATGCCGTCAACCAGATAAGGCTTCAGGATGCTTCGCGCCATCCGCTGCCGCACATATTCAGTAATGAGTCGGGGTCCTTGGTTGACGACGAAGCATCCGCTACCGCTTCCAGGATCGTTATCAGGTCACGGATCGATACCTGCTCCCGAAGGAGATTCTGCAGGACTTTCTGGACAATTCCAACATTTATCTGGTTCTGGGATATCTCCTCGATCACCTTCTGATGTGTCGGAGCAACATTATCGATAAGTTTCTGGGTTTCCTGGCGCGTTAAGAGCTCATGAGCATTATTGCGGACAAGCTCTGTCAGATGGGTTGCAATGACCGTGGCATGGTCGACAACGGTAAAACCCTCGGCCAGGTATGTTTCACGATCTCTTTCTGCTATCCAGTACGCATCAAGATTAAATACGGGTTCTTTGGTCGGTATGCCGTCCGTCGGCCTGTCCTTGCCTTCCGGCCCCATGGCGAGAAGGCTCCCCGATATCAGGCTGCCGCGGCCCATTTCAATGCCTTTGAGAAGGACTATATATTCCGACGCTCCAAGCTGCAGGTTGTCCCTGAGCTTCATCGGCGGCACGACAATGCCGAGCTCGACCGCTATCTGTTTGCGGATGGCCCGTATCTTTTCGAGAAGCTCCCCATTCTGCTCGGCGTCCACGATCGGGATAAGGCCATATCCGATCTCGACCTCGAGTATTTCGAGAGGCTGGATGACCTCTGATCTCTCCTTTGCCTCCTTCGAGACATCCGGAACAGCGGGAAGTTCCTCTTCGGGCGTCTTTTTCATGACGTGGCCTATGCCATAGGTTATCGATGACAGTATGAGAAATGGGATGAGAGGTATACCGGGGACCATTCCTATGGACAGGATGACGAACGAGGCCAGGACCAGGGCCTTCGGCTGCGTAAAAAGCTGTGAAACCACATCGCTCCCCAGGTTGGACTCGCTTGCAGCGCGCGTGACGATTATGCCTGCGGCTGTCGATGTCAAAAGGGCCGGTATCTGTGCGACGAGCCCTTCGCCTATCGTCAGGAGCGTGTAGACCGATAGCGCATCGTTTATGTTCATGCCCTTCTGGACAACACCAATGACCAATCCGCCTACGATATTTACAAAGATGATGATGATGCCGGCGATCGCATCGCCGCGGACGAACTTGCTTGAACCATCCATTGCTCCGTAAAAATCGGCTTCCATCTCGACGCGTTCCCTGCGCTTGCGTGCCGTGGTATCATCGATAAGGCCGGCATTAAGGTCGGCGTCGATGCTCATCTGCTTTCCCGGCATGGCATCGAGGGTAAAACGGGCGGCAACTTCGGCCACGCGCCCGGCGCCTTTCGTGATGACGACAAAATTGATGATCATGAGGATCAAAAATACTACCGCTCCAACGACATAATTGCCGCCGACGATAAAGGTCCCGAAGCCTTTGATGATCTGTCCCGCCGCACTCGCGCCTTCATCGCCATGGACGAGGATAAGGCGTGTTGAGGCAATATTCAGGGAAAGACGAAAAAGTGTCACGATCAGGAGAACGGAGGGGAAGACCGAGAAATCGAGAGGCTTCCTGATGTACATCGAGATAAAGAGGATCAATAAGGAAATGGAAATGCTCATCGACAGGAAAATATCGATGAGAAAGCTGTTGAGCGGCACGATCATGATCATGATGACAAAAACGACGCTGACGGCAATCAGCATGTCGCTTTTATTCTTGAGACCTGCGGCCATCGCACCCATTACAGCAACCCTTTCCCTTTACGTTTGAAAATGCTCGCAAGAAGCTCGGCAACGATCATATAGAAATTCTCGGGTATGAAATCTCCCACTTTGACAGCGTGATACAGGCCCTGTGCCAGGGGTTTATTCTCGACGAGAGGGACCCGGTGTTTTGCGGCAAGCTCTTTTATCCTCAGGGCCATGAAACCTGCTCCCTTTGCCACAACCCTGGGTGCAGGCATCTGATGCGCGGTATATTTCAGGGCGACTGCGAAATGCGTCGGGTTGGTCACGATAACGTCGGCAGTTTTGACATCATCCATCATCCTGCGCCGGGACATTTCGCGCTGAAGGGTCCTGATGCGCGACTTTATAAGCGGGTTTCCCTCGCGTTCCTTGTACTCTTCCTTGACCTCCTGCATCGTCATCATCATCGATTTCTTGAAATCCCATTTCTGATAGGCAAGATCAAGGACTGCGATAAAGAGGAA
This sequence comes from uncultured delta proteobacterium, assembly GCA_963823725.1. GTDB lineage: Bacteria > Desulfobacterota > Syntrophorhabdia > Syntrophorhabdales > Syntrophorhabdaceae > Delta-02. The sequence goes on from CAWGMJ010000004.1 coordinate 28,887, forward strand.
GACGAGCCCGACCTTAACGGTCAAACGAAATGAGGTTTCGCCGAGGAAATTGACTATGGTGCCGGTATCCTGACCGGTAAGCCCGAATATTACCGGCATCTGGCTCATGATCATGCTCTTTGCCATGTAGCCCAGCACGACGATCTTGATGCATGATTTCAGGAGCTCCACCAGAGATTTTCTCGATAATAGGTTCTTGATCCCTTCAATGGGGTTTAACTTGTTCAGATCAAATTTCAGGGCCTCGGAGCTCCACATAAAACCCGACTGGAGAATGCTTCCCGCAAGCCCGAGGATGATAAGGATCCCGAATACCGGCCCTACAATATACCACCAGCGTATAATGCTGAACGTCAGGATATCGTTCATATTCCCGGGACCAACCTCCATGTTCGCATTTCGGGCAAAATTTGCATAAAACTTGAACATTTCCTGAAAACCCCTGGACATCATGAAATAGAGAAAGATCGTGGTAAAGAGGATAATAATGGCGGTATTGGCCTCGCGGGATACTGCGATCTTGCCTTTTTTCCGCGCGTCGTCCAACCTTTTATCGGTTGGCTGCTCCGTCTTTTCCTGAAAAGTCTCCGGCATACCCTATCCCATCATCCGGATTATCCGGACGAAATCTGATTCAAGCCCTTTAAATAATGATGCTATACTCGGCACGATATAGCCGAGCGACATCCCGAGCATAAGCACGGTAATGAGTATCTTTGCGGGAATGGCATCGACGAAGACATTTGCCTGCGGGATCATTCGGGACATGATGCCGAATGAAAGCTCCACAAGAAAAAGGGTCACGATGATCGGGGCCCCTATCCTGAAAGCTGCCCCGAAAAGGCCGGCCGTTGCCTTGATAAGATAGCCGGCGAGCGATGGATTGAGCGAGGCGCTTCCTACCGGCAGGACGTCGAGGCTGTATGCAATGCCCTGTATAAGCATATGATGTGCGTCGATAACAAAAAATATAAGGATCGCGATGAGATTTTTTATCTGTTCGATGATCGATACCTGAGACTGGCTCACAGGGTCCATGAAGCGTGCGAAAGATAAACCTGACTGAAGGGAAATGATCTCAGCCGACATGCTCGCGGAATTAAAGACAAGCCGGACAATAAAACCGATCGTTGCACCGATGAAGATCTCCTTGATGCACAGTATGAGAAGGATGTAGGGGTCCTGTTGTGCTGTGACGTTCATTTTGACAATATCGAAAAGCAGGTATGCGATCAGAAGGGAAAGCCCGCCCTTGAATATAGCGGATATGGCGCGTGAAGAAAATATCGGGATCATGAAAATTACAGAGCCGACTCTGAAGAAGACAAGCAGGAATTTCTGGATCTCGAATGTGATTGCTATATCCGTCATTTATTTCACGTATAATGGAATGTTGCTTATAATATTGACCGTAAAAGAGATCGCGAAGTTCATCATCCAGGGGAACAGGACAATGAGGCATATCGAGATGACGAGGATCTTCGGGACAAATACCAGCGTCATTTCATGGATCTGTGTAGCCGCCTGGAAGATGCTCACCAGAAGGCCGACAACGATCGAAGCGATGAGCAGCGGCGACATGAGGATGAGTGTCGACTTGAGGAAATCTCTGAAGATCTGGATAACAAGGTCCTGGCTCATTATATCTCCCTTTAAAAGCCTTTGATTATCGACCCCACGAGGAGGTTCCAGCCGTCCACAAGGACGAACAGCATGACTTTAAAAGGCAGGGATATAAAGATGGGAGGAAGCATCATCATCCCTGCCGAAAGTAAAACACTCGCAACCACCATATCTATCATCAGAAATGGGATGTAGAGAAGAAAGCCGATCTGAAAGGCCCTTTTTAACTCACTGATGGCGAATGCAGGGACGATCACCTTGAGAGGCAGGTCTTTCGGCCCTTCAGGCCTTTTCAATTTTGCAATGTTCATGAAAAGGGCAAGGTCTTTTTCCTTCGTATATTTGAGCATGAACGTGCCGAGTTCCTGTGAGGATTTGTCAATGAACTCCTCAAACTGCATCTTATTTGCGAGATACGGTTTAAGCGCCGTTTCATTCACCTTTTCGTATGTCGGGGCCATGATGAACAGCGTGAGGAACAAGGAAAGGCCGATCAATACCTGGTTCGGCGGAAGCTGCTGAATGCCCATCGCCTGGCGCAGAAAAGACAATACAATTATGATCCGGGTAAAAGAGCTCATGAGGAGTAAAATAGCAGGTGCAAAGGCGAGGACCGTGAGGACTATCACGATATTAATGAGGCCCCGGCCTCCATCGGCGCCTACCAGCGAATTAAGGATATTCGTATTGGCCGCCGACTTTTCAGCCTTTGCCGCGGCAACAGCCGGAAGGGGAAGCAGAAGAATTATCAGGCATATTATGACGAGATATTTCATGGGTTGTTTCCCTGTTTTTTCCACCGTGCCAGAAGGGACATTTCTTTTTCCCCGGCACCGATAACGAGGACATGGTCCTTTACCTCGACGACCGATATGAATTTCTTATACCCCAGGTATATCGTGTCCACCTTTTTCAAGCCATAACCGGAATGGTTCTTGGCACCGAATTTGAAATTCATTTTTGACGCATACCTGCTCAGGAGGTAGATGCCCGCTATCATTCCGGCCATGATAAAGATGACTTTGATCATGCTGAGGTACATATCCATCAGCCAAGCTCCTGGACCCGTTCTTTCGGGGTGAGGATCTCCATTATCCTGACCCCGAGCCGCTCATTAACGAGAACGATCTCGCCTTTGCCAAGAAGTTTGTCGTTCACATAGATATCGACCGATTCACCGGCTATTTTATTAAGCTCGATTATCGAGCCTTTCGACAGGGCAAGGAGTTCGCCGATCGTGAGCTTCGTCCGGCCGATCTCCACGGAGATATCAACGGAGATATCGAGAAGACTGTCGAGATTCATCTCGAATTTTTTCATTGCCCCGTTCAAGCCCTGTGTTTCGTTCGCCATATCTTCCATTCTTCCTCCTTAAGGCCTCGAACAGTTAATGAACCAGATCCTCGACCTTGACTGCTTTGCTGCCTTTAAATACGCCCATCTTGCCGTGAAATTTCGTTTTTTTGTGGATCTCAATATCTATGGCATCATTGACGTAGCGGTCCACCATGATCACGTTCCCGCTCCCCAAGCGCAGCAAACTCGTGAAGAGGCATGCGCTTGCGCCCCAGTATCGCCCTGATCTCGACCGGTACGTCCATTATCCGGTCACGTATCCTGCTTAACCATTTTTCCCGCATATCCATATCTTCCCGCGAAGGGGTCGAGATAAGGTAACCCTTGATGCTCTCGAGCACCCCATAGGGCATGCAGATCTTCATCCAGCTTGTTATATCCCCGAACTCTATCGAGAATTCATTGAGGCTGACCGTCTCTTCCTTCGCCACCATCGTGATGTAATTAGGATTGATCTCGGATCGGGAGTATTTGCAGTTGATCGCATATACGGGTTCCCAGGCCTTTTCCATTTCGGTAGATACCAGGTCGATAAGCTTCTTTATCACGTTGAACTCGATCTTCGTAAATTCCCTGCCCTCTATCCTGGCCGGGGAAATCGTTGCGCTGCCGAAAACAGTTTCCAGTACGGAGAAGATCAATTTTGCATCGAATATCACAATGAAAAATCCGTTGAGGTTCTCCGTGACAACAATGTTCATATTCGTCGGCAGGGGAAGGGTCTTGATGAATTCACTGTATTCGACATACTGGACCGCGTGCGGGCCCGACCTCGATCTCGCGCTCCATAAAAAGAGAAAGCGCCGAGCGAAATGATTTCGAAAACCTGTCGTAAATAAATTCAAGGGCGGGGAGTTTTTCCTTTTTGCCCTTTGTGAAGCGCATAAAATCAAAATCTTTTACCTGTCTCTCTTCTGCGACGACAATTTCCTCGACCAGGGTAGTTTCGGTAAGTATCTCGCCTTCCGATATGCCGCCCAGCAACGCATCAATTTCAGCCTGTGAAAGAACCTGTTCCATCAATACCTCACTGGATTATAATGTCGGTTATGTACACTGCTTTCAATTCATCTTCATTCTTGAAAATAGTTTTCAAGTTGGCATGAACTTCCTTTTTCAAAGACTCGCGCTGATTAACATCCATCAGGATGTCCGGCGTCTTGGTCCCAAAAATGAAAAGTATCCTGTCGCGGATGACCGGTATCATTTTTTTCGTCTCTTCCATTGCCTTGACATCTTTTACTTCTATGCCGAGGGATACCTTCGCGTATTTGGATTGATTTCCTGTAAGATTGAAAACAAACGGATCAAGCTGGAGAATTGGCCCTACGGCTTCTTTCTTTACGGCAGCCGCTGCGATACCCGGTTTTTTGCCGAGAAAATTCGCGATGTATTTCTTGCCGAACATAAAATAACCGCCGGCCCCGGCGCCGACTATCAATAACAATACGATGATAAGTATTAATTTCGATTTGCTTTTTTTCCCTGCCGGCTTTACTTTTTTTTCTTTTTTCTGTGCGGCTTCGCCCGGCGCATCTTTCTTTGGGCCCGCATTGGGGCCGTCGTCGAACATGTTCTTGTCTCGTTTATCTTCGGCCATTAAGGATTCTCCTTGCCGAAGGTTAAAGCAATTCATATGCCAGAAGTGAATATTCTTGGAATTACAGGGGAAATGGGATTTTACGGGATTTTGCCAGGGATTGGCCGCGTCAGCAAATTGACGATAAGACAGGCTATAGGCAATGGGTAATGGGTTATGGGCGATACAAAAAAAGGGCCGGAAACTTTTCCGACCCTACAGTTTTTATTTTTACCTATTACCTATAACCCATCACCCTTACCTGTTATCTCTTGATATTAATCAATTCCTCTAATATCTGGTCGGTTGTCGTGATGACCCGGGCATTTGCCGAGTATCCTCTCTGGGCTATGATCATTTTTACAAACTCGGTTGCCAGGTCAACATTTGACTGTTCGAGCGAGTTGGCGCTGATCTTGCCAAGACCGCCCTCGCCCGCTGCATTCGTATATGCAACGCCCGACTCGATCGTCTCTGAATACAGGTTGCTTCCCTCTTTCCTCAATCCGTTGGGATTGTTGAAATTAGCCAGAGTGATCTGATAGAGGTTCAATATCTGGCCGTTGGAGTAATGGCCGGAGATAATGCCTTCGGCGCTTACCGTAGTACTCTCGAGCACGCCGGGAGGATATCCGTCCTGGGTCTGAAAATTTGTCGTCGATGCGATAGGGTACTGGGTTGTTGTTCCGCCGCCCGAACCTGAACCGAACACAAGATCGATCGCCTGGCCCGCCTGGGCGCCCTGTGAAAAATCAAAGCTTACGCTGTTGGCATCGCCTCCTGCGGTCAACGCGCCGTTATTGTTAAACGTGAGCGTCCCCCATCCGGCAAGGTCATTTGCCCCTGTCGCAGAATCGGCGCTGTCGAGATGGGCCATCCATTCCCAGACACTTGTCTGCGGGGTCGTTGCCGTCTCATATGCTTTGCGGAAGTATACTGTTACAACGTGGGGCTGGCCAAGAGAGTCATACGCGGTTACCGACGATGAATAATTGGATGTCGTGGTCGGGTTCCGGGTAGCGCTGACATAATCAGTCGAAAAACCCTGGAATGCGATGGTCCGGGATGTGCCATCGACTAACGCCGCGTCGGTCGTGATATCAAGTCCTGACCCGCCTAAATTGGTATAGGTCGTGCCTGCGGCAACAGCAACGGGGCCATACGTCACGGTAGTTCCCGTCGCCGCGCCCGTCGGGTCGGTAAGGGCGCATGACACGGTTATCCCTGTAGCAGCCGCATATGATATTGTGTATGTGCCCGTTCTGGGATATTTGCCTTCGCTGAGAGTGGCGGATGTTACGCTGCCGTTTGCGGCCCCGCTTAAACTTCCCAGGGTCCCGGCAACGGGCGAATCGGACTGAAGGTTCGCAGACATGCCGATGAACTGTGTTGCACGGGGTTCACTGGGGGCCTGCGATATGATAATATCGGTATCAACACCAGTAGGGGGCATTTGTTGTCCGGTCTATCGGCCTTCCCTGAAGGATATCGCCGGCCGGGTTCGTCATATTTCCATCCGCATCGAACCGGAATTGACCGGCCCGCGTATAATAATTGGTTTCCGATTCAGGCTGCCTCACGATGAAGAAACCTTTTCCGCCAATGGCAAGGTCGGTCGATTCGCTCGTGCTTTCGAAACTGCCCTGTGAAAACGATGTATCGACGGAGCTAAGTGCGGTACCCCTGCCCACCTGGCTTGAACCGGATGTGCCGTTGACGGTCTGGTACAGGACATCCTCAAATGTGGCCCGGGCCCCCTTGAAGCCAACGGTATTTACGTTTGCGATGTTGTTGCCGACAACGTTGATCGACGAACTGTTGGCGATAAGACCACTGATACCTGAAAAAAATGAACTTAACATATCTATGCCTCCTCGTTAATTCTTGATCACTGTAATGGAACTTGCCGTGTATTCATCACCATTGCCCGTTACAAGGGAAACGTTGCTTGAGCCGCTCTTGACTCCCGTTACCGTCCGGAATGCCGTTGCGGTGCTGCTGACAGCATTTTTTTCATTGTATACAGCCGAGGCCACCTGAACATTATCCGTGCTTTCGTTGGTATATGTCAGTGAATCTCCCTTATGCCGCGTTACAGTCTGGACGCTGCCGTCCTTAAGATTTTTTACGGCAAAAATGACTGTGTCGTAGTCCGCGGACGGCGTGACCGTATACTGGTCACCCTGCGAAAGTATATTGCCGTCAACCTGGATCTTCTTTCCGATCATGTCCAGCATGTTGCCTGTCTCCGTCGTTGTTTTGAGGCCCGTCAGGGAATCATTGATGTTCTGAAGCCTCTCGACCGAGGTCAGAGCGGCAAGCTGGCTCATGAACTCATTCGTTTTCATTGGATCGAGCGGGTCCTGATATTTGAGCTGGGTAACCAGGAGTTTCATAAAGGCATCCGTATTGAGAAGCCCGGTGGTCACACCCGTAGTTCCCGTGGTTTTTCCCGTGGTATCAACTGTATTTGTTACGCTTGCAACTGACATAGTCCCTCCTTAAGCCATTGCCTCAAAAAAAGTCCCGAAATCCTCATGTTCCTCCGGGCTGTCCTGACCGTTTTCCTGTCGCCTGTCATGCTGCTGTCTTTCCCTGGCGTCCTGGTCAATATCAACGTGGATGGTCGTCATGATATGCTTGTTTTCAAGGTTTTTCACGAGGTCGTCCTTCTGTGATTGAATAAAATTCATCGTGTTTTCATTTGCCGTTTTCACTTCTACGGTAACGCGCGACCCCTCACCGCGCAAACCGACGAGGATCGTCTCGTTATCGTCTATCTTCAATTTTACCGTCATATCCATACCCAGATTTTTTCCGGAATATTGCTCGGTTATCTTTTCTATCTTTTCAACCATCATCGCGCCAAAATCATTCTTCCCTGCCTTGTGTATTTCGGTCTTATTCTGCTCATTATTCGGCTGGGAATGCCCATGCATATTTATGTTGTTTTCGTTCGCCTGCCTGTCGCCGGCATCGCCTTTCAGGTCCGGTTCTTCCTTTTCTGCAACCCGGATGATCATCCTGTCTGTGTCCGGTCTATCTTCAATATTCTCATCCCAATGATCCGGAATGTTTTCCGTTCTTTCGTCTGTCGATTCTACGGGAGGCGAAAACCGAAGTCTTTGATCATTCATTGAGATATCGACGATCTTGTTTTCTTTCGCCGATTTGGTGACCTGCACAAGGAACGCAGGGGTTTCGGACAATTCCTCCCGGGGTTCGCCCTTAGCTGCCGGTATCGGACCGACATCCGCCATCGCAGCTCTGGCGGCATCGGGTTCATTTTCCGGCCGGGCAGGCACTATTCTTTCGACCTGGCGAAGACCGGCTGGATTTCCCGTATCGGGCAGTGATCCTGCATCTGTATCCTGGCGGGCCATTTTGTTGAAGGCCGCCAGAAATACAGCAAGAGATCCCATAAATGAAGCTGGCCGCAGCTTGATCAACGCCATTTTGCCGGGTCTCTTTTTCTGAAGACCCGGTACCCGCTGTATTTACAGCATTGCCCTTGAGTTCGATCTCATCGCCGCCTGACAGGATTTCCAGGATATTATTAAGAAATTCGGTAATGGCCGGCAGGTCGGCTTCTTCCGGAAGCGATTGCGTTGCCTGCTGATCGATGGCAGCTATAAGCGACGAGACAAAAAATGCGATCCGCGAGTGATCGGACGAAGCCTCAGGGCCCTCAACTGACGCATCTCCTTTCTCTTCACTCTTGCCAGGTTCGAAAGAGGCGTCGTTCATTGATTGCGGCAGCATCGTGCCAAAAATGCCGTTCATTTTTTCGGAAAAAAGGGCGAAGAACCCATTTTGTCCCTGCCCGGCAGCATCCGCATCAGTTTGAGGTAAAAACTGTTTCCCTGCTCCCACGAAATTTGTCATCAGGCAATTAAAAATTGAATTTTCCATGCAGACCCTTAAACAAATTCCGTGCCAGAAATAATAATTCAATCTTTCTATTAACTTATAATTAGAAAGATGGTTGGGCAGGCAACAATTCAGGGAAATAATTTCCATGAAAGGGAAAATTTTTCCTACACCAGGAACGGGAAATAATGACGCGTGACGATCATATGGTGACGGGTATTTTACAGGAAAAACGAAGCAGATACAGGGATGGAGCAATGCAGTTTACAGTTTCTTCTCTTCCATTCTGAGCGCCATTTCATCGAGCAGCTTCTGTTCGCGACGGTTCTCGCCCTTTTTGAATTCCGTCATTATCTTGTCCCGCAGTTTGGAGAGCATTTTCAATTCCCTGGCATATTCATGCAGTTCCTGATGAAGAACATCAATATTTTCCTGGAGGGAACCTTTCTCGCAGATCAGAGTTGACCGCGAGATATCCAGGTAATCGATGTAATCCGTCAAAACGGCAAAATCATTACCCGGTAAAGGGGCGGAGAGCTTATCGTAATTCTGGGAGATGCTCTCCTCGAGGGCTGCTATTTCGCTGCAAATAGACACCATTCTGACGTTGGCTTCCTCGATCTCACGTTCCTTGCTTTTTTTGATATTTTCCTTGATGTCGATGATCTTATCGATGCGTTTTTTATCCATGAGAAGACAGGTTATTGGTGATAGGTAATGGGTAATGGCTGAAAAAATCAGGTAATTGTCTGATGAGTGATGAGACTGAATTCTTTATATTTTTACCCATAACCCATTACCTATCACCTATCACCTATTCGGTGAACCTGTTGAGGATGAGAATGAATTTTTATTCTGACCTTCCCATGACCCATAACCCATATTTCTATACATAAAAGAGGATCTTCATACTGTTCTGGGTCTCTTCCAATCGTACCCGTTCATCAACTCCCTGCTGAAGGAATGTCCTGACCTTATCGATCATTTCGATCGCATGATCGACCTTTTGATTATTGCCCGGGTATAGGCGCCAATATTGATCAGATCTTCGGCCCGTTCGAATTCTGCGAGTATTTCCACGATACGGCTGGCATACTCGGTTTGTTCTTTTGGCGTTATGTCCTTCATGAGCCTCGAGACGCTCCGGAGGACATCTATCGGAGGATAATGGTTCGCATCGGAGAGCTTTCTCGAAAGCACGACATGGCCGTCCAGGATCGATCTCGCTGCATCAGCAATGGGGTCATCGAGGTCATCGCCTTCTACCAGGACGGTATAAATGGCGGTCATCGTTCCTTCATCATAACCGTTTCCTGCTCTTTCGAGCACTTTTGCGAGCAACGAGAAAACACTTGGCGTATATCCTTTGGATGTCGGCGGCTCGCCGATGGCGAGCCCGATCTCTCTCTGGGCCATGCTGAAACGGGTCAGGGAATCCATGAGGAGCAGTACGTCATTTCCGCGATCCCGAAAGTATTCCGCAAGCGCTATGGTCAGGAAAGCCCCTCGCACCCGGATAAGCGGCGGCTGGTCGGATGTCGCGACAACTACGACCGAGTTCTTGATCCCGTCACCAAGGTCGCGTTCGATGAATTCGCGCACCTCACGGCCTCGTTCGCCTATAAGCCCGATAACATTTACGTTTGCCTCGGTATGACGGGCGATCATCCCGAGAAGGACGCTTTTCCCGACGCCGGAGCCTGCAAAAATGCCGATCCTCTGTCCTTTGCCGCATGTCAAAAGGCCGTTGATGCTCCGAACCCCTAGGTCGAGAGGTTCCGTGATGCGCTTTTTACGCATGGGATTAACCGTTTCGTGATAGATCGGGACGGATTCGGTGCAATTAAGCGGCCCTTTTCCATCCATCGGGATTGCCGAGCCCATCGATGACGCGGCCAAGCAAGACCTTCACCCGCAGCTATATCGGCATTCTTCTTTTTGGAAAGGATCCGTGAACCGATCCCGACTCCCCGTATATCTCCGAGCGGCATGAGAAGCGTCTTGCCATCCCGGAACCCGACCACTTCCGCATCGATGGGAACATTGCTGTCGACGGGGTAAATGAGCGCCGAATCCCCGACAGACGAAATCGGCCCCTTTCCTTCTATAACAAGCCCACTACCTGGTTGACCTTCCCGTATACCCGGTATGGATACAGGTTTGCCAGCATGTCGCGTGTCAGCGATAATGTCTTTTCAGTCGATGCGTCCATTGAGGAACTCTCTCTTTAATTCTTCGATCTGGACGGAAACACGTCCGTCGATATCACCGAAGTCCGTCTCGATGACAAATCCGGGCTCATGCAGGGCATCATCTCTGACGATCTTGAAATGGCTCAATTCATTTGCGGAGATAAGATCGGCATCCTCTTTGCGGAGCCGGATAGTCGTGCCGCTTCTGTTGCTCGCACAGGGACAGGGCTTTTTTGACCATTCTCATGATGGTCTCGTGATCGTCCCTGCATTCCTTGAGAATGATCGCCTCGGCAAATATGCAGCGCCATCTCCGTGGATAGATTTTCTGCCCGTTTGACAAGCTCTTCTTTGAACACGGACAGTTCTGCAAGAAAAGTCCCGAGCCTTTTGACAAGAGGCTCGACCCTTTGCATGCCCATTTTATGCCCGGCCTTTTCACCTTCGGCGTATGCCTCTTCGAATACCCGCCTTGCTTCCTCTTCAAGATTTATCGGCGGCGGCTGCCGGGGACGAGAAGCGATTGGTCTTCGAAGCCGGATTGCTCTTCATCGAACAATCTAATGAAACCGGAGGAGCTTTCTTCGTCCGGGGCTTCTGTTGCGAGATCGTTTAAGGTAAAAGTCTCCATAGCGTACGTTTTCAAACGAATTCTTCATTTCCCCGCGAGAGGAATATCTTGCCTTCGCTCTCGAGCTTTTTAGCGACCATTGCGATCTTTACCTGGGCCTTCTCGACATCGGACAGGCGTACGGGGCCCATTGCCTCGAGATCTTCCTTGAGCATCGCGGCAGCTCTTTCCGACATATTGGAGAATATCTTCTCTTTCATACTGTCTGATGCGCCTTTCAGAGCGACACCCGACATCTTCGGACGAGATCTCTTTAAGAAGTACCTGGATGCTCCTGTCATCAAGGTTGCCAAGGTCTTCGAATGTGAACATAAGCTGCCGGATCCGTTCAGCCAGTTCAGGATTCGTCTCTTCCAGTTTGCCGAGCAGTTCGGATTCGAGCGTCCTGTCCATCTGGTTCAAAATGCTCGCGACAACCTCAACGCCGCCGAGCTGTTTGCCCTGGGCACCGCCCATCGTGCTTTCAAGCTGTTCCCGTATGACATTTTCAACTTCTGTGAGGATGTTGAGGTCGACTTTTTCAAGATTGGCCATCCTCACGACAACATCGGTCTGTACCCTGTCAGGAAGACAGCTTATCGCCTCTCCCGCCTTTTTCGTCCCGAGAACGGACAGTACGAGGGCCATTGTCTGGGGATGCTCTTCCCTGATGACATTCGCAAGCACGCGCGGGTCACAGCGTTTCAAAAATTCACCGGGGACGCCTTTCTTTGTATCGAGCTGGCCGAGGAGGATCTCCGCTTTCTCTTCGTCAAAGCTTTCTTTCACGAGATTGGCGGAACTTGTTCTCTCCCCCGACCACGTTCTTGCTTTTCTTCGAAACCCTGGTCATGAACTCTTCCTGGACCCTGTGAACGATATGGTCCGGTATGAGCTTCAGATTAGTTATCTCTTTCCCGATAGCCTCGATCTCCTGTTCTTCGAGTCCCTTCATGACCTCTTTCGTTACCTCATCATCCATGGTGAGAAGCAGGATGGCAGCTTTTCTGACTCCGGAGAGGTCTTCAGCATTCATTGTTCAGGTACCTTCCTTGACCCAGTCTTTGATGACTGACCCGACAACGGTTTTGTCCCGCATGATATCATTCAGGGCTGCCTGCTGCTTATTCTCTATGGCCGCGGGCCCCGTCCTGCTGCGAGGCATTTTTCATGTAAACATCCTTGACCTGATAAAGCGATGCCTGGTCGGCCCTTGTTTTGAGAAATCCCATGAGGGGCTTGACGATGAAGAAAAATATCGCGGCAATCATCAGGGCATAAAAACCGTACTTGCTGAAAGAGTAGATCATTTCTTTACGGTCGGCCGCTTCGAGGACGCCCTTTTCGTCAGCGAGATTTTCGGTCTCAAACGGGACATTGAGGACCTCTATCTTGTCGCCCCGTTCTTCGTCTATGCCCACTGCCCTGGCTACGATCCCTTTAATGTCGGAAAGCTCTTTCTGTGATCTCGGGGAATATTTAAGCTCTTCCCCGTTCTGGCCTTTTACCTTTTCATATTTTCCGTCAAGTACGATGGCTACCGACATTTTCTTGATGTCTCCGTAAGGCTCCACGATCTTCTTGACGGTTTTACTGACCTCGTATGCTACCTGCGATTCTTCGCGTTCCGATTCGCTTCCCCTGGTCGAGGCTGATCCTGCTTCCGCCCTTGGCGATTCATTTGAAGGAGTTTTGCTGACTGAATTCGGCACATTCGAAGCAACCCCCGGGATACCCGCCGGGCCCGATGTCTTATTCACACTTCTTTCCCTGCTCTTGCGTTCATTCGTCGGCACCCTTTTATTCGGGTCGTATTCTTCTTCTACCTTCTCAACTTTGCGGAGATTTAATTCGACATTGGCCCGAATAATTGATTTATTGGCAGGGATGAACCTGTTCAGCATGGACTGGACAGATTCTTCTACAGTCCTTTCCACATTCTTCTGAAGCTCGAACTGCTGGCCGGACATCGCCATGTCCGTACCCGAACTCCCCGCTTTATACAGGATCTTGCCAAATGAATCGACTATTGTAACATTGTCGGGTTTCAGGCCTTCGATACTTCCCGACACGAGGTGGACCATACCGGCAACCTGTTCCTTCGATAAAGATTTACCGGACCTCACTTTGAGGAACACCGATGCCGTGACCGCTTTTTCCCGGTCGGTGAAAAGCGTCTTTTCGGGAATTGCGATATGGACCCGGGAGGACTTTACCTCCGGCATCTGGTTTATCGTACGTGAGAGTTCTCCCTGTATTGCCCGCTTGTAATTGATGTTTTGCATAAATTCGGTCATGCCGTAATTGGTCTTGTCGAACAATTCAAAACCGACTCCGCCTCCTCCGGGAAGCGCGTTCTGGCCGGCAAGCTGAAGCCGGACATCATAGCACCTTATCCTTTGGCACGGATATGGCTGTCCCGCCCAGTGTCAGTTTATACGGCACCTTCATCTCCTTAAGCTTCGCAACGATCACAGACGCGTCTTCCGTCGAGAGGCCGGCGAAAAGCGTCTGATATGTCTCTTTTTGAAGGAGCGAAAGACCGATGACAGAACCGCCCACAACAGCTATAAATAAAAAGATGTACATGTACAGCTTGCTCTTCGGGGTCGTTCTTACAAAATTCCTGGTGGTATTGAGAAGTTCGTCCATGGGAGGCATAGGCTACACCTGCATTCTCATGATTTCTTCATATGCAGAGATGATCTTATTGCGTATCTGCATCATCATCTGAAATGACAGATCGGCTTTCTCGACGGCGATCATGGTGCTTTGAACATCCGTGTTCTCCATTTTGACCAGTTTTTCCATTTCCTGACCGGCATCTTTCTCGAGTTCGGCAACTTTCTTGATGGAATCCTTCAGTACATCGCCGAAAGACGTTTTCGCCTTTTCATTTGCCGGCTTCTGGATCTCGCCAAAGTTGGGGAGAGAAAAATTTTCTATCTTCATGGTCCGCCTCCCTATTTAATGAGCTCGAGAGTTTTGAGGAACATGTCCTTGGTCGTCGTCAGAACATTGACATTTGCCTCATATGCCCGTGCAGCAGCTGTCATATCCGTCATTTCTTCCATCATATTGACATTCGGGTATGTGACGTACCCTTCAGGGTTGGCGTCAGGATGGCCGGGATTATATACCGTCTGGAAAGGTTTGTCGCTTTCCTGGATACCGTCAACACTGACGCCTTCCACTTTTTTCGGAAAGGGCCCCAGCGAAGCCTTTATCGTCGGAGACATCAACTGCCTTGAAAACAACCTCCTTCTTCTTGTATGGCCCGCCTTCCTCGGTCTTCGTCGTCTGGACATTTGCAAGGTTGGAAGCGATAGTATCCATCCTGGTCCTTTGCGATTTCATACCCGAAGCGCTTATCTTGAATATGTCAAAAGCTCCCATGTCTTACCTCTTCCCTTCACCGATCACGTATTTCATCATGGAGAAACGTTTGGATGCCAGCTGAACCAGGGCCTGGTACATGAGCTGATTTTCCGTGAGCTTGACCGTTTCATTCTCCAACTCGACCGTATTGCCATCCATACGGGTAAGTCCATCACTTGTCTCGGTCTCTGTGACCGCAAACTCCTGGGTCTCCCTGAGACGGCCGGCCCGCCGGTCCCGTGCGCTTATCGAGCTCTTTCCTGAAATCAATGTTTTTTCCCTTATAACCCGGGTGTCTGTGCATTCGCGATATTCGCCGATACGATCTTATGATAAAAGGCGCGTACCGAAAGGGCTTTCCCTATAAGGTCGACGATCTGCATATCAATACTCCCTCACCGGTATCTCGATACCCATCGCCCGGTATTCGTTGATCTTGTTCCTCAGTGTCCGCACCGTGATGCCAAGGATGCCGGCAGCTTTCGAACGGTTGCCCCGGACTGATCTTAATGCATCGAGAATCAGCCTTCGTTTCCATCTCGCGCACCGAGCTCACACCCGCATTTGCCTCAACGGGCCGTCCCTCATCCAGATGGCTCATTGTTATGACCGAACCGCCCGACAATATGCATGCCCGGGCTATTACATTCTCCAGTTCCCGTACATTGCCCCTCCAATGCCGGTTCGTCAGATGGTTCATTACTTCGTCACTTACCCCTATATCCATGCCCCGTGAATGTTTTTTCAGAAGATGGTCAACCAGCGGCGGGATATCGTCGCGCCGTTCGCGAAGGGCCGGGATCGTTATGGGAAAAACGCTCAGGCGATAATAAAGGTCTTCTCTGAAATTGCCGTCCTGAGTGGTCTTCACGATGTCCCTGTTCGTGGTCGCTATGACGCGCACATCGATCTTGCGCGGAAAACGTGCGCCAAGCACCTCCAATTCCTGCTCCTGAAGCACCCGAAGCAGTTTCGCCTGGAGCCTCAGGTCCATCTCTGTTATCTCATCAAGGAGGATCGTTCCCTTATCTGCGAGCTCGAATTTTCCCGGTTTACGCGTCATTGCCCCTGTAAATGCCCCTTTTTCGTACCCGAACAGTTCGCTTTCGAGCAGGTTTTCCGGCAGGGCGGCACAATTCACGGCGACAAACGGCATATGTGCACGGCTTGAATTTTCATGGATAAATCTCGATATCACCTCTTTGCCGACACCGCTTTCTCCGAGCACAAGGACCGTTGCATCCACCTCGGCAACCCTGTGCGCTTTTACAAGGACCTCTTTCATAGCCCTCGATGCAAAAATGATCTTCCCGTTATTGACGCCAAGGGCCCGCCTGACAACACTGTACAGGGTATCCGTATTAAATGGCTTCTGAATATAGTCATACGCCCCTTCTTTTATAACCTTCACTGCATCCTGAACGGTCCCGTATCCTGTCATAAGGATCACCGGCATCAGGGGTGAGGTCTCCTTGATCGCCTTGAGAAGATCGATCCCGCCCAAATGCGGCATCTTTACATCGGTTATGACAAGGTCATAAGGCTTCCTGTCGATCTCGACCATGGCCATTTTCCCATCCTCGGCCAATGCCACATTGTAGCCTGCGCGAACCAGGGATTCCTTGAGCGCGATCCGCATATGATTGTCGTCATCTACAACCAGGACATTCGTTTTCATAGGACTGTCAGCCTCTCCTTCGGGATATAGATAAGAAAGGAAGAACCCGATCCGTCTTCCGATTCCACCTCGATCAATCCGCCATGCGCCTTTACTATGTTGTAGACAATGAAAAGCCCGAGGCCCATGCCCTTGTCTTTAGTCGTAAAAAAAGGATTAAAGATGCTTCTGCGCAATCTCTTCCGTCATACCCGGCCCGTTGTCGCTTACTACTATGACACCGTACCTTTCGTTTTCACGGATATCCACCTTGATCCTTCCATTCGGGCCTACAGCGTCCATCGCATTGCTTACCAGGTTCATAATGACGAGCTTGATCATATCGGGATCAAAAAGCGCGGTCCCTTGAGATGCCGGAGTAAATTGAAGATCTATATTTCTGACTTCCGTTGAGATGCTCATGAAGTCGAGAGTATCGCTGACCACGGACCGTAGTTCCCCTGCTTTTAACGAAAGCTCCTTTGGGCGCGTATAGGAAAGGATGTTGTTGATTATCCTGTCTATCGTTTTGACGCCAAAAAGGATGTACTCAACATACTTGCGGTCCTTTACCCGCATTTTGCCAGCCATGAGCATGGAAAGAAAAAGTTCCATGCTTCCGAGAGGGTTCTTGATCTCGTGCGATATCCGGGCCGCCATTTCTCCCATTGCCCGCAGCCTTTCATCCCTTTCCATATGTTCTTTCATTCTTTCGATCTCGGTGACATCTTCGATCGCCACAACATAGTTGCCTTCAAAACCATTGCCAAGCGCCTCGGTCTTCCACCGGTACCGGCCTATTCCGCTTCGTATCTCTCCTGTTTTGTCGCTCGTACTGCTCAAATTCCCTATGATGCCTTCAGGGATCAATTCCTGGGCATTCTTGTTGGCAAAAGCAACTGATCTGCCATTAACGACGACAACGCCGACAGGAAGCGAATTGAGCACCGTGTAGAGATATTCGCTTGCCCTTTCAAGGGCGGCATTCTTTTGTTCCAGCTCTTTTTTAAGGTTCTTGATCTGGTTTTCCAGCAGGCCGTAATGGCTGACGATGGAATCCGAAGCCTTGGAGAATTCACTGAAAGCATTTTCGAGTAATTTTACTTCTGGTCTTTGCATGCGGAAAAACAGTGCAAAACAAATGCCAGAAAAACGATAACGTACGTAAGAACGTTGAGGCGTAAGGCAAGTTAAAATACTTTAAAAATATCTATTAATGATTGTTGAGAAATGGCCGTAAAACTGATGCAGTTGATCGGAATAAACTCCGATGTTTTACAGGCTTCGGTACGACATTGTTAAATAATGGTTCTAAGAACTTGCGCTTACGATTGAGCCTTACGATTTTGATTGTCAAGAATTTGACGACCTGTCGAGGCCGAGCCTTTTCATTTTTTCGATGAGGGTTGTGCGGTTAATGTTGAGGGCCTGCGCTGCCCTGCTTTTGACACCCTGCGTTTCATTCAAGGCTTTCATGATAAGCGTTTTTTCAAATTCGGAAACCAGCGTATCATATCCTCTGTCGATATCGATATGCGCATCCTGCTGGACCGTTGTCACTTCCTTTCATGGCCGTAAAATTTCTCGGGAAGGTCTTCTATGTCAATATAACCGTTTCGTTTTAAAACCACCATTCGTTCGACGATATTCTGCAATTCCCGGACATTTCCGGGAAAGTTGTATTCGATGAGCGCTTTCATCGCTTCTTCTGAAAAACCTTCTATGGCAGCGCAATTGATCCTGTTCGACTGTTCAAGGAAAAAATTTATGAGAAGCGGGATATCCTGGCGTCTTTCCCGTAAGGGGGGAATTTCGATGGGGACAACATTAAGCCGGTAGTACAGGTCATCCCGGAACTTGCCCTCCTCAACGAGTTCCTCGAGTTTACGGTTGGTGGCCGCGATTATCCGGATATCTACTTTTATTGTCTTGCCCCCGCCGATACGCTCGAAAGATTTTTCCTGCAGCACCCTTAAGAGCTTTACCTGCAGGTTGAAGCTCATATCGCCAATTTCATCCAGAAAAATAGATCCGCCGGCGGCGAGTTCAAATCTTCCGATGCGGGCGGTCACGGCCCCGGTGAAGGCGCCTTTTTCATAGCCAAAAAGCTCGCTTTCGAGAAGAGTTTCGGGAATAGCCCCGCAATTGACGACAACCAGGGGATTATCCCGCTTGGACGAATTATAATGGATGGCCCGCGCAACGAGTTCTTTCCCTACGCCGCTTTCGCCGGTGATAAGGACCGTCGCATTGGTATCCGCGACGCGTTCTATCATTTCAAATACTTTCTGCATCGGAAAGCTGATGCCTATGATATTCTCAAATTTATACTTGTCCTTTAAAGCCGATCTCAGGATCGTGTTCTCGCGGACCATTTTATTCTCCGAATACCGCCTCAGGAGATTGGCTTTCAGGGTCAGCCCTTTCGGGATATTATCGCTTTTGAGAAGATTGTAATAATAGATCGCGGAATCAATAGTGGTAAGGACCTCTTCGAACTTGAACGGCTTCAGGACATAATCGAAGGCCCCGCAGCGCATGGCGGTTATGGCGCTTTCCATGCTGCCGTAACCCGTCATGACGATGCCGAGCGTGTCGATATATTCTTTCTGGATGAAATTGATGAGCTGCAGCCCATCGACCTTCGGCATCATGAGATCAGTGATAAGCACATGATAGTGGTTATTTTTCAATGCAGAGAGGGCTTTGCGGCTATCGTTGAACGCTTCCACCTCATAGCCGTTTGAGCTTAAGAATTCTGTGAGCATGTTGAGGATATTTTCTTCATCCTCGACAATTATAATTCTGCCTTTTTCCATAATCATTTAGTCGTTGTTGTCGGTCGTTTGTCAAAAATTATTGACGAATTCTGGAGCATGTCCCATGCCCGGTCCTTATCACGTTCTTCCTCGGCCTGCCTTTTATCACGCGACTCATCTGAACCGACCGACCAGGTCGTCCCGTCCTTATCCTTCGTTATTGCAAGGTCATCGGCGCCGAAACTCACTGATGCCATACCCGCGAAAATGGAAAAAAACAGAAATACGAAAATGGATCTCTTCATAATACCATCCCCTTTTATTAATGGTTCGGAAGAGCTTTACATATATATAGCCAATTTCAGGTGATAAAGTAAGTAAAAAATGCCATCCACTTCCAGGTTGATTTTTTCGATGAAAATTTCTATAGTAGTAGAGAAGTGCGCCCATATATCTCACGAACAGCATGCACAGATTGCGGGGAATGCATATCGATCTGTCCTTATGAGGTTTTTGCGAGAGAGCAGGACACAGTAATTGTTGCGGTACCTGAGGATTGTATTGAATGCCGGGCGTGCATGGATGAATGTAAGACAAATGCCATTTATTTTGATGATTAAATGAAAAAAAAGGTCATTCTCGACAAGAAAGCGGTGGACCGCACGATAACGCGGATCACCCATGAAATACTGGAGAAAAATGAAGGCTCTAATGGTCTGAGCCTTATAGGGATAAGGACACGCGGTGTCTATCTCGCCAATCGCATCCAGGACAAGATAAAGAATGTTGAAGGCACCAGTTTGCCTTTCGGCGTTCTCGATATAACGCTTTACAGGGACGACATATCAAAACTCAAATGGCCTGAAGTACGGAAGACCGACATAACCTTCGACGTCAATAATATGACCGTTGTCCTTGTCGACGATGTCCTCCATACGGGGCGCACCATCCGGGCGGCCATTGACGCAATAATGGACCTTGGAAGGCCAAAAAAGATACAGCTCGCCGTCCTGGTTGACCGGGGCGAACGCGAACTGCCGATACATCCCGACTACGCGGGTATAGTCTGTTCGGTCAATGAAAACGAAGAAGTTCTCGTAAGGATGAGCGAAATAGACGGCAAAGAAGAAGTGGTGATCGTAAAGACCTGATGAACTGGAAAAGAAAAGATCTCCTCGATATCCGTGACCTCTCGAGAGAGGAGATGCTTTTTATTCTTGATACCGCCGAATCATTCAAAGACATTTCCAAAAGAGAGATCAAAAAAGTACCCACCCTGCGCGGTAAAACGGTTATAACGCTTTTTTATGAACCGAGCACCCGGACCCGTACGTCGTTCGAGATCGCCGCAAAACGCTTAAGCGCGGATACCATAAACATATCGTCAAGCACGAGCAGTTCGACGAAAGGTGAAAGCCTCAAGGACACAGCCAGGAACCTCGAATCCATGAGGCCTGATGCGATCGTGATACGGCACAGCATGCCCGGCGCGCCGCATATGCTGGCCGGTATCCTCGATTCATCAATAATAAACGGCGGCGACGGCTCTCATGAGCATCCTACGCAGGCCCTTCTCGACCTCTACACGATACGGGAGAAAAAAGGCCGGATCGAAGGCCTCAGTATCGCCATAGTGGGTGATATAGCCCATAGCAGGGTGGCGCGTTCCAATATATTTTCTCTCAAGAACTTCGGAAACGACGTCATCTGCTGCGGGCCTCCGACGATGATCCCGCCGCACATCGAAACACTCGGCGTGCGTGTCGAATATGACCTGAAAAAGGCGGTCAGGAAAGCGGATGTCATTATGATGCTCAGGATACAAAAGGAACGCGGGGGCACAAAGTACATACCCTCGACGAAGGAATATTCAACATTGTACGGCCTTACGAAACCACATGTCGAGATGGCCGCAGATGACGTGATCGTCATGCATCCGGGCCCTATGAACCGGGGGATCGAGATAACGGATGAAGTAGCCGACGGCCCTTCATCGGTCATTCTTGACCAGGTTGAAAACGGCGTTGCGGTGAGGATGGCTATCCTTTACCTCCTTATAGGAGGCGAGGCATGAAAACATTGATACGGGGCGGACGCGTCATCGACCCAAAGACCTCGCGAGACGGCATATATGATATCCTCATAGAAGACTCGGTCATCCGGGAGATATCGGATACCATAAAGAAAACAGACGGCAAGGCGCAGGTCGTGAACGCCTCGGGGTACATTGTGGCGCCCGGTCTTATTGACGTACACTGCCATCTGCGGGAACCCGGTTTTGAATACAAGGAAACGATACTGACAGGCACGAGCGCTGCGGTACGGGGAGGATTCACGACGATCGTATGCATGGCCAATACAAATCCCGTAAATGACAGCCGAAGCGTCACGGAATTTATCATTGATAAAGCCCGGGCCGAAGGCAAATGCAAGGTTCATGCCCTGCGGGGCCATAACCCGGGGCCTCAAAGGCGAAGAGCTTGCCGAGATCGGCGAGATGTTCGCCGCAGGCATTGTCGCGATATCCGATGACGGCAGGTCGGTCAGCAATGCCGGGCTCTTGCGCAAGGCCCTCGAATACGCGAGGATCTTTAAACTGCCCGTTATTTCCCATTGTGAGGACGAGACGCTGTCCGGAGGCTATATACACGAAGGAACATCATCGCTTCTCAACGGGCTCGAGGGAATACCGGCCATAGCAGAAGAGATAATGGTCTTAAGAGATATTGCCATAGCCAGGTATGTCGATGCGCCTATCCATATTACCCATATATCATCCGGCGGCAGCGTTGAGATCATCGAGACAGCCCGCAAAACCTTCCGAAAGGTCACATGCGATACATGTCCGCACTATTTTTCCCTGACCGATGAAGCGACGCTTACTTTCGATACGAACACGAAGGTTAACCCTCCCCTGCGCTCGAAAAAGGATGTGGAGGCCATCAAAGAAGGACTTCGCAAAGGCATTATTGACATTATAGCCACGGACCATGCACCGCACGAGTTCACATCGAAAGATGTCGAATTTGATCTTGCAACATTTGGCATTTCAGGGTTCGAGACTGCTTTCGCACTGTCGCTCAACCTTGTCCGCGAAGGCGTGCTCGATATGATCGGCACTGCTTAAGAAAATGACGGTCAACCCGGCAAAGCTTCTCGGCATCAATTCAGGGACCATAGCCGAGGGAGCGCCTGCCGATATCATCATCTTCGACCCTGATCTCGAATGGACCGTGGACTGAAACTTCATTTATTTCGAAAGGCAAGAACACACCTTTTCACGGCACTGCCTTACGGGGAAAGAACCTTTTCACTATGGTCGACGGTAAAATAGTGTTCAACGAGTTGAAATAAGACCTTCCTGTTATTATTTTCTTTTCATACCTTAATCTTTTTAATACTGGAGACCGATAATTCCTATACTGACGGGTGAAGAGTCTAACTTTCACGCCGGTGGCGCTAATTAAACGGGCGAAGGACCTGGAATAAAAAATGTTTGTCCTTGTAGGAGCGATTATTGTCCTCGGTGCAGTTTTCGGGGGGTTCGTCATGGAAGGGGGCCCCTTAAAACTTATCGTACAGCCCGTCGAATTTCTCATAATCGGCGGGGCCGCGTTCGGCGCGATGATCATCTCGGCACCCAAGAAGCTTCTCATGAAGATATTGTCAAAAATGATCGGATCGTTGAAAGGCGGGAGCATAAGCCGCCAGCTTTACCTCGATCTTCTAAGGCTCATGTACGAGATCTTCCAGGTTACCCGCAAGGACGGTCTCATTGCACTCGAATCGCATATCGAACATCCTGAGCAGAGCAAGATATTTGCCAAATACCCGAATATCACAAAGCAGCACCACATAATCTCATTCATGACAGACACATTCAGGCTTATCGTTCTTGGAGGTATAGCCCCCCATGACATAGAAAGCCTGATGGACCTCGATATCGAAACTCATCACCAGGAAAGCATGCAGCCGGGAATGATCCTGCAGAAGATCGGCGATTCGATGCCGGGCCTTGGGATCGTCGCCGCCGTACTTGGCATCGTAATTACGATGCAGGCGATCAACGGCCCGCCCGAGGAGATCGGCCACAAGGTCGCTGTAGCACTGGTAGGGACTTTTCTCGGTATCTTTCTCTCCTATGGTTTTATCCAGCCTCTGGCCACCAACCTCGACCTGGCGGCCGAGGAAGAATCCAAGGTGTATGAAGCCATTAAGTCGGGTATAATATCCCTTGCCAAGGGATTTAACCCCATCGTATCCGTTGAATTCGCCCGCCGGTCGATCCCCAATGATTACAGGCCAACCTTCCAGGAAATGGAAACATTTGTGAAGGGGGTCAAGTAATGATGGATGACCATCAAACCCCGGTAAGGATCGTCATCAAAAAGAAAAGGGGGCATGGCGGGCACCACGGAGGAGCGTGGAAGGTGGCATACGCCGATTTTGTTACAGCGATGATGGCCCTTTTTATCGTATTGTGGATAGTCGGCCAGAGCGCCTCGGTGAAGCAGGCAATTTCAGCATATTTTAAAGACCCCGGTGTCTTTGAAAGCGGCCGGGGCGGCAATATCCTTCATGGCTCGCAGGGCGCTGCCCCAAATCCAACATCAAACATATCAGCCGAGATCGAGAAACTGAAAACTGAGGCGAAAAAGCTCGAAGAGGCGATCAAGACAAACGCGGACCTGGAAAAATTCAAGGATAAAATAGAGATAACTGTAACAAAGGAAGGGCTGAGGATAGAACTTCTGGAAAATTCCGCCGGTCTATTTTTCGATGTCGGAAGCTCTAAACCAAAACCGGATACGGTAAAACTTTTGAAACTGGTCGGAAAGGAAATCGGCCAACTCAACAACAAAGTTATGATAGAAGGATATACCGACGCCAGACCCTATGTAAATCCCGACTATACGAACTGGGAATTGAGTTCCGATCGGGCGAATATGGCCCGCAGGATACTCGAGCAAAATGGAGTCGGAAAAGATCAGATCACGCAGGTCCGGGGATTTGCAGACCGTAATCTCAAACATCCCGACAAACCCCTTGATTTCGCAAACAGGCGGGTAAGCATACTTGTTGCAGCGGATATAAAGGAAAAAGCCTCCGTTCAGCCGGCGCCCCCCGCCGCCGCACCGCAAAAAGAATCCGTGAAACCGGAAGCACCTTCTGTGGTCCCCAATGAAGGGAAGCCATAATGGAAACCCCATCGGTCCGGATACTCCTTGTCGATAATGATGATAATTTCCGGAATATCTTCGCCAAATTTTTCGGCCGGTATCCCGGCTTCGAGGTCTACCAGGCCTCGAATGGCGAGGAAGCCGCCGCGCGGTCGAGGGATATAGAACCCGACCTCATCTTAAGCGATCATGGCATGCCCGCTGTAGACGGCCTGGAATTTTGCCGCCGTATCAGGAATATGCCGGAAACAAGGTCGTCTATCTTTTTATTTCTGACATATCAAAAAGACGAACAGTTCAAAATAGAGGCCTTCAAATCGGGAGCCGACGACTGTATTGAAAAAACAACGCACCCGATCATCCTGACACATAAGATACAGGCCTTTATCAGGATAAAACAGCTTCAGAATGAACTTCTTGCCGAGAAGAAGAAGATCGCGGAAATAAACAAGAAGCTCGAGCGCAACTTTAAAGAATTGACACAGATCCTGCTTAAGATAATCGATGTACGGGTACCCGGCGCCGCCGACCGGGCCCAGGCCGCAAAAGAAACTGCCCGGTTCATATGCAGGAAAATGGATATCGCTGAAGACGAAGCAGACAAAATACTGTTCGGGGCCCAACTGCATGAGATAGGCAAGATCGGCCTGCCCGATACGATAGCGGATAAGGCCAAGAATGGCATGGTCATGAATGACCGCAGTATTTACAATCAGCATCCTGTCATAGGGTCCCTCATCATATCGACTATTTCCGGTTACAAAACGTCATCCGACGCTATCTACCATCAATATGAAAATTTCGACGGCTCAGGGACCCCGGACGGCCTGATAGGCAATGAAATACCAAGGGGCGCACGAATAATCAGGGGGATCGTTCTCCAGAGCGATCTATGCCGCGGCGGGTCCGGGCGCGATGATATCCTGCGCGAGATCCGGCAATCGGCGAATCGCATACTCGACCCGGAAGTTGCATCATTCCTCGTTGAGCATATCGTTGAAAATGACCGTGAATTTGCCAGAAACAAATGCAAGATATCCATTGAAGAGCTTAAGGCCGGGATGGTGATAGCAGAGGATATTTATGCGGCAAGCGGCGTAAAACTGCTCCCGAGGAATGTCAAGATACAGGACCGCATGATCGAGGTCCTGATGGAACGCAACGAAAGCGACCCCATTATAGGCGGGGTATATGTGGTCATTGGGGCAAGAACGTGAGGCGTAACGGCGTAAGGCGAACTGAATAATCTGCCAAAAGCAAATTGTCATTCCGGCTTGCCGGAACTCTTATACTTCAAAACGGGAGAACCTGTGTATCCGTGTAACATGACCCGGATCGTACGCCTCACGCCTTACGCCCCTCACGGTCTTTAAAAAAATCCCTCGCCCTTTCCACATCCCTTGAGATCTGCGCCATCAGTTCGGCCATGTCTTTAAATTTCTTTTCCTCCCTGATGCGCTCGTGGAAATATATTACGATCTCGCGGTCATACAGGTCCCCGCCGAAATTCAGAATATGCGTTTCTACCAGGAGTTTTTTCCCGTCAAATGTGGGATTGTACCCGATATTGGTAACCGAGGGCCATTTTTTGCCGTCAAATTCAACCTCTGTAATATACACGCCATTTCCCGGTATAAGTTCAAAGACCGTTTCGAAGTTTATCGTCGGGAAACCCATGTTCTTCCCGCGATTTACACCGTGAACGACGATCCCCTCGATCATATGCGGGCGGCCGAGAAGCTCGTTGGCCTTTTTTACGTCGCCGTCCATGATAAGCTTACGGATCCGGTTGCTTCCTATCTTTTCTTCATCGAGTGTTATAGCGCCTACGACATCGAAATAAAAACCTTTTTTGTGCGCGTATTCCATGAGCATTTTGACATCGCCAACCCCGCCTTTCCCGAATCGGAAATCATATCCGACAATAACCCCGGCCACGCCAATCTTGCCTATAAGAATATCTTCTATGAAGCTCTCAGGAGCTATGGACCTCAGATGCTCGTTAAAAGGTATCTCGAACATGACCTCGATCCCGCTCTCCTCAACCAGGCGCTCCTTTATATGCGGCGGGGTTATCAGGCGTATATAGGAATCGGGCTTGAGGATACTGTGAGGATGCGGATTAAAGCTCATCAGCATCGGAGTGCCCGAGATCGCACGGGCCTTCTCCACAACCTTTCTTATTATTCGCCTATGGCCGAGATGAACCCCGTCATAATTGCCGATAGTGAGAACGGGATTGGGAAACCGGGTCTCAGTATCAAATGTTTGAAAAATTTTCATCGTCACCTCTTGACTTATCTATCGCATACATATAACTTTATAGGGTGCCGAAGTGGCGGAATTGGCAGACGCGCTAGATTCAGGGTCTAGTAGGCAATTTGCCTGTGTGGGTTCAAGTCCCGTCTTCGGCATTATTTTTTTGCCAAAAAATCTTCAAGGACTCCCTGCCGGAAACCCTTGAAACGCTTCATTGTATATTATCTGGTTGATTTTTGAATAAAAACTTCTGACTGAGTAAGGAGTAAACAGTGAGGGTAAAAGATCCAGAAACCTTCGCCGGTATACCCACAGGTGTTCGCTGTAATAGATCCGGCATAATTCTCCCCGCCTTACGTCCTTACGCCTTACGCCTTACGCCTAGCTTACGTCCTTACGGTTTATACTCATACTTGAACGGTGCGGCCTGTTCGCGGGCGAACATGTCCTGCAGGGCTGAAGAAACGAGCCATTTCAGGGGAGAAAAAGGCCTCTTGCCGTATACCAGGTCCGGTTTTCCTTTAATGCCGAGCGTTGTTTTCATTGCATCGACCGTATCGTAGAAAGTCCCTATATTATCGATCAAGCCGGCGTCTTTTGCCTGGAGCCCCGTGTATATCCTGCCGTCAGAGAGTTCCCGGGCCTTGTCGATGTTCATTTTCCGTCCGGCCGCCACATCCTTGATAAACTGTTCATGAATGCTGTCGATAATGTCCTGCAGGTACTTTCGCTCGTAATCGGTCATCTTTCTGAAGGGGTTCCCGACATCTTTCATTGATCCCGGCCTTGATCGTATTTGCCTGAACACCTATTTTTTTCATCAGGTCTTCAACCACGGTCTGCTGCATGATGACCCCGATCGAACCCGTTATTGTCGAGGGGTTTGCGTAAAGCTTCTCACCGACCGCTGCTATATAATACCCTCCCGATGCGCAGACCGAACCCATCGAAACGTATACCTTCTTTTTCTCTTTGAGTTTCTTAAGCTCACTGGCCGCTTCCTGGGTTGGTCCGACAGCTCCGCCGGGCGAATTGATGCGGACTATAACACCGCGTATACTGTCGTCTTCCTTGAAACGCACAATATCGGCCATAACATCTTTCATATCGGCGATAGTCCCTTCGATCTCCACGACCCCGATCTTGGAGCCGCTGCCCGAGAAGATACCGGATATGCTCGTTATAAAAATTATGACTGCGATCACTATGCAAACAATAAGCAGGATCTTCCTGCCCGTATGGCCTGCCATTATATACCCTCCTGAGGTCTTATTATCAGTTATCCATGAATTGGGCCGAATCCCGTTTCTTCATTATAATTTTACCAAATGGGCGCCTCTGTGTCAGCGTGGCCATGCGTATCTTGGCCAGTTCCAACATTCCAAGGATCGTGGCAACCCGTTCATTCCTGTCTTCCTCGGTAACGAGGTCCCATTCAAAAAAGCCGTCAGATCTCAGAACATCCTTGAGCGCCCCTATCTTTTCTTCCAGCGTAGGGCGCACTTCCCGAACAACAAAATAGGATTCCTCTTTAACATGCATCAATTCAAAATATAACGTGCAGAGGCAGATGAGGTCGAATTCCGCCTCTTTTTCCAAACCGCTCCTTCCAATAGAGTATACATCACGCTCAAGCATGGGAAGGCCGTTCAGCGCTATAGCCATATTTCTTACGCGTTCATACTCGATTATACGTTCGACCAATTCTTCGCGGGGGTCTTCCTCTTCACCGTTGCCATTCGACGGAAGGAGCATTTTCGATTTAATGAAGAGAAGAAGGGAGGCCATCTCGATAAAATCCTCTGCTATCCTGAGGTTCATTTCCCTTGCTATCTCAACATACTGGAGGAAGCGTTCCGTTATCATCGCGATAGGGATGTCCCAGATGCTCAGCTTGTTGCGCTTGATAAGCGTGATAAGCACTGCCATGGGCCCTTCAAAACATTCGAGCTGGACTTCCAATGTCGGGACAAGGAGGCTCATGGCAATATCCCCTTTTGAAAAAGATAGCTCTGCAGGAATTGGGTCTCTTCTTCCTTTGTTTTGAGGTCAAGGTCTATTTTGGCATCTTTCAGATGGTCGAGGATATCCTTATAGACCGGCCCTTCGTGCACTCCCATTTTTTTCAGGTCATTCCCGGTCGTAAAGGGCTTAAAGGAATCATGATGCGTTATATAGTTCGAAATGGCCTTTTTTACATCATCAGAACGTGTCTTGGCCATGATAAAGAGCATCGCTTCCCGTGACAGTGAATCAAGCATCCGGTATACTTCGCTCTTTTTGATCCCGTTGATGCCCTGCGCAAAGCGCGCCATGATCCGCCGGAGGTTTTCCGCATTCTCCACCGCGCGCTGCCTGAAGCGTTCGGTTATCTCCATTCTCGATGCAAATTCGGCAACATCCGTGATGGCCATGTTATCGATCAGGCCAAGGATAAAGAATTGGACCTTGTCAACCGGTTTCCCCTGATAAAGAAACTCATGCCATTGATAAACGGCATGCATCTGCCCGAAAAGCCTTTCCTTTTCCTTGTTAAAAACGAGGTTCGGGAGATATGAACTTCAAGAGGTCAAGCTCGACAAGGCGTGCGAATATTGCCTCGGGGGCCTCTTCCTTCAGGATAAGCATGAACTCCGACCAGATGCGCTTTCCCCGCATCTTGGTAAGGAAGCTGAGCTTCACGGCGTTTTTGATCAGGCTCATTGTCTGTTTCCCTATCTTGAACCCGAAGCGCTTCTCAAAACGTATGGCCCGGAAAACTCGCGTCGGGTCCTCGACAAAACTCAAACTATGCAGGACGCGGATCGTTTTCTCCTTGATGTCACGCTGGGCGCTGAAAAAATCGACCAGTTCGCCGAAAGCATTTTTGTTAAGCGCTATGGCGAGCGTGTTGATCGTAAAATCCCGGCGGTGAAGGTCCAGTTTCAAAGAACCGTGCTCAACGGTAGGCAGGGCCGCGGGGGCCCTGTAATATTCGAGCCGGGCAGTCGCTATATCTATCTTGAAGCCGTCCGGAAAAAGGAGTTTCGCCGTGGAAAATTCCTTGTGGGAACGCATTCTGACATTGAATCTCTTTACCATTTCCTCGGCAAAAGCGATCCCGTCGCCTTCTATCACGACATCAATATCGTTGTTCTCGTCGCGCAGAATGAGGTCTCGAACGAAACCGCCGACCAGATACGCATGAAAACCCATATCATCGGCAAGATTTCCCATATCGACCAGTTTTTCCATGGTCGCATCGTCGAGCCGCTCTTCCATCAGTCTGCGGACATTCTTGCGCTGGACATACTTATCGTGAAATTCGAGCTTCTCGAGGACGGTCTTTGCGATCTCGTCCTCAAGCACCCGCAAAAGATCGGTGCGGGTTATGGCCCCCTTCAACTCATTTTCATGGACGACGGGAAGGAAGCGCTGATTGCTCCCGATGATCTTTTCCTTGACGGCCTCTATCGAATCTTCCGGGTTCACGACATGAAACTCGGTAAACATATAGTCGTCGACCGGCTGGTTCTCCAGTTTGTGGAAAAGCGCCTTTGCAGCCACCTGCCGGGTGATGATGCCGATGACCCGGCCACGCGAAAGCACCGGCATTGCATTGATATTATATTTCGTCAAGACATTTAAGGCTTCCCTGATAGGGCTCGTGGATTCAACTGATTTTACGGGAAAGAACATAATATCCTTAGCCTGCCAGAGCGGCTTTACGCTGTTGCGAAGGATCTCGATAAGCTTTTCCTTGGTCTCCGGAAGGGTCAGGTCCTTTACGGTCGTCGATGCCGCGACTTTATGCCCTCCTCCGCCGAGAAGTGACATGACATACCCTGAATCCACCTCGGGTATACGGCTGCGGCCTATGATATGAACGCGGTCTTCCATACGGAAAAGCGCAAAGACAGCATTGATATTTTCCATATCCCGATATTTATGCACGATCACCGCAAGGTCTCCCACATATTGCTCTGTGCTTCCCTCGGTGATAACGATATCAATGCCGTTTATGTTGTATACGCCGGCATTCTTGATAATATCGTTGAGAAGAAAGACCTGTTCCGGGGTCAATTCGCGGACGAGCATATCGGAAATAAGATTTATATTGGCGCCCTGCGATAACAGATACGATGCCGCTGCGAAATCTTCTACAGTTGTCGACGAAAAACGGAAACTCCCCGTCTCTTCATAGATGCCGAGCATCATTATCGTCGCTTCCTCGGGTGTGATCGTCAATGCCGCGTTCCCTGATAAGACCGATCAGGATCGTCACGGTAGCCCCGACACTTCGTACGATCTGAAACTCCGCCTTTACATCGCACTCCGAATCCGGGTGATGGTCATACACGTGTATCGTTGTTTTCCCATTCTCAGCTACCTTCGCGAGCTCGCCTATTCGTGACTTGTCGCGCGTATCAACGAGGATAAGGGTATCGATTGTGTCATAATCGGATTTTTTGAGTTTTACGATATCGAACAGATACAGCGTTGAATGAATAAGAAAATCACGAAGCGTCTTTTCCTGGGATCCCGGGAAAACAAGCACCGCGTCGGGATAAAGCTTCTTCGCCGCAACCATCGAGGAGAGGGAATCAAAATCTGAATTGACATGAGATGTGATGACCTTCATCAGCCCCTCGGATGATGCTTCTTATGAATTTCTTTCAACCGTTTACTGTCGACATGGGTATAGATCTGCGTGGTCGATATATCCTCATGGCCGAGAAGGACCTGCACCGATCTTAAGTCGGCGCCCCCTTCAAGCAGATGGGTCGCAAAAGTGTGCCGTATCGTGTGGGGCGAAACATGGCCTCTGTGCAATTGCAGACCGTATTTCCGGATGATCTTCCAGATCGCCTGGCGCGTGATCATGCTCCCCTTGCGATTCGGGAACAGGTATTGCCCCGGCGGTTTTTCCGATTCCAGATAGGCCTTGATCGCATCGCGTGAATACGACCCCAGCGGTACAACACGTTCTTTGGACCGTTTTCCCATTGCGATAACGAAACCGCCGTCAAGGTTGATATCGCTTTTCTTGAGCCCGATCACCTCGGATACCCGAAGCCCCGTCGCATACATGAGCTCGATGATCGTCCGGTCCCGGACCGCAAGTTTCTGCGCCGTCTGGAAGATGGATAAGCTCACCCATTTCGTCTTCGGTAAGCACGCGGGGGATTGGCGCCCGGAATTTCGGCGTGTCCACGTCCTCGAGCGGACTTGCCGCGATCTTGCCGTCAAGGAGAAGGTAATTGAACAATCCCCGCAAGGCCGATATGTTCCTTACGATACTGCGGTTCGAGCGTCCCCTTGTCGCGAAGATAGGCAATAAACCCCTCGACATGGCGCCTCTCGGGTTCGTCGCAGGCTATTTCTTCGCAATATTTTATAAATGTGAGAATGTCACGGTTGTAGGCTTCGATGGTGTGCGGTGAAGAACCGCGCTCGGACACAAGATGGCGGACAAAACTATCGAGATAATGGTAGAGACGTTCCACCGTCTTTGATCCCCCTATATTCCCGTTGACCCGAAGCCCCCCTGGCCGCGGCATGTATCGGTAAGATCTGCCACCTGCCGGAATTCCACCCGTGCGAGGTTCTTGAAAACCATCTGGGCGATGCGGTCTCCTTTATTTATCGTGAAAGGTTCACTGCCGAGGTTGATCAATATTATCTGGACCTCACCCCGGTAATCGGAATCGATGGTCCCCGGCGTGTTCAGGACCGTAACACCATGCTTGTACGGCTATACCGCTGCGAGGCCTGACCTCGGCTTCAAATCCTTCAGGTATCCCGATAAAAAGGCCGGTTGGAACAAGCGCTCGCTCCATAGGTGCGAGCACGAGAGGCTCATCGACCAAAGCGCAAAGATCAACGCCTGATGAATGGTCCGTGGCATATACGGGGATTGGAGCCCCATCCCGGGTTTTTATGAAAACATCTATCCTTTCCATACGTTCTCAACCTTTTTCCGGTCAACATTTCCGAGTATGGTCAGTGAGATCTCGTTCGGGTCATCGAATATCTCCCGTGCTATGGATGCCACATCCGATTTCTTTATGCTGTCTATCTCGCGCAAAGTCTCCTTGAGCGGTATATAGCTTCCGAAGTAGATCTCATTTTTGGCAAGCCGCCCCATCCGGGTCTCTGAACCCTCGAGGGCTATAAAAAGGTTCCCCTTGATATGTTCCTTGGAAAAAGAAAGCTCGGCATCGGTGATGCCTTCATTGCGCACACGTATGATCTCATCCTTGATAAGGCCCAGCACTTCGGTTATGTATTCCAGTGATGACGATGTCGAGATCCCGAATGTTCCGGAATCATGATAGCAATTCACGTAAGAATATATGTTGTAGACGAGGCCGCGTTTTTCCCTGATCTCCTGGAAAAGATGGGAGCTCATGCTGCCTCCCATAATAGCGTTGAGTATATAGAGCATATACCTGCGCCTGTCGACCTGGCTGACCCCGTCGGTGCCTATGCACATATAGACATGTTCGAGCTCTTTTTCATAGATATCGATCCCTATCGTCGGCTCGGGGGCGATCAATTTCCTGTGGGCGCTTCCGTTCGACATCCCGGAAAAATAACGCCTTATATCCTCAACACAGGCTTCGTGGTTTATCCTGCCGCTGATCGTAATGATCGTATTTTCAGGTCCGTAATGGTCTTTGAAATAGTTCTTTACTGCATCGAGCTCGAGGGACTGCACAGACTTTTCCGTGCCCAGTATCGGCATCCCGAGCGCATGCCCCTTGTAATACGAGGCATTGAACATGTCATAGATATATTCCTCAGGGCTGTCTTCAACCATTTTAATTTCCTGGTTTATGACATAACGCTCTTTCTCGATATCGTCTTCATTGAACAGAGAATTGAGACGCATGTCCGCCATGATATCGAGAGCGATATCCAGGTCTTTTCTGAGGATGCGCACATAAAGGCAGGTATATTCCCTGCCCGTGAAGGCATTAATGGAACCGCCTACGGCGTCGATCTCCCGCGCGATATCGTATGCGGTGCGCTTCGCCGTTCCCTTGAAGAGCATGTGTTCGATAAAATGGCAGATGCCGTTATTGCCTGATGTTTCATAACGGCTGCCTGCCTTCCACCAGATACCGATCGATACGGTGGAATAATAGGGAATAGATTCTGTAACGACTGTTATACCGTTATCGAGGACGGATTTTTTATACATCTATTATTGCTATCCTCTTTCATCCTTAAGGACAGCCTTTCGTGACAGTTTTATCCTTCCGTTGTCTTCGACGCCGATGACCTTTACCCTGACATCATCGCCTTCTTTAACGACATCGGATGCCTTCTTGACAAATTTGTCATCGAGCTGGCTTACATGGCAGAAACCATCAAGGTTCGGCCCGAGTTCGATAATTGCACCGGCATCGAGGACCCTTCTCACCTTGCCGTCATAGATGGTTCCAACTTCAACATCCTTCACGATGGATTTCACGATCTCGATCGCGGCGTTGGCCGATTCCTCGTCGACGGACACTATATTAACCATACCCGAATCGTCGATATCGATCTTTACGCCTGTTCTCTCGATAATGCTCCTGATGATCTTTCCACCCGGGCCGATGACTTCCCGGATCTTATCGGGCTTTATCATCATCGTGTAGATCCTTGGCGCATAGGGCGAAAGGGTCTCGCGAGGTTTTTCTATCGTTCCCGTCATGATATCGAGGATCGTCCCAACCCCTTGCTGGCCCTGAATAACGGCCTTGGACATCGTCTCTTTGGATATACCTCTGATCTTGATATCCATCTGGATAGCGGTTATGCCATCGCGTGTACCGGCGATCTTGAAATCCATATCGCCAAGATGGTCTTCGTCACCGAGAATATCGCTCAGGATGATCTCCTTGTCGCCTTCTTTTACGAGCCCCATTGCTATCCCGGCAACCGGTTCCTTGATCGGGACACCGGCATCCATAAGCGAAAGACAGCTGCCGCATACGGTCGCCATTGAAGAAGAGCCGTTTGATTCGAGGATCTCGGACACGATCCTTATTGTATAGGGGAACGCTTCCCTCTCGGGCAGGATCGGGGTCAATGCCCGTTCGGCCAGGTTGCCATGGCCTATCTCGCGCCGTGTAGGCCCGCGCAGCATTGATGCCTCGCCCACTGAGAAGGGCGTAAAATTATAATGGAGGAGGAAGGTCTTATACGTCTCCCCTTCATGGAGCGACTCGATCTTCTGTTCGTCATCCGACGTTCCAAAGGTCGTTATAGCCAGCGCCTGGGTCTCTCCGCGTGTGAACACGGCGGAACCATGAGTGCGGGGAAGCACTCCGACGAGGCATGAAATTGGCCTGATCTGATCGCTTGCCCGTCCGTCTATCCGTTTGCCCGTGGTAAGAAGCTGCTCACGCATAAGGTCGCTCGTGACATCTTCATACGCCTTTGCAACCGAGGCCGCCTCTTCCTCGGGAAACTTTCCCTTGAGGTCCTTCAGTATCTCGTCCTGTCTTTTATACCGTTCGAGTTTTGCGTTTATTGCAAAACTTTCGGTCAGGTCTTTCTCAACGATATTCCTGACTTCTTTTTTCTTCTCTTCGAGATTTTCGGCAACCGGGACCTGCCGCTTGGCTTTTCCGATCTTTTTACATAGCTCTTCCTGCATCTCGATGAGCGGCATCATTGCCTGATGGCCGAATTCGATCGCTTCGATAAGGTCGGTGCCCTTGACAAAATGCGCTTCGCCTTCAACCATTATTATTGCGTCACGAGTTCCTGTGACAACTATATCTATATCGCTGTCAGCCATCTCGGGGAATGTAGGGTTCGCCACAAGAACCCCGTTTATCCTCCCCACTTTTACTCCAGCGAAAGGTCCGTCAAAAGGGATATCAGATATGCTTGCCGCACACGACGCACCAACGAGGCTCAGGATGCCCGGGTCGTTGTCCTCGTCTGCTGAAAGCACCGTTGCGATAACCTGCGTCTCAAATCGCCAGTTCTTCGGAAAAAGAGGACGCAACGGTCTATCGATTAGACGCGATGTCAATATCTCCCGTGTTGTCGGCCGCCCTTCCCTTTTAAAGAATCCTCCCGGGAATTTGCCTGCAGCATATGACATTTCCTGGTAGTTGACCGTCAGGGGTAAAAAGTCCTTATCCCTTGCTGTTTTTTCGGCAACGACCGTGACGAGCACGACTGTATCGCCGTAACGGGCGATGACGCTTCCGTCAGCCTGTTTGGCGAGATCCCCGGTGCTGATGCTTAAGGGCCGACCTGCGAATTCGATAGAAATCTTCTCTTCCATATTTTTCCTATTAACCTTTTATTTTCTTAGACCGAGTCTTTCGACAACTTTTTTATACCGGTCAACGTTCTTATCTTTCAAATAATTGAGCAGCCTTCTCCTGCTTCCAACGAGTACCAAAAGACCGCGCCGTGAATTATGGTCCTTGGAAAACCTCTTGAAATGTTCGGTCAGGGATTTGATCCTTTCCGTGAGAAGCGCTATCTGCACTTCCGGGGAACCGGTGTCGCTCTCGTGGGTTTTGTAATCCTCGATGACTGACTTTTTCCGCTGGGTGTCGAGTGGCATATATCTATTCCTCCTTTAATGATTGATCAATCGCTTTATCTTAATCGTCTTCGAAGCAAGGTCCGCAACGCCGACACCAATAAGCATACCCTGCTTATTGAAAAGGCGCGCATCCTCTCCATGCTTCCAGTCTTTGGAATCTCCTGCAATTGGTACGGGCATTCCGTGTTTCAGGAACTTTTCGAGCGCCGTCTCGACCACCATCCCCCGCAGAGAGCCCAAAATGCTTTCCAAAGGTAATAAATAGTTTAACAGGTCTTGCTCCATTTTGAAATAATCAATATCAGTTCCCATATTTTCCATAAAATCGCCGTGCCTGGTCCGTTTCAGGGTATACAGTGTTGCACCGCACCCCAATTTTTCTCCCAGGTCACTTGCAAGTGCCCGTATATATGTCCCTTTTGAGCAGGAAACCTCCACATCCAGATAAGGATGCGTGTAATCCAGAAGCGTTATATCAAATATCTCGACCTCTTTTATCGGCAGTTCAACGGCGATGCCGCTGCGTGCCCATTTATAGAGAGGTTTCCTGTTGACCTTTTTCGATGAATATGCAGGGATCTGTTGCGTGATCCGGCCCAGATACGCTGCGAGGGCATCCTCGATCACCTGCCGGTCAAAAGGGTCCGTCGGAGTCTCTGTCAGTACCTTTCCCTCAATATCCTGGGTCTCGGTGGTCATGCCAAGAAGGAATTTTGCCCGGTATTGTTTTTCCACATTCTCAAGGTACGGGATGAGCTTTACCCCTTCATCGAGAGCAACCGGCAGGATCCCGGTCGCATTCCGGTCGAGGGTGCCGATATACCCGATCTTTGTGAATTTATGGATCCTCTTCAGGCGACGTATAACGTCATATGAGGACATGCCTGTTTTTTTATCGATTATCAAAAATCCATTCATGGTGCTGATATCCATTTCCTCCGATCGTTCAAAGGGCCAAAAAACATCCCGATGGAACGGTCTTTTTATCGATCATTATTGCCCGGCAGACAACGCTTCAAGCAATTTATGGCGGGCTTCTTCAATGGTCCCCTGAATACGGCACCCTGCTGCGTTCCGGTGCCCTCCGCCGCCAAACATACTGCAGATCGCCGCGACATCAACGGTTCCTTTTCCCCGCATACTTATCTTACATAGATCCTTATTGATCTCCCGCATAAGGACAGCAACCTCTATCCCGCGGATCTCCTTGATGAATTCAACGAAACCATCGACAAATTCGCTGGTCGTCCCTGTCTTTTCGAACATATCGCCGGTTACGTGCGCCATCGCGACCGTGCCGTTGTAGGTTGCAAGCGTGCAGAGGACCTCGCCCAGAAGAAGATATCGTTCCTTCGGGTGACTCTCATAAACCATCATCGCTATCTGAGACGGGTTTGCGCCGGCCTTTACCATTTCCTCACATACCCTGTATGCGCTGAGGCTCGTATTTTCGTACCTGAGAGAGCCCGTATCCGTAAAAACAGCTGTATAAATATTGACGGCCATGTTCTTGTCGATGTTTATCTTAAGATATTTCAATAAACGGTAAACGATCTCCCCGGTAGATGAGGCCGTATTATCGACTAAATTTATCGTACCGAAACGATCGTTCGTATCATGGTGGTCTATATTGACCAGGTGTTTCACCGGCGCGATATCTTCATGGCCATCGCCGATCCGGAAGAGGCTTCCGCAATCGAGCACAAAGACCGCGTCATAGCTGCCGCTCGGTATGGTATTATGATGAACCCGGGGCCCGGGAAGGAACTCGTATCTGTATGGCACCTGATCATTCAAATAAACAGTCACTTTTTTGCCAAGCGATTCAAGGGCAAAAGCAAAGGCGTAAGCTGAACCTATCGCGTCCCCGTCGGGATCGATATGGGTCGTTACCAGAAAATCCTGACCTTCTGCGATCAGTTTTTTAATCCTTGCTTTCATCGGCCTCTTTTTTCAATATCTCTTCTATCCTCGCTACCCTTTCAAGGGTATCATCGAGGAGGAACGTAAGGTCCGGTATATATCTCAATTTTACCCGCTGACCCAACAGAAATTTAATATAGCCCTTGGAACGCTTAAGCGCCTCGAGCGTATTTTTTTGTTCTTCCTTTTCACCGTATATAGAGACGTAGACCTTGCCTGTCTTCAGGTCTTCGCTCATCTTCACTTCAACGACCGTTATAAAACCAAGCCCGGGGTCATGCAGTTCACGCTGGATAATAAGAGATATCTCTTCCCGGATCAGGTCTTGAACGCGCAGACGGCGGTACCTCATATCTCGTCCCCGATAACGATGATCTCTGACGATGTATCGATGATCTCACCCAGATAAAGAGATTCCATATATTCATGAACATTCTCTATAACTTTATTCACGTGGTCCTGCCTGACTCCTGATACCGTAAAGCCGATCCGCGCACGCTGCCACAGGTTTGACTGATCGACCTCTATCATAGAAATATTAAACTTCGCCCGGGTCTTTTCAATGACTTTCCTCAGCATTTGCCGTTTATCTTTGAGAGAATGATTCTCAGGAAAGAAAATATCGACGCGGGAAACTCCAACCACCATAAAACACGACCATCAGTCATCCGTAAATCGTAAGGCGTAAACCGTAAGGCGTATGAAACCCTGATTTTTAAACTCCTTACGCCTGACGCCTTACGCCTTACGGTCTTTATTTTATTCAAAGGGTCTGCTTCTCCTTTTCTTCGATGAAGAACTCGAAGACATCCCCTTCCTTTATATCATTATAATTTTCCAGAGAAATGCCGCATTCGTATCCTGACTGCACTTCTTTAACGTCATCCTTGAAACGCTTCAGAGAGGAGATCTTCCCGACATAGAGCACCTTTCCTGAACGAACGACCCTGATCAGGGAATTCCGTGTCGCCTTTCCTTCGGTAACATATGAACCGGCAATAACGCCTATCCTTGACACCGATAGATCTTTCTGACCTCGGCTTTGCCGATCGTCGTCTCGACTATCTTCGGTGCGAGAATTCCTTCCATCGCCTGTTTCACTTCGTCTATCATCTCGTAAATGATGGAATAATGCCTGATATCTATCTTTTCCTGCTCCGCAAGGGCCTGCGCCTTTGCTACCGGACGCACGTTAAAACCGATGATGATCGATCCCGATGCCATGGCAAGGTTTACATCCGTTTCTGTTATGGCCCCGACACCGCTGTGTGTCACCTGGACCTCGACAGCGTTCGTCGAGAGCTTTTTAAGGGATCCAACAATGGCGTCGATCGTCCCGCGGACATCGCCCTTGACGATCACATTGAGAAATACCTTCTCTGTTTCTCCGATCTTCGAATAGAGATCTTCGAGTGTTGTCCGTGCGCTCTTAAGCGCTTCTCTTTCGCGAAGACGCTCCTGCCTGAATTTGGAAAGCTCTTTGGCATAACGCTCCTCCGTGGTGACTATAAAGCGGTCACCTCCATGAGGGACATCCTGAAAACCCACAACAAGGACGGGGGTTGCCGGCGGGGCCGTTAAGATCCTCTGGCCCTTGTCATCGATCATTGCCCGCACGCGTCCGAACGTCATACCCGAAATGAACGGGTCCTGTATCTTTAATGTGCCGTCCTGGATAATGACGGTGCCGATCGGCCCATGTCCCTTGTCAAGCTCGCTTTCAATAACAGTACCGCGTGCAAGTTTATCCGGGTTTGCCTTGAGCTCGAGCATTTCAGACTGAAGCACTATGAGCTCCAGAAGTTCTTTGATGCCTTCTTTCTTCTTTGCCGAGATCTTTGCAAACAGGGTCGATCCGCCCCAGTCCTCAGGGATGAGGTTCTGCTCGGCAAGTTCTTTCATCACTTTATCTATATTCGCATTCTGTTTATCGATCTTATTAACTGCAACGATGATAGGGACTTCCGCACTGCGCGCATGGTTGATCGCCTCGACCGTCTGAGGCATGACACCATCATCCGCCGCTACGACCAGGATGACGATATCGGTAACCAGTGCCCCGCGGGCGCGCATGGCGGTAAATGCCTCGTGGCCCGGCGTATCGACAAACACGATCTGCTTTCCGTCCACATTGACCTTGTACGCGCCGATATGCTGCGTAATACCGCCCGCCTCACGTTCGGCGACATTTGTATCGCGTATCGTATCAAGAAGGAGTGTCTTGCCATGGTCGACGTGGCCCATAATGGTAACCACAGGCGGCCTTGGTATTAAGTTTTCCTGGCTTTCTTTTTCTTCTTCTTCCCGTGCAAAGAATTCTTCTTCGATGGAAACGATCTTCTCGACTTCAAAACCGAACTCGGTAGCCGCGAGATACGCGGTGTCATAATCTATCGATTTATTGACTGTAGCCATCACGCCAAGGGGCAGAAGCTTTATGATGATATCCTGCGCCTTTACGTTCATCCTCCGGGCGAGTTCACCGACTGTTATCTCGTCGCTTACTTTGACAACGCGCCGCGCCTGTTTCTGTTCGGGCTTCTTTTCTTCTTCGCCCCGTCTTTCGCCGCCGCGGTCCCTGCGGTCCTTTCTGAATGAACCCGTTTTAGGCCGCTGCCGCCTGAAGGAATAAAGGTCTTCTTCCTTTATAACGACCTTTCTCTTCAGGGTCCCTTTTTTCTTATCCTTGGATTCCTCTATCTCCTGCTCTTCGATCTTCTTGAGGAGCTTTTCTGTTTTCTTTTTCTGGCGCTCCGGTCCTTCGCCCTCTTCGCCTTCCACGGCCTTGAAATCTTTTTCCAGGTCCTGTTTATAAGCCTCTTCAAGGACCTTGGTTATCTCTTTTTCCTTTTCTTCGGCAATATGCTCGATATCGCCTTTCGGTGCCGTGTTTTCAGGCGCAGCAGCAGCTTCGGGTTCCGGCTGCCCGGCCTCGATGGCCTCCGGCTGGCGCTCTTCTATGTGAACATGGAGATCCTCGTGGATCTTCCTGTGGGCTTCCTGCGCGGTTTCTTCTTCAACGGATGGTTCTTGCGCCGCTTTTTTGCGTGAAGGAGCTTTTGTCGAAACAGGTTCGGCCTTCTTTTCCTCTATTTCTAGTTTCTCTTCTTTAGGCTCTTCTTTGGCCCTCGGGGGTGCCTGTACCCTCCGCCGGATAATGGTCGATGCAACCCGTGTTTCGACGAGGGTTTCCCCTGATTGAGAGGTCTCAGCCTTTGCCGGTTCCTGGGTTATCTCGCCATCTTTCGGCTTGTCTTTTATCTTTACACCGATCTTTTTAAGCTTGGCGAGTATTTCTTCATCACTTGCCTTGTCAGTGAGGGCCGTAATCTTAATTTTCGTCATTCCTGTTCCTTCCTTGCTCCCTTAAGGCTTATTCGCCGGATGAGACGTTCGTCCCGTCCCGCGTTAGCCTCTGATTCACGCCGCTCTTCCTCGAGCCGGCCTTCATTACCTCCTTCTCGTTGTATCAGGCACTGATGCAGCAGCCGTCATTTCCCTTTTTTCTTCATTCTTCTTTATCTTCCTGGGCCTGGCGCGCTTTTTCTCCGCCATAATGGCCCGCGCCTCGTCAATGATACGCCGGCAATCTTCGACCGAGATGCTCGTGATCTTGTTCATTTCTTCCGGTGTGAGCTTTGCAATATCCTTCGGGTCGCGCAGGTATTCGTCATGAAGTATGCGCGCCAAGTATCTCGCTTACCTTCAAATTATCCATGAGCTCATCGATAATCTTCTTGGATGTCTTTTCAACCTCGGATTCGCTGCTGATATCGATCTTCCAGCTCGTCAGCTTGGATGCCAGCCGGACATTCTGGCCTTTCTTGCCGATGGCAAGTGAAAGCTGGTCATCATTGACAATGATCTCCATCGAATGCTCTTCTTCATTTATATAAACCTTGGATACCCTGGCCGGCGCCAGTGTATTGCAGACGAATTTCGCAATGTCCTTGCTGTAGGGTATGATATCTATCTTCTCGCCTCTGAGTTCCTGAACGATGCTCTGGACCCGCGAGCCTTTTACGCCGACGCATGCCCCGATCGGATCGATATCGGTATCTTCGCTGTATACGGATATCTTCGCCCGTTCGCCCGGCTCCCGTGCGGCGCCGATGATCTTTATGATCCCTTCCTGTATCTCGGGGACCTCAAGTTCGAAGAATTTCATGAGAAAACCGGGATGCGTCCTCGACATAAGGATCATGCACCCTTTCTGTCCTTTTTCCACGTCAAGTATAAGCCCTTTTACGCGTTCTCTCTGGCGGAAGGTCTCACCCGGTATCGCTTCCTTGAAAGGCATGAGCGCTTCGGTTCTCCCGAGATTGACGATGTAATGGTTCTTTTCGACCCTCTGGATGACGCCCGTTATGATCTCGCCTTTTTTGCCTTTGAACTCATTATAAATGACATCGCTTTCCGCGTTTCTTACCTTTTGTATAATGATCTGCTTGGCAGTCTGGGCAGCGATGCGGCCGAGGGACGACGTATCGAGCTTAATGCCTATCGCATCGCCGATCATGCACTCGGGATCATGCTTTCTCGCCTCTTCTTCGCCGATCTCCATGTCCGGTTCATGTATCTCCTCGACAACTGTCTTGAACTGGAACACTTCGATCTCGCCCAGCTCTTCGTTATAATGGGCTTCGAGATCAAGATGGCTGCCATATTTCTTTTTTGAAGCAGACAGTATGGCCTCTTCGAGAGCTTCGATTATGGTCTCTTTCGGAATGCCTTTTTCCTTTCCCACCTGCTCAATGACATAATTGAGATCAAAATACATCGTTACCCCTCAATATCAAACTCCAAATGTGCCTTTTTTATAGCACATATCGGGATCGTAAACATACCTATTTTTTCCTGTATCAGGACGTTCTCACCGGCTGTATCGACGATCTTTCCGACAAATTCATGCCTGCCTTCCACTTCCTCGC
Source organism: uncultured delta proteobacterium (assembly GCA_963823725.1). Taxonomy (GTDB): domain Bacteria; phylum Desulfobacterota; class Syntrophorhabdia; order Syntrophorhabdales; family Syntrophorhabdaceae; genus Delta-02. Next base: position 71,748 of record CAWGMJ010000004.1, read on the forward strand.
TGGTAATGATCCGGCACATCTTTCCTTTGTACCGGGCAAAGTCTTCGAGCTTTTTCAGGGCCCGCGTAAGCCCCGGTGAAGAAACCTCCAGAGTATAGGCATGCTCTATCGGATCTTCAACATCGAGGGTCCTCGCTCAATTCCCGGCTCACATATTCGCAATCGGCGATCGTGACCCCGCCTTCCTTATCGATGAAGATACGCAGGAGCCATCGCTTCCCTGAGGTGCGCAATTCCACCTCAACCAGCTCCAGCAGGCGTTCTTCAAGGATAGGTGCTAATATGGCTTCTATCTTTTCTATGGCTTCCGTGGCGGATATCATCCTGGCTAAAAATTGAAAAAGCGGGCGGAACCCACTTGACCCTAGTTCTTTTATCATACTTTACATGGGAATGCAATGGTAAATACCAGCATTTTTATTGACTTTGCCACAACCGGAGGTTAAAACCAGAAGAAAGGGACCAGACTTCCTGATCATACCGGCAATGAAATGTATACCTATTGTTCCTATAACATTCCCAAACGAATACTCGTAACCGGAGGTGCAGGTTTTATCGGCTCGCATCTATGCGAGCGTCTTCTCAATGACGGTCACGATGTAATATGCCTCGACAATTTCTTCACGGGGACCAAGAAAAATATACAGCATCTCCTGGGAATTCCCCGGTTTGAAATGATCCGGCACGATATCACGCAGCCCATCCTTCTCGAGGTGGACTGGATATTCAACCTCGCATGCCCTGCGAGCCCCATCCATTACCAGTACAACCCGGTAAAGACCATAAAGGTGAATGTGCTCGGCGCCCTCAATATCCTTGGTCTCGCAAAAAGGGTCCGTGCGCGGGTATTCCAGGCATCGACAAGCGAGGTCTACGGTGATCCCGAACTCCATCCGCAAACGGAAGATTACTGGGGGAATGTCAACCCGATAGGAAAGCGCAGCTGCTATGACGAAGGCAAACGCGTTGCCGAAACGCTTTTCTTCGATTATATGCGCCAGAACAAGGTGGATATCAAGGTCGCCCGCATCTTTAATACGTATGGGCCGAGAATGCAGCCCGATGACGGGCGCGTCGTGAGCAATTTCATAGTCCAGGCATTGGCCGGCAACCCGGTCACCATCTATGGCGACGGCTCCCAGACGCGTTCCTTTACCTATATTGATGATATGGTCGAAGCAATGATCCGGTTCATGGACTGTGAAACGGGCAGCGGGGGGAAACCCGACGATTACACGGCCCCGGTCTTATCCGGTTTTCCGGGCCCCGTGAATCTCGGCAATCCGGACGAAACGTCGATCGTCGACATCGCACGAACGATTATAAGCCTGGCCGGGTCATCATCTGTTATCATCCATGAAAAGCTTCCCGAAGATGACCCCAGGCAGCGCTGCCCCGATATCTCGCTCGCCGAAAAAATGCTGGGCTGGCACCCCGTGACAAAGCTCGACCAGGGCCTTATAAAAACAATACAATATTTTCAGAAGGAAGCAACGTGACGCGCGAAGAAGAACTTATCGAGGCCGGTTGGGAAAAAAGGTTCATTGCCTGCGAGCCGAGATTGTCCGAGATGGCCGACATGTACCGGGAGATCGGCTTTGAAGTGCTCCTTGAACCTCTTCCCGCAAAAGAGGAGATCGAAGAGACAGAATGTGAGTCATGCGATGAAAAAGGCTGCACGGTCTGCTACGATGCCGACACCGCCCGCTACCGCATCATCTTCACCCGGCGGAAAGAAGAATAACAAGACTATCCTCTCGCCCGCTTACGCTCAGAGCCCGCTGGAGATGCGCAGAGAACTACGAAGAAAAGACTTGCGCCCTGATCTCGGAGCCTACCAAGATCAGGCCGCACTTTCGTTCCGCTTCGCGGAAGAATATTAACCTGTCCAAGCGATCATCCTGCTCTGAAAGGCAGGATACGAAGATGCCGCCTGAGTGTCGGTAGGCTCACGCGCTCAGGCGGCCCTCCGCTTTTCTCTGCGATCTCTGCGAGCTCGAGTGAGCGCGAACGGTGAACGGGCGATGAGGACGCTTTTTAAAACCTTCGTCATTTCTTGAACAATTCCTTCCACCGCTTGCTCGGCTGCTTCCTTTGCCGACGATTGGGCTTTCCTTTCGGTGAACCGGAAATATTCACAGAAATTGGCCCGGTCCTTTTCTTTCACAAATTCTGCCTTGTCTTCCCTGCATGAATTTGATTTGCCGGTATCGTAAAAAATACAGTTCAGGCATACATGGAGATCTTCGTGGCATACCGGGCATTCATCCCGAAATGATATTTTATCTGATTCGACCGGTGCCCCGCACTTGTTGCATTTCACTTAAAGCACCTCGAGAAGGTCTTTGAGACCTGAGATGGTCCTTCTTTCATGAGCATCATGGCAATGCCCGTTTATATGATAGGATTCGATGCCAAGCCCGGACGGCACGTCATGATCGAATATCGGATGATCCCCGACATGGACCATTTCTCCCGATGTCGATCCCTATATCGGCGCAAAGCCTGCGGAAAAAACCCTCTTCTTTTTTGATCATTCCGTAATCGGTAGTTGCGGAAATGATATGGGAGAACAAACCGGAGACCCCGGTATGGGCAAGTTCTTTTTCGACGAATATCCGTGCGGCATTGGAGGCTATGATAAGAGTATACCGGCCATGAAGTTCCCGCAGCACCTCGGCTGCATCCGGCATGAGGCCGATGTATGATTCATATCTTCCAAGCAGTTCATCTGCCCCGACATCGAGGGAAAACCGTTTCAGCCAATGCCTGATCTCATACCAGAGTATATCGCCATCGCCGACGGATTCATACTGGGCGCGTATAAACTTCCGGGCATCCTCAAATGTCATGCCGTATGCCTTTGCATATTCGGCCGGTATTCCATGGTTCCAGACCATATCACCGTAGCGGCCATCGACAAGCGTTCCGTCGAGATCAAATGAGATGACTTTTTTCATCGAATGTATTATAGCAGATTCCGTGTAATTTTTCCGTCCCCGGTATTTGACTGAAATGTTATTATTCCGGTCTTTTCGTTTTTTCCGCGCCGTGCTATAACATTCTCGATCCATGAAAAGGAATATCCCCGATATCTACGATTTTGCATCGCAAAAGAAAATATCCGCGCGCCGGGTCATGGATTTCACGAATAGCGCCAATCCCCTGGGGCCTTCCTCCCATGCCAGGGATGCGATCAGGAAGAGCATCAAAATGATCGACAGGCCTGTCGATGACAGGGCCCGGTACCTTGTGCGCGCAATAGCCCGGCTCACGATGTGCCGGAAGAAAATATCCTTGTGTCAGGCAGTTTTGATGCGCTGCTGGCCGCGATCATCCGGTCCTTTAATGCAGGGAGCTTCTGTGCTGCTGCCCCCTATCCCTCATATTACCGGAAATTCGTGGAAGGCCCGGTCGATTTCCATTTTTTGGACCTTGAAGAAAAGGGACCATTTCATCTTTGACAGGCAGCTCTGGGAAAGCACAATTGCCTGACTGCGACGCGGCTGTCATTTCATACCCGTCGTTCATATCCGAGAAGACCCTGCGCCATGACGATGTGCTGAGGATGATCGCTCATGCCGAAGACCAGGGGATGCTTCTCATCATTGACGAAACCCTTATACAATATTCGGATGGCCGGTTCAGCGGCGGGCGATATCGCCGGTCATCCGCATTGCCTTATTATTTCTTCACTGACCGAATATTATGCGCTTCAGGGGCTGCCTGTCTCGTATTGTATCGGCGATGCGCGCGACGCTTGCCGCGATCAGGCAGCGCTTTCCGGTAGACCCACCTTCCACCCTCGCGGCTGCGGCAGCGACCGCATCGCTCCGCGACAAGGACTATCCCCGCCGAACACGCATATACTTTGCCGACGAACATGCGTTCATCGAAGAGAGGCTTAGGAAGATACCGGGAATTTCCTTTTACACGACGGCATGCGGTTCGTTCGTCATAAAATTCGCAAGATCCGCCGTCGAAGAACTGGAAAAATTTTCCCGGTACAACATTCTGGTGGATACTATATCCGGCTGCTTGTTTTTTCCGGTCAAGGACCACAAATGGAACGCGCGTTACCTTAAAACATTGAAAAATATTATGGGGGAACACACATGATGAAACACCCTAAAATCTCTTTCACTGTTTCTTCTGACAGCAATTCTGATCCTACTGGTCGCGGTCCTGCCGTGCAGCGCCGCAGAACTTAAGGATCCTCTATGTCAACGATTTCCATGGATTCGCCGAAAGCTACAAGCGGATAGGGTCCGATGAACTGCAGGGCGGGATCGCCCATTTGGCCTTTCGCGCAGCCGAACTGAGGAAAGAAAAACCCTCCCTTTTTCTGGCGGCCGGCGATATGATCCAGGGAGACACCTGGGCGAACCTTTTTGCAGGCAAATCGTCGATAGAGGTCATGAATGCGATGGGCTTCGATGCCATGGTTGTCGGAAACCATGAATTTGATTTCGGAAAAGCCGTGCTCGGCAAAACGGATCGAAGAGGCTAGGTTCCCCGTGCTGGCAGCAAACGTGATCGGCTTTGATCCCTTGAAACCTTATGTGCATACGGGAGGTAGACGGGTTAAAGGTCGCCATTATCGGCGTCGTGACGGAGGAAACACCATCGGCGACACATCCCTCCAATGTTGCCGGACTTCAATTTCTGCCCGTTGCGAAAACGGTGGAGCAGTATGTCGCCCAATTAAGGGACAAGGTAGACCTCATCATCGTCCTTTCGCATATCGGGTATAACGCAGACATGGCACTGGCGGGCGCAGTCAAAGGCATCGATGTAATCGTCGGCGGACATTCGCATACCAAGGCGGTGAAGGAGATCATGGTAGGCAATACAGTCATCGTCCAGGCATGGGAACATGCGCTGGTGCTGGGCGTTCTCGACCTGACAATAGAATCCGGCAGGATCACATCGGTCTCGGACAGGCTCGAGAATATACTCCCCGCCACGGTCAAAAAAGATGAAAAAGTGGCGGCCATCGTCGAAAATTATTCCGGCCAGGTCAGAGCAGTCCATGGGAAAGGTTATCGGAGAGGCAATGGTCGACCTCAATGCCGAGAATGCGCGCAACACCGAATCAAATCTCGGCAATTTTGTTGCGGATATCATCAGGAAAGAATCGGGGGCCGATGCGGCGATAATAAACGGCGGCGGCCTTCGCACGAGTATTTTGAAGGGACCGGTTACTGTCGGCAATATTTACTCGGTCCTCCCCTTCAACAATTACATTATTGCGATCCGCCTGACCGGGCAGCAGATAAAGGATGCGCTGGAATACGGCCTGTCCGGGATCGAGGCGAAAGAGGGGCGATTCCCCCAGGTATCGGGCATTTCTTTCACATATTCCCCGGCGCGGGAGGCGGGCAAACGCATCGGGGCCATTACGATCGCCGGGAAACCGATCGAGCCTTCACGGCAATACACGGTTGCCACGAATGATTTCCTGGCCGCAGGGGGAGACGGGTATCAGGTCTTTCGCGAGGCAATACGGCAGGCACCGGATTTCGAGATCGTCGGCGGAACGATAAAAAGCGGTAATATTGTATATAACGATGCCGGCAGATGGCTGAGGGACGTCGTCGTTCTCGAGGTGTCGCAAGAAAAGAAAATAAGCTCCTGCCGTCGAGGGAAGGATACGGGCGGAAAATAAATAAGGCATTAAACTATAATTTAAGGAATGAAAGTTTATGTCAATGATAGCGAGATCCATCTCGCTCCCGGCATGACCGTACGCCATGCAATTATAGGGGCCGGGCTCCTCGAAGAGATCAATGCCGGTAAAAAGGTACTCGATGAGTGGGGAAACGAGGTCGGCCTCGACGGGGCGTCTCTGAAAATTACAGGATATATGTGGAAGGACAAACGCGATGATCGACACTTTCTTGCTGGCATTTATCCCGCTGTTTGTAGCTTTTGATGTTCTGGGGCTGCTGCCTCTTTATATAAAGTTCACGATGTCAATGGATGGGAAGCAGCGTTCAAGGCTGCTCAGGGATTCATTGACTACCGCATTCATCATATCGCTCGTCTTCGTTATCATCGGCAACCGGGTCATGACATATCTCGGGATATCAATGAAGGATTTCCTTATCGCGGGCGGCATCGTGATATTTATTACGGCAGTAAAGGACCTGATCGCAGGCCACGGCAAACCGGAAGACACTGAATTGATAGGGATAGTCCCGCTCGGAGTTCCCCTTCTCGCCGGACCGGCTGTCCTTGCAACGTCGATCATTATCTGGAAAGAATATCCGATCTATTATTACCTGATATCGCTGATCCTGAATATCATTATCTGCTGGATCGTCCTCCATTTTTCCGGTCATACTCCTTAAAGATCCTCGGCCCCCGGGTGATCGAGGCGTTATCGAAAGTAATGGGTCTTATCGTTGCCTCGATAGCCATCATGTTCATCCGGCGAGGGATAGAAGGGTTCTGAGAAGACGTAGGCTCAGGCTGAAGGTAATGCAAGAACGTCATGATTATCGGTTATTCTGTAACGAATCCGTATCAAGCTTTTACCATTATTTACATGTCCCATCGCCTTACACTTAGCCTCATTGCCTTGTAACGTGTAGCTTGAACGCTTTTTGCCGATTCGTGTATACTTTAGGCTTCACGACTGAAAATCGGAGGTTAAATAATGAAATTTTTTATAGATACGGCTAATATTGACGAGATCAAAAAGGGAATGGAGATGGGTCTGGTCGATGGAGTTACGACCAACCCGTCGCTCCTCGCAAAGGAAAAAAAGGACCCCGAGATGGTCCTGCAAGGAGATCTTAAAAACCGTTCCCGGGCCGGTCAGCCTTGAGGTCATATCGACCAATGCAAAAGGCATGTGCGAAGAGGCCCGAAAACTGGCAGACCTCGGGGAGAATGCCGTTATCAAGATACCGATGACCGAGGACGGCATTAAGGCCGTCAGGACCCTGACCGACGAAGGCATCAAAACGAATGTGACCCTTATTTTCCAGCCCCTTCAGGCCCTTATCGCGGCAAAGGCGGGCGCCACATATGTCAGCCCGTTTATCGGCCGGCTCGACGACATTTCGCAAAGAGGGATGGAGATCATCGACAGCATCGCAAAAATATTTTACAACTACGCGATCGAAACAGAGGTCATCGTGGCAAGCATCAGGAACCCGGTGCATGTCCTTGATGCCGCTCTTATCGGCGCAGATATCGCAACAATACCATTCAATGTCCTGAAACAGCTGATGAACCATCCATTGACAGACATCGGCCTTCAGAAATTCCTCAAAGACTGGGAAGGCATAAAGAAATAAAGACATCCTCTCGCCCGTTCACTTGGCTACTGAGCCCACAGGTACGCAGAGAACTAGACGCCGCTGAAGCGGAACCTATCAGCCGGCGGCATTTCGATCCAGGCGTATAATACAGTAGAACAATTAGTCAAAGCTCGTAAATCATCCCTGGCAAGCCGACGAAGTGCCGCTGATCTGGTCGGCTCCGGATCAACCGGCTCTTCGCATTCTCTGCGCTCGTGAGCTGAGCGAAGCAGGCGAGAGGATGTCTGGATGTCTTTCAAGGCTTTGCTTGCATTTTCCCGGGTGACAACGTACCATTAAAATAAAGTCCAATGCTTTGCCCGGAGGTGAGTAAATGCATTACGCATGGGTTATCGCTTTCACCGGTACACTCGTAACGATTCTCGCCCACGGTTTCGGCCGGATGTCCTATTCGGTTATATTGCCGCCAATGAAAGACGGGCTCATGCTTAATTATACGCAGCTTGGCTCCATTGCGACCGGCAATTTTATCGGATATCTCAGCCTCGCCATTATAGGAGGATTTCTTGCCGCCCGCTTCGGCGTGCGGCGCGTTGTCTTTGTTTCCCTCCTCGTCATAGGGGTCAGCCTGTTCCTGACCGGTTTTTCGGAATCCTTCTCATTCGCATTCCTCATGAGGCTTATCGCCGGGCTCGGTAATGGAGGCGCCTATGTCCCGATCATGGCGCTGCCTGCTGCATGGTTTATTGCAAAGAAAAGGGGCCTCGCAACAGGGTATAGTGTCCGGCGGCATCGGGGCCGGCCTTTTCCTTGCCGGCATCATTCTGCCCCCGATCATATCGGCTTTCGGAAAAGACGGCTGGCGTTACGCGTGGTATTTTCTGGGTATTGCCGTATTCGTTCTCGGGTTTGTCTGCTATGCATTCTTGAGGAATCACCCATCCGAGAAGGGCCTCACTATGTTTGGCGGGATCGAGGAACAGAAAGGCGGACCAAAGGTCACACTTTTCTCGGCCTTTAAGGATGTCGTCGTCGAAGCCGAGATATGGAAGCTTGGCGTCGTCTATTTCATGTACGGGTTCTCGTACATAATCTACCTTACATTTTTCGTTGCATTTCTCACCAAGGAAATGGGCATGACACCTATTGCCGCGGGAAGGGTCTTTGCCGTCCTCGGAGTTTTCAGTATATTCTGCGGGGTGATCTACGGCTGGATATCCGATGTTGTCGGAAGGCGGTACGGGTCGATGATAGCCTACCTTACACTTGCACTTGCATACGTTATCTTTGCATTCTGGAAAGACACCTACAGGATTCTATGTCTCCGCCGTCGTCTTCGGGATCGCCGCCTTCTCGATCCCCACCATAATGGCGGCGGCATCCGGGGATGCGGTCGGAGGCCGCCTTGCGCCTGCCGGCCTGGGATTCATAACCTTATTCTTCGGGATAGGCCAGGCGCTGGGGCCGCTCGCCGGCGGCATGATCAAAGATTCCACGGGAAGCTTTACGGGCGCTTTTCTGCTTTCCGCCGGGGTATCGCGTTGTGGGTGCATTGGGTCACTGATATTGAAGACGTAAAACGTGAGAAATGAGTTCTATGTTCTACGTTCCATGTTAAGAAATTTCATGAATGAGAATCTGGAACACCGAAAAATCAAGCGCTGCTGATGACGGCGTAGAACTCATGAATTAGACATAGAACGTTAACGATTTTGTGCTCTTGACATGTAAACGTAGCTTTGCTACTGTTTTGTTGCTTCGCGTGTTAAAATTGCAGGAGATCTATGGCGACAAACAAAAAGACCGCCCAGCAATGGTTTCTCGAAGCCTACCATTATGACCTTCTGGAACAGTCCGCTGAAAAAGCCGTCAAGGCATACAAGAAATGCATCCAGATCGACCCTGAGTATAAAGACGCCTATGTAAACCTGGGACTCATCTACCTCAAACAGGAGGATTACGAGAAGGCGCTTCATTATTTCGCGCAGGTCGTTCAGCTTGAACCGGAAAATATCGAGGCATATATCAATCTCGGTTATACATACGAAAAGATGGACCGTTTCGGAAGTGCCAAGGCAAATGTACGAACAGTCGTTAAAGATAAACCCGAAGCATATGGAAGCCTTTATAAACCTCGCGAATATTGCCGAGATGCAGGCCGATTACAATGGTGCGATATCCCTCTGGCAGAAAGGCCATCGAGGTCGATCCCTATGCCCCCCAGCCTCATTTTTTTCTCGGATCGATCTATGACAGGCATGATATGTTCGATGAAGCGCTCGAAGAGTACCGTAAGGCACTTGAAATTGATCCGCATCATGTAAAGGCAATGTTTCAATATGGGCCGCCTTTATCTCCAGCAAGGCGAACCAAGAAAGGCATTCGATTCATTTTCCCGGGTGGTCGAGATCAGCGCCGACAATACCGCCGCATGGAATTATCTTGGCTATATATACGAAACTCTGGGAAGTATTGAAAATGCCATATTTGCGTACAGCAAATCCCTGCTCGTAAATAACTACCAGGAAGACGCTCACTACAATCTTGCCCGTCTTCAATATATTCAATACCGGGCAAAACCCGACCCTGTACTTCTCGAAGGAATAAAAAGCAGGCTTCAATATGTGCTTGGCGCGAATCCCCAGCACAGGGAAGCGAAACAGCTCCTCGGCATGATCCAACTTCACAGGTCCCGGCAGAATAAAACGGAAAACTGATACAAAAAAATAGTTCCCCGTTCAAGGATCAAGGATCCACGAAAAAACCATAGGGAATTTTATCGCCTGGAACATTGAACTTTGAATGAACGTGGAACCTTTTCTAGCCTTCCAGCCGTTTCATTATGACTGTCAGTATCTCACTCCATACCGATACAGGGTCGACTGTGGGCGATGCCGTAAGCTGCGGGTTCTTTTCCAGCGTCTGGGCTGCCAGTACACCGGCGATCTTCCGCTTCTGGTCCATTCCGGCATTGACTGTCTGCTCAAAAATATGTGTGGGTATTTCGATCTTGATCTTGCAGCCCGCAATAAAAGCAGCATCCGGCTCCGGTTCCGGGATAACTTCGGCCGGGGCTTCCACATTAAGCCGAGCGGGTTCTCGGCCGGCGGCGCAGGGGAGGTAGAGGTGCTGTGAAGAGTCGGCTTTTCCACGATAGGGACAAGCAGGTTGAAGGGGGCTCCGGGACGAAGATCGGCTTCTCTTCGAAGGCAGCGAGGCGGCGCGACATACCGGTTTTTCCTCTCCGTACGGCGAGGCTGAGGCGGTGGAACGGAAACCGGTTTTTCTTCAACAGGTGGAGGCGGGCTCGGGGAAGGTTCTCTTGGTGATGGTTGCATGCGGCAAACACGGGTTCTTCTTTTTCAGGTTCCGGCGGTACCGCCTCCGTAATATCCTGGTCAGTTTCGACCGGCGCCGCGGCGAAAGGCTCTGGTGCAGGACATGGGGCGCCTCAGCCGGTTTCTCTTCCGGCACGGCCGGTTCTCTGGCTTCCATTTCCTGAGCTCCTCGGGCTCAACGAGGCTCAATGGCGTCTTTTCCGGTTCGACTTCGCCTTCCGTTTCCAATACTTCCTTGAATCCGATATCTTCCTGGAATTCCTCTTCTTCTGAGGCTATTTCTTCCTTTATGCCTTCCGGACCGTTTCCACAGCTGCGGGGGCTTCGGGCCGGTCATTTGCGATATCGGGGGAGACTCCGGGAAGCGGTTTCGGCTTCAGCAATTGATTGGTCTCTTCAGGTTCAGGAGGCAAAGACCGGCTTTTCTTCGACTGGCGGCGGTGACGAAGACCGGCTTCTCCTCGGGTGGAGGTGGAGGAGGTGGCAGGAGGCGGTGCGAAGACCGGCTTTTCCTGAATTGGTGGCGGTGGCGGCGGCGGAGGAGGAGGTGGCGGTGAGCAACCTTTTTGGCCTTTGCTGCGGCCTTCTTCTTTGGTCGCAGCCTTTTCCGAAACGGGTTCTGCCGCCCTGGCCTTTTTCGGTTTATCAGAAAGGGTCCGTTTCTGTACGGCGGGACCCGTCATTTTAAGGAAGCGCTGTCCGATCTGCTGGACTACATCGCCGTTGATCGTGGCGAAATTATTGGTTTCACCCGCCTTGAGGCAAAGCTTTGCTATCTTGTTTACGAGCCGGGGGACCCCGCCCTCCGAGTATTGATACAACTTATGAATAGCGTCATCCGTAAAAATGGTCCTGTCGGCACCCGCTATTTTGAGCCTGGTATCGACATAATTTCTCAAGAGCTCTTCGCTCTCCATTTTTTCGATCCTGTTATACGTGCCGATACGCTGGAAAAGATTTGCTCTTTTCGGATGTTCAAGCCTCTTGGCAAGCTCCATCTGCCCCGCAAGGACTATCGTAAACAGGTTCCGGGTATCATCCTGCATATTTGTGAGAAGGCGCAGGCTTTCAAGGTTTGTCGGCGATATGGCGTTTGCTTCGTCGATAAAGACCAGGACCTTCTTTCCCTCGTCGGCCGTTTCGAACAAGCAGCTTATTGAATACTTCCAGTAGTTCGGTCCTGCCCCTGATCTCACATTCTTTTCCGGTAAGCTGGCCGATGATCTCCCTCAAGTATCTGAACGAAGGACATATCAGGGTTGGTAACGAAAGCGATCTTATATTTGCTCTGGTCCAGTGAATCCAGAATAAGCCGCAGAGACAGTGTTTTGCCAAGCCCGACGTCTCCGACTATAACGGTGAGGCATTCATTTCCTTCTTCGATGGCAAAGAGCGTCTCTGCGACGGTGTTTTCAACTGAAAGATGGGAATCTACATACATCGACGGGTCTGGCACATTGTCGAATGGCGGTTTTTTTAGCCCCCAATAATCGGTGTACATATGTTATTTCCTCCTTCTGTCAGGCAGAAATGATATCTGCCTGTCTGGTCCTCATAACAGCTCGATGCCGTTGCATTACATCTGCAGGCTGTTGCTCAGATAATCAACGACATCTTCGAGGAGAAATCTCCTGAGCTTACCAATTTTGTAGCTTTTTATTTCTTTTTCCTTCACCAGGCGATAAAGCATGCTCTTGCTTATCTGGAGCATAACCGAAACATCGTTAGGGTTGAGCATGCGCGTAGTATAAACAGGTTTGAAATGGAAATTGAATGCCGTGCTTCCATCCGCGGTTTCTTCCATGGACATCTTTACCCCATGATGTTTTCCGCTGAGAGGTCTTTGATGCAATTCATCGACTGAACAACCTGGGATTGTTCGGGGACTTAACTGGATCGAAAAGATCTGTTCTTCTTCGCCAGCCACTTCCTTAAAGATGAGGTGATCGCCGTCCTGAATATTAAAACTCTCCGGCGAAGCGATCATGGGGCTCGGTGATGACACTTCCGGTATCTGTTCTATCTGTACTACTTCCTGATCGCTGACGGGACTGGTTACGGGAGGAGCTGCATGAATTTCAACGACAGGATCCTGTGAAATCGATGCTGTTGTCTTTCTTCGTTTAACTATGCAGATCTTTTCCATGACTCCCCTTCATTTTCATTTTTAGTATTATCGCATTTTCCCCAAAATACTTTACTTTACTTTTAAAACCGATATTTATGTGCATTCTATATTAAATTACTTTTAGAAACAAATTTAACTACATTAGAACTTATTCCAAAAAAGCTGTCAACGAAATTTCCGCTCAGCTGTAATAATTAATCCGGCGAGGTAAATACATAATAAAACATTGCTTTTTGGGATCCTGTGAACGATCACAATATAAAAATGGCGTGCCTGCCATGTCAACGCATTTCTACCTGCGGGAATGCCTGGAGTTATTGCTTTTTGAATCAGTTTTATCCTACAATGGGAAGTTAAAGCGCAAAATGAACAAGACCCCATCATCCGCTCAAACGAAGATCTACGGCCGTCAAAGAGATCATCCGGTCCCTCGGCCTTGTCTTCGGGGATATCGGTACAAGCCCGATATACACCCTGACCATCCTTTTTATATTCTTAAAACCCAGTGAAGCAAATGTCATGGGAGTATTGTCGCTTATCATCTGGACCTTGACAGTACTGGTTTCGGTCGAATATGCCTGGCTTGCGATGAGTCTTGGAGAAAAAGGCGAAGGGGGCGCTTTTGTGCTCCGGGGCATTCTCGTGCGCCTTTTAAAAAAGACCCGTTCAATGGTCTTTGTCACTATCATTACCTATATAGGCATTTCTCTTCTGGTGGGCGACGGGGTTATTACGCCGGCGATCAGTATACTCAGCGCGGTCGAGGGCATACTCCTCATCCCGGGTTTCGCGGGCACGAAACAGACGACGCTGATCATTATCGCCGCGGTCATAGCAATTGTCCTTTTTGCATTTCAAAAGAAAGGCACCGACAAGGTCGCAGGGGCGTTCGGGCCCCTGATGCTTATATGGTTCCTGGCTATCTCTTTATCAGGTGTCTTGTCCATCATACATACCCCGTCGGTCTTTAAGGCCATAAACCCTTATTATGGGGTAAAATTCCTCTACCAGAACGGCATCGCCGGGTTCTTTGTTCTCTCCGAGGTCATACTGTGCGCCACAGGAGGCGAGGCATTGTATGCCGATATGGGCCATCTCGGAAGGAAACCCATCCTGAGGGCATGGTATTTCGTTTTTATCGCGCTCCTTTTGAGCTATCTCGGGCAGGGATCTTTCATACTGCATCATCCGACAGGGACGAACATCCTTTTCGGGATGGTCTTAAGTCAATCGGTCCTTCTTTACGTGCCTTTCCTGATCTTGAGCATCATTGCGACCGTCATTGCATCCCAGGCCCTCATAAGCGGTATGTTCTCAATAGTCTATCAGGGGATCAACACCCGGCTTTTCCCCATGTTCAAGATCGATTATACCTCGACGCAATTGCGCTCGCAGATCTATATCGGTTTCGTCAACTGGTTCCTGCTGATCTCCGTTCTGTTTATCATGTACGTGTTTCGGGAATCCCATAAGCTTGCAGCGGCATACGGCCTTGCGGTTACGGGAACAATGACCCTTACCGGCATTATGATGTCGGCGATCTTCTATTTCCGCAGGAAGCGTTTCCGAATGGCCATTGCGATGTTAGTAACGATCGTCGATATAATTTTCCTTGTTTCGAACATGTACAAAATACCGCACGGCGGTTACTGGTCGATAATCATAGCCCTTGTACCCCTTATCATTATGATGATCTACACGGCCGGGCAGCGGAAGCTCTACCGGAAGATCCGGCCCCTGCCGCTCGACGTGTTTCTCGAAAGCTACAACCAGGTATACCGCGAACTCAACAAGATCAGCGGTGTGGCCTTATATTTCGCCCGGGACCCGAAATTCATACCGCCGTATATTGTCCATACAATGTTCCGGAACAATATCATTTATGAATCCAATATCATGGTTTCCATAAAAACGCTCGACCGTCCTTTTGGCGTTACGGAGCTCTTTTAAGGAAAAGCTCGCCGATGGGCTTGAAGTTTTCGAGATCACGATGGGATACATGGAAGTCGTCGAGATCGAGAAGATCCTTCAAAAGGCGGGAATCAATGAAAAAGTCATCTTTTACGGCCTTGAAGAGATCGCGACCGACAAACCGATCTGGAAAATATTCTCGATCATAAAAAGGCTTACTCCCCCGTTCATTCAGTTTCACGACCTTCCCTTGAACAAGCTTCACGGGGTTGTGACCCGGGTTGAAATGTAAAGACCCGTAGGTGGCTTAAAGCCTTGACAGACGTCCCTAAGAGCCGAAAAGACTTGACATAAACTACCCTATTTATTTAAATACTAAACATCATCATTCGGGCAGCGGATAAATAAACCGACTAAACATGTAGCTTTTTTTGCACCAGACGACCACAGAGGACGGCGATATGGCGTCTCTTATAGACAATGTAATTTCCCTGGAAAAAGAAGCCGATCTCATAGTAGAGCAGGCGCAGATCAATTCAAAAAATATCCACAAGGCATCTGAAAATGAGATTGCCCGGTATCGCGATGAATTGGCCGCCCAGCTCGAGGTCAGACTTGCTCAGTTCAGAACGGAAGTTGAAAAGCGCTATGAAGATTCACTGGCCGGTATCAACCGGAAGAAATCCGAAAAACTTGATGCCCTCACGAGACTGCCCGACGACTATATCGTTCTCCAGGCAAACAAGATAATCGATAGATTTAACAACTGGTAGACAATGGCGATCGAACCTATCAAGAAACTGACTATTTTAAGTCCGGTTCAGAGCAATAAACGAATCATGCGTGCCGTCAGTTCTCTTGGTGCTGTAGATGTCACGGACGCCGGCGACCATCTGGCCGTTGAGACCGGGGCCGATTACATGCGCAGGAAAAGCTCGTCGACAGAGGATGTCGATGAAGTCCTGCGAAAGATCGACACTATCCTTAATCTCCTGAAATCATATGCGCCGGAAGAACAGGGGTTTTTTCAGGGATTAACACCGGTACCCCAGCTTATAGATAAAGAAGACCTGCGATATGCAACCGAAAGTTACGATCTCGAGGGGCGCTTCCGAATAGCCAATGAGCTTGATGATACATTGAGGCGAAATGAACGGACCCGGACCGATATAGAAAATCGGCTCGCATCGCTCATGTCCCTGGCGGATGTCCCTTTTAAAATGGAGGATTTCCGTCGTCCGCAGAGGGTTGAGTTTATCTTTGGTTATATCCCCCGCATCAACCTTCCCCAGCTTGACAGGCCGTCATATCCCTGGCGATCCATTGCCTGGGAAATTATCAACGGTCCTGAAGAAAAACATGATGATGGCGCGATATCCGGAATTCCCAGAATGGTCAGGAATATAAAAGATGCGCAGCGGATTATCATTGCCTGTCTCAAGGATGATGCTGAAGAAGTAAGAAACGGCCTGGCAAAGCTTTCATTCGTTGAGATACAGCTTCCCGGTTTTTCCGGGACAATTGAAGATCATATTAAAGAACTCAAGGAAGATTCCGCACAGCTTTCGACGGCTATCGAAGAAAATATTGCAAAGGTCAGGACATTTTCACCTGATCGCCGGGCCCTGATCACCCTGAAGGCTTTCTGGACAGCCGGTAAAAACGAACGTCTCGCAATGTCTAAAACCCTCGGCGGAAAATGGGTGCACATCCTTACCGGTTATATCCGCGAGCGTGACACCGAACGCCTGACGTTAACATTCGAAAAGGAATTTCCCGAATCGGTCGTTATTCTTGAAGAGCCTGCCCTCGACGAAGACGTTCCCGTAAGCCTCTCGCTTCCGAAAGTCTTACGCCCCCTTTCATTGCTCGTCGAGATGTTCGGACTGCCGCCTTATAGAAGTTTTGACCCGACGCCGTACCTCCATATAAATTTTTATCTCTTTTTCGGCATATGCTTTTCGGACGTCGGATACGGTCTTATGCTCATTGCTACCTCGTTGTATCTGATCAAGAGAACAAAGCAATACCAGGGTGTCGCAGATTTTGGACGGATCCTCCTTATGGGCGGGATAAGCACCGTGATATTCGGGGCGCTTCTCGGGTCATGGTTCGGGGACCTTTACATGGAAAGGTATCTGGGCGAAGATAACTTCCTTATGAAGATCCAGGCGACATTCGCAGTGCTTGACCCTATCAGCAAGACCATCCCTGCCCTGCTGATAGCCCTTTTTATCGGGGTTATGAACCAGTTTTTCGGCATAGCGCTCAAAATGTATGGCTTGATACGGGAAGGCGACTGGAAAACCGCATTCTTCGACGGGTTCTTCTGGTTCCTTATCCTGCCGGGACTTCTTATGATCGTCAGCAAATTGTTTGTTGATACGCCGCAATTGGTGTACCGGTCGGGCATTGCATTATTCGGTGCAGGCGCCCTTGGGCTGATCCTTACCCAGGGCCGCGATCTCAAAAACCCTGTAGCGCGTATACTGGGAGGTATCGTCAGCCTTTACGGGATAATGGGAAGCTACGGCATAACCGCATTCATCGGGGATGTTCTTTCGTATTGCAGGCTGCTTGCTCTTGGGCTCACTACCGGTATCGTGGGAATGACTTTTAACATGCTGGGCGGGCTGCTCAAAGACATCCCGTATGTTGGGATATTTCTCTTTATTATCATAGTTGTCGTCGGGCACTTGTTTAATTTCATGATAAGCCTGCTTGGTGCCTTTGTTCATTCCATGCGCCTTATTTTCGTTGAATTCTTCGGCCGGTTTTACGATGCGGGCGCGCGACCTTTTCAGGCACTGGGATTTGATTCACCTATATGCGCGATCAAAAAGGAGGATACAGGTAATGAATAAACAGAAACTCGGAGGGATAAAGCGATGAGCCCTGAATGGATCGAAATTGGCCGCGGCCTTTGTTATGCGGGTGCAGGACTTACCTTCGGCCTCGCCGGCGCCGGTTCGGCTTATGGGATTGCCATTGCCTCACATGCCGCCGCCGGTGTCATGCGGGAGAAGCCGGAACTTTTCGGAAGGATGCTCGTTATGATAGCGCTTCCGGGCACGCAGGGGTTCTATGGTTTTATTGCTGCTATCCTGATAATGACCCAGACAGGACTTATCGGCGGCGGCCCTCTCAAAATAACCCTTGGCACCGGCATAGCCCTTTTCTTTATCGGGCTTGGCGATGGTATCGCCCAGCTGGTCTCGGCGATCAAACAAGGGGAGGCGGCGGCGGCGGGTATTTCGCTCCTCGCCCGGAGACCCGAATCGGCAGGACGCGCAATCCTTTTCCCTGCATTTGTCGAGACATACGCCGTTGTTGCCCTTCTCGCGACCATACTGTTCATTATTTTCCTGACCCAGCCGGCGATCATCCAGCAGGCAGTGAAATAAGAGGATAGCGACGGTGAGCCTGGATAAGATAAAGGAAGCGGTCCTCAGGGCTTCACGCACCGAAGCTGAGCGTATAAGCGCCGCTGCGGAAAAAGAGGCTGCGAAAAAAGTCGAGGCAGAAAAGGAAAACCTCCGGCGGGAATTCGAGTATCAGTTTCAGACCCGATCGCGGCTCATCGAGGAGGAATATTCCCGAAAACTTGCTCAGCACCAGGGAGCAGCTGCGAAGGATGTCCTGGAAGCAAAAAATGCCTCGGTACGCGCCATTTTTAAAAAGGTCAACGAGATCATCCTGGCATGGTCTCCCGATGAGTACCGGCGTGCCATGCAGGGGCTCCTTGAACGTGTGGCGGCGGACCGCGGCGGGAAGGTCCGGGTACATCCTGATGATCGGGAAATATTCGCCGGGATCCTCAATGAGATGAATGCCGGCCGCTCCGAGGCAACTGCCCTTGCAATTGACGAAGCATCACTCAAGGAAAAGGGCGGATTTCTGTTCATCGGCGAAGATTATGAAATTGATTCGACACTACGGACAATACTCGACAATATAGAGCAGGCATTATTGCCCGAGATCGCGCGGGACCTGACAAACATATGACGACACTAACGACATCGCTTCTGCCTCCTTCCATCAAGAACCGTCCCGAATGGGGTTTCGTTTGCGGAAGGATCAGCGCGCTGGAAGGGAAGCTGCTTTTAAAGGAATTTTATCCATCGATCATCGAGATGCACCATACGGAGGATATTTTTCAGCATCTGCAGGGTACCCTTGATTGAAGATTATCTTGACCCCGGCATACCCTGGGAAGATTTCAGCGCCGTTGCCGACAGGTGCTTTTACGACCTTGCAGTATCGATACGGGAGGATAGCCCTTCCCCTGTGCCGGCCAATCTCTTCCTTATCAAGAACGATTACCTGAACATTAAATATGCCCTTTCCGGGATGGAAGGGGTCCCCTTTCTGCCCGGAACAATTTCCGAGCATGTTGTGTATTCAATTCTCGACGGAGATTACGGTGACCTTCCTTCGCCATTCAGGGAAAGGATCACCGGGGCCGCAATTGATATCAACGAACTGGATGAGACGGTTTCGGATATATTTGTCGACGGCGCCTATCTCAGGCACATGCTCGACCTGGCGGCCGAGATAGACAGCCCCCTCATTCAGGTATGCGTACGGGAACTGGTGGTCGGCCATGCGGTTTCCGCCCTGTGGCGCGTCCTCAGGCAGGGCAGAGATCTGAAAAGTGTTGTGGATTATATCGTGCCGATCGGCCAGGAAAATTCTTTAGTGTTTGAACTGGCGGACACGCCTGATCCATCTGCCTGGCCCGAAAGGATAGGAGGGGAGATAGGCGACCTCTTATCGAGGGCGCTCCAGATGCCTTTTGAAGAGCAGGTATCAACATTTGAACTTAAGATGACCAATCTGGTCCTGCACATGGCGACAATTGCGCACTTCGAGACATCGGGACCTGAACGTGTCTTCGATTTTCTGATGGCGCTTGAGGCAGAGATGCAGAATCTCAAGCTCGTGATCACAGGGAAGATAAACAGGATCGACGCCGGCATCCTCGCCCAGCGATTGAGGTATGTCAATGTCTAAAGCCTGCATAGTAGGGGAAAAACACCTGATACTCGGTTTTAAGGGGATCGGTTTCGAAGTCATACCGATCACGGACCCCAAAGACCTGGCTGAGGAATTGTTCATGCTGACCCGCAGGCATGATGTCGGACTCATACTCGTAACGGAAAGCATCGTTGCTGAAGCGCCGGCGGGTGTTATTGAAGAATTCAGGTCCCGCAGCCCGGTCATTCTCGCGATAGTGCCGATGCACGAAGACAACCCGCGCACCGGTTACAAGGAGATGAGACACGCGATCGAACGTTCAGTTGGAATAGATC
This sequence comes from uncultured delta proteobacterium, assembly GCA_963823725.1. Classification (GTDB taxonomy): domain Bacteria; phylum Desulfobacterota; class Syntrophorhabdia; order Syntrophorhabdales; family Syntrophorhabdaceae; genus Delta-02. The sequence goes on from CAWGMJ010000004.1 coordinate 91,708, forward strand.
TTTTCAAGAAAGAAGAAGAGACCAAGGATATATGAGGGATAAAGAATGGATGGAATGAAGGGACAGGTGATAAAGGTCTCGGGACCACTTGTAGTGGCGAGGGGCCTTGCGGGCGCCCGCATGTATGAAATGGTCCGTGTCGGTGATCTCGGGTTGTTTGGAGAGATAATCGAGATAAAAAACGATGAATACTCGATACAGACATACGAGGAAACGGAAGGGATCGGGCCCGGTCAGCCCGTCGTTCGCACAAGGGAACCTCTCAGTGTCGAGCTGGGCCCCGGGCTCATAAGCTCCATATATGACGGGATCCAACGGCCCCTCGATGCGCTCGCCAGAGATTTTGGGGAATATATCGTCAGGGGAACGCAGCGTCCCGCCCTCGACAGGTCCAGGATCTGGGATTTTATTCCGAGCAGCAAGGTCGGCGATATTGTCCAGCAAGGGGACATCCTGGGTACAGTTCAGGAAAGCGCGCTTGTCACACATAAGATCATGGTGCCTCCGGGAAGATCGGGAACCATAAAAAGGATCGGGCCTGTCAAAGGAAATGTCGATTCGGAAGTTGCGGTCATAGAAGGTACCGCCGGTCTTTTCAGCGTTACAATGGTCCAGAGATGGCCGGTCAGGGACCCTCGCCCGACAAAACGAAAGATCGCTCCCACCGAAACGATGATAACCGGTCAGCGCATCGTAGATATGTTCTTTCCCATCGCAAAGGGCGGTACGGCGTGTGTCCCCGGGCCTTTCGGCAGCGGCAAAACGGTGGTTCAGCACCAGCTTGCCAAATGGGCCGACGCCGAGATCGTCGTGTATGTCGGCTGCGGGGAACGCGGCAATGAAATGACGGACGTCCTCATGGAATTTCCCCATTTGAAAGACCCCGCAACAGGGGAGCCGCTCATGGAAAGAACGGTGCTTATCGCGAACACATCCAATATGCCTGTTGCAGCCCGGGAAGCAAGCGTTTTTACGGGAATTGCGATCGCTGAATATTTCCGGGACATGGGGTATTCCGTTGCGCTCATGGCCGATTCTACAAGCCGGTGGGCTGAGGCGATGCGTGAAATTTCCGGGCGGCTCGAAGAAATGCCCGGCGAAGAAGGCTATCCCGCATATCTCGGATCACGGATCGCAGGGTTCTACGAACGCTCGGGTTCGGTTATGTGCCTCGGGTCCGATGACCGCCGGGGTGCAATTTCCATCATCGGCGCCGTATCTCCGCCGGGAGGCGATCTTTCCGAGCCCGTTGTTCAGACAACCCTTCGCGTCGTCAAGGTCTACTGGGGGCTTGACGATAAACTGGCGTTCGCGCGGCATTTTCCGGCAATAAACTGGCTGTCCTCGTATTCACTTTATCAGGACATAGTTGACGGGCACGCCGACAAAACAGTCGACGCGATGTGGTCCATCAACAGGAAGCGTGCGATGACGATCCTCCAGAAGGAGGCTGAGCTTGACGAACTCGTGAGGCTCGTAGGCATCGACGCCTTGTCCCTTGAAGACCGGCTGCTGATGCAGGCCGCCAGGATGATCCGAGAAGATTTTCTTCATCAGAATGCATTTGACGACCGGGACACATATACCTCACACAAAAAACAGTTCATGATGCTTAACCTGATCCTGCGCTATTATGATGAGATACGGACGGGTCTTGCCGATGGTGCAACACTTGATGCGCTTTTGAACCTCAATGTGCTCGAAAGCGTCACGCGGGCCAAGTTCATACCTGAAGATAACCTGGAACATTTCAAAACTATCGAAGCGGATATTGTGAACAGCATCCGTGCATTGGTCTGGTAATTGATCTTACAAGGTAGGGAATAATGGGAAACATCGTTCGCGAATACAGGACAGTCAAGGAAATAGCGGGACCTCTTATGCTCGTCGATGATGTCGAGGGCGTGACATACGGCGAATTGGCAGATATAAAAATGGACGATGGGAGCACGCGCAGAGGACGGGTCCTCGAGGTGCACGGCAGGAAGGCGATGGTCCAGGTCTTTGAGGGAACGCGCGGCCTTTCGCCTGAAGATGTAAGGGTAAAGTTTCTCGGGAAGGGCATGGAGCTCGGCGTATCCATAGATATGCTCGGGCGTGTCTTCGATGGTTCCGGCAAACCGATGGATCACGGGCCCGCCATTATACCGGACAAGTACCTTAACGTTAACGGCAATCAGATCAACCCCTATGCCCGGGATTACCCGAATGAGTTTATCCAGACGGGGATCTCCACGATAGATCTCCTGAACACCCTCGTCCGCGGGCAGAAACTTCCCCTCTTTTCGGCATCCGGCCTTCCTCATTCGAGGATTGCTGCGCAAATAGCGCGGCAGGCGACCGTTCTCAAGACGGGAGAAAAATTTGCCGTCGTATTTGCCGCAATGGGGATCACTTTTGAAGAAGCTGAGTTCTTTATTGCAGATTTTACCAAAACGGGTGCCATAGAACGCTCGGTGCTTTTCATTAACCTTGCCGATGACCCCCCGATCGAACGGCTCACGCTGCCGCGCATGGCACTGACCACCGCCGAGTTCCTGGCCTTTGAAAAGGGTATGCACGTTCTTGTCATCATGACAGATATAACCAATTATTGCGAGGCCTTAAGAGAGATATCCGCGGCTCGCAAAGAAGTCCCGGGCCGCCGGGGATATCCCGGGTTACCTTTACACGGACCTTTCAACGATCTACGAACGTGCGGGGCGTATCAAGGGAAAGGATGGCTCCATTACGCAGATCCCTGTCCTCACCATGCCGGAGGATGACAAGACACATCCTATCCCCGACCTGACCGGCTATATTACCGAAGGCCAGATAATCATCCTGCGCTCGCTCCACACACAGGGCATTTACCCTCCCGTCGATGTCCTTCCCTCTCTTTCCCGCCTGAAAGATAAGGGAATTGGCGCCGGGAAGACCCGGGAAGACCACTCAGACCTCATGAACCAGCTTTATGCCGCGTATGCCCAGGGCAAAAATGCACGGGAGCTTGCGGTCGTGCTCGGCGAATCTGCCCTTACCGATGAGGATGTGCTCTTTGTAAAATTTTCCGACGCGTTCGAAGACAGGTTTGTCCGCCAGGGTGAATACGAAAACCGGACCATAGAAGAGAGCCTGCACATTGGCTGGGAATTGCTCGGCATGCTTCCCGTTAAAATGCTCAAACGTGTTCGTGACGAATTTATCGAACGTTACTATCCGAAAAAGACATCCTGACAGGGAGCTTAAGTGAGACTCGCCGTAAACCCTACACGCATGGAACTTCTGAAATTAAGGAAGCGCCTCGTTGTCGCCCGCAGGGGGCATAAGCTGCTCAGAGATAAACTTGACGGCCTTATCAAGGAGTTTATGAACATAGCGTATGAATACCGTACGCTCCGCCAGACCGTTGACGATGAACTGCCCTATGTTATGAAGCTCTTCGTCCTTGCCGAGATAACGTCATCGCGGGCCATCACCGAAAATGCCCTGGAATCCGTCCGGCAGGAACTCGACATAGCTGTCATTCCCGTGCGCCTCATGGGTGTCAGGGTGCAAAAGCTCGAGATCAATTACGGCGAGGTGACAGGACGGTACTCCCTCGTCCATACATCAGCAGAACTCGACAGCGCCATAGCCAGACTGCGGGAATTTCTGCCGAAACTGCTTGCCATGGCCCAGATGGAGGATACGGTCAGACGATTGAGCAGCGAAGTCGAAAAGACACGCAGGCGAGTCAATGCCCTCGAACATACTTTCATTCCCCGGATCGAGGAAACGACGCACTTTATCACATCGAAACTTGAAGAAACGGAGCGCTCGACAACGAGCGCCTTGATGAAGATAAAAGCCCAGCGGTTGGCGAGAGAGGCCAGGTAATAGGTAGGTGATGGGTTATGATAAAAAGCCCCGGCGGTTCGGGACCTGCCGGGGCTGAAATTTGTCATTGCCATCCAGTATCGAAGATAATTCACTCGATCCGGAATTCGGTGCTATCTGAAATCAAAGTGGCCAAATCGCGGGAACATCTGGTACTGGACGTCGAATTCGACGGGCATATTCCCCACGATATTCTTCACCTGTTCCTTAATAGCCGGTACATCGTCATTTTCATACACGAAACCGTGGACCCTGAGGCCGTATTTCGGCATCCCTTCTTCCACCGGCACAACATCGAGATACGATACCGTAAAATCCGGGTTCGTAAGTATGGCAGCTTTCGCCTTTGCTGCGAGGGCCCTCAGATCGAGAATATTCAAAGCTTCCTGATCTTTCAGGGGTTCCTTCTGTTCCAGGCCCTTTCTTGATCTCTTCGACGATGTATTGCTGATCCTGATTTGACGTGTTAAAAACCTTATCAAATTCGTTGGGATCATCCCAGTGCTTGCCATACAGGATATACATCGAACGGGACATATCGGTATCTACTTTTTCGATGATCCATTTAGCCGTATGTTCATTGATAACCTGGTCACCCTGTACCCGGTTGATCCTGTCTTCCATACTGCTTTCTATCCGGACCCTCAAGACATGGGGGACCCCTTTCAAAAGAAACGTCGCGCCTGTTCCCGCAATGATGACTTTGTCCCTTTGGGCGTATTCATAGATAAGGTTCTGGATAAGGGCGACAAAAGCCTTGAAAGACCAGTCGTTCCGTTCCCAGACATTGGGGTAATGCTCGTCGAAATCCTTGGCATATGTCCCCCAGCGCGGACCCTGCGCAGATATGTCCTTGAACATGGTCGCGCGGTCGATATATTCATAGCCGAGCTCGGACGCTACTTGAAGCGCGATGGCCTTGGCTCCGCCGCCGAACTGCCGCGAAATAGTGAGTATTGCCATAAATTACCCCCTTCCCCTACTTTGCAAAAGGAATGACCCAGATAAGCATCGCCGGTATATAACAAGCGATCAACGAGATAATGACAAACGGGACGGTTATACCCAGAAATTCTTTCAGAGAGACCTTCCTATCGTCCTCTTTTTCACCAAGGTTTTTCGCAACAAAGAGTGCCGGGGCGCCGGCCACTGTCAGGTTGCTGCCGAGTGTGCCGGCCCAAAGGAGCATCCAGTAAAGCGGCCAGGGGTTCATGCCCGTATCTTTGCCGAGGTCCCGTATAACGTAGAGCAACGTAAGAATATAAGCATCGTGCTCCACTATTCCAACGATCGGGGCGCTTATCCAGTATAAAGCGCTGCTGCCGATAATGAGGCTTTTCTGTATTATGGGGGTAATTTGATTCGTGACCATCTTAATGACGCCGGCATGCTCGAGACCGCCGACCAGTGCGAACAGGGCAACATAAAATCCGATGGCCCTCCAGTCAAGTTCCGCCAAAACGTGTTCAACATTGGGTGTTTTTACCGTGAAATGTTTACCGAACAGTTCAAAGAAGAGAATCAGGAAAATGGCTCCCCACATCGCAATAAAACCAAGGTGATACCCGAAAACCGGCCTGAAAGCCATTGCGAGGATCGTCAGAAGGAATACGCCGCATGCAACGATCGCGAAAGGTTTATCCTTTATATGATCGCTGGGCTTTTCCTTAATTGACGCCACATCCATTCGTATATCTTTATATTTTTTCGAGAATATATAATAGAAAACACCACACGTGACAAAGTATGAAATACATCAGGATAAACAATGAGGACGGCCTTCCTGAATGCCAGATAAAACCCCAGAATTCGATACCGGACACACTATGGAGCATCTGAGGCGGAAGGTCGCCGAGAAGCATCGCCGTTCCCATAAAGTTGGCGCACAAGCCGACAAAGAGAACCGGCGAAAAAGCGGGAAAGCCAAATTTTCTGCATGCGTGGAATATGACCGGTGCGAACATGATAACAACGACGACATTATCAATCAGCATTGAGACAAACCCGGCGAGCATGCCGATGGAGGTGACAAAAAATGCCACATTGCCCTTTGATAGCTTTAACATCAACGCGGACAGAAAATCCGGAACACCGGATCTCCCGAAATACCCCGATATGATCCAGATGCTGAGCAGAATGAATATTACGTTCCAGTCGACGATCTTGAAGGCATCAACATCGGTATATACTCCAAGAAAGACCATCACCAGGATACCGCCCAGCGCCGCAATAACGCTGTCTATCCACCCCGTAATGACAAGAATTATGCTGATGAGAAACACAACGCTGGCTGCAATTGGCAAAAATTCCATAACCCAAACCCCCTTTTGAAATATTACCCCGAAAAAAAAGGGCGACACTGCGCCCTTGACTCACCCGGTTCTAATTAAAGCCCCTTATTTTTACCTGAACCGCCACTGTCCTAGTGTATACCAAGTTAAACATCTTGTGCAAGCCTTATCCTTCGCGCTCTGCGACAAAAAAAGGCCGGATAGTTATTCTCTATCCGGCCTCGTTAATTTCTATGTATCACAGGTCATATCTGGCTTTTCCATGACCTCTGACCTATCACCCATAACCTGGTTTTATATAATTCCCATTCCATTAAGGACTGACAGCATAACCGCTGCAGCCATAACGGAACCAACCTGCCCGCCTGCATTCGCGCCCATGGCATGCATGAGGAGGTAATTTCTCTTGTTGTATTTCAGGCCCTCTTTCTGGGCAACGCGGGCAGCCATCGGGAATGCCGAGATACCGGCCGCGCCGATAAGAGGATTAACCTTTCCGCCCGTTACAATATAAAGGACCTTTCCGAAAAGGACGCCAAAGACAGTATCAAGGCAGATCGCAAGCAGTCCAAGGATAAGAATAATAAGGGTCTTGCGGCTGCACGAAAACCGGTCCGCTCATTGTGGCGCCGATCGCGATGCCGAGAAGAAGGGTAACGATGTTGGCGATCTCGTTTTCCGCGGCACTGGTTAAACGGGGTACGACTCCCGATTCTTTCATGAGGTTGCCGAGCATGATCGTTGCCAGAAGAGGCAGGCCCTTCGGTGCTATAAGACCGCCGATGATTGTTATGACGATCGGGAAAAGCATCTTCGTCGTTTTGGAAACGGTCTTCTGGTGCCGGTTTTCATGACGGTTTCCCGTTCTTTCTTGCGTTGTCAGCATTCTCATGATAGGCGGCTGAAGCACCGGCACCAGGGCCATATACGAATACGCCGCAACTGTCACTGGCCCTAATAGATGTTGAGCGTATTGCGACGCGACATAGATGACAGTCGGACCGTCACATGCCCCGATGATGCCGATCGTAACGGCATCTTTATAGGGAAAACCTATGGCCAGGGCCAGATAGCAGCGTTATGAAGATCCCAAACTGCCCCGCGGCCCCGAGGAGAAACGTATACGGGTTCTCCAGGACCGGCCCAAAATCAGTCATTGCCCCGATACCGACAAATATGAATAGCGGGAAAAGCTCGGTTATGACACCGGCATCATAAATGATGCGGAGGAAACCGTCTTTGTCCATAAGCCCTGCGAGGGGTATATTGACAAGAATACACCCGAACCCGATCGGAACCAAAAGCAGAGGCTCGCAGTCCTTCTTTATCCCGAGCCAGAGCAATAGTCCGCCGATGATCATCATAATGGGATGCGACCAGTGCAGATTCGCAAAACCAGCTGTAAGCCCATTCAATCCGCTCAATACCGAATCAGCAAACATGCCCTATCCTCCCCTATTTCCCTTGTTCTTTTTTATACGGAAAAACTTTCTTGAGAGCGGACATTATGAGACTAAAAACAATAAGGGTACATATAGTCCCGCCCATGCCGACAACAACCATCGTAAAGCCAAAGGTCCATTTGTCCATCATTTCCCTGTCCTCCTGGCTGCATATTGAATTGTGATAATAAAGATGCCGAAATTGCCTTAAGAAATTATCCCACCATCCCGGGATAGTCAAGTGAAATAGTTAACAAATGGATCGATGGTCCTAAAAAATATGGATGGTATAAAATCGTGTGATCCATATTTCGAAGCTATTTTCTGATTATTTTTCGGGATTACGGTTCTTTGCGTATTCTTGGCCCTGTCGATCATGACGATCCCGATATATAGCAACAGAATGGTGGGGACAAAAAATAACCGGAAAGGGATCTTCTCGATACGCATATTCTTCAGATTGAGCCGATTTTTGGATTTCTCAGGCGCGGCGTCTTTGACCGAGACGGCCGGTTGGCCGGTATCCTTTGTTATCCTGATCCCGGTATTGTAAAAATTATCCATAAACCCTTTATTCATATCAAACCCCGATACAAAGGGCAAAGCGAACAGGGGGATGCAGATACCGATGACGATCAACAGGATACCTTTTTTCTTTCCATTATCCATGACGTTCAAAATATATCAGGTCAGCGGCGCGAGAGCAAATTTAATTTCCGTATAAGGACAATTGACATGGGGGATGGCGCGGGATAATATAACCCAAGGTTTTCGTCACTATCATTCAAGGAAAATAAAATGAAACGAAAAAAAACCAGGCAGATAAAGGTCGGCGGGGTCCCCATAGGAGGCGGCGCCCCTATAGTCGTTCAATCCATGCTGAAAACAAACCCGGAAAATTTCAGTGAAACACTCATACAGACGCGGGAACTGAAAAAAGCGGGCTGCGAACTCGTCAGGATAGCCCTGCCCCAGGAAGAAACCTGCAAGATCATCCCTTTCCTCAAGAAAGAAGTGGACGTTCCCATCATCGGCGATATTCATTTCAATCATAAAATAGCATTAAAGGCGATGGAACTCGGCATTGACGGCATCCGGATCAATCCCGGCACGATAAATAACCTGCGAAAAGTGAAAGAAATTGCGGTCATGGCCCGGGAGACAAAGACACCGGTCCGGCTCGGGATGAATATCGGGTCGATCGAAAAGCGTGTCCTGAAAAATCACGCAAAACCCAACGCCGATGCGATGGTCGAGAGCGCCCTGTATCACATCGCGCTTTTCGAGGACGTCGGCTGGACAGAGCTTAAGGTATCCCTCAAGGCATCCGACATACAGGAAACCATCAGCGCATACAAGAAAGTTTTCCAAGCGGTCCGATTACCCGCTCCACGTCGGGATCACCGAGGCGGGCCCCGTCTTCTCGGGCGCGATCAAATCCGCGATCGGCATCGGCATACTTCTTAATGAAGGCATCGGCGATACGATCAGGGTGTCCCTGACAGGCAATCCCGTCTTTGAGGTCGTAGCCGGATATCATATCCTGAGGGACCTCGGCTTGAGAAAGAGGGGCATAAATATTATTTCCTGCCCCACGTGCGGGCGAACCAAGGTGAACCTCGCCGAGATCGTCGAGGAATTTGAAAAGGACGTTAACGAATTCGATGCATACCTCGACGTCGCCATCATGGGATGCGAGGTAAACGGCCCCGGCGAAGCCCGTGAAGCCGACATCGGCCTCGCCTTCGGCGCAACAAGCGCAATGCTCTTCAAAAAAGGCACCGTCATCAAGTCCGGCATCCCGAAAGAAATGGCGAAGAACATCCTGAAGGAAGAGATTTTAATATGATCAATAAATAGAACAGGTAATGTTCCATCGGCTACAGGTAAAATACGTAATTCATTGAAGGCCTTCAACGATGCTTTACGCCTACCCATACGCCCTATTACACCATACGCCTATTTTCTTCGTTTGTTTCCACACATGCACAACCCTCTGAATGACGGTTACGTGCGTCAGTACGGCCAGGATAATCACGATATAGTTGAGAAGGAACGGTATGAAAAGGCCGATGAGGAGGAGCACGGTGCGTTCGGGGCGTTCGAGGAGGCCGGTCTTGCATGATATGGATGCGGCTTCGGCGCGGGCGCGGGCATAGGGTATCAGGGCGGTGCCGATGAGCGGCAATAAAGCCGATCAGCTGCATAGTTCATCTCGTTGTGCCGGACATAGACGAATATGATCGCCCCCATAACCGACAGGTCCGTATACCTGTCAAGGACCGAATCGAAAAAACCCCCGAATCTGCGTCACCTGGCCCTGGTCCTCGGGCAACCGCGCCGTCCAGGATATCGAGAAGGCCCGCGATAAGAAGGGATACGGCCCCAAGTACGGGGTGTTCGAAAAAGATGAGGAATGCCGCCAGAAAGCCGAACAGGGTCCCGGCTATGCTGATCGTATTTGGAGTGATAGCTGTGCTTCTGAAAATAAAGCGATAGAAGGAAATAATAACAGGATCGAGCCGGTGACCGATCTTTGGGCCAATCACACCGGCACCCTACCGGGATCTTTCGCCCCGGATAAACTCTTCGACCATCGGTCGGGCCGTTTCATCGGGAAATTGCCTGATCGGGTGCTTCATCGTGTATGCCGATATTGATTCCAGGACGCCCCCCATACCCCTGTCGCGCGCGACCTTGCAGCACCGTATCGCATCGATGATGCATCCCCCGCTGTTCGGTGAGTCTTCCACGGAAAGCCTCAGTTCGCAATTGATCGGTATGTCTCCGAATATCCTGCCTTCAAGCCGCATGAAACAAACCTTGTTGTCTTTCTGCCAGGGAACATAATCGGATGGGCCGATATGGATATTATCCGCCGGGATCGGCACATCGATGTTCGACTGGACCGCCTCGGTCTTCGATATCTTTTTCGATGTCAGCCTTTCCCGGTTCAGCATGTTGAGAAAATCGGTATTGCCGCCGGTATTCAGCTGATATGTATTGTCGAGCTTTACACCCCGGTCGTTGAAAAGCTTTGCAAGCGTCCGGTGGATAATGGTTGCCCCGATCTGGGATTTCACGTCATCGCCGATAACCGGTATCCCCTTTTCCTCAAACCGTCGCGCCCATGAATCATCGGAAGCGATGAAAACGGGGATGCAGTTGATCAGGCTTACGCCTTTTTCGAGACATGCCTCTGCGTAAAACCGCGCTGCTTTTTCGGACCCTACCGGCAGATAATTGAGCAGGATATCAACCTTTTGATCCTTCGAGAACGGCCCCGACATTGACCGGCTCGGCGTCGGAAACGACAAATGTCCGCTCCGGCGGGTACTGCTGCATATGGGGCGCTACGCCATCAAAAACGTGGCCCATAAGGACCGAAACTCCGGTTGCCGGAATATTGGGCTCGATAGTCTTTGTGCAATTGGGTGGGGCGAAAATTGCTTCTTCAAGGGGCCTGCCGACCTTGCGTTTATCGATATCAAAAGCCGCTACGATCTTTATATCTCCGGGCTTATAACCGCAAATCTCATTATGCATAAGCCCAATGGATTCCTGGTTTTGACGGGCATAATGGAAGATACCCTGTATCAGCGAGCTTGCACAGTTCCCGACGCCGGCAATGGCAACACGAATCTCAGGCATCGCATCTCCTTATATCGATTTTCTTTTAGGAATATATGTCCTAAAACCCTAAAAAGACAGGACTCACCGCCTGTAACGTTCCATACCGGCCTCGTACAGGTCATTGCCAAAAATGTCATTGATGACAAACAAGCGGCATGTCTTTTACCTTAAGCCGCACGACAGCCTCCGGGCCAAGATCTTCATAGGCAATTATATCTGCGGCGACAACCGTGCGTGCAAGCAGCGCGCCGGCCCCTCCCGTCGCTCCAAAATAAAGCGCCTTATGTTCTGTAAGCGCCTTTTTTACCGTCTCAGAACGCTTACCCTTCCCTATCATACCCTTCAAACCAAGAGATATCAACCCCGGCGCATAAGAATCCATGCGGGAACTGGTCGTAGGACCGCACGAGCCTATAACCCTTCCCGGGGGAGCCGGAGCAGGACCGCAGTAATAAATAACCTGTCCCTTCATATCGAACGGCAATTCCCCGCCCGCCTCGAGTGTCTCGGAAAACCGTTTATGCGCGGCATCCCGGGCAGTGTAAATAAAACCGGAAAGCAGCACCTTGTCCCCCGCCTTCAGGGAATCTATCACGGCCTCCGATAAGTGGCGTCTCTATCTTTTTTATCGCGTCGTTCCCGGTTTCGCCTGTCATAGCACGGCCTCCCGCATCCGGTGCGCGTGGCATTGGATATTGATCGCCACGGGCAAAGATGCAAGATGGCAGGGCGCCATCTTTATATGGACATCAAGCGCGGTTACCGTGCCCCCGTATCCCTGCGGGCCGATCCCCGTCTTGTTTATCTCCTCGAGCATCTCCAATTCAAGGGCCGCTATATCGTCATCCGTGTTTCGTTCCCCGGGGGCACCATGAGCGCCTCTTTGGACAAGAAGTGCGGACATTTCAAAATTGCCGCCGATCCCGACGCCCACTGTAATAGGGGGACAGGGGTTAGGGCCTCCCTTGCGGACCATTTCGAGGATAAATGCCTTGACGCCCTCTTTGCCCTGCGATGGGGTCAGCATCCGGACTTCACCGTAATTTTCACTTCCGCCGCCCTTGGGCAGGACAGTGATCTTAAGTTTATCTCCGGGGACTATCTTCGTGTGCAAGATCGGCGGTGTGTTGTCTCCCGTATTCTTTCTCGTAAAAGGATGGCAGCATGATTTTCTCAAAAAACCATTCCGGTATGCCCGGCGGACGCCTTCTGAGATGGCCTCGTCGAGGTCACCGCCTGCGATATGGACATCCTGGCCAATCTCGAGAAAGGTAACGGCAAGTCCCGTATCCTGGCATATGGGCATCTTCTCTTCCCGCGCCATCGTCGGCGTTCTTGAGCAGCTCGCGGAGCACTTCTTTGCCGACGGGCGATTCTTCCCTGTCTATCGCATCCCTGATCGCATTATACATATTCTCGGAGAGGTTGATGTTTGCATCGATGAACAAATGTTCGATCGTCGAAATGATGTCATTGATATGGATCTCGCGCATGCCGGTTTCCTTTATTCCTCGTAGGGCGCTATAATGCCCTTTTCCATGAGAATGCCCAGTTCGTCCTGGGCCCTGCGTATCTTGCTGGCGGCCATGTTGTAGAGTTCCTTCTCATCTATGGTCAGGCGCGCAACACCCTGTTTCATGGCCATTTTCGCCACGGCGACCGCTTCCCTCGGGAAAACCTCCCATTCGCTCATTGTGGGAAGAAGGTGATCTTCATTAAGGCCCGTGTCTTCGGCGAACCGGGCAAGTTCATATGCGGCCGCAATGCACATTTCGTCGGTTATCGTGCGCGCCATAACATCGAGGGTTCCCCGGAATATGGCGGGAAAGCCGACCGAATTATTGACCTGGTTCGGAAAATCGCTCCGTGCCCGTCGCCACGATCCGGGCGCCCGCCTCTTTTGCATCCCACGGCCACATCTCGGGTATCGGGTTCGCGCAGACGAACACGATCGCATTGTCGGCCATCGATGCGACCCAGTCTTTCTGGATGACATCGGGGCCTGATTTTGACAGGGCGATCAGGACATCCTGCCCTTTAAGCGCCGCTGGCCGTGTCTCCCTCGCGGTTCTCCGCCGTTCGTTGTCTGCGCAAGCTCAAGCTTTTCCTTGTAATTGGGTTTTATGTCGTCGCGCTTCCGGTTCAAGTATGCCCTTGCTGTCAACAACGATGATTTTCTTCGGGTCCGCCCCGGCCTTGATCAGCATCCGGACAATACAGACATTGGCCGCACCTATGCCGATCATCGTGATCTTTGCGTCTTCGATCTTCTTGCCGACGATCTTAAGCGCATTGATGAGACCGGCCAGCGTAACCGCGGCCGTGCCCTGCTGGTCGTCGTGCCAGACAGGTATCGGTGATTCGGCCCGTAATTTTTCCAGAATATAGAAACATTTCGGGCTTTCGATATCTTCGAGATTAATGCCGCCGAACACGGGGGCGATCAGCTTGACGGTCCGTATTATTTCATCCGGGTCTTTCGTATCGAGGCATATCGGAAAGGCATCAACCCCGCCGAGATATTTAAACAAGAGCGCCTTTCCTTCCATAACGGGCAATCCCGGCCATAGGACCGATATCGCCTAAGCCCAGGACGCGTGTCCCGTCGCGTTACGATGCCGACCATATTTCCCTTGTTCGTATACTCAAATACTTTTTCGGGATTCTTATGTGATCTCCTTGCAGGGTTCAGCCACTCCCGGCGTGTACCAGATCGCAAAATCATTGATGTCCCTTACAACACACTTCGGGACTATCTCTATTTTTCCCTTATAAAAAGGGTGCATTTTCATGGCATCAAGAGCCGGTTTCCGGGCTTTTTCAAGCAGTTCTTCCTTAGTGACCCTATCGTCGCTCACGAGGCGCCTCCTCATCCTTCATTTCGTAATTGTGTGGACATTTTATTACAAAGACAGTAAGGAGTAAAGAGTGAACAGTAAGGAACCCCGCTACACTCTTCACTCCTGACTCCTTACTCCTGACTATTTACTGATTCAATTGACAATGGCCGTAAAATTGTTTATTTTATTGGAAAATTGGGCCCATAGCTCAGCTGGAAGAGCCACCGGCTCATAACCGGTAGGTCCTTGGTTCGAACCCAAGTGGGCCCATTGAAAATGTAAATGGTGAAAAAATTTCTCATAGAACGGGATTTCAACTAACGAAGAGGGGGTGTACCAACGGGTACACCCCCTTTCCTTTTTGGAGGCAAAACATTGGAGCAGGAACTCGAGACTCTTTTTGAAGCGCAGAAAATTGAAACCCTGATCATGGAGGGTGAACAAAAACTTCTTCAGGCACCGAAGAGGCTCAAGCAGATGGAAGAAGAATTGCTGGCGGTGCGTCAGAAGATCGACAAGGAAAAAGAGATCATCGACGAATTGGAAAAGGAGCGGCGCAAGAAAGAAAAAGAACTTGAAGTAGATAAGGAGAAGATAAAGAAACTTGAAGTAAGGCTCTATGATGTCAAAACAAACAAGGAATACCAGGCCCTTTTGAAGGAGATCGAAGCGGCGAAAGAAGCCAATGACCGTACCGAGGAAGATGTCCTCGTCCTCATGGACAAGGTGGAGGACCTTAAGAAAGGATCACGACAGTTCAACTGTTCATCTCGAAGACAATTGAAAAGGAATCCGAGGCCGAAAGGGCAGTCATCGAAAAAGAAATAAAGTCCATGGATGAGGTAATTGCAAAGCTTACCCGGGAACGGGACAATCTTCTGTCCGTCGTGAGCGAGAATTTACGGACCATCTACGGCATTCTCAGGGAAAAGCGCGGAGGCATTGCGGTCACAAACGTCAGGAACGGGGTATGCCTTGGCTGCAACATGAATATTCCGCCGCAGCTTTTTATCGAAGTAACGAAGAACAAACAGCTTATCCAGTGCCCGAGCTGCAATCGCATCCTCTTTTTCCGAGAAAACGATTAATGCAGTGGCATATCAATGTTGATGGCGCATCCTCGGGCAATCCCGGAAGGTCAGGCGCAGGCATCGTGGCGCGCGATAAAGACGGGAACATCATACTCACCAGAAGCGTCTTTCTCGGCGAGATGACAAACAATATGGCCGAGTACGAGGCGCTCCTGATCGCCCTCAATGACGCTGTTCAGAATTCTGTAAAAGAAGTTACGGTCTATACGGATTCCCAGCTGGTCGCCAACCAGATCAACGGGCTATACAAGATAAAGAATATGACCCTCTTTCAGTATGTGAAAAAAATCAAACAAACCATAGGCAATTTCGATCATTTTGCGATAAACTATATTCCGCGAGAACAGAATCGGGAAGCCGATAAACTTGCGAAGGATGCCATATTAAAAGGGTAGACGGGTGATCGCTCCGCTTATATGCGGGGAGGAAAGTCCGGGCATCGAAGGGCAGGATGGTTCTTAACGGGAACCGGGGGCAACCCCAGGGAAAGTGCAACAGAAAATATACCGCCCGCAAAGGGTAAGGGTGAAATGGCGGGGTAAGAGCCCACCAGTCCCGCGGCGACGCGGGAGCTTTGTAAACCCCATCCGATGCAAGGCCAAAGAGGGTGCCGCTTTAAACGGCGGCATGGATGGCCCGTCCAATACCCGGGTAGGCCGCTTGATATCCGGTTAATACCGGATACAGAGAAATGATCACCGTTTCCGCCTTAAAAGCGGAAAAACAGAACCCGGCTTACAGTCTGCCCTTTTAATATGGACTCAAGGCTTCAGATTCGAGGGGCCATGGGGATCAAACACCTGAACATGTCCGAGACGATGTAATAGTCGGTCGGTTGAAAATATGGATCGTAATGGATCACCGGGCTGGTCCCAACCGACCGCATGTCTGTAAAGCTTCAATGATATTTCTCGTGCATCGGTTCTTTCCTGCTATTTTTCACTAATCTCGGGGGCCGGGATTTCTGGGCGCCGGATGAGGGTGATTTCGCGCAGATAGTGAAAGAACTCGACAATGATCCCGTCGTGCCCCATCTGAACAATGTCGCCGTATGGTGAAAAACCTCCCTTGTTTTATTATATCGTCTTTGCATTTGCCAAAACATTTCGATGTCTCCCGGCACGAGACCTCAATGCGCCTGGCTTCGGCTTTTGCCGCGCTTATCACCTCATTGCCTTTTTTCTCATCACCCGGAAGACATTCGGTCTTTCACGGTCGCTCGTCAGCGTCATCATTCTGGGCCTGACCCCGCTTTTTTACTGGCAGGCGCGTTATCTCCAGGTCGACATGGTTTTTTCGGCTGCTCTCGTCCTGGCGCTCCTCGCATTCTTCAGATTTACGGAAGATGGCAGGACCGGCTGGTACTACGCCTTCTTCATTATGCTCGCCCTGGCATTTATGGCAAAAGGGCCCTCTTGCGGTTGTGCTTGCCGTTCCGGTAATTATTCTTTATTGATTCGGAAAAGAAACTGTCCGTCCTATTAACCCGGCATACCGTATTCGGTATTCTCGTGTTCCTCGCCATTATTATTCCCGTGGTATTGCGCCGTATATCTGAAGGAAGGATACCCGTACCTGTACGAAAATATCCTTCGCCAGAACTTTCTGAGATTTTTCGAAGCATGGAGCCATAAGCGGCCTTTCTATTATTATTTCACGACGCTTCCCCTCGATTTTTTTCCCGTGGAGCTTATTTCTGCCGCTCGGCCTTTACACAGCGTTCAAAACCTGGAAGACGGATAAGAGGACCCGTTTCTTCCTGCTGTGGTTTCTCTGGTTCTTTTTCTTTCTTTCATTGTCATCGGGAAAGATCAGCAAATACATGCTGCCCGCTCTGCCGGCCCTTGCTGTCATTGTTTCCGGTTCAATAGTCGAACGGGACAAGCTCTACAATACGATCGCTTTTTCGGTTGCAGCGGCTCTGTTCTTTGGTCTCGGCATAGCACTCTTTGTTTATGACCCGTCGCAATACCGGGAATTCATGCCCGAAAGGATCATTATCGGCATTCTCGGCATCTGCTGGCGATCTCTCATTTTTGCTCCGTCAGATTTTCAGCGGCCAAAAAGGCATTTGCATTCATCGCCATATTTCTGGGGCTCGCATACATGATCGGCAATATATCCATATTCGAAAAGTTGAATCGCTATAAATCCCCGAAACCCGTCAGCGAAAAGATCACGGGCCCTTGCGGGCGATACGATACCCTGGGTCTATTATGGCAGTATGCGCGGAGTATATGTATACTACGTCGGCAGATTTGCCGTGCATATCGAAGAACATGATGAAAAAGGGCTGCGGCGATTATGCAGGCGAATGCGAAGGGAATTTTATCTGCTCACCCGCAAGCGTGACGCAGGCGAGGTGAAAGGTGCCGTGCCCGATGCTGTGATCCGATCCCAGGATACAGATTGGGGACACGGAAATGGTAATCTTTCACCACACAAAAAAGGGTAATGGATAATTTGACCGGACAGAAAAAGAGGCTCGCCGGATACATCGGCATCCTTCTTGTCGCTCTCCTACATTTTCCTGTTTTCGGGCCTTGGCTCGTATTCTCTGAAGGAACCGGATGAAGGCCGTTATGCCGAGATCCCGCGCGAAATGGTGCAAAGCGGGGATTATACCGTGCCGCGGCTTAATGATGTCCGTTATTTCGAGAAACCCCCTCTGCTTTACTGGGCCGTGTCATTATCCTATAAGGTATTCGGGGTAAGCGAATGGTCGTTCAGGTTCCCGAACGCGCTTGCCGCGCTCTTATGTGTGTTCAGTCTTTTCCTTTTCGTACGCCGATGGGCCGACGATGTCGCCGCATTCCTTGGGTCCCTCGTCCTCTTGTCGTCATTTGGCTTTTTCGCAATGGCCCGTATAGTGACGACGGATATGGTCCTGACATTCTGGCTCTTCCTGTCGCTTTTATGCTTTTACGGGTATTACCGGGAAAGGGCTGTCCCCTTTTTCTGGGGATTTTATGCGGCAATGGCGCTTGCAACTCTCACGAAAGGCCCCGTCGCGCCGGTTCTTCTGTGCGCATCACTCTTCATTTTTCTCTTCATGGAAGGAAATCTCGCTTTTATAAAGGAAATGAAACTCGTCCGCGGTATTGCGCTTTATTGCGTTATAGCAGCGCCGTGGTTCATAATAATTTCGATCAGGGAAAAGGAATTTTTTAATTTCTTTTTTATCGACCAGCATCTTCTCAGGTTCATCTCGACAAAGCATAAACGCAGCGGACCCGTCTATTATTTTATCCCTGTAATTTTCGGGGGAATGCTTCCCTGGTCGCTCTACATCCCACGCGCGTTTGCCATGGCCTGGAGACGGCCGGAGTGCCGGCTGTTCGCCATATGGTCCGCGCTTGTATTTTTATTTTTCAGTCTGTCCGGGTCAAAACTGCCCCCGTATATTCTTCCTGTTTTCCCCACTCTGTCGATACTTATCGGGGTATTGTTTTATGAAAACAGGGAATCTGTATTCAACGGCCCTGGGAGATCGTCGGTAACTGCATGATCATGGCCGTGTTTGCCTCCGCCATTTTTCTCTATCTGAGCCCTTCGTTTATGGCCTATATTGGCGACATCACGATGGACGCCCTCTTAATGGCCCGGGACCTTATTTATTTCTCTCTGGCCATATCGCTCGAGCGCGGCGCTCTGTTTCACGCTTTTCTTATTTAAGCCTTTCAGGCTTCCAAAAAATATTTTCGCGGTCCTGTTTCTTTTCTCGCTTACTGTATCATTGCGATCGTGGCGCATTCCGGGATCATCGACAGGGCAAATACCGCAAAAGCCCTTGCAATGACCGCTAAGGACCAGGAAAGCAAGCCGGACATCATCATCAATTATTCCTCTCTCGATCTTACGTTGCCCTTCTATCTGCAAAGGCCCCTTGTCATTGCATCATACAGGGGCGAGCTCGCCATGGGTTCCAAGTACGAGGATTCCAGGAAGTACTTCATGGACGAAAAAGAATTTCTCGATACCCTTGGTTCCGGGAAGAAGGTCCTCTTTGTAACAAAATATAAAAGGATCGGGAATTTGCAAAAGCAATTTCCCGGACGCATTAAAATACTGAAATGCCAGAACGACAGATGCCTCCTTTCGAATTACTAAGATCAATGGACCGGACTATCTTTACGAAAATATGCGCCATTGCGGCGCGCTATCGAAACGGATCACCGTCATTTCCCATCATCCCGGTTATTCTCTTGAGTTTCCTTTTAGCTATGTTTTATCCATGTCAGGCATCGGGCGGCGAAGGCAGCCGCGATCTCGCGCGTCATCTGAAGGCCATAGTGAGCGATCCGGCAATACGTCAGGCAAAGATAGGTGATCGTCATCGAGTCTATGGCAACGGGAAAAACAATTTTCGAATATAATGCCGATAAACGGTTGGTGCCCGCATCCAATATGAAGCTTCTTACAAGCGCGGCAGCCCTTATCGTGCTCACACCCGATTTTCGCTACGAAACACGGCTCCTCACAAATGGTTACGTCCAATCGGGGATACTGTACGGTGACATTATTATCGAAGGATCAGGCGACCCTACTATATCAGGTTATTTCAATGACAACGATCCGGTTTATGTATTCAAGGATTGGACAAAACGCCTTACCGACATGGGTATTCATGAGATACGGGGAGATCTGGTCATTGACAATTCGGCATTTCCGGAGGATCCCTATGGCGAGGGCTGGAATATGGACGATGCGGCACGCTGTTTTTGTGCGCCCCGGGATGCCTTTACCTTTAACAATAACTGTATACAGCTCGAGATAATTCCGCAGGGCAGAAAGAACAGAAATTTCAATTCGTGATGGAGCCTGTGAGCGGTTATATACGGCTCGTCAACCGGCTCAATTCCCGAAAAGCTGCGGGCGGGGATACGATACGCCTTAATTACACGGACCCGAGGACACTCGAGGTGCTGGGTTCAAAAAAACCGGGAAGCCCGGCAACGATCCATTACGTGCCTGTCCGCTATCCCGCCCAGTTCGGGGCATTTGTCTTCAAGGAAACATTGGCATCCGGCGGGATAAGGATGACCGGCGATATCCTGTGCGCCCGCAACTGCCCGAATATAGCCGATATTGCGCAGCGAAAAAATGGAACGGGCAACTTCGTACTCTTGCTGTGTATCGATCTGTCAGGCTTTCCGAGATCATCAAGGTCGTAAATAAACTGAGCAATAACCTTTACTCGGAGATGCTTCTTTTTGCCATCGGCAGGACCTCGGGAAATATTCACAACGAGAAACGCGGCAAATATTGCCCTTCAGGCATTGAATAAGGCCGGTATAGATATGGAGGGCGCCGTAATGGCCGATGGTTCCGGCCTGTCCCGGCTGAACCTTGTCACTTCCCGCCAACTCGCCCGGCTATTGCACGTCATGGCCAGCAGCCCCTACTATGCGGATTTCTCTGAATCCCTTCCTATCATGAGCATAGACGGCACCCTGTCGCGCCGCCTTAAAGGGTCTCGCGCATCCGGGCTGATCCGTGCAAAGACGGGGACAATGGCAGGCGTGAGAAGCCTGTCGGGATACCTGACAACATACAATAATGACAATCTTATCTTCTCGATCATCTCAAACAACCACGACATCGACAGCCGCAATCGACAGGGTAGTCGACAAGATAATCCTGCGCCTCCTCGATTATTAGAGACCGTAAGGCGTAAGGCGTAAGGCTTACGGCTTACGGCTACTTACGGCGAAAGATAAAAGAATGATTGTCAACGCAAGTGTAAACTAGTGTGCACCAGGACAGACTGCCCTGCGGGATCGGAACGTTTACACGTATCCGTCATCCGTAGCCTTACGCCTTACGCCTTACGCCGTTAGCCGTTCATTCAACGGATTATTCTTTTCCGCATAAAGTGAAAGGGAGCGGGGACAGTATTATGGCTACCGCCACTATCCATAGAATGCCTTCAACCGCCGTGAGGGCTTACCCGCCGGCTAAAGACCTGCAGACATTGGTCAGGTGATACAGAGGCGTGAACCAGGCGATTTTGGTGACAAAAGGCGGCATGGTATCCAGCGGGAAAAATATGCCGGAAAACAGGAACATGGGTGACATGAAAAGTGTATAGAAATAATTCAGGGAATCAACCCCCGGCACCAGGGCCACGCAGAAAAGCGAAATTTCCGCGAAAATAATGCCGCTCAAAAAAAGTATGGGAACAACGAGGACGACAAGCGCGGAATCAACCAGATTAAAGGCGCTGATCGTCCCGATGATTATAATGCCGTAGAGGACGCTTTTCGTTGCCCCCCAAATCATTTCACCCGCTATGAGATCGTCAATATTGACAGGCGTCGATAGAATGGCGTCAAATGTCTTTTGATAGAAAATTCGCACATACGTGGCATACGTGCATTCATACACCGTGGCGAACATGGAGGATGATGCGATGATACCCGGTGCGATAAAATTTATATAAGGTCTTCCCTGCACCTCTGTAATATATCCGCCGAGGCCAAAACCGAGGGCAACAAGGTAAAGGACGGGTTCGACAAAGTTGAGCGCAATGCTCGACAGGTAAAGCTTCGTATAGACCGTCAGGTGCCGCTGCCATACCCGGTATGCGCGCTTAATTTTCAAGTTTCCGCCCCGTAAGTTTCAGATACACATCCTCGAGATTTCCACCGTGCTGGTCCATGAGTTCCTGGGGAGATGCGATAACGATGATCTTACCCCTGTCCATGATAGCAACGCGGTCGCAAAGCCTCTGCGCTTCCTCCATATAGTGGGTCGTGAGAAGCAGGGTCTTGCCCCTGGCCTGTTAAGGTCCGAGAGTCTCTTCCAGACCATTTGCCTGCTGTGCGGGTCGAGGCCCGTTGTAGGTTCGTCCAGTATGATGATCTCCGGATCATTGATAATCGATCTTACAAGAAGAAGGCTTCTTTTCATACCGCCCGAAAGATTCCTGATATTGTCATTCATTTTTTCGGACAGGCCAACGGACGCGAGAAGTTCCTTGGCCATAAGGGACGGATCTTTTTTTCGGTATGTCGAAATACCGTGCATAAACCACGAGATTCTGAATTACCGAAAGATCAGGGTCGAGACTGTCATCCTGGGGCATGACCCCGATCCGTGATTTAATTAGACTTGGCTCCTTTGTGACATCATG
The DNA here is from genome assembly GCA_963823725.1 of uncultured delta proteobacterium. Taxonomy (GTDB): domain Bacteria; phylum Desulfobacterota; class Syntrophorhabdia; order Syntrophorhabdales; family Syntrophorhabdaceae; genus Delta-02. The sequence continues at coordinate 113,998 of CAWGMJ010000004.1, forward strand.
GCCGAGGACTCTGACAGTCTCCGCCGGTCGGCGGCATAAAGCAATACAGCATGCGCATGATCGTAGTCTTTCCTGCCCCGTTCGGACCAAGAAAACCAAAACACTCTCCCGAGATGATTGAAAAATCGACACTGATCGACTGCCCTGAATCCGTCATAATCCTTCGTCAGGTTTCGTGCGGTAATGATTTCCATAGAAAATAGTATAATCATATACCGGAAAAAGGGTTGTTAAAAAGGGCACAGTTTCATAGTTTCAGGCAAAGACAAACAATGTTATCCGGATCGGGATTTAGCCCTTGCGGCGAAAGCCTTAGGTCCAGCGTCTTTCACTAATTTAAGATGAAATCGGAATTTTAAATCAGTTGATTTTTTTCGATACCGGTATTTTCGAATCGGTAATTTCGGTTACCGGCAGTGTCGCAATATCCTCAAAACGCTGTCTCCAGGTTTCATTATCCTTAAGCAGGTCATCGACGCGCGAAAAGACATTTTCTACAAAGATTTCCCTTTCTTCCAGCTTTTTCCTGATCCCATAACGGATCGCATTTCGCTCGTCATTGTTCAGATGATTTATGACATTCTTCGTCGTCAGGATCGTTCCGAACCGGGAGAGGTTCGATAGCCTGGATGCGTAATTTATCGTATCCCCAAGGCCGTAAACTCGATATTTGTCGATGACGGCGTGGTCGTGCTGAAATATTCCTGCCCTTCATTGATTCCCATATTCAGATGAAGATCATTGAGCCATCTTTTGCGGGCCTTCCATTGCGCCGAAAAATCCGCCATTTTTTCCCTGATGGAAAGGGCGCAATTGATGGAATTCATCAGATAGCCGGGATCCTGCTTTTTCGAGAAAATAATATACGACCCCATCCCCGATCCTTTTTCCGTATATTCCATGAAATGTCCTGAACGATTCTTCGAGAATCTTCCACATGCTGTTTATCAATTCAAAATATTCCTCGGGGGGAAGCTCGGCGCATATGCGGACTGAATTTTGAAGATCGGCGACAAGTACACTGAAGGAGACAAGTGTCGGCAGCCGTTGCTGCAGCAGATCACGAACGACCGTCTCGCGGTCTGACAGAAATTCAACGATCCCTGACTGCACTTTTTCGGCTTTCTGAAAAAGAAAGAACATCCCTTCCCGGAAAAATGTTGTATAAACTACAAATCTTTCCGTCGATCCATCCGTTCCCTCAATATCGAGGTCAAACCGATGGATCTTTTCCGGCTGGACCCTTCGTGCGCGATCATACGCTGATTCCAGATACTCCGTTTCCCTTCCGGACATCCCCGAATACATCTGGCCCAAATGATCTTTATCCATTTTCATCCGGTAAAAACCCATGTGGTATTCAACTACTTCTTCCCAGTTTTTGACGAAATGGTTAAATTCCCAGCTGAGGAAAAGACGGAAGACGTTTCTCAATTCTACGTCCCTGATCGACCGTATCTGTTTTCCGAAGATAATCTTTTCTGCGGGCTCGTTTATCCACTCAATTTCGAACTCGTAGTTTAACAGGTAAGCGGGGGTGTTGATATCATCGAGCGTCAGGTTCAGGCTGACACTCGCGATTTCAATGGCATTGTACTCTTTTTCAGTTAGTCGGGAACTCGCAAAGCTGCGGCGGTTTGGCCCCCATAAATGTCAGGTCCCACTTCCTGCGCGATCGCATCCATGGCTTTGCCTGTCCCTTTCAATTTTTTGATCTCCATTATAGTGTCTAAGACAGTTTCAGGAAAATACCCGATCTTCTTGGTGCCTTTCAAGTCTTTCGATGCATTCTTCACCAGCGGCTTTGGAATGATTCCCCGTTTTATGTAATTGTTAAGGGTTGCCCGTGATATTGCCGACCTCTTGAGAAGTTCCTTACTGTCTATCCATTTGTGCCCGTTAAGTTCCTCCATGCCCATAAAACCCCCATTAGCCCAGTGCTTTCGGTACAGTTTACATATTTATACAGTATAACTTAATTGTCAAGAAAAATATTTAGACAGTATAAGTATAAGTACCGTAAGGCGTGAGAGCGTAAGGCGTGAGAGCGTGAGCAGCAAGGAAGTTAAGTGTATATCGTGAAATCAAAGGTAGATAAAAAAATGTTTTTCGAAGGATACGAATTTCTGAGCAGATGCTTGAATGATTTTACACCAGATTCCGGCGGATGATACCCCGCCGGAGTGATGCACACAATGAATGACGCCTTACGCTCTCACGCCTACGCCTTACGCCTTACGCTCTTACTCTGTACAAACGGGTACATGGGTAACAAAATAATCCGGGTACATGGGTAACACTTTTTGTATCATTCATAGATACCTTTCAGGAGGTGTCTATGGCATGGAAAGGAGTTACCATCATGGACCAGAGAATACGGTTTATCAGAGAATACCTCGAGGATGATCGCTTCTTTAGAGAACTCTGCCAGGAATTCGACATCAGCAGAAAGACCGGGTACAAGTGGGTTGAGAGATATCTTTCAGAAGGTCCCAAAGGCCTCATGGACAGGCCGAGAAGTCCCCATTCCTGCCCGCACAGGACCGGTGAAGAGATCGTAGAGGCCATCGTGAAGGAGAAGGGGAAACACCTCACGTGGGGGCCCAAGAAGATCCTCGCCCGTCTGTCCTCCCGGTATCCCTCCCTTCCCGCCGCCTCCACCGCATCGGACATCCTCAAGCGCCATGGCCTCGTAAAGCCTGTGAAGAAAATAAGGCGCAAGCACCCCGGGTGCACGCGGGCCATTGCAGAGAAACCCAACGATATATGGACCACCGATTACAAGGGCCAGTTCCGGATGAGAAACGGCATCTACTGTTACCCGCTTACCGTGTGCGACATGAAGACCAGGTTCCTCTTCGGGATAGACGCCCATGATACCGTCTCGTTTGCGAAGACGAAGCTTTGCTTTACCCGGCTCTTCGAGGAATACGGGCTGCCCCGGAGGATACGCAGCGATAACGGGGTCCCCTTCGCATCGAATGCGATAGCACGGCTGTCTTCCCTGTCCGTCTGGTGGGTCAGGCTCGGCATATACCCCGAGCAGACAGACCCGGGAAGCCCGGGGCAAAATGCGCGTCATGAAAGGATGCACAAGACATTGAAGGAAGAGGCGACGATACCCCCGAAAAAGACATAAGGACACAGCAGACACGGTTCGACAGGTTCCGCAGGGAATATAACGAGATAAGGCCCCATGAGTCCCTGGGCCAGAAAACGCCCGGATCTGTCTATATATCATCCCCGAGGACGATGCCCCGGAAGCTCGGGCAATTCGATTATCCCCTGCACTTCCAGGTGCGCCGTGTGAGCGGCAATAACTCCTGCATCCGGTGGAAGAATGAGTTTGTTTTTGTAAGTCGTGCCCTTGGCGGGGAATATATCGGCCTTGAGCAAAAAGGTGATGGTGTGTATGATGTATACTTCTGCGAGCTGCTGATAGGGCGGTTCATGGAAGACAAGCGGAGGATTGAGGATATTATCGAGAGACTGCCCTTGAGACAGATCTATAACAGGCCGGGCAGCATAGAACCCGGGGAAAAGTGTAACCTATGTACCCGGAACAAAGTGTTACCTATGTACCCGGATCATACCCTGACGCCTTACGCCTTACGCCTTACGCCTTACGCCTTACGCCTTACGCCTTACGCCTTACGCTCTCACGCTCTTACGCCTTACGCCTTACGATTCTCTATCACTCTTCCCGCACCTTTTTCAGTTCGTCTTTCAAGGGGGGGAGGACTGCAAAAAGATCGTCTACTATTCCATAATCTGCATATTGGAATATTGGGGCGTTCGGGTCCTTATTAATGGCCACTATCACCTTCGATGTATCCATGCCCATGATATGATGAAGGGCCCCGGACACACCGCAGCCAATGTATAGTTTCGGGGATACGGTCTTTCCGCTTTTCCCGATCTGATCGTCGTACTCTCTCCACTTGCTGTCTACAACCGTCCTCGATGCCCCGACCCGGCCTCCCATGAGGTCGCCAATGTCGTCCAGCATGGAAAAATGCTCCGCAGCTTTCATGCCTCGCCCGCCGCAAATGATAAAATCAGCTTCCTGGAGATCGACCTTTTTTGATCCGGCCTTTGCAAATGAGATCACCTTAATTCCGGGGTTTTTCTGTACATTTACGTGTTCTTCAATGATCTCACCTTTTTGGCCCGGTTCATTTACCGCAAAAGAGTTCGGCCTGAACGTAACCATTACCATCGAATCGGCCCGGGGAGCGATCCACGAGATCACCTTGCCTCCATAAAGAGGTTTTTTGATCTTCAAGCCGTCACCATCGAAATCAAATCCGACGGCATCGGAGACCATGGCTGCCTGGAGGCGTGCGGCAAGCCGCCCGAAGAGGTCTTTACCGGTCATCGATGATGTACCGAGAACGATCATTGGAGCGTATTTTTTCAGTATCTCCTGAAGAACGGAACTCGTTGAGTCCCAACCGTAATCGGCAAGCGATCCGTCATCGACAATGACCGTCCTGTCACAGAATCCGCTCACTACATCCGCCGCCTCTCTCACCCCTGAACCAATCACTACCGCGAGGAGGCTTGATGAAAATTTTGACGCCATCTGCCTGCCCGCAGACAGTAATTCCAAAGATGCCTTTCTCGGCATCGAGTCTTTACATTCAACAAATACCAGAACATCTTTGCTCATGTGAAACCCTCCTCTCTACAGGATCTTCGCTTCGTCTTTAAGCAGCCTGACGAGATTCTTTGCCTTTTCCCCGGGAGTCTCTCCATCGACGATGCGGACCGAAGGCCTCTTTGGCAGGCAACTCATATGAAAGCACGTGAATTTTCGATGACCCGTTATCTATGGGGCCAAACGGCGTACCAAATGAGGCCGGATCAAGAACCGCGATCTCGGTCTTCATTGCCTTCATCACCCCTGTGATAAGCGGCACCCTCGGTTCATTAAGGCCTTTCTGGGTCGTAAATACCGCCGGCAGAGTAATTTCCGAGACTTTTTTACCGGCTTCAATTTCATTTTCAACCTCAGCCCTGCCAGGATCGAGCATAGTCAATCTGCTTATCTGGCTAATGTGGGGAATATCGAGAAATTCCGCCACCATTGCCCCCACATTGGCGCTCTCATCATCCATAGCCTGGCGGCCGCACAGAATAAGGTCGAATCCTTCTTTCTTTGCATATGCCGCGAGGATCCGGGCGATTATCAGCGGATCATCTGTTTCATGTTGCGCACTGTCGATACGGACGGCCTTATCGGCGCCCATGGCTATCGTTGTCCTCAGGGCTTCCGTAGCTCTCTGAGGCGCAAAGGTGCACACCGTGATCTGGACGTCTTTCATGGCCTCTTTTATCCGTATCGCTTCCTCGACTGCAAACTCATCGAAAAAATTGACGACATATTTATTTTCAATTTCGAGACTTTTCTGATCGGAGCTTATAATTATCCGTGCTTCCGTATCGGCAACCTGTTTTATAAATACCAGAACATTCACGTCTTCAAGCCTCCTTAGGTTCCTTGTACTCCAATAACCTTACAAAAAAGAAATGACCGGCATTAAGGCAGGAAAAATCGGGTAGATTGCAAAAAAATACAAAAACCCTTGTTTATCCTGAATTTATCTTCAAAATAACCGGGCCGGAATTTTTGGATAAGTTATTTTACCGTGCCCCTTTTGTCAAGGAAAAATTGGCAATAGCAGGGCTCGTAAATTAGCGCTACTAACTAAATTTATTGGTTTTGTACCCCTACCCCTGGATGCTCGCCTTTTACAGATCGACGAAAGAACGCAGCAATTTCGCCCTCATTGGATGCCTTAATTTCTTAAGCGCCTTTGCCTCGATCTGACGTATTCTCTCGCGGGTCACCTCAAAAACCTGCCCCACTTCCTCGAGTGTATGGTCCTGCCTTTCCCCTAACCCAAAACGCATCCTGACAACCCTCTCTTCCCTCGGTGACAATGTGGAGAGAATGCTATTGAGGTTTGTGACAAGATCATCGTATATGGCCGAATCCTGGGGGGTCAGGACATTTTTGTCTTCTATAAAATCGGACAGATGGGTATCTTCGTCATCATTGATCGGTGTTTCGAGCGATATAGGCTCCTTCGTTATCCTTAGGACGCGTCTCACTTTATCCGATGAAAAACCGATCCTGTCCGCAATTTCATCCGGATAAGGCTCCCGTCCAAGCTCCTGGACAAGTCCCCGGGATACCCGGATGATCTTATTGATCGTCTCGATCATATGGACCGGGATTCGTATCGTTCTCGCCTGATCAGCTATAGCGCGCGTGATGGATTGCCGTATCCACCATGTCGCATATGTGCTGAATTTATAACCGCGCTTATACTCAAAACGGTCCACTGCTTTCATAAGACCTATATTGCCTTCCTGAATCAGGTCGAGGAGCGACAATCCCCTGTTTATGTATCTTTTTGCGATACTTACAACAAGCCGCAGATTGGCCTTAACGAGCTCGTTCTTGGCGCCGGCGAAGTCAAGTTCGGCCTTTTCGATGCGTTTCAATGACTGTCTTAAGGACTTGGAAGATATTCCGATCTCATCTTCAAGCCTGGTTTTCCTGTGCATCAACGCCTGGAGATGTCTTGTGTTCCCGGCTTCTTTCAGCTTCCTGCAGCGGGCTATCTCGGCTTCGATCTTTTCAATACGTTCTATATAGCGCCTCATGCGCAGGATTATCTTTTCGGTGATCTTCTTGCTCAGATTGATCTCCGTGATGATCTTCTGCAATTCCTTGCTGTGGACCTCTTTTTTGGGATCTTTGAGCTTGGAATGCTCGTCTTTGAGCTTCTCGAGAAGTGAAATTACCCGCTCCCTCTGGAATTCGAGCTCGGTATCCCCTTCCTCTTCTTCATCGTCGGCTTCGACCGTGATGTCCTTTACAGCCGCTCTTGATGTCTTGAGTGCCATCAAGGCATTGAGCAATTCCTTGACTGTGCCGGGAAAAGATAAAAGGACCTGTTTTATATCCTCCTTAGCCTCTTCCATAAGACGGGCTATCTCTTTTTCGCCCTCCCGGGTAAGAAGGGCCATACTGCCCATTTCTTTGATATAATGACGAATAGGATTGATCAGATCATCATCGTAAACCTCTTCGAGGTCCCCTTCCAACACCTCGTCAGGCTCAACGCGTTCCCCACTGTCCATGGCTTCCTGATGCTCGATCTCGAAAAGATCGATATCATCCAGAAGACCGTTTGGCTTTTCCCCCCGAGATATAAATGTGTACAGTTCCCTGTTCTCGAGATTCTCTTCATAAGGATGAAATCTCCTTACTTTTTCAGGCATGTCCACCTCTCTATAAAAAATTATTTTTTATATGCGTCATTACCTGCTTCTTTTGTTCCAGGAGTTCTGTAACAGCCGCCGCGTCCCCCTTACTTTCCGCTTCGGCAAGCTTCTCCGTGATCTTAATAGATTTTTCTTTGAAAAATTGACGTTCAATATGCCTGAAATAATCCAGGAGCACCTTTTCGGGCTCATCAGAAGCTTCAGGTATTGTATCGAACGCTGCGTCGAGGACAAGGCTTTTTAAGTCCTCCTTATCGAGTATTTCGATAAAATCCCGCACATTGAGCGTATTATCCTGCTCAAAGCATGTGACCATCTTCGTCATTACTTCCCGAATATCCGAATTTTTAATATAGTTCAATACCTCCTTTCCGTGAAAGTGTTGAAGCAGTTCGGGACGGACAATGCAGGCGTTGATCACTTTCTTCTCGATGACGGCTTTGGCCGTATCTGCTTTTTGGGTCCCGTTACCCGCTTCATATATCCTTTTGGGAGCAAAATGCTCCTCTTCAACCCCTGTTAGCTCAGAGAGACGTTTGATATACAATTGCCGTTTAATGATATCTTTGATCACTTCTACATGGGGCATTACCTGCTTTATGAATACTTGTTTACCCTGAATAGTTGTCATTGCCTGTTTTTCAGAACAGTGATCGAAATAAAAATCAAGGATTGGTTTTTTACTTTTCACTATGTCCGGCAATGCATCAGCACCCCTCTCGCGGACGAAACTATCGGGGTCGTGGCCCTCGGGCAGGACGACCATAATTCCGTTTATATCCATTTCCGCAAAAAGCCCGATAAGCCTCAGGGCGCTTTTTATCCCTGCAGGGTCCCCGTCCAGCATAAGCGTGATATTTTCGGTGTAATTCCGTAATTTGCTTATTTGACCTTCAGTCACAGACGTCCCGAGAGTAGACACTGCATTTTTCAGGCCTGCGCGATAAAGGGCGATCAGATCGAAATATCCTTCGACAATGAAAACCTCATCCTGTTCGGTGATATGTTTTTTTGTCCGGTCGATGCCGTACAATGAATTGCGTTTCGAAAATACTGTGGATTCCGGGGAATTGACATATTTTGGCATTCCGTCCCTGTCGAGGGTCCTTCCGCCGAATCCGATGACGCGCTTATTGACGTCTATGATAGGGATAACGACCCTTCCCCCGAACATGTCATAGAATTGACCTTCCTTGACCCTGACGATACCGGTCGACAGGAAGATATCAACGGGTATCCCCGAATGATCGAGGGCCGCCTTCAGCGTCCCGCGTGAACGCGGGCTGTATCCAAGCCTGAATTCCTCGATGATATCGCCGGAAATGCCGCGTTTTTCGCAATATTCACGGGCCAGGGCTGTTGCCTTAAGTCCCTTCTGAAAATACTCACACAGCTTCTCCAGGGCATCATAATAGCCCGTTTTCTTTCTGTCACCCTTTCTCTCGACCTCTATCCCGTATTGGCGCCCTAAGTGCTCGATCGCCTCAAGGAAGGTGAGGTTTTCATATTTCATTAAGAAATTTATCGCATTGCCGCCTTCCCTGCAGCCAAAGCAATAAAAGATCTGTTTTTCGGTGCTGACCGTGAATGACGGGGTTTTTTCCCTGTGGAAAGGGCACAGG
>CAWGMJ010000005.1:0-43919 GCA_963823725.1 uncultured delta proteobacterium
CCAAACCTCTTTTCTGGACCCTTCTGCCCTTCGTACTCATCGTAAAGCAGCCGGACCTGGGCACAGGCATTGTCATAATTCTCGTTTCTTTTGCCATGCTCTGGTATGTCGGCCTTAAGAAATCGACCTATGCCGTGATCTTTGGCGTCGGGGCCATATCGCCTTTCTTCGCCTGGCATTACCTCATGAAGCCGTACCAAAAGATGCGCGTCCTGAGCTTTATCAATATCGATGCCGATCCGGCAGGTTTCGGTTATCATGCAAAGCAGGCCATAATCGCGGTAGGTTCGGGGAAATTTCTCGGCAAGGGTTTTATGAACGGGACGCAGCATAAACTGCAGTTCATACCCGAGCACCATACCGACTTCATCTTTACCGTTTTCAGTGAGGAGTGGGGGTTCATCGGGTCTGTTGATCTTGTTTGCATTGTTTATCTCGTTCATAAACCGTTGCCTCAAAATCGCGATGAACGCGCATGACGAGCTTGGATCGATCATAGCGTTCGGAATAGCGTCCATTATTTATGTTCAGTTCACGATCAATGTCATGATGGCGATACATCTGGCACCTGTCGTCGGTATCCCTCTGCCGTTGATAAGTTATGGGGGATCGTCTCTTTTATCCATGATGATATCGAGTCGGATTGCTCCTCAATATAAGCACCCGCCGGTATATGTTCTGAGAGAATGGGTTATGGGTTATGGGTTATGGGTAATGGGAAAAACATTTTTATCACCTATTACCTATGACCTATTACCTATGACCCGTCTTCTTGACATCCTCCTGTTGTCTGCTATACTCGACAGTAAGTAACAGTAATGCGGGGAGGCGCAAAAGCCGTGGATCTCGTGGAGCCCGTAAAACTCAGAGTGCTCACATTGAAAGATCTTGATGCCATAACCGATATCGATGAATCACTCCTCGGATCAAGACGAAGGGATTACTGGGCAGTGCGCCTCGAGCGGGCCGACACATCTGGGGTCCCGTCGCTTGCCGCTGAGGTCAGCGGCCGCGTAATCGGTTTTATACTCGGCAGCTCAAGCGGCTGGGAATACGGTATACCCGAAAATATCGCATGGATCGACACGCTCGGCGTCAGGAAAGGAATACCAGAAAAAAGGGATTGCCCGGCTTCTCTTTCGGGAAATGTTCTTCATGTTCAAAGAGGTCGGGGTAGATACCATCTACGTATTTGTTAACTGGAGGGATTGGGATCTCCTCAAATTCTTCGACAAAATGGGGTTTCAGAGGGGAGATATGATAAACCTCGAAATGAAGATCTAAAAGTCTGCAAAAGGGCCGACTTTTGCCGGCCCCGTGGTACATACCACATAAAGACCGGGGCTATAAAGGAACCATCAGCCCCGGCCTTTTTATGAAATTCTATCAAAGCCCGGGATAAATTTTTGTTCATCTCCTTACGCCTTACGCCTTACGCCTTACGGTTTCAAAGTTTGTTTTGTTCTTGAAACTAAAGCAAAAACTGCTATAATAGGTGATGCGAATACTTGGATTGGATGTGGGGGACAAAAAGATCGGTGTGTCTTTGTCCGATCCCACGCTTTCGATCGCCCAGGGCCTCAAGCTGTATCGACGGGCTTCTCTTAAGGAAGATCTCGAAGAGTTCAAACGTATCGTAAAGAGCATGAGGTCGACGAAATTGTTATCGGGCTGCCCCGGGACTTAAGCGGAAAGATCGGCACCCGGGCGCAAAGTGTCATGGATCTGGCCGACAAGATCCGGGAATCGATCGATATACCTGTCAATCTGTGGGACGAAAGATTCAGTACGAACGAAGCGCATCGAATTTTTGACATGGCCGACGTACGTCACAAGAAAAGAAAACCTTATCTGGATATCATGGCGTCACAGATAATTCTTCAGGGATACCTTGATGCTCGCAGCACGCGATAAAAAAATAATCGTCATTGCCTTTATTATTTTTCTGTTCTCGCAGACCCTCATATTTGCAAGCATCCCCAGGGATACGGACCCGGCATTGCGGCCCGTGGTGATCAAGAGCGGCACCAGGCTTTCCGAAATAGCCGACATTCTCAAGAAAGAGGACCTGATATATTCAAAGACGCTTTTCATGATAGGTTCGGTCAATCTATCGCGGCCGGCTGATAGCCGGGGAATACGATCTCAGGCGCGATATGTCAACCTTCGAGATCATCATGAAAATGGGCGAGGGCAAACGGAACATCTATACCCTCAAGATCATCGAGGGCCACAATATTTACACGATCGCCGAAACGGTGGAACAGAATCGCATCATGACAAAAGAAGAGTTCCTGAAACTTGCGAACTCAAAAGAATTCCTGGAAAAGCTGGGGATCACATCCGGTTCCCTGGAAGGATACCTCTACCCGGACACGTATTTCTACAGCAAGGAAATAGACAAGGAAAAATTTATCGAACGTATTGCCCGGCGGACATTGAAAATTTTCGAGGACCCCGGGATCAAAGAAAAAATGGCATTGCATAAAATGGATATTCATAAGACAATTACTCTTGCATCAATGATAGAGAAGGAATCGGGGGCGAACGAGGAAAGGCCCCTTGTTTCAGCCGTCTTTCACAACAGGCTGAAAAAAGGCATGTCCTTTGACTGCGATCCGACGGTCGTTTATGGAACGAAGGGTTTTGGGGCCCCTATCAGAAAGATAGACCTTACGACGTATACCCCGTATAACACATACAGTTTCAAGGGTTACCCGGCCGGCCCCATATGCAGCCCGTCAAAGGCATCGATCCTGGCGGCCCTCGATCCGGCACCGGTCGATTATCTCTATTTTGTATCGAAAAATGATGGTACCCATGTTTTTTCCCGGGACATGGCTGAACATAACAAATACGTTACGATGTATCAGAGAACCAGGACAACACACCAATAAGGAGGAATGTATGGCAAAAGATGTTGCAGTTATCGGCGTTGGCCAGACTTACTTTGTCAGGGGCTATGAAGGCTCCATCAGGGAACTGGCCTTCGAAGCCTTCAGAGAAGCAATGAAGGATGCAAATCTCACCACGAAGGATGTGGATGCTTCCGTATTCTGCTCCGCCCCGGAATATGACAAGCAGAGGTCACCGGCCGGCGTATTGGCTGAGTACCTTGGCCTTGTGCCGCAGCCGACATTCTATGTTGAGACAGTTTGCTCGTCAAGCACCGTTGGCGTCAAGATCGGTTACAGCATGATCAAAGCCGGGCTTCATGACATCGTCGTCGTGCTCGGTTTCCAGAAAATGTCAGAGATCACCTCTGCCGAATCCCAGGAAAGAATGGGGCGCGGCGGCGACATTCAGTGGGAAGCCCCGTTTGGCACGATGATGCCCGCCTACTATGCACTGTATGCCCAGGCATACCTTGCAAAGAACGGGCTTACCCTTGATGACTTAAGGGACGTCAGGGTCAAGGCAGCAACGTACGGCCAGATCAACGAAAGGGCCGTGTATCGCAAAGGCGTAAAACCTGCGGATTTCGATCCCAACAACCCGGATGCCAAGATGGCAGGCCCCGTTGCATCACCTCTTCGCGTGGGCGATTGCTGTGCGAACGCAGACGGCGCCTCATGCATCATTCTCGCGAATGCCGAGAAGGCAAAGATCTTCCAGAAGAAACCGGTCTGGATCCTCGGCATAGGCGCGGCATCAGAAGTGGTCAACATGGCGTCACGGCCTGATTTTTCCAAGGGCATTCAGGTCGCCAAGGCAGCCGCGAACGTTGCCTATAAAATGGCAGGCGTCGGCCCCAAAGACATTAACGTTGCTGAAGTCCACGACTGCTTTACCATTGCAGAGATCATGGCATATGAAGGCCTCGGATTCGCACCGGAAGGCGACGGCAAACAGCTCATCCGCGAAAAGGCAACCTACAAAGAAGGCAAGATCCCCGTCAACGTCGACGGCGGTCTCCTCTCAAAAGGTCATCCCATCGGAGCAACAGGCGGCTCGCAGATCCGGACGCTCGTCCTTCAGTTAAGGGACGAAGCCGGCCCGATGCAGGTTAAAGATCCTCAGATCGGCCTTAACCACAATATTGGCGGAGTAGGCCTTTACGGAAACGTCACAATTTTTGGGAGGGACTAAGATGGGATTCGATAAATTTGGAAGAAAAAGCTTCACAAGCTTCACCAAAACCGGCAAATTCGTAGATCTCCTTGCTGAAGGCAAGGTCGAGGGAAGCATCTGCAAACAGTGCGGCGCCAAGTATTTCCCGCCGAGAGCTGATTGTGCAAAATGCTTCTCAAATGAGATGGATTGGTTCGAACTGCCGAAAAAAGGCACACTTGAAACATTTACCACCGCCATGTACGCACCGTTCGGCTTCGAAACCGACGCACCGTACACAATGGCGGTTGTCGATTTCGGCGACGGCATCAAAGCATTTGCCCGTCTTTCAAAAGACTTCGCCGATCCCAAGATCGGGATGAACGTAGCAGTACGGCCGCTCAAATATGATGATGGCCAGATCACGTTCGAGATCGTAAAAGCATAAGAAAGAAAATATGTCATAAAAAAAGGCCGCCGATCTGGCGGCCTTTTTTTATGACGGTAATGGGTCATGGGTAATAGGTGATTGGGAAGAATGGTCTTTTCCTATAACCCATGACCTATGACCCATCACCCACTTGTTTTACCTTTCTTTCTTCCTCTATATTTCTTAAAATAACCAAACGGAAGGGGAAACATGACCAAAGAATTTATCCTTGAATTATTCAGCGCTGCGGCCATGCAAAGATGGAATGACAAGATCCGTCCGGTGGAGCTTAAAGAACTCGACAAACAGGCGCATAAAATGACGATCGCCTATTTTCTCGGAAAATTCGAGGAATCTACCGAAGGGTTCAGCTGGCTCGAGATCATCGAGGGCGGGCTTTTTGAATTTCTGGAACGCCTCGTCATAACTGACCTGAAACCCCAGGTATTCAACCGGATCAAGGAAGACAAGAAAAGATACGAGGAATTGACCACGTGGGTCTATAAAAGGCTTGAACCCATCATATCGCCCCTCGGCCATGATTTTGCGGAACGGTTCAAACATTATTTCTCCAGCAGCGACAATACAATAAACAAGAGGATCATCAATGCCTCCCATTTTTACGCCACCCGCTGGGAATTCGACATAATCGAACGGGCGAACCCGACCGGGTATGAAATACCCGAGATACGGGGGTTCCTCCAGAAGAAACAGGAAAAATACTATGATCTCACCGGCATTCAGCAGCTTGCCCTGTATCAGAAATACCGGAATTTTCTCGACCTGTGCGGACAGCTGCGCTTTCAGTACCGCTGGAGCCATCTCAACATGATACCCCGAACATCCGTCCTGGGGCACATGCTTCTCGTCGCGATACTGTCGTATCTCTTTTCCCGCGATATCGGGGCATGCCCGAAGAGGTGCTTCAATAATTATTTTACCGGCCTCTTTCATGACCTGCCTGAGGTCCTTACCCGCGATATCATTTCCCCTGTCAAGCGTTCGATAGAGGGCCTTGATTCGCTCATCAAGGCGTACGAAAAGGAGCAGATGGACAAGGAGGTATTCAATCTCATACCTCCCGAATGGCATAAGGAAATGAGGACATTTACGGAGGAGGAATTCACAAGCATTGCATGGGTTGACAACAGGTTCATCACGACGGATACCGAGACCATTTCCCGGCAATATAATCAGGATGCCTTTAATCCACGGGACGGTGCCATGATCAAAGCCGTTGACGATCTTACCGCCTATGTCGAGACATATTGTTCGATGGAGAATGGCGTCAAATCGCCGGACCTTCTTGAGGCACGTCAATCTATAAGCCAGAAATACAAGGATCTCACGATAGGGGGCATACCGTTCCCTGACGTGTTCTCCTATTTTAAGGTATATACATCGGCAACCCGGGAAGCTTGACAAACAGGCGGTTCACACGTACCATGTTTCTAGGGAGCCTATGAAAAGATATGGTGTATCCATAGTCATAACCGCGTTTCTTGCGGTGATCATGTTCCCATTCATCACGAGTTCTCTTTACGCAGCCGACAGCGGATGCGTGCAATGTCATACCAGCGACAAAATACTCAAAACCCTCCATGCCCCAAAACAGGTGACTCTAACCGAAGGGGTCGGGTGAGCGGGCGCACCTCCGTCCGTGCCGGCGGAATCCCAGTATAAGGCTTACCTTGTCAATCCTAAGATCATTAATACTGACCCTCATTTTGCGGATGGCTGCGCTTCGTGCCACCGGGGCGATGAAAAAGCCGCATCCCGGGAAAAGGCCCATATTGGACTCGTCAAGAAACCTTCGTCAGATCTCACTGTCTGCGGGCAATGCCATGACAAAGTTGTTAAAACATACAAGGATTCTCTGCATTTCACAACAGAGGGGTTCAGGAACGGCGTGTCAGGAAGATTCTCCTCCAAAGAGAAAAAGATATTCAACGAAAAAGTTTTCGAGAGATCGTGCCGAAGCTGCCATGCCTCCTGCGGAGATTGCCATGTGTCGTCTCCAAAAATAGGAGGTATTTCAACCGGGCTTATCAAGGGCCATGAGTTCGTTGCAAAGGATGACGGCAAGACCTGTGCAACATGCCACGGGGGGCGGGTATATCCCGAATTTACCGGCGATTTCGGCGGCCAGGCGGATGTTCATTACCAGAAGGGAATGACATGCCTTAATTGCCATAACAAGGCGGAGCTTCATGGGACAGGAACACTGTATGCGTCAAAAACTGACGTCAGGGAAAAGCCTTCCTGCACAAATTGCCATAAGCCCGGAAGTGAAAAGACAGATAAGGCGCGCTCTTCGCATGCGCAGCACAAAGATAGGGTAAGCTGTTATGCCTGTCATTCAGGCGGTTCATATACGAACTGCTATGATTGCCACATCGGTAAAGGGGCCACCCCTAAACCGGGGTTTTATCTGGGACTTAACCCCAAGGACAAAAAGACCATTACAACTTTGCGTCTCGTTCCCACCGTTCGCGACACTTTCTTAAGCGCTGGTATCTCGCAGGAAAATTATGATGCCGTACCTAATTATTGGGCAGCTCCAACGCATAATATCAAAAAACGCACCGACAGGACACGGTCATGCGAGGTCTGTCACAAGGACAAGCAGCATTTTCTGACAAAAGAAATGCTGATCGAAGGTGGATCGAAGGCAAACAGCCTTCTTATCTACAACCCAAAACCCATCAACCAGTAAAGGAGCCAGCAATGAAAAAAGCGATAGCATTCGGAATACTTGTGTTCTCTCTGGCCCTTTTTTTGCCTGCAGCCGGCATTACGCGGTCGATTGACCCGGTTGTTTCAACAGATTGGCTCGCCGGGAATGCCAACGACCCGAAGATGGTCATTGTCGATATCAGAAAGGTCGAAGATTATAAGGCAGGCCATGTGCCGAAGGCCGTCAATATTTTTTATAACACATGGGCAATTACGGAAGGCAAACTGCGCAACCAGGTCCCGCCGACCGATGACCTGACTGATATTATAAACTCGGCCGGGATTGCCGCGGATTCCAAGGTGGTGATCGTCGGCAATTCCGATATCCCTCCTAACCGTTCAAATATCACACGGGTAGCATGGACCCTCAAATATGCCGGGATCGAAAATGTTGCCATCCTCGATGGGGGGTGGGAGAAATGGACAGCCGAGAAAAAACCTGTTTCGACGGAAATTGTAAAACCTAAGGTTTCCAATTTTCAGCCAAAGGTCAATAAAAATATGCCGGTGACAAAAGACGGTGTTAAGGCTGCCATGGGAAAGGAGATCATTGTCGATACACGGGACCCTGATTTTTACGAAGGCAAGAAGAAACTGGATTTTGTTGCACAAGCGGGCAGGATAAAAGGAGCTGTCAACCTTCCTTCAATGGCCGCATATAACCCGAATGGCACGTTCAAGAGCAAGAAAGAGCTCGCGGATATGGCAGCAAAAGCTGTCGGAGGCGATCTCAATAGAAGATATCATTGTTTATTGCGATACAGGCAGGCTCGCTTCTGTCTGGGCATATCTGTTAAAGGACGTTCTGGGCTACAAAAATGTCCGGATGTACGACGGTTCATCAGAAGAATGGATGGCGGACCCGGCGGCGCCCGTCGAACCATAATCGGGAAAATTGGCAAACCTGGCATCCCTTTCAGGGGTGCCTTTTTTTGCACATTGCCCGGCACGCTGTTGGGGCAAGCGGGAAGCCTTGTATGTCGACACAACATGTACCGGAATCCGACCCGCTGTACTAGATTTATAGGACGGGGCATGCCCGGCTTACGGGTACTGTCCCGACTATTAAACAAGGACGGGAGGAACCTATGAATTCCATAATACAACGGAAAATCCAGGACAGACGGGAAGCAGCGATCCGATTCCGGATAATGCTCGGCTTTTTTCTCGCGATTTGCTGCCTCGCTATGGCGGTCAATGCCGCCGAGCCCGCAAAACAGGGGGATACACCGGCATTTAAACCGGCTCCCCTGCCCTATTCCCAAAATGCCCTCGAGCCTTATATCTCAGAACGGACCGTGAGTTTTCATTACGGAAAACACCATCAGGGGTATGCGGATAATCTGAACAGGCTGATCGCCGGAACGTCTTTCACCGGCAAAACCCTGGAAACGATAATCCTGGAAAGCGCCGATAAAAGGGACAAGGCCGAGATCTTCAATAATGCCGCTCAGGTATGGAACCATAACTTTTTCTGGGCAGGAATGAAAAAAGGCGGAGGAGGAAAACCCACAGGCATTCTCCTCAAAGAGATCGAACGGTCGTTCGGAACTTTCGATGCATTCGCGGCGGAATTCAAGAAAGCTGCTACATCACGATTTGGAAGCGGTTATGCCTGGCTCGTGCAGGATAAGGACAAACTGAAGATAATCACGACATCGAATGCAGACACGCCCATCGCCCATGGACTCAACCCCCTCATGACCTGTGATGTCTGGGAGCATGCATATTACCTCGATTACCAGAACAGGCGGAGCGATTTTGTGAATGCATTTCTGGAGCACCTTGTTAACTGGGAATTTGTCGCGTCACGGTTGAGATAAATTAGCGATTCAGCCGGATCACCGCAACAACCCGCCCCTGCACCCGGACATTGTCCGCATCGTGGAACATGGGAAGCATGTACGGATTACACGGCTGAAGCCTTATTTTTTGTTCTTTTTCATAATAGATCTTCTTGAGGGTGACTTCCTGCTCATTTTCCAGCCAGCAGGCAGCGACATCCCCATTGTTTACGGAATCGGCCTGTTCCATGATCACTATATCTGAATCAGCTATCATCGCATCCACCATCGAATGTCCCCTCACCTGGAGGGCAAACAACTGCCTTCCTTTCCGCATTACATCGCGCGGGACATCGATCATTTTCTGGTCTCCGGCATTCTGTTTTTCCATGGAAGGGACATCTATGGGCTGGCCGGCTGCGATCATACCCAGAAGGGGCACCTGGGCCGGGCCTTCGTCATCCCCAACCAGGCCAATGCTTCGCGATCTGACCTTCTCCTTCGTTATTAACCCGGCTTCCTGAAGCTGCTCCAGGTGATACTGCACTACAGATGGGCTTTTTATCCCGCAGTGGCTGGCAACCTCACGCACGGAAGGCGAATAGCCATTATCCCGTCTGAACGTCCTGATAAATTCGAGTATGCTTTCCCGGGTATTTGTCTTCCTTGTCATAGAACAAGTGTACTACATACGGGGAAAAAATCAAATAGATTTTTCCCCGTATGAGTTCTACGTTCTATGTTCTACGTTCCAGGTTAAAAGAATAACTTTTCAAAATTACACCTTTTTTCTTTAGTAATAACCGAAGTTTTTCTAACGTAGAACATAGAACATAGAACGTAGAACCAAAAAAACTTCTTGCCAAATTAGAACATCTGTTCTAATCTTATCTTTATGCGAGTGGCTTGTTTTTATATCCCCCATTTCCACTGTCAGATCGAATATCTGAAAGACCCGTCCTTAAAAAGCAAACCTGTTGTGATCATAGGCATGCCTGAGGAAAGGGGCTTTATCATGGATTGCTCCGAAGAGCTTGTACAAAGGGGTATCGTTCCCTCAATGCCGCTCAAGGACGCTTATCATCTATGCTATGATGCGACACCGGTACTGGCACGCAGAAAGGAGTACGGTGCTATCTGGGAGGAAGTCCTCTCTTCCATCGCAGGGATTACCCTGCGTATCGAACCAAAAGCACCAGGAACAGTCTTCCTCGATATTACGCGGCTTCCCGGTATGTTCAAAAGCGAGGAGCAGATCGCACGCGCCTTGACCGGCATGGTGTCCGAACAATTTTCCCTCGATGTCAAAATAGGTATCGGGAATTCCCGTTTCCTTAGCTACGAGGCCGCGTCTTCATGCGTCTACCGGCGCACGTATTGTTCCTCCGGGGATGGAAAGGGATTTTCTTTCTTCTGTCGGGATCGACCGCCTGCCGGTGCCGGATGATATTCGTGAAAGGCTTTACCTTCTCGGCCTTGATTCGTTGGGGAAGATAGGAGCGTTTACATTTTCCGCCCTGACCTCTCAATTCGGGGCAACAGGGAAAGAACTGTGGGAAACCGCAAATGGGGTCAGCGATCGCGACAGGATACCCTGCGCTTTCCCCATTACCGATATAGACCGCGAAATGGTCTGTGAAAACCCTGTTTATTCACAACAGGAGATCAAGGCTGCCCTTCTTAGCCTTCTCGACGGGTTATGCCTGGAGCTCGAGGAATTGGGCAAGGCCTGCCGTACGATAAAGCTGGTTTTTGACCTTGAGAACAGGACATTTTTTGAAAAAGAATTTTTTATGCACGGCCCTACGGCGCACAAGGATGATATGCTGCGCAGGATAATGGCAGGGCTTGAGGGGATCGAACTTGCAAGCCCGGTAAAAATAATGAGCGTACGCGCCGGGGCCCTTGTCAATTACGGCGGAAAACAGGAAAAATTGTTCCGGAACCGTACCGGCATTGAAAAAGGCATGAAAGAGATCAGGGGATTTTTGAAGACGAAATACGGTACGATGCCGATTGCGCGTGTGATGAGAAATGACAGCGGGACGCTCCTGCCGGATGACAGATTTATCTTTGTTGAACCATGAAAGCCTCACCCTTCGATCCTGAACCCTTACCCGTTATTATCGTTAAAAACAAACCGGGATGGGTCGTCCTTAAAAAGAAAAAACAAAAAGTGCGGGAGATCATCAATATCTGGCGGGTTGATGATACCTGGTGGCAGAAACCCGTTGTCCGTATGTATTATTCGATTGAACTTGAAAGCGGGAGCCGGATAACTGTTTTTCAGGACCTCCTGTCAGGTGATTGGTACCGGCAAAACTGGTCTGTTTGAAATTCCATGTATACCGAACTGCACGCTCATTCAAATTTTTCTTTTCTCGACGGCGCTTCTCCCACCCATAGCCTTGTCGAAAGGGCTGCCTCCCTTGGCATGCAGGCCCTTGCCATTACCGACCATGACGGGCTTTACAATGCATGTGTTTTTACGAGGCTCGCAAGAGAGGCCGGTATAAAACCTATTATCGGCGCGGAGCTTACTCTCGAAGGTGAACGGCACCTTACGTTTCTCGTCGAAAATGAAAAGGGATATGCAAACCTGTCCGGCCTTATTACCCGCGGGCATATCGCTGGTTCGAAAGGAAAACCGGTATTGACCAGAAAAGATCTCGAGGGGCGCATGGAAGGCCTTATCTGCCTGTCGGGCTGCGCGCGATCGGAGATAAGCCGCCTGCTCATTAAAGGGGAAAAGCATGCTGCATATGAGGCTGCAAACAATTACGCGGAGCTTTTCGGAAAAGATAATTTTTATATCGAGCTTCAGGGACACCTGCTTCCCGAAGATAAGCATCTATGCAGTCAATTAACGGATATCGCCCGGGCGTCAGGCCTTAAGACCGTGGCTTCAAATAATGTCCACTATGCCACACGCGACGGGCATGCCCTTCACGATATCCTTACCTGCATACGGCACGGGGTAACCCTTGACCGGTCGGCCCCCTTCCGGAGATCGAATTCGGAGTTCTATCTCAAGGACCATAAGCAGATGATGGAGCTTCCCTGGATCCCCCGGGATGCAATTTTAAGGACCGAAGAAATAGCACGGCGGTGCACTTTTAACCTCGATTTCTCTTCTTTTTCCTATCCTGATTTTCCCCTGCCGGAAAATGAGACAGCAACCGGATTTTTGAAAAAGCTGGCGGTACAAAAGGCCCGTACCCGTTACAGAGCTCTTACGGAAGAAATTCTGGCACGGATCGACGACGAGATCGGTCTTATCGAGCAAAAAGGGCTTTCAGGATATTTTCTCGTTGTCTGGGATATTATTGAATTTGCCCGGAGAATGGGGATTTCGGCGCAGGGCAGAGGTTCGGCCGCAAGCTCTGTCGTGGCATATGTCCTCGGGATAACCCCCGTCGACCCGATACGGCATAAGCTTTTTGTGGGACGCTTTCTCAATGAACTGAGCATCCCCGATATTGATATCGATATCGCGACAAACAGGCGGGAAGAGGTGATCAGGTACGTCTACGACACATACGGCCGTGATCACGCGGCTATGGTCTGCACGTATGTGACCTTTCAGGGACGCAACGCGATCCGTGAGGTAGGAAAAGTGCTGGGCCTGCCCGCGCATGTGCTCGACAGGATGGCAAAGACTACTTCCGCATACGGCGGGCAATGGGGCCATAGAGTCATTAAAGGAAATCCCTGAATTCAGATCGTACCTCGATTCCGGGGCCTGGGAGCATTTCGGCAGAATATGTGCGCAGATAGCGGATTTCCCGAGGCATCTTTCCATCCATGTCGGAGGCATGATAATCACCCCGAGGCCGATCTCGGAAATTGTACCCCAGGAACACGCCCGCGCGGAAGGGCGGATCGTCTGCCAGTGGGACAAGGATTCCGTCGATGACGCAGGGCTTATCAAATTTGACCTCCTGGGCCTGAGAATGCTTTCCCTTATCGACGATGCAAAAGAACTTATCCTGAAACTTAAGGGGGTAGATCTCGATCTCGATGATCTTCCGCCCGACGATCCTCACGTTTATGACATGATTAGCAACGCAGATACGATCGGGGTATTCCAGGTCGAAAGCCGGGCACAGATGCAGACATTGCCTAAAATGAGACCGCGGTCCTTCGAAGACCTTACCGTTGAGGTGTCAATTGTCCGGCCGGGCCCCCTTCAGGGAAATATGGTGCATCCCTTCATACGCCGCAGGCAGGGCAAGGAACCCGTCATTCATCTGCATCCTAAACTGGCCCCGATCCTCGACGAAACGCTCGGCGTGATCCTTTTCCAGGAGCAGATACTTCAGGTGGCAATGGCCATAGCCGGATTTTCGGCAGGCGAAGGCAATAAATTACGCAAGACAATGGGCCGTAAAAACGCACGCGAGGAACTTCTCAAATGGCACGAGCGTTTCCTTGAAGGGGCAAAAAAACAGGGGATACAAGGAGATGTTGCGGCAAAGATCTTCGATCACATCTGCGGTTTTGCCGATTTCGGCTTTTGCAAGAGCCACGCTGCCAGTTTTGCTGTTCTTTGCTATCGATCGGCATACCTGAAATATTATTATCCGGCAGAGTTTTATTGCGCCCTTCTCAATAACCAGCCTATGGGCTTTTACGAACCGGAGGTGATAATAGGAGACGCAAAAAGGCACAATGTCCCTATCCTTCCCGTTGATATCAACAGAAGCATGTGGATCTGCACGATCGAGGAAGGGTCCGTCAGGACCGGGTTCAGATATGTAAAGGGCATCGGGGAAGAAAAAGGGGACCGCATCATCAAAGCACGCAGCCGGGGAATGTATGTTTCATTGCAGGATTTCTCAGATCGTTCGGCGCTCGATAAAAGATCCCTGCAAAACCTTGTCGCGGTTGGGGCATTCAGTGCCATAAAAAGTTCACGGAGACAACTTTTATGGGAAGCGGGGACAATTCGGACGGCGGGATTGACAGGGATCAATTCCGGTGAAGCAAAAGAGCACCTGCCGATACCCGAAATGAACGCGGGGGAGGAGACGATAACCGATTATATCTTTCAGGGATTCTCCCCGTCACGCCATATAATCAAGCTGTACCGGAAGCAGCTCGACGCGCTTGGGGCGGTCCCGAGCAGCAGGCTCATTCATTGCCCTTTTGGCGCTAACGTGCTTGTTGCAGGGTACATGGTTTGCCTTCAGATGCCCCCCACAGCAAAGGGAAAATTTTCATTTATCACGCTTGAGGACGAAGATGGCCTTATCAATATAGTCATACGGCCCGAGGTTTACAAAACATACCGGCCGATCATACGGCTTGAACCGTTCCTTATCGTGGAAGGCATTGTTGAAAAAAGGGACGGCCTGATCAATATCAAAGCGAAAAGCTTTCAAAGCCTGCAGGAAGGCTCGAGCCGCAGTACTTGAGGTTTGGATATATCCCGATAAACAACGTACTTATGTTATTGGACCTTTACGGTCAACTCTTTATCCAATTTTTTCGTATCAAGAAAATGAGGTTTAATAAAGACCCGTATCACCGTGCTGCCTGGCTTTTGCGCTCTTAACTCTTTTGCAAGCATCGGGTCGGAAACAAGCCAACCGTCGTTATCCATCGACAAAACATTTGTCCTGACATCAGAAACCGGGGCGAGGGAATCACCGTCGATCTTAACATCATAAAATGGGCCGCTCTTGCTCCCTTCCTTTCCATAATAGAATACTACGGTCTCTCCAAGGGGAAGAATGCCATCCTCGCCCGGGTAGAAAAACGTGAAGTTTTTGACAATAAGGCCTCCGTCAAATTTATTTGCGCTTACTGTCAGGACATTTTTTCCCTGCCGCCATGCCGGATCGAGAGAACGTGTTTGTATATCGCTGCCCGATAGTTTTCCCTGCATATCTTTTCCGTTAAAAGATATCCTGACATCCACGACATTCGCTATGGCAACAGTCAGCCGCTTATCTTTTCCCGCAAGCATTTCCCGGTCTCCCGCATGGCCCATGACCGCTATAAAAGGCGTCTCTTTCCAATCAAAACTGCTTTTAGACTGCACACTCCTGCCATTTACGGAGGTTTTTACCGTTATGTTCTGCTTGCCGGCCCGTTTTGGGAAAAACATGAGATCAGCCATATTCCTGTCGCTTGTGAAACCGCCGGACACCTTTCGTATCCGCGTGGGCCGGCCGTTCACTTCGACCGTAAATTTGATGTCATCACCCCACGATTTCGGGTACTCGATGGCTGCCATGGCATATATGCCATCCGCCGCGGGTTTTACCGAAACTATCCGCACGGTATTTACCGGCTTATCCAGTGTCGATGGCTCTTCAGCGGTTGCACCGGAAAAAAGGGCAAGAAAAACGATCATGGCTGACAAAATAATTTTGATCATGATATATCACCGGAATAAAAAGAGGGGGCTTATACCCCCTCCCCGAGGTATTTTCCTTATCTTATTGCATTTTTAATAGAATAGTCATTGCCATCCTTTGTGAATAGTTGAAGTCCTGCTGTTCCCGTGCCTTTTCCATGGCTTCGCTGCCCTTGAAACTTCCCGGGAGGTGCGGATGGGCGAGCATGACAAGCAGATAGTTAGCTTTGACGATCCAGAGATCGTATCCGTTCCAGAATGCTTCGTCGCCAAGCGCCGGAATGTTCCTCATCTTTTTTGCCGTATCCGCACTTGCCATCCGTGCTTTTTTCTGCCTGTCAAAAACATCTCTCGCCGACATAAAGATCCCTTCGGCCTTGATCTCTTCAGATGACGAGATCTTAATTTTGATGCTGTACGTGCTGCCTTTCACCTTAAAAAAATATGTGCACATATTTCCGGCAGGCGCCGAAACCTTGCCTGATTTTTGCGAAGTCACTTTTTCATTAAAGAGCGCCTCCGCATCCGCCTTCGTGAACACACTGCATGCATCGATAGGACCGGCTGCATGCGCAGCTGCAAGACTCAACATGAAAATACAGAAAAGGAAATGCGGCGGAAAAGAATATGGATTTTTTCATAATTCCTCCTGGCAGCGGGATTTAACATTGGGCTTAAGATTCTGTGCGATTGAATGATACTACAAAATGAAGGGGTTTGAAAGTGTTCAAAGAATGTTTAAAGATTGGTCGGCTTTGGTCAAAATAGAACTATTTTTTGCTCTGTTCCCAGGCTATGAGTGCGGCACCGAGGGCGGCTGTGATCTGGGGGTGATCGGGAACGAAAAGCTTTGCCTCGAGCTCTGCGCCTATTGAATTTACAAGCCCTATATCCATGGCTCCGCCGCCCGTAACGGCATAGTCCGGACTAAGCCCGACACGCATGGCCAGGGTGACGATCTTTGATGCCATGGCATTGTGGATCCCCGCGAGGATATCGGCAGGCGACGCCCCTTCCGATATGCGGGAGACGGCTTCGGATTCGGCGAAAACGGCGCACCCCGTCGTAAATTCAACCGGTTTTTGCGCCTTAAGCGAAAGTTCCCCGATATCGCTGACGTTTATATGCAGTATGCGGGCGGCCACCTGGAGGAATTTCCCGCTTCCGCCGGCACATTTCTCATTCATGATGAAATTGGCGATCCTTCCCTCATCATCGAGCCGGATCGCACGGGAATACTGGGCCCCGACATCCATGACCGTTTTCACGGAAGGAAAGAGGTGATGGATCCCGATGGCGTGGCATGAAATATCGGTGGAAGTGTCATCGGCAAAATCGACCATGTTCCCGCCATACCCTGCCGCAACCGTACGCGCGACATCTGCACGGGTGATGCCGATCCTGTCAAGGGCTTCTTTGCGGCCGTCGCGCCTGCTTCGCGGTAATCCCCCCCTGAAGGTATTACGGCATAGGACCGGACCTCGCCGTCTTCGAGGACAACCGCCTTCGAATAACCGGAACCTACATCTATTCCCAGTACAAATGCCACTTTTTCATTACCTCATTTGAAGAATGTCGCTTCTTCTAGTTTATTTCCGCTGCGTGACGGCTTTTGCCCCTCGGCGGCATATTTTTCGTATATGTCCTTGCCCATCAAGGCAGCGCCCAGGGCCCCCGTTATGAGAGGTTCCGGGGGAACGAGGAGTTCTCTGCCGAATTTGGACCCCAGCGCCTTGACGAGGCCGATATTCTTCGCGCCTCCCCCTGTAACGGCAATATCCGGCTCCACGTTCAGCTTCTTCACCAGTGATGCAATCCTCGTTGCGACCGCATCGTGAATGCCCGGCGAGGAGATTTGCGATAGGCTCACCGGTTGCAAGCCGGGAGATGATCTCCTGCTCTGCAAAAACGGTGCACGTGCTGCTGACCGATGCTATCTTTTCAGCCGTCAGCGATATCTCGCCGATCTTATCGAGGGGTACGCCGAGCGAATCGGCAATGATCTCGAGGAAGCGCCCCGTACCGGCGGCGCATTTGTCATTCATGACAAAGTTCATCACTTTGCCATTTAAGATCTTGATGCCTTTACTATCCTGACCGCCGACATCGATGACGGTTTTTACAGAGGGGAGGAGGCTTTGCAAGCCTTTTGCGTGGCAGGTGATTTCAGTAATTTGACGATCAGCAAAGGGAACATTGATCCTGCCGTAACCAGTAGCAACTATGTATGTCAGGTCATCGAAGGAGAGGCGCGCTTTACCAAGCGCCTCCTCCATCACTCTGTTTGCTAATTTTCGGTGCTCGGGGCCTGTCGGCCCTATAAGCGACGTTTCCATCCTGTCGCTTATGATAACCACCTTTGTCATGGTGGAACCGATGTCGACACCGGCAAAATATTCCATGTACTGCTCCTATAAAACGTGTGGCAAAGCTGCGCTATCAACCCTGTCTTTTTTTGTGTGCATCCAGGGTCTCTATGAACGCATCGATCCTGTTGTGCGTATCCGCTTCGTTATAGGAGCTGATATCAACGATATCGCCTTCCATGATAAGGACGGGGATATCCTTGTAAACTTTCTTCAATGTGGCGGCCTGCTGCATGATACCCGCATGCCAGCTTCTGCAGGAGAATGCTGAATGGAAGACTGCACCGTCACACTTATAATCTTCGATATACTCGATGATCCTTTCTACCTTCGGCGTGGAACCCGGGCGCTTCTTTGCCGCATCGTACCAGTGTGTCCAGTACCGGACCCATCTCCAGGCGATGTGTTCAAGCGGATCATTCGTTTTCGGGAGGTCCAGCCGCTCGACCTTCTCGCAGCCGCGATAGGTCACTTCGACGGGAAATACCACACCCTTGCTGTTGAAGTACTGGAAATCTCCCAGCGCGAACCAGCTCGGCAGGCCTGCTGCCCAGATAACCCTGTATTTTTCCGGGTTGGCAACACCGACCCCATCCGCGATCTTCTGTTCGAGCTCAGCCTTCAGGCTGACATAAAAGTCGTACGCTTCCTGGGTGCCGAGGTTGAATGTCAACGGGACCATCGTATTCATCGCATCGCCGGTATCCATCGGCGTCGGGATATGCTTGCGCAGTTCGTACGTATCGATGAAAAGGTCCCACGTTTTATCGGAAAGCTCGACCGTTTTTGCCAGGCGGTCCCAATCCATCTTTTTGCCGGTTATTTTCTCGCAGAACTTCACGGTTTCGCGGAGCTCATCTGCTGCATATTTAACATATATCGCTTCTACCTCGTGATGATCTCCGTTCGGGTCCCACGGGGGATAATACATATTGGTGACAAACACGGGAACATCCTGCTGATAGTGCTGGGTTGCCTGCGGCCATTTGAACCGCGGGTCGCACAGAAGCTGGCCGTTTCCGAGCATCATGTCGGGCCGTGCCATGCCGCCCCAGGGCGCGCCTTCCGGTGCACTGCGCCCAGTTCTTCGCGCATCATGTCGAAACCGATGTTGCAGGTTGCGTATGTGCACAGTGACCGGGAGAAGTTGTCTGATTCCGCTTTCTGGAGGTATTTCTCCGCATCGCGCTTGGCAGCGCAAACACCGGAAAAACTCTCACCCCAGGCGGGGACGATATCCATGGCGCGCATGATCTCATCCTGACCGTCAGCGATAAATGCCGCTGCGACCTTCTTGCCCTCTTCCTTTGCCTTTAATGTTGCAGACATATTTCCGCGTACAAATTTCGGTATACTCGCTGCCGTGGACGTTGCTACCGCTCTTCCTTTTTTTTCTTCAGCCATGGTGATTCTCCTTATCTCTCTTCCGTTATGCGATCATTTCGAGGAACGCCTCGATCCTGGTCTTAACCCGTGCAAGGGATGACGTCGAATACTCGTCTTCCAGGTAGAGTACAGGCGCTCCCGCCGCTTCGACGTAGCTCTTGATAGCCGGTACTTCAAATCCGTAGGGGTCGCAATACTTGTAGATAAAGAGGATAACTCCGTCCACTTTGAAATCCTTCACGTAATTCTTCATGTGTCCGAAACGTTCCTCAAGGATGCCCTGATACGTGGGAGCCGAACCGACAAAGGTTGTCGGTAATTTCAGTTTTCTCAGGTAACGCTCTGCGATTCCCTGAAGCGGATCAGGCGTAGCATCGACATCCTGCCAGTACATTTTCGAGCCTGTTGAAAGATCGTCCATGACGAGGTACGCGCCGGTCGATTCAATGGCCTCGATCACCGCGACATCGTCAATCTGATCGCCTATTATCATTATGCGTTTCGCCTTCACATCGCCGGCAGCAGGTGTACGCCCTTTTACTTCTTTTATGACTGATTCGATAAGGGCGCTTGACTCTTCGACCGGAAGGCTCATGGCAGCCACACACACCTTCATCATTTCAACGCCGGAAATGAGAGGGGGATTCGATTTCCTCAACTCGTAGAGGTCTCTCATCACCTTTCTGTTCTGATTATGGGCGGCGACCGCCTTAGCGATGGCTTCATCCGTTATCTTATTGCCGGTATATTTTTCGAGGGACTTGATAAATATGCGAAGAATCTCTTTCGTAAAGGCAATTGAAGGATCGTCCGCAACGTGCGGGATATTCAAAAAATGCCAGTACGGGAGATTGAGGGTGGAGCTCCATGTCTCATTCGTGCGGTCGATCGAATCACACTGGTGAGGGAGAACCATGCCATCGAGAAAATCGTATTTTCCCTTTACTGCTGCATCGAAGACATTGCGCACAAACGGACACACGATCGTTTCCATGTACGCATCACCTTTTGATATTGCTTCAGAAACATTCCCTTTGAGCCTTATCGGGAGAACGCCCGCCGCAGTCATGATCTCAACCGGACCAAGAGCGGACAGGTACCCTATGACCTTTTTGCCCGCGGTTTTTAATTCTCTCGCCCTCGACCCATACTGGGTATAGAGCTTCTCGGCGGCTGCTAAACCATTACCGTCTCGTATATCTGTCATCTTCACTCCTTGCATCCCGCCTGCAAAAATGCGGGATCGATTTATGGGATAGCCAAGCCAGGCTTCAAAAGGGGCCAATCTTGGCAGACAATTCTAGCGGAACGTGGCGCCTTTGTCAATCAATTATGTGAAGCTTTTCACACAATCAAACGCATGGGCACATTGTGCATTGTGCCGTCATCATGAACTACCCTCACGATGACCTTTTTCTTCCTGTCGACGTCAAATTCGATCACATGCTTGTCGAGCGGCAGGCAGCCGAATGTCTCGACCAGTCTTTTCTCCTGCGCTCCAAGAGTTGTTTCCGGTTGTACCATCGGCGTTGCCCTGCGAACGTCGAGTTTGATCACTCTTTTGTAATCGACCGGTATGCAGCCGTAGACCTCGATCAAATTTTTCTCGAGTTCCCTGAATTTAAGATTCGTAACCGTTTTGAGAGACCATTCGCGTGCCATGATATCCTCCTCCCTGCTAGAGAACCTGACAATTGCGCCGAAGAAAAACCAGTATTAAATCAGCCATTTTGTGCCTCGAAGGCACGTCCAACCGACATCTGGTTTTATTTAAAGCAAAGGACATGCCAGAGTTCTTTCATTATTTATATTATATAGTTATCTATATCAGGGGTACCGTATCCTATCACATTTGTCAGAATGAAACTGACATATTCGTCAGAAGAAGACATTTCTGTAATATATGTCAGCATTTTAAGGACAGAGGAGCACCAACGGTAACTGTATACGTGCTCATAGCGGCGAAAAATGATGGCTATTTGCCGGCTCTCCTTGAAAAACAGGGCTTAATCACATATAATCCTTACGTTTAAAAACATTCGCAGGATCTCATATATGGAAAGATATGATTGCGTAATTGTTGGAGCCGGCCCCGGTGGAACAATTTTTGCCCGGAATGCGGCGCAAAAAGGATTGAAGACCCTTATCATCGAAAAAGAGTCTCTTCCGCGATACAAAACCTGTGGCGGAGGCCTTACCCCGGCCGTAAAAGACCTCCTCGATTTTGATTATTCCCCCGTCATCGAGCGACAGGTCAGCGGCGTCGCCTTTCTGTCCCGTGATGAACCGGAGATGGTCTATTATCCTGACAGCATGCCCGTCGAAATGGTCACCCGCAGAGATTTCGATCATTATCTTGTCAGGCAGGCCGTGGCAGCGGGGGCGGCGCTTATCGAAAAAACCGCAGTTGTCTCGGTCACGGAATTAAGGGACAATGTCATTATCGAAACACGAAAACGGGGATAAGATATCAGCCCTCATAGTGGTCGGCGCCGATGGGGCGCGCAGCGTTGTCGCGCGCGCAGCCGGCTTTAATCGAGGATATGGAGGGATAGCGATCGAGGCCGAGATCTATCCCCGCGACCCGGCGGTCGTCGATGAGCACGGCAGGCATTCCATATTCGGTTTCGGATTTATTCCCGGAGACGGATACGGGTGGGTCTTTCCGAAAAGAGACCATTTCTCCGTCGGGATTGGAACAAGCAATTCGCGCATGCCGGGATTGATCCCCATCTATAAAAAATTTGTTGAACGCTTTGATTTCCTGAAAGACGCGGATGAAAGGCTGAGGCGCGGGTGGTTCATACCCTATTGCAAAGGCTCGGAAACGATCAATACCCGCCGGATCTGCCTTGTCGGGGATTCGGCGCATCTCGTGGACCCTTTCAGCGGCGAGGGGATATATCACGCCATATTAAGCGGTATCATCGGGGCCGAGATCGTGTCCGACGAGCTCGGAAAAAAGGGATACCTTTCCCGGCGATACAGCAAGGAGATAAAAAAACGGATCACGCGGGATTTCATGTTCGGCAGGTGGTGTTCCGAAATTTACTACCGGGCCCCTTCCTATTTCTATCGAAAAAACCGGGTCATTCAGGCGCTCACCCGGCTGGCCAGGAAAGAGATCCGATATAAAGATGTTTTGAATGAATTGCGGAAAGGCCGCAAGGCGTGAATTTAGATGGAAGCGTAAAGTGGAAGACTTAAAAAGCCCGGCACCTTACGCCTCGTTTAATTTTCTTTATTGCTTATTTTGTATTGCCTGCGCCTTTTTCATTGCTTCATTGAGCAGGTTCACAAGGTTCTGTATCTGATCGGGACTTATCGTCAGGCCATCCGGAGTTGCCACAAGTTCACCGTCTGTCAGTATCTTGTAGACCCTGCAGTCAATAGATTTCGTGCCCTTGAATTTATCAAGAACTTCAACGACAAGGCGTTCGCGAACACCTGTCGATAATTTGCCTACCAACATAAATTCTCTCCTTTTCAGGACCTCTTAAAACGGCCCTTGTATGATGGTTTGAATGTGGTCCGCCGCTTATTGGCAGGTTTTCACTGCCATAACGTGAATTCATCTTCCGGAGACAGCGGGGGATGACGTTTTATTTCCGTTTTTGCATAATTCTTGATATCTCTGAGCTTGCCCATTTCCGTGGGAAGGATAAGGGTAAAGGCATATCCCGTTTTGCCCATGCGTGCCGTCCTGCCGATCCGGTGAACATAATATTGATCGTCGCGAGGGATGTCATAATTGATAACCGCTTCGACACCCCTTACATCAATACCGCGTGCTGCAACATCGGTGGCGACCAGTATGGTCGAATGTCCCCTGCCTGAATTTTGACATAACACGGTCTCTCTGTCCCTGCGCCATATCGCCGTGGATGCTTTCCGTATCATATCCCAATGCTTTCAGATCACGGGCCACATCATCAACACATCTCTTGGTATTGCAGAAAACCAGTGATGATGAGAATTTGTAGTTGTCAACGATCTTCCGTAAAAGATTAAGTTTTTTGCCCGGCCTTGCTTCTATATAGCTTTGGTCGACTTCCGAAACCGTAAGCTCGTCTCCCACAACCTTCACGAGGGAGGGATTCTTCTGATATTTTCCGGCAAGCCTGCGTATGCTTTCGGGCATGGTTGCCGAAAATAGCAGGGTCTGCCTGTTGGCTGACGTTGCTTCCAGGATGGTTTCGATGTCCTCCAGGAACCCCATATTCAGCATTTCATCGGCTTCGTCAAGGACAACCCTCGTAACTGTACCCAATTTTATCGTCCTGCGCTTCATATGGTCGATCATCCGTCCCGGTGTACCGACGACGATGTGCACCCCTTTTTTCAGGCTGGCTATCTGCAGGCGTATTGACTGGCCGCCATACACGGGAATGATAACTATGTCCTTCCTGAATCGCGCGATTTTTCTCAATTCCGAGGCAACCTGGACCGCGAGTTCGCGCGTCGGGCACAGGATAAGCGCCTCTGTCTGTCTCTTTTTTGCATCGAGCATTTCAATAAGAGGTATACCGAAAGCGGCTGTTTTGCCGGTTCCGGTCTGTGCCTGCCCGATAATGTCGTTACCCTCAAGAACGAGGGGTATTGATTGTTCCTGGATGGGGCTTAATTCTTCGATCCCCATCGTATCCAGAGCTTTCTGGACCATTTTTGATAAGATGCAGCTTCTCGAATTTTGGTTTTTGCATTCAAACTCCATAAAAAATGATATCATGCCGCTTGTGCCCGCCCGGCATTCGACCATTTTTTCTCGATTGTCAGATCATGGTAGAGCTGAGAGGATTTAAGTAGCTGTAACCCATTTTAGCACAAAAATAGTGAAAATAACAGGATAAAACAATCGAACGGGCCGTCAGGCCCTCTCAGAATTGGGTACTGATCGAGGATCTATCTGTCGCCGTATTTCTTGTAAAGTTCCTCTGCGAGGACGCCCAACGCCTCTTCGGCTTCTCGGTTGCCGACATTCGTCATGATCACCATGGCAAAGTCCTTCTTTGGCTGGACAAACACATGTGTGCAGGTTCATCTGGTTCGAGCCGTTATGCCATACAAACGGTTCCTTTGACCAGGGAAATATGCCGAGAGCCAGCCAAGGGCATATCCTCCGCGTTCGGGAAGGCCCGTTTTTCCACCGGGCAAGGGTACGTCGATCACCGGGGTGGTGAGCTTAACGAACATCTCGGCGGGAATGAGCTGCGGCGCCCGCTTCCCCGCACCTGCGTTCCACGATGCCCACCGGGCAAAGTCCTGCAGGGACATATGCACGGTCCCGGCCGGGCCTAAAAAAAGAGGGTTGTCCGAAAAAGGACCGGCCATCATCGGCTTTAGTTTTCCGTCCACCGTTTTGTGGGGAAGCGGCGCATCGATCATGCCGAGCGATGATTGCGGGCCGAAACCTGCTGTGCGCAGCCTGAGCGGAACGAAGATCTTCTCGATGACAAGTTCCTCCCACGATTTGCCGGAGACCTTTTCCAGCATGGCGCCGACCATAACATAGCCCATATTCGAGTAAGAATATCGTCGTGCGCGGCGCCGCGGCGACCGGCTGGCTCACCCAGCGGGACATCATCCAGTACCGCGTATCGCTCAGGTTGTCATTTTCGCGTGTAAACGATTCCACGAGAAGCTTTTCGGAAAGGGGGCTCTTATCTTCGGGCATCCCGCTCGAATGCGACAGGAGCTGCTCGAGGGTGATCGATCCCATGCCCGGCGTCATTGTCTTCTCCAGTTCGGGAAATACCTCTTCCAGCCGCGAATCCCAGCGGAGCTTTCCCTCCTTCACAAAGATCGCTGCAAGAAGAGATGTTATCGCCTTCGTATTGGAACCGATGTGGAAGCGGTCGCCCGTGTTTACCGGGATCTTCTGGCCCGTTTTCGGGTCCCCGCCGTTCCTATCGCAATGGTCCTTCCATCCTTTATGACAGCTGCGCCTATCGCGGGAAGGCCGTATTTCTCGCAATACTGCTCCAGCACAGGGGTGAGGGATTCGGAGCTCTTCGTCACGGTGTTCCTATCCGCAATAGACCCGTTGGGCACAGGCTTCGGTACATGACAAACATTCCGGGAAAAACGAAAAGACCTGCAAAAAGCACGAGAAAGCAGAAACGCATACCGAACCTTATGTGTCCTGCCATGACCAACCCCCTTGATTTATATACCTTTACCGTATATTACGGAAAAAATCTTGTAAAGTGAAAAGGTTGACTTAACCGGGCGAAAACTCATATACTCTCAGGTACATATACTATCTTTGACTACTACTTTAAGAGGTTCTCATGGAATTCGAGCAGACATTCATGAATTTTCTCCTGGAACATCAGGAGCGGCATAAGCGCACGGGGCATTTCCTTGTCCTCATGGACGCGATCATAAGCGCGGCGAAACATATCGAACAGTACTACATCACCGGCGCGCTCAAAGGGCATCTCGGGCAGGCAGGAAAGGTAAATGTGCAGGGCGAAGATGTCATGCACATGGATGATATGGCCCACGAGATAATCATCCATTACTTGAAAACCACACAGCGGGTGATACATGCGGTCAGCGAGGAATCCGACGAGATAATCAGGCTCAATGAAGATGGGCGTTACTTTATGTACTTCGATCCGCTCGACGGCTCATCGAATGTCGCGCATGGCCTGCCCGTCGGCTTCCTTTTCGGCATAGCCAAACGCAACCTCAAGGGTAAAGAGGATTTTCACCTGCGCGCAGGAAGGGAATATATAGCGGCCGGTATGTTCGTTATACCGACAGGAACCCTGACGATTGCGCTGCGCGATGCAGGGGCATGGCGTTTCCATATTGATGAGACACGGAATTATGTGAAGCCCACGCGGATCATCCTGCCGGACAATCCCAAAAGCTGGGAGTTTTCCTTTAACGCGACGAACCGGTATACATACAGACGCAGGTCCAGGATTGGGTCGAGAACAATGAGCGAAAATATACATTCCGATACATGGGAGCGCTTGCCGGCGATTTTCACCGGATCCTGACAAATGGCGGAATGTTCATGTACCCCGCTATCGTGAACCATCCCGACCCGAAGAAGAACAGGCCGGAGGGGAAATTGCGCCTCATGTACGAGGCATCGGTCGTTGCCTTCATGTGCCGTGAGGCAGGGGGGCATGCCGTAAATGAAAACGGCGTCCCGATACTCGATATAAAACCCACGGACCATCACCAGAGGACCGCACTTTACGTGGGGTCAAAGCAGCTTGTCGACGATATAGCGAAGGTCCTCAAGGCATGAAAAGCAAGGGATATATAACGCACAGGTCCAAAAGGCCGGTCAAGAAAGAGATCACGGGTCGATAGAGGATATTGTCAGGGAGATCACCCGGGACAGGGACATCAAAGAAGGAAGAGTACCGCGAGCAATCCCTTAAGATGCACGGCCTCTTCTGCGCCCGCTGCGGCAGGCAGTTCGACCATACGGACAGGCATTTATTGACGGTACATCATAAGGACGGCAACCATAACAACAACCCTCCCGACGGCTCGAACTGGGAAAACCTGTGTACATACTGCCATGACGACGTCCACGGCCGGAATTTTTTCGCTGCGGAGGAAGAAGAGAAAAAACAATAACAAGCTGGAGGATTTTGGGATGAAAAGATCAGCTTATCGCGTATCGCTTATTTTTGTCGCCGTGCTTCTTCCTTTGACATGCATCAGCGCCTCACCATCGTCCGTACTGCTGAACGATGTGGTATACAGGATCGAACGGTCACTGAAGACGATCGATGCGGATCTTTCAAGGACCGCCCAGACCATTGGAAAAGATGTCCGCGAGCCGATGGGAAGAAGACAGGCACTTAACGTCTCTGCTCAGGGAAGAGTTTATGCTGTGGACTGCGTATTCATAAATACACGGGGCATAATGGAGACGGTCGAGCCTCAGAAATACCGGAAAAACGAAGGCAAAAATATCAGTGACCAGGAACTTGTACGCCGAATAAATAAAGATCAAAAGCCCGTTTTCAGCCAGATCTTTATTTCCGCCGAAGGCTTGCAGGGCATCGTTTTTGAGTATCCCGTCTTCGATCCCGGAAAGAAATTTGCGGGGTCGGTGAGCCTCTTCGTCATGCCGGAGGTCCTTGTCCGGGAAGCCATAAAAGATGTGAAGATAGAGAAAGGAACGGGGATTACCGTAGTTGAACCGAGCGGTACAAATGTATTCTCCACAGAACCTGAGCAGATAAGGCTCAACGTCCTGACAAGCCCTCAATATAAAGGATTTACCCAGCTTCACGACATGGTGAGGCGCATAATTGCGGAAAAAGAGGGAACGGGCACGTACCACTACACGAAACCGGGGACCGAAATAGTCGTGAAAAAATCGGCCATCTGGAAAAATATCTCATTTTACGACAGCTACTGGCGCGTCGTCGTGACGACCGAGAGCACCAACCTGAAAAGACCGTGAGGCTCCTCACTTTCTCCATTTCAGTCCCTGAACATAAAAAAGACTGCACCCGCCATCATCGCGAAGGATAGCAGGTAGTTCCATTTAAACTCTTCTTTCAGGTAAGGAGGGAAAAGACGGCAAATACGACAAGCGTTATGACCTCCTGGATTATCTTGAGCTGCGCGGCGGAAAACTGGTAATGCCCTATCCTGTTTGCCGGTACCTGGAAACAATATTCTGCAAATGCAATAAGCCAGCTCACAATTATCACCTTCCAGAGCGAAGAATCCTTGTATCGCAGGTGGCCATACCAGGCGAAGGTCATGAACACATTGGAAACGGTCAGAAGCATAACGGTCTTCATAATATCTCCCATTCAAACTAACTGCCAGTAATATACAGAAAGAACCGTGCACGTGAAGGAAATACATGGAATTCAGTTGAAAAAAGGCAAGGATTGCGCGAGAATAGATAGCAATTTTAAAATAATGCCATGATCGGAGACTATGTGAAGGATACGAACAAAAAATATGATATCATACATTTTGAGGCCCTTGGCCCCGAGGCCATGCATCTCGAAGAGGAAATAAAAAAGGCAATTGAAAGAAAAGAGATCCCGGAAAAGCACGCATACCTGATCACACCCAAAAATGTTCAGGAATATCATGCGGGATAATCCGGCGGCAATCCTTCCCGACATTATCACGACGAAAACACATTCGGTCCTGCCCGATCAATACATCTCGGCGGACGAAAAAGCGTCATCACCCGGAGTGCAGGGTACGACCATTTTGAACATCTGGTTGACACAGTAAATATCGCGTCGCTTCGGGAATACTGCGTCAATGCGGTGGCCCAGACCGCCATGAAATTCTTTACGCCGCGGCAGGTGAATTAAATCATTACACAGTCAACACGGCCACATTTGAAAGAAAGGATTCCCGGGCATTCATGGAACTTGACAGGCACCGGATATGTACCGTCTTTGGTGTCGGCAAGATAGGCAAAAGAACCTACGAACTTGCCGAGGCGAACGGGCTCACTGTCCAGGGTGTCGATATCCGCCAGGATGAACTCGCCGCCCTTTACGGCGGGTCGGTCCGCTTCGTGTCGAAAGAAGAGGCCATCCTGACAAGCGATATCATAATCAATGCGATGAACCTGACCCGGAACAAGGACAGCAGATTCTACAATATTGGCTATTTCTCAAAATCATATCTCAGCCAGGCAAAAAGAAACTGATCTTTATAAATGTGACGCGGGGCGAGATAGCGCCGGAATCCGTCATAGCCGACCTATACCGTTCCGGAAAAATAACAGGGATCGGCCTCGACGTGTTCAGCAATGAATCCCAATTTGCCGCCCTGCTCAACAAACAGGGCAATGTGACCGATGCGGATGTCCTCGCAGCGAGAGGCCTTGTCGAGAAGGCGATCGAGAGAAATTCCAATATTTACGTACAGCCCCACCAGGGCTTCAACTCAGATATCGCGGCCCAGACAAAAGCAGTCGAAGCGATAAAGCACGTCGCTGCCTGGTACAGGAATGGCGGTCAGTGCTTCGACGAACAGCTTCCGTACTATTAAGAATATAGTTTCACGTTCCATGTTTCATGTTTCAAGCTAAAAGACCGATTCTAAGCATTTCTGGGACGAACACTTTACCCCCTTGCATCATCCCGGCGGTTTTTCGCCGGAATCCGGTTTTCGTCATGTTTACCCCCCGTCGACGCATGTCGGTTGACAGGACGGACTTTGCTCCCCTATTTTTTATTATGGATGACGGGGCATAGATATTTGCGATCTGAAATAGCGTTTTATCTTTTTATCCTCTTTATCTTCTTTTCCTTCGTTTCCGGATACTCAATCGAGGTCGGTTCGTTCCGCAGACAGTAAAGGATAAATATCTGCCCGATGGGGACAGGGTCGTCGTCAAGGCCTGGATAACCGGACTCGAGGCACCGTGGTCGCTCATGTTTTTGCCGGACGGACGGGCGTTGGTCAGCGAAGGCCGGGCAGGATAAGGCTTATCAAGGACGGCGCACTTGCTTCCGATCCCTATTCGGTCATCGATGTCGTGCGTCAAGGTGAAGGCGGCCTCATGGGGCTTGCCCTGCATCCCGGATTTCCCCGGGAACCGTACATATTTGCAATGTGTACCTATACAAAAAAAGGCAGCAATTACAATAAAGTGGTCCGTATCAAGGACGAGGGCAACAAAGGGGCAGTTGATAAGGTCATAATAGACGGCATCCCGGGAGGCCGGATCCATAATGGCGGGCGTATTGCGTTTGGCCCCGATGGGATGCTGTATATAAGCACCGGTGAAAAACATACGGGAGATCTCGCCCAGGACCTGGGATCACTGAATGGAAAGATACTTAGGATGACTCCCGACGGGGGTATACCAAAAGACAATCCATTCTCGAATTCCCCTGTATGGTCATACGGCCACCGCAACCCTCAGGGCATCACATGGCACCCCGTTACCAATGACCTTTTTATCTCCGAACACGGTCCGACCGGAGAATCCCTCGCATTCGGCAATGATGAGATCAATGTTATCCAGAAGGGCGGGAACTATGGATGGCCCGTTGTCGTGGCCGCCGTTAACCAGAAACGCTTCATCGATCCTCTTATCGTCTGGCGCAAGGCGACCCCGCCTTCCGGAATTACCTTTTATCGAAAAGGCCCTTTGTCGCACCTTACGGACGACCTTTTTGTTGCGACTTGAAGAGTGAGGCCCTGATCCGTATCAGACTGAAAGGAAGGTCTGGAAAGTACGATGTCCTCGCAATTGAACGCTGGTTCGCGACTGACGAAAGCAAAGGCCATTACGGCCGGCTGCGCGACGTCGTTCAAGGCCCCGACGGTTATCTCTATTTCTTGACCAATAATCGAGACGGAAGCGGAAAACCGCAGCAAAATGACGATCACATCTACCGCATTATGCCGAAATAGAACCACGGTGAACCTGTATCCAAATTTCCTTGTATGTTAATCCTCCCCATATTATAATTTTTCCATATTTCCATTATCTCCCGGGGGCATTACCGAAGGCCGCATCGACATATATTTTATTGTTATCAGTTTGTATCGATTGGAGATCCGCGATGCACCCGGATATGAAATTGGATGAGGAGGACACACATGGAACTGACCGAATTATTCGGATCTAATGTCTTCAATGACAAGGTGATGAAGCAGCGTCTGCCCAAAGAAGTTTACAAGGCTCTTAGAAAGACCATAGAAGAAGGCATACCTCTTAAGGCCGACATTGCCGATGTTGTTGCGAATGCAATGAAGGATTGGGCGATCGAGAAGGGGGCCACGCATTATACACACTGGTTTCAGCCCCTGACGGGGATCACGGCGGAGAAGCACGATTCTTTTATCTCACCTGCCCCCGACGGCAGCGTGGTAATGGAATTTTCCGGGAAACAGCTTGTACAGGGAGAACCCGATGCGTCCTCATTCCCAAGCGGAGGCCTCAGGGCCACATTCGAAGCGCGCGGGTATACGGCCTGGGACTGCACATCGCCCGCTTTTCTAAAAGAAGATGAAAGCGGCAATGTCACGCTGACCATTCCCACGGCTTTCTATTCATATCGCGGAGAGGCGCTGGATAAAAAAACACCTCTTCTGCGCTCCATGAGGGCCGTGTCCCAGCAGGCGGTCAGGGTTCTTAAGGCCTTCGGCAATACAACATCGGAGCGTGTAACGTCCACTGTCGGCCCGGAACAGGAATATTTCCTCGTTGATAAAAAATTCTACATGCAGCGGCTCGATCTTTTGCTGGCAGGCCGCACGATCTTTGGCGCACCTCCGCCCAAAGGCCAGGAGCTCGAAGATCAATATTTCGGCGCAATAAAGGACCGCGTATCCGATTACATGCATTCCCTCGATACCGAGCTATGGAAGATGGGCATCAGCTCCAAAACGAAACATAACGAGGTCGCACCGGCCCAGTTCGAGATGGCGCCGATCTTTGACACGACGAACATTGCAACCGATCATAACCAGCTCGTTATGGAAACCATGCAGAAGGTTGCTGTCCGCAATGATCTCGTATGCCTGCTCCATGAAAAACCATATGCAGGTATTAATGGCTCCGGCAAGCACAACAACTGGTCATTGTCGACCAATGACGGCCTGAACCTCCTGGAACCGGGCAATACGCCGAGCGAGAACGTCCAGTTCCTTTTATTCATAAGCGCCATGATCAAGGCGGTCGATACGCACGCCGATATCTTGCGGGCAACCTGCGCAACAGCCGGGAATGATCACAGACTCGGTGCCAACGAAGCACGCCTGCGATCATCTCGATATTCATCGGTGAGGAATTAGCGGAGATACTGGAAAAGATCGCCAGCGGGGAGAAGATATCCGCACGGGGTCAGCAATTTGTCAGCGTTG
The DNA here is from genome assembly GCA_963823725.1 of uncultured delta proteobacterium. Lineage (GTDB taxonomy): Bacteria > Desulfobacterota > Syntrophorhabdia > Syntrophorhabdales > Syntrophorhabdaceae > Delta-02. The sequence goes on from CAWGMJ010000005.1 coordinate 31,957, forward strand.
GTGTGGATACCCTGCCCGTGATACCGAAAGATAATACCGACCGCAACAGGACATCGCCGTTCGCGTTCACGGGGAATAAATTCGAATTCCGGATGGTCGGGTCTGCACAGTCTATTGCGGGGTCGAATGTCGCGTTAAATACGATCGCGGCTGAGGCGTTTGATGAGATGGCGGCACGCCTGGAAAAGGCAAAGGATAAAAATTCAGAAGCAGCAAAGATAATTCGGGACATCTGGAAAAAACATAACCGAGTCATTTTCAATGGAAACAATTATTCCGAAGAGTGGGTGAAAGAAGCCGAGAAAAAGAGGCCTGCCAAACATTAGTAATGCCGTTGATGCCCTCAAGGCGTTCGTAACGGAAAAGTCATTCAAACTTTTTGAGAAATATGATGTCCTGTCGAGAAAAGAACTTCATTCGCGCTTTGAGATCTATGTCGAAACCTATTCGAAACAGATCAATATAGAGGCGCTGGTAGCAATCGACATGGTGAAAAAACAGATCCTACCTGCCGCTTTAGAATATGCAGCCTTTCTTGCAGACGCCGCCGACGACCTTAAATCTGTAAAAGGCCCTGCTGCCATTCCGGAAGATATGTTGAAAAAACTTGGCGTTGTCCTTACCTCGGCCTATAAGAATCTCGCAAAACTAGAAAAGGCATTTGAAAGATCACAGGCGATATGCGAAACGGTCAAATGCGCGGAAAGCTATCGCGATTCCGTGGTGCCCGCGATACAGAGCCTGCGGGTCGATATCGATAAGCTGGAAACGATGGTCCCTGCAAAAACATGGCCGATACCGACGTATACGGAGCTATTATTTAAACTGTAAGACAGGTAAGGGGTAATCGGTAATAGGTCATGGGAAAAATATCCCTGCATCATTTTTTTTTCCCATAACCTATTACCGATTACCTGGCACCTTCATAATCATTCGGGCATCCACGACGTAGAGTTCATCGCCCGTTCCCTTGAGGGGATTTATATCGATCTCCTGTATGGCCGGGAAATCGGAGACGAGGCGGGAAAGGCGCGCTAAATTGAGGCTGAGGGTATCGGTCGATAGCCCTTTTTGTCCGCGCACGCCTTCAAGGATCCTGTAGGCCCTGATCGACCGTATCATACGCCGGCACTCCTCGTCGGCAAGGGGGGCAAGCGCAAAACTGACGTCCTTGAGGACCTCGGTATAAATGCCGCCGAGGCCGAACATAACAAGGTGTCCGATATCACCGGAATGGCTTGAACCGAGAATAACCTCGGTCCCTTCGATCATCCTCTGTACAGTGACACCCTCGGCACCGCGTATGGCCATGAGGTCGTGCCATGCCTCACCGGCCTCCGCGGCATTACCTATGCCCAGCCGTACGCCGCCTACGTCGCTCTTGTGCAGGGGACCAATTACCTTCAGTGCGGCAGGATAACCGATCGCATCACACGCGTTTTTAGCCTCGTCGAGCGATGCGGCGATCATCTGCTGTGGAAAGGTGAAACCGGCTTTCTCGAGGATCCGCGTAACGGTATCGGCTGAAAGCACCCCGCCCTTTCCTTCCAGCATACCTGCGATGCCGTCCCTGTCATAACCCGGGATATCGTGAGATGCGTCGAATATCAACGGGCGTTTAAGGACCCTCCCCAGCGCGAAGGCGCAGTTTACCTCATCGACAAAATAAAAATTGCCCTGACCCGTAAATTCACGTATTTGGCGGGTACATGTCGAAACCGAACTTAAGGTCGGGATGACCGGTATGGGGCATGTTTTGATCGCCTCGGCTACTTCATGATAGATCTCTCGATTCGGGTGCATCCCCGGATTACCCAACTGGATAGCGATAACATCAATACGTCCCCAATTCCTCATTTGCCATGACCTCAAATATCTGCCGCATCTGCGGTCCTGTCCGTGAGGGAAGGCAATCGATCGGGTTCATGACCGAACTTTCAGCGGGTAAAATGCCTTTAAGCCTGTCGCGGGTCTGATCGCCGAGGACTGGCAGGACAAAACCCTGCCTTTCGAGTTCATCAGTGAGCATGACACCGGGACCCCCGGCATCGGTTATCACGCAGGCGTGGTTTCCCGCGAGCCTTCCGCCGGTGCCCGAAAGAGCACATGCTATATCGATCATCTCCATTTTACTTTTAACCCTGATGATCCCCGCCTTTTCAAACAGCGCCTCGACTGCCGTGTCATCGGTTGCCATGGCCCCTGTGTGGCTCGCGGCGGCCCGCGCCCCGGATTCCGAGACGCCCGACTTAATACCGATGATCGCACAACCCTTTTTTGTCAGACTGCGCGCATGTTTAAGGAGAAGTCCCGGTTTTTTGAGGGACTCAAGGTAAAGAAGGAGGATCGGGGAGCCATCGATATCATAGTTCTCGTCATAAAGGGCGAAAAGGTCCTCGACACCGATCTGTATGGAATTGCCGACATTAACGACATTACAAAATGACAGCCCGCGCAGGACGGCCTGTTCCATGACAAGATCGACGGTAGCACCGGATCCGCTTATGAAGTCGATAGAGCCCGGTTTTAGTTCGGGGATGATCCCGGCAAATTTTCCGCTGTAGTGATACGTCATAAATCCGGAACAGTTCGGGCCGATAATAGTCATGCCCAGATCTTCGGCGATCGAAAGCAGGCGCTTCTCTTCCTGTTTGCCGCTTTCATCTTTCTCGCCAAAACCCGCGGAAAGTATAACAACGGCCTTTGTTCCCTTTCGGCCCAGTTCTTCCAGCGATTGGGCCACGAATTTGGCCGGGATCGCTATAATGCCCAGTTCCGGAGTGCCGGGAACATCATTCACGGATGGAAACGTGGGAAGGCCGGGAACGGATCCGCCGGGATTGACGACATACATGGTCCCCTTATAATGGTGGTCAATTATATTTGCAAGGACGGAGCCGCCCGGCTTGCTTTTGTTCTCGCTGCCTCCGACGATGACAATGCTCTGCGGCCTGAAAAGGGCATTGTATGTTTTTGAAGAATCGCTTTTTGTCATAAACGGCATCCTTTTTATGTCAGGTTGTTTGAAGACTTTATGATATCATATCACACTATCTGATTATGTTTTACGTACCCTTCTGCCGGCGGCATTGTTAAGACCTTGACATTGAGAATAACGCTAAATGAGCGTATATTACAGATAATAACGAGACCCCTATCGCTATCGCCCGGAGATCTTCGCATCAGCATGAGGCTCAACAATTCATTAATTTCTCGCCTCAGAACAAGGCCATAAGATCTTTCAAAAATGGGGCTGGGAATAGGAGAAACCGACATGATCATACCGTTTTGCGGCAAATATCCGAGGATCGACCCGACCGCCTTCATTGTCGATAATGCTACTATTATAGGCGATGTCGAGATCGGTCCTGAGGCGAATATCTGGTTTCAGAGCATCGTACGCGGAGACACGAATTATATCCGTATCGGAGCGCGGTGCAATATTCAGGACGCCTGTGTCATACATGTCGTAAAGGACCGTTATTCCGTTATACTCGAAGATGACGTGGTGCTCGGTCACCGCGTGGTCGTACACGGCTGCCATGTAGGAAGGGGGGCCCTGATAGGCATTGGGGCTATCGTTCTTGACGGCGCTCAAATAGGCGAAGAATCTATCATCGGAGCAGGTTCGGTCGTAAGTCCAGAGACGAAGATACCTCCGCGGAGCCTCGCTATGGGCACGCCGGCCAGGGTCGTTCGCAGCATCGAAGACAGGGACATCCTCCTGATGCAGGACATATCCGGGCAATACCTTGACTTGATGAAACTCTACAGGACATCGCAAGTCTGAATCCCTGAAATTGACAGGCATGACGGCGCTGCAAAGGCGACAAAACCACTTGCAAACAGAGTATCGGCTATAGGAAAATAGATGAAGGCTATTGCCTTGCTACTGGAATTAAGGAGGCTTACGATAATCTTGAAAATAAATAAAGAAAGATGTTCAGACCAGAAAATCGATCTCCCGTCCGGCATTATGCTTCGTCCTCTTAATAGCCTGCTTTATATGGTTTGCGGGTGAAGCACAGGCACAACGGCTTCGGCCCCGGCAGAGAAAAACCAGAGTTTATCCGAAATGGACAAACTGCTTCCAGGAAAAGAATGAAATCAGGAAAGCACGATTCAAGCTCCTTCAAGACGAAAGCGCCTACCAGGTCCAGTATTTCAAGCCCATTGACAGGCTGCGCAAGCAGCTCGACACGCAGGAAAGCGACCTTTATGCCGAATGTTCCGACGGCAAAGACCTGAAAAGCCCGCAATACAGTTTTTGCATAGCCGAACTCAAAAGATTTAATGATAACGTAAAATACTACAACGAACGCCTTGATGCCCTGAAATCGGGGCTTACCGGCCACAAGCAGGAATTCAACGCGAAAGTGGACGATCTCGACAATAAAGAGCGGGAAATCGACCGCAAGATAAATGCGTTGAAAGAAAAACAGCAGCGCTAAAACATACCGGGGCATTATGGACAGGAAGATCTCGTGCAACCGGATAGGCGAAAGTGAAGCGGTCAACTGTTTTGCCTGCGATCATTTCTATATAACATACAACAAAGGGTTTCCGTACGGATGCGGGGCAATGGGGTTTAAATCCCGAAACATGCCGTCTCGCGAGGTATATTCAAGCTCTGGTATCGAATGCCAGTCATTTGCTCCAAAAAAGATTAAATCTCTGTAACGATATGCAGGATGTACCATACCAGGAAAAGATGCTTACACTTATTTGAGGATGCTCAATAAGGAAGCAATCATAAAATCGAAAAGGAGGTTATATCTATGAAGGACCAAAAATTGTATGCTTTACCCGATCTGCCTTATGCATATGATGCCCTTGCTCCGTACATGTCGAAGGACCTTGTGACATTGCATCACGACAAGCACCATGCGGCATATGTCAACGGCGCGAATGCGATCCTCCAGAGGCTGGACAAGGCAAAAGCTGACGGGGCCGATTTTGACACCAAGGCAACGTATAAAGAGATGTCATTCCATATCGGCGGTCATTTACTTCATTACCTCTTCTGGGATAACCTGGCACCTGCGGGCAAGGGCGGCGGCGGCGCACCAACCGGTGCTCTCGCTCAGCTTCTGGATAGAGAATACGGTTCTTTTGAGCGCTTCAAAAAGATCTTCTCGCAGGCCGCTGCCAGCGTTGAAGGCTCCGGATGGGCGACCCTGACGTTCTGCCAGCTTACGAACAGGCCGATCATTATGCAGGTTGAAAAACACAACGTGAACATTTACCCGATGTTCAGGATCCTGATGGCGCTCGATGTCTGGGAACATGCATATTATCTGGATTACAAAAATGACAGGGCCAAATTTATCGAGGCATACTGGAACATAGTGAACTGGGCCGCAGTAAGCAAAAGCCTGGAAGAAGTAATGTAAAGAACGTTCTACGTTCTGGGTTCTGGGTTCTACGTTAAGAAATCAGGTAAGCCGGGGTCTACGGATCCCGGCTTTTCTTTCACTACGATCATTATTCCGCCGGTTTCATTCCAAAAGATCTTATCTATTTTAGGAATTAAAATAACATAGAACGTAGAACATCTTGTATCCAGTGCCCTACGGGATTTCTTTCTGAGGTATACCTTCCGTGCCAGTATGATCCCGTACGTGATCAAAAGCAATGTAAGAATAAACGCGGCGATGGGCACAAGAAGGGACAGGATCGACACTATTGCCGATGCTGCAAGTTCCAGGCTGGCTACAATGAAGTTTCCAAAACCGCCCGTAAAGAGTGATGATTTTGCGCGCAGGGCTACGGTGGCACTCTGAAGAAGGCCTGCTATGCCGCCTCCGGCAACGATCGAGATGGTCCATTTTAAAGAATGCGGCATATCCGTGAGCAGCGAAGCGGTCGCTATCGTGCCGGCGATAATACTGACCGGCGATGCGATCGCATCCATGATATTGTCGAGCCAGGGCACGTAATACGCTGCTATTTCAAGTATCGTCGCGAGACCGAATGCAACTGTGACCTGCAGTGTTCCAATCCATTCAAATCCCGGCGCAAGTCCGATATATCCGAACATTGAAGCAAGGTTAAGGGCCAAAAGCGGGAGAAATATCCTGAAACCGCATGCAGCGCTCAGGCCGATCCCGGTTAATATGGCGATAGCTATCTCGACATGTTCGCGCGATAATCCCATTCGATAATTTTCATATCTTTACCCTGATCAGGTCAATAAAAAAAACGGGTAATGGGTACTGGGTAATGGGTGATGGCCAGCTATAAGAATTTTTCATTCATGGGATATTTTTTGGTTTCGAAAAGTAATACCAATATGAACTGAGATTAATGTCAGTATAAAAAAAAGGAGATGATTATGTGGGTAAGTCCGAATAACGATGAAGAACCAGGGATATTAAAGGCGGCAAGGTCAATTATCGGATCCGCTGCAACGACAGATAATAGGGATGTTCTCAAAGATATTGTTCAATTTATTTTAAGTGCTCTTCAGCAGGCGGGATTTGATCTTAAGAAAGTTGCTGGTTCAGAGGATGCCAGAATAAAAGAAAGCATTATATTCAGAGATTGCTTCGATCATATCGGCGAAAAAGCTGTTGGTCCCGGCGACCTTGTATCATATTTGGATGCGACTGGTCAGGCAACCATGGGGCTCATTGAAACCTATGATGCCGAAGCGAAGATCGGGACAATGTATGCCATGGATCGATCTCAGAAAGAGGTGTCATCTCTTGATTTCACGGAAGCGGACATTGAAGGTGCAAGCTTCCTGCGCCCTAAAATGGACCTGTTCATGGGAAATCTCGCCGGGCTTTTTGCAGGCATGGACGAAGATCCCGATGAAAACCAGTATATGGGGCCGTCCTATCCGTCTCCATCACCATAATGAAAATGGGTAATAGGCCCTGGGTAATGGGTAATGGGGGAAATCCAATTTAAAGTTCCAGGGGGAAAATTAAATATCGCCAGCTATGTTCAGCTGTCAATGCTGCACAATGATCAGCTTATCTGTTTCAAAACCCAGGTTTTTTGCTTTTTCGATCAGGGCGGCCCTTACCGGTTCTTCCAGGTTTGGCGTGCGTGCAAGTATCCACAAATAGTTCCGGGTATTGCCGCATACGATCGCATATGTATAATTTCTGTCGATGTCAATTACATTATATGCACCGTAAAAAGGGCCGAAGAAAGATACCTTCAATTGCCCGACATCCGGGCTTCCGACAAAATATCCCTTCCCTATCGCCTTTTTCCATACCTTTTTTTCCGGATCGAAACCGGAATTTATCACATCGATCCCGCCATCTTTCCTTAAGACATATTCAGCCTGGACCCTGGTCATGCCCCTTTCGAATGAATGGTCCAACCGGGCTATTTCGTACCAAACCCCCAAATAACGGTTCACATCGAACCCGTTCACCGGCGAAATTCCGTTAGGGATCATCGCGCATGCGGTTGCAAGTAATGCAAATGCGATCAAGATTGCCACGTTGCCTGCTATTTTTCTCGGTTGTTTCATTTTCCACCTCGTATATATTAAATTTAATTCGATAATATACCGAATTCAAATTAAAAAACACGCTTGCCTTCCTGAAATACTAAAAGTTATACTCTGACAAAGTATGACTAGGCTTTACCGGCAGGAACGACAAACCTTTACCTGACCTGACAGGGATAATAATGAATGTGCAAAGCGGTCCGACCGGACTCTAACCTATTTACCTACTGGAGTATAAGAATGATCCGCGAAGAACATCGTTTTCCATCAAAAAAAAGCAGGCGGAATATCTCTGGCGATCATCGTTCTCATTGTGATCGCCGTTTTTTTCGGCGGCTGCTCGAAAAAAGCCAAGCCGCCTCAGCGCGAGATCGAGGTCACCGTTATGACGGTAAAACAGGCCGATACCCCTATGGCATTCGAATTTGTGGCGCAGACACAGAGCTCTCACGAAGTGCAGATACGGGCGCGGGTAAGCGGGTTCCTCGAGAAAAGGGCTTATATGGAAGGCTATCCCGTCAAGAAAGGGGCTGTCCTGTTTATCATGGATAAGAAGCCCTTCCAGACTCAGGTGAATGCCGCAGCTGCAGCGTTGGCCCGGCAGAAATCCAATCATGAAACCGCGCGCAGGAACCTCGAGCGTGTCAAGCCTCTCGCCGAACAGAACGCGCTTTCCCAAAAAGACCTCGATGATGCAAAGCGCAACTTTGAAACTACGGCGGCCGAGGTCGAGCAAGCAAAAGCCCAGCTCGAAATGCAGCAGCTCGACCTGTCCTATTGCACCATTACATCCCCCATTACCGGAATAACCGGCGCGGCGATGATCCAGGACGGGGCCTACGTGAACCAGCAAAATAACCAGTTGACCACCGTCTCTGTTTTGTCCCCGATGTGGGTCAATTTCAGCATTTCCGAAAATGATGTGAAGAGATATGCCGATAGAATCACCTCCGGTCAGATCATCCCCCCGAAAAATGACAATTACGAGGTTGAAATAATCCTCGTTGACGGTGCCGTATTCGGTGAAAAAGGCACGATAACCTTTGCCTCCCCGTCATACGATCCGAAAACCGGTACATTCATGCTTCGAACAAACTTTAAGAATGAAAAGGGGTATCTTCGCCCCAATCAATATGTCCGGGCTCGAATGAAAGGCGCCGTTCGCCGGAATGCTATATTAATACCCCAACGCGCCGTTCAGCAGGGAGCTAAAGGACATTTTGTCTGGGTCGTGAACAAAGAGGGAAAGGCCGAGTTCAGGCCTGTGACCATCGGGGACTGGTACGGAAACGACGTGTTTATTGATAGCGGGTTAAGGTCCGGCGATCAGATCGTCATCGACGGTGTACTCAGTGTGCGCCAGGGTGAGCCGGTTAAGATCAAACAGGCGGCCGCCGCCGATCAACCGGCCGGAAAATCCGGAGAGTCTCCGGCGGTAAAAATGGAGTCTTCACCTGCCAAGCCCCAGGCAAAGCCGGCCGAAGCTTCTCAAACTCCCGCTAAGAATGCCGCACAGCCGGCTGATGCAGCCGCTCCAGCAAAACCCGTTGCCAAGCCGGCCGCCGCCGGAGCGAACGGGAGCACCAAACAGGGGAGATAGGGCATGTTCTCCAAATTCTTTATCGAACGTCCCATCTTTGCCACCGTTGTCGCGCTTATCATAGTCATCGCAGGGCTTGTGGCGATGAAGGCCCTTCCCGTAGCACAGTATCCGACCATAACCCCGGTCCAGATCCAGGTCACAACAACATATCCGGGGGCCGACTCCAAAACTGTCAGTGATTCCGTGGCTGCCCCGATCGAGGCCCAGATCAATGGCGTTGACAACATGCTCTACATGACGTCAACGAGCTCGAATACCGGTCAGTTGACATTAACCGTATATTTCACGTTGAATACGGATCCCGACATTGCACAGGTCCAGGTCCAGAACAGGGTAAGCCTTGCGATGCCCCAATTGCCTGAAGCCGTGACCCAATTTGGCGTTTCAGTCGAGAAAAAATCATCGAACATTTTGATGATCGTTTCAGTTTTCAATAAGGACGGGCGTTACACGGCAGATTATGTCAACAATTATGCTAATGTCTACGTCCTTGACGCGGTAAAACGGGTGGAAGGCGCGGGTCAGGCCCAGATCTTCGGTCTGCCCGATCAGGCAATGCGGGTCTGGATGAACCCCGACAGAATGGCATCACTCGGTATCACGACGAGCGATATTCAACAGGCCATTGCCAAACAAAATGCCCTCTGGGGTGCCGGGCAGGTCGGCCAGCAGCCAAATGATGCCAAGATCCAGTTGACCCTGCCCGTTGTTACCCAGGCCCCTTTCACGAACCCCAAGCAATACGAGAACATTATTCTCAAGACAAACGCAGATGGCAGCGCCATAGTCAGGGTCGGTGATGTTGCCCGGGCCGAGGTAGGCAGAAAACAATACATTGACGACAACAAGGTGAACGGGATCAGCGCGACCCCCATCGCCGTGTATCAGCAGCCGGGCGTAAACGGGCTCGATGTCTCGAACGCCATTCGCAAGACAATGGAAGATCTCAAGAAATCGATGCCGGACGGGTTGGAATACAGCATTACCCTGGACACAACCGATTTTGTCCGGATATCGATAGAAGAAGTTGTTCATACGCTGTTTGAAGCGATCATCCTCGTTATTTTTATTGTCTACCTTTTTCTGCAGAGTTTCCGGTCAACCATTATATGCACGGTGGCCATTTTCGTGTCGCTGATAGGGACTTTTTGCGGAATGCTGGTATTAGGTTTCTCGATCAATATGCTCACTCTTTTCGGGGTGGTGCTCGCCATAGGAATGGTCGTCGACGACGCGATCGTCGTCGTCGAGAATGTCGAACGCAATATGATGAAACATCACCTGCCACCCAAGGAAGCGACCATAAAGGCCATGGAGGAGATCGGCACGTCGCTTATCGCCGTGGTGCTCGTTATGGCCTCGGTCTTTATCCCGGCCGCATTCCTCCCCGGCACGACAGGACAGCTTTACAAACAGTTCGCGATCACGATCGTTATTTCCGTTGCGCTTTCCGGTTTTACCGCCCTGACGCTGACGCCCGCAATGTGCGCCATCATGCTCAAGCACGGTCAGCCATCCGAAAAAGGTATTTTCAAATATTTCAACAAATTCTTTGCATGGTTCAACCACGGTTTTGACCGTTTCACGGTCGGGTTTGGCGATGCGGTCGTTCTGATGATAAAGAAAATGACGATCGCCTTTGGCATTCTGGCATTATTGATCGCCGGACTCCTGTATCTTTTTTATGCCATTCCGACCAGTTTCGTACCGAATGAAGACCAGGGTTACCTCATGGGCATCCTGCTCATGCCGGATGCGGCAAGCTTAAAGCGTACATCCCAGGCAGCCGACGAGATCGATAAGATCTTTGCAAAGCAGCCCGGCGTCAAGGACCGGACCATTATTAACGGTTACAGTCTCATCGATGGTCAGTTCAAAACCAATGCCAGCACGATTTTCGTCACGCTCAATGACTTCAAAGACCGTTACTCGTCCATGAAAAAAGCAAAACAGGAAAATGCAAAGGCTGTTGTTCAGGGGGTCATGGCAGAATCCAGCCATTTACAGGCCGGCGTATTCATTCCTATCATTCCGCCCGCCATCCCCGGTATCGGTACGACCGGCGGATTCGAGTTCTGGATCCAGGATAAGGAGACCGGGGACCCGGCGCGCCTGTACGAAGTGACCCAGAAATTCCTCGATAAAGCCCGGACCCGTCCGGAACTGAGCAGCCTCAACTCGACCTTCAAGGCGTCGTCCCAGCAAATACGGGCAGACGTGGACCGTTCGAAAGCCATGCTGCTTAACGTCCCTGTCGAAGATGTCTATAGCGCTTTACAGGCACAGTTCGGTTCGGTCGTGGCAAGCCAGTTTAACCAGTATAGCAGGGTCTGGAACGTGACCCTCCAATCCGATGCGCGATACAGGCAGAGCCCCGAAGATATCACGAGGCTTTACACGCGGTCGAGGACCCAGGATATGGTCCCGTTTTCCGCGGTCGTTAACGACAAAATACGTATCGGGACCGGACCTGATGTCGCGATTTAACGGCTTTCCGGCCGCGCAGATCACGGGGGCGCGGCAACCGGCAGGAGTTCCGGTGAAGCGATCAAGGCAATGGAAGAAGTGGCCGCCGAGGTGCTTCCCCAGGGGTACAGCTTCGCCTGGTCGGGAATGGCATTTCAGGAAAAACAGTCGGGCGGGACATCATCCTCTGCTTTTATCTTCGGGCTTGTCATCGTCTTTCTCATCCTTGCAGCCCAATTCGAATCATGGGTCATGCCGGGTTCCGTCATGACCGCAGTTCCGTTCGGCATACTCGGCGCCCTATTTTTCAACTGGGTGCGCGGGCTCGAGAACGACGTTTATTTTCAGATAGGCCTTCTCGTGCTCATCGGGCTCGGGGCCAAAAATGCCGTGCTTCGCGTTGCCTTTGCAGCGGATCTGCGC
>CAWGMJ010000006.1:0-37500 GCA_963823725.1 uncultured delta proteobacterium
TAGAGACGCAAACAAATTCTCCGGGCGCCACCGTTGATAATGTTCAACATTTCAAGAACGTCCCCGCCCCCTCATTTTCGTAGCCCAGGTATATTGGCGGCTCAATATTTCGATCTAAAGTTGGCCGTTACACTCACGTTCCTTGTCATCGTCCCCTTGGCATGTGGTAGCCGTGCCGGAACACGCGCCTGACCATCCGGCAAAGACGGAATTTGAACCGGGCGTGGCCGTCAGAGTGACCGCGGTACCGGATGGGTATGTGGGCCCCGCCGGGTTTGTCGTTACCGTTCCCGAACCCGTTCCCGTTTTGGTTATCGTGAGGGTGTAGCCTCCGATGGATGATGTTGTCTCCTGACATTGAATATGGCCGTTACACTCACGTTCTTTGTCATCTCCCCTTTGCATGTCGTAAGCCGTGCCGGAACACGCGCCTGACCATCCGGCAAAGACGGAATTTGAACCGGGCGTGGCCGTCAGAGTGACCGCGGCACCGGATGGGTATGTGGGTCCCGCCGGGTTTGTCGTTACCGTTCCCGAACCCGTTCCTGCTCTTGGTTATCGTGAGGCGGTAGCCTCCGGAGGAGCTGGACGTTGTACCGCTCTGGGTGAGTGAAAATGTATTTCCCGGCGATCGTGAAGGCCGCCGTTGGCGACGCGCCCGAGTTGGCCGCTACCGAGATACTGACAGTTCCGTTCCCTGTCCCGGTCGCACCCGGACGTGATCGTTGCCCAGGAGAACTCCCGTCGAGGCGCTCCAGGAACAACCGCTCGGCGCCGTCATTGAGATGGTTCCTGTTGTCGCTGCGCTGCCGACCGAGGCACTGGTTGGTGAGATATTATAGGTGCACGTGCTGCTGCCGCCGACTCTGATATAAACAGCATTAGCACCAGTTTCAGGATCAGGGTCTGTGGCATTTATATCACTAAAGTTAACAGTCCTTTCAAAATTTAAATTATTATTAATATCGTGACCCCAAAGGACTCTTAACTGTTGAGTTGTACCATCATATCCTTTAATAACAACCCAATGATTCCAACCCATAACGAGAAGCATAACAGGCCTGCCGGCATCAATCTCACTTTTTATCCTGTCAAAAGTCACTTTACCAAATCCTGCCAGTTCGACAGTTCCACTCATAACCTTTCAAAGTAAGGTATGCTTTTAATTCCGATGTTAACTGTGAATCAGCGGTAGTATGAGAATCACCATTATCATCATAAGTAGTGTATGTTCTCATTCTATGGAATAGATTGATAATCTGTGAAGACTTGTCGGGAATTGCACCGCTAGGGGGTGCTGGCATAAGATTTGGAAATCCATTTAAAGCCCAGTAAGCCATAACCTCAGTCGCACTTGCAGGACCACACGTATAATTGTAACCTGTTGTTGCCAAGATCCAATCCTGGTCTAATGTTGGCGTGGCACGGCTAAGAGTTTTCATAGCCGCTTGTGCATTTATTACAAAAGCTGCTATTAATATTAGAATTATTCCTATTCCTACAAAAAGTTTTCTCATAACCCTATGAATCGTGAACTGCCAGCGGAATAACAGAGAAAAATAAATAAATTCATCCCAAATAACTCCTCTGAAAAGATCAAACCAATAATTTAAACTCAGGGGATTGTCCTGATACGCCAAGCCCCTTTATTCCTGCGGGAAACCAGGGCTTCATAGACCGCTCCAGAATGTTGCTCCTGTGAAAATTTGCATAAGTACATTAAATACAGGGAATCGTATTTGTCAGAGGCTGCTTATCACCCCATCGCACCATAAAATGCACAGGGCCCGCGCCTTTGAGGGTGTGAGGCACATTGATCAGATGAAAAAGGGAGTATTACTGGATTGCTTCCTTCTCGTGAAATTCGGTTTTTGAAAAAAAAGAAGCTTTCCATCAAAAAGCAGTAAATACCTGTTAGAATTAACGGCTTCAGTGTATCATTTTACGATATCTTGTGAAGTAAGGATGGCGACAAGACGCATCATGAGAAAACCGGCTGCTTTGCTTATATTGCTTGCTTTAGGGATTTCGATTTGGACATCGTGCGTTGAAGTGGGCTCCGAGAGCCAGGCACCTGCAGATTGTGGAGGCCATATCGATAGGTGATGTCGATGCATTAAGAACCATCCTGAAAAACACCCCCTCTGCTGTCAAAACCCGCGACCAGGATAAAAAAACCTTTTTGCATTTATGTGGAGCGCATCCGGTGCTGTCTCGTGTATATGTAAATCGGGCAATCAAAGAATCCAGGAATATTGAACAAGATTATAAAAACTGGCGGGCAAACAGCAAGGTTATGGCAGAATTGCTGATCTCCTATGGAGCAAACGTCAATGCCAAAGACGCCTTCTCCCGTACCCCTCTTCACGTCACCGCAAGCAGCGGAAACCTGGAAGTGGCCAAAGTGCTTCTGGAAAACAAAGCCGACGTAAATGCCAAAGATATGTATAATTCGACAGCTTTGCATAGTGTTGCCTCGAATGGCAACACTGCATTTGCACGCTATCTGATTGAGAAGGGAGCAGATGTCAATGCTCGAGACAGGTTTGGCACGCCATTAACTGCAGCAGTCGAAGATCATCGGGACATGGTTGAGCTTCTCCTGAATAATAAAGCTAATGTTCATATGAAAAATAAGGATGGATTTGCTCCCATACACCTCGCCGGGAGCAAAGACATTGCACAACTGCTTTTTGCTCACGGGGCAAACCTTGATGCAACGGGTTACGAGGACAGAACACCCCTTCACCAGGCTGCCATGAGGAATCGGGCTGATATTGCAGAATGGTTCTGCGCTAGGGGGGTTAATGTCAATGCGGTGGATTCCGTTGGTGAAACACCGCTCAGCATTTCTTTATCACAGACTGAAAACAGTGAAACTGCAATTAAGAACAATGCAGAAACCATTCGTATCTTGATAAGCTATGGCGCAAACATCAACCATCGGACCAAGGAGGAAGGGACTCTACTACATAAAGCCGTCAATCGAAAGAGGAAAGATGTGATTGATCTTCTTCTAAAACACGGTGCTGACATCAATGCTAAAGATAAATATGGACGCACACCTCTGCATTGGGCGGTATCATCAAATAGCAAAGAAATGGTTGGACTGCTGGTTGATCACGGAGCAGATGTCAACGCAAAAAACTTACAGGGTAAAACACCTCTCTATTATGCCTGGGGCAGGTCGGGAGTGGATCGAGAAATTGTCGAAATTCTGAAAGGCCATGGTGGGACAGGCGGGTTTTGACAGCGCCTGATGTCTTTTTTAAAAAAGATGAATCAGGAATTGTGGAGTAACTAACCTTAGAGGTGGTACAATAGATGGCGGGGTGGGTCAGCGGAGATAAGCGATATGGATGGAACAATACGATCAGATATTCGACCGGGAATGCAGGTGGCAATTGTCTTAAAAAAGGATCAGCGCACGGGCGTACTGACTAATGGGATTGTAAAGGATATTTTGACCGGATCAGCCAAACATCCCCATGGAATAAAAGTCCGTCTGGAAAGCGGCGAAATAGGACGGGTAAAGAAAATTCTTCCCTGATCGGCAGGAGAAAAGATCATGCTGCACAGGATCGCAGTTATTCCAGGCGATGGTATAGGCAAGGAGGTTGTACCGGAGGGGATTCGCGTCCTCAATGCCGCAGGAAAGCGCTTCGGTATTGAATTTCAATGGGAATTTTTCCCATGGGGCTGTGAGTACTATTCTTTACAGGGGCAGATGATGCCCCCCGACGGACTGGCCATACTCAAAGGGTTCGAGGCAATCTATCTCGGCGCCGTGGGTGCTCCTGAGGTGCCGGATCATGTATCTCTATGGGGTTTGCTCATCCCTATACGCACGACGTTTCGGCAGTACATCAATCTGAGGCCCATAAGACTCCTCAGAGGTCTTGCAGAGTCCGCTCAAAAATAAGAATCCGCATGATATTGATCTATGTGTGGTGCGGGAGAATAATGAGGGAGAATATTCGAACGTCGGTGGAAGGATGTATGAGGGAACCGACCAGGAAATGGTCATCCAGGCTTCTATCTTCACGAGAAAAGGTGTTGAAAAGGTGATACGGTTTGCTTTTGAATTGGCAGACAGGAGACCAAAACGGCACCTTACATCAGCCACAAAGTCAAACGGGATTATCCATACCATGCCCTTCTGGGATGAGATATTTCGGCAAATCTCACAAGAGTATCCGGACGTACGTGCTGACCAGTTCCACATAGATGGGCTGGTAGCTGCTCTGGTGCTCCATCCTGAAAGATTTGACGTGCTCGTGGGAAGCAATCTCTTTGGTGATATCCTCTCAGACCTGGCGCCGGCCCTTGCAGGGAGTCTCGGTATAGCCCCGTCGGGAAACCTCAACCCCGAGCGTGAATACCCGTCCATGTTTGAGCCTGTCCATGGTTCCGCACCTGATATTGCCGGAAAGGGTATTGCAAATCCCATAGGACAGATATGGTCTGGCGCAATGATGCTCGACCATCTCGGTTATGGTGATGCGGCCAGGGCAATAGAAGACGGCATAGAAGCAGCTCTGGCTAAGGACAAGACACGGACCCCCGATCTCCATGGAAGCGCATCCACTGAGGAAGTAGGCGGCACTATAGCAGACTACATCATGACAGGAAGGAAGGGACTGGAAAGTAAAAACAATTCGGTATTTAAATGAAAGGAGGTATCAAATTGAACCATATCATAGGAATTGTCTGGTTTAACGATGAGCTTGTTTACCGCAGGGCACTTGCGATCTTTACCGATTCGGAAAATATGCCCGCCACTTTTGAAAACTGGAAAACCCTTGTCGAAAGGCAACGCGAAGAGATTAAGCATGCTGGTAATATCGCTATTCGCGCAGACTTCGATCCGGAAACATTTATCGATTGGTGCAGCTTGCGTGGATTTCAAGCCAATTCCGTTGCGAGAGCGGCATTCGCCGAGCATGTCGTGCTCGAATATGAGAAGACCGGCAAAGGAACGGTCATCGAATAGCTCGTTTCCAATCATGCTTTCGCTATGCCCTTGCTCCTCCATACCTTAGATTTTCAGGACCGGGTTCACCTCTATTCGGGGATTAACCTGCCTGGTATTGAAGGCGGGTGGCGGGTCTTTAAGAAAACGCGGGACTTCTCCTTTTCATTTGGCCAGGGATCCCCTATCGAATGACAATAGGGAAGACAAGGCTGATGCCCGGTGACGGCTCCGGATAATAATCGACCGGCGGCGGTGCGTAAATAGGCTCAGGGTAGTAGTAGGCACGGGGCTGATACACGCGGCGGCCATGCACGTACCCATAACGGCCATACATGATACCGATCCTGCCTGTACCGGCTCTGCGTGTTATACCCTCGTCTATCATCATAATACCCTCGTCTATCGTCACCATCTCTGCCGAACGCCGGCGCGATGTATATAGATCCGATCATTAAAGCGAAGACCAGGGTCATCACAATATTTCCGGGTATTGAACTAAAACGCTTGATTCTCATAAATGCCCTCCCGTCCTTGACATGGCCGACATGATCACTTGCCCTTCGCCTTTGCCTTTGACTTCGTGGGGTGGCGATGAGCAAATACGATATCAGCATTCTTCTTCTGATCGTCAGACATGCTGTTGTAGAGAGCCTCGAAGACCGGGATGAATTTCTTGATGCCGCTGCTTGTGCGTTTTGAATTTCGTCATAGGATTTGAAGTTTTCGACCGCATTCATTGGTTTTGCATTTTTCCTTGATGCGATAAGCGCATCCATCGTTTTGGCGTTGTCCCGCATCACCTGGGCGACATTATTCCACAATTCTTCCTGTGCCGCAGTGATATTGAGAGCGGTATGAAGTTCATTGATACGTATCTCAACACGGTCGGCCTTTGGGGTCGCCGACTTGGACGAGGCGGCGAACAAGGGATCTATGACTGGCGAGAAAAATAAAAGCAAGAAGCGCCACCGCAACAGCAAATGCAGCCGGATAGGAATTGCAATTCGTTTCATCATTTACCTCCTTATGGGATGAGAAGCACTACCAGTTTAAGGTAAACAGCAAAGAAGGCTGTGTCAACTCAGGGTCATTATTCTCATCTTTAAAGGACCGAGGAACATACTCCCTGTCTCGCCAGGACATCGACCCGTCGCAGCAAGGTGGGCAGACGATGGGCCCCGTGCATTGCCCTGATCCTGTCCGACGCCACGCTGGGGTCAACTCCGGCAGAGGTCACATAGAGGGGTCGTGTGCTGCCTCCCCGTAAGACCTCGATTCCCGATGACCTTTTGTGTTTCGATTTTGCCACACCGATAACGGGAATCTGCCTGGTAAAGGACTCATAGAGATGCCACCCGAGGCCCGGACGATCTCCCAGCATCACATAGCCGTCTATCACGATCTCATCCGGTGTTTCATTGAACTGCTCAAGAAGCTGCAGAATACAAGGAAGCTCGCGTCTGTAAAACTGCCCCGAGACATACGGCAAAGGCCCATATATGGGTCGTAAGTACTCCCGGGCAGCTTCGGCAGCAGAGTATGTTTGGAAAAGTACAGCAGCGGCCATTGCATATTTATCCCCAACATAGTGCACGTCAAAAGCCGCAATCATTCCTCGTATTCCTTAAGTGCAAGACTCATCATCGCTTATGAAACATATTATAGAAGAACTCCGCATAACACATTTCATATGCTCATGGCCACTTTAGCTATCGAAAAAGCTTTCTTTCTTCTTATTTTTTCCTCTGGTCGTCCAGCACATGGCGGACCGCCCGGGCCAATTCCTGCCGGGTGAGAGGCTTCATGAGGAATTGCTTGATGCCCGCTTCTTTTGCGGTCTCCGGGGAAACGGTCGCACTGTGACCCGTGCAGAGGATGACGGGGATGTCCGGTCGTATTGTGAGAAGTTCTTTGGCGAGCTGCATTCCCGACATTGAAGGCATGGACTGATCCGTGATCACAAGGTCAAAGCGGGAAGGATCGGACGAAAATGTTTTAAGTGCCTCAGCAGGATCGGTCAAGGCAGTCGCACGGTAACCGAGCTTCTCAAGGGTGGCTTTCGCCCATTCCACGAGCATATCTTCGTCGTCGACAAAAAGGATGCTCTCGGTGCCTGTAGGGATTTGGCGGGTCGGTATTTCGATCTTCCTTTAGCTTCTGTCATTACCTTGGGGAGAAAGACCCGGAAGGTAGAGCCAATTCCGGGCTCACTCTCCACGGTGATCGTTCCCTGGAGATCGGTTACGATCCCATACACGACGGCAAGGCCCATGCCTGTTCCCGTACCCAGTTCCCGCGTGGTAAAGAAGGGCTCAAAGGCCCGTTTCATGACATCGGGACCCATGCCGGTGCCAGTATCCTTCACCATAAGCTGTAAATACTCTCCTGGCACCCCGTCTGTTTCGGCTGCAGGCGAATCGGGCATGAAATCGATATCGGTCAGGCTGATCTCCAGAATGCCGCCTTTTTCTTCCATGGCAAGGGATGCATTGGTAGCGAGGTTCATAAGTATCTGCTGCACTTCTGTCGGGGCCGCAAGGACTGTGTCCGACGCGGCCGTGATAGCGAGTTTTATCTCGATATTGGCAGGAATGGATGCCCGAGGAGCTGCGCCGTCTCTTTGACAAGGGGAGACAGGGACAGCGGGGCCCTCTCATAATTGGTCTTCCTGCTGAAGGCGAGGATCTGCTTCACAAGGTCCCGCGCCCTCAGCGCCGACTTGAGGACTTCTTCAGAAGGTCTTTTCTACAGGCGAGCGAGTCGGCAGACATCGTCAATTGCCATCTCCGTAAAGCCCAGGATGGCCGCGAGGATATTGTTGAAGTCATGGGCAATGCCTCCCGCAAGGGTTCCAATGGCCTCCATCTTTTGGGACTGGCGGAGCTGTTCTTCCGCTTTTTGACGCTCGTTTGTCTCGCGCTTAAGTGATTCATAGGCTTCCTGCAGTTGAACGGTCCTTTTCCGTACACGATGTTCAAGCTCGTCACGGGACTTACGAAGCTCTTCCTCCATCGCTTTTCTCTCTTCGATATCAAGGTTGATGCCTACCCAGCAGGTGATCTCTCCGTTCTCGTTTCTCACGGGGAGAGCCCTTGTCAATACGGTGTGATACTTTCCATCAGGCCCAAGAATGCGATGCTCGTTATCCCAGGGCTCTCCGGTGCGAACAGAGTGCATCCATTTTTCCTTCATCGGTTCTACATCCTCGGGTGGGAGCCTGCGTGTCCAACCGAAGTTTTGCATCTGTTCCAGCGTCATTTCAATAAGATCCAGGTACGATTGGCTGACGTATACTGCTCTTCCGTTTGCATCGGCCAACCAGACTCCATAAGGAAGCGTTTCGCCCATGATCCGGTACTGCTGCTCGCTTTGACGCAAGGCTTCCTCGGTACGCGTGCGCTCTGTAATGTCATGGGCGTATATGCGCATGGTGCTAAACTGGGGGATAAGCTGTATAGTTTCAGCAAAGACCCTGTCCTTGATGGCCACCTCTCGATAAAATGCGTCTTCTTTTCCTTGAGTCAGTACGTGAAGTAGATCCTCGAGATCCTTCGGCCAAAAAGGCGAGCAATCATCCCCATTCAACCCGTGATCTTCGAGTGTTTTCTGCGCTGCCGGATTGCGGTACTTAACCTGGCCCGAAGAAGACAACTCAATTACCGGATTTGGATTGAGTTGCGGAAATGACGCAAGATGCTGGTTATGCTCCTCCATCTGTTTGCGTTCGGTAATGTCTAATACCGTCCCGATCATGCGGACGGGATTGCCGGCTGTACCGAACATAACCTCTCCACGCTCGAGGACAACGCACGTTAGACCGTTCGGGCGTACAATTCTATATTCAATTTTATATTTATTGCGACGGTCGGCCAAAGACAGATTAAGCGCATCCTCGACTGCCTTGCGATCATCAGGATGAACCGAAGCAAGCCATAAGGCGTAATTCCTGATAGAATCACCCGGATCCAGTCCGAAGATCCGGTAAACCTCATCGGACCATTGCGTTTTTCCTGTTTTAATGTCCCAATCCCAATATCCCAGGTGTGCAATACGCTCGGCCTCACTCAACATCATCTCACTTTTTCTGAGTGCCTCTTGTGCGTTCTTAAGGTCGGTGATATCGTTCCCGATGGAAAGGACCTCTGTCAATATGCCATTTTCGTCGAATACCGGTCTATTTGTCCAGGACATCCAGGCCCGGCTTCCATCCCTGCGGATATTCTCATTGACGTTATTCGCGTATTGTTCCGGATTATTCGCAACGTCCTCAACTAATTGGGCCAGGTCTCTTCCTGTTGAGTCTTTTTCCGGCATAAAGATGCTCACTCTTTTGCCAGTCAGCTCTTCCGCTCTATACCCGAAAAATGTCTGACCGTATTCATTAATAAAAGTGATAATGCCATTTCTGTTCCACCGGAGGATGACACTGTTGACATTCTCCACAAGCTCGCGATACTTGCTTTCGCTTCTGGCCAAAGCCTCCCCGGCCTTTTTGCGCTCGGTTATGTCCTCTCCTGAACTGAGGCTGCCGGTGATATTACCCTCGTCATCCCTTAAGAGAGTATTGTGCCATGCTATGAGTCTCTCCTCCCCATCTTTTGTGATAATCGGGTTTTCATAATATTCGGCATTTTCCAGATCGCCAGCGATCAATCTCCTGAATTCCCGAGCCACGGCATCGCTCATTTGCGCTGGCAGGCAGGTAATGAACCAGTTTTTTCCGAGAAGTTCTTCTTCCTGGTAGCCCAGGGTTTCGTATCCCCTCCGGTTTATTAACGAGATTTGGCCCTCTTTATCCAGGGCTATAAGTATCACCCCTGCTATGTTGATATACTCTCTTGCTATGTCCCGCTCGGCGCGAAGCTCTTCCTCTGCGTGCAGAAGGTGTTCTTCGGCCTGCTTGAGTTCGGTGATATCGTATACGTAGACCAGGACTTTCGAAATGTGGCCTCCGGTATCTGAGATAGGATACGCGGCGCTGTCGATCCATTTACCCTCTCGCTGGTCCTCGAAACGGCCCGGTTTTGCCGTTCGAACTACCTCTTCCACGAATGCCCGGCGCCTGCGTGCCGCCTCGGGAGGCAAAAGATCGTGTACGCAACGGCCCAGAAGTTCGGAAGGCTCGTATCCAAATCGACGCGCAAAAGTGCTGTTTACGGCCAATAAAGTTCCCGATGTGTCTATAATGAAGATCGATTGTAACGAACTACCTAGCAGGGCCTGGATAATCCCTTCACTGTCCTGAAGCTTTTCTTCCGCTATCAGGGCTGAAGAGCCTCCAAGGCTTTCCAGTTGCGAGATTCGCTTATTAGCTTGTGCCAGTTCTTTCCGAAGGCGCTTTATTGTACCATCCTGACGCATTTTTACCTCAAGCTATAGCATTACCTAACTTATGGGCACAGCACAACCTTAGAAGAATCGCTTATAGCGCTAAGAGCGATGATTTGCCTGCATGGCATTTTTTTAAGCAATGCAAAAACTCGAAAAGGTCAGGTGGAGCGAAAAGGTCACCTCCAGCATTGGTTTTTCCAGGTTCAAAATAGTGCATATTATCTATTGTTGTCTAAGAAAGGCAATTTGACAAGCAGAAAAATGAAAACCCCTGACACTTCCTGAAACTGCTTCCCGGAGTTGTCGAAGTCCATCTCTCCTGTCTGGCACACCGATGGGAGGTTCGAGTAATAAAACATGCAGGTATGAATCTTAGGTCTTGCTGGTACAGTTAAACATCCAGCAGATACCATACCGGTCAACAAGGCTGCCGAAATAATCACCCCAGAACATCTCCTGCAACGGCATTTCAATTTTACCGCCCTCTGAAAGCGCCGCAAAAAGGCGATCCGTTTCTGTTCGCGTGTCAGGTTCAAGGTTTATATATACATTGTTGCCTGGCGTCACCGTAAATCCCATAGATTCAGGGGCGTCGGTTCCCATGAGGTAATGCCCGGCCAGTATGGGCAATTCCACATGCATGACCAGGTCTTTATCAGCCTCGGATACCGGAGGCTGGCCGGGCTCAACCGGAAAATCTTTAAAACGGGCGATAGGGGCCAGAACTCGGTGCCGAAAACGGATCTATAAAACATAAATGCAGCCTCAGTCGATCTGCTAAAATTTAGATATGTGCTGACACGAGCCATTCGGTCCTCCCGGTTAATTCTTTGTTACCGATCAAGCGGTATCTCTCGTAAAAATAGGACCGATAAAGGCAATGTCAACCGAGGCAATGGGTCGTTACCAAAGCACCGTGCATCACGGCGCACCAGAGTCTTTCTATCACATCAGGCTGTTTCGGCTATGAAGCCTTTAACCTTTTCCTGTATGGCATCACGAACCTGGCGTATCTTCGTTAATTTTTCCGCCTTTGTTCCCGTGAAGGTCTCCGGGTCCTCGAAATTCCAGTGGAGGGTTTGGGTACGCAGACCGGGAAAAACCGGACAGGTTTGCGACTCATCACAGACAGCGACCACGTAAGAAAACAGCTCTCCCCGTTTGTACTTATCAAAGACGCTTTTTGTCTTATTCTGCGAAATGTCTATCCCTATCTCGGCCATGGTTTCTACGGCGAGGGGGTTAATTGGCCCCGGTTCCATCCCGGCGCTCTCGGCATGAAAACGTTCTCCCCCGAGATTATTGAGAAAAGCCTCGGCCATCTGGCTTCTAGCGCTGTTATGAATACAGACGAATAAAACTTTTACTTTATTCATACAGGTACTCCTTTAGGATCTCTTTACAGTATCCTTGATCATTCTCTCTCTTCAAGGTGATGCTTGATGACCCGTCCTTGAACCATAAAGATCACATCTTCACAAATGTTTGTCGACAGATCGGCAATACGTTCCAGATTGTTCGCGATCCTGATAAGATGCAGCGAGCGCTCGATCGTTGTCGGGTCCGACGACATAAACGTTATCAGTTCCCTGAAGATCTGGTCCTGGAGCGCATCTATAATATAATCGCGTTCACATACTTCCTGGGCCAGGATAGCATCTTCTTCGATAAAAGAAGTAATAGCCTGGCTTAAGCTTTTTGCCGTCTCCTCGGCCATCCGGGGAATATCAACCAGGGGTTTAACCGGCGAATGCGCTACAAGGAAAAGCCCGCTGTCGGCTATGTTTGCTACATGGTCTCCCATTCGTTCGAGATCGTTATTCATCTTGAAGATCATGAGAATGTCCCTCAAATCCCGTGCTCTGGGCTGATACTGGGCAATAGCCGTAGTGCAGAGATCGTCGATCCTGATCTCCCTGTTGTTCGTCATCGGTTCCATTGTATCTATGATTTCGCGTAATGGTGCCTTTTCCCGATTCAAAAGCCCGTTCATGCTTTTAGTGATCATACTCTCCACGAGTGTGGCAAATTCGATGATCTCTCTTTTCAGTTCTGTTATCCGTTCCTGCAGCATTCAAGGACCTCCTATCCAAATTTTCCCGTGAGATATTCTTCTGTACGCTTGTCTTTTGGCACGGTGAACATTTTTTCGGTCGGTCCAAACTCGATGAGTTCACCGAGATAGATGAATGCCGTGAAATCAGATACCCGCGCGGCTTGTCCAATGTTGTGCGTCACGAGGAGCATGGTAACGGTCTTCTTGAGTTCCACGAAGAGCTCTTCAATTTGCGAGGTAGATCTGGGGTCCAGGGCCGATGTCGGTTCATCGAACAAAATGATCTCGGGATTCATTGCAAGCGCCCGGGCTATACAGAGCCTTTGCTGCTGTCCGCCGGACAGAAATGTCCCTTTCCGGTGAAGGCCGTCCTTGACTTCATTCCACAGGGCCGCTTTTTTAAGCGACTTCTCGACGATATTATCCATCTCCGATTTCGGCATTTTAATCCCGTTGAGCCTGTAGCCCGCCACGACATTATCATAGATGCTCATCGTCGGAAAGGGGTTTGGTTTCTGGAAAACCATACCGACCTTTCGACGAAGTATGATCGGCTGCATAGCATAAACATCCTCATTGAGAAGGGATATTTTCCCCGATACCCTGGCGCCGGGAATAAGCTCATGCATCCTGTTGATGCACCGTATGAGCGTCGTTTTTCCGCAGCCCGATGGGCCCATCAGGGCCGCGACAACGTTCTTCCGGACCACAAGGTCGATCTCGTTGAGTATCTTGTGTTCGCCAAAGAAGGCGCTGAACTTTTCAACTGTCAGAACTGTACTTTCCATTTAGCGGAGACACCTCGTGCTATAAGATTTAAGGCAATTGTCAGTACGACAAGAACAAATGACGCTCCCCAGGCCAATGAGTGCCATTCCGGGTACGGGCTCATGGCATAATAGAATATCCGGTACGGCAGGGAATCTATCGGTTTAAAGATATTGATGTTCATGAATTGATTTCCGAATGCCGTAAAAAGAAGGGGGGCAGTTTCCCCCGTGATCCGCGCCACACTGAGGAGTATGCCCGTCAATATGCCGCTCATGCCCGAAGGGAGTACCACCTTGAGGACAGTTCTATAATAGGGTACGCCAAGGGCAAGAGATGCCTCCTTCAGGTGATAGGGGACGAGTTTGAGGGTTTCCTCCGTTGTCTTTACGATGACGGGAAGCATCATGATCGATAGGGCAATACCTCCCGAAACTGCGGAGAATGTCTTTAGCGGAGCGACAATCCACAGATAGGCAATTATGCCTATGACAATGGAAGGAGTTCCCTGAAGCACTATAACACTCAGACGGATACCGTTACTGAGCTTTCCGGTCTTGTTCTCGGAAAGATATATGCCCGCTGCTATTCCGCAGGGTATGGACAATACGCTTGAAAGCACTATGAGCATCAATGTCCCTATAATGGCATTAAAGACGCCTCCCCCCGTCTCGCCGATGGGCCGGGGAAGACTGAAAAGAAAATCCCAGTTGATCACCATAATGCCATTCTTTGTTATGTAATAAAGGATAAGAAAGAGCGGCAAAAGGGCAATAAAAACAAGGACACAGACGATCATCTTGAAAAGGGTATCTTTGACGAGCCGTGCCCTGACATGCTTATCCATCATGTGACCTCGCGCGATGACTCAATGCTGAGCTTCTGGATCACGTAGTTTCCCAGAATGTTGACTATCATGGTCACGAAGAACAGGACGAGTGCAACGTATATAAGTGAAGCAGACGTGATGCCCGTTGCCTCTGCGAACTCGTTCGCTATGACGCTGGCCATTGTATTGGCCGGACTGAATATGCTCGTTGGCAGGGAATTGCTATTGCCGATAAGCATTGTAACCGCCATAGTTTCTCCAATAGCGCGCCCGAGGGCCAGAAGTATGCCGGCTATTATCCCGGAGCGGGCGTAGGGAATAACGATGTTTTTTATAACCTCGAATCGTGTCGCACCCAGCGAATAGGCGGCCTCCTTGAGGTCGCCGGGCACAAGCGAGATGACCTCCCGTCCGATAGACGCGGAAAAGGGAATGATCATAATGGCGAGTATCAATGAAGAGGTCAGTATTCCCACGCCATGGGGCGCAACTCCGATCTTCATTTCGATAAAGCGCACGGCGGGAACGAGAAGGAAAAGCCCCCACAACCCATATATGACCGACGGTATACCGGCCAGAACCTCAATGGCGCTCCGGAGAAAGGTTGAAACCGCACCTTCTTTGAAATACTCACCGAGAAAAACCGAAATGGCGATCGAAAATGGAATTGATATCAGCAGGGCTAAAAAGGATGTAAACAGCGTCCCGACAAGAAAGGGAAGCGCACCGAAAGTCTCCGCCCCCGTGTCCCATGTTTTTGCAGCAAAGAAAAATATGCCGAATTTCTTTATTGCGGGAATAGCACTTATAAAGAGAGTTGCCAGTACCGCCAGAAAAAGAAGCACGATGAACGCGCCGCTTACCGTAAGCAGAATGTCGAACCGCTTTTCTGATGGGTCTGATTATTCTCATGCTATTTAAGGATCGGGGAACCATTATAGGTCATGGAACGGACCAGTTTCATGGCCTTCCCTGCGGCCTCCTTTGACAGAGGGGAATACTGGAGAGGTTCCACGAATCTCTGCCCGTCGCCGACAACCCACATGAGCAGTTTTGCAAGGGCCTCCGCCCGGTCCTTTGTCTTGCCTCCATAATTTTGTTCCTTGTAGAAGATGAGCCAGGTAAAACCGCTGATCGGATATCCGGCGGCTGCATCGGTATCCGTCAAGGATACATTCGTATCATCGGGTATCTTTACATTGGCCGCGGCGCTCACGGATTTCAGCGTCGGTTCTATGAATTTCCCCGCCTTGTTCTTCACATTGCCATAAGACATTTTGTTCTGAATGGCATAAATCAATTCCACATACCCGACTGCACCGGGAGTCTGTTTAACATAACCCGCGACACCGGGATTACCCTTCTGGCCGATGGACCCCGCCGGCCAGTTGAGGGATTTCCCTGTACCGACCTTTTCTTTCCACTCTTTGCTTACCTTCGTGAGATATTCACTGAATATGTAGGTCGTGCCGCTGCCGTCAGCCCTGTGAACGGCACTAATGGGCAGGTCCGGGAGTGTCACGCCGGGGTTTGAGGCAGTAATCTTCGGATCATTCCATTTCTTGATTGTCCCGAGGAAGATGCCCGCTATTGCTTCCGGTGTAAAATTGAGCCTGGGATTGCCGGGCAGGTTGTACGTCACAACTACTGCCCCGAGGCATGTCGGGATGTGGAGAACAGGCGCCCCGGCCGACTGAAGCTCGTTCGATGTCATAAATGCATCGGTGCCGCCGAAATCCACCGTCTTCTTGACCAACTGGTTTATACCGCCGCCGGAACCGATCCCCTGGTAATTTATCCTGACCTTGTACTGTTTATTGTAGGCGTCGAACATTTTCGAATATAAAGGCTGCGGGAAGGTCGCACCCGCACCGAGAAGTTCCATATCAGCGGCTGCCGCACCTGCGGCAAGCCCAAAAACCACGGTCAGCAAAACCATCATCCGTAAAATGCCCGGGAAAAAACGGTTCATGTAAGCCTCCTTATAATGTTTGGTGTACTTGCACCATTTATCAATATATATCCCGTCAATGTTAATTTCGAAGGAGCATACGGTTAAGAAATGGTTAATTTATTGAAACAACAGGCTTCAGGAGATGCGGGCTGGAAGTGTGACAGTGAACTTCGTCCCTTTCCCCGAGACGCTTTCGACGTCGATACTGCCATTATGAAGAAGGACGATATGTTTGACTATGGAGAGGCCAAGGCCGGTTCCGCCGAGTTTCTTGGACCTCGACCTGTCGACAACATAAAACCTTTCGAAAATACGGGGGATGTGTTCAGAGGGAATACCCGGGCCCGTATCGGCTATGGAAATGACAACGTCGCTGCCTTGCCCGGCCGCCTCGATCGTAATTTTCCCCTTGTCGGTATACTTGATCGCATTATCGAGAAGATTGATGAATGCCTGTTCGATCTTGAAAGGGTCTCCCACAACAGGGGGAAGGTCTGCCGGGACCATTATCTCAACTGAAAAGCCCTTCGCTTTGATTTGATTTTCGAAGATCTTCAGCACCCTTTCAATGAGCTGCGGCATATTCACTGCCTCATAATCGATTGCAGAATTCTTATATTCCAATTTCGATAATACGAGAAGATCTCCTACGATATTGATGAGACGGTCCGTATTTCGCTTAATAATTGCGAGATAACGCCTGTTCTCGTCGGAAAGGGATGCATCTTCCATGGTCTCGACGTACCCCTTTATCGATGTCAGGGGGGTCCGTAATTCATGGGAGACATTGAGGACAAAATCACTTTTTATTTTCTCGAGTCTTTTTATCTCGGTAATATCATGAAAAATAATGACTATCTCTTCTTTGGAACTGAGATAGGTCGCGCTGCAGAGAAATGTCGCGTCATTAACCGTTATTTCTTCGACATAGTTGCATTTTTCAGCCCGGACCTTCTTGATGAGATTGCTGATCGAGGGCTCGCGAAGTGTTTCCCAGTAGGGTATGCCCTTCTGGAAGCTATGTCCGGTTATGGCCTTCAGGCTCTGGTTGGAGACCAGCACCCGTTCCTCGCTGTCAAGGACCAGCAGTCCTTCCTGCAGGGATGATATTATGCTGTCAAGCTCTTCTTTTTGCCGGGTAAGTTCGGCGAAAAGGCCCTGCATCTCATCGGTCATCGCATTAAAGTTGTCGGCAATATCCTTGATCTCATCCTTCTCTTTAAGCAGTACCCTGACATTAAAATCATGGCCGGCTACGCGCGAGATGGCCTGCGTCAATTCCCCCAGGGGCCGGTAGACTTTCCGAACGAAGACAAATGCGGCAACAAGGGCGACAATAAGAACGATGACCGCTATCTGCATGATCCGTGCATTCAATCGCCTGGACACGAGTTTGATGTCTTTCAGAAACTTGCTCACTCTAAGAACATAGTAGGTCTTACCATCCTTTTGAACCGGGATGGCCACATAAAGCATCTCCTGACCCATCGTATCACTAAAACGCAGGTATATTCCCGTCCTGCCTTCAAACGCCTCGGCAATCTTCGGTCCTCGTGCGATGGTTTTCCATTTTCCTCGGGTCTTCCTGTGAATCGGCAATGACTCTGCCTTCGGGGTCGATCAGGGTGATCCGGGTATCGACCTGTGAACCCAGTGTCTTTATAACTTCGTCGACCGGTTTTCCCGGAGGCATCTCCAGCACTCGACCGGCAATAATGGTTGCCATGTCTTTCAGTTCCTGCTCTGTACGTTCCAGCTGATAATTGCGGATCAGGTACGATGAAAAAAGAACGATAAGCCCGGATAGCGCTATGGTAAGAAAAAAATAGCCTGCCGAATACCTTGATAAAAATGGATCGTCTCATTCGTCTATCCTGTACCCGGCCCCGCGAACATTTTTTATAATGCGCGATGCTGTCTCCGAGCTTTTCCCTGAGATGCCTGATGTGGACATCAACCGTCCTGTCAATAACATATTTCTCATTTCCCCAGAGAAAACCCAATATCTGGTCGCGCGATTGAATACGTCCTTTCTTGGATGCGAGCAATTGAAGTATCTTGAATTCGGTGGGCGTAAGATCGATTTTTTTCCGTCCACGCAGACTTCGCGTTTATCGAGATCAATCGTAACAATGTCGGAGATTATTATTCTTTGCGCTTCTTCATCTTTCTTATCATATCGTCTCAGGACGGCGCGCACCCGGGCGACGAGTTCGCGGGGCGAAAAAGGTTTGGTCACATAATCGTCCGCCCCCAGTTCGAGGCCGATTATCCTGTCCGATTCCTCTACCCTGGCCGTCAGCATAATTATCGGTATTGCCGCAAGCTGTTCCTGGCTTCTCAGATACTTGCAGATCTCGAGACCGTCAATATCGGGAAGCATAAGGTCGAGTATTATCAGGTCGGGCAGTTCTTTTGCGAGGAATTCATAGAAAGGTCCGCGCTTCGGCGAATTCCCTTACACGAAAGCTCGATCTTTTCAAGTGGATCGATACCAATTCAAGTATATCCGGCTCATCGTCAACAACTGCTATCAGTGTCCTGCCATATTATGACATTACCTCATCGGCCTTTCTTTGCAAAGCTGTTTCTTAAGCCTTCGGCCTGAAATGTTCAAGGTTTTCGCATTCATTTGTACAGCCTACGGTATGATTGTTAATTTTCGATTAAGAATTTGCCTTACCGCTTTCCCGGGTAGAGGGTGCAGTTCTTCATTTCAAATGGTTCAATTATGATCTAATATTATTGATGGGGAAAAATACGGTAAGTAACAGCAAACCAAACACAAATACATTTAATTCCCAAAAAGACCACTGGCAAAAGATGTACGCTCAAAATGCCGCGATGTTTGGGAACGGGCCGAGCTATCCTGCTGAAAAAGCAGCCGGGCTTTTCAAAGCCCACGGCGCAAGACGAATTCTCGAACTTGGCAGCGGCCAGGGACGGGACACTATTTTCCTTGCTTCACAGGGTTTCGAGGTATACGCCCTTGATTATAGCGAAGAAGGGCTAAGCGCTATAGAAAATGCGGCTGAGGCAAATGGTGTCGCTTCATCGGTTAAAACTGTTTATCACGATGTAAGGCAGCCCCTGCCCTTCGATAACGATTTCTTCGATGGCTGCTATTCTCATATGCTTTATTGCATGGCCCTCGGAACCTCTGAACTGGAATATTTGTCAGGGGAGGTACATCGTGTTATTAAGCCGGGAGGATTGAACATTTACACTGTTCGGAATACGAAAGACCCCCATTACAGGACCGGCATAGACCTCGGGGATGACATATGGGAGATCGCGAGGCGGATTTATCGTGCGTTTTTTCAGCAGAGAAAAGGTTGAACATTTGGCAAAAGGATATGAGATCATGGACGTAGAGGAATTTGACGAAACCAGCTTACCGAAAAAGCTTTTCCTTGTCACAATTAAGAAAATATAATCCCGGCGATAGTTATCATGCAGGTACACGAAGCGGCATGAGAACCCGAAATAACGAGTTCTCATACATCAACCCTGATCGGCAGAATAACCGTAGGGATCCCGTCCCATTGGAGCCTTCTCTGGATGGAATGGGCTGTTTCGTTGTGGAGAATTCTCTGGAATGGGTTTTCCTTTTTGAATATCAGTTTTCCGGTAAATACGGTTGACCGCGGAAAATCTTTTACAGTCTTCTCGACAAGCTCCGTTACGGAATCGATAACATCCGTCGCAATCTCTGTCCGGTAATCGGCAGGGAATCCGTGGGCCCTGGTGACCTTCACATATTTTTCAAGGTCTTTTTTTACCGATGTCTGGAGGGCCTTCATTTCGGCAAGACCTTTAAAGGACCCCGAGTCTACCTCGGCGACAGAAATGAAAATGAAATTCTTATATATGCCGGGAAAATGCTGAACAATTGAAAGCAGGGTATGAAGTCCGAAACCATTGAAACTGCTGACGAGCAATATGGCGGTCATATCCTTTGGATTTACGGGATCATTATTAAACGGTCTCGATAGCCGGAATATCGGAAAGGATGTCCTCCAGGTGCCGTCACGCTGTCCCTGACCTTCGCATAATGCCTGCGGATGAGATAGCACAATCCTATTATGGCGGACGTTATGAGCAGGGTAACCCATCCGCCTTCGCCGAATTTTTCATAGACCGTTACGCAAAGGATCGTAAGGCAGAGGATCAATCCGATCACATGGATAATGATATGCTGTTTCCATTTTGCGTCCGATCCCCTGTTCTTCAGAGAAAAATCGGATCATGCCGAATTGGGAAAGTGAAAAAGTGACGAAAACATTGATCGAGTACATAATGACCAGGGCCGTAATCGAGCCTCCGGTATAAAGGAGAAGCGCAAAAGCGGCAGCGCCCATCAGGATAACACCATTTTGCATGGTAAGACGCTCGGAAAGGGACGCGAACCGGCGGGGAAGCCATGAATCGATGGCCATGTTCGACATGACCCTGGGGCCGTCAATAAAGCCTGTTTGTGCCGCGACGACCAGAAGGGCCCCTTCGGAGAAAATAGTGACCAGAGCGATCACTCCGCCAAAAGGCCAGCTCGGAAAAACTTCTCCGGCGAGTATGGCATTCAAGGTCCTTCCCTCGACAGGCTTAATCCTGAAAAGGAGATAACACACAAGAAGCCCCCCTGCTGTAATGGCAAGTGACGAAGCCATGTAAACCATGGTCCGTTTGCCGGTCTGTACCCTGGGTTCGCGCATGATCTGCATTCCATTCGATACCGCTTCGATACCCGTGTATGTCCCGGCCCCCATCGAAAAAGCGCGAAGAAAAATGGCAAGGACCCCGACAAACCCGAGCGCCGAAAGGCCGGAATGAAGGTTTATATTGATCTCATGGAATAAGGGCCTTACCTGCCCGGTATGGCTTAAAATTCCATACCCGATAAGGAGGACATGCGTTGCAATAAAAACCACAAAAATAGGTGCCAGCAAAAGTAACCGATTCCTTGACACCCCTTAAGTTCAGAATGACGAGCACAATAATCAGGAATGCAACAAAAATCAATTTATACTTCTGGTAAGGAAAGGGGAAAAAAGCTGAACAGGGCATCGCCGCAGGAAACAAGGGAGACAGCGATCGTGAGCATGTAATCGACAAGAAGGGCGCATCCGGAAACAACACCCGCCGTTTTGCTGATCGTGTGCGTGGAAACTATATATCCGCCGCCTCCGTGAGGGAAATGCTCGATGATCCTCGAATAGGCATACGAAATAATAAGTACGGTAAAGGCCGTGGCTATAGCCAGGAATATGGCAAGATACGTATGCTGCCCCAGGGTGCGGAATGCCTCTTCCGGACCGTACGATGACGATGAAAGACCGTCGGCGCCAAGGCCGATCCATGCAAGGAGCGGTATCAGGGAAAGTTTATGGAATATCGACGGCTCTTTGATGTCCCGCGGCGAACCTATGATCTTGCGCTTTGTTTTTTCCAGGATGCTATATGGTCGTTCGGCGTTATTTTCCTGCATTTAGTTCAAGCTCCCACCACAAGCACGGAGCAGTGGGCCTTTTTTCTGATTTTTGCCGTTATGCTTCGCAAAAGGGAAAACAGAGAATCCCCTTCCCTGTGCCTCGACATGATGATGAGATCCGCTTTTTTTCCGCCTCGGCATTCAGGATCTCTTCATATATTTTTCCCTTTCTGATGTTCGGTATTATCTCGATATCTTTTGCCTCGGGAAATCTGGCGATTTGTTTCTGCATCATATGAAGTTCGTCATTCATATCCCGGAATCGAAGAACATGCAGAAGATTGATCTTTGCTTTCTGCTGCCTGGCGAGATCGATGGCCAGCTGCAATGCCGTATCCGAATATTCCGAAAAATCTGTCGGGAACAAGTATTCTCCTTATGCCTTTTCTGTTAACCTGGGCAAAGGACGATTAATGTCATCAGCCCGAGGCAGGCCACAATAGAGTTGATGTCATTCACTATGGTTCCGAAGCTCATATTGATCTCCTCTCCTCACTATAAATCTAGACATTCGGACATAAATTGGGCGTTAAAAGATCAGTCGATCACGTAAAAAAAATATAAAGATACGATGGTCAGGAAAGCAGAACGTCTTATTGCGAGCTGTCACGTGCTTCTACGTGGCTTCCGCGGCGGGTCCCGCGTCCATAAAGCCAGGGCATCCCTTACATCGTCGACCGTAACTGCACTGTCCATGGCCTTAAGGAATATCCGGTCCTGAAATGCGTGGCAAACTGCCGCGAGGATATCTATCTGGATCTCCGGCCTGGCGCCGGGAGTGAGCGAAAGCACAATATAGCCTATAGATCTGTCGCGTCTTCTCCCGGCAATTCCTCCCCGGACAATGCCCAGAGCTATCGCCCGGTTCATTTAGACCTTCGAGCCGCGCGTGGGGAATGGCAAGGCCTTCATTGAGGAATGTGGACCCTTCCGATTCACGCGCCATGATCGCATGAAGCGCGGACGCCTCATCGCATCCGGGAAGATCCCTGCATGCCATATGAACGAGCGCACGGATCGCTTCATCTTTAGAAACCGGATCGTCCCAGAACAATATGTTCCGTCCGAGCAGACTGCTCATGGCCGTCCTGTGACTCCTGACGCTGTGTTGCCATGGCACGGGGCGTCTTCTCCAATTATTTCAACCGGTATTTTCGCTTCCTGAACTGATGGCGGTGTCTACCACCACGACTGCTACGTCTTTCGCTTTATCGATCAGCCGATGGACCAGGCTTTTCCCTGCCGAATTTCTTCCAAAAAGACCTTTTGGCAGGAGACCCCACCACTATATGCCCGACACGGTATTCCTTTGCAAAGCGCAGGATGGTATCTGCCACATCTTCTCCCTTATACGTGAAAACAGTGGCACCCAATTGTTTCGCGATAGTCAGGGTATTTGAAATAAGGCGCTGCGTTACCGAATCAATTACGGTTGCCTCCTCTTTTGGTGTTTGCACGTATACTGCATACCAGTTTCTGTTAAGCCGGCCGGCGAGCCGGGAACCGTAACGCAGCAGCATTTCGCTGTTCGGCCCTCGCGAACTCAAACATACCATTACCTGATCGGGAGTCGGCGGGGTTCGTCGACCGAGGCTTCCCGTCGTCTCAGATCAATTTGGGATGCCAGTTCGCGCAGGGTCATTTCCCTGAGCTGTTCCAGGTTTGATAGAGTAAAAAAATTCGAAAGAGCTGTTCGCACCGCTGTTCAGGATAGATCTTGCCTTCTTCGAGACGCTGCTGGAGGTCTTCCGCTCGAAAGGTCAATATTGATGATCTCCTCAGCCTCCGCAAGGATATTGTCTGGCAGACGTTCGCGAACGGCGACGCCGAGGCCCCTCTCTACCGTATTATAGAGGCTTTCGAGGTGCTGGATGTTAACGGTCGTGATCACATGGATGCCCGATGCGAGAATATCCTCTACATCCTGATAACGTTTATGGTTTTGAGTTCCGGGAACATTGGTGTGGGCGAGTTCGTCGATAAGGGCAACTTCAGGCTTTCGGGAAAGCACCGCCCCGACATCCATCTCCTCAATCATGATTCCGTGGTATTCGTACCTGACTTTCGGGATTATCTCGAGTCCTTCCATCAATCGGGCCGTGTCCGCCCGGCCATGTGTTTCGACAAGCCCGATGACCACGTCTATTCCCTCCGCTTTCAGTCTGTGACCCTCAAGAAGCATCTGGTACGTTTTGCCCACACCGGCCGCGTAGCCAAGGTAGACCTTCAGCCTGCCTCGACGCGACCGCTGGATCAGCCGCAGGAAATTATCCGCCCGATCGGCCGGTTCCATTTTCATAGCCTCCCATCAAGGGAACAATTCAATGTAAGCACATTAACACGCGTCTCTCCGAACACCCACAGGGTCCGCCCTTCCGTATGGTCCCTTATTTTTTCAAGCACTGCTTCATCGCTCATACCGCGTTCCCGCGCCACCCTTTTAGCCTGGATACGGGCATTTTCGGGGCTGATGTGGGGATCGAGACCGCTTCCGGATGACATCACGGCATCAGCAGGGACAGGGACATCCGACGAAAGATTATTTTCCTTTCGGTATTCATCAACCCGCTTTTGCACCGTCTCAACCAGGCTTCGCGACAGGGGGCCAAGATTGCTGCCGCCTGAAGACATTGCATCGTACCCCACGCCTGCCGCCGAAGGGCGCGGATGAAAATACTGGCGCCCCGTGAAGCCCTGGGCTAATAGCGAAGAACCTGTTGTTATGTTCTGTTCCGTCAGCAATGAACCGTTGGCTTTCTCACTGAAGAAAGCCTGCGCAAAAGCCCATATCCCGAGCGGATACAGGACGCAAAGCAGCACACACAGAGCGAAAATGCCGATTATGGAGCGCCTGATCTCCTGAAATAACAATTTCATCTCGTTCCTCCTTTATATAAGGCCGATCGCGGTGATGATCATGTCGATCGCCTTGATCCCGATGAATGGGATGACGAGACCACCCATACCGTATACAAGCAGATTGCGCCGCAAAAGGGCGGCCGCCCCAAGCGGCCGGAATCGAACCCCTTTTAGCGCGAGAGGAATAAGGAAAACAATTATGAGCGCGTTAAAGATCACTGCGCTCAGAATTGCGCTTTGCGGCGAAGAGAGCATCATTATATTCAGGGGCGCAATGACGGGAAAGATGCCGACAAGCATGGCGGGGATAATCGCAAAATATTTTGCCACATCATTGGCGATGGAAAATGTCGTGAGCGCACCGCGGGTAATAAGCATCTGTTTTCCGATCTCGACAACTTCAATCAGTTTTGTCGGATTCGAGTCAAGGTCAACCATGTTCCCTGCCTCTTTCGCGGCCTGGGTTCCCGTGTTCATCGCAACACCCACGTCTGCCTGTGCGAGACCCGGTGCGTCATTCGTGCCGTCACCTGTCATGGCGACAAGATGACCGGCGGCCTGCTCGGTGCGGATCAGGCGTAATTTATCCTCGGGCCTGGCTTCCGCCACGTATTCATCTACACCTGCCTCTTTGGCGATGGCCGCCGCCGTGAGCCGGTTGTCGCCCGTTATCATCACAGTTTTGATCCCCATCGCCCGGAACCTCTCGAACCGGTCTTTCAGCCCGCCCTTCACGATGTCCTTCAACTGGATGACCCCGAGGACCTGTGTATTGTCCGCGACTACGAGCGGTGTCCCCCCTGAATGTGATACTTCATCAATAGCGGCATTTATCGCCTCCGGGAAGGGAAAGTCGCAGAAAATCCGTATCGCCTCGGATGCTCCTTTTCGTATTTGCCTGCCATTGAGGTCAATGCCGCTCATACGGGTTTGAGCGGTGAAAGGGACAAACCTGGCGTGAGGCATGTCGGCAACGCTGCGTCCCCTCAGGCCATATTGCTTGGCGAGGACCACAATGCTTCGTCCCTCCGGCGTTTCATCGGCAAGTGAAGCGAGTTGAGCGGCATCGGCAAGCGCTTCGGGGGTGATCCCCGGTGCGGGAATAAACCTCGTCGCCTGCCTGTCCCCGAGCGTTATCGTGCCCGTCTTGTCGAGAAGCAGTACATCGACATCACCCGCTGCTTCTACCGCACGGCCGCTCATCGCAAGCACATTCTTCTGTACCATGCGGTCTATCCCCGCGATCCCGATGGCACTCAGCAATCCGCCAATTGTCGTAGGTATCAGGCACACGAACAGGGCAATAAGGACCGTTATGGAAAAAACGGCACCGGAATACATGCCGAAGAATCGAAGGGTAACGATAACGACAAGGAAGATAATGGTGAGTGCAGACAGGAGTAACGTCAGGGCGATCTCGTTGGGTGTCTTCTGCCGTTTCGCCCCTTCCACGAGCCCGATCATGCGGTCAAGAAAGCTCTGTCCTTTTTCCGCGGTTACCCGGGCAACGATGCGGTCCGAAAGTACCCGCGTGCCTCCCGTTATCGCACTTCGGTCGCCTCCGGCTTCCCTGATCACAGGCGCCGACTCCCCGGTAATAGCTGATTCGTCAACTGTGGCCGCGCCCTCAATGATCTCGCCGTCGGTCGGTATTATCTCGCCTGCAGATACCACGAATAATTGTTCCTTTTCAAGGCTGTCGGCGGGTACCCGGGTGATCGCCCCATCGTGAAGATGGTTTGCTATCGTCTGTGTACGGGTCTTGCGCAACGCCATTGCTTGCGCCTTCCCCCGTCCTTCCGCCATTGCCTCCGCAAAATTTGCAAATAGAACCGTGAACCACAGCCACAGCGTTATCTGAAGAGCGAAAGAAAATGACTCGTTCCCGAGATTGCCCGAGGAGTATAAGCGTGCTTATTGCCGCTGCAGCCTCGGTGACGAATATGACCGGGTTCTTCATAAGGGATACCGGATTGAGCTTCTTAAACGAAGCGACAGCAGCGTCAGCTATGATTTCACGGTCAAAAAGCGAATGTCGTCTTGCAGGCATATTATCCTCACCTAATACAGTATGCGCGAAGCGTGCATCAGAAAATGCTCCACCACGGGGCCTAAAGCCAGGGCAGGAAGAAACGTAAGGGCTCCCACGATCAAGACCGTTCCGGCAAGAAGTACCACGAACATCACGCCCCA
Organism: uncultured delta proteobacterium; assembly: GCA_963823725.1. Lineage (GTDB taxonomy): Bacteria > Desulfobacterota > Syntrophorhabdia > Syntrophorhabdales > Syntrophorhabdaceae > Delta-02. The sequence continues at coordinate 26,454 of CAWGMJ010000006.1, forward strand.
GACAGGGAAACTGCCGGAGCTTACCGGCATCAGTCTCTTGGATGCCAGGTTTCCCGAAAGTGCCATGACAGGCACGATAACTAAAAAACGGCCGAAGAGCATGGCTAAACCAAGAGTGACATTATACCAGGCGGTATTACCCGACAATCCGGCAAATGCGCTGCCATTATTGCCCACGGCGGATGAGAAGGCGTATATAATTTCGGTCAGGCCATGGGGACCGGCATTACCGAGCACCGATGTCCCCCATTTGCTCACAACGCCGAATGCGGCAAAACCAAGAATGGAGAATATGGATACGAGAATGATGAGCGCACACATTTTTACGTCATACGCTTCGATCTTCTTGCCGCAATATTCCGGCGTTCTTCCCACCATAAGCCCGGCAAGAAAAATGGCGAGAATGACGAAAACCAGCATGCCGTAAAGACCCGACCCGACGCCTCCGAAAACAACCTCGCCAAGCTGGATATTCAAAAGGGGAACCAGCCCTCCAAGGGGCGTATACGAATCATGCATTGAATTTACAGCACCACACGACGCATCGGTCGTGACCGTGGCGAAAAGCGCCGAGCCAAAGATGCCGAACCGTACCTCCTTGCCCTCCATATTCCCCTGCTGCGCTGATACGCCAACCTGATGCATCCGTGGATTGCCCGCGGCTTCAGCGAACCAGCAAAGGAGCACGAGGGCAAGGAACAGCACAAGCATGGTCGTGAAGATCGCCCAGCCATGCCTGCGATTTTTCACTGCAATGCCAAGATAATATGTAAGACCGGCCGGGATCAGGAATATCGAAAAGATCTGCATGAAATTACTTAGGGGTGTTGGATTCTCATAGGGATGGGCCGCATTGGCATTCGTGTATCCCCCGCCATTCGTTCCCAGCATCTTTATGGCAACCTGCGATGCCATAGGCCCCTGTACAATGATTTGACTGCCAACCGTCTCTTTCTTTCCCATGCCGGGGCCATCCGCCTTCGGAACTGAAACAGTCGAAGGTTCAACGAGCTTTGATACCACATAGGGCTTGAAATTCTGGATGACTCCCTGAGATACGAGAAATATCGCAAATACAAGGGATAGAGGCAGTAAAAGGTAAAGGTTGATACGGACAAGATCTATCCAAAAATTTCCGATAGTCCTGGCCTTTTGACGCGCTATTCCCCGTACGAGGGCTGCCGAGACGGCAATGCCGCACGCTGCGGAGGCAAAGTTCTGAAACGTCAGGGCAACCATCTGGGATAGATAGGACATTGTCGACTCGCCTGAATAGTTCTGCCAGTTGGTGTTGGTAGTAAAACTCACGGCGGTGTTAAAGGACAGCGCGGGGCTCACCGGGCCTAAACCCTGTGGATTCAGGGGAAGCAGATGCTGGAAGCGCAGGATAATGTAGCTGAAGATCAAAGATATACAACTGAATGTAAGAAGCGAGAACAGGTAATCCCGCCAGGTCTGTTCCTCTGCATCCTTGATGCCGAATAAACGATAAAATAATCTCTCCAGCGGGCCGACCAGAGGGGTGAGAAAGGTGACTGCGCCCGGGTCGAGGACCCGGGAAAGGTAAATGCCCATCGGTTTCGCGGTCACAATAATAAGACCAACGAAAATTGCGAGCTGGAGCCCCCCGTAAATATTCATGGCTGTCTCCTAAAACTTTTCCGGCCTGATAACTGAGACCAGGAGATAAACGATCAGTAAAATACTGACGAAAAGAACGATAACATCTTCCATGCTATATTCTCCCGCAGGCCTCTGCAAAAATGGCGCAAACAGCAAAAAACATGATGGTAACAACGATAAACAGACAATCACTCACGAAGCATCCTCCTCGTGTCCCGCCGTCGGCAGGACAAACGTAAAAGTCGTGCCTTTCCCCTCTGTGCTGTCAACCGTAATTTCGCCTCCATGCGCTGTGACGATCTCTTTTACGATCGAAAGGCCCAGGCCGGCGCCGCGCTCAGCATCATCCCCCGGAAGCTCAACGAACTTTTCAAAAATTTTTTCTGTATATTCATGCGGAATTCCTTTTCCCGTATCGGAAACAGAAAATGAAACGCGGGAATCTTCACTCTTAACCGAAACCGTGATGCTTCCGCCCGGCGGCGTATATTTCAGTGCATTTGAGAGAAGATTTGAAAATATATGCCCGACCTGCATTGCATCTGCGCGCACCTCGGGCAGTCCGGGTTGAATATCGATCGTGAGGAGTACGCCTCGTTCCTGCGCCAGACGGCGAAAGGGCTCGGCAGCCGTCAAGCGCCATGACCCCCGGGGATACAGGCGCGAAATTCATTTTCACCCTGCCCGACTCCATCCTGCTGATATCAAGAAGGTCATCGATAATTGTGTGGAGCCTCTCGCTTTCTTCTCTGGCGACGACCAGCAATTCTCCCTGCTTGGGCGTCAACATGCCCGGTTTTTCAGTCAGGAGAATATGAATGGCCATTTCCAGGGATGTAAGGGGTGTTTTCAGCTGATGCGACACAGTGGAAATGACGCTGCGTTTCATCTCATCCTGCTGCCGCAGCAATGTTATATCCTGCAGGATCAGAACGACCCCGTTGGTTTGTCTATTTTCCCCGAATATCGGTATGCCCCGCGGGCGAAAATATCGCTCTACGCCTTTGACGAAGCGTTGTACAATTTCCCTGCTCACTGTCGGCCTCTATGTGCCTTCCCCTGTTCATCACGTCCCGGTAAAGCTGATCCAGCCAGGGATCGGGCAGCATACGTATCGGGATATTGGGCTTGAGCCCGAATATATCTTTTGCAGGACCGGTAGCGACCTCCACACGTCCGTCAAGATCTATCACTGCGATGGGATCGGGAAGACTGTTGAAAGCTGCCTGCGTGGCTTTTTGATACCTGTACACCTTCGCCCTGTCGCTTCGCCGGAACTCACGCACGGCCGCCGCCATCTGGTTGAACGCTTCCGACAACGCTCCTATTTCATCTCCGGATGTAACGGGAACGACGAGTTCGAGGTTTCCGTTCTTGATCTCTTCGGCGGAACGGGTCAAGCGGGAAATAGGCTGCAGGATCCATTTACCCGCGAAAAGCATGAAACCCAGACCGATGATAACACCGACAATAACCAGTACATACATGTGCCTTCGGGACGTGGCAGCGAGTTTTTTTGCCCGGTCATTGGAATCCGTCATATTCTTCTGGTTCATCACGAGAATTGAGTTGGCAATATTCTTTATCTCGTAGAATGTCGGGAGCAATTTATTGAAATAGAGGTCTCGCCGGGCCGGAAAAGGCATATTTCGATCTGAGAGGAATTCCTTGAGCAGTATTCTATACTGTCCGGACATATCACGAAGATGCCATGCCAGGTCCTTTTCCCCGGGCAAAGTGATATTGTCGAGCTCAACCTGCAGGGCTGCGTCAAATCGCGGTAAATTCGTTTCTATCAGATCCCGGCCTTTGTCCTTTTGTCCCAGCAATACGAACAGGGCCCCGCTGTCGATCCGCTCGGCTGATTCTTTCATGTGCTCACAGGCGATAACGCTGCGGTAATTTTCCTTGAGGATGACATCTATGGATCCGCCCAGTTGAGTAAGGCGGGTGATGCTTTGAATGCCGACAATGAGAATAATGAGAAGAAGGCCCCCGAAGCCGAAGAATAGTTTATGCCTGAGTTGAAACATACAATGCTCCCTTTGGTAAGGCGGGTATCAGATCGAGGCCATTGGCCATTCCTGGCCGCAGATCGACAAAAGCGAGGTCGAACATGTTTTCGTTTGAAACTCGGCATCAAAGGCCATACCTTCGTCCTCTATAATGTAAATGTAAGACAACCGGAATAAATTGGGTGTTAAAAGATGGACCGAACGTATAAAAAAAATATAAAGAACTTGGTCGGGATCGGGTTTGTCTAGTCGCGTGTCATTAACCGATATCCAACACCCGGCTCGGTGATAATGTAGGCAGGCTGCGAGGGGTCGGCCTCGATCTTGCGCCGTAATTGCCCGATATAGACACGCAGGTACTGGGAGTGTTCCTGATAATTGGACCCCCAGATGGCAAGCAAAAGCTGTCTGTGGGTCACTACTTTGCCGGCATTCTGCGCGAGGTATTTGAGGACCTCATATTCGGTCGGGGTAAGCTTTATTTCCTCGCCCTTTACTGTCACGATCCTGTGCTCAATATCAAGGGAAAGTTCGCCGAAGGTGAAATGAGGCTCATCCTCTGACCGGGCTATCCGGCGCAGGGCCGCCCTGAGCCGCGCGAGCAGTTCGCCCATTCCGAACGGCTTGGTGACATAGTCGTCGGCGCCGGCATCCAGGGCCTTGATCTTGTCATCCTCATGCTCCCGAACTGAGAGCACAATTATGGGTACCTGCGTCCATTCGCGAAGGCGCGCGATGACATCGATGCCGTCCATGTCCGGCAGCCCCAGGTCCAGGATGACAACATCCGGATGAAATATGGATGTCTGGCTTAAACCCTGACGCCCGGATGCTGCCTCGCTAATATCATAGCCATAGCCTTCGAGGGCCGCCTTTAGCATCCGCCGTATCTGTTTTTCATCATCAATGACAAGGATTCGTGCGCCGTCAGCCGACATTGGCAGTTCCTCTTTTAGGATCTTCCTGGTCCGGCAATTCATTGTTTGCAGGGAGAGAAAAACTGAACCTGTTGCCATGATCCGGCGATGGATCGATCCATATATGACCGCCATGGGCCTCGATGATGCCCTTACAGATGAATAGGCCCAGTCCCGTACCGCTCACATGCTTCGAAGAATTTGCCGATAGAATTTGTCAAAGATATGTTCCCTCTCCCTACCCGGGATAGGCGAACCTGCATCGGCTACGGTCACAACGAGGTCTTTTTCGTTCAGGCTGACCGAGATCGAGATCGGAATATCCGGCGGGGAATATTTTGCTGCATTTTCAAGGAGGTTTATCAATACCTGTTCTATGAGGATAAAGTCGGCCATGACGGAAGGCGTGTCGGGCGGCATATCGACGCTGACCGGGTGTCCCGTCAAAGTGTCCCGCATCTCCCGTAACACTACCCCGATAATATCCTGGATATCGCACAATTTCATATTCAGTTTCAGGGTGCCGCTCTCGAGGCGCACCATATCGAGAAGGTTCTCTACGAAGCGGTTCATGCGGCGCGCCTCTTCCCGTATGGTGCTGAGGAACATCTCTCTTGTCTCGGGCGTATAAATATCTTTTTCCTCGATAAGACTCGTCACGGCGCCCATGATCGATGCGAGCGGCGTCCTGAAATCATGGGAAATGGAGTTTAGAAGGGTCCTGTGAAGCCTTTCGGATTCCGCCAGCCATTTCGCATGCTCGGCTTCTTTTGCAAGCTTAAGCCGGACTATTATCACTGCAGCGAGATTGCTTAAGGTCTCAACGAGCTGGGTTTGTTCAGGGGGAAAGGGACGATATCTCATTACCGGGCCTTATCCCGAGAACAGCCAGCGTCTTGTCCTCCGCCTTGACAGGGAAAAAGAACAATGACCGCTCTCCTTCAAAGATCCCCAGTCCCCTGCCGGCGGGCCGGCCCTGCTCCAATCACCCGGCGCGCGACAGCGTATTCCTTTTCGTCGAACGAGGCATCGGCCCCTGTTGAGGCGATCTGGTCCAGGGTATTGGTGTCCTGGTTGTGTATAAGCACGACCGCCCTGCCGTTTATTGTCTCGGCGACCTTGTCCACAAATGTTTTCAGGACCTGGTCAAGATCGGTCCTTGCGGCTATTTCGCGGCTAAGCTCATACAATGCGAGCGTCCTTTCCTCCCGTTCCGTTGCTTTGTGCATTTCATCTCTCAGTTTTGTCGCTATCGTGCTGGTAACAAGGGCCACGAAAAGAAAATGATAAGGGCAAAGAAGATGCTGTATGTCCGCCACCTCGAATGTAAATATCGGCGGGACAAAGAAAAAATTGAAGGTCGAGCACACCCAGAAAAGATGAGAGAAATGCCGGGCCTCGTCCCCAGCGGACGGCGCTTACGAGAACAGGCAGGAAATAAATAAGGACAATGTTCGTCAGGTCGAGGTAGGGCGTCAGGGCCTTTCCGAAAACAGTGACCGCGAGTATGGACAATACTGCCCATCCATAATTCTTAAGGGGCGAATCAAAGAAGATGTTTCTTTGAACATTTTTCTGAAATCTTGAAAAATTATTGGCGCCAGTTTTCATTCCAGCATTTACTTTCACGTTTATTATACTACAAAAGATTTGAAAATTACGGGTCTAACATCCGGCGTGGGGAATTTTCATGCAGCCTGTGAAGTTTGAAGGATATGATCGGCGCATATCCCTCCTCAGGATAGGTCTTTGATCAGGCACGTTAGGCTGACCCCGTAATATTCCTGAGGTCAGCCGTGGTTCGTCTGCCTTCCGGTACGTTAAGTTTACTTCACAGGCTTCGGGCAGGAACTTTTGCAGCCATTAAAACCTTTGTAGCATATGTCCCGTCCTTCAGGTGTTACATACCGTCCGCTTCTGGCATCTTCTTTCGTATACTGGGCCAGGCACGACTTCTTCTGCTGCTCGCATTTCTGTATACAATCCCCAGGCGGAGGGAGGTGGGGTTGTGGTCACCTTCGGGCAGGAGCTTTTGCAGCCATTAAAACCTTTGTAGCATATGTCCCGTCCTTCAGGTGTTACATACCGTCCGCTTCTGGCATCTTCTTTCGTATACTGGGCCAGGCACGACTTCTTCTGCTGCTCGCATTTTTGGTACAGTCCCTCGGCGAGGGCTGGGTTGCCGCTGCTACCGTAATCAATAAAAAGAACGAAATAATACTGTAAACAAATATACGCATTGAAACCTCCCGGGAACATATAAAAGTCCATTAATTTACGTATTGGAAAAATATTTTTGTCAATAAATTTGTCACACTTTGTATCGATTCCGGACATCAGTTCCTTACAAGAGAAAGTACAGCGGCATTGCAGCGACGAGGCCCATGACAGACAGGGCGAACCCGGCGAGTTTCTTTTTTTTTTTTTTTTTTTTTTTTTTTTTTTTTTTTTTTTTTTTTTTTTTTTTTTTTTTTTTTTTTTTTTTTTTTTTTTTTTTTTTTTTTTTTTTTTTTTTTTTTTTTTTTTTTTTTTTTTTTTTTTTTTTTTTTTTTTTTTTTTTTTTTTTTTTTTTTTTTTTTTTTTTTTTTTTTTTTTTTTTTTTTTTTTTTTTTTTTTTTTTTTTTTTTTTTTTTTTTTTTTTTTTTTTTTTTTTTTTTTTTTTTTTTTTTTTTTTTTTTTTTTTTTTTTTTTTTTTTTTTTTTTTTTTTTTTTTTTTTTTTTTTTTTTTTTTTTTTTTTTTTTTTTTTTTTTTTTTTTTTTTTTTTTTTTTTTTTTTTTTAAAAAAAAAAAAAAAAAAAAAAAAAAAAAAAAAAAAAAAAAAAAAAAAAAAAAAAAAAAAAAAAAAAAAAAAAAAAAAAAAAAAAAAAAAAAAAAAAAAAAAAAAAAAAAAAAAAAAAAAAAAAAAAAAAAAAAAAAAAAAAAAAAAAAAAAAAAAAAAAAAATGAAATTAGGCTGACTTGCAAAACTGCCGGTCGGAATCACACCGTGGAAGCGGGTTGCTGCACAATGGAAAAATCAAAAAATGTTATGTAATAGCTCCGGTTCTCATCTCAAGCTCGTAAGATAAAGAAAATATATATTATTGCGTTATAATATATTGAAGTTCGTCTTCATTGATCGAGAAGCGGGGGTTAATCGTGAGCTCGAAAAAACAAGACCGGCATAGACTCGTGCAGGAAAACACGGTCCGCATCTTCCGCGGGGCGCTAAGCAGCGCTACCGAAGAAGACCTGGGAAAGCTTTGCCTCGCTACTGCCGAAGAACTGACCCGCAGCAAATTCGGGTTCATCGCTGAGATCGGGGCGGATGGCCTGCTCCACAATATAGCTATGAGCGATCCCGGGTGGAAACAATGCCGCATGCGTGATAAGGACGGGCATCGCAGTCGTGTCGGAGATTTCCGGATACGCGGATTGTACGGATTGGTCCCGAAAACGGAAAGAGCTTTTGGACCAACGATCCTCAAGCCCATCCCGAAAGCACTGGCCTGCCGCACGGCCATCCCCCGCTGACCGCATTCCTTGGCATCCCATTGATCCATGAAGGGCGCATATTCGGCATGATAGCCCTGGGAAACCGGCGAAGGCGGCTATGATCAGGACGACCTGGAACAACTGTCCGAAGCGCTCGCTCCGGCCATTGTCGAGGCATTCCTGCGTAAACGGTCAGAAGAGGCGCTTGCGAGCAGTGAAAAGACATTACCGCGAACTTGTGGAGAACGTCAACAGTGTCATCCTCAGATGGAAAAAAGAAGGCTTGATAACTTTTATCAATACATACGGCCAGGAATTTTTCGGGTACGATGCCGATGAATTGATCGGAAAAAACGTAACCATTTTAGTCCCTCGCCAAGATTCACGGGACCAACCTCCCATGATTCAGCATATTACGGACCGTCCGGAACAGTATGAGGCGAATATAAATGAGAATATACGTCGGGACGGAAGCCGTGTCTGGATGTCGTGGACAAACAAGGCCATTTTCGACGAAAATGGCGCCTTGCAGGAGGTCCTGGCCATCGGCAGCGATATTACCAATACCAAGCGTGCGGAGGAGACATCAAGAAAAGTGAAATGAAATTATCCAGGCCCAGCGCATTGCACATCTCGGATATTATGATATGGACACGAAAACCGGAGTCGGTCACTGGTCCGATGAAGTCTACCGGATTTTCGGACGGGAACCGAGAGATTCGGAGACATACGAATCATTTCTTGCATGCGTGCATCCTGACGACCGTCAATCCATCATTGATATCGCCGATGCTCAATTGAGGGATCCTCCGAATAAGATCGATATCGAGTATAGGGTCGTGCGCCCCGATGGCACACAACGCATGATCGCTGAACGAGGGGAAATGAAAATGAACCAGCACGACAATCAGGCGTACCTGATCGGAACGGTGCTCGATATAACCGAGCGCAAAAAAATGGAGGATGACCTCCGCAGGGCCCGGGATGAACTCGAGATAAGGGTTAAGGAGAGGACAGAGGAACTCGAACGGCAGGCCAACCTGCTTGATCTTGCTCACGATGCCATTATTGTCCGGGACATGGACGACAAGATCGTCTTCTGGAACCACGGCGCCGAAGACATGTATGGTTTTAAAAGGAACGAGGCAATAGGCCGCTGATCCATGAATTACTTCAAACCAGGTTTCCCGAGCTTCGTGAGGATATAAAGCTGAAATTGGTGTCCGAGAACTGGTGGGAAGGTGAACTCGGGTACATCACGAAAGACAACCGGGATATTACGGTGCATAGCCGGCAGGTCATCCAGAAGAATGAAGCAGGGCAGTCTGTCGCAATGATGGAGATCAATACCGATATTACAGCCACACGTCAGGCGGAAGAACGATTAAGGCATTCCCAGAAAATGGAGGCCATCGGCACTCTCGCCGGAGGAATTGCCCACGATTTCAACAACATTCTTGCCGCTATACTGGGATTTACCGAAATGGCCATTGAAGATGTTTCCGATCGTCCCGAGGTAGAGAAGTATCTCCGTAATATCTTGAAATCGTCATTGCGGGCCCGCGATCTGGTAAAACAGATCCTTGCTTTCAGCCGAAAGGCTGATTACGCGCGGCATCCTGTCTCTATGACGCCGCTCATCAAAGAGAGCCTCCAGCTTTTACGGGCGTCGATAGCAGCCAATATTGAGATCAGACTCGATATCGCTACGACCTCCGATACTGTCGTCGCGTCCCCCATAGAAGTGCAACAGATTGTCATGAACCTCGTTGCCAATGCCGGCCTTGCCATGGAAGAAAGAGGGAGGAATTCTCGACATCATCCTTACGGATATTGATTTCGCGACGGATCTCAGCACGATGCCTCAAGAATATGTGCAGCTTACGGTCAAAGACACGGGTATCGGGATGAACCCGGACGTAATGAGGCGGGTATTTGAGCCCTTTTTTACGACCCGGGAATTGGAAAGGGTACCGGTATGGGCCTCGCGGTTGTATACGGAATTGTAGACGACCTTGGAGGAATCATTACCGTAGAAAGCAAACCCGGAGAAGGCTCGATTTCCGGGTAAATCTTCCCAAGGTAAAAGACCAGCTCAAAGGAGAAAACATTCCGGGTGTTTCCCCTGCCGAAGGCAAGGAACGTATGCTCTTCGTCGATGACGAACAATTGTTGGTAGATTGGGCTCGGGCCTGCCTTGGCAGGCTCGGCTATTCGGTAAAAGCCGTGAATAGTTCTGCAGAAGCATTGAGTGTTTCTCTTCCGATCCCGGCATTTCGACCTCGTGATCACCGATCAGGCCATGCCGGGAATGACAGGGACCCAACTCGCGAAAATTGTTCGGTACGACCGACACGCCGATCATCCTGTGCACGGGTCACAGCGATACCGTTTCTTCGGAGATAGCAAAAGCTTCCGGTATCAAAGAATATCTCATGAAACCTCTTTCCAGGAAAGAACTGTCGCAGGTGATCCGCCGCGTGCTCAATAAGCACAAGAAGAAATGAAAGCCAGCAAAAAACCGCTAATTCAATTTATTGTCAGGTGGCAGTTTGAGTTATCCGGACTGAAAACCGATATACTTTCAAAGGGCTATTAGCATACTCCCGCATACATCGGGGGAAAAGACCGCCATATAAGGATTACGGGAAATGTGACATGAATATCAAAACTACAGGTTCAAGAATGACCGTAACCCTTATGCCCGGCGATTGTTATGTTTCGAAAGACGAGGTCGTGATAGGCACGATACTCGGTTCCTGCGTATCAGCCTGTCTCTATGATCCCGTCAATCGCATAGTTGGAATGAATCACTTTCTCTTAAGCGGCAGGCAAAACAACGCTGACAAGATATGGCTCAGTGAAGCGGGAAGGTACGGGATCCACTCAATGGAGATCATTATCAACGGCATGCTGAAACTCGGCGCTGAAGCCTGATAAATAATGATCCTTATAGCCATCTTATGCTCTGATCCGTGACATAAAAAAGGGCGGACTACACGTTTGAACGGCATCGGTT
>CAWGMJ010000007.1:0-22076 GCA_963823725.1 uncultured delta proteobacterium
TTTTTTTTTCATGTTTATTGTAGTCTCGAGACGAGTTTACGTATTGCTGTGAGATTGACATTGTCCTGCCAAGATTATGGGCCGGCTTAGCACGGACAGGGTGTGCGAATAAAAGGATAAACGTCGCAAATATAAGGATCTGTTTCATAATAAAGCTATTCCCCGGATCTGGATTTGTTAGGTACATTGAAACACTTTGTGCAACGGTCTTTCAGTCTACAGGATATTAGAAGCCTCTTTTACCTTTTGCGGACCGTGACCCGGATATGCTATTATTACAGCGGCCGGCAGAATCCGGTCCATCAGTCATTTACCTGAGAATTAAAGGGCCAGCGGGCGCGGCTGGGCGATTCAGACCGGGAAGTATATTTGCAGCCATGTGATTAGCAATTTATTGTGAATTTATCAGTGCCTTCTTCCCAATAATTTCCTGCAGGAAAAATTGTTGCGGAGGAGGCTTTATTCAAAAGCTGTCTCGATTTATATTTAGGAAATTTTCCAAAATAATATTGAAAGGATCAAACACACTGAAAAACCTTATCGGTAAAGTATTTTTCCTGATCCTTCTTTTTATTTTTCGGCCTCGGGCCCTTTGAGGCCTCAACCCTGTTCCTATGCACAGCTCGCCGATACCGATGAAGAGATCGAAACGGAGCTTGAGGAGTCGATAGAAATAACTTCTCCAAACGGGAAAAAGAGATGATAAATTCAATATTTTCGAAGATATCGCCCGGGCCCGTGCAATGCTTGAAAAGGCAAAATGCGGTTTCACCGTCGTACGTCGAAGATCGGTGAAGAAAATCAAGGTGGTAAAAAAAGCGAAAAAAGGACAGAAATACAAGACCGTCGTAACATACGGGAAACCTGAACTCGGTGAATTCACCATTCTCCTTGCGGTGGAAAACGTCCACACGGGAGATCAAGATCGTCAGGTCCATCCGAGACTCGGGGGGCGTGCGGAAAATGCGGTCATCGAACCCGGGAAGGCCAACGGGGTAAATACAAAATTCACAATTGTCTCCCAGGATCATCATATCGTCCTTGCCCTTAAACGGCCCGTGCGCAGCACAGCGGCATTTCAAAGAGGTAATATATACTCCTTATTCCGAAGGGATCGATATTCCCGTGGTCCGCAAGGCCGGGTTCGATTATCTAAGCCCAATGTTATCGGCGAGCAAAGGATGACCTTCTTCGCAGCGCGTATATCCCCGGTCGTGCAATTAATTTATCGACAACGACATATCCATCATGCTCGCCATCATAGAACACATCGATCCCGGCAAATTCTTAAGCGGGAAATATACCCCCGAAAAGCTTATAAATGAAACCCTCGTTATCCTGGGTACAAACAAGCAAAACGCCTATCGTTATTCCCGGTCAAAGGCCGGAGCAATGGGCCTTTTCCAGTTCATGCCCGGAACATATAAGAGAATACAAAACCTTTATCCCGGGGCAGGCCTCAACAGGGATTTTGTGCGGGGGATGGAAAACCACCAGAATGCCGCGAAAGCGTCATTCCTTCTGTTCGATGCCGACATGATGTTCTCAATGATACCCGGAGACAGCGCCTGCTCGAAGATCCTGCCGCCCTGGGGAGATTCCTCGCATCCGCCTACAATTGCGGCCCCGGCAGGACACGGGGAAGCATGGAAAGACACGGGGACAACTGGACATCCGCCATCCCCTCAGAAACCCAGGTATATCTCCAAAAATTCGATTCCACCCTCGCGTGGTACAGGACGGAAGCGTTGCTTATACCGATAAAGAATCGTCAACGAGTGAGGAGTTCTACGTTCCGTTCTACTTCTAGTCAGAATTCGAGGTGAAACCTTACGTGAAAAAAAGCTCTTTATCTCCGTTACGTTCATACTAACTTAATCGTTACACGTCTAGTAACAGTCAGGACCGTTAAGCAATTGATTTTTTTAACGTTAGAACGTTGATCCTTGAGCTTTCTTCTAGAAAACCAATATCAGCATCACCAGACTCACCACCATCAGGCACAAATGATCATCAGGCTGACGAAGGATACCCTTGACAGTATTCCCAGGTTTTCCACAAAGCTCATGAGATACGCGATGTCGAGACCGGTGGTCGTTGCGATCATTTTTATCGGGATGGCAAGCTTGATTATAGTCATGCTCATGTAAATAACGAGGAGGGCGATGAGCCCCCATACGGTATAATCGAGGAACGACAGCGCCGTGTGCCGGGCTTCGCTTATTCGACGACGGCGGGCGGGTCGATATAAGATACCACGAGATAGAGCACGAGCAGTATGCCTGCTAGCAAGGATGGCAATACCGAGCCTTGTAAGATCTTTCGATAGTTAAGGAGCAGTTCGTTTTCCTTTGCCCCGAATTCAAAACCCTTATCTGCTGACCGGTTGTGTCATTTTTATCTCCTCTTTTCATGAACTTAATTTCAAAGACATGGGGAACGAATCTGCTCATATTGTTCGTTATGGGGCTTGTATCTTCCCGTATGCCTATCCCGGCGGCCATCTCGTCTATTACCCACGACCCTATCACAGGGTAATTCCCGCGAATATCCGGGCAACTGGCGATATTCCTGGTAGATCGATCCGGGCTTCGCCTGGCTGAAGTGGGGACGGACACGATATTTTCGCCTTCCCGGGAAAAAAACGGTTTTTCGACATATGTCACCGCTCTGCCGGGGCTCAAAATAGGACGGCAGTAGGTTTTTGTGACCGGGGTACATTTCCCAGAGTATCGGAAGGATCGCCTTGTTGCTCAGGACCATCTTCCAGGCAGGTTCGAGCAAGGTGAGGTTCTTTTCGAGAAGGTGCGGCCCGAACTCTTCCCTGACCATCCATTCCCACGGATAGAGCTTGAACATGCAGCGTATGCGATTCTCGGCAAGGTCGACAAAATACCTGTTGTCATTATCATAACCGATATCATCAACATATATATGCTCGGTCTTGAGCCCCGCCTGTGTCGCGACATCCCTCAGATATTCCGTCGTTGTCAGGTCCTCGAGATTGTCCTGTACAGAGGATGTATAAAACGTCTCATACGAGCAATACCGCCGGATCTTTCCGCCAAGGACATCAATGAGCTTTTCGTGGATCGAGTTGAACTGGTCCTTGCCGGGAAACATGTCCTGAAGCCAGTAATACTGGACAACGCTCGCCTCAAAAAGAGCGGTCGGCGTATCGGCATTGAATTCAAGGAGCTTGGGATCGGAAACACCGTCCCACCAGAAATCGAACCTTCCGTAAATGGTCGGCTCCTTGTTGCGCCACGAATCACGGGCATATTCAAAAAAAGGTCCGGGTATGCCCATACGCTCGCCGAGGTTATTCTGAAAAACATAATCCACGAGCTTTTTGCACTTGGCGTACAGGTCATCTGTCACTTCTTCGAGATGATCTATCTGATCGGACGTAAACTGATAATATGCTGATTCATCCCAATAAGGCGACCCGTCTATCTCGTGATAATAGAAACCGATATCCTCTACTTTTTTTTGCCAGTTCTCACGTATCCTGTCGAGTTTTATCCGCCGCATAGTCTCAGGAACCTGATGAATGCCCCGAGGACCCGAAACCGCTCCGGGCGATCCCGACGCTTCTCCCGCTCGAATAACCGGGGTTATAGGAGGTGTTGCTGAAACGCGATGCCGTGTACCAGGGGCCATGCCAGTAGTATGCAGCCTGTCGATGTTCTCTCGTCTGACCGTGCACATTTCGACTGATCCTTATAGTCAGCTATGCAGTCATCCCAGCTTGCATACTTGTTCCTCAGGTTCTCTTCTTCGCCGCAAGCGGGCAGAAGAAGCGTACCCGTAAGAAGAACGAGCGTGATCGCCTTAGATCTTTTCATGGTCCCTTCTTGGGTATTCTGTTTTAAACTATATGTTTGCGGGAAATAAATCAACGGAAATATACAGTAAATAGTGAGGAGATAAATAAAAAGACCCAAATGGACCGGATAGATCACCCGGTATTTCCTCCTGAATATTTACTCACTTACTGATTCCAATGTCCTGAGCGGGTTACCTTCCATATCTTCCCGGCATATTCCAGGATAGACCGGTCCGAAGAGAATTTCCCGGTCCGGGCCACATTGATAATGGACATCTTCAGCCAGCGATGGATATCGCGATACGCAGCAGTGATATCGTGCTGGCATTCGATATACGACTGATAATCGGCGCAGAGCATATATTCGTCATACGTGAGGAGCGAATCGATAAGCGGCCGGAAGAGGTTTTTGTCCCCACCGGAAAAAAAACCGGAACCGATGAGATCGATCACTTCCCGAAGCCCGTCATTCTCTTCATAATATCTGTCGAGGATCATAACCCTTTGACCTGAGTTCAAAGACCTCCCGGGCATTAAGACCGAACAGAAAGAAATTCTCCGGTCCAACCTCTTCGCGGATCTCGACATTTGCCCCGTCCAGCGTGCCGATAGTGAGTGCGCCGTTCATCGAAAATTTCATATTCCCCGTACCCGAGGCCTCTTTGCCTGCCGTTGATATCTGTTCGGAAATGTCTGCCGCCGGATAGATCATTGGCCGTTCTTTACGTTAAAATCGGGGAAAAATACGACCTTCAAACGTCCCGATGTTTCAGGATCTGAATTGACAACATCCGCAATTGACGTGATCAATTTAATGATCAATTTGGCTATAAAATAACTGGGAGCGGCCTTGCCGCCAAAGATCACCGTGCGTGCAGGCACATCCGCTTCCGGATGACGCTTCAGCTTGAGGTAATGTGCGATAACATGAAGGGCGTTGAGATGCTGACGCTTATATTCGTGTATCCTTTTAACCTGAATATCAAAAATGCTTTCGGGATCTACAGCAATGCCCGTCCGGTCCTCGAATGACCTGTGCCAGATCAAGCTTGTTCCGATGCTTCATGGCAAGCCACGATTTTCTAAATTCCGGGTCATCGGCAAACGGTTCCAGGTTGCGGATTTGATTCTGGCAATTACATATCCAGCCATCGCCGATCGCATCCGTTATAAGCTTTGCCATGACGGGATTGCTGACCATCATCCAGCGGCGCGGCGTGATCCCGTTCGTGATATTATGGAATTTTCCCGGCGATAACTCATAAAAATCCTTCATCAGCGTCTTCTGCAACAGCTCTGTATGCAATGGCCGCCACCCCATTGACGCTATGGCTCCCCACAGTTGCCAGATATGCCATACGGACATGTCTCTCACCCGTCTCATCGATCAATGATACACGCCGGACCAGGTCCTCATCGCCGGGATGATCGCGCCGTACGTCATCCAGAAAACGCCGGTTGATCTCGTAGATGATCTCGAGATGCCGCGGCAGGACCCGTCCGAACAAGGAGAGCGGCCATTTCTCGAGAGCTTCCGGAAGAAGCGTGTGATTTGTATATCGCAAAAGTATTTTTCGTTATATCCCACGCGGCATCCCAATCCAACCGCGTATTCGTCTACTAGCAGCCTCATAAGTTCGGCAACGGCAATTGACGGGTGCGTGTCGTTCAGTTGAACGGCATATCGTTCGTGGATACTCTCCGGTTTTCCTCCCCCATGCCATGTATCCTGATCATGTCCTGCAACGAACAGGATACGAAAAAATATTGCTGGGACAGTCTCAATTCCTTGCCGGATGCCGGTTCGTCATTGGGATAGAGTATTTTTGATATTGTCTCGGAGGCTATCTTTTCCTCGACTGCACCGACATAATCTCCGGTGTTGAATGCCTGGAAATCGAATGATTCACATGCCTCCGATTTCCAAAGGCGTAATATATTGACAATTTCGACATCATACCCCGGTACCGGGGTATCATAGGCCATTCCCTTTACGAGCCTGTCAGGTATCCAACGTATGCGGTCCCGTCCTTTTTCGTCGCGATAATGTTCCGTATGGCCGCCAAACTGAACATAATAGGTTATCTCCGGACGCGCTATTTCCCACGGATTGCCGAGCGCCAGCCATTTATCTGTTATTTCGCGCTGCCAGCCGTCGACGATCTCCTGATCGAAGATCCCGAATTCATACCTGATGCCGTACCCGAGCGCATAGATCTTTTGTGTTGCCATGGAATCCAGAAAACATGCGGCGAGTCTGCCGAGGCCCCCGTTTCCGAGCCCGGTTCCGTCTCCTGTGCTATCAGTTCATCAAAATCCAGGCCGAGCTTGAGGACAGCTTCCCTCGTCGCATCGTGGATCCCCAGATTGATCATCGCGTTGACGAGATGGGGGCCCATCAGGAACTCCGCCGAAAAATAACAGACTGCCCGTGCGCTCAGACGCAATTCTTCTGTAGAACGGACCCAATGCCTCAGCATCCGGTCCCGCACCGTATATGCGACAGCCATGTACCAGTCGTTTTTTGTCGCGATACGCGGTATGCGGCCCTGAATAAAATTAAGGTTTTCCAGAATAGCGCGCCGTATGGTATCGGCGCTGAGACCCGTGCGAACATCTTCGGCAGGATAGCGTCATGAGGTCCTGAATCTCGACGTCTTCAAGATCCATTGCATGCCTCCTGTAATATTAAGTATACCGCTCTTCTTCTTCCGGCCTTTAAGCGTTCTTTCCATTTTTATTCAAAGCGGTATTTCAGGTAATGGTCCGAAAGCCGGACCGACTCTTTTTATAAATAATACTCTCATATATGCCCATATTAAAAGAATCCCGAAAAAATTATAATTACCTGCATACCACCACCGGAAGTAAAAAATAAGTCTATACAAGATCTGACTGTTAAAGGCGGACCATCCAGTGATCGTTGATGATTCCGGGCTCTTGAAATAAAAGACAAAAATCTTACAAAACAAGATTAGTCTTGTCCGGTAAGGCTACCACTCACGGCATACTGGACCGTGAAGTCTGCCACATTTGTCGGCAACGTCCGTAAATTGCATTGGTTTGAAATTCTTATACCGTTCCATGACCGGTTTGGCACAATTCTTGAGTTAGCAAAGACAAGTGTAATGAACCCAATCCATTGCAATACCAAATAAGGAGGATTTTTTTATGCAAAGGACGTTTATGCTTTTTTCACTGGCGGTACTTATCGGACTAGCCTTCGTAACAACTTCGTTTACCCGAAGCATCACAGATATGTCGAAAACGACGATGTATGCACAGGCACAAAGTCAGAGCGGCAGTGATATGCAGAGGCAGGAAGGAGGCCCCGGGTCCCGGTCAGTCACGCCAACCGAGCCAGCCACGCCGGGCAGCGACATGCAGAGACAGACAGATATGAGCCCGAGTTCTATGCAGGGAAGTGATATTTTCGCAACCCTGAAGCAGGAGCACCAGCAGGTGGCTCAGATGTTGTCCCGTCTGCAGAATGTTACAGACCCGACCCAACGCAACGAAATGGTAAAACAACTTAACGTTGCTCTCTATCCTCACATGAAGGCGGAGGAAAAGACCCTGTACGACGCCTTGAAGAATAACAAAGATTCGAAGGATCTGGCGAAACAGGCTCGGAAAGAACATGATCAGATTGGAAAAGCTCTGAAAGATGTCAATAAATCAATAAACGACACTACTTTCACCGCAAACGTTTCCAAGCTTAATCAGCTTGTATCTGCTCACGTACAGCGCGAAGAAAGCCAGGTATTTGCGGCCGCCAGAAATCTTGACCAGGCCAAGTTGACCGACATTGCCAGTCGTTATCAAACCGAAGAGCAGAAGCTCATTCAAAAAACGGAAGAGAAGGACTACGGCAAAGATCGGAGCGGCTCCAGCCGGACCGGCAAATCTCCCGACACTTCCAGCGGCATGACCGGCGGAAGCGGCAGTGACAGTGGATCACGAGGCAACAGGTATTAACACGTGACCACTGAATAAAGGCCCCTCAATTTGAGGGGCCTATTTTTTTACATCGCCTCAGTGTCATCAAAACCCGCGAGCGAGGAGCACTGTAATCCGGGGGAAGCGACCAGAACGCGTCAATATCCCGGGCTGTATCGATCCTATAACAATAGCCGGACCATTGCCGATAGGGCAATACCGCACCATTATCATTCTATTTGAAGAATATCATGCGTACCGCGATGAGAAAAAGGGATATTCCGAAGATCTTCTTCAGACGACATCGGATAGGCCCGCTGCCAATTTTGCGCCAAAGAGGCTCCCGACCAGAAACCCGATCACGATGAAAAGGGCGGCCTCTATATTGACATTTCCTTGTCGGTAATATGACCAGGCTGCTAATATCCCGATAGGCGGCACGAGAAGCGCGAGCGTCGTTCCCTGTGCCAGATGCTGCGAAAACCCGAACAATAACACCAGTGCCGGCACTATTATTACCCCGCCCCCGATGCCGATGAGGCCGCTTAATACGCCTGCTACCACGCCCAATAGAATAAGGAAAACAATATGTCCCGCATCCATTGTCCACCCTCCGGTTTATACAGGATATGCTCATCAACCACTATATATCAGGAAAAAGTCCTGTCAAGCGCAGGAGTTATATTTCTTCAAGCCGGGATTTGTCTATTCGCAGTAAAATCGATCTGGCCTATTTTCCGCTCAGGTTCCATATCGCCTTTCCATCCATCGCCCGGGAGGATCCGATTGAAAAGACGTAATGCGCGATATGAAAAGGTGCGACGGGGGATCATCCGGCTTTATTGAAAGGCATGTCTCAAATGATTTGCGGGCAGCGTCCCATTGTTCCATTTCGGTAGCAGGCAAGCCCTTTTTCGAATGCGTCGCGAAGTTCCAGCAATTTTCCGGGGACATCACCTTTCAATCCCAGTAATTCAAATATCCTGACAGGTTCGGTCTTGCCCATGACCCGGACAGATATCCAGTTCCCGTGCCTCTATCTGGTCCTTCGCCATATCGAAGGTGCTTCCCGAAATAATGAGACGCGTTCCATACAGTTTGTTCGCCGCCTCGAGCCGGGACGCCAGGTTCACCGTATCGCCGATCACCGTGTAGCTTTTGGCCATCTCTGCCCCCACAGTCCCGACGATAACATCCCCGGTACAGATACCCATGCGAACATTAAAGTCAGGCATCCCTTTGCGCAGGCCGACTATATCCGGGATCGTCTGCCTGAATTGTTCAATGCGCCGATGTTGTTCCAGCGCGGCCTTGCAGGCAAGCACGGCATGCTCATTTTCTCCTGAGAACGGCGGTCCCCAGAAGGCCATTATTGCATCCCCGATATATTTGTCGATTATCCCGTGATTGTCGCGTATCGGTTGCGGACATCTGCGGAAATATAATGATTCAGCAGCCGTACAACCGCATTGGGGGCAAGCTGTTCGCTTAAGTTCGTGAAGTTCTGTATGTCGGAAAAAAACACGGTCATTGTCCGCTTTTCACCGCATGGGTCAGGGCCTGCCCTTCAAGAAGCGTTCTTACGATCTTCGGATCGAGATATTTTCCAAAGGTTTCCTTGATCGTTTCCTTCTCTTTGAGCCCGGAAACCATGTAATTGAAGGATTGCGCCAGAAGGGCTATCTCATCGGCAGAACTGACCTGACCTGTATGTTCAGGTTCCCGTCCTGTATCTCTTTCGCGCCGGTCAGGAGGTTCCGTATGGGCCGCACAAGATTCCGCGTCAGGAAAATGGCGCAGATAAGCCCGAATATGGCGGCCGCGACCGTCATGCCCAGTTGAACCGAAAAGCCTGCCTTTCAAGCCGGTTGGCCTTTTTGCCGCTTCTTGCGTATACGAATGCAGAAGGCCGCTGATATTCCCGGTCTCTATCCCGACAGCCTTGCGGTTTTGTTCAAATTGCTTCTTCAAGGAATGACTACGGATTGTGACCCGCCCTTTTGAAGCTCGGCAATATATTTCAGGATGCCGCCATGAAGATCATTGCGAAGCTTCGGGATATGCGCAAGCTGCTCCTGCAGTTTTGTAAATTTCCGGACGAGGTCGGGGCTTTCGCAACGACAGGTATGGCCAACGCCTTTTCGGATAATTCGACGCGTCACATTAATCTGCTCGTCTGTGCAGTGTCTCTGCATTTCGTACATCGCCATATTATATTGATCGCTTGCGGGGAACATCGTACGCGCTTTCGACCTGAAAGCCCTGACATCATCCCGGCTCGCAAGAACGGCATTCCCTGTGCGAGTTTTTCACTTTCCTGACGCGCCGCTTCAAGACCTTTCTTCGGATGCGATGCGATGACCCGCTCGAAGGAGAATATCTGCGCCGTATAATTCATCCTGAGATCGCCCAAAGCCTGGTCAAGAGGTATGTAATATCCAGAAAGTATGGATAGCTCTTCGTTGAGTTTTTTCAGGTTCGAATTGGAGGTATATGTCACGATCCCCATCAGGATCAAAAGGATAAAGGTGATCCCGAGGATCTTTGCCCCGATCGGCCGCCGGACTTTTTTGTCGATAAAGAATTTCATACATAGCAACCCCGGATAGGCCAGGCAACGGGAAATTACAAGAACATGATTTGCGCAGAGTTAATTTCGATACGTCACAATTAAGTTCAAAGTTCAAGCAAGGTGAATTACAAGAACATACAAAAGTTCTATCGGTTATCTTTTACGTAGAGAACTTGGAACGTTGAACATTCATCATCACATTCTTTACCTCGTTTCCCGCATGACTATGCCGGCGATGCCTTCGAGAGGGGCTACGGTTTTTACTGCACCCAGCTTGATGGCTTCTTTGGGCATTCCGAAGACGACACAGCTCGCTTCATCCTGAGCAATTGTATATGCGCCTGCCTCACACATTTCGAGCATCCCCTTGGCCCCGTCGTCTCCCATTCCCGTCATTATCACACCGACCGCATTTTTGCCGGCATATCGGGCTGCGGACCGGAAAAGAACATCCACCGACGGCCTGTGCCTCGATACCAACGGCCCATCCCTAACCTCGACATAATATCGCGCACCGCTCCTCTTTAACAATGTATGCTTATTGCCCGGGGCAATGAGGACCCGGCCTGTGACTACCGTGTCATCATTTTGCGCTTCCTTTACCGTAACGCGACAGATACCGTCGAGCCTTCGTGAAAATGCCGCCGTGAAATTTTCCGGCATATGCTGAACAACTACCATGCCCGGTGCATTAAGAGGAAGTGCTTGCAGGAAAAGCTTCAGCGCCTCCGTCCCTCCCGTTGATGCCCCGACAACGACGATGCGTTCGGTCGTCTGGATCATCGCCTGCGATGTTGGTTTCTCGAGAACAGCATCGGCCGTGAGCTTCGGCTCAACCTTTATGAAGGATGCCTTTTTCGGTTTTCCCATGCGTGCCTGTGCTGCGGCCTTAACGCTGTCGCAAATAATGACCTTTGACTCTTCGAGAAACTGTTTCACTCCCATCCGCGGTTTTTCGATAATATCGACTGCGCCATATTCAAGGGCCTTCAGTGGCAGTCTCGGAATTTTTTTCCGTCAGGCTCGAGCACATTACAATGGGGATAGGTTTTTGCGACATTATCTTGTGCAAAAAAGTAATGCCGTCCATTCGGGGCATTTCAACATCGAGGGTGATCACATCGGGCACAGTGCGCCTCATAATTTCCGCCGCAACAAACGGGTCACGCGCCGAGCCGATAACTTCGATTTCCGGGTCGGAATCAAACATGCTTTCCAGAACCTGCCTTACCACTGCCGAATCATCAACAATTAAGACCTTGATCTTTTCCATCATGAATCCCCGGGTATTTTGATCACCCTACGTACCCCTACTTGCATTTCCGGTATACAGTCGGTGAGACCTGTTCGAGCGGAAGGTCCATGCCAAAAAGGGTCTCCGAATGCCCCATGAAAATATAGCCGCCTTTTTTCATGCACTGGCAGAACTTACGGAGCAGCTTTTCCTGTATTGTTTTATCAAAATATATAATGACGTTCCTGCAGAAGATAATATCTATCTGTTCGCGAAACCCGAAATCATAGTCCATAAAATTGAGCCTGCGAAAAGCTACACATGACCGTATCTCGGGAACGATCCTCGCAATGCCGGATGCCGGGTTTTTGCTCCGCAGGAGAAATTTCTTCTTGATGGGAGGTGGTATGGGGATTGTTTTTTCTGTCTCATAAACGGCCTTGCACCCTTTTCGAGCATCCGGCGGGAGATATCGGTTGCGATGATCTGAAATGGATGGTCGCCGTGGTCGGCCATATAATCCTTTACGACCATCGCTATTGTATATGGTTCTTCGCCGCTCGAGCATCCGGCGCTCCAAATCGTCAGTTTGTTTGAAGCCGTATATTTCTCGGTCCTGAACAAGTGCCGGCAATACATCGGACGTAAGAAACTGGAAATGGGCGGGTTCGCGAAAAAAATCGGTTTTATTGGTGGTGACCTCATCGATCATGTATGCCAATTCAGCTGATTTACCCTTCTTCACTGAAAAGATATTCGCAGTATTCCTCAAAACTTACCATGCCGAGTTTGCGGAGCCTCTTGTGAAGCCGGCCTTCAAGCATAACCTTTTTGACGGGTGTAATGTTTATTCCCACTTCTTTATAGATAAAACTGCTGAGCTCCGAGAAGAGCTTGCTCGACATTTTTATGGAATGATAATCGCGTGCTTGCTCGTTGACGTGTCAGCCTGTCCCATGATCAAAACCCTAGCCGAGCACTTTTTTGATAACGGCAAGAAGCTGGTCCGGCTTGAAAGGCTTAACTATCCATCCTGTAGCCCCGGCGGTTTTTCCCTCCAGTTTCTTGCTATCCTGCGATTCCGTCGTCAGCATAACGATCGGGATGAATTTATATTCGGGCTTTGTCCGGACTTCTTTTATCAGGCCAATGCCGTCGAGATTGGGCATGTTCAGGTCAGTAAGTATCATGTTGACTCCGGAACCGTTGAGCTTTGCAAGAGCGTCTTTCCCATCGCTTGCTTCAACCGTCTCATATCCGGCATTCTTGAGGGTGAAGCTAACCATCTGCCGGACACTAACAGAATCATCAACAGTCATTATACGTTTCGTCACACATGCCTCCTTGTTGCATCAATCATCCAAATCGCTTGATCAAAACAACTCCACATTATCGCCAAGCTCGCAGGTCATCATCACAGGACCTGTTATCGGAGATCCCTGCGCCGGCCGCTCTCATTTTCGTTATGCTTATAGGGATAACATTCGACGCCACTTTGTGGTGTATTGCCCTTTCTCTCTGCATCGTATAATTGTTCTGAATATATTCGAACGACTGCCGCCGGGCCTCGTCAATTTCGGCCGGGGACACTTTTTGCCTGCTCCTGAGCGATGAATTCATCGAAAACAGCGCAGACATTCCCGATATCGTGTTCCAGGTCGGTCATGTACGGTTATATCATCGATCGTTTCCTCTATAAGGCTGGAAGCCTGCGGCTGCCGGACTCGATCTCCCTTACAAGCTCAATGATATCATCCTTCATTTGTTTGAGCCCGTCAATAATACCGGAGTTCTGAGATTGTGCTGGTACCGTCCGTAAAATGTATCGGTCGCTGCATGGTGGCGGATTGGAGGCCTTCTGTTGCCAATACGACCTTTTTCAAAAGGCCGGAAATAACGGATTTCTGTGATGTAGCGTCAAGCGAAAGATGCCAGATAGCCTCGGCAATAACGCCCAGCGGGGCACCTTCTTCACCGGTCCGTGCCGCCTTCACGCGGGCATTGATGGCAATAAGCTCTATTTCCTCGCCAATCTCCTCAATATCATCAACAAGGCCGGATATAGTTGAAACCGCTATCGTAAGTTCGCCCATGGCATCGACAAATTCTTCTTCCGCCTTTGTGCCGTGGTCAATCTTATCCATGACGGCGGCGGTTCCGGTCTCGATATTTGACAGGAAATTGTCCGACGAAAAATCTGTTGCTCCGGTCATTTTTTGAACATCGTCGATGATCCTGCCAATATTCACGGATATTCCGTGAAGATTGTCCATGATGACGCGCACAGCCTTTATAAACTTGTCCCGTGCATCTATGAGCTGGGCCTTTTGAAGTTCACATACGACTATCGCCTCGGCGAGCATCCCGCCTCCCGGCTGGGATGTCCCGTCCTCAGCGCATGCGCTCGTATCACTGTATTTTTTTCAAGTGTCTCGAGAACATCCACGATATGTTCGATCTGCTGGCGGGTGATATCATGAAATTGCATCGACATGACGACCTCGCCAACCTGGGCCGAAGTCGCATGAGACCGGCTCAGAATAGAATCCGCCGTGCTGAAGGAAAGCCTCGTTGCGGTTTTCGAGAATAGCGATGCTTGAATTTATGTCAGCAAGCGCCGCATCGGTAAAATTTTTGCTCTTCTGACTTATGGTGAAATATCTTCGAAAGGGTCCCTGAAGTAAGTGCCATAAGGGATGCCCGGTGTTTTTCAATCTCAGCGGATTTATCGTGGATAAGCTCGGAAAGCTGCTCGACATCGCCAGCGAGATTCACGAAATCTATCTCCATTTTCTTCAGCTGGGCACTTTCTATTTTAGTGGATATGCCGAGTATTTTAAGTTTCTTAACGATCTTCCGGAAATTCGCCATGGGAACCGCGACATCCGAAACGGCATTCCCACATCTTTCAGGGCGGCATACCCCGATTCAAACCTTTGATGGAACTGTCCTATATATCTCTCCAACTGGCTCAGAACGTCACGAAACCGCGCGATGGTCCCCTTCATTGCCGAACTGTCGAGAAGGCCTACAAGCGCGGATGCCTGCCTGGATATATTCTCCACATCGGAATATACTTTGTTCAGACGGGACCCGATGAGAAGGAATTGCTCTTCGGTACCCGGAACTATCCTGCCAACGAGCTTTGCAATTTCGGATATATCGGCAATATCATTCATTTATGGTCCTTTCTGGGCATAAACTAATGCTCTGCTCAGTTTACTTATCGTTCATTCACGCGTTTTACTTAATGATTAACCGGACAAATATTGCGTTTAAAGATCTCCCGGAAAGCACGGGGGGGGGAAATGCGATGTATTGAATTATTTTAGAGTCTGAAGATAAAGCCTGAGGCTGCCCGGAGGCAGCCGTCATCTGCCTGCCAGACGGAATTTATGGCCCGCCAACATGCATTTAATGGGATAGTACGTGCGATTATGGAACAATAAATTCTCTGATCTGCTTTACTTGACACGTCCGTAATCATCTTCAGTTCTTTCAATGTCATCTTCCCCCAGGTAATCGCCTGTTTGGACTTCGATAAGAACAACGGGCCTATCACCGGGGTTACCGATGCGATGCCAGGACAAACGGGGAATATCGACGCTTCTGCCGGCCTCCACATGAATTTCATCGACGCCATTCCTAACGATCGCCGAGCCCTCAATAATATACCAGTGCTCCGAACGCTGCCTGTGTCTTTGCAAGCTTAACCTTTGGCCCGGATTGACAACGATCCTCTTGACCTTATGGCCGGGTTCATCTGAAAGAACAACGTAATAGCCCCATGGACGCACGCCTTTTTCCATTTTCAATATCCATTCATTATCAGATTCGATTCATGAGGTCAAGCCCAAACGGTCGTTTAAACCTGTTAATCATCAAGATTGTCATAGAAAGTATGGCGTAATATTTCGCCTTTATGAGGACAGAATATATATCCATCATGGGGTATCCTGATTTTCAAAGGAGGGTTGACTATGGGAACATCGATAAGCAGGGTAGTCTATAAGGAAAAACACGGTGGATGGATTAATAAAGTGGAATATGCCGACCACCTGCAGTGTGCATTATACCCAACTTGCAGCGATTGCATCAGCCAAGATGATGCTTCGTGAACAGGGCGGGGGCACATTGATCGTCCGTGACCTGAAAGGCCTCATAAAGGACAGGATACGAATACACCCGGACAAAATAATATCCGTCGTAAGGGTAAAAGGCGGGTATAGATAATTCAGCAAGCGATACAATGTATTGCTCGTTTTGCGTCTGTAATGGTATGACCGGACCGGGTGGCCTGACAAAATAATTTACTTTTCCCGAGGGAAGGGCCATGCCATAATCCCTCCTTCCATAACCTTTACATTCTTCCAGCCGTTCGCTTCCAGACGCGAGCTGCTTCGTACCCCCTGAGAGATATCTTGCAGTAAGAGATGATCTCGGTGTTCTTATCCTGGGGAAGCTCATTGAGCCGCTTTCTCAGCATCCCGATCGGGATCAGGGTTTCTCCGATGCCGAGCCGCATCTCTTCGTATTCATCGGGGCCGCGGGCATCCAGAAAAAATACGTTTTCTTTATTTTCTATTTTCTTTTTGACGTCGGCGCACGATATTCCTTTCATAAATCCGCGCATCTTGTTTTGAATAATATGGGCTGACGCTATCCCGTGATCTATCGCAAGGGAAAAGGGCGGCGCATAGGGAAGATCGGCATTGACCATATCGTCGACCGTAAGAGAGCCTTTAATCGCCATTGCCCACTGTGCGATCTGCTTGCTGACATCGCCCAACCCCACACATTGCGCGCCCAATATGCGTCCCGATGGATCTTTCGGCAACCAGTTTGGAGACAAGTATTTTTCCTTGCATAAAACCCGGCTTATCCGGGCTTGCATTGATAGCGGTCTCAATATCGGTAATTCCTGCTTCACGGGCGGCCTTTTCGGACAATCCTGTAGAGCCTGCCGTGTAATCGAAGACCTTGCATATTCCCGTCTGGATGGTGCCCGGGAATGTCGCGCTGTTGCCGGTCGCAGCATTTTCTCCTGCTACCCGGCCCTCAAGGTTTGCAAGGTCGCCATAGGGCGCGAGGACCTTTTTGCCGGTGATGAGGTTATTTATCTCGACACAGTCGCCCACTGCGTATATATCGGGATCGGATGTCTGCATATATTGGTCTACAGCGATGCCTCCCGGTCTCACCGATGGAAATGCCTGCATCGCGGGCAAGTTTTGCATTCGGACTTACGCCGATCGCGACAACTGCCAGTTCGCAGGGAAGCTCCGTACCATTGCTCAGTTTAACGCCTGTTAGCTTACCGTCTTCTCCCAGGAATGCCGCGAGGCCATTGTGGGTGATAACATTGGCATTTTTGCTCTTCACATGATTCTCAACAAGCTTCGCCATTTCCCAATCGAGGAATGTCAGAAGTTGGGGCAAAAGCTCGACTATTGTTATCTCGATCCCGGCCAATTCCAGTGCCTCACTGGTTTCGATGCCGATGAGCCCGCCGCCGATAATGATCGCTTTTTTTATTTTTCCTTCATCCCGCACGCGCCTTAAATAATCGGCATCCTGCATGGATTGAAGAGTCGTTATGCCCGATAGTTCAATACCGGGGACCCGGGGATATCTGGGTGTTGAACCAGTCGCTATAACAAGCTTGTCGTAGCTGATAATTTCCGTATTGTTCGTCACAAGGTGCCGGCACATGACATTTTTATTCAGCCTGTCTATCTGGATCGCCTCAGTTTGAGTTTTTGCGGTTATGCCTTTCGCATTGATGTAAAACTTCGGGTCCCTGGTCACACCCGTCGGCGTGCTTAAAAGCATATTCCTGTCATCGAAAAAACCGCCCACATAATACGGGTACCCGCACGATGCCATCGAAAGGTCGGGGTCTTTCTGTATGATAATTATTTCGGCATTTTCATCCATCCTCCGGGCCCGTGCAGCCGCCTTGGGTCCTGCCGCCGATCCGCCTATTACCACGATCCGTTTTTTCATATTATCCATCGCATTATCCTTTTCATTGATCCGGCTCATATCCTGAATATATAAAACCTTATAAATATTCATCGGCATAAAAGCAAGCTGCCGTTCTTTACTCCCGGCCGGAAGGCTTGGGCCTCTCTTCTTTTCCGGCAAACCATCCCTCGCAGGCATCAGGGAATGAATCGAAACGGGGAACGTAAGGTTTTATGTCCAGGAGAGGTGTTTTATCGATAATATCAAATCCGCTCACCTCGAGCATGTTGGCATTCCTTTTACGGAACAGTACAATATTGATCCCTATATAATTCGGCCTTGCCGGATGGCGGGAAGCAAATATGCCGTGGGGCACGTCGTCAAGAAACGTAGGCCGTATCAGTTCGACGGGTCCGGCTCTGTCCAGCAGGTAGATGAGGTACAGATGCGAAAATGTTTCAATATCCTGAAGCCCTCTTTCGTATTCGGGGAAGACCTCCACCAAACCAGTTACTTCTGGTCGGAACACACCCTGAATGGGCGCTGTTTCTTTTGTTTTATACGGAGAATGGATCATCCCGATCGGATTCAAACGAAGTGTCTTTTCCATCATGACCTCGCACCAGTTAATTGGAGCTAAAAAATTATTTTGTCGCCGTTACCGAGATATAGAGTCGCTTTGAGAACCGTGCCTTGCGCTGCCGCCTACAACCGGGTAGCCCAATTCGACCATTTTCTGAACAGCGCCGATCCCCGTACAGTGATTACAGGCAATTTTCCGGAATCCATATTTGCCCAGGTCTTTGACTATTTTTTCGCCCTTAGCGTCAATTTCTCCCACAGGGGCGATGTGCAGGCCTCCGTACAATCCATAAAGATCCTCTCCACCCTTATGTTGCTCCTTGCAAACTCGGCAAAATCAACAATATTCTGGTGACATCACCCTGTCACGCAAACAATCCCTTTGTCCTCGACATTAAAATAGAGAGACTGTTCCCCTTGTGCGCAGCAGGGAATTTGAAGATCGAAGGTGACAGATGCGCAGCCGGGATACAGTTTGTATATTCGACCGGGATTGTGTTTGACGAGTTCGCCCTTGTGAGGAACAGTGTTTTTTGCCTGTGATTTCTGGAATTCCGCGCCGCCGAGCAACTGATATCCTTCTTCAGAGAATGTATCTGGTATGATGACCTTGATGTGCGGATTACATCTGAGTACCGACTCGATGCCAAAGAAGTGATCGAAATGCTCATGCGTCACATAAAGGAATTCGATCTCGCCGTTTCTTAAGCATGCGGTCTATACCTTCCCTTTCAAATGCCTTATCCATAAAGCCCTTATTCCAGCCCGTATCCAGAAGGAATTTGTGGCGGGTGCCATCAAGGCCTTCGATCTCGATAAGGCTCGAATAACCGCCGGCATTGTCCTCGTCCCAGTCGACGATCCATTGACTAACCTCACGTCCCCCGGCATCCTCCATGTTTTTCATTAAGACGTTCCCGTCAAACCAGCTTGTTTCTGAGATACAGGTAATCTTCACGCTTTTGCAAAAGCCAATCCCCTCTTTCCCCTCGGTTGAGCAAATGCCATCGTGATACCTCCCCTTCATTGAATAAGTGACTGTCCCCTATTGGGGCAGTGAAAAGGCGTGAAACGGAAAAAATAACTCCGGGAACAAGCAATGTCATTGCACGTGCTCTTGTGGGCCCGATGCACGTTCAGCCTGGGATGTCTCGGCGAGATGCGTGGGACTATCCAAGGTTTCGATGTTCCCGTGCCGATAACGTTCAATAACTTCCCGGACCGATTCGTTCTCCCGTGCCCTGTAGATATCGACAAAGTTGTCCTTGAGCATATAAAAGGAGATCTCGCCTATCTCGGGGGTAAAAAGCTCGTTGACGCCATATTTGATCAGCTACTCTGATCACCTTGACGCCCACGTGGATGTTCCTTTTGTCCCAGATATTCGTTGTAATAGAAATCCACGATATCCACGGTATCCCGTCCGATCTTGACAACGATGAAATAAGGCGCCCTGCCGAAATGGCCGTAGACCCTTGAGTCGAGGCCGTTGATGTCCTTGACGGGAATAATTGCCAGGGTTGTTTCGCCTCGCCCGGGTTCAACATGGACGTAAACCGATTCGATATTTGGAAAGGTATCCATAATATAGTTCTCCACCCTGTCTGCCAGGCCGTGCGTCCGGTGAAGAGGTGCCCGGGGGGTGCTCTCAATATCACATTCCACAAGTCTGAAAGGACCGGCCTGTCGTACCTTGACGTCCTTTACCCCGGTCACGCCATTTATCTCAAGTATACCTTCTGTAATGTCGGATTGAAGCTGACGATCGAGATTGGCGTCGAGGAGGATGAGCAGGGAGAACCAGATCGTTTCAAGACCCCAGTTTAAGGATAAGCAGGGAAATGATAACAAAGCAGTGCGCCCTCCACGTAAGGAATGGCAAAACAGGCCGCAACGAATACCCGCGAGGACCGCGAAGGAAACAGCAATATTGAGGTACGAGTCCTGGGCTATCGCCTTCAGAGATTGTGAGTTGATCGCTCTTCCGGCGGTCTTTTCCCTACGGGCAAGAAAATAGCCGATGACCATGGAAACGCAGGAGACTATGATCGGCAATAAAGGGAAATTGCCTGTCGGTGTAGGCGAACCAAACTTCCTTATTCCCTCGATCAGCACCTCAATCCCTGCCCAGCTTATAAAGAGCCCGATGACGAAACTAACCAGCGTCTCGGCCTTGTAGAGGCCATAAGGGAAACGCTCGGTCTTTTCGCGGCGAAGCGAGCCATAGCCCGAACCACTGGGCAAAGATGACGGTGAAGTCAGAAAGGGTGTGAAAACCGTCAGCCACGAGAAGGGGCGAATGAAACCCATAACCAACAAGGGCCTTCGCGCCGGCGAGCAGAAGTGTTACGACAGACGCGAAAAGGGCTGTTCGCTGACCTTTTCCGAGATTGACCTTTTCCGCGCTGTCATTGTTCATGACGTCTGTTCCGGTTGTTCCTCCGGCGGGAGCCGCCCGGCCATCATCGCCTGACAGCGGGGACAGGGGGTCAGGAAGCAGGGCTGTCCGGGAACCTTTTCGGTTATCGTGCCGCAATGTGGGCATATGCACTGGGTGGGAAGGCCCGTTCGTTTATGGCAGCGACCCCTTTCCTCGCCGGGGATGGTTTTCTCACCCCGGCCTCGATGACCATGTCTGCCTCTGAAACCGAATGACACCATTGACCTCCGTCACGATTTGATATAATATATGCCGTCTCGGGCCATCCAGTGGGTTGCTTGCGCCGGGGTTGTTTCCTTTCCGGTCTATCCCTTCATGCTCGACATATAGCGGGCCAGATGGTTCATGATCGCCTTTTTCAAACCCGTCGCCCCGAGATTGGAACAATGGAGCTTGTAATCCGGCAGGCCTCCCAGCGCTTTGACAATATCCATGTCATCGATCATCATCGCTTCGTCAAGGTCCTTTCCGATCGTGAGTTCCGTCATGACGCTCGCACATGCGATGGATGCCGGGCATCCCCGTATTTGGTACCGTACTGCCACGATGATATTATCTTCCACTTTAATATAGACACGCAAAAAATCTCCGCAATTTGGATCTCCAACCTCTCCTGCCCCGTCGTGGTCATTTATGATGCCCACATTGCGGGGATTGTGGAAATGGTCCATAACGATTTCAGTGTATTCGTTCATTGAAAAGGATGCCCTCCGTAGTCCTTTGTTAAAGTGACAAGCCTGATGGAACCTGTTCGTTTCAGTTCTCTGAAATTTGCCCCCTGGCGTATATGAAGGAGGTGCGGTATCATGATCGGTGACGATGGAACCGGAGATAACATCGATGCCGTGGTCGAAAAGCACGCTCGTGAGGGGAGTCGTGGGACCAAGGAGCATTTTGGTGCCCCTGCGGCACACAGCCTCGAGTATACCGCCAAGAGTATGATTGATCAGGGTCGTGCTGGAGATGGCGACAATGTCCGATCGTCCGAGCAGGGCGGCCGTTTCTTCTTCCGGATGGTCGCCGGGCTGCATTCGCCTTTCGATCACCCAGACGTTTCGGGCTGTTCTTTTCAGGTCATCGACAAAGGGGAAGTGGCCGATACGGCGATGTTCTTGCCCTGTCCTTTCCGTGTAAGGTAGTCCGCGGCATTGAGGTCGACACATTTCTCCGTCTCTACATCGATGAGCGAATTGATAGCGGCGAGTCCCAATGAAGCATCAACCTGTTATCAGTAAAGCCCCCCCGCGAGCGCTGTTGCACTCATCTGCAGATACCATCCCTGCCGTGGATTTTCCGTCTGCAACTTACAATCATAGATCATCGTCGATGCCAGACCGCAATGCCTGCTCACAACCGCGGTCCAGTATATCCCCCTGGTGACCTCCGTCACCGGGGCGTCGGTCGCCAGGGAAGATATGATGTCCTGCAGTATCTTCACGGAATTCCTGATACCGGTTGGAGCGGATGGCAGGTTCGGTCCATCCGCTCCGTACAGGTGTCTGATCGCTATATC
>CAWGMJ010000008.1:0-141317 GCA_963823725.1 uncultured delta proteobacterium
GAT
The DNA here is from genome assembly GCA_963823725.1 of uncultured delta proteobacterium. GTDB lineage: Bacteria > Desulfobacterota > Syntrophorhabdia > Syntrophorhabdales > Syntrophorhabdaceae > Delta-02. The sequence goes on from CAWGMJ010000008.1 coordinate 4, forward strand.
GGTGGGTTCGATGTCGCGATGATGTTCCTTAGATATTATTGCCTCTTCCATGGCAAACATACAGCAGATGGACGAACAGTATGGATTCTCTTTGTTCCGGCTTCCAACACACTGGATAAAGGCGATCTTCCGGGGGTATCCTGCCGTCGGATGGCCTCATGACCTGGGGGCCCCTGTGGGTCCGGTGGCGGACAGGACACGTTCATAGTCAACACTGCTCAACACATTATCGAAAGAATGGTATCCGAATTCCTTCATTGCGGTGGCATCAAACTCGTCAAAACCGCACGCAATTATTATACTGCCGACATCGAGGACGCGTTCTGCCGCCCCCTCACGATAATCGATGGCCTCGGGCTTGCAAAATTCCTCGCATATCCCGCAGCCGAGGCATCTGCGGCAACTCAGGCATCTTTTTGCCTCTTCAACGGCGCTTTTTTTGTCGAGCGCCCCGACCGTCTCCACGAACCCTTTACGATCAGCTATCGCAGTGCGGGGAATGCTGGCCCGGGGGCCTTCTGTCCAACAGGAAAAGGCAACTTGTCGAGAATTTTGTCATCGTCGGCAAGCCGGCCCTCCAGAAGGTCCCGTCCTTCGAGATATCTGATCATGGATTCGGCAGCCCGTTTACCCTGGGGAGATCGCATCGATGGCGCTCTTCGGCCCTGTTGCTGCATTTCCGCCGGCGAAGACACCCTTTATGTGCTTGTCTCCGAGCGATACGGGATCGACCTTTACCCGGCCGTCTTCATGGCCTTAAGATCGTCCGGGATTTCTGAAAGATACGCTGTATCGATTGTCTCATATATCACAAGGATAAGCATGTCCATATCAAAAGATAACGGTATTCGATGTATCGTATACGGGATCGAAGACGCCCTCACTGGTTAAAGACCCGTGTGCACCGCGCCAATTCCATTCCCGTCATGGCCGCCGTCCAGACGCGTAAGGATCCTAGAGGGTCCCCAGGCATTATGGAACAGATGATGCCTTCCTCGATAGCCTGGTCTATCTCCCACCGATGGGCGGGCATCTCATCCCATTTTTCAAGGGCCACGATATGGACACCGGTTGCTCCCTAGTCTCCGTGCGGTAATTGCCGTATCCATCGCAACATTTCCGCCGCCGACGACAAAGACTCTCTCTTCCCGATGATGATGTCTTTCCCCGTGTTAATGTCCTTCAAGAGATCGAGGGCGTTTACTACCCCCTCGTGCATCCTCGTCGTCGATCCCCAGTTTCCTGCGCCCGTGTGCCCCGGAGCGCGATAAAATGTGGAATCGAAGTGAATCGAGGACGCTGCCGAAGCGGAACGTGAACCGCCGACACGGGTGTTCATCTTTAGTTCAATGCCCATTCGTTCGGCGATCGAAGAATTCACGTGCAAGGACATCACGGGGCAGCCTGTAAGCGGGTATCCCGGCATATAGCATTCCTTCCGGGTTTGTCATTCTGCATCGAATATCGTTACACTGGTAGCCCTGCCTTGCGTAATTCGACCGCACATGTAAAGACCGGAAGGGCCCTGCGCCTATGACAGCAGCTTTCTTGTCTTTTTCCGGGGCAATCCCCGCAAGAAGCGGCCCCGGTTGTCCGATCTCGTAATCGGCGAGAAAACGTTTGAGGGCGCATATAGCTATGGGCTGATCGACCTCCTTTCCTCTCAGACAGGCGTTTTCGCAGGGGTGCGCGCATATTCTGCCGATGATGCCGGGAAAAGGAAGCTTGTCCCGCATAAGGTCCAGTGCTTCAAAGAATCTTCCTTCAGCAATAAGACCGATATAGTCACGGGCATTGAGATTGATGGGGCAGGTATAAATACAGGGTGAAAGCTGCCTGTCTATCATATATGTCGATGGTATGGCCTGGGGGAAATTGATAAAGGGGCGCTGCGCTGGGACATTTCTTCATTGTACGCATTGCCTACTTCGAGCGGGCACGCTCCCCGCATGTGGTGCACGACGTGCACTTGTTGGGAAATCACCCGCCTTGGCCGGGTCCGCAAGGTCGCTCTGAAAATGTCCCGGCCCCTCCTTCAAGGCGAAAAACTTCCGAGTTCATGAGAAGCTCGATATTCTGATTTTTGCCCACCTCCACCAGTTTCGGCGCCATGACGCACATGGAACAATCATTTGTGGAAATATCTTGTCGAGCTGGGCCATGTTCCCGCCGATGTTCGGCTTGCGGTCTGCCAGATAAACCTTGAACCCGGCTTCAACGCAGTTGAGCGCTGCCTCCATGCCTGCAATACCCGCACCGATGATCAGGATGGCCCCGGACGTTTTGGCCGCTGCCCGTCTCGCCCTTGATAAGTTTATTTCCTCCTGTAGAGTGCGTCGCGGTCATTATAGCCGGCAATATCCACGCTGTCACGCCGCGTAAGTTCTTTTATATGATCGAAAACAATGTTCGACTTAAGGCCAAGGTCCCGGGCCAGTTGAAGACCGACTCAGGGCCGCGCCCAAGATTTTCGAGGATATGCGCCCGTTCAACCGCCCGTTTCAGAAGCGGATCGAAAACAAGGGAAAATTGCCGTGGAGTAAATCGTTCCCCATAGACATTTCCGGTCGTGAGGACCTCCTGTTTCTTAAGGAGCCTTTCGAGTTTGTCAGCTCCATCCGGGTCCTGCGTTCTCACAAATTCGATCATGGACCGGCGCCGGGCATCGTTATCAGTGTCGTATGACTGCATATTTAACCGATATGTCTCGTCACGGGAGTTATTCCCTGTTCTATATCTTTTATATTCACAATATGGCGTGCACCGCCCGCAGTTTTTCCAAAAATAGCCAGTTCAAAAATTTCTGGAAGAAAAAGAACTGGAATAGGCGGAACATCTTTATCGAGATATTCCATCAGGTCCAGGTTGAGCTGACATAAGGGGCACGTTGTAACAATTGCTTTCGCTCCTGCCCGCATTGCCGCTTTTATGAGGCGACCCGAAAGCCCGGCCGTTCTTCCGCCGTTCGTTATTGTCGTGCTTGCGCCGCAGCATTCGGTCTTATATTGCCAGGGGACCACGGTTGTTCCCAGCGCCTTCAGGATGATATCCATTCCTGTGGGATCCTCAATGTCGTCGGATGGGGAAATTCCCATAATGCGCGTCAGCAGGCATCCATAATAGGCCACTGCACGAATCGAAGCAAGATCATGCGACACGGAGTCCGCGATCCGTTCTATGCCGATGTATTCGAGAAATACCTCGATAATATTCTTGACCTCGATATTTCCCCTGCATGAAAGAGGGGAAAGTGCATCATTGACCATGCGCCGGGTTTCAGTGTCCGCGGCTATTTTCCGGGCAGCCGCTTTCGTTCGTGCATAACATGCGGAGCATGGGGCGACGAGGTGAAGGCCGGACCCTTCAGCGAGTGCAATGTTCCGCGCGCTCAAGGCGAGAGAGAGATTTTCGCTGACCGTTGGTGCCGCGGAAGCCCCGCAGCACGACCAATCATCGAGCTCTTTGAGCTTTACGCCGTAGAAGGCCATAACTTTTTTCAATGAAATATCATAAAAATCGCTCGACGATGCCAGGGAGCAGCCGGGGTAATAAGAAAGAGCGATCATCTGCCCCTTCCGCCTGACTTTTTTATTATGGACCGTACAGTGTCTCTGTCTGCTGTATTATGCGGAAAAAGGCCGATCCTGCGTTTCCTGATCATAGTGGTCCCCATCCGATAGTCCTTCAGAAGCTCTCCTCGTGACAAGCGGTATCGCATGACCGTTCCCAGTTCGTACATACGCCCATGCCGGGCGATGCTTTCGATCATCAGGGTATCAAATTCGTGAATATCCGTTTGGGCGGCCAGACCGGATTTGATTGACATTTGTCTTAACACCGTGAAGATCCGCGCAATATCGATACCGTTCGGGCATCGGATACTGCATGTGGCGCATTGCAGGCATTCCCAGAGCGACTTCGATGACAGCACGCGCTCGCCGCTCACCCGAGATGATGCGCCCGATGATCCTGTGGGGGACGATATCCATGTCCCGGGCCGCAGGACACCCATTTGTACAGCGAAAGCACTGGTAGCAATCTGAAACGGCTATCCCTGTCATTTTCTCTATTTCGCTGACAAAAAACGCTCGGTCATAAGATTAGTACTCTCAAATTTTATCACCATTCTCAAATTTTATCAAATGATGTCAACCTTTTCTGCCCTAAGCTTTCATCTTCGAGGCCGGTATGGTATATCTTTTGCCATGGAAAAACCCAGGATCCGTTATATCGAGGCGTTCCCCTATGAAAAGGACGGGAAGCAACTGGTTATTTTAAGGGACGCGAAGGAATATCCCGGGAAACCCTCGCTGTTTCCCGGGACGCAGCATTTATGGTTTCGCTGATGGACGGCACGAATAGCTTGAGGGATATCCAGGCTGAATTCATGCGTGCTTCAGGTGAGATGGTCTACATTGAACAGATCGAAAACCTTGTAAAAACGCTGGACCAAAACCTGTTCCTTCAGAACGACCGGTACATGACACATATCAAGGCGCTTTATGATGAGTATGACCGGCTGCCCGTTCGCCCGGCGCATCTCGCCGGGACAGGATATTCGGCGAACAGGATGGACCTCCTGTCTTTTCTCGAAGGGATGTTTGACGTTGATACGCATGTTGCAGACGCACCGGGGGACATTTCCGGCATCCTGGCGCCCCACATTGATTATGCGCGCGGCGCATCGGTATACAGCCGGATATACCCTTATCTCAAAAATACCTCCAAGCCGTTGTTGGTAATTTTTGGGACCTGTCATCATCCGACACAGGGGTTATGGAGCATATCGCTGAAAGATTTTGAGACCCCCCTGGAGAGGGTCCCGGTTGGGCAGGGGCTCAAGGACCTGATCAGGGAAAACAGTTTTCTCAGTTGTTATATTGAAGAATGGCCGCACAGGATCGAACATTCCATCGAATTGCAGCTTCCCCTCATACAATTCATGGTGCAGCATGATTTCGAGATACTGCCGATCTTGACCGGTTCGATGCACGAATATATTGAGGGCACAAAGTCGATCGATGACGACGAGGTCCGGCAATTAACAGAGAACCTCAAGCGTGTTCTCGAGGCGTACGGCAGACCATATTGCATTATTGCCGGCGCCGATCTCGCTCATATCGGCGCCCAGTTTGGTGACAGTTTCGCCCTTGACCCAGCGGTCATGGAGAGATCACGGAAAAAGGACGAGATGCTGCTCGGACATATAAAAAATGGCGATGCCGATGCCTTTTTCCGGGAGATAAAGGAAGAGGGGGATGAGCGAAGGATCTGCGGCCTTACGCCTATCTTTTTCCAGTTAAAACTTCTTGCAGGCTGCAGCGCGGATATTGTTAATTACGACCAATGGACCGACGGACATTCGTCGGTCAGTTTCGCCGGCGGTTTTTTCTGCCGTAAATGAACCTGAAATCGAGGAATGGCATGATCAGAAAAAATGAAAATGAACCAAAACCCGATGTCATAACGCGTCCCGCTTCAGAGGCATCGATACCCGACCTTGTGGACTTCGTCCGGAATATGGCGCTCGAATGCGGGTATCGGGACGAAACCATCGATGATCTCGGACGCGCCATCGAGGAGACAGCGCTCAACATAATTCGTTTTGCATGCCGCGGCAGACAGGCGGAGATAAACATCATATGCGTTATCCATGAAAGCGGCGCCCTTTATATAACGATCACCGATACCGGTGCGCCCTTTAATATGCTTCTTGCAGGCACTTTTCCTGAAACGGATGATTTCTTCGGCCCCGGAGAGAAACCGTCGACGAAGATCATGAAAAGAGCCGCGAGAAACATAGAATACAAGCGCAATGCCGATAAGAATATGTTGATATTCATAGTATCCCACGACCCCGGCGGAATCCGAAGGTAAGATTCATCCGAGCGTACGGCGTAAGCCGTAATGTGATCGAGAGACTTTGCTTTTTACGCCTTACGCCTTACGGGAACGTTACGGTTGAGCCGGGGGCAGCATTCATTCTTGCATCGTTAATTTTAATATCTGTTGGTCCGAATTATAGACGATGACATTAAGGCCGGATTTAAGGGAAGCATTTATTTGTATCGTTCTGCCGTCTTGTGTCTGAAGAAGGACAGTGTGTGTCCCGGATTTGATCTCAAGGGAATCAAGGGCCCCGGAGTACTGGTCCTGTTCGGGGATATCCTTGTGTCCCGGCGGCAATGTGACCGTATAAATATCATCGATAAATAACTGGCCGTCTGCCTTGATAAGGGTTTTTGTCAATTTTCCGGCCTGCTTGCCGTTAACGGATAACAGGGCATCTGAAAATAGTTCTCCTTCTACCTGGACCATGAGCCGTGCCGGCTCCGGTTTTTTGCATCCCGTTATCGAAAGGATGATCACCAGTGACAGAATAGTAAAAATTATTATGCGCATATGTGACATTTTAGAACCCGGTTCGGTTATTGTTCCGTCAGGATATCAAGAAGCGCGGCCTCGTTTAGTATAATAGAAAAGGTAAGGATGGTAAAACAAAAAAAGACAGACGCGAAATTGCATGGCTTCGTTCACTCCCCGATTATCTGGACAACTACAAGCCTTTTCCGGGGACGGTTGTCGAATTCTGCCAGGACAACCTGCTGCCATGTTCCCAGAAGCAGCCTGCCTGATTCAAAGGGAATTGTAAGGGATTGGCCTGTCAGCGTCGCGCGAAGGTGGCTGAACCCATTTGCGTCGCCCCAGGTTTCGTCATGATTGTAACTCCGGTCGGATGGGACCAGTTTCTCGTAAAAATCCCTTATATCCCTGATAAGCCCGGGCTCGTACTCGAAGGTGGTGATGCCCGCAGTCGATCCCTGTACGAAAACTGTCATATTTCCGATACCAAGGGATGATCTATCGAGAGTCTTTGCAAGGTCGGTGGTTATATTAATAAGATCTCCAGCACCTTTCGTTGAATAGTTTTGATGAGAACCAATGATCTTCATCTATACGCCTCCATTTTCCAATTTATCATCTCAACTGCAATAACATTAGTCTAAATCTTGTATTTCAAAAAAAACAACAATATTACTTAAAGTCTATAAAGTTAGTAAGTTACCAACATATACGGGTTCTAGGCCGGAATATTAAATACATGGTTTATACCTGTATTGTACTTGTATATCTCCTATATTGTCTAAAGAAATACGGATTGATACAACATTGTCACACAAACATACCGCCGGTTACCAGCTGACGGGTAGGCCAAACCAAAAGGAGGTTTTTATGTATCTGGTCATGCTTACAAACAAACAGAAAATATGGGTGGATTACCCGCTCGCCCGTCAGCTGCAATCAAAAAACAGAATTCTCTACATTGTTACGGAAAAGAATAATGATCAGCGTGGCAGTCAACAAATCTTTGGGGAAGGGGAGGGGGACCATGAAAATATTTCATCGGGGGAATAAAACTGTACGATCTTTTTTGCTTCATATTGTTATTTTTGCGTTTTTGATTCTTTCCCCGGCATTTTTGCCTGCCCATGCCGGACAACTGTTTCCCAGCCCCAACCCGGCCGGCAACACGATCGATACCCCTGCCGATTTCGGGGAACCGCCGGTCGTCACTGCCCAGAATGACATCAATTACACGAACAACGGGACCATCAAACTCTGGGGCAGTTTTGACAACAACGGCAGAACGAAACCAAAGAGGCCGCCCGCGATACCGGCATAGAATGCGCTTACGGCAAACGCCAGGGTCTTGTACACAAGCAGATTGATGCCCATCACTTCGGCGGCAATGCTGCTGTCACGAATGGCCTCAAACGATCTCCCGATCCGTGTTCCCATGAAATTCCTGGCCCCGGCGATCATGAGTACCGCAACGGTCAGAAACAGGTAATATTTCTGTGTATCGGAGGACAATATACGGCTGATCCCCCACTGCGGAATGCCCAGGTCGAGCACAGGCGTCTGGATTCCCGTGCGGCCTCCGAACACCTCCACGTGCCCGATAATATGCATAATAGCTAGGCCGAACGCGAGGGTCGCAATGGAAAGGTAGGGCCCATCCAGCTTCAGGGCAGGCAGTCCCACGATAAAACCAAAGAATGCCGCTATGAACGCTGCCAGTATTAAGGCAAGTAACAAGGGAATGCCGAGTTCTTGCATGAAGAGGGTTGTTCCGTACGCCCCGATCGCGAGAATCCGCGTGCCCTAAAGATATTTGTCCGTATTCCTGGTAGGCCAGGGAGGCCGAGCTTTTGGATGAAGGAGGGTCGTTCCGTACGCCCCGATCGCGAAGAATCCCGCGTGCCCTAGAGATATTTGTCCCGTATTCCCGGCGAGTATATTATATCCAACGACAAGGATGGCGTGGACTATCATCAGGTTCAGAAGGTAAAAACTATATGCAGGCAGATAAAGCGGAAGAGATAAGAGGATGAGAACCAAGCCCAGCGACCAGAAAGCGGTACTTCTATTTGGGAAGAGCCTTACATCATTGTAATAATCCCGTTTCATCCGATAACGGCACTGCACAATAGCGAAGTCGTCCGAACATGCATAATCTTACGTTCCTATTATGGGCTTAAGAACCTGCGGTCTTTATATCAGGAGACAAGAATTGGTGTCAAGAGAAACAGGCTGGGATAATTTCGTTAATGGACAATAAAACCGGTTCCAAGGTCTTAAATATCAGGACCCGATCTTTCCGTCAAGAGCCTTGCGGACCGCCTCGGCCATTTCTCGCCTGTCGATGGGCTTCATGAGAAAGAGGCTGATGCCGGCTTTTTGCGCAACATCCGGCGAGACCTTGTCGCTATGGCCCGTGCACAGGATGATCCGCGCATTCGGTCTGATCTTCAGTATCCTGGCAGCCAGGTCAAGTCCCGTCAGATTAGGCATTGTCTGGTCTGTTATGATAATATCGAAACTGTCGGGCGCTTCCTGAAAGATACGGAGTGCTTCGATACTGCTTGTTGTTGTTACGACATCATAACCCAGCTTGGTAAGTCTCTGCTTGTTGAGTTCGACGAGCATGTCTTCGTCATCGATAAAGAGGATGCGTTCACGCCCGCCAGCCGGCAATTCCCGCTTTTCGTCATCGGCCAGCACGCTGTCTTCGATCCGGGGCAGGTAAACAACAAAGGTGGACCCTTTGCCCGTTTTGCTCTCGACCGTTATGTAACCATTATGGTCTTTGATAATTCCGTATGTCACGGATAGTCCGAGGCCAGTGCCTTCACCTTCTTTTTTCGTGGTGAAGAATGGATCAAAAATTTGTTCCTGGACGTCCAATTCCATTCCGCAGCCGGTGTCGGTTACCTTGAGAACAACATAATCGCCCGCCGTCATTTCGGGCATCGGCAATGAATCGTCAGTAAATGTCGTTCGTGAGATCTCAATATCGAGCATGCCGCCTTTGTCCCGCATGGCATGCGCGGCATTGGTGCCCAGGTTCATGACAACCTGATGCATCTGTGCGGTATCGGCAAGTATCCGGCCGTCCCCTTCCGGGTTCCTGTAGACCAGTTCTATGGTCGAAGGTAGTGTAGGCCTCAATAATTTCATAGTTTCTTCGACTATGGAGCTCAATAATAACGGTTTCTTGTTGTGCTCAGCCTGCCGGCTGAATGTAAGGATCTGCCTGACGAGATCGCGTCCCCTGTAAGCCCCTTTGAGCACCAGTCCTATCCTCCTGTGCTCCTGGCTTCCCGGCTCGATATCCTCGAGTACCATTTCCGCAAATCCTATTATCCCTGCCAGAATATTATTAAAATCATGGGCAATCCCTCCGGCGAGCGTCCCCAGGGCCTCTAATTTCTGCATCCTGCGCAATTGCCCTTCGGCCTGCTGACGATCTTCCGTTTCTTTTTTCAGCTGTTCATAAGCGTGCCGTAATTCTCCGGTTCTCTCCTCAACCCGCAGTTCGAGTTCGTTTTGATTTCTGCGCAGGGCCTCTTCCGCCAGCTTTCGTTCGGATATTTCCTGCTCCAGCCCGATATGGGTTATATTCAATTTTTCCGTCATGCGATCGAATGACCGTGAAAATTCGGCAATCTCGTCATCACCCGAAAGATCTATGCGATGGTCCAGATTGCCTTCGCCCACGATCAAAGATCCCTGCCTCAAACGGTTTATCCGGTTGATGATAAACCTGCCGATGGTAAGGGAATTTATCACTATCATAGCGACGACGATCATTATTACGATACCAAGGCTTACCCATGTCCGCCTTAATTCTCCGACGAAACGCTGTTCGGCCGAATTTCTCAGCGCCTGGATGTTGAGCACCATATTATATGACCGGATATTGAGCTGGGTGAGCAGTTTGTTCTCCGCGGCGCTGAAAAGCTTCTTCGGCATTTCGCCGGAAACAGACCTTTCACGGTTGCCGACAATATCGAAAAATATCTTGTTGGTCGACTGGTTATCCTCAACCATTTTCTCTGTTATCTTTTGCTCGTTGCTGTCGGTGAAAGTCCGGGCGGCGATCCTTATAAGATCGCTGGTCTTTTTATGTTCGGCAATAAGCTGTATCCGTGCCTGGTCGCTGTCGCTCCTCAGATAATCGCCAAGCAAAGTATTCTGCTGAAACAGGCTGGTCATGATCCTGTCTGCCAGGACAAGGTCGTGAAATGCGGTATTCATACGGAATGCGCCAACGAACAATATCAGCGCTATTATGACGACTGACATTAATGAAACGAAGGCGTTTATATGCAGCTTTTTCCTGATCTGCATCAGACCTTTTGACCTCCGGGGCTCTTGGCGGGCAAGCCTCGATTCCCTGCAGTTAGAAAGATGATCTCCTTTTTCAATATAGGACGGGGAAAATACGTGTCAAGCGCGTCGCGTGATCATGCATTAATGAAGACGGGACCGGCCGCATCTTCAAAACCTATACTGTAATCAGATAGTTGGGGGAATTTTGCATCTTTACAGAATACAACCTTTGTTATAGAGTTATATACAAGCCTCAACCCACACGACGATAAAGCGAAAATAGGAGGAGGACATTCACATGCCGGGGAAAAATCTTTCCTCAAATTCAGTTGAACTGAAAAAATGTCTGACAGGCGTTACGGGCCTCGACGAATTGGCGACCAATGTCCAATTGCTTGGGGATACCGGCTGACTGATGACGGTATTAAATTGGAAGAAATGGATGATCAGGCCGGCAAAGCACGGCAACCAGAAAAAAGGAGAAAATGATAATGGCAAGAGCCCGAAAGGAAGACCAGCATGATGCCAATATCTGGGAATTGCGGTTATACGTGGCCGGGCAAACACCAAAATCGCTCGCCGCAGTGGTCTGTCGTCGAGAAATGCTGTAAATGTTCTATTGCCCGCTGGGCTGCTTCGAAAGGTTTCTGCGATACGTATCAAGTTCGATGTTATTCTCGCCCGCCGTGCGGGCGTTGAGAAATCGCTTGTTGCTTGAAATAAAGGACAAGGTAGGTTTTACCGGGATGACTGGATATGGAAACCAGCGGTTCTACCTAACAAGGAAAGTCCTTGAGTTGGGTACCCGGCTGTTAGGGCTCCCGAAGCAAGCGACAATTAATGGGGCTCACGTCGCCCCCTCCACGAGCAAAGCTCGCGGAGCCTCCCCTTCTCGCCCGCTGTGCGGGCGTTGAGGAATCGCGCTTGTTGGTTTGAAATAAAGGACAGGTAGGTTTTTATCGGGATGACTGGATTTGAACCAGCGGCCTCTTGCTCCCGAAGCAAGCGCTCTACACCATGCTGAGCTACATCCCGTAGGCATTAAAATAGCAGACTTGAACAAAAATTTCCATTGATTTTTCATAGTTGCCATGATGTAATTCAGACTTTACAAAGGGGGCGGAAAATGGACAAAAAACCCGTAAAGATAACCGATCTCACCTTAAGGGATGGCCAGCAGTCTCTTTTTGCGACGCGCATGCGGACCGAGGACATGCTGCCGATCGCTGAAAAATTGGATTCCATCGGTTTTTATTCGATAGAAATGTGGGGCGGTGCCACTTTTGATGTCATGACCCGGTTTCTCAATGAAGACCCATGGGAACGGGTGCGGCTTCTCAAAGAGAGAATGCCCAGGACAAAATTCCAGATGCTTCTTCGGGGGCAAAACCTGGTTGGATACCGCAATTATGCAGATGATGTTGTTGATGCGTTCATAGAGCATTGCTGTGAAGTCGGGATCGACATATTCCGTGTCTTTGATGCGCTCAACGATGAGCGCAACTGCAAAGCGGCCTACAATGCCATCAAAAAATGCGGCAGGCATGTCCAGGGAACGATCTGTTATTCGCTGACCGAAAGAAGGCTGGGCGGACCGATCTATACCATGGACTATTATGTTGATAAGGCCCGGACGATCGAAGATATGGGGGCCCATTCCCTGTGTATAAAAGATATGGCAGGCATCCTTTCACCTTTCGATTCGTTCGATCTTATATCCCGGCTGAAAGAGAGCATCTCTATCCCCGTCCACCTGCATACGCACTACACGAGCGGCATGGCATCCATGTCCATTATTAATGCGATCGAAGCCGGGGCTGACGGTATCGATACGTGCCTCGCCCCATTCTCATACCGTTCATCACATGCACCCGTGGAACCTCTCCTCATAGCTCTGGATGACAGCCCATACGATCCGGAGCTTGACCTCACACCCATCTCGGAGGTCGACCATTACCTCGAAGGGATCATTCCCACCAAGTTACGGTCATTTTCCGATGCGACCCACCATGCCGGGAATGATATCAGCGTTATCGTTCATCAGATCCCGGGAGGAATGATAACAAACCTTTTAAGCCAGCTCGATAAGGCAAAGGCGCTTAACAGGCTCGACGAGGTTTTTGAGGAGATACCAAGGACACGTAAGGATATGGGGTATCCCCCGCTTGTCACACCTTCGAGCCAGATCGTCGGTGTTCAGTCTGTTTTCAATGTGATCATGGGGCGCTACAAGATGATCTCGAACGAGGTAAAGGATTATTTTTACGGGCTGTATGGGAGGCCGCCGGCACCCGTCAATGAAGAAGTAAGGGCAAAGGCGCTGAAAGGCTATCCCCTGGGGACGACCCCTATCGATGTGCGGCCTGCCGATACCCTTCAACCGGAAATGCCAGCCGCGAAAGAAGCGATTAAGGACATATCACAGGATACGGGTGATATTCTGATATATGCCTTATATCCTATGACCGGCCTTGAATTCCTGAAGAAGAAATACGGGAAATAATTGCCCGATCGATCGCCAGGCAATGCGCATGCCCAGTATCCTCCTATGCTTCCGGCAAAAAACTGTTTGCTTCATGATCGTTATTCGAAAATTCGGGACCTATTACCCCGGATTTCGGGTACGGATAACTCCGAAGATACGGTTAAGTATTTTACAGGGAATCTGTCTGGCACAGACATCGCATGCGTGTCTTTAATACGATGTATAGCGGTCTTTCAGTTGAAAACAAAGCCTGCCGATGATATCCTAAACATGTATGAGTTCAATCTGATCGCCCAGGGTGCAAAAGAAAATATCGTCGAGGATATTCATATTCTTGCGGGCAGGTTCAATGACCACCCGGCCATTACAATAGCACAGGGCAAGGATTTGCGGCGAGTGATTTTAGAAAAAGCCTCCAATCTTTTTCTCGCTGACAATCTTGTCATTGCGGTCATCGACCCGGATGCCGCGGACATAAAATTATTGAAGCCAAATCTCGATCTCTTGAAAGAAAGGGCAGGGCTTATTATATATTTGACATCGGAATCACGCGAAGTGTGCGAGCTTCTCGAAGGATGGCCTGTCATTCTGGAAAAGGACAGTGACAAGAGGATCAAGGAAAGAGTGCGGTCGGCCCTCAAACGCAATAACAAGAAAATGACTGACAAGGCTTTTGTCTTGTTGACGTCAAGGATACGGGATGAATCAATATTGGACCAGGAGGTCTTAAAACTCATCTGTTACGTCGGTGACCGGACAACAATCGATTCGAAAGACATCAACTCGGTAGTTACGGAAACCCATGAAGACACGTTAATGGTGCTTTTTGATGCATTTTCCCGGATGGACAAAAAAGAAGTCCTGAATATTTTCGAAGGCCTGGTGGAAAATGGCCAGCATATCCTTGCAATACACAGCTACCTTGTCAATCAGATGCGTCTTTTGATCCAGGCAAAAGACCTCGAACCGCATGTTCCGGATGCGCGCGCTTATCCCGCCTTTGCTGCCTCTTTCAAACGATGGAAAGAAGGTATGGATATCGACACGTCGGTTAAAAAACGCTACCTGCCTTTTCAGCATCCCTATTATGCATATAAGCTTTTCAGTACGTCGCGCAAGCTGCCGCGGAAAAGCCTCGTTGATTTTTATGAGTTCTTATCCTCACTGGACGTAAAGATAAAGACGGGAACGAAACATGACCGCACCCTCATGGAATACGGCTTACTCAAGGTCTAGATGATCTTTCTCCATATCCTGTTATTTCTGGTAACCATAGCATCAACCATCTTTGTCGGTGGGTATCTTTACAGCTGCGCCATTATGACGATCCTTCTTTCCCACGAAATGGGCCATTATATCATGACACGCCGTCACGGCATTTCCAGCACGCTGCCGTTCTTTATACCTTTGCCGCTTCCTCCGTTCGGCACGTTCGGTGCTTTGATCAAGATGAAGGGGATCATTACGAGCAGAAAGGCACTTTTTGATATTGGAATAGCAGGTCCTTTAAGCGGTTTTATCGTAGCGTTCCCGTTCATCATCGCGGGTCATAATGCTCTCGACTGTCACAGAGATCTCCGGCGTCCCGCCGGCATCATATACGGAGCTTGGTGAGCCGCTTCTCTTCAAAATACTCGAGTCCCTGCTTGTTGGTGAGATCCCGAAGGGGCATGAACTTATGCTGCATCCTCTTGCCTATGCAGGCTGGGTCGGGCTTTTTGTGACCTCACTCAATCTGCTTCCGGTCGGCCAGCTTGACGGCGGCCATGTCGTGTATGCTGTTTTCGGCCGTCAAAGCAAATGGGTATTTTATGGCGTCATCCTGGGCCTTGGTATACTTGCGGTGTTCCATAATGTTGGCTGGCTTACACTGGTTATCCTTCTCATGATATTCGGACGCAAGCATCCGAGGCCATTTGATGAGGAAACAGCGCTTGACGGCAGGCGGAAGAAACTGGCTGTCCTCGTGCTCATCGTATTTATCCTCTCGTTCATTCCGGCGCCTTTTCCTGAAATGACGATCAAAAATCTGCTTCATCAAGGGGGATTTTCCCATTAGGGACCGGTCTTTCCCTGATAAAAGAAGCGTAAAAAAACGCCGCGGCATAAGCTGCGGCGTTGATGTTTTCTGTAAACGATCTAGAAGACGGGCCGTATGCTCTGCGCGGGCTTTAAATCTGTGCTTGCCATAACCTCGGACTGATCGATCGCTTCCGCGAGGCTCAGATTTCCTTTCAGATAGGCTTGAGCGGCTGCTTTAGGGAAAAAGATATAAAGATATTCGACATGACCGCCATATGTATCGCACTGTGAATGATCTCTGGCTGCCCAGTAAATGCCGAACGCGAGGCCTTCGATATCATTCTTGTCGAGGTCGCCGGGATTGATCATTTTTATATATTTCGGTACGAAGTCCTTGATTACTGTCGCTATTCTCTGTTCAGGCTTCGTGGTATTCATGTCGAACGATGCATCTTTGGGCCGCACATAGACCATGATGTAATGAAGCTGTTGTTTGTCGTAGTCTTCAAGGGTCGTAATGCCGATCCCGTCCTGATAAAGACCAACATTGGCCGAGCTGTACCGGTTATATATCTCCTTGAAAAGGCTCGAATTTGCCTCATAAAGATTCTGGAGATGCTTGCTGTTATAATTTTTCTTAATACTGTCGGATTCACTTTTGGCATAGTACTGCGGACCCGGGGTACAGGAAAAAACCAGGACGGCCAATAACAAGGCAACGATAGTGTTTCTCATTTCTTTCCTCTCTCCTCTTGTTTAAGCATTGCCACGAGCTCCGTCAACTCCTCCCGGATCTCGTTAAGGATGCGTTTATGATTGGCAAGATATTGCTTTGCCCCATCAATGGTAAATCGTTTTTCGTGCAGGAGCTTCTTGATAGTAAAGATGATCTCAAGATCTTTTTTCTTATACAGCCTTTGCCCCGTGGGACTTTTTACGGGCTTGATATCCTTGAATTCCTGTTCCCAGTACCTCAGGACATGAGGTTTAAGCTCCGTCAAGGTACAAACTTCTTTGATACGGTAAAAGACCCGGTCGGGTATATCTCTTCCGTTCATTCCTGCCTGCTGTTGTTAATTTCGTCCTTTAACACCTGACTTAGCCTGAAACTTAGGACCTTGCGTTCGGTGATCTTGATCTCTTCGCCTGTCTGCGGGTTTCTTCCCCGGCGTGCTTTTTTCTTACGCACAAAAAAATTGCCAAAACCGGAGATCTTAACGTTCTCGTCGGTCGCAAGTGTATCTTTTATTATTTCAAAGAACCGGTCGACGATATGCGCGCACTCCCGCTTGGAAAATCCGAGCTTTTCGTAAAGATCGGTCACAATGTCTATTTTCGTCATTCCTCCTCCTTATGCCCTTAACGAAATTCCATCAATATTGGTCATCTCTCCGATGATCTTTTCCTGGAGCGAACTAACACGTTCATCGGTAAGAGTTTCTTCATATGACTGGAATACAACCCGTATGGATATACTTCGCATCTCCTTTCGGAACATATCGAATATTCCAACGGAAACTATAAGGGGTGAGATATCCTTTATCTTCTGGACAAGCGCAGCTATCGGCACAGCATCATCCACATAGAATGAAAAATCCCGAGTAGCCTGTGGATAACGTGGTATTGGCTTGTACTGAAGCGTCAGGTTCCCTTTTTGTAAGATTATATCAAATCGTAACTCAGCGCAATAAATAGTTTGTTCAATTTCATAGGCTTTCAGAATATCATCCTTGATGGAACCTATCCAGCCGGCCTTGATCCCATCGATCATGACATCGGCAGAGCAGCCGGAATCGAGAAACGGTTCGGCAGTCGGGGAAACCTCAAAATTTCCCCCGAGCTTCCCTATCAATCCTTCGACGATCCCTTTGATATCGAAGTAGTCATAGTCCGGATATTTCTCTTTCCAGAAATACTCCTTCTCTCTTCCTGTTAATGCAAAACACAGGATGGTTTCCTCATGTATGTCGTGGGAATTGCTCTGAAAGAAAACCTTTCCTTTTTCGAAGAACCTTAAATTTTTCGAGCCCCGGTTAAGATTATATGCAATGCATTTAAGGACCGCCGGCATCATCATTGTTCTCATGACGCCCCAATCACGTGAAATGGGGTTCATTATTGGCACATAGCGGCTGCGTGCATCATTTTCGGGAATGCGGAAAAGTTCGATATCCTTCGTAGAGAAGAATGAAAAATTAATAATTTCGAGGAACCCTGTTCCCAGGCAATACTCCCGCACTATATTCAAGGAGCGTTCCTTATTCGTCAGCTTCTGCGGCTTAAGGACGGTGATCGGGCTTGTGTCCGGAATATGTTCGAAACCGTGGACACGGGAGATCTCTTCGATCACATCGGCAGCCTCACTGATATCGTGCCTGAAATTGGGGATGGATATGGTAAAGCCGTTCTCATCCTCTTTCATGACGTGCAGTTCAATAGAGCGCAGGGCCCGTGTCACTGCCTCGTGGCTGATATGCGTGCCCAGAAGGCCATTGATATTGCTGTATGTGATATAAATGGTCCGGGGCTCTCTCTTTTCGAATATTTCCCGCTGTCCGTTTATTACGGTGCCGCCGCCCAACTGGTTCATCAGGAACATTGCCCTGTCGGCTGCAAATCCAACATTATCGATGTCTATGCCCTTTTCGAACCTGAGGGATGCCTCCGATCGTATACCGAGGCGCCGGGCCGTTGCCCGTATCGAATAAGGGTTGAAGTAGGCGCTTTCCAGTGCCATGTTGGTCGTTGAATCGGTGATCTCGGAGTTCTCTCCGCCCATAATGCCCGCAATAGCGACCGGGCCGGAACCGTCGCAAATAAGGATATCACCGGGTTCCAGCGGCCTGTCGATGCTGTCGAGCGTCCTGAATGTTGAGGGCTCACGGGTTACCCTGACATCGATCCTCGATTCTGAGAGGCGTTCAAAATCAAACGCATGAAGGGGTTGGCCGAGCTCAAGCATGACGTAGTTTGTCACGTCGACTATGTTATTTATCGGCCTCATGCCGCACCGGGTTATTCTCCGGCGCATCCAGAAAGGAGATTGCCTGATCGAAATGCCCTTTATCAGTTTCAGGATATACCGCGGACATGCGCTGATATCCTGGATAGTGAGGGCAACCTGCTCCTCGACGTTTTCATCGGAGGCAGCATTCAGTGTAAAAATTGGAAGTTTTGCCTTCTGACGCAGTATGCTTGCGATCTCACGGGCGATCCCGAAGACGCTCAGGCAGTCCCCTCTGTTGGGAGGGACGCTGATGTCGAGGACAGTGTCATAAGCAATCGGCGATTCAGCCATGACGGTGCCGGGGCTTATTTCGTCCGGAAGGATGAATATCCCGCTATGATCGTCAGATATGCCCAGCTCTTTTTCTGAACACAGCATGCCGTACGATTCTATCCCCCGGACAGCGCGTTTACCGACAACAAAATCTTTGTCGAGGGCTGCGCCGACCGTGGCGAGCGGGACCCTGTCATTAAGGGATATATTTTGTGCTCCGCAAACAATGGTAAGGTCTTCTTTGCCTGTATTAACGGAACATACCGAGAGATTATCGGCATTAGGATGGGGTTCTATCTTCGTTATCGTCGCCGCCACGACCCCGGTGAACCGGGGCGTGAACCTTTCAATGCCTTCGACCTCGAGGCCGCGCATTGTCAGGCGCTTTGCAAGGTCATCTATATCTACATCAATGACGACAAAATCATTCAGCCATTCGATAGGTATCTTCAATCGATCACACCTCAGAACTGCGCGAGAAACCTGACATCGTTATAGTAAAATTGACGGATATCGTCGATACCGAATTTGATCATGGCGATGCGCTCAACACCCATACCGAACGCAAAACCCGTAATTTCTTCCTGGTCATACCCGACATTCCGGAAAACCTGGGGATGCACCATGCCGGAACCTAATATCTCAAGCCATCCGGTATCTTTGCATACCCTGCAGCCTTCGCCGCGGCATATCACGCAGCTTATGTCCACTTCGGCCGATGGTTCGGTGAAGGGAAAATAGCTCGGGCGAAACCGTAAAGATGTATCGGGGCCGAACATCTCATGGATAAATATGGAGAGGATCCCCTTGAGGTCCGAAAACCGCACGTTCTTATCGACCATCAGTCCTTCTACCTGATGAAACATCGGTGTGTGCGAGATATCGTTATCACAGCGGTAGACGCATCCCGGAGCGATGATCTTGACCGGGGGGAGCTGCGCCTCCATCGTTCGTATCTGGACGGGAGATGTATGGGTCCTCAGGACAACGCCGGGATTTATGTAAAATGTATCCTGCATATCCCTTGCAGGATGGTCCGACGGAATATTCAGGGTTTCGAAATTGTAGTGCTCTGTCTCGATATCGGGCCCTTCTGCAACGGCAAAACCGAGAGATGAGAAGATCCTGATTATTTCTTCCAGGGTTAATGTTATAGGATGCTTCTTGCCAAAGACAGGGACGGCCCCGGGCATCGTTATATCGATCCGTGAAGCGGCCTCCCGTTTGCGCCTTTCTATCTCTTCAAACTGTTTTTCCAGTTCACCGAGTCGTTGATCGGCCCACGATTTTACATCGTTTATCGCTTTGCCCGCATCACGGCGCTCTTCTTTATCAAGCGTTTTCAGCTTGTCCAGGTATTCGGCAAAAATCCCCTTCCTGCCGAGGACTGATACCTTGACCTGTTTAACATCTTCAGCATTTGCTATCCGGGATATTTCGCTTTCGATCTTTTCTTTAAGTCCGCTAATATCCAAGCGTCACCCTAGTGTGTCACTACGGCCTTTACTCTGGCAACAACCTGCTCGAACCCGGCAGGATCATTCACCGCCATGTCGGCGAGCGATTTCCTGTTAAGGGCGATATTAGCCACCTTCAGCCCGTTTATGAAACGGTTATAAGGAATCCCATAGGACCGGCACGCGGCATTGATACGGACTATCCACAGTGCCCTGAAATCGCGTTTGCGCTCCTTGCGTCCCATATAGGCATACTTGAGGGCTTTAAAGACGCTTCTTTTCGCTACACTGTATACATTCTTCCTGCGCTGCGTCATGCCCTTTGCAAGTTTAAATATCTTTTTTCTTCTCTGTCTTGCCTTAAATCCTCGTTTTGCCCTTGGCATGGTTCTATACCTCTCTTAAACCTTTTTATAAATACGGTATTAATGACTTAAGTCTTTTTGCATCTGCCGAATTAACGGTATCTGCCTTTGAAAGCCGACGCTTCATTTTGGGTGTCTTGCATGAAAGCAGATGGCTATGGTACGCCTTGCCGCGTTTTATCTTGCCGCCGGCGGTGATTTTTACGCGCTTTGCCAGCCCCCGATGGGTCTTAACTTTTGGCATGTGTATCCTCCTTGCAGTTACAGGGGCTCACGTCGCCCCCTCCACGAGCAAAAGCCCGTGGAGCTTCTCGCTCGCTGTACTTTGCCACCCAACATTCGCAAGCTCGGAAGTTGGGTGTCCGGCTATTAGTTACAAAGGGGCAAAAATCATAACAATATTTCTGCCGTCGAATCTGGACTTTTGCTCCAATTCCCCTACATCTTTCAATGATTCTATAACCTTTTGCGCCAGTTTTTCACCCATGTCAACGTGAAGTATCTCTCTTCCCCTGAACATGATGATGATCTTTAGTTTATGGCCCTCTTCGAGGAATTCTCTCAGATGCTTCATTTTGAACTGAAAATCATGTTCCTCGATCTTGAGCCCGATCTTCATTTCCTTTATCTGGATCACGGTCTGTTTTTTCTTGGCTTCCTGGGCTTTTTTCGCCAGTTGGTACTTATATTTCCCGTAATCCATGATCTTGCAGACGGGCGGGGCCGATTTCCCCGAAACCTCTACGAGATCGAGTTCCTTTTCCCGAGCCATCCTTAAGGCATCCACCGTGGGAACTATGCCCAACTGTTCTCCGTTTTCGTCTATAAGCCGCACTTCACGAACCCGGATCTTTTCATTGACGTTAATGTCCTTGAAATCCTTTCCTGCTGCTATAAGGCTCACCTCCTGGTTAAAATTTCATCCTTTACCCGCCCAATAAATTCTTCGAGCCTGATATCTTTAAGCTCACCGCCATCGCGTACCCGGACGGTGAGAGTGTTGCTCTCCATCTCGTTCTTGCCCGCGATGATCATATAGGGGACTTTCTTTACCACACTTTCGCGGATTTTTAAACCAAGTTTTTCATTTCTGCAGGTCCGTTTCAACCCGGATATCTTCACTTTTTAGCGCATTGGCTATTGACCGCACATATGCGGCCTGGTCATCGGTGATATTCATGACAACTGCCTGGACCGGTGCCAGCCAGACGGGAAATTTACCTGCATAATGCTCTATCAGTACGCCCATGAATCTTTCAAGTGCGCCAAGGACGACCCTGTGCAGCATAACGGGCCGTTTCCTGAGGCCATCGGAATCGGTGTAATGGAGATCGAACCGTTCCGGAAGGGCAAAATCACACTGAATGGTTGCGCATTGCCATTTTCTTCCCAGGGCATCCTTGAGCTTAATATCGATCTTCGGTCCATAAAATGCGCCGTCACCTTCATTAAGGTCATACGGCAGGCCTTCGCTGTCAAGGACTTCCTTAAGAGCTTTCTCCGCTCTTTCCCAATCCTCGTCGCTGCCGATGGATTTGGATGGCCGGGTGCTTATCTCCATTTCGAACTTAAAGCCGAAGATATCCATGACATCCTGAACGAACCGGATGATGGCGAGGATCTCGTCATGAAGCTGCTCGGGACGCAGGAAGATATGCGCGTCGTCCTGGGTAAATTCCCGGACCCTCATGAGCCCGTGAAGGACCCCCGATTTTTCGTGCCGGCAGACGGTTCCCAATTCGAAGTATCGTAAAGGGAGCTCGCGATAACTTCGCACCTGGGATTTATAGACCATAATGTGCGCGAGGCAGTTCATCGGCTTAATGCCGTATTCGACCTCATCGACTTTTGTAAAATACATGTTTTCGCGGTAATTTTCGAAATGGCCGGATTTTTTCCACATGTCGAGTTTAAGGATGTGGGGGCCGACGACGAAATCATAGCCGCGTTTCAGGTGCTCCCTGCGCTCAAAATCTTCAAGGAGCCATCGCAGAAGGGCGCCTTTCGGGTGATATATAACGAGGCCGGCTCCGACCTCGTCGGATACGCTGAAAAGATCGAGGTCTTTCCCGATCCTTCTGTGATCTCTCTTTTTCACTTCCTCCAGAAATAGGAGATATTCCTTGAGCGCCTTCTTGTCGGCAAATGCCGTTCCGTAGATGCGGGTGAGCATCTTGTTGTGCTCATCGCCTCTCCAGTATGCGCCCGCAAGGCTTAACAATTTGAAAGCCTTGATCCTTCCCGTCGATTCGAGATGGGGCCCCCGGCAAAGGTCCGTGAAAGACCCCTGGGTATAGATGCTCACTTCGTCGTCCGAAAGGGCTTCGAGAAGCTCAACTTTATAGGGTTCCCCCATTTCGGTAAACATCTTGATGGCATCCTGCCGTTTTATGGTCTTGCGTTCGATCGGGAAGTTCATTTCCGCAAGTTCGCCCATGCGTTTTTCTATCTTTGCAAGGTCTTCATCGGTAAAGCCCGGATCATAATCGAAATCATAATAGAATCCGGTTTCAATAGAAGGCCCTATTGCCACCTTGACACCGGGAAAGAGGTCCCTGACCGCCTGCGCCATAAGGTGAGACGTGCTGTGCCGTATTATTTCGAGGTTTTCATCCATCATATTATCCTTCAACTGCTTTGACCGCTAATTTCAAACTGAGCAACATTGTCTGAACAGAAAGATATTATTACCATTTTTGTATTTCTCTTGTCAATTCTTATAGTTAAAAAGCGCGGAAAAAAATGGGGGACCGCCGCATCATGACGATGAGTTCTTAAGGAATTGAAGAAAAACGCGGAAAAAGGAATTACGGGTGATGCTCCGCTGTATGAATCTACTGACCGCCTTTTTTTTCGCCCTTTCTCTTGTAAAGCTCTTCGAGGGGATCAACCGATTCCACTTCTATTGTGAGATCCTTAACGGTCATAGGAACGAGCTTCACCGCTAGCGTCAGGATGGCGATATTGCGCTGCGACGATGTCCCTTCGCGGGAGAAGAGATACTTCAAGAAGGGGATCTTTGACACGAAAGGCAGGCCGACCTGGCTCTTATACTGTGCATCGGTCGTGAAGGTACCCACAACATAGCGCTGGCTGTTAGCCTTGAGAACTCTCGTGGTGGCAAATGTCTTCGTTGCGTACTGGGGGGCGGTTGTCGTGGAATTATAGGTTTGAACGCCCGTTACAACACTGATCTTGACGAGGACATCAACCCGGACCTGGCTTTCATCGGGAGTGTTCTTTCTGTAATCCACCGTGGTCGGTATGACGTCAACGCTCGTCTCAAGCTGCTGATACTGGGTCATGACGTTTCCATTACGGTCGGTGCTGAAAATCGGGATCTGCTCTACGTTCGTAAGAAGCGCTTTGGTGCCGTTGCGGGTATAAACCTCGCTGGCGACAAGCACCTTGCCCCTGTTAAATGCCTCATTCAGCTGGGCAATCTTGGAGAAATCCGTCGTGGGGAGAGCGGCTGTTGCGGAAGCGATGTAATTATCGGGCGTATTTGTTTGGAATGTCGCCGTCGCAGCGCCTCCGAGGGTCATTCCGATGATGTCCGGACTCAGGGTGAGCCCTATATTATAAGCATCCTGATCGGCCAGTTCACGCAAACTCGCTGAAATGACAACTATGTGGGCCTGATCTTGATCGGGCAGGAATTGTTTCAGGAGATTCAGTTTTTCGAGCAATTCCTGCTTTTCCCCCGTGAGGATGAGCATGGGAGTGATGCCCGATGCGGCATATACGACGCCCTTTACTTTCCCCAGTGTTCCGTTTTGTTCCAGTTGGCTCATGAGGGTGCGCATGCCTTCGACGCTCTCCTTGTCGAAGAGGACCGACGCGATGGTGCCGTCGGGGCTGAGCTTGAAATTGAGAGGGCTGGCTTCAACTTCCAGGTCAGCGTGTTGTGTTGGATTGGTTGCCGGAGCATTCGGCGTCTCGACAAGCCCGGCCGTTTCGGAGGGCTTTGACTGAACAGTACTGGTTTGCTGTTTACTGTTTTCGATTATTTTTGAAGGAGTTTCCCGATTCGCGGGTGCAGTTGTCTGGGCTATGCCTACAAAAGCGGCCTGCGGCATTAAGAGCAAAAACGCCAAAATTGAGATCAGTGGTTTCGGTACGCGCATGGCCGATGCTCCCTGTTTTAAAAAAGCGATCCGGCATCAGTCTTGATACCGGATTGCTGAAAGTCAAAAAATATCAGGTGATGAATGATAGTTCATTTAGGGCAGAACACCACTTCATATGACTTTGAAACGCAGGAGAATGTGCTCTTATTGTCATCCTGCGGCCAGGCATATGCATCCCCACATTTGTCTTTAAAATATTTGGAATATTTGCCTCTTCCACTCGGCTCCTTCATATGACAGCAGTTGCCGCAATCGGAGCGTCCTGAAGGGCCTGAATACTGGCCGGTACAGCAGTAAAAGGAATTTGCCATAGCATCTTTTTTACCGGCGTCAAATTTCTGGCATGCGCTGTCACAACCGACCAGTTTGGTGCCTACCTTGACCTGCAATTCTGCCGGGCATGAAGAAGCGTCTTTGATAAAATCAAATGTGCAGCCGGCGGCGGTGCACCAGTAAGCGGCGGCCGGCGGGGTACCCTGTACGATAGATGTCGGTTTTATTGTAATGCCTACGTTGAATCCGTCGACGTTGCTTATATCATAAAAATCATTACCATCTTTATCGAATTTAAATTCGGCCCGGGTAGCCGGAGGTGCTCCGCCGACACCCTGTTTGCAGTGCAGCTGGTTTCCGCAGCTGCCTGTGTCGCATGTACCCGTTTCACCCTGGAATTTACAGCCTGTACGTGCGTAAAAATTACCGCTCCAGGTCTTGTTCCCTTTGCATGCGGTTTCCAAATTTACGGCGACTGTTGCTGTTCCGCCATTCTTGGTTATTAATCCGCCGCCATTGCCGGGATGCCCAAAATAACCGGACCCGCAGTCGATTTTTGTATCTTTGGAGCTTGAAACAACTCCCCAATATATGTCCTGATCGCACTTATTGATAAAAGTTACTGTACGGGAATCACCGGCACTTGTCTTGACGACTTGTGTTGGAACACTTGTCCGCTGTGCATGAACGGATACCGTAAATACGAGCATCAAGCTGATAAAAAAGATAATACAAAGACTGACACTTTTGCTGTGCATACAACCTCCTTCGATATTTTTAGGTACACATTGATCCACACTATCCTGAATCAATATCATAATCGATTGAAGGAGCAATTAAAGTATTGGAATATGGTAGGCGCTAGGGGTATTGAACCCCTGACCTCTTCCGCGTCAGGGAAGCGCTCTCCCACTGAGCTAAGCGCCTACAGAATCCATATATAACAATTGGAGAAAGAAAGGTCAAGAGGAAAAGAAAGAAGAGGGGTAATGGGTAATAGGTAATAGGTTATGGGAAAAACACCGTATCTGCCCATTACCTAAAACCCATTACCCATTACCTATTATCTGGCGAAAGCCACATTGCCGGATGGATCTGCATCAACAGTGACCGTATCGCCGTCCTTCACTTCGCCTTTCAGGATCATGAGAGCGAGGGCATCCTGGATCTTCTTTTGGATCAGGCGCTTGAGCGGCCGGGCACCATACGCGGGGTCGTAGCCTTCTTTGGCTATTAATTCCCTTAAGCTGTCCGTAAAGGCGAGGGTGATGTTGCGGTCCTGCGCACGCTTCGCCATGATGTCGAGCTGGAGGTTTACGATCGCCTTGATATTCTCGACTGACAGTGTCCTGAATATGATGATATCGTCTATCCGGTTGACGAATTCCGGTTTGAAATGCGCCTTTACCGCATCGCCGACACGCCTTTTCATCTCTTCGTAATCCCGCTCGGTCAGATCGGTTATCCACTGGCTTCCCATATTCGAGGTCATTATAATGACCGAATTCTTGAAATCCACGGTCCTTCCCTGGCCATCGGTTAAGCGCCCGTCATCGAGCACCTGGAGGAGAACATTGAAAACGTCGGGATGCGCCTTTTCCACCTCATCGAGCAGGATGATGGAGTAAGGCCGTCTGCGTATTGCCTCGGTAAGGTATCCGCCTTCTTCGTATCCCACATATCCGGGCGGGGCGCCGATCAAACGTGATACGGAATGCTTTTCCATGAATTCGCTCATGTCGATGCGGACTATTGCCTGTTCGTCATCGAAGAGGAATTCTGCCAGCGCCCGGGCAAGTTCGGTCTTGCCTACTCCGGTAGGGCCAAGGAAAAGGAACGACCCGAGCGGCCTGTTGGGGTCCTGGAGGCCAGCCCGGGCCCTCCGTATCGTATTGGCAACGGCTTCGATGGCCTCATCCTGGCCTACCACCCGCCGGTGGATGTTCTCTTCCATGCGGACGAGCTTGTCCATTTCTCCTTCGAGCATTTTGGACACCGGTATGCCCGTCCACTTCGATACGATGCGGGCAATATCCTCTTCATCGACCTCTTCCTTAAGCATTCTTTTGCCCTGCTGCGCCGCTGCAAGCTCGTCGTTCTTCTTCTTTAATTCCTGTTCGAGGGCCGAGATGGTGCCGTAGCGGATCTCGGCGACGCGGCCGAAATCTCCCTTGCGCTCAAGTTCGTCGGCCTGATGTTTTAGCGTGCTCGATCTTTTCCTTTATTTCCGAGATGCCTGTAATGAAGGATTTTTCTTTCTCCCAGCGTTTTCGTTTCTCGGAAACCTCCGCCTTGAGTGCGGCGAGTTCATCCTGTATCTTCTTCCGGCGCTCCTTCGATGCGGGGTCTTTTTCTTTCTTGAGCGCCTCCATTTCGATCTGGGATTGGATCACCTTCCGTTCTATCTCGTCGATCTCCGTGGGAACGCTGTCTATCTCCATGCGCAGCCGCGATGAAGCCTCATCGATAAGGTCGATCGCCTTGTCGGGGAGAAACCGGTCGGTTATGTAGCGGTGCGACAGCGTGGCGGCCGCAATGATCGCCGGGTCGTTGATCCGTACCTTGTGATGCAGCTCATATCTTTCCTTGAGCCCCCGCAGGATGGCGATCGTCTCTTCGACAGACGGCTCGCCGACATATACCGGCTGGAAACGCCGCTCGAGCGCAGCATCTTTTTCAATATATTTGCGATATTCATCGAGGGTCGTGGCGCCGATGCACCGCAATTCGCCGCGTGCCAGGGCGGGCTTGAGCATATTGGAGGCGTCTACCGCGCCCTGGGCGCCGCCTGCGCCTACTATGGTGTGGAGCTCATCAATGAAAAGAACAACGGTGCCCGATGCTTCATCGATTTCTTTCAAAACCGCCTTTAGCCTGTCCTCAAATTCACCGCGGTATTTTGCCCCGGCAAGCAGGGACCCCAGGTCGAGGGAGAGCACCCGTTTATTTTTAAGGGTTTCGGGTATGTCCCCCGATATGATGCGCTGCGCGAGCCCTTCAACGATGGCGGTCTTGCCGACACCCGGCTCGCCTATAATGACGGGGTTATTCTTGGTCCGGCGGGACAATACCTGCATCACCCTGCGGACCTCTTCATCGCGGCCGATCACCGGGTCAAGCTTACCTTTTCTGGCTTCTTCGGTGAGGTCGCGGCAATATCTCTGAAGTGCCTGGTATTTCTCTTCGGGTGCCTGGTCGGTCACGCGCTGGGTGCCCCTGAGGTCTTTCAGTACGGTATAAATGCTGTCCTTCGTAACGCCGTACGTGCGCAATATGGCCGCAGCAGGCGCATCTTTTGCATCGGTTATGCTGATGAGAAAATGTTCGGTACTGACAAATTCATCCTTGAGCCTCTCGGCTTCGGTAAAAGCCATGTCAAGGGTCTGTTTCATGCGCGGGGAGATGTATGTCTGGCCCATGCCTCCTTCGACACGCGGAATCTTCTTGAGTTCCCGGTCAAGATCCTGGGTGATAATATCCGCCCTGGCGCCGAGTTTTTCGAGTACAGGCCGTATTATCCCTTCTTTCTGCGATATGAGTGCAAGCAGGAGATGTTCGTTCTCTATGCTCTGGTGTCCCAGTGATTCAGCCTTCTTCTGGGCTTCCTGTATCGCTTCCTGGGCTTTTATCGTTAATTTTTCCCAATTCATATATTCACCCCTTACGATAAATGGTCTGCTTCATTCGTTTTCAATTGTCTTATCTATGTCAAACAATCCCCGAAATCTGCTAGAAATATAAGCACGAAATTGCTGAAATCAACCCGAAGAAGATGGGTAATAGGTGATGGGTCATGGGTTATTGGAAAACCCCGCAATCCACGACGTTTTTTCTATCCCCTATTACCCCTAACCTATTACCCATAACCTATCTTTTGTGTCTTTGACTTCAAGCGGGCGGTGTGCTAAACAAATAGCCATGAATGTCAATTGGGAGGGCAGGGAATACACCTTCGAAAAACCGATGCTCGTTTCCCGACTGCTCGAAGAGTTGGCGATAAGCAAGGAAGGTCATCTTGTCGTAGCCAATAATAAACTCGTAACCGAAGACCATCGGCTTGACGCCGGCGATAACGTACGGGTTGTACGGGTAGTTTCGGGCGGATGAAATGCCGGATCTGCGGAGAGACCGCAAGCATAGCATTAAGGTCTCATAAGACCGCATTTTGCGATACCCATTTTATTATCTTTTTTGAAAAGAGAGTAAAGACAACCATCCGGCGGCATGCCCTTATCGGTGAGGGCGATCGTCCCATAGTCGCTGTATCGGGAGGAAAAGATTCACTTTCCCTGTGGATCTTTCTGCACAGAATGGGAATAGCCGCTGACGGTATTTACGTCGACCTTGGCATAGGCGATTATTCCCGGGTTTCACTCGAAAAGATCAAGGCCGTTGCGGACATGACCGGCAGAAAGGTCTATATATTTCACGTTCCCGACATTTTTCAAAGAGACATAACTGAAGTTGCAAAAGTGCTGCGCAGGGCCCCGTGCTCTGCCTGCGGTATGATCAAGAGATATGTAATGAACAGGATCTGCGTCGAAAAAGGATACAACCTGCTGCTTACCGGGCATAACCTTGATGACGAGGCCGCCGCCCTTTTCGGTAACGTCCTGTACTGGAAAAAAGAATATTTATGGAAAAAAGATATATCCCTTGATGAAGACGAGGGTCATCTGTCGCGCAAGGCCAAGCCTTTTTTTCTCTGTTCGGAACGCGAAGTGGCGGCATATGCGATCATATCCGGCATTGACTACATATATGACGAATGCCCTTTTTCAAAGGGGGCAAAGACGATCACGTACAAGAACATCCTGGGAGATCTCGAAGAGGTTTCTCCGGGGACCAAGCTGATGTTCATCCAAGGATATCTCAAAGAGCTTCAGGAGATGAAGCAAAGGCCTGCCGACCGGCCGGACAACACCTTTGCCGGAGATTACTGTGAAGTATGCGGATATCCATCGGGCGGAGGCATGTGCGGGTATTGCCGGACCCTCCAAAAGCTTGAAATACCTTATGCGGTGGAGTTCGAGGAATATGGTTGATATCGATTGACACCGGTTGCCCCTAATGACATAATTCGGTTATAAAAATGATTGACAGGTTATCGCAGCTTATTTTCAATATCTACGAAGCGTTTACCGTCGCCCTGTACATACGCGAAAAAGATATGCTCAACTGTATATCCTCGGTCACATTTGCCCGCAGTTTCGATCAGAGAAGGTCTATCCCGATCGAAAGCACTTTGCCCGGCTGGGTTATCAAGCATAACGCGCCCCTTATCATACCCAATTTTGACAAGGACGAAGATGTCCTCGGTTATTATGGTGGCGATGAAGGCATTAAGTCTTTTATGGGCTACCCGATCGATACCGATGGCGTCGTCATCGTAGACAGCAAAAAGAAGTATGTATTCACTGATAAGGAAAAGAAGATCCTGGCTTCATTCGCATCGCTCATTCATGAGGAGATAAAAAAGGAAGAAAAGGCCGAACTTGCCGAGGAAACTATCGACGAGCTTTTCGCTGAACGAAGGATGATGAACCTTTTAAGCGCCCTTAATATGTCCAGGGCCTCAACGCCGGACGTGCTCGCCGAAATACTCGGACTGTCCGGAGGTTCGTTCTGCTTCATAGGAATGGAGAAAAAAGGGCGGCTTGCGATACAGGAAATGGCCGGAATAAATAGCACGGATCTGATAAAAAAGGAATGCCAGGCCGGAAGCATCGCTTCTATCGTCCTCGAGGGGGGGCACGAACTGCTCTTGCCCCATGACAGTGCATATTTAAGGGAAAAACCGATCCTGTTCCCGAACGAACCATTCAAGGCGCGCCAATTTTTCGGGTTTCCCCTGGTAACGGAGGATACGACATTCGGCGTGCTGGGCTTTATTTCTCTCAACGAGATGAAACTGAAGGAAAGCTCCATAGGGGCGCTGAGAAATCTTTCATCATTGTTCTCACTGTATTTTACCGCACAGTGGATGCGCGGACATCTTGACAGGATCCGTGATTTTGACCCGGTGACCGGTGCGGTGCAATTTCCGGTTTTTCTCAGCGTCATTGAATCCATGGCAAGGAAAAAAGAGCGATTTTCCATTCTTTGTGTTAAGCTCGGTAACATGGCGCTGTACAACCGGAAAATGGGTTGTGACGGGACCAACGATCTTTTAAGGAGAATATGCCAGGTTATACGCTACTGCGCGGGCGGTAAAACGTTCGTGGCCCGCAAGAACGGCGGCCGGTTCTTTGTCCTGCTTCGGGGCGGGGAAACGTATGAGACGAGGAATATGATGAAACTTCTTTACCATGCAATAGGCAAAAGCCTTGCCGAAGAAGGCCTTTCACCGGGGGCCGGTGTAATAGAACTTGGCACGGTCAGTTACCCTGATGATTCGCAGGACCCGTGGGAACTGTTTGACAGGATAGAAGAAAAGAAAATACGAAAATATATTGAATAGGGAGGAAACGGGGGATGGGGTTCTTTAGAAATCTGTTTGGAATGTTCTCTACTCATCTTGCCATGGACCTTGGCACGGCTAATACCCTCATTTATATGAAGGGCGAGGGCATAGTGCTCAATCAACCCTCGGTTGTGGCGATCGATAATAACACGGGCAAGGTCATTGCTGTCGGCAAAGAGGCGAAGGAATATATCGGACGCACCCCGCCGAATATCAGCGCAATACGCCCCCTGAAAGACGGTGTCATTGCAGATTTTGATGTCGCGAAGGCAATGATCAAATATTTCCTGAAAGTGGTCAGCAACGAACGGAAGATATCCAAGCCGAGAATGGTCGTCGGTGTTCCGTCAGGCATAACGCAGGTTGAGAAAAAAGCGGTAATCGATGCGTGTTTTCAGGTTGGAATACGCGATGTGTACCTTATAGAAGAGCCAATGGCGGCTTCAATAGGCGCAGGGATGCCGATCGAGCTCCCGCGCGGCAATATGATCATCGACATCGGCGGCGGCACGACCGAGGTAGCGATCATAAGCCTCTCGGCAGTGGCATACAGCGAATCTCTCAGGGTGGCCGGCGATGAGCTTGACGAAGCCATAGTCCGGTATCTCCAGAAGAAACACCAGCTTGCGATAGGCGTGATCGCCGCAGAAAAGATAAAAATAGAAGGGGCTTCAGCCTATCCCATAGATTCCTTGAGCGATTCTATAAATGTGGTGGGAAAAGACCTGCTCACGAGCATACCGAAGAGCATCAAGATATCAAAGGAAGAGGTGCGTGAGGCAATTGAGGAGCCGATCTCGGCGATCCTCGATTCAGTAAGGCGTGCCCTCGAGAAACTCCCTCCGGAATTCGTCTCCGATCTTAACGAGACCGGCATAGTCCTCACCGGCGGCGGCGCGCTTCTGAAAGGCCTCGACCAGAGGATCGAGAATGAGACCGGCATCAACGTCCTTGTGGCCGATGACCCGCTCGTATCCGTGACAATGGGCTGCGGAAAAGCACTCGAAGAAATGCCGAAGTATAAGAAAACATTTATAAATTAAGATCGTAAGGCGTGAGTGCGTAAGGCGTTGCAAGGCGAACGTTCAAGGCTGTCTCACACCCTGTCTGTCCATTCCGGGATTAAAGCCGGATGATCCACTTCAATTGATCTTGTTACTATGAACTGGTTTTTTGATTTGATTTGGTTTTTCGCGCTCACGCCTTACGCCTTACGCCTCACGATCTTCCTCAATATTCGCTGATCGACCATTCCTCGTAGCATGAACTTTTGAGCTCGGCCAGGAAACGGGAAGGGCGCATTATGATATGGCCTGCCTGACGGTCGAAGGCGAGGATGGGATAGCACAGGTATAATTCATCCATCGCGCGCGTTGACGCGACATAAAAAAGGCGTCTTTCTTCTTCGATGGCGCCTTCTTCGACGGCTTTGGGGTTGGGGAATCTCCCTTCCGCACACCAGATAATAAAGACGACCTGCCATTCGAGGCCCTTTGCCTGGTGGATCGTGCTGAGAATGACCCTTTCTTCGTCAAAATCACCTGCTGCGACGACCTCTTCGCCGGCAAGGCCGCTCATGAGGGACAATTCACTCAGGAAAGTATCCAAAGAATTATATTTGGTTGAGAAATTAACGAGCTGACCCAAGTCCTCGAGACGAGCTTCATAATTAGGGTACGTGAATTTCAAATACTCGATATATCCGTGTTTGAGGACTGCAGATATCATTTCACCCGGAGCTTCACTGTCCTGCAGGTCTTTTAATTCGGAAAAGAGCTCTGACCAGGCATCAATGTTCTCCTTTCTCATGCTCTTGAATTTGTCGGCGATCTTTTTTGATATGAGAGGCTCGAAAGGGTCTTCCTGTTCCTTTATATACGTATAGATATGGTCGGCTGTCTTTTTTCCGATCCTGGGGAATATCTGGAACATCCTTTTCCAGGATATCTCATCGTTCGGATTGGATATGACGCGCAGAAAAGACACGACGTCCTTGATATGCGCCTGCTCAAAAAATCTCAGGCCGCTTCTTATCTCGAACGGTATTCCCCGCCGGGTCAGTTCCATCTGGACTTCCATTGAATGATAGTGAGCCCGGTAAAGGATCGAGATCCTGTCGAGCGGGATGCCTTCGTCGGCAAGTTCCAGCACTCTCTGTGCGACGAATTCGGCCTGCTGGATAACGTCCCGTGACGGCGCGACGACGGGAACAATGCCGTTCTTCCTGACGCTGTGCAGGGTTTTATCGAACTGGTTTATATTATATGAGATGGAATTGTTCGCGAGGTCCAGTATCTCAGGCGTGCTGCGGTAATTTGTTTCTAATTTGAAGATCTTTGCTTCTTCGTATTTCCTCGGGAAATCGAGTATATTTTGAAAATTGGCACCCCGGAATGAATAAATGCTCTGAGCGTCATCCCCGACAACCATAACATTACGGTTAATAAGGCCCATAAAATCTATTATTTCTGACTGGATCCTGTTGGTGTCCTGATATTCATCGACCAGGATATGACTGAAGGTCATCGCGTAGAGCTTTCTGAGTTCCGGGTCTTCCGAGAGGACCGTATGCCAGTACGTGAGCAGGTCGTCGAAGTCCATTGCATTGGTTTCCCGTTTCTTGCGCGTGTAAAGCGTATGGATCGTTGTCATTTCATCGACAAGATCATAGAAAAAAGGGTTGCGCTCCCGGATCGCTCCCTCGATCGTCTGCATGGTATTGGCGGCGTAACTGAATAGTTCTTTGAGGACCCCGCCTTTGGGGAACATCCTGTTTTTGGTATCGATCCCTGATTCCTTTACGGCGAGTTCAACGACATCCTTTGCATCTTCGTTGTCGAGTATCGTGAAATTCTTGCGGTAGCCTACCCGGTCGGCATGCTGACGAAGGACCAGGTTGCCGATATGATGGAATGTGCCTCCCCAGATGTATCGGGTATCCATTTTAATGAGATGTTCAACGCGATGGAGCATTTCCCGCGCAGCCTTGTTCGTAAACGTAAGAAGCAATATGCCCCCGGGCGGTATGCCCCGCTCGAGAAGACGTGCGACCCGGTATGTGACAACGCGGGTCTTGCCGCTTCCGGCCCCCGCGATGACAAGGATCGGCCCATCGTCGCTCAAGACAACGCTGCGCTGTTCTTCATTCAGTTCACTGGCATAATCGATGGTGGTCTTGACGGGAGACACATCGCGGTGGATCGTATACTTTTTCACAGCGTACATTATGCCCCGCCCACATGGTCATGTCAAGCCGCGCCGGTATGATGCCGGGATAAAATGTTATGTTTTTGTCGGTGATTTTTTTACATTTTTTTGGTAGACTCAGGAAATTTCGCAACGATCATATCTAACGCAAAGGAGGAGCAATCATGCGTATCGTATTATTGGGAGCACCGGGAGCAGGCAAAGGCACAGTCGCGAAACTATTGACTGAATTTGACGGCTCAGTACAGATCTCCACGGGAGACATTCTGCGCAATGCCGTAAAGGCAGGTTCGGAACTCGGCAAGAAAGCAAAAGGATATATGGAACGCGGGGAACTCGTGCCCGATAACCTCATCATGGATATCATGGAAGTAAGGATGAAAGAGCCGGATTGCCAGAAAGGTTTTCTCCTTGATGGTTTTCCGAGGACGATTCCCCAGGCGGACGCATTGAAGAAGCTCCTCGAGAAGATCGGCATGAAACTCGATGCAGCGATCAACCTTGACGTCCCTACGGACGTCATCCTCGACAGGCTGACCACGAGACGGACATGCTCGAACCCTGACTGCCAGGAAATATACAATATTAAAAGCAAGCCGCCAAAACCGGACGGAACCTGCTTCAAGTGCGGTTCCCCCGCGGTCCAGCGCGCCGACGAAACAGAGGAAGCGATCAAGCAGAGGCTTGCCACATATAACGAAAAGACATCGCCTCTCATCGATTTTTATAGAAAGGAAGGCCTTCTCGTGACAGTGAAATCCTTAGATAGCAAAGAGATCGCAAACGAGATCATAAAAGCGGTAAAGAAGTAAGAAGACAGGTAATAGGTGATGGGTCATGGGTTATGGGAAAGCTCCACAATCCATGACCCTTTTTCTTTCCCATTACCTATAACCCATCACCCATAACCTGATGCATTTCGGTTTTTCTACATATTTCCTCACCAATGATACGCTCAATGGAGTCGTTGACCGCATTCTTGCGTCGGGTTTCAGGGTCGTCGAGCTTTCATACGAGCCGCCGCATTTGTTCGACTATGATGACAGGCTTATCGAAAAGGTACAGCGGCTCCGGAATGAGGGGGTGTCATTCTCGATGCACGGCCCATTTCTGGAAACAAACCTGGGAAGTTATCTGGGCGAGATCCTGCGGCTGTCGCGCGAGAGGATCATTGAATGCCTTAAACTTTGCGCTGAACTCGGCGCGGACCCGGTCGTCATTCACCCCGGGTATTCATTTTTTCGTAAACTCAAGGAATTCGATGCGGGCTTAAGGAACAGGTTCCTTGATGAATTGAAGGGTATTGCGGACGAAGCGAAACACCTGGGTGTCAGTATTGCGTTGGAAAATGTATTCATGTCCTATTTTTATTTTCAGCAACTCGATGAATTCAATGATATCGTGAGGGCCGTACCCGGGATCGGCGTGACGCTCGATATCGGCCACGCATACATCTCAAAACGCATGGCGAAGGACCCGGACCCGGAGGGAGCCATTCTTGATGATGTCCGCAGGATGGGTGTAGAGAAGGTATTCCACGTGCATCTTCATAATAACGACGGTACACGCGACGATCATGATTTTGTAAGTGGTTCCATAGATATGGGAAGAATTCTGTGCGGTCTTGATGAACTCGGCTACCCAGGCAAAGTGGTGATCGAAACGCTCGATGCCGAACGCCTGGGGCTCGAGGCGGTCATGCGGAAACTCAGGGAAATAAAGCCGTAAATAGAGTTCTACGTTCTAAGTTCTGAGTTCTACGGTAAAAAATCCTCTAAAGATGTAATGTTTTCTCGCCGGAATCCGGCTGCTTTCTCCAAGAAATTTACTTTTCCTCTTTACGATTTACGATTTAGGAACTCAGAACGTAGAACTCAGAACGTAGAACTATATTTATCTCAGCACCATCATCCAGAATAAATACACCACTGGTGAGACAAGGGTTGACAGCGTGATCGCGCCGGAAGCAAGCTCGGAATCGCCATCCAATTCGCGGGCCATTATGTAGGCCGTTATCGCCGTAGGTGTCGCAAGAAGGGTCATTGCGGGCAGGGCTTCGCTGATATCCGATGAAAAAAGCTGGCAAAAGAGAAGCGCAATACCGGGAAGGATAAAAACTTTTAATATGGTGGCAATAGCGGCTGGCCGGAATGTCTTTTTGAGCTTGGCGGGGGAGATTGACCCTCCTATTATGATGAGCGCAAGGGGCAGTGCGATATTTGCGACAATTTCCATGCTTTTCATAAATACAGCCGGTATTTTGAGACCGGTCAAGGCAAATATGATCCCCGCAAAGGTGGCTATTATGATCGGTGTTGTAATAATGGAAAAGGCAATTTTTGACAGGTTGTGATAGCTGCCTGACGACAGGGAGAGAATGATGATCGCCAGGACATTATTGAAAAGGATGAGGGTCCCCGCGAGAAGGCTTCCCCTTTCCAGGCCTTCCTCGCCGAAGAGATAAAAAAGCACTGCAAGGCCGACGTATGTGACATTGCCGTGAAATGTCGATTGGACAAAACTCCCCAATTTACCCGTTTTATACCGGGCGATGCGTGCAACTATCAACGCGATAATAATAACTATTAAGGCCGGAACGGTTACTGAAAGTATAGAGACCCATCCGGTATTTTTGAGGCCCGCCTTGATTATCCCGATAAAAATAAGAAAAGGAAGAGGAAAACGGAAGACAAAATGGTTTGCCTCTGCTATGAAGTCATCGGAAAGGATTTTCCTGCTTTTGAGAAAATAACCGAATGCGATGATGAGGAATATAGGAGCTATAGTTTCGAGAATGTTCATAAAGTGCCCGAG
The DNA here is from genome assembly GCA_963823725.1 of uncultured delta proteobacterium. GTDB lineage: Bacteria > Desulfobacterota > Syntrophorhabdia > Syntrophorhabdales > Syntrophorhabdaceae > Delta-02. The sequence goes on from CAWGMJ010000008.1 coordinate 37,177, forward strand.
GTTCTTTGAAGCCAAACGCCGTTTTCCGGTCATTTTGTTCAGTATACGAAACATGCATTAAATACCATTTTCCTGAGTCTGCTGCAAGCGGGTAATAAGAGCGAAATACTTGATATCAGGGGGCTTTTGGGCTTTTTATTTTTATTGACAAAGGGCTGTTGAACAAGATATAAAAGAACGTGAAATTAGTAACAATATCAAAAACCAGGGGGTACCAGGGATGTTAAAAGAGTCGTTGATCAGCGAATTACAAAAGATTGTCGGTAAAGACAATGTCTTAACATCGCCTGAAGCTCTTAAAGCCTATTCCTACGATGGGACAACAAGCTGGATCCATGAACCGGATGTCGTTGTTTTTCCCACGACAACCGAGGAGGTATCACGGATAATGAAGCTGGCCAACGCCGAGAAGATTCCGGTCACCCCGAGGGGCGGCGGCACAAACGTCAGCGGCGGATCTGTTCCCTGGCATGGCGGCATTGTCCTTGTCACGACGAAGATGAATAAGATCCTCAAAATCGACAAGGAGAACCTGACCGCCACCGTCGAGCCGGGCGTGGTCCTCCAGGACCTGACCATGCGGCTTGATGAAAGACGGGCTTTTCTTCCCGCCCGATCCTCAGAGCTTTCTCGGCGCCACCATGGGCGGAATCATATCTGAGAATGCCGGCGGGCCTGCCTGCGTCAAGTACGGCGTCACGAAACAGTATATTCTCGGTATCGAGGTGGTCCTTCCGCACGGGCGAGATCGTCGATCTCGGCGGCAGGACGTTGAAGAACGTCGTAGGTTACGATCTCCTCATATTTTCATCAGCTCTGAAGGAACACTCGGTGTCATCACGAAGGCGGAATTGAAACTGAACCCCCTGCCCCAGCCAAGAAAGACGATCATGGTCGTCTATGACGATGTGGCCGTTGCAGGCGAAAGCGTTTTCCGGGTTCTCGAAAACGGCGTCATTCCCGACAAGATCGAACTGCTCGACAACTGGGTCATCAACAGGATCGAAGAGATGATGCCCATGGGCCTCCCGAAGGATGCCGATGCATGCCTGCTCTTCGAGGTGCGACGGCATCCCTGAGGCCGTCGAGAAGGAGACGGAGAAGATTGCCGAGATCACCAAGAAATATGGCGCCAGGGAAGTCCGGGTCGCAAAGGATGCCGACGAGGCCAACAAGTACTGGCTGGCCCGTCGGGCCGGTTTCGCTGCCGTCTTCGGAAAGGCCAAAACAGGTATTCGCGGAAGACGTAACGGTTCCGAGGGGAAAGATCCCCGCCTTATCAAGAAGATGCAAGGAACTGGCAAAGAAATACAATGTTGAGATCGTCGTCCTCGGCCATGCCGGTGACGGAAACCTCCACCCGCCATCCTGACCGACATCAACAATAAGGAACATTATGACCGGGCCTTCAAGGCCATGGATGAGATCATCGAAGGCGCCGTTGAGTTTGGCGGCGTGCTTTCCGGAGAACACGGTATCGGCCTTGAGAAACAGAAATTCTATGAAAAAGGTCACCGAACCGGCCGTCATAAACATGATGAAGAACATCAAGGCCCTCATCGATCCGAACAACATCATGAATCCGGGCAAGATCTGGGAGTAGCTATAAAAGGGGGTTTAAGAGTGAAAGATCTGAAAGAACTTAAAAAAATAGAGCAATTCGCAGATCAGTGCATGAAGTGCGGCTTCTGCAGCTTCTTCTGCCCTGTTTACCAGGAAGAGAAAATGGAGACATCCGTGGCCCGCGGGAAAAACTATCTCGTCAAGCAGATCCTCGAGGGAAACAGGAGTTCACCCCTGAGATGGGCGAGATCATCGGCAAGTGCCTTCTCTGCAAACGCTGTGTGGCGAACTGCCCGGCAAAGACCCAGATCGACCGGGTCGTCGTCGGCGCCCGGGCCCAGATGGTCAAAGAAAAAGGGCTCGGGCTCCATCAAGAACTTTGCCTTCCGCAAGGTTATGGCCAACAGAAAGGCATTCGGGAGGTACGCACGGCTTATGCAGAAGTTTCAGTGGATGCTTCCCACAACGGAAGGCAAGATCAGGCATCTTCCCGATTTCGTGAAAGGCCTGGGAAAGAGGAACTTCCCGGCACTTGCGAAGATATTCCTGCGGGATCAGGTAAAGCCGGTCTATAAACCTCAGAATGGCGAAGCAGCCGAAGATGAGGGTTGGTTTCTTCATGGGATGCGCCATGGATTTTATCTATCCCGAACTGGGCCTTAAGATCATCGATTTCCTGACCCAACACGGGGTCGAGGTTGTCGTCCCCGAAGAACAGAACTGCTGCGGCGCGGCAATTTATTTCAGCGGTGACTTCGAGACCGGCCGTATGCTGGCCGATCTAAACATCAAGGCATTCAAGGACCTGAAGTCGATTATATCGTCACAGGTGCGGCACCTGCAGTTCCACACTCAAGGATTACCAGAAATATCTTCCGGAAACCGAAGAGCAGAAGCAGAGCGTATGACGGAATTCGAGAAGAAGATAAAGGACAGTACGGAATTTATCATCGATGTGCTGAAGATCAGCCCGAAGAATTCAAACTGAAAAAGGAATTTGAAGGGAAGACAGCGACATGGCATGATCCCTGCCATCTTGTCAGGTACCAGAACATCAAGGACCAGCCGAGGGCGATACTGAAGGCGCTCAAGGGCCTCAAATACGTGGAGATGCCCAATGCCGATATGTGCTGTGGAATGGGCGGCTCATTCAGCGTCTACCATTATGACCTGACAAAGAAGATAGCAGACAAGAAGATGGATGGCATTAAAGCGACTGGTGCGGATATCGTCGTCACCGCTTGCCCTGGCTGCATGATCAACCTGTATTGATAATGTTTTGCTGAACAAAATGCCGCAGAAGGTGCATCATTTGCTGGAGCTGGTGGAGTAGACAGATCGATATCCCTAGGACAACCGTACATCTACCATTTCTAATCACAGGAGGAGTACACTATGAAAAACGGCCACTGGATGACAGCGAAGGATGTTCTAAGGATTCAAGCATTTAAGTACCCGGACAAGATTGGCGCAAAAGATCTTGTACAAGGCATTTACCTTCAAGCAGTGGAATGACAGGGCTTGCCGGCTCGCGAATGCCCTTGCCGATTTAGGCCTCAAGAAAGGCGACCGTTTTGCGGTTCTCGCCTACAACTGCGTTGAATGGATGGATTTCTACGGCGCAGCGGCAAAGGGCGGCTTTCTCTGCGTGCCGCTTATGTTCAGGCTTGCGGCACCCGAGATGGAGTACATCATCAACCACTGCGAAGCAAAGGCCTTTATCGTCCAGAGCGGAGAAGATCCGGCAGACGGCAAGGAATTCCCCTGGATCGAACAGGTCAACGGAATGAAGAAGAACCTGACGACCGTTGAGCACTACATCAACTTTGCCGTCGACAGCCCGAGCTATGACGGCTTTATCAACTACGAGCAGATGCTGGCAAAGGCAAGCCCGGAAGAACCGGCAACCGAAGTGACCCCCGACGATATCTGGGTTATCATGTATACCGGCGGAACAACCGGCCTGCCGAAGGGCGTTATGAAGAGCCATGCAAACCTGTTCTCCCAGTACTTCATCATGATCTATGACCATGAGTTTAATTTCAACGATACCATTCTTCTGGTCATGCCCTGCTGCCATGTCAACTCACTCTTCTATTCATTTGTCGTTACATGGGTCGGCGGCACGGTCATGTGCTACAACATGGTTTCATTCAACCCGGAAAATCTCATCAAGACATTCTCGGACCACAGGGTCACATTTACGTCCCTCGTTCCGACACACTACATCATGATGCTGGCGCTCCCGGACGAAGTAAAGGCAAAATACAACCTGAACGCGATCAAGAAACTCCTGTGCTCTTCGGCCCCGGCGCGGCGCGACACGAAGCAGGGTATCCTTGCAGATGTTCCCGAACTCACGGCTTTACGAAGCATACGGGTCAACCGAAGCAGGATGCGTAACCATCCTGAAACCGGAAGAGCAGATGAAGAAACTCGGCTCCATCGGCCGCGAGGCGATCGGAACTGATATTATCGAGATCTATGACGAAGACGGAAACCTCATCACCGAGCCGAACAAGATCGGCGAGATCTATTCCCGCAGCCCGATGATCTTCGAGAGCTACTGGAAAGACCCGGAAAAGACGAAGAACGCAATGAAGGGCGAGTATTTCAGCGCCGGCGACATGGGCTATCGCGATGAAGAAGGCTATTACTTACCTCGTTGACCGGAAAGCCAACATGATCATCTCCGGCGGCGAAAATGTTTTCCCGTCAGAAGTCGAGAACTGCGTGGGGGCACACCCGAGCTGGTCAAAGACGTTGCGGTCATCGGCATGCCGCATGAGAAATGGGGCGAACAGGTAACAGCAGTCGTCGTTCTCCACGAAGGCAAGACAGATGGACCCCGAAAGAGGTTTCCGAGTGGTGCAAGGGCAAGATCGCAGGTTTCAAAGTTCCGAAGAACATTTACATCATCCCCGACGAAGAAATGCCGAGATCAGGCGCAGGCAAGATCCTCCACAGGATCCTCCGCGAGCGTTATGGCAAATGGGGAGACAACCAGTAACATCCGGCATTTCAAAGGCGGGGATCTAGATCCCCGCCTTTTTTTAAGTATTTGTTTCGATGGGTTAGCAAATTGTGTTTTACACATTTTAGCCGGCCAGGCCATTTTAGTATTGAAAAAAAAAGTCCTGTAAGGTAAAAAGAGTAGGATACAGGTTTTCAGTTAAGGGGTTACGTGAGAAGCGGTAGAGTCACTCCTTCAATTGCTGGTCCTATCTCTAACGGCATAAATCGTTTATTCCTTGCCGGATATCATAATTCTATAGGCACAATTCAGGCTTCGCCTGGTTTTACAAAAACCATCGCGCTGATACGCGGTGGGCAACATAACGCGATTTTCATCAATCACATTAAGGAGGGTTTTGTTATGAAGAACGGTCATTGGTTGACGGCTAAAGACGTGTTGAGAGTGAATGCGTTTAAATGGCCTGATAAGGTAGGCATCAAGGATCTCTATAAAGAGCATACCTTCAAAGCGTGGAATGACAGGGCATGCCGGCTGGCAAATGCTCTTGCAGACCTGGGGATGAAAAAGGGCGACCGTTTTGCGGTTCTTGGTTACAACTGCGTAGAATGGCTTGAATTTTACGCTGCCGCAGCAAAAGGCGGATTTCTCTGCGTGCCTCTTATGTTCAGACTTGCTGGACCGGAGATGGAATACATCATCAATCACTGCGAAGCGAAGGTCTTTATCGTTCAGAGCGGCGTTGACAAGGCAGACGGCAAGGAATTCCCCTGGATCGAACTGGTCAACGGAATGAAGAAGTAACCTGAAGACGGTCACAGTTATATCAATTACGCAGTCGACAGCCCAAGTTATGACGGGTATATCAACTACGAGCAGCTGCTTGCAAAATCAAGCGCTGAAGAACCGGCCACAGTCGTAGAGCCGGATGATATATGGGTCATCATGTACACCGGCGGAACGACCGGTCTGCCTAAGGGCGTCATGAAGAGCCACGCAAATCTGTTTTCCCAGTATTACATCATGATCTACGATCATCAGTTCAACTTCGATGATTGTAATCTTCTCGTCATGCCCTGCTGCCACGTGAACTCACTTTTCTATTCATTTGTCGCGACATGGGTCGGCGGATGCGTCATGGCTTACAACATGGTCTCATTCAACCCCGAAGGCCTTATCAAGATGTTTCGCGGACTACGGAGTCACCTTCACATCTCTCGTGCCGACACACTATATCATGATGCTGGCTCTTCCTGACGAAGTAAGGGCGAAATATGACCTCAGCTGCATCAAGAAATTGCTTATTTCTTCAGCTCCCGCCCGTCGCGACACGAAGCAGGGCGTCCTGAAGATGTTCCCGAACTCTGAGCTTTATGAAGCATACGGCTCCACAGAGGCTGGTATTGTTACCGTCCTGAAGCCGAACGAACAGATGACGAAACTCGGTTCATGCGGTCGCGAAGTCATCGGAAGCGACTGCCTGCGTCTTTATGACGAAGATGGAAACCTTGTTGATAAGCCGAATGTAGTCGGCGAGCTCTATTCACGCAGCCCGCAGATTTTCGAGCAGTATTGGAAAGATCCTGAAAAGACCGCGGCAGCCATGAAGGGCGAATACTTCAGCGCCGGCGACATGGCAATGCGCGATGAGGAAGGCTTCTACACCCTCGTCGACAGAAAAGCCAACATGATCATCTCCGGCGGCGAAAATATCTTCCCGTCAGAAGTCGAGAATTGTGTAGGCGGCCATCCGGATATCAAGGACGTCGCAGTCATCGGTGTCCCTCATGAAAAATGGGGCGAACAGGTAACAGCAATTGTTGTCCTCCACGAAGGCAAGACCATGGATGCAAAAGAAGTAGGCGCATGGTGCAAGGGCAAGATCGCAGGCTTCAAAGTCCCGAAGAACATCGTGTTCATCAAGGACGAAGAGATGCCGAGATCAGGCGCAGGCAAGATCCTCCACAGGATCCTCCGCGAGCGTTACGGCAAATGGGCCGACCATCAGTAAAAAACACGCAAAAAAGCAGGGGACCTTCGGGTCCCCTTTTTTTATGCGTAAGGCGTAAGGCGTGATGGTTTAAACATGGGAATATTCGTTTTTGCGCTTCAGCCTCACGCCTCACGATCCAAATTGTTTTTTCATATCTCCTGCAGAGTTAGAGTAGCATTGACCACAGGCAGCGTTGTGGCGTCTTGTCCCTCCATTCTTTATGTGCTATGCTTATCCGATGATAGCTGATTATTTATTGTACTTGCAGGTTGGCGATCGTGTGTATCATAAGAGATATACACGATGGGGAATGGGTATCGTGACCGAGGAGAGGCGGTCCGAGCTTCCCGGGGGATTCTGTTATGTCCGCATAAACTTCCAGGACGGAAAGGTCCGGGTTTTCGATAATAATTACAAGAGCGCGAATTGTTGTTACTATGCGGGAATTGAAAAGATAGAAGAACGCTATAGTGAACTGGAAGAAGCCCCGCAACCAAGAAGAAGATCAAAAAAGATGCTTCCCCAATAAGGGAAGGGCAGTTCCAGGCTGAAATAACGGGAGGACAGGTGGACAACGAACTGACTAAATTTGTCCGCGGCGGCGGGTGAGCGTCAAAAATAGGTCCGGGTGACCTTGCGAACATCCTGTGTGGGATCGACATTCCCGCGGATGATAACGTTCTGGTCGGCATCGAAGGGTTTGAAGACGCCGGTGTCTACAAAATTACGGATGATATTGCCCTCGTCCAGACGGTGGATTTCTTTACCCCGGTCGTTGACGACCCGTATTGGTTTGGTCAGATAGCCGCCGCAAATGCCCTGAGTGATATTTATGCGATGGGAGCGGTCCCGAAGACTGCCCTTAATCTCGTATGTTTTTCTCCCAAGAAATTCGATATATCAATTTTGAAAGAGATCATTCGGGGCGGGGCCGATAAGATACGGGAGGCCGGAGTAAGCCTCCTTGGCGGCCACAGCGTGGATGATGAAGAGATCAAATATGGGTTATCCATCACAGGCATAGTCCATCCTGACAGGATAATTCTAAATGTCGGGGCGAAGCCTTCCGATATCCTCATCCTGACGAAGCCGCTGGGGACGGGGATCATGAATACAGCGATAAAGGGAAAACTTCTCGATAAAGACAGGGCGCTGGGCCTCGCCAGGGTCATGGCGGCGCTTAACAATACGGCGGCTCAGGCGATGCAGTCCGTCGGTGTCCATGCCTGCACCGATGTGACGGGATTCGGCCTTGCCGGGCACTTAAAGGAAATGATCCGTGACTCCATAGGGGTCGAATTGTTTGCCGAAAAATTGCCGTATTTCGAGGAAGCTGTCGGGTTCGCCGCATCGGGGTTTGTCCCCGGTGGGCTGTACAGGAACAGGGATTTTTATAAAGAGCATGTCGTGACGCAACGGACTGATTTTTTCTTTGATATCATTTTCGATCCCCAGACATCGGGCGGCCTTCTGATGGCTATCGATCCCGCGGACAGGAAAAAATTCGAAGAAACAGCCGTGGGCCTCGGAGTCGAGTATTACATCATCGGCACTTTCCTCGAAGATCCAAAAGGAAAGATAATACTGGAGTGAAGGCAATGGGTAGATGGGTAATAGTTCTTTTCCCATAAAACCCATAACCCATTACCTATTACCTATTACCTTCAACGGATAATTCCTATCCATCCACCCATGCATGCCGTATTCGAGGTTTTTTACGTTGCGGTAGCCGTATGCCCTCAAATATACTGCCGCATGTGACGAGCGGTGGCCGCTGGCGCAGTATGTCACAACGGGGGTGTCGAGGTCCTTCGGAAATTCTTCTATCCGGGCCGCGACCTGCCGAACGGGGATATTGACCGCTCCTTCAATAAACCCGGTTTCATCGAGTTCTTTTGGTTCCCGGACATCGACAATGAATATGTCCTCACGATGCCTGATCTTCTCAAGGAACTCTTCGGGCTGGATCACGGTCTCGTTGTGAGGCGCAGCGAGGAAATTTTCCATAGAGATGCAAAAGCTTTTCATGAGCGGGCCGATATCGCCGGATTGCTGGTCAGGTTCCATGGAAAGCCCGCATTGCAGTTTCCCCGTCTTTGCGTCAAGCGGCGGGAAAAGTCCCTTAAGAAATGTTGCGAATTCTGCCGGGGCCCTTTCGGTCTTAAGGCAGACGTTATTGGTTTTTTCAAATCCTAAAGATGAGTTTATATTTCCTCTGTAATCATGGGCAGGATACACTATGAGATCGTCGGACAGCGGCATAAATTTATGGAACAGGCTCTCGTACATATCCTGAGAGCTTCCACCAGGCAGGTCCGTCCTTCCGCACTGGCCGATAAGGAGGGTATCACCGGTAAAGACCCGGTCATGGACAACAATGGACATATGGTCCACGGTATGGCCCTTTGTCTCCATTATCTGCAAGGTAATGTCTCCGATGGACAACTCGTCCCCATCAGTCAGATACATGTCGACCCTGTTTCCGGCGTTCTCGGCGAGGATCTTTTCTATCCCGAAAAGATCCTTCACCTGTGAACCTATTTCCCGTTGCAGCGGCGTCAGGCGGTTCATTGCCGTTTTTGCCCGAAGGATATCGGCAAGTTCGGGAGCGATCGAGACATGATCGACGTGTGTGTGGGTATCAATGACATAATCGATCGTGAGGGAATGGGACGCAACAAGATCGAGAAAAGGTTTTGGATCGTGAGAAGGGTCGATGATAACGCCCTTTTTTTGATTGCTGCATGCCACAATATAGGCCAGGCATCCATCAAAATTGAATTGTTTGAATATCATTGTCAATCCTCTTCATTGAAATGTTTCATGGCCGATTTCAGGATCCTTCCCGCTGCAAGTTTCGCAATTACGACGATATCTTCAAGCGGGAGATATCCTGTGACCGATGGGTCAAAAAGCGCCTTTGCCCGTGGCGGGAATTCTTCATCGCCTTCCCAAAGTATAAATGTGATGGGAACCTTGGGAAAGGCAAACAGGGTAAAGGATGCATCGCCGAATTCTTCTTCCCGTGCCCCAATTAAGTTTCCCGCCTCCTTAAATGAATACTTATCATAGCCGAACGCCCGGACAAGGGGTTTAAGGACCCGCTTTTCGAAAACCGGGTCGTAGTGCATACAGGCGGGAATATCACCGTAGGCGATCTTCTCGCCGGCAAACGGGATTCCCGTGGCACTGTTAATATAATGGAGAATAATTATCCGGGTGACAAGCGTGACATTGGCGCCGGCCTCGCTGACAAAGCTTCCCGCGGGCAGCGTAAGAACGATCGTTTCATTGAAAAAAGGAACAAACACGCGAAAGTTTTCTTCATGTTCATCATAACGCAGGCCCGCGCGGAATAAGTTTTCCCGGATATTTCCGCTGTTAAGCAGTGCATCTTTTGCAGTATCGAAAACGCCTTTATATGTCTTTTGCCTCTTTAGTTCCATGAATCAGCGGCCGATCGTTAAAGCGTATCTCGTCTATTTTCTTCCGGTAATCCTGGCTATGAAATATCTCGGTTCCCATGACGAGGACATTACCGCCCGCCTTAACGACCTCCGCGGCATTTGTTGCCTTGATCCCGCCATCGACTTCAAGATCTATGTAGCGGTCGGCCTTTTCAATGATCTTACGCGCTTCGACTATTTTCGGTGCCATTGACGGTATATATTTCTGTCCCCCAAATCCCGGATTGACAGTCATGATAAGAACGACATCGACGATATGAATGATGTGCTTTAAGCCGTTCAATGGTGACGCAGGATTATACGATATCCCGGCCCTGACCCCTGATTCTTTGATCATATCCAGTGTCCGGTAAAGGTGATCGTCCGTCTCGGCATGGATCGTGATTATGTCGGAGCCTGCACGGGCAAAGTTCTCGACGTACCGGCCAGGGTTATCGATCATAAGATGAACATCGAGAGGCTTCGTATTGATCCTGCGGAGAGCTTCGACCAACAAGGGGCCAATTGTAATATTGGGGACAAAGTGACCATCCATTACATCGACGTGGATCCAGTCAGCGCCTGCCTCCTCAACATCCCTTATCTCCTGCCCAAGACGCAGGAAATCACAGGATAATATGGACGGTGCAATGAAAATATCCTTCATAGAGCCTCCGTGCTAGTAGATATTGATAATGATTTCCTCGGTTGACGCGAATAATGTACGGGGAGGCACCGAGTAATCTATGCCTCGCGATCCCGAATTATCGCCCCGGGCGTAATTGACCTTATATTTGATCCCCTTCGATTCCAATTCTTCTGCGAGCTCATTATAATTGACATTCTTTGTATCTGCCATCAGGTAATAAGTTTTTGGCTCCGTGCCGACAAAGAGAGTTACCTTGCCGTATTCAAGGATATCACTCCCCTGTTGAGGAAGCTGCGCTATAATTCGGCCTGCCTTCGGGCTGGGGACCATGACCATTTTATCCAGAACGAGATGCTTCTCGCTGAACATTTTTTGCGCCTCGTCGGTCGTGAGCCCCACGAAACCCGGCACCTTCATCAATTCCGGACCTTCAGAAACGATGACATACACGACACGTCCCTTCTTGGTCGATATATTGGCATCAGGCTTCTGAACGGTAATATGGTTGTAAGGCACATCATTTCGCCGTTCATACCTGAGCACAACGAGGTTAAGACCTTTGTTTCTTACAAGGTCCCGGGCATCCTCTACAGTTTTGCCCCGAATATCAGGGCATATAGTCGTTTGCTGAAATTTAAGGAGAAGGCTGATCGTAAAGTACGTCGACAGGCCGAAGACGAAAATAGGGGCTAAAATGCATATTGCGATCTTTATGAGCTTCATAGCTTTCTTAATCGTGCTATAAAGAAACCGTCCATGGCCGTTTCGTGAGGCAACGAGATGAAATAATCCTTATTAAACAGGAACCCAAGCGGATTTTCAAGCACAAACTTCTTTTCTTTTGCAAGGTTGTCGATGATATGGAGGGTTTCCTCGGGTTCAAAGGAACAAACGCTATAGATGAGTCGTCCTCCTTCGGATAGAAGGCCCCATAATGAATTGAGCATCGCCAACTGAAGTTCAGCGAATTTAAGGATATCGGTTTTCGTGCGCCTCCATTTTATCTCCGGGTGTTTGCGAATAATACCAAGGGATGAGCAGGGGGCATCGACAAGGATCGTATCAAAGCTGTTGGGCACAAAAGGAGGATCCAATGCGTCCCCGCAAACAACAGGTCCTTTCAATGCCGCAAGCCTGAGACGCTTCATATCATTGTCCATTGAATAAACAAGTGAATCGGGACAAAGCTCTATGATCTGTTTTGATTTGGTGCCGGAGCCCGAACAGGCATCAAGGATCTTCTTTCCGGCGGCCTGCTGCACGGCAATCCCGGCAAGTTGAGATGCCTCACCCTGAATATACAAAAGCCCTTCTTGAAAGGCAGTTGTTGCCATGACAGGGGTGAGCCTCTCTACGATAAGCGCCGATGGCGCAACATTGGCCTGTTTGGCATTGATGCCTTTATCCGCGAGTACCTGCTTAGCCTCTTCGACGGACAGCCTGGCGGTATTTATCCTAAGGGCAAACCGGGGTTCGTTCATCGATTCCGCGAGAAGTTTATTGGCCGCTTCATCTCCGAATTGCCGGGACCAGCGCCTGATAAGCCAGTGCGGAAAACTTTTTCGTATCTTATCAATTTCAGGCAGGTCCGCCAACTCCGTATCGTTCACGAATCGTCTCAAGATAGCGTTGATGAATCCGGCGACAAATTGCCCGTGTTCGCCTTTAGCATACTCGACCGATTCCTTGATCACGTGATAATGGGCTTTTTTCATAAAGCCCACCTGATAAAGCGTCATCCAGAGAAGGTACCGGATTTCCTTGTCGACTGGTTTTACGGTGTAACGGGCAATGATAAAATCGAGGTATCCGCGCCAGCGTATAACCCCCGAAGTGATCTCGTAAATGAGAGCACGCTCGGAATCGATCAGTTTTGACCGGGAAAAAATACCGTCAATAGTTTCATCAAGGAATCTGCCGGATTCAACATCGCGGATTATGCGGATCGAAGTGGCCCTTAAGAGATTTCCGAAATTAACGCTGATAGGCCATGTCCTCCAGTCTCTTTATCCTTTCCTCAATGGGCGGATGAGTGCTGAACAATGAGCGAATACCCCCCGCGCTGAAGGGGTTTACTATAAACAATGGCGCAGTTGATGGGTTGGCATCGTTCATGGGATGGCGTGCCACGCCGGCATCGAGCTTGCGCAATGCACCTGCAAGATAAAGAGGGTTCCCGGCAAGGCCTGCCCCGCCATCATCGGCAAGGTATTCCCGCGAACGGGATATGGCAAGCTGGATGAGCATTGCGGCAAAGGCGGCGATCACGGAGAAAATTATAACTGTGAATATATTGCCTCCGCCTTCATCATCATCGCTGCGCCCACCTCCGAAAAATGCGGCAAAACGTGCCCAGTTTGCTATCATCGTTATTGCCCCGGCCAACGTCGCGGCAACGCTCTGTATCAGAATATCCCGATGCTTGATATGCGACAGTTCGTGTGCCAGAACCCCTTCGAGTTCTTCCCGGGCAAGTATCCGCAGGATTCCCGTAGTGACCGCGACAACGCTATGCTCCGGATTGCGTCCCGTTGCAAAGGCATTGGGACTGTCGTCTTCGATAATGTATATGCGCGGCATGGGCAGGCCTGCCCGTTGGGCCAGCGTTGCCACTGAACTGTATAATTGAGGTGATTCCCCTTCGGAGACTTCCCGGGCACCGTACATGCGAAGCACTATTTTATCGCAGAACCAGTAGCTTATGAAGTTCATGAGAAAGGCTACGGCAAAGGCGATCATTGCTCCGGACTTGCCGCCGATAATTCCGCCAAGGCCGACGAGAATGACGGTCAAAACCACCATAAGAAAAAATGTCTTAAATGTATTCATACTACCCCCGACAAAGAACGTCGTGTATATTATAAACCTTTTGCCGCATTTATCAAGGCAGGCCAAAAATCCGAAAATGTTGGGTTTTTTTCATAAAAATTTTCGCACAATAAACCCCGTTTTGATGTAGGATTTCAATTATGGACCAAAAAGAATTATGGCTCACCCGTTTTTCTATCGACCATGCTTCGGATGCAATCTTCTGGATCAAGCCTGACGGGCATTTCCTTTATGCAAACGAGTCTGCCTGCAAAAGGCTCGGATACACGAAGGAAGAATTTATGGCATTGTCGATCAAGGATATCGACCCGGATGTTACGTCAGTTCAGCTGGTGTCAATAGGCAAAGAGGTATTGAAGACCGGGTCGCATACATTCAGGTCTCACCATAAGACGAGAGATGGCCGTATATTCCCGGTTGAGATTACCTCCAACCCGGTTTCATACGATCAGGAAAATTTCGTTTTTTGTTTTGTGCGGGATGTTTCGGAAAGAGAACTGGCTGAAGAAAAACTTAGTGCGGAGCGTCAAAGATTTCAAATCCTTATTGAAAACGCCCCGTTCGGCATGGCCATGTACGATAATAACGGCCGCTATCTCTATGTGAATCCCAAATTTACAGAGATATTCGGCTACACCCTCCTCGATATACCGGACCGCGCGGCATGGCTTCAAAAGGCATTTCCCGATGGAACGTTGAGAGAGACCGTCCTCGATGCCTGGAAGGCGGATAACGCAGCGACGGCTGTCGGCAAAAAGATGCCGAGAAGTTTTCCGGTTATTTGTAAAGACGGGTCAGTAAAGATAATAGATTTCATTACTGTAAAACATAAAAATGGCGATTATATAGTTTCCATCGAAGATATAACGGAACGGCGGGTTGCCGAAGATGCGCTTTCGGAGGAAACGGAGCGTCTTGCAGTTACATTGCGTTCGATTGGAGACGGTGTAATTGCCACCGACCGCTCAGGGAAAATAGTCCTGATCAATGCGGTTGCCGAGCAATTGACCGGATGGACTCAGCATAAGGCATTCGGTAAGGACCTTGGCGAGGTTTTTAATATCATTGATAACAGGACCCGTCTTGCCTGCGAGAATCCCGTGGAAAAGACCCTGCGCTCAGGTACGGTGACGGAACTGAGCGACCATACGGTGCTTATATCGAAAACAGGCCGAGAACTGATAATTGCAGACAGCGGCGCGCCGATACGGGATAGAAATGGAGAGATAACCGGTGTTGTGCTTGTTTTCCGGGATGTGACGGAAAAGAAGAAGATCGATGAAGAGCTGCAGAAGATGAACAAACTGGAGTCTGTAGGCATCCTCGCCGGGGGTATCGCCCACGATTTTAATAATATTCTGGCCGCAATTCTCGGGAACATTTCATTGGCCCGTCTCGGAGTGAACCCGGACAATGAGAAATTATTAAAGCGCCTCACGGATGCCGAACAGGCTATTATGAGGGCCAAAGACCTGACCTATCAACTCCTCACGTTCTCCCGCGGCGGCACTCCGGTCAAGAAAACAATGACCCTTCAGAAGGTTCTCAGGGAGTCCGCTAAATTCGCGCTCACAGGTTCAGACGTGAAATGCCAGTTCTCTATCGCCCATAACCTGTTTAGCGTCGATATCGATGAAGGGCAGATCGGGCAGGTCATAAACAATCTGGTCATCAATTCCCAACAGGCTATGCAGGGCGGAGGAGTGGTCATTATCAAGGCAAATAATGTCACCTTTGAGAGCGGGGTGATGGAGAACGGGATATTCCTCGCAGCGGGCAATTATGTCAGGATATCCGTACGCGACAATGGGTCAGGGATAGCGCCGGAGCACACCGGGAAAATATTCGATCCTTATTTCACGACAAAGCAGAAGGGCAGCGGTCTCGGGCTTGCGACATCATATTCGATAATAAAAAATCATGACGGCCATATCACGGTCGAATCAAAACCTGGTTTCGGGACGGTTTTCTACATATACCTGATGGCATCGGATGATCAGCCGGGACCATATCACCAGCCATGGAACGGGACATGCGGGCAATGAAAACAAGGGTCCTTCATATGGATGATGAGGAGATGATACTTCAGATAACCCGGGATATGCTTGAAAGCCTTGGGTATGAGGTAGAAACAGCACGCGACGGCAATGAGGCCATAAGCACATATGCCAGGGCGCGTGATTCCGGCGCCCCCTTTGATATCGTGATCCTCGATATCACGGTCCCCGGCGGCATGGGCGGCAAAGAAACCATATTGCGGCTTCTCGAGATAGATCCCGGCGTCAAAGCGATCGTATCAAGCGGATATTCCAACGATCCCATTATGGCGATGCCTGGCCAATACGGTTTTGCCGGTGTTATTGCCAAACCCTATAATATGGATGAATTAAGCGATACGATAAAACGGGTTCTCTATGAAGCCCTGCCGCATATCTCGTCGGACGATCGATAAAAGTAACATTTAAATTTTCCTTCGGGAAAACACTTCGATCGCCGAGCGGCCTTCCAGCGGGCACTTGTTTTCACAAATGCCGCATCCGTTGCATAATTCCTCGATCACGTAAGGTCTTTTCAGGGATACCCTTTTACCTTTATAATCAATATCCGTAACTGATTCAAAGCGGATGGCCTTCTCGGGTATCGGACAGTGTTCCTCGCAGACCAGGCAATTGAGCTTCTTTGCATAAGGAAGGCATAAATTCTTGTCAATCACGGCAGTGCCTATGACCGCCTTCTTTTTTTCTTCCATGGGAAGCCGCGGAATAGCTCCTGTCGGGCATACCTGGCCGCAAAGAGTGCAGTTGTATTCGCAATATCCCAGGCGAGGGATGATTATCGGCATGAAGACACCCGTGGCACCGCCGAGTGAAAAGTCCGGGTACAGTGCCGAGCGCAGGCATACCTTCATGCATTCTCCGCAGCGAACACATTTTTGAAAGAAGACACCTTCGTCCGTAACCCCCGGAGGACGCAGGAGGCGGTTCTGTGCCTGAGGTTTGCGAAAGGAGAACCCTTTTGCGAGGACAATGCCCGACACTACGCTTCCCAGGAATACCCTCCGGGATAGGACAGGCATCTGTCCCGCGCCGGCCGTCGAAAATGAAGGAAACTTAAGGTTGAAAGCAACCCTCCGGAATTTACAGGCTGTCCGGCATTCCATGCAGCGTATACAGTCTCCCGATTGCAGAATCTCTTCGTCGAACGCCGTCGGGCAATATTTCCGGCAATCTCCGCAATCCTTGCAAAGCCTGCCGGGTATTCGCCTGAATATCGAAAAACGGCCGAGAATACCGAGTAATGTTCCTAGCGGACAGATATTTCGGCACCAGTTCCTTTCTTCGAATCTTTCGATCACAAAGATGAATATGATAAGGGCGAACGATATAAAGGCAAGGGGATATAAGGTCTCGCGGAAAGGTAAAATATACGCGCGCAGGAAATCATGGAGAAACAAGACATTGTCACGGCTGTCCCCGACGATCGTGTAAAGTCCCGACCAACCCCAACGTGCGGCAAGGCCCACGAGGGGGTAGAAGAAGAATGTCAGGGCCCTGATCAAAAGCGCGATCGGGTCGAAAACTCCCGACAGGTTGACAGAGAATAAAGCAGAGACGAGAAGCGTAAAAAGAAGGTAATATCGAAACCTTCCCTTCAGGAACCGTATCGGGCCCGATTTCCCGATCTTCCGTGTAACGAGGTCTATAAGGGTTCCTAATGGACATATCCAGCCGCAGAAGAATCTTCCAAGCAGTACGGTAAATACCATCATCAGCAAAGCAGGGAACAGAAGCGACGTGAACGATTTTACCGCAAGAACATAGCTTGCCAGGACCAGAGGGTCCGTCCTGAAAAAGCTGTTCACACCAATACTGAGCTCATCCTTGCCGCGGTAATCGGTAATAATAAAAAGAAACAGGAACAAGGCAAGAAATAAATATTGTGAAATGCGGGACGGAACAAAAAATCGTTCCACGTTTCCCGTTCCCGTTCCCCGTCAAACTTTTTCATCTTTTCTTTTTTTCCGGAACCTGGAACCTTTGAACATCGAACTTTCTTTTATGCCTTTACTATCTTTATCTTGTTGAGGTTCATCTCGCCCAGGCCGCGCTTGTATGCTGCGACCGTCGTTGAGATCTCATCGGGTTTCATATCGAACAGAGTCGTTGCATATGCATCCGCCGCAACAATGTCCCGCGAGGCAATGACCTTGTTCAGGACCTTGACATCTTTAAGGCTGCCTCCCTGCGGCCCATGTTTTGTGAGAACGCGTGTTGCATCGATTATGGTGAGATGGCTCTTAACTACGCTATTGATATCGCAGAGCGCATCCTCGATGCTGCGGTGAATGTATCCGCGGCTGTCGCCCATTATCCCCATCATATTCTTGAGCCCCAGGGTAAGTCCTGTCAGGCCGTGATGCTTCGCTATAGGGACATTGATGAGAACATCGGCGCTAAGCGAGTCACTGTAAAGCGCCCATTCTTTCAGGAATTTCCCGTTGAGGGCGGTCTTCTTGAAACGGTCATTCTCGACAAACCTGACATCCACATTCTTCATGCCTTTCAATGCTTCCGGTATTCCCGAGCTTTCATAGGAGCGGCGGGCATCGTTGCAGGTGTTGTCAAAAACCTTGACCTTTTTGGCGCCCGCACCAAGGCACTCCTCCACGATTGCCTTAATAACGGCGGGATGGGTAGTTGCCGCATATTCAGGTTTCCTGTCCCAACCCATATTCGGCTTGACGACGACCGTATTCCCCGGCTTGACGAACGATTTCATACCGCCCAGCGCAGTGATCACTTTGCGGGTGATGGATGCATAGTCTTTTCCCTCGGCGACCGCGACTGTCGAAACCGGCGCCTCGGAGAAAACGTTGGATGGAAGCTGACTGGCAATTATCGTAGAAAGCGCTATCTTTAAAAAATTTCTTCGTTTCATGTCAAACCCCCGGAATCATTGTAAGGACCCGCAATAGATTACCATATACTAAAGTGTTTTTTAAATGTTGCAAGAATTGTTCAGTTTTCTGTTCTGTTTATTCATGGTCGTGACTATACTTATTATATGGATTTCTTTAAAGATATGACGAGGCGTGACGTGATGCAGTTTATTTGCGTCCTCGGTGTAAGCTTTCTCATCCCTCATTCGGCCAACCCGAAAGAGATCGAAAAACTGCTCGATAATGAGGACAGGGAAGGCTTTTATATCCGTTTCATCAAGCCGATACGCCCTCTCGACCCGCCAAATGGTCGCTTTCGGTAACCGGGTTATGTGAAAAGCCGCAGAATTTCAGCCTGGCTTCCTTGAGAAAGATAACCGCAGTGACGCAGGTATCGCGTATGAAATGCGTTGAATCGTGGTCAAGCAAAGCAAAATGGGCAGGCTTCAGGCCGAAGGCCTTGTTCGATATCGTGAAGCCGGCATCAAATGCCCGGCACCTGTATTTTTATTCCGCCGACGATTATTACGAATATATCTCACTCGAAGAGCTTTTGAAACCCCGGGTCCTGTTTGCCTACGATATGAACGACCGTTCCCTCGCACCGGAGTACGGGGGCCCCTTGCGCCTGCTTATGCCTTCAAAGTACGGTTATAAGAGCGTCAAGACCATAATAAGGCTCGAATTCCGCGAAGAGGGCGGGACCGGGTACTGGTCAAAGTACGGGTATTCGAAGGATGCCACGATCGAACCCGGCACGGACCACGCGCTGGACCTGAACGACTACAGAAGAATAACAAAACCGGGTGAACCGGATTATTAAGAGGCCGTGAGGCGTGAGGCGTGAGGCGTAAGGCGTAAAGCGTCATTCCGTCACCGTCAATCTGGCGGGGCATCATCCGTCGATATCCAGTCTCTTACTCTTTGTCTTGCATGAAATCAAGTGAAACAATATGAAACCTATGTACCTGATGTACCGTGTTCTAACGCCTCACGCCTCACTCTTCACGCCTCACGTCTCGGAGCATTTGCTCCGCGAGTTGCAGGGCTTCGTCGGGCGTTGAGATCTCGCCGGCTACCTGCCTGTCCCGGATAGTGTCAAGGCATCTCCCGAGGAAGCGGCCCTCAAGAAAACCGAGTTTTTTAAGGTCCTTACCGGATACAAGCCTGGGCAGCGGTTGTTTTTTGGACTCGTGATACGCTGACATTATCGCATCGCAGTTCTGGATAACCTGTAAAGTCGAAGGGTTATCCTCGCCGCCGGAACTTCCGTACATATCGCACAGCGTGTGTGCGATGAGCATCGGGGTCAGGTCGCCCATTCTGTAGATCAGCCTCCGAATAGCTTTTTCCGTGGCATCAGCCGAACTTATAAGAAAGATGCGCATATGGTGCTCGATAAGCGAACATATCCTCTTTGACTCCTGGGTGCTGAACCTCAGGCGTTCCATGATGGCAGCCGCAATGTCACGGGATATCCTTTCGTGATTGAAGAAATGCACGAGGTGTTTTTTGTCATCGTATGAATACGTATGGGCCTTTCCCAGATCATGAAAGAGCAGGGCATACCCGGCATCTTTAAGTGATGCGGGATCGGATACATACTTTCCGCCCCGGGAATTCAGAAAAGAAAATCCGAGCATCGTATGCCCGTACGTCTCCAATGAAAATTGTTTTTCTCTGTCCATGGTGCGAAGGTCCGTAAGTTCAGGGATGATCTCAAATAGAAGTCCGGTTTCACCAAGCATCTCCATGCCCCGGGAGATCCCGTGTGAAAGCATGATAAGGTCAAGTTCATACTTGATCCTTTCGGGTGCCGTGGCTCGTATAAGGTGCCTGCAGGAGGTTATGGCCTCTTTCAATTCGGGGTCAAGGGTAAAGCCGTCAAGCGCCGAAAAATGGCGTATTGCCTTGAGCATCCGCAGCGGATCGCTCGTAATTGTCTCGCGGTTTGGATAGCGGATGAGTTTTTGATCAATATCATGAAGTCCATTAAGCGGGTCAATCACCGTTTGGGCCTTAATATCGAAAGCGATCGCGTTCATCGTAAAATCCCGGCGTTCGAGATCTTTTTCAATGGAGTTTTCAAGGATTGTAATATCGAGCATAATATCCCCGGCTGCGATCCTGTGTGTCTGGATCGGTTTTTTGCCGAGCAAAAAAGAATGTCTTTGAAAAAGTTGTTCGATGACCGTCAGGTCATCGGGAGACGAGAGGGCAAGATCATAATCGCGCGGCGCACACCTTAAGGCAAATTCCCTGAGTGCTCCTCCCACAAGGAACACCCGGCCTTTAAAAGGACAGCCGGCGAATTTGTGTGAAATAACAGATTCTTGTATCGCGTCCGCGAGTGATTGGTATGAAATGACCAATAATTAAACCTTATTGACAAAATCAACCAGTCCGCGCGATATCCTTTTCAGAGAATCTGTGATATCGAGATAAAGATATGATGCCTGCGGCATGCATATCCCTGTTATGAGCCGATTCTGGTGAACTATGGCGAGTTCGTCGATCATCCTGAACATATTCTCCATATGTGTCCTGATCGCTTCTTTCAAGACCGGGTTTTCGGTGATCACATAATCTTTTGTATCCCTGAACTGTTCCTTCATAAGGTGGAATAAGCTTCGTATCTCGGAAAGCGCTTTTTCGCTGAAGAGAATATTGGATACGAGCTTTGATTCCATCTTGTACATGAGGTTTTCAATGGCGAGCGCAATGGTCTGCAGCGCGGGCAGAAGCCTGACATATTTCATATCGGCCTCGGACTTCTGTTTTTCCCCGATAATTCTTTCCACGTAGGGAACGCGGGAAATAAGAAGATCTCCAAATTTCTTTTCGCATTCCTGTATGACAGCTGCCTGCTGTGAAAAAAACCCTTTCTCCAGATCGTCAAGTATCGGGGCCGAGGTTTCGAAGACATCCCGGAAACGCTGCATCAGTTCTTTTTCGTCCATTGTCCCTCCTGAAAGTTAACAGGGTTCCTGACGATATATATAGCATAGAAGAGGGTTCCTGTCAGCCGGTGCAGCAAGAAAATCCCGTCTTTTTATATTCTCAGATCTTATAAGAATTACGGATGCTCTGTCAGGATATAGACAACATCGTGTTCACGGACCCGGTCTTTAACCTTGAGCCCGACATCCATTCCCGGAGTCGCCACATCTACATTCTTATGCTCGACCTGCATCGATTCTATCATTTCCTCGAGGTCTGTCGAGTGCCCTTTGATCTTTATCCGGTCGCCGATCTTTAATTCACCGTCCGTGATCCTGATCGCCGCGACCCCAATTCGCGCGAAATATCCGACAACGACGCCGATCGCTTTTTCCTCCATGTTCCCCTCCTTTTTGTGGTCTGTAGAAAAATAATCACCAGAACCATAAATGCAACATTATTGTTCCATTCCATGGCGCCGGGCAAATCTTCACCATCCCGGCCGGCATCCCTATTTTAATGATATCATGAGTATTAATAATATAGTACGTATTTTAAGGCGGGTATGGAAAAGCGCCGTGTTTCCTGCTACAATATACGGCTTCTCGGACATGAACAATGGACAAATTTGACATTATTATAATAGGGGCGGGACATGCAGGATGCGAGGCCGCATTCGCCGCAACGCGTATGGGGTCCCGGACACTGCTCCTTACGATGAATATCGATCATATCGCTTTTATGTCCTGCAATCCCGCTGTCGGCGGCCTGGGAAAGGGCCATCTTGTCAGGGAGATCGATGCCCTTGACGGTGAGATGGGGCTTAACGCAGATGCTGCGGGAATACAATTCAAGATATTGAACATGAAGAAAGGACCGGCGGTCCGCGCCACGCGGGTCCAGACCGATATGGCGCTTTATGCGCGCCGGATGAAGCGAAGGCTCGAGGAGACGCCGAATCTTTCGATCCTGCAGGGGACGGCCCGGCGTCTTATAGTGGAGAATGGTGCTGTTGCCGGTGTTGAAACCGAGCTTGGAGAACATCTCAGGGCAAATGCCGTCATTATAACCACGGGAACCTTTCTCAAGGGGCTCATGCATGTCGGGCTTGAACATTTCGAAGGCGGACGGCTCGGCGACATGCCTTCGAACAGCCTTTCGAACAGCTTGAGCGAGCTTGGTTTTGACCTTGGCAGGTTAAAAACAGGGACATGCCCAAGGCTTGACGGGCGGACAATCGATTTTTCGAAGATGGCCCCGCAATTAAGCGATGATCCCCCCGTACCATTTTCTTTTATGACCGATGAGATAAAAAATACGTTAATGCCGTGCTATCTTGCTTATACGAATGAGCGAACGCATGATGTGATCCGGGCCGGATTCGACCGTTCACCGCT
Organism: uncultured delta proteobacterium; assembly: GCA_963823725.1. Classification (GTDB taxonomy): domain Bacteria; phylum Desulfobacterota; class Syntrophorhabdia; order Syntrophorhabdales; family Syntrophorhabdaceae; genus Delta-02. Next base: position 59,907 of record CAWGMJ010000008.1, read on the forward strand.
CTTTACGGGAGTTATCAAGGGTACGGGCGTCCGGTATTGTCCGTCTATAGAAGATAAGATCGTACGGTTCAGCGAAAGAACGCGGCATCGCATTTTTATCGAGCCGGAGGGGCTCGATACGATCGAATACTATCCCAACGGCCTTTCGACGAGCCTTCCGCTCGATATTCAGATGAAGATCTTGACGACGATCGACGGTCTCGAAAATGCAAAGATCATACGCCCGGGTTACGGCATCGAATATGATTTTGTCTTTCCGACGCAACTGTATCCGACGCTTGAAACAAAACGGGTCCAAAATCTCTATCTGGCAGGGCAGATAAACGGGACAACCGGTTATGAAGAGGCTGCCGCGCAGGGGATGATGGCGGGGATCAACGCATCCCTTAAGACCCGGGGCGATGATGAGTTCGTGCTTGGCCGCCATGAGGCATATATAGGGGTCATGATCGACGATCTCGTCACAAAGGGAGTTGACGAACCTTACAGGATGTTCACGTCAAGGGCGGAACACAGGCTCCTTTTGCGGGAAGACAATGCCGACCTGAGACTGACCGAAAAAGGATATTCTCTCGGAATCGTCAGTGAAGTGCGCTACAGGAAGGTCTGCGATAAAAAAAGAAGGATCGCAGAGGCATCCGATGTGCTTAAGGGGATTCGCCTCAAGCCGACAAAGGCGACGAAAAAACTCCTTGCAGATCATGGGATCGAAGGCATAATAAATCCGGTAACCCTGGAAGACCTTCTCAAAAAACCGGGTGTCACGCTGGACATGATCAAAAATATTGATGAACGCCTTGACGGTATTGACAATGATGTGGCGTATCAGATCGAAATTGATGTAAAATACCGGGGCTATACGGACCGCCAGAACGAAATGGTGGCCAAAGCAAAAAAGCTTGATGACCGCCGCATCCCGCGCCAGCTTGATTATGGTCAGGTGTCGGGCCTTTCCCGGGAGGTTCTAGAACGTTTCACCCGGGTCAAGCCGTCAACCCTGGGGCAGGCGTCGCGCATACCGGGGGTTACTCCCGCTTCGATCACTGCCCTGATGGTCCATTTTAAGAAAACAGGAACGCTGTGAACAATTCAGGAGAGCTATTATTGGGCAATAACGCAAAGATCGGGAAATGGCTCCATGAACTCGATGTGGACCTCTTCGGGATCGCGGACATGTCCCTTTACGGTGAAGAGGTGACCGGGATCGGTGATCTTACGCAGAAGGACCTGCCTTATGCCATATCTTTCGGCCTTGTATTGTCAGGAGGCGTCCTTGAAACCTTACGGGACGGCCCGACCCAGCTCTACCTGCATCATTATCGTCAATTGAATTACAGGCTTGACATGATCGGATATTTCCTCGGACGGTCCATTGAGCGGGAAGGCTTCAGGGCGATCCCGTTTGCCGCCTCGCAGGTTATTGATTGGCAGCGCCAGAGAGGTCATATCAACCACAAGAAAATAGGGGTCATGGCGGGTCTTGGCTGGATAGGGCGAAACAATCTGCTTGTCAATCCCCGTTTCGGCTCAGGTGCCCGGTACAATACAGTCTTGACCGATATGCCTCTCGCAGTTGATCATGAGCTCGGTACCGACTGCGGCCCATGTCAGGCATGTGTCGACGCGTGCCCTGCCGGAGCTATCAAGAATGACAGGTCTGAGTTCGATCATCATGGATGCTACGACATGCTGAGCCGCTTCAGAAAGGAACGGAATATTGGTCATCACATATGTGGAGTGTGTGTGAAAATGTGCAGGGGAGATCGATGAAGGCATTTATAGCGCTTGAAGACGGGACCATCTTTGAAGGGGTCGGATTTGGGCTTGAAGGTGAAAAAGAGGGCGAGATCGTTTTCAATACAAGCATGACGGGGTACCAGGAGATCATGACAGACCCGTCATATAAAGGCCAGATCGTCACGATGACCTATCCGCTTATCGGCAACTACGGTGTGAACGATGAAGATGTTGAATCGGATGCACCAAAAGTTGAAGGTTTCATCGCCAGGGAGTTCTCGAAAGTAACCAGCAACTGGAGAGCGGTGGGAGACCTCGGCGGATACTTCAGAAAACATAACATTATCGCGATCGAGGAAATCGACACGAGGGCGCTTACCCGTCACTTAAGGGTCCGGGGCGTCATGAGAGGCATAATATCTACGGTCGATCATGATCCGGAAAGCCTCATAAGAAAAGCCAGAGCATCGCAGGGCATCATGGGAGTGGACCTTATAAGCAAGGTCACGTGCCGGGCACCGTATGAATTTGGTGGTACGGAGACGAGCGCTCATTCCCTGCATTGCGTTGTTATGGATTTTGGCGTAAAGCGAAATATCCTGAGGATCCTCCGTCAGATCGGTTGCCGTGTCACTGTCGTGCCGGCGCGCACCGCCGCTCAAGACATTATCGCCCTTAAGCCCGATGGCGTCCTTCTCTCGAACGGCCCGGGTGACCCCGAGGCGGTCGAATATGCGATACCTGAGATACGCAGGCTTTTCGGGAAGGCGCCGATATTCGGGATCTGCCTCGGCCAACAGCTCCTCGGCCTTGCGTACGGGGGAAAGACCTATAAGCTGAAGTTCGGCCATCGCGGCGCAAACCAACCGATCAAGGATATGGCAACGGGCAGGATACACATAACGTCCGAAAATCACGGTTTTGCCGTGGATATGGACTCGATCAGGGACGAGGCTGTCCGGGTCACTCACATTAATTTGAACGACGGCACTGTCGAGGGGATGGAACATGAGACGTACCCGATATTTTCGGTGCAGTATCATCCCGAGGCATCTCCGGGGCCGCACGACGCGTACGGGCTTTTCGAAAAATTCAGGACCATGATGGATGCTTTTAAGAGGACAGGGAATGCCTAAAAGGACGGATATAAAAAGTGTGCTCATAATCGGGTCGGGCCCGATCGTTATAGGCCAGGCGTGCGAATTCGATTATTCCGGGAGCCAGGCCTGCAAGGCGATCCGTGAAGAAGGATACAAAGTTATTCTCGTTAATTCGAACCCGGCCACGATCATGACCGATCCCGATATGGCTGACAGGGTGTACGTGGAGCCGCTTATACCCGAGGTCATTGAAGAGATCATAAGAATAGAAAAACCGGATGTGATCCTCCCGACCCTTGGCGGGCAAACGGGGCTTAATCTCGCGACCATATTGTCCGAGAGCGGCGTCCTTGAAAAATACGGCGTAGAGCTTATTGGGGCCGATTACAACGCCATAAAGAAGGCGGAGGACCGGGAAGAATTCAAGGCTGCTATCGAAAAGATAGGTCTCGAGGTCCCGAGAAGCGGGCTCGCACATACGATGGAAGATGCCCGTACCGTCTCGCGTGAGATCGGTTTTCCCTTGATCATACGCCCCAGTTTTACGCTCGGGGGTACAGGGGCATCCGTTGCCTATAATATTGAAGAATTTGAATCTCTTGCCCAGAAAGGGCTCGAGAGCTCCCTCATATCGGAGATCCTTATTGAAGAGTCCGTCATTGGCTGGAAGGAATTCGAGCTTGAGGTCATGCGGGACCGCAACGATAATGTCGTGATCATATGTTCTATCGAGAACCTCGATCCCATGGGCGTCCATACCGGTGACAGCATCACCGTGGCGCCCGCGCAAACCCTTACCGACAAAGAATACCAGCTCATGCGCGATGCATCCGTCAAGATAATACGCGAGATCGGTGTGGAGACGGGCGGTTCCAATATCCAGTTTGCGGTGAACCCCGACGATGGCCGGATCGTTGTGATCGAAATGAATCCCAGGGTATCGAGAAGCTCCGCGCTGGCATCAAAGGCGACGGGTTTTCCCATAGCCAAGATAGCGGCAAAACTTGCCATTGGATATACCCTCGATGAGATACCGAATGACATCACGAAACAAACCCCTGCCTCATTTGAACCGACCATCGATTACTGTGTTGTAAAGATACCTCGCTTTACCTTTGAAAAGTTCAGGGATGCCGACCAGACCCTGACCGTTGCGATGAAATCGGTCGGGGAGGCCATGGCTATTGGAAGGACCTTTAAAGAGGCATTTCAAAAAGGCTTGCGGTCATTGGAGGTAGGCAGGTCGGGCCTTGTCCACGACAGGCTTGCCGGGAAAGACGATCCGGAGTTCGTCAGGCAAAAGCTCATCATCCCCAACGCCGAGAGGATGTTCTATCTGAGGCATGCATACCGGCTCGGGATGACTGTGGAGGAGATCTTCGAGCTCACGAAAATTGACCGCTGGTTCTTAAAGAACATCGAAGAGATCGTATCTTTTGAAAAGGAGCTGGAAAACAGCGCCGACGCGTCCGGGACATCCGGCACGCAAGGCGCGTTGTCGTTCGAGGTCCTCAAAAAGGCGAAAAGGCTCGGTTATTCCGACAAACAGATCGCCGAGATCACAGGCTCCGATGAACAAGATATAAGGGAACTCAGGGAGCGCCACGGGTTAAAGAGCGTATTTAAGCTTGTCGATACGTGCGCCGCTGAGTTTGAGGCCTATACCCCGTATTTTTATTCGACGTATGAGACCGAGGATGAATCGCGTATATCGGACAGGAAGAAAATTATGATCCTCGGCGGCGGGCCGAACAGGATAGGGCAGGGCATAGAGTTCGATTATTGCTGCGTTCATGCCGCCTTCGCCCTTGAGGAACTGGGTTTCGAGACGATCATGGTGAACAGCAACCCGGAAACGGTGAGCACGGATTATGACACGTCCGATAAGCTCTACTTCGAGCCTTTGACATTTGAAAATGTCCTCGATATAGCGAACAAGGAAAATCCCGACGGGGTTATTGTACAGTTTGGCGGGCAGACGCCGCTTAATCTGGCGACGGCCCTGAAAAAAGCCGGGGTCAAGATCATTGGCACGACGCCTGAAAGCATCGACATGGCCGAAGACAGGGATAAATTCAAGAAGCTTCTCAAAAAGCTTGATCTGAAGCAGCCTGAGAACGGGATCGCAACGTCGTTCGAAGAGGCCCGGGAAATAGCCGCGACGATAGGTTTTCCGGTTGTCGTGAGGCCGTCCTACGTGCTCGGAGGAAGGGCCATGGAGATCGTTTATAATGATGCCGATCTCGCATCTTTCATGGCGAGGGCAGTCGAGGCTTCGCCCGAGAAGCCGATCCTTATCGATAAATTCCTTGAAGAGGCTATCGAGATAGACGTTGATGCCGTGGCTGACGGAAAGCAATGCGTGGTTGCGGGGATCATGGAGCATATAGAAGAAGCCGGCATTCATTCGGGGGACAGCGCATCGGCCCTTCCGCCGTATTCGCTCAATGATGATGTCCTGGAACGGATCCGCGATTACACCCATCGCCTTGCCGACGGATTGAACGTCATAGGCCTTATGAATATCCAGTATGCCGTAAAGGACGATATGATCTATGTCCTTGAGGTCAATCCGCGGGCAAGCAGGACGGTGCCGTTCGTCAGCAAGGCTACAGGCATTCAATGGGCCAAGGTGGCGGCAAAATTGATGACCGGCAAGACATTGAAGGAATTGGGTATTGAAAAAGAGTTTGTTCCGGGGCATGTTGCTGTCAAAGAATCGGTGTTTCCCTTCAATAAATTCAGCGGCGTCGATACAATACTCGGCCCCGAGATGAAATCCACGGGCGAGGTAATGGGAATTGATGAGAATTTCGGAACGGCCTTCTGGAAATCCCAGCTTGCGGCGGGCCAGGACCTCCCATCGGAGGGAACGGTATTCCTCAGTGTAAAGAATAAGGACAAGCGAAATATTGTCTTTATTGCCAAGATACTGTCAGACCTGGGTTTCAGGATATGCGCCACAAAAGGGACAGGGAAGGTGCTTGTCAACAATGGTATTGACGTGAAATTTGTCAATAAGGTTTCTGAAGGCAGGCCCCACGTTGTCGACATGATAAAGAATGGACAGATCCAGTACATAATCAATACGCCAAGCGGAAGGAACCCGAAGGTTGATGAAGTAGCGATCCGCTCCGGAGCCGTTCAGCACAAGATCCCCTATACGACGACCCTATCGGGGGCCCAGGCAGTTGTCAACGCCATTGAGGTTATGAAGAACGGCACCCTCGGGTCCGGGCCCTCCAGGACTATTATTAGAAGATAGGTCCAGATGCTGCGTTCATGGGTAATGGACAAAAAAAGCCGCCATTTAGAACTGGCCGCAATAGCTAATTTTTTAGGTTCCTTAATACAAATGAACCTAGAACCTGGTATTTTATTTGACGTCTTTAATTTTGCGGATGACGAGTTTTCCCTTATCTTTGGGAAAATCGGCCCTGATGTATACGGTCTTCTGGTTGATCTGTTCAACGGTCCCTTCCATCGTACCCTTCTTCTTGAAAGGGAATGTCACTTTGTCGCCTTTGGTCATGTTGTGCCTCCTGTAGTTGCCGATGTACTGGTAGCAGCAGATTCGGTCTTGGTTTCGGTCTTCGCTTCCGTTGCGGGCGCCGGAGCGCTTTCTGTTTTTTCGCTCGATTTGCTGCCGTTCTTTCCGCCGCCGGCTGAATCAACCGGTTTTTTATAGTCAGTTACATACCAACCGGTCCCCTTGAGATGAAATGCGCAATTGGATATAAGCTTGCTAAGCCTTCCTTTGCATACCTTGCACTGGGTCAGTGGGTCGTCGCTCATTTTCTGAAAGATCTCAAAAGTCTTTCCACATTCCATACACTGGTATTCATAGATGGGCATGGTGTTCCTCCAACAAAATGTTTCTAAGTGTCAGTAATATAATGCTTTCATTTGGCACCGTCAAGTGATTGTTGCTAAAATATACGCGTTTCCCGATATGCTTTGTCTTACGACTTGATTACAATGTCTTGACACTTTTACAAACCATCACGTACAATCAGGTGATGAACATCAAAATCCTGGGCTGTTCCGGCAACTATGTCGGCAGACATAGGACAACATGTTTTCTTATAGACGGATCTTTGCTTATCGACGCCGGTACCGTCACAGATTCCCTTCCGCGAAAAGACCTTTCAAAAATAAAGCACGTCCTTATTACCCATACACACATGGACCACCTCAAAGGTCTTTTCCCCTTTGTAGATGAGATCGCAATGATGGGCGGGCACAGTATAGAACTTGTAAGTGCTGCGCCCGTCCTTGATATCATCACGAATAACCTCCTTAATAACCTGATCTGGCCCGATTTTACCGTTATCCCTTCGGCAGTGAATGCGATCATAAAACTGCGGGATATACCGCTTGAAAGGCCGTCTACCCTCAACGGAATCACGGTCAAGCCAATTCTCATGACCCATACCGTATACACAGTGGGGTATGTAATTCGTCAGGATAATGGCGAAGGATTTATGTTCACCGCGGATACAGGGCCTACGAAAAGATTTTGGGAAGTTGCCCGTGATGAGAAGAATATCCGCTTCGTCATAGCTGATGTATCATTTCCTGATCGCTTATCCAATCTTGCCTTGATATCGGGCCACATGACGCCCTCGATCCTTATGGAAACGATAGACCGGTATGGGCTCAGCGACCGGATGTTTTATGTCACCCATATTAAACCGATATTTAGGAGGGAGATCTCCCGGGAATTATTGCGGTTCGGCAGGTCTAATATACGCATTCTCAGACAGGCCGAAACGCTCAAAATATAGATTTCCGGTAATTCCCCCCAATTTTATTATTTAGCTTGCCAAGGAACAAAAGATTTGTTAAGAGTCTTTAATACAGTTAATTTTTGCAGGCTGAACGGGGGGCTCATAAAAAAATTAGCCATAATTTCCCTGGCCGCCATTTTTATCTTTATCCTGGTTCCTTTTGCGCAAGCGCAGTCTTTGTTTGACAGTGGCCTAAAGGAATTTAACCAGGAAAATTACGAAGAGGCTTTGTCGTATTTTCTCGGGGCCCGGGAATTAGACAAGGGGTCCGCCCGGATAGCTTATTATCTCGGCATGACATACAAAGTCATGGAGAAGTATAATGAGTCTGTCCCTTATTTGAGGGATGCTGTAACCTTCACTCCCCGGGTGGATGATGCTGTTGTTGAGCTTATAGACGTCCTGTATCACACGGGTAATCTGGCAGAAGCCCAAAAATGGATCGACCTTGCGGATAAACAGGGTATTAACACGGCCCGTTTTAATTTCCTCAAAGGTATGGTGCTGGCAAAAACCAAAAAACCCGACGATGCTATCCGGGCCTTCGAAACGGCGAAGAAACTTGACCCTAAATTCACGCAGCAGGCCGAGCTCCAGATCGCAGGCATATACGCCGAACAGGGGAAGTATAAGGATGCCCAGGCACGGCTGCGCGCAACGATAACCCTTGACCCAGCCAGCGACCTGGCTTTATACGCTCGGGATTACGAGAAAGCGGTCGCCGACCGGTCGGAGCGCGAGAAGACATGGCGCTTCGCTGTCGGCATGGGATATCGGTACGACACAAACGTCGCAACTATAGGGGACGGTCCGATGACGGACCTTATCTCGGGACAGGAGGATAGCGCCATAAATTTTGGCGCCAGGATTGGTTATACCGCGCCATTTTCTTACAAGACGCCGTACAGTTTTTCTGCGTATTATTCATTATATACCGACACATATTTCAACAAGACATATACCCGGTCTGACGGGACTCAGGGTAACCTTACAGAATACAACAACATGACAAACACATTCAGTATAGTCCCCGGCTATGCATGGGAGGGTTTCGGTTTCACCCTGCCGCTCACATATTCATATGTCAGCCTTCAGGGTGTAAAAGGCAACAACTTTTACAATGAGCTCAACTGGTGGAACCAGACGCGTTATCTTGAAACAAAATCGGTAACCCCGACGCTCAGGTTTATCACGACCCCAAACAGTTTTGGCGAGGTATTTTTCAGTTACATGCGCAAGAAATACTTCGATACCGCGCTTCACCCCGAACCTCCCGAAGGCGAAGAGCGAAGCGGTGAACGGATGACGGGAGGGCTTGGCTGGACATATAACTTCAAGGAAAATAAAGGGTTTGTAACCCTCCGATATTCTTATGCGCAGGACAATACAATAGGGCGGAACTGGGTCAATAATGAAAATCGTTTCGGCGTCGATGTTCTGTACCCGATTATAGGAACATTGAGGGCGCAGGGTTCGGCTGATGCGGCATTTGTAAAATATACGTATGATAATATTTATTTCGAAGAAAAGAGGCGTGATGATATCTACACCGTATCGGCCGCCCTGCTCTATGGGATTATGAAGAACACTGATCTGGTCCTGCAATACAACTATATCAGGAACCAGTCGAATATATCCTTATATGACTACACCCGGGAGATCTATGGGCTGGGCGTAGAGTACAGGTTCTAAATGACAGGCACAAGCACTTTTAAGTGATGTTTTTTGAGGTGACCAGCATGAAAAAAAGAATTTTGCAGTGCCTTTTTTTGGTATGCTCAATTTTATTTGTCATAAGTAGTGCAGCCTATGCCGCCCCCGTCGGAAAGATCACCGGACTGGAAGGAAAGGTGGATGTCCTGAAGGCCGGACAGAGAACGGTTGCCGGTGTCTCTCTCGGCGACAACGTAGACGTCGGCGACATATACCGGGCCAAGACAAACTCACGGGCAGAGATCACCTTTTTCAATAAAAATTTCCTCAGGATCCACCCGGCAACCCGTGTCCAGATAAGCCAGTACTCCGATGATGGAACGCGAAGCAACCAGATAATGAAAATGGACCGCGGGAAGGTTGAGGCGGTATCAGGCCAGGAATTCATCAGGAAGGTATCTTCCTTCGCCGAAGGCAATAAATTTGAAGTGCATACCCCGAATGCCATTGCCGGTATCCGCGGCTCCGGGATGACCGTAGGCTTTGCCCAGATGGTAACAGGGCTCTTCTTTTCAACAGGACGGGGTTACTTCTATAACCCGAACCAGCCGGGGATCGGATAGTCAATGTCAGCGCCGGTTTTGTCTCCTTCGTTGTCGGTACGGGCGGTTTACCGTCACGCCCTGTCCCCGGGAATGTATCCTATGTGGGCGGGACAGGAATTGCTCCCGGCACGGGCGGTACAACAAACACGACAGGGAGCGGATTGACGACCGGCATTAATATTCAGACGACAGGATTCACAAATCCCATAGACCAGACGTTCACCACCACACCGCCTCCACCGATACCGGATTCTTTGCTGTTACCGGAAGTTCTGCTGTTACCGGATCCTCTGGTGTTACCGCCGCCAGCGTTACCTACGCCAGCGTTACCTACCTGGTGATACCGAATGTTGTGGTGGGAATGGTACCTTCTCTCAGCGGCGGCATAGGTAATTCCGAGACAGGAGTTGCCGTGTCTTTCAATAATGTTAAATTCTACGGTCCGAGCGTAACGGGACAGCCGCAAACCTGGCAGGCCGGATCTGTAACGGGAAATTATTGGAATTTTCATAATGGTAATGCGGGGTTCAGTTTTATTGCATCCGGCGGCGGTATGTCGGCATATGTTAAGGTATCAGGCATCGATACCGAATCGAATAGCGGGGTATGGTCTGCAAACATAGCAAATGGTATTGCACCGACGGGTGTTGCAAGTTATACACAGAATTTTACATTCAGTGGAACAGCGTCGGGAACATTCGGCGGAGTGGTTGCCGGGACGGGAGCCATCAGCGGCATAGCGTCCGGTGTTGTGCCAAGTACGCTGACACAGGAAGCAATTGTCACCCAAACTATTCTTGTCGGGATGATTCCGTATATCGAGGGGTCCATAGGAGCCTTGGATTATCGGTGAGGATGAATAACGTTAAATTCTGGGGTCCGAGCACTACAGCACAGCCGCATACATGGACATCTGCAAACGTCACGGGAAGCTATGGCGGTAATCCTTCCAATTTTATCGGGCAGCCCTTCAACATGACATCGCAGGGTCCGATATCAAATTCGCAAATGACCGTCAATTCTTTTAGCGGCGGGTCATGGACGGGAACGATTTCGAACGGTAATGCCCCCGTCGGTGTGGGGACATTTACTCTGCCTGTCGGGTTTGACGGAAAAAGCACAGGGACGTATTCAGGTTCAACCTTGTCGGGAGCAGCATCAGGAAAAGCATATCCAGGTACTATTATCCCGCCGTCGTAATTGTCGATGTTTTAAAAGGGTGAGGTTTATTTTTCCTTAAATACCGTGGTTTCTTTATCTTCGCATTCGATGATCTGGCAGACGGAGCCTTCATCAAGAGAGTATACCTCGTAGATCCGGATGGGTTCGGCCCTTCCTTTGACAGTCACGGTATCAAGCCCCCGCACCATCACATGCCCTAATTTGCCTTCTTCAACCGATTTCCTGACCTTATCGAGCGTAGTCTCTGTGATGATAAGATCAATTCCGTATTTGCGGGTTAATCCTTCAACACGTGAACCGAGGTTTACGTTATCTCCGATAACGGTGTAATCCATTTTTTTGCCTTCAGCGCCTATATTGCCCACGATCACTTCGCCGGTGTTAATTCCAAAGGCGGCATCGAGCGGTATGTGACCTTCTTTGACCCAGTTTTTCCGTAATTGAGCGAGGCGCTGTTTCATGTGGAGGGTGCATTTAATTGCCAGCTCCGCGTGGTTGGGCTGGTGATGCGGGGCACCCCAGAAAGCGACGATCATATCCCCCACAAATTTATCTACTGTGCCGTCCCAGCGGATAATGATGTTCGTCATTTCCGTCAGATATTCATTAAGGACGGCCACAACCTGCTCCGGGGAATGATTTTCCGAAAATGTCGTGAAGTTTTTGACATCGGAAAACAGCACCGTCACTTCCCTTCGTTCCCCGCCAAGTTTTGCAAGTTCCGGGTGTTTGATCAGTTCATTGACTATTTTTTCCGTAACGTAGCTTGAGAACATGCTTCGTATCTGTTTGGCGTATCTTTCTTCCGTCGAATACCGGTAGGCGGTTGACACGAAATATATGACGATGATCGAGTTGCCTGCATAACTGATATCTATCCACAATCTCCCGGTAAAGAACAGGGTGTAACCAGTCGCAAAAAGGACGGTTATGAAGGCGGCCGCCATGGCAGCCCCTGTGACCGCTCGTAAATTAATGATAAGCAAAGTAAAGACAGCCCCGACCAGAAAGATGATCAGGATATTCGCCAGCCGTCCGACGAAGCGGATGTTTTGTTTATGCAGGATCGCCCCGATCATATTTGCATGTTTTTCCACCGCGAACATGATCGCGGATGACGGGCTTACGATCTTATCGTGTATCCCGACAGCTGTGGGACCTATGAGGACAACCTTATCCCGGATGAACGCGGGGTCGATTTTTCCTACAAATATGTCGAGGGCTGAGATAACCGGGAATGTATTGTGCGGACCGTAATACGGAATGAGCATTTTACCAAACGGGTCGGTTTTAAGGACCGTCTTTCCCAATGTGATAGAATCGGTCGCCTCAACGCTCATATCCGCGGGAGAAAGCCTGTTGTATAATCGTGCGACCTGCAGATCGATCGACGGGTAGATCTGGCCTCCATATTCGATCACAAGGGGTTCCCATCTGAGTTTCCCGTCGGTGTCGGGCAGCATATTAATGTAGCCCATCCCAGCCGCATGCAGGGCAAATTGAGGGAGAGGCAGAAGAACACCCTTCGCAGTGATCGGCTCGTGTATGGCGTACAGGTTTTCGTTCTTGATAATTAAGAAGGCATTGTCGAGGAAGGCATCATCAACGTGCGGTGACGAGTGGCCCTCAAAATCAAAAACAAAAGGAAGAACAACATTTCCTTTTTGTTTTATGGCATTGGCCAGGCTGGCATCATGGGGTGATGACTCGCTGAAAATAAAATCAAGCATGATGACCCGTGCCCGCATCGCATTGAGACGGTTTATAAGATCGGCTAATTTATCGCGATCCCACGGCCACCTTCCAATCGCGTGCAGGCTCCTGTCATCGATCCCTACGATCACTATCTCGGGGGGCGCCTGGGCTTTGCCCCTCAGCTGGTAGCGCAGGTCATACAAAAGCATTTCGAGGCGTTCAAAAGGCGCAAATCTGTGCGAGCGCAAGGAAAACAAACCCAATTGTTATGCCAAGCCCGATGATATATGTGCCATGTTGTCTTTTCAGTTTCATGGTATTGTGATCGTTGATAAGAAGAATATCACGGGTCGAGCTGAAAAAGGAAGCTTGAGTTAAATAGTTTTTCGCAAAAAGTCTTGGTTCACAATCTTTATATGGTATAATGTAACCCTTCCCACGCGCCCGTAGCTCAGTTGGATAGAGCGTTGGCCTCCGGAGCCAAAGGCCACAGGTTCAAATCCTGTCGGGCGCGCCAATAAAAACCCGGGTCGCATTCATTTTTTTTGGTTTATTTGGGTAGCTTTTAGGGTTTTAAAAAGATGGTGCGTTTTTTAAGTCAGCTCAGAACGTAAAGCTGAAAGCAACTGTGTCCCGTAGAGGTCAGAATCTTTACAAGCTTACTATGCTGAAATCGTAGTACAGATATCGATAACCGAGCACCGTGGAAAACCAGTCGCAGAAACGATAACCGATCCCGGCAAAGGCTTGAGAGTCACACTGAGTCGACGCTGAAGCCGCCGATGTCAAAATAGTAGGGGAGATACCAATCTTGGCCAACTGGACTGCCTAGAAACCGATAATCGGGTCAATGAAGATTTCTTTTGGGAAAAGGTTTGCGACCGCACCCGGGCGAGGAGGGGTCGATGATGTCGGAGATACGCCTTCCATCAATCCGGGATATCTGATACCGGCGAACAGATCGAGTTCAAATATTCATTGGAAAAAGAGATAGCGCCGGCGAACTAGAGGATAAGGGCTTAAAGCCGTATCAGGTCTGCCGACCACCGCCCCCCCGGGAAGACCCCGGGATAATGCGGTTTGATCGTGATTCGAAAATCCACGTATATGATGTCGGCGAGGAAGGTCTATTTTCCTTTCTCTGCCTGTATATCGAGCATTCCGACGAAATAGAGATTTTCCGTGAAACCGCCAGAACCGATGTCCTCGTCACCGCTTCCGTGAGCCGGGCGCCGGTTTGAGTTTCATCGATCCGCTGAGACTGGGCAGCCAGATATAGGGAGTGATGGTGAAGCGCCAACTGTCATCTAGGTTTCTTCTCTGCCGAATATACGAGCGTGCAACAGATCAGCACCACAAGCGTCACCACGATCCCGGGAGATCGCTTCACATCGGGAAAAACATCTATATTTGTAATAAATATGTTATATTAATTTTAGATGTGATTACATCGGGATATAGAATATTATAAAAAAATAATGAAAGTGGAGAATGATTATAGAAAAGGGAAAAAAATTCATGGTCTTTTCCTAAACAAGCAAAAAACACCGGCGCGTTGCAATAAATATTAAATTTACAAATGATTCATTGGATGATATTTGGTATTATAAAAAATTCATCGCAGTTCTTATATCAGGGAGTAGATATGAAAAATACTTTATTTTTACTCATCATCTTTGGTCTATTGATCGGGTCTGCAGGCAATGTGCATGCATGGGACGGCGATGCCGGCAAGTCCTCGGACGCGAGCTCCAAAATCCCGTAAAAGAAGAAAAACTCCCGGCAAAAACATCAAAAGGAAGCAGCGCATTTGATGAAACAACGACTCAGTATCTTAAGAAGTTCAGGAGTATTAATTCAGAACTGGTTGCTGCTCATCAGGACTTATACAGGTACAATAACCCCGACAAGAGCAACAAGGGGATAAATTTGGATGAGATCCTCAATCAGGAAGCAAAAACCGTGACATGAAAGCTCAAGAGCAGATAACTCAAAATAAAAAGGCCAGGGCGGAGGAACAAATAAGCAATCTGCAAAAAACTGCAGAAGAACTCAAGAATAACCTCATCAAGCATTATAACGGAAATATGCCGAAAAATGTGTCGGATGCCTGGAAGACCGAACAAGAGTATACCGAGTATCGTATCTCGAAGATAAAATAAGTCCGGTATCGTTGTTTTTTCTAGCAGCATACATGAGCAGTATAGTAAAACTAAATGTCCTTACCCGGCTGATCATTGGCTTCAGCGCTCTATTCATAATAACTACATCGGTGAGTTTTTACTCTATTTTAAAACTGAAGCAGTTCAACGGGACCAGCGTCCATATGCTCGAGACGGGCGATAAATTGCTGGAATACAAGGACCGGCTAAGCGACGCATTACTCTCCGAAGTATCATATGAGAAAAAATTCGTTATTGCAAAAGATAATCTCTATTATGACCGCTTTTTAGAAGCCGGGAAGCAATTTGCGCTGTCTTTACGCGAAGCCGCGGGTGTTGCAGGCGCTTTGGGCGGCAAAGAGATACTTGATAGTATTGGAAAAACACATGCCCGCTATGTTGCCCTCATACAAGAAGAAAGGGGATACATAAGGTCGGGAAGATCTTATCAGGCTGGCCGGTATAAAGCTGAAAAAGAGATAGTTGTCGACACATTGATCAAAGAGATCAAACGACTCGAATTATATATAGCAGCCAATACGAAAGCAGGAACTGAGGGCCTGGCCAGATCCGGTACCCGGGCACTCAGAACGGCACTTATTATGGCGTTATTTTCACTTTTTTTTGGTGTGGTCATTGCGGGGGGTATTACACACAGTATTACCAAACCTCTCTCAATAATAAAGAAAAAGACCAGGGAGATAGCCCGGGGGCAATTCGAAAATCCCCTGACGCTTTCGTCCCCGCCCGAAATTGAAGAATTGGCAAATGCGCCTGAATATGATGAGCAAACAATTAGGCGAGACCGAAAAGATAAAATCTGATTTTTTCGCGCTCATGACCCACGAACTGCGTACCCCGCTTGCTTCGATGAAAGCGGGAATAACCCTCTTGCAGAGGCATTCGGAACGTGCGGAACATGAAAGGCAGAAGGTACTGGCTATCATGTCAGAAGAGTGCAACCGGCTTATCCAACAGGTAAATTCCCTTCTCGATCTGTCAAAAATGGAGGCCGGCATAATTGATCTTCGATATAGCAACTCATGACATTAAACCTTTACTGAAAAAGGCCGTCGCAGAAATAGAGCCTTTGTCCGCATCACGAGACATTTTTTTTGAATTCGATTATTCCGGGAAGATTTCTCCTGTCACTATGGATTACGAAAGGATCCTTCAGGTAGTTCGAAATATTTTAGGGAATGCTGTAAAACATTCCCCGAACGGATGCAAGGTCATACTATCCCTGAAGCCCGTACCGAAAGGCCTTGAGTTCTCAGTGACCGATTCCGGACCGGGTATAGCCAAGGAAGACCGCGCAGTAATTTTCGATAAATACCGGCAGGCGGAAACCGCAGTCCAGGGCGGGATCAAGGGCACGGGCCTCGGTCTCGCGCTGGCGAAACATATAGTTGATGCACATGGAGGTAAAATTTGGGTCGAAAGCGAACCGGGAAAAGGAAGCACGTTTACTGTATATTTGCCGGGCTGATCATTTCCATTACCCTGGGATGCGTGTCCTTACCTAATGACATACCTAATGACATACCTTATGACAGATTCTCGGCGGATCTTCAGAATGCGGCGGACCTTTATGCGCACGGCGATTTTGAGAATAGCCTCAAGATCAACCAGGGCATCATTTCCCAATGCGACCGCAAACCGCCTGGAGATCAGGCCTTATTCAACGTGGGCCTCATCTACGCCAGCCAGAATTATCCGAAGAAAGATTACAAGAAATCCATAGCGACATTCCAGAGGATCGTCAGGGAATATCCGCAGAGCCCGCTGGCTGCGCAGTCAAAAACCTGGATCGGGGTTCTTTCCGTGATCGAGCGATCGAAAGAGGCGGACATCGAAATTGAACAGACCAAGAAAAAGCTCTTACGATAAAGCGAAAGACTCCTGGTGGGTGAAAAAGATTATTGCCCGGCAGAACACGAACGGCGCTTCCCGACTGGAACGGGGTATGGGTTGAAGATTAACCATTGGTGCCGGTCTTCGAACAAATGATGATTCCAACCGATATATTACCTGAATAAATGTAATATAGGCATACGCGCGCCCGAATGTTAAGATTCCTGCATGGAGCATTTAACAGAAGCCGTAATAATATCGGGTTTCTCGTCACGGTTGTCGGGTTATGAGCTTTATGATCATTTTCGTAAGATTTCCCGATCAGGGGACTATATCTTTCTGTATGCGATTTTAAATACATCGCAATCAGCGGCAAAATATTATCGATACGAACCTGCCGCAAGAGGCAGTATTGTTCTGGATATAGATATAGGCGCACGGGAAGGAGAGACCAAATTTCTTCTTCAGCTTGGCGCGATGGAGGGGAATGTCAGCAATAGAATGCTTCACATGGAGAAGGAAAAAATTGTAAACGTAATTCGCTCATTCAGGGGAATTCATCTGCATGATAGTTTGGAACACATAAACGGCCAATCCCAGCCTTCAAAACCCTTCTTCATCTGGAAGGACACTGCAGTACCCAGCCAGGGGTAGAGGGGACAACAACCCCTGCCCCAACCCAAAAAATCTATTTTAAAGAATTCTATCCGAAAATGGGATCTTTCTCACGACATACCGGCAAATGAGGAAACAGAATATTGTCGACAATGTAAAGGCCGCGGTAAATTTAAGAAAAGGCCATAACGTAAGGCTATGAATGGCATATGTTATGGCAACCACGATAGGCGCATGAAAAATGAAGACTGCGTAAGCCTCGGCGGTCATGATCCTGATTATGGAAGGCTGCACGTTAACATATTTCCTGAAAAGGTAGATAAAACTGATGGAAGTGCCAACGGCTATATGCGCCCCGATCCATGTTGTGATGAATGTTTTTACTGACATGCCTCCGCGCAGATATGACAGGCTTTCATGTGACATCCATGAAGAGATCGTAAAAGCACCGTATACAGCGATCGCAACTGCCGTAATGATAGTCCATTGCAGGCCAGTGCGATCGGTGAGTTTGTTGAGCCATTTGTTTCGATACCCCAGTATGCCGATCGCGAAAAATGCCACATAATCCGCATAATTTCCCAATCGGAGATGAAATATCTGTTTTTCTGCCGGAAGAAATATGCGAAAAACGAATGTAAAAATGGTAAGAGCAAAGATGAAAAGAAAGATCGTGCTATTGCGCGGAAATGGCCTTTCACGATATTGTCCCGATTCCCGTGGTTTTCTCAATATCCAGATCAAACCGTATATTATGGAAAATACAAGAAGCACTTCCAGGAACCATGCTGGGCCTGGTGCCACAAATTTCAGTGTATACATGCTCTCGATGAAAGAATACTTTTGAGATAGAGTATCCCTGTGGAGAAAATAAAAAAGCGGGGGCCGGATAAATACCGCAAAAATAGCCAGCGGGATGCCGATTCGGATAAGGCGTTCCCTGATGTATATCCAGAGCCCTTTCTTATCCAGTGATCCAGGGGTAAAATACCCCGATATCAAAAAAAAGCAATGCAATACCCAGTTTCTGTTAACCGTCATGAGGAGGATCATGACGAGATCGGTAAAAGGATCCTCTATACGGTCGTAATAATACCATCCTTGCTCTCCCGTATATGTAAGGCAGATATGATGCAGAATAACAAGGATGGTGAAAAGGAGCCTGAGATTATCGAGATAGAACATCCGTTGGACTTTTTTGGCCCTCGGGAGTTCATCTGCCTCAGCTGGCAATTGCGCTGTATTTAATGTCATGCTAATCCTCAGTTTTTAGCACATCATGTTTACAACCTCAAGGGCTAAAGCATAACCATGAAAAACAATTATAATACTATCGTATGCTCCTCGATGATCCACAGGCGTCTTTAATCCACTTGCCTGTCGTCCAGTTATTACAAATGCTGTAGATGATCGTTGAAAAATGCGAACTTAAGCCCGAGCGGCGAGAATTATTTTGACATAATTTATCCATAATGTATTACTTAGATGGGGATGTGCCGGGTATGAATAATATTCCAGACTGCTATGAAGATCTCACTGAGATGGCGAACAGCATCATCCTGCTGATGTCTGTGACGGGGACGATAAAATATATCAACAAATATGGGGCTGAATTCTTTCGTTTTGACAGAAGCGAACTTATCGGTTCGAACATTATTGGAACGATCGTACCGGAAACCGACAGCTCGGGGCGTAAACTGTCACGGTTGATGAAAGACGTTTGTAAAGATCCCGATCAATATATTAAGAACGTAAATGAAAATATATTGAAGTCAGGTGATCGTGTCTGGATCACCTGGGCCAATAAGGGGCTTAAGGATAAGAACGGCCTGATCTATCAGGTACTTTCTGTCGGGAACGATATAACAACTGAAAAGAAATTAGAGAATAAACTGACAAAGGCCCGGGATGAACTTGAATTGCGGGTCCGGGAGAGAACCGAAAAACTGAACCAGGTGTACGAGGAGCTGAAATCTCTTACCCGGCGCCTCGCAATGGCTGAAGAGGCACAAAAGAAAAGGATCTCCCGTGATATTCACGATGAGATCGGGCAGAACTTGAGCACGATCGGCCTCAATCTCAATCTCATGCGGTCTGTAATGTCACAAGAATCAATGGAATCAACGAAAAAAATAGTCGATGATTCCCTTTCTTTGCTCAGGGATACTACCCGCAAGGTAAGGCATATCCTTGCAGAACTGAGGCTTCCGGTCCTCGACGATTATGGCCTCCTCGCAGCTCTGCGCTGGTATTCCAGTCAATTCACGGAAAGGACCGGGATAAAACTGGTCATTACCGGAGAAGACCTTTCCCCGCGCCCTGATGCGCACATTGAGAGCGCGTTCTTTCTTATCGCCCGGGAGGCTTTGACCAATACGGCAAAACATTCAAAGGCAACCCTGATCGAGATCGACCTCCATGTAAAGAAGAATTTGCTTGTTCTCTCTGTCAAAGACAACGGGACATGGCATAAGAGATCGAGATCGCACAAAAAGGCCGACGAAGGGGGCATGGGCTTGCTGTCCATGGGTGAGCGGGCAATTTTAATTGGCGGTGCGTGTATGATCTCATCGCAGCCCGGGAAGGGCACAAACATTACGGTCGAGGTACCCTTATGAACATCTCTGTTTTCCTGGCTGATGATCACACAATGTTCCGGCAGGGGATCAAACTGCTTCTCGAGAACGAAAAAAATATTACCGTTGTCGGAGAATCCTCCAACGGGCGTGAAACAGTTCGCGAAGTAATCAAGAAGAAACCCGACATCGTTGTCCTTGATATTTTCATGCCCGAGATGAATGGCATTGATGCGGCTGATGCGATCCGCGAAGAATTACATGATATAAAGATCATCATCCTGACAATGAACTCATCAAAGGAGCACATATTCAGGGCATTCAAGGCCGGTGCATCGGCTTATCTCCTGAAGGAACTTGCCGGTGAGGAACTGATCCGCGCCATCCATGCAGTTTATTCGGGAAAACGTTATATTTGCGATTCGGTGAGCGGCACAGTCATAGATGATTATATAAGGTATCGCGACAAGGAAGAAAAAGGTGATTATTTCGAAAAATTAACCCGCCGGGAAAGGGAAATAACCCAATTGATAGCAGAAGGAAAATCAAACAGGGATGTGGCCGATATCCTTTTTCTCGCGCCAAGCACTGTTGCTACCTACCGGCATCGCATAATGACAAAACTCATGCTGAAAGATTATTCCGAACTGATAAAATTTTCGATCAAGTATGGCCTGATAATGCCCGACTGATCACGAGACATCATTTCCATTTACCCTGCTGCCCCTGACATGCCAGAAAATCATCATCCGACTACAGGTTCCGTCAATATCGGACGACAGACAGGCGGGCCGGTCACCTGATACCCTAAAATTGTGAATTTATCATCGGGTGAGCGGAGAGCATTTACGAATCAATGGGCACTTATGCCTTTACAGCAAAAAAGCAGCAAATCACCGGCGCTTTTCTGCGCTTTTGATTACCCCCCGACATGCCTGAAAACCAATCCCGGCGATGAAAAAATTGCCCTCCCTCACTTTTTAACCAGCCGGTATCCGAAGCAGATCTCTTTCCTACAGATATCAAGATCTAGAGAAAAGGGGGCTTAAAAATGAACACGGGGTATAGTTCCAAATTGGTGCTGCCGAATAATCTGTATTCGCTTATGGCCTTGCAGGCATTTACCGATGAACTGGGGAAAAAGGCGCGGCTTGACGCTGTCGACAGGGCAAAGATATGCCTCGGCCTTGAGGAGGCCATACTCAACGTTATAACGCATTCCTTCGGTACTGAAGAAAAACAGATGTACGAAATTATTTTCCGCATCACGGATTCCTTATTTTCGATCGTTGTCCAGGATGACGGCAGGTCCTTCGATTGCCCGGATGCATTTCCCGTGGAAGAGATGGCGGTACGGAATACCGATAGTTATCCTGAATCGGGCCTCGGTTTCCAGATCATTCGGAACAGCTTCGATCAGGTGATGGTGAAGAAGCATCCCGGAGGCAAGGAACTCCATTTGATCAAGTATCTCCCGCTTTTGAACGGGCGGGATGAACCGGAAATAGCGACAGGGTGATCGAACGATCATGACATTTTCGATTTCATTTGATGGCACGATCCCTGACCGGCTGAAGCAGCCTGCATATTTCTCGTCAATTGAGATACATCCGGCTGAATTTAAGGATGTGGCCCAGATACCGCTGCTCTTCCATGGTGTTTATGGATTTTCTTATTCCCAACCCTGTGTATATGAAGCTAGCGAATTTGCCGGGATGATCTCAAAAGGCGAGATCATATCCGTGGTTGCTGCCACTCACGAAGGCCGCGTGATCGGGCATTGTGCGCTAATTAAGGAAAATGCACAGGCGAGGATCGCCTCTGCAGGGATGTCTGTTGTCAATTATGATTTCCGGAACCGGGGATATGAATCACGAATGCTCGCGGCACTCATTCACAAGGCGCGAAAAGGGCACTTTTGGGGTATCTCCAGTGATGCCGTGACAAGCCACGTTTATGCCCAGCTGACGGGCCAGAAATTTGGCTTCAGGCGCGTGGGGCTTATGGTAGGAAAGATTTCAGACCGTCGAACGTACGATGGATCGTATCCGGCACCGGGACGGCGTCAATCCACAGCCTGTGGATTTCTGCCTATGCGGGACGACCCGGCAATTGAAATATATCCTCCCGACCATCATCGCGATTTTATCGACATGCTTGTCGGGCGGGCGGGGCTTAAACGCAAATTATCGTATGCCGGCGCGAGACATTGCCGGCCTTTAGATGAACAGGCCCTTGTCAGGACGCGTGTCATCGACAATGACATCGCACATGTGAGGGTGCATGATTACGGCCTGGATATTTTTCCCGCGATCGACAGTATATTGCAGGAATTTAAAGCGAAAGATATCCATCATATCACGCTATGCCTGCCGCTCACGTCTCCTTTCACTGCCATTGCCTGTGAGGAATTTGAAAAGTCCGGTTTTTTTATAGCAGGGATCATGCCGCATACTTTGATCGGTGACGCCCTCGCTCTGCAATATCTGCACAATGTTTGTGTGGATTACGATGATATTTTGACGGCATCTGAGACCTTATCCGATATTAAATCCTATGTGTACGAGCATGACCCAAAAAGTGAACATCATGAGACCCGTCACGTAATTTCCGTAACGTAATTCAACGTCAGAAAAAGCTTGCAGTGATCCGCTAAAGATTATAAATAATTGCATTGACCGCACAGGCCCGCACATACGCATACTTCTTTATCGTCATTAGCGTGGCATTCAGTTCTTTTCTCGTCCGTCTCAACAATTACATGGTTAATGTTTCGCTGCCGACCATTACGCGCTCGTTCGGTATTTCATCGGGCGACGCATCGCAGGTTATCTCTTCATATCTCTTGATAATAACCACTATGCTCCTGCTTTTCGGGAAACTGGGCGATAGGATCGGGCTTAAACGTGTTTTTATAGCAGGATATGGTGTTTTTACGATCGGCTCTCTTCTTTGCGGGTTTTCTCATAATTTCACAATGCTGATTGTTGCCCGCCTCGTCCAGGGGATCGGGGCTTCAATGCTCCTTGCTGTCAGTTTTGCGTTGATCTCACATTTTTTGCCGGCAGATAGGACGGGATGGGCATTCGGCATTACGTCCACAGCATCCGCGCTCGGAGTGGCAACAGGCGCCCCCGTCGGCGGGATCGTCACGGGATACCTGTCGTGGAACTGGACATTTTTTATTAATGTGCCCGTCGGTATAGCCGCCATTATAATTGGGATGCGCTGCATCCCCGAAGCCCGGGCGATCAAGGAGGAACCAGGGCAGCAAGGAAAAAGCCAGGCCTTTGATCTCACCGGTGCTATTTTAAGCTTCGCGGGGCTTGGCCTTTTGATATGGGGCATTAATCACGTACACGGGAGGGGATGGTCTTTACTCATTGTCGCATGCCTGGGATCGGCACTGGCACTCATCGCTATATTTGTCTGGTGGGAGACACGGCATGCGAACCCGCTTCTGGATATGCGGCTTTTTTCCCGTCCAAAATATACTTTCGCACTTATAGCGACTTTCTTCGCATACATGCTTATTTCGGGAAACGGTATGCTCCTGCCTTTTTATCTCGATATTGTCAAGGGGCTCAACGCGCAGCAAACGGGCATGGTCCTGATTGCATACTCGGTCATTTATGTCGCCCTGTCTCCCGTAGCGGGCCGGCTTTCTGACAGGGTGAACCCGGCGTTGTTATGCTCTATCGCCACCTTTTCGGCAACGGCCTGTGTCCTGACCTTTTCCTTCTCTCTCTACCGAAGCGGTTATACCGGCGTCTTTATTTATCTTGTCTGGCTCGCGCTTTCGTTCGTCTTTTTCTTTTCACCCAACAATAACCAGGTCATGACATATGCCCCCGCAGATAAACGCGGGGTTTCATCGGGCCTTTTCAATACGATGAACAATCTTGGAATGGTCATTGGCGTGACGGTAATTGAAGCTATCTTTGCCGCAGGGGTGTCCGGTGAGAATGCTTCTATCGGGCATTTGACCGCGGCTTCTGCATTGCCGGGTTTTCATGATGCATATCTGGCAGGCGGATTATGCTGTTTTATAGCCTTTATCTTTTCACTGCTCGGGAAAAGCGGTAAAAAGGCCTCGGGCCCCCGTTTTAAAGTCCGGGGATAAAGATCCCGAGTATTTTTATTGATTGTTGGGATCGGATGCCCTTACATAATCAAGTATTTCCTGGCCCATCTCGCACGCGATATTGATCTTGCTGTAATCAATAGATACATTGTTGAGGTATTGGAGCAGTAATGCATCGCCGACATGCGAAAACGGCAAGATACCCGCGTAAAAGAACCCCATTTCTTCAATTATCCCGCTCAGATCATATATGGCAGGATCCTGAAGATTGAGATAAAGCGTGATCTGCTCGATCTTCTGATAACAAAGGGTTTTCAGAATATTTTGCACCTGGGATACGTATTTGTTTCCCGTATTTCTTAACTTCAATAACAGCACGATTATAGCCGGGAATGACGGTCACTTTAACATCGACGATCTCTTCCCCGGTTTGGTCCTCTTTCCCGGGGTTACCGAAGGTCCGGTTGATCCCTAATGACATATACGTCTTTTCGATCATTTCCCTGTGCTTTGGCGGAGCAAACAATTCGATATTTCCCGGATCATCAACCGGCCTGTATCCGTACGCTACCGATTCACGCTGGCTCAAACTACTGTGTATTCCCTTGAATGACCTGTCCGCGGGAATGAGGCCGGCAACGATCGCACAGCGTTTGAAACCGGCTTTTTGCCCGGCCTTTTGAGCGTAAACGTGGTTTGTGACAGCCTTGCTGAATATGCCCGCAAGGCCTGCCTTCCGTGCTTCTTCGACAAGGCGCGTGATCATAATGCTCTGGCA
Organism: uncultured delta proteobacterium; assembly: GCA_963823725.1. GTDB lineage: Bacteria > Desulfobacterota > Syntrophorhabdia > Syntrophorhabdales > Syntrophorhabdaceae > Delta-02. The sequence continues at coordinate 84,738 of CAWGMJ010000008.1, forward strand.
TCCGTGCCCCCTGTAGGAAGGTTCAACGACGGCCATTGCCGCCTCGGCCGTCCTGCTTTCCGTGTCATCACGCACAAGGGCGGCATGCCCGACGATGCGGTTATCCTCGCCGACCGTAACGACCGATATTATTGTGCCTTCGGCGTGGCGTTCCGCCAGTTTTTCCGGGTAATATATGGTGTCGATGCCATACGTATATCCGTATGCCCGATAGAAAAGCTTCGACACATCGTAGACTTCGGGCGGCTCAATAAGACGGACCGAAAAGGGTTTTTTTTCGATCGGTTCAGTTTTGACAGGCTCGGGGAAACGCTCGAGCTCCGACGCCGCATTGATATCCTGAACACTGCGGTATGGCAGGTGCTTGACAAGATGCAGCTCTTTGCCTTCCCGGCCCAGGTTATGGAAAAATATCTCGTCGACGCCTTTTTTTATAAGATAGGAGCCAAGTCCCGCTTTGGCGGCACCGTCAATATCCGAAGGCGCGCTATACTCGGGAACGAGGCTTGGCGAATAGGGCAGCCCCTTATCTTTTATGATAATCGTTATGCCCGAATTGCCCGGTTTAACAATAACCTGAAATGTTGCCTTTTCGTCGGGCTCGAAGGCATGTTTTACGACATTTACGACCGCTTCCTCGACGGCGATCAGCATCATTGTCGTATCGCGCCTGCCAAAACCGACCTTGTCCGCAATCTCGGATATAAAAGCCTGGATGGCGGGAAGGTAAACGAGATCGTTTGGGATGGTTAATATTGAATTCTCAGCCTGATGTTCCATGATTATCCCCTCTCACGATTGAACCCGCGAAAATATTTTACGATTATCTACTATTCGGTTCCATCAATCAACGCTAATTTTTAGTACCGTACATATTATCCCGATCTCGGGGTTTTCATCGAAATGAGTTCAGGAATGAAAGGTGGGCTAAAAATGCACATGACCGGTTGAAACCTGGATGACCTTATTTACTGAATAGCCGTTCATGCTCCTGTTTGATGCATTGATTCATAAAAAACAGGATATTATTCGATTCAGCCAGTTCCTGCGCTTCAATATTGATAATCCCAAGCTGGAGCCAGATGGCCTTGGGATGAAGTCTAATTGCCTCTTGTACGATAGGCAGTACTTTTTCAGACCGCATGAATATATCGACGATATCCACCTTTTCCGGAATTTCAGCCAGCGAAGGGTAAGATTTATGCCCGAGTATCTCCGGATAGCCGGGATTGACAGGGATAATGCGAAAATTATTGGCTATCAGATAATTTGCCACGACATTGCTGGCCTTTTGCTGATCGGGCGATAGGCCGACTATTGCTATTACACGCGAATTTGCAAGGAGATCTCTTTTAATGGTGTCCGAATTCTCCAAAATTACTCCTTCTGCCCGGCTTTAAGATTTTCCAGCATCTTGGTAATGTTGGCCCCGCCTTGATAGAATTCTTTTTTGTCGCCGTCTATTACAACACAGGTCGGAGTGGCGCGTATCTGATCGCTTTGGAGATATTGCTGGAGGGTGTTGAATACCGGCTGTGGTTCGAAGGGCTTAAATTTAATGCCTTTCGAAATTAAGGAATGCTTCAAGCTTGTCTTTATCGGTAATGTTCTGTTTCGCCGCTTCAAAAAGTACTGAGCGCGCCTTCAGGGCATGGCCTATTTCTTTTTTGGAATTCAGGATATACAGGAAATAACGGGCATACAGGGCCGATTGCTTATGCAGCGGGGTATCGATAAATGTGACGGTAATAACATTTCGCTTAACGAGGTCTGCGATAAGGTATTCAATATTCGGTTCAAGGGCCTTGCAGGCACTGCAGAAATAATCCGAATAAAGCCGTGTTTCGATCTTTCCTTTTCCGAAGGAAAGCAGGAACATATCCGTAGATTTCTTGTTTATGTCTGAAGCTGAAGCCGGTTGCCCAAAAGAACAAAACATCGCCACACATAAAATGATAGGAAGTATGAATTTTTTCATAACATAAAGTATGGGACACATGGTTGTTGTTGTAAAGAGAAAAAAACTCGCTTTATTTCTCATCCTGGCGCTGCACACGCCCTTTCCGGTTGACAGTATCCGGGCATTTTATTATTGTATAATCCATCAACCCAAAATATTCTTTACGGCAGGATCAATATGACAGACATCGATGCATTTGGCCATGATCCGCAGGTCAGGTATATGCGCCGTATTTTTGCCTTGATAGAGGCAGCCCAGAAGATATTTCTCGAGTCGGCAAATATCTCGCCGATCGACGAAAGGCTGCGGCAGGCTCGTTAAGATGCCTTAAAATTGTTCGAAAGATCATGGATGGAGGTCTTGCAGCGCACAAATGCGTCAGCCGACGATGTTGCCGCGGATATCTACCTGATGTGCCTATCACGGGCCTTGTCCCTCAACGGTTTCGAGATTCCCGATAAAGCCCTTCCTCAAAATCGCGATCTCAAGAAGCTGGTCGACGAGGTGCTCAAATGATCCGCCTTCGTCTTTTCGGCCGATGCAGGATCTATCACGATCCCGTCACTCCGGTTATGAAAGAGCCGGCCCGGATCGGGTGGAATGCCTGGTTTCGTTCCATAGACCTCGTAACCCCTCAGAAGCTCAAAGGAGAGGAACTGCTCAGGCGCACCCGCGGCTGGTGGACTGTCGAGCCGGAAGACGTGGCCCGGGTGATCAAACCATTCGGCCGCATCATTGTAGGGCAGGCAGGGGAACTGATGGTTGAATTCGAATCGCAAGCTGAAGCTGACGGGCTTGCAGCTGAGCTTAAAAAAGAATTCGGCGAACAGGTATTACTGGCGCCGTGATTGAGGAGTTAAAAAGATGACGCTTCCGAAAATAAAGCTGCTGGCCGCTATCCTGCCTTCTCCTGATGTCATCTGCCGTTTGTTTTGCTTCAGACGAGGTAGTCACCCAGGTTTCGACGATAGACGCGCTCATGGCAGGAGTTTACGACGGAAATACCACGCTCGGCGAATTGCGGAAAAATGGCGATTTTGGCATCGGGACCCTGCATGCCCTCGATGGGGAACTGGTCCTGCTTGATGGTGTGTTTTACCAGGTGACCTCTGACGGGAAGGCGGTCAAACCGGACCTAAGCGTCAAGAACCCCTTTTGCGGTCGTGACATTTTTCACCGCCGACAGGAATCTTAGCCTCAAGGACGGGTCACAATTTCAGGAATTTACTGAAAGCACGGAGAAATGGTTTCCTTCCCGGAATATATTTTATGCGGTAAAAATGAAAGGGTCTTTCAGGTCGGTCAAGACACGAAGTGTACCATCCCAGAAAAAACCGTACCGCCGCTTGCTGAAATAGTCAAAACCCAGCCCGTTTTTGAATTGAAGAATATTACAGGCACCATGGTCGGATTTTGGTGTCCCCCGTTCGTCAAAGGGATAAATGTACCGGGGTATCATCTCCATTTCATTACATCTGATGGAAAAGCAGGCGGCCATGTCCTTGATTTTGTCGTGGCAGATGTAACTGCGGAATTCGATGATACGCGGGAATTGTTCCTGATATTGCCCAATGACAACGATTTTGACAAGGTCGACCTGGCCCGTGACAGGGCTACAGAACTTAAGGCGGTGGAAAAAGAAAACAGGTAATGGGTAATGGGTTATAGGTGATGGGAAGAACTGAACTAATTAAATAAAATAGATATTAAAAAAAGGGCAGGTCTTAAACCTGCCCCTTTCCTATTACCCAGTCACCTATTACCTATTACCTTTCATTGTGCTATACAGATCTCTATTGCCTCATCCATCCGCTCGATGAATTTGAAATCCATGCCATTCTTTATGCTCTCCGGGACCTCTTCCAGGTCTTTTTCGTTGAGCTTCGGAAGGACAATGTTCTTAATTCCGGCCCGGCGTGCGGCAAGGACCTTCTGCTTGATGCCTCCAACCGGCAGAACAAGGCCGCGCAGTGTTATCTCACCGGTCATGGCCACATCATTGCGGACGGGCTTATCGGTGAGCAGTGAAACAAGAGAAACAAGCATCGTTATTCCGGCCGAAGGCCCATCCTTTGGTATTGCCCCCTGGGGAACGTGGACGTGCAGGTCATTCTTCTCGAAGAAGTCTTCCGGGATCTTGTAGTCGCCGTATTTGCTCCTGATGTAGCTTAGCGCCGCCTGGGCCGATTCCTTCATGACATCGCCCAGCTGTCCGGTAAGCGATAAGCCGCCTTTCCCGCGCATTTTCGTCGACTCGATAAAGAGTATATCCCCGCCCGTTGGCGTCCATGCAAGGCCGGTGGCAACGCCCGAGTATTTCGTCCGCTCGGCTACCTCGGAGAAGAATTTTATCGGACCGAGGAACGTATGGATGCTGTCGGCGGTTATTGATCTGTTTCTCCGTCTTTCCCTGCGCGACGTCCTTGGCGACAGCCCTGCATATTGCGGCGATCTCCCTTTCAAGGTTCCTGACGCCCGATTCCCGGGTATGGGACCGGATGACAACTTTCAGCGCCTCGTCCTCGAACTCAATGTGCTCTTCCGACAGGCCATGCTCCGAGCGTTCTTTCGGGATAAGGAACTGCCGCGCTATCATCAGTTTTTCTTCCTCGGTATAGCCGGGAAGTTCGAGGACTTCCATCCTGTCTTTCAGCGCCGGCGGAACGGGATCGAGCATATTGGCCGTCGCTATGAACATGACCTTCGACAGGTCGAACGGGACCTCGAGGTAATGATCGCTGAAAGAGAAGTTCTGTTCAGGGTCAAGCACCTCAAGCAGGGCGCTTGACGGGTCTCCCCTGAAATCCATGCCTATCTTGTCGACTTCATCCAGCATGAATATCGGGTTATTGGACCCTGCTTTTTTGATCCCCTGGACGATCCGGCCGGGAAGGGCGCCGACGTATGTCCGCCTGTGGCCGCGTATCTCGGCTTCATCCCGTATGCCGCCAAGGGACATCCTCATAAATTTCCTGCCGAGCGCGCGGGCGATCGACTTTCCGAGGGATGTCTTTCCGACACCCGGAGGCCCGACGAAGCAAAGGATCGGGCCTTTCATATCAGCCTTCAGCTTCCGCACGGCAAGATATTCGAGTATCCTTTTCTTTACCTTTTCGAGATCGTAGTGGTCTTCGTCAAGGATCTTCGATGCCCCGTCAATGTCCAGGTTGTCTTCCGTTGCCTTTGACCAGGGAAGCTCGGTCAGCCAGTCGAGGTAGGTCCGGGAGACCGTGTATTCTGCGGACATGCTGCTCATCTTGGAGAGCCGTCGAGTTCCTTGTCCGCTACCTTGCGGACATCATCGGGCATCTTTGCTTCTTTTATTTTCTTCTTCAGTTCATCTATTTCATTTATCTTGTCATCGCTTTCGCCAAGCTCTTTCTGGATCGCCTTGAGCTGTTCCCGCAGGTAGTATTCACGCTGGGTCTTATCGATGCCTTCTTTGACGTGGCTCTGGATCTTGCTGCTAAGCTCCAGCGTCTCCACTTCCCTGTTGAGATAGATGGTTGCCTTCTTCAGCCTTTCCTTCAGGTCGATCTTTTCGAGTATCTCCTGCTTCTCGATGACCGATATATTGATCGTCGAGGCGATAAGGTCAGCCAGGTTCCCCGGGTTTTCGACCTTGGATGCTATCTGGGCAAGCTCCGATGATAGGTACGGCGCCATTTCGATAGCTTTGCGATACAAATTCTTGAGATTGATATACATTGCATCAATTTCGATATCTTTTTGATAATCCTCAAATACCGGCAAGATGCTTGCCTTTATGTTTGGCTCGGATTCGGTGAATTCAATGACCTTGCATCTGCACAGGCCCTGGATCACAACCCTCTGGCTGCCGTCAACCATCTTGACCATCTTCATGATGGTCGCAACGGTCCCGACGGTATAGAGATCTTCCGCATCAGGTTCCTCTATATCAGGATTTTTTTGCGTAATAATAGCTATCATCTTGTCCTTGCTCATTGCTTCATCGACAAGACGTATGGATTTTTCACGCCCTACAATAAGGGGCATGACAAGATCAGGATAAGCCACGGTTCCTCGCAGCGGAAGTACAGGTAATTCCGCGGGTATGAACATCCTGTCTTTTATGCTTTTGTCGTTCTTTAAGCCGATTACCATTAAATTCCCCCTAATCTATCGCTTCACATCCTCGAATTCTGCGTCAACAACGTCATCATCGCGTTTGCCGCCCTGCTGGGCCTGCTGCTGCTGCTGCTGTCCTCCATCCGGTCCCGGAGCTCCCTGTGAAGCCTGAGATGTCTTCTTGTAGAGTGTTTCCGCAAGGTGATGCGAGGCTTTGGTCAGATCATCGGCAGCCGTTTTGATCCGTTCGGAATCGCCGCTTTTCAGCGCTTCTTTTGCCGGGTTCAGAAGGTCTTCGACAGACCGTATATCTTCAGCAGACAGTTTGTCTTTATTCTCGTTGAGCGTCTTCTCGGTTGTATAGATAATGTTGTCAAGCTGGTTGCGCTGCTCGACTTCCTGTTTTCTCTTCCGGTCTTCCTCGGCATTAGACTCGGAATCGCGCACCATTTTCTGGATATCGTCTTCACTCAAGCCCGTCGAAGCCGTTATGCGGATGCTCTGCTCTTTGCCGGTGGCCGTAGTCTTTTGCGAATACATGAAGTATCCCGTTTGCGTCGATATCGAAGGTGACTTCGATCTGCGGTATGCCGCGCGGCGCCGGCGGCAGGCCGATGAGATGAAACCTTCCTAAGGTCCGGTTATCCCGCGCCATTTCGCGCTCGCCCTGAAGTACGTGGATCTCAACGCTTGTCTGGCTGTCTTCAGCCGTTGTGAAAACCTGGCTTTTCTTTGTCGGGATCGTCGTGTTCCGTTCAATGATGCGCGTCAGCACTCCGCCCAGAGTCTCGATGCCGAGCGATAAAGGAGTGACGTCAAGCAGAAGCACGTCTTTTACCTCACCGGCAAGAACGCCTGCCTGAACTGCTGCGCCGAGTGCCACGACCTCGTCCGGGTTCACGCCGCGATGCGGTTCCTTGCCGAAAAATTCCTTCACGATATCCTGGACCTTCGGGATCCTTGTCGAACCGCCGACCAGCACTACTTCGTCGATCTTGTTTGTCGGGATCTTGGCATCATTGAGGGCGCGCCTGCATGGCTCGATGCTTCTCTGGAAAAGATCGTCAGCCAGTTTTTCAAGCTCGGCCCTTCTCAGTTTCATGTTGAGATGCTTGGGGCCCGATGCATCCGCAGTTATAAAGGGCAGGTTGATTTCGGTCTCGATGGTTGTCGAGAGTTCTACCTTTGCGCGTTCGCCTGCTTCTTTGAGCCTTTGGAGTGCCATCCTGTCCTTCGAAAGGTCAATTCCCTGGTCTTTTTTGAATTCGGAGACTATCCAGTCTATTACTCTCTGATCTATATCATCACCGCCAAGGTGGGTATCGCCGTTTGTCGATTTGACTTCGACGACGTTATCTCCGACTTCCAGTATCGAAATATCGAATGTCCCGCCGCCAAAGTCATAGACGGCTATGGTTTCATCTTTTTTCTTGTCAAGCCCATACGCCAGGGCCGATGCGGTCGGCTCGTTGATGATCCTGAAGCACGTTAAGGCCCGCGATCCTGCCGGCATCTTTCGTTGCCTGTCTCTGTGAATCATTGAAATATGCAGGGACTGTAATAACGGCGTCATCGATCTGCTGGCCGAGGTATGCTTCGGCGGATTTTCTTAATTTTTGAAGAACGAATGCGGAAATTTCCTGAGGTGTGTACTGTTTACCCCGGACATCTACGCGCACACGGCCGTCCTGGTCTCCGACCACTTTGTATGGCACTGTCTTAATCTCTTCCTGCACTTCATTGAAACGCCTTCCAACGAATCGTTTGATCGAGAATATTGTATTTTCAGGGTTGGTTATAGCCTGCCTTTTTGCAGTCTGGCCAACGAGCACTTCACCTTCTTTTGTGAACGCCACAACGCTGGGTGTGAGCCGGCTGCCTTCCTCATTTATAATGACCTTGGGCTCGCCGCCTTCCATGACCGCTACAACTGAATTCGTAGTGCCCAGGTCTATTCCAATCACTTTTCTTGCCATTTTGATTTCCTCCTGATTTTTTCGCGTCTAGCGTAATATAATGATGCAGTTTTACGTTGTCAACGGCGGAAAGCATCTTTTTTTTCAATATTTTCGAGCGAAAATCAGGTGTTATTTGGGCAATTTACGGGCTCATCCGGCCGGTTACTCCCGTGACCGGAGCCTTGCGGAATATACGCACTGCCGAAAATGATATGATAAAAAACAGGAAATTAACGAGGACTATAGTAGCCCCCGAGGGAAAATCAAGAATAAAAGATAAAATAATGCCTGATATGACCGAAATAATTCCCATAAGGCACGAAATGACGATCGTGGCCTTAAAGCCCCGGGCAAACTGCAGCGCCGTAACGGATGGGATTATAAGAAGGGAAGATACCAGCATGATACCGACAACCTTCATTGCCAGGACGACGGTGAGCGCGGTGAGAAGGACAAGGACCCTGTTGATCCGCCCCGTGTTGATACCCGAGGCCCGCGCGGATTCTTCGTCAAAAGTGATGGCTACCAGTTCGTGATAAGAAAGAGTGATCGCGGCGATAAGGCAAAGGCACAACACGACCGAGGTCCATACTTCGGCCGAGCTTATCGCAAGGATATTGCCAAACAGATAGCTGAACAGGTCGACGTTGAAACCCCCGGCAATGCTTGCTATCAAGCACGCCGCCCGCTATTCCGAGCGATGAGACGATCCCGATCGCCGCATCTCCGTAAAGGCGGGCCTTATCGATGAGTTTCAGGATGCCCAGCGCGCTTGCCATTACGATCGGGACCGCAACATAGAATGGATATGTCTGCAAAAGGAGCCCCGCCGCAACCCCTCCGAATGTTACGTGGGCAAGGCCGTCTCCGATGAGAGACAGCCGGCGAAGAACCAGAAAAGTCCCGAGGGTTGAACATAAGGCCGCGATGAAGCATCCGGCCAGGATGGCCCTCTGAATAAAACCATGGTGAAAGAATTCAAGGAAATCCATATTTCCTTAATCCAGCTCTGCGTTAGTCAATGTTATCTAAATTTTCATTGTGTTCACGATTAAAGTCTATATCGTAAAAAATGCATATTTTTTTCGCCATGTCAGGGAGGATCATACAACCCCTTAATACCTGTTAAAACATGTTCATGCCTGTGGCAGATAAGGTGCTGGGAATGTTCGCCAAAATAATCGGTCATTTCTTTCGACATGCAGAAATCATCGAACCCTCCATAAAAAACGACGGTTTTATCGAGATACAGCATCAATGATGCATGCTGGCCTATGGTTCCCACGTCATGGGTTATCATAATGACTGTCGCGTTCCTTTGCCTGTTGATATCTTTCAGTGTGGCAAAGAACCGTTCCCGGCTTTCAGGGTCAAGGGCCGTTGTGGGTTCATCAAGGATAAGCAGTTCCGGGGAGGAAACCAGGGCTTTCGCGATAAGAACCCGCTGCTGCTGGCCTCCCGAAAGTTCTCCGATAAGCTTGTTTCTTATAGAGGTTATGTCCATGAGGTCCATGGCCTCATCGACCGACTCCCGGTCGCTTCTCGCCTTTCTTCGCGGAAAAGATTTTCCTGCGAGGAGACCCAGGGCTACAATTTCCTCGACCGTTGCAGGGAAATGGGGGTTGAAGCCCGTTATTTTTTGAGGCAGGTAACCTATCTTCGACCATTCATGGAAATCACCGATATTCCGGCCGAATAGTGCAATGCGCCCCCGGGTAGGGGTCAAAAGGCCGAGAAGAAGTTTGATCAGAGTTGTTTTGCCCGAGCCATTCGGGCCCACTATGCCCAGAAATTCACCCTGCTTCAAGGTAAAAGTGATATCCTTGAGGATCTCGATCCCATTAAACCGGAAACAAAGCCGGTCTGTTGCGACAATATCCATCATTTGCATTCAAGGCCCGTCTTTAAGCTTACGAGATTATCTTCCATCAAGGACAGGAAAGTGACCCCTTTTTGGAATTCGTCTTTTGTGATATTGTGGGCCCCATTGAGCTTAAGGAGCTTTGCGCCGGTCTCATTTGCTATGATCTCTGATACCCTGGGATTCAAAAGCTCCTCGAAGAATATAAAATTGATATCTTTTTCCTTCATCTTTCTCTGGAGCGCAATCATCTTTCTTGCCGTTGGTTCAGCATTGGGAGACCCTTCATACGCACTGATATATTCGAGACCGTATCTGCGCGCAAGGTAGCCGAAGGCGAAATGGCCGCCGTGGATCAATGTTTTTTTCCTGCAGCCCGAAAGGGATTCCCGGAATTCCTTGTCCAGGGCGGCAAGTTTTTCCTTGTATGTATCGGCATTTTTCCGATAAAATATCGCAGTTTGCTGGATCGGCCTTGCATAATCCTTCAGTGATCGTGTCCACCATTTTCATGGCGTTGTCGAAATCCAGCCAGATGTGAGGATCGTATGACTCCATGGTCGTGCCCGTCGTCGGCCTCGGTATCAGTGGTGGTCGGCGCCAAGCCGGGCAAGCCTGATGCCGCGACTGGCATCTACGACTATAAGCTTCTTGTTGGAAGTCGATCGTAAGATATCCTGCTGCCCATGGCTCCATGTATTTCCCGGTATAGATGAACAGGTCGGCCTTGTCGACTTTGATGATATCCGCCGGTTTTGGCTCAAACGCATGGGCCTCGACCCCGGGGGGAAGCATCAGAAGAATATCTGCCTTATTATCAGCTATCGACCGGGTAAAATCATAGAGCGGGAAGAGAGTCGTCACTACGGTGATCTTCTTTGTACTTTCGGGCCGGCTTTTTGTACCGCATGAAAAAAGAGCAGGACTGACAGGATAAGGACGATCGCACACGAATAGCGCACGGTATCTCATCGGTCCGCCTTGTTTGCGGACGAGCATTGCCTGCACATTCCGAATACCTGCATGATATGGGACGATATGGTCCCGTTGAGGTTTTCCGAAACTTCTTTTTCAATCTCATCAAAGGCGCAATAATTGAGATCATCCACCCTCTTGCATCCGGTGCAGACAAAGTGATGATGATGGTCCGTGTTGCTGCAGAAAAAATAATAGAGCTTCCGGTCGGGATGGATCACCTTGAATATGATCCCGCCATCAGCCAATTCTTCCAGGTTCCGGTAAACAGTGGGAAGCCCGACAGCCGAAAAACGTTCTTTGAGTCTCGTCCATACCTCTTCGGGGCTCAAATAGATCTTTTCACGGGAAAGGATATCAAGGATGGCAAGCCTTTTCGGGGTTGCCTTGAGGTCAAGTGCTTTAAGAATGCGGGCGTATTTTTCCATGTCTCCAAATGAAAATGGTTTTCATTTATTGTAAGACAGGAAGACTTCCATGTCAATCGGAGGAAAATTGGGTCTTCTACGTTCATGGCGTTCCGAGTCTACGTTATTTTATTCCTTAAAGATCGGAGCGAAGAAGGGTCTTCAGGTGCGTTTACCGTTCGATGGGATTGCCTTTTTTTATCCAGGCGGGGTAGCCTGCGAGAAATGTCCTCACATTTGTGTAGCCTGCCTGTTTTGCCGCGACCGCGGCCTTGAGGCTGGGCGCTCAACTGTATCCGCCGCAATAAAATACCAAAGGGGTGTCTTTATCGGCGGGCAAGAAAGAGGCGATCATCGGGAAATTTTGCTGAGGGATGTTCGACGCGCCCGGTATATGACCGGACGAATATTCCAACTCCGTCCGGTTATCGATAATAACGAGCTTTTTTTCCTTTTTGATGATCGATTCAAACTGTTTCACATCTATGTCCTCGATTGCACCGGGAAAGAAACAACCTGCCGGGACAATGCAAAGCATTATGATGCCATGAAAACCGGAAGCAGTCGTGTGATTCTCATGTTTGACAGGTTAGATGGATGCAGTTTTCAATTGACATCCTAGATGTGCGGGCCTTACCGGGCATATATCTGCCTGATCTTTGTTTTCGCCTCGTTTATCTGACTGGTTGACAGGGCGAGGCCTCCGCTCGTATGCTCGGGCGGGGCCTCTATGCTGTATATGCGCTCTGGAAGACCGGCCTGTTTTTTCATGCCGGGCGGTAATTCAGGCGTGATATTGATGGCCGCCCTGACGTCATCCGGGAATTTCCCCGGATCCGCGGTTTCGTAAATTACAGCCGGCCTGTCATGTTTTCCTTCAAGGTATTGTTCCAGCGTTGCCCAGCCAACTGCCCCGTGGGGATCGAGAATGATGCCGTATCGGTCATAAACAGCCTTCATCGTCTCAAAATGCGCGGCGTTGGAGATCCCGAAAGAGCAGATATCCCGCCGCATGGCTTCGAGGTCGGGCATACGGTCGATAACGCCCGGTTTCATGACATTGCCGGTCGCATCATCCCTTTCATCAAACATGTGGCCGCCATAAAAATCAATGAGGCGCGCAAGATTGCTCGGATGTGAAACGATCATGGCGGATGAGGGAGATTTGACCGATGGCCGGACCGTATATGTGCCGCACGAAAGAAAATCAGGGAATTCCCTGTTCTCATTGACCCCGCATATGATCTTTTCGACAGGCAGACCCATCTGGCGCGCAATGACGGTGCCCATCATGTTCCCGAAATTGCCTGATGGTATGCTGGCTATAAATGGCTGCCCTTCGGTATCGATCTGCGAATAGGCATAGAACGGATAGACTGCCTGGGGAAGCAGTCTCCCGACGCTTATCGAATTGGCTGACGTGAACCGTTCAGGATCATCAAAGAGCTCAACCGCAAAATTCCTGTCGCCAAGGATATTTTTCGCAAGGGCCTGGCAGACATCAAAATCCCCGTTTACCTCAAAGGCGTGGACATTGTTTCCGAGCGTCGTCATCTGCCGTCTTTGCCCTTCGCTGATAGAGCCTTTCGGGTAAAAGACGATATTATCAATATTGCCGAGCCCGAGAAGGGCATCTGCGACGGCTCCCCCGGTATCGCCGCTCGTCGCGACGATAACCACCCTGCGCAATCCCCGCTCGCCCAGGAAAAATTGAGCATTCTGCCGAAGAACCGTGCTGCATAATCTTTGAAAGAATATGTCGGCCCCCGGGTAAGCCACATGATATATGTCTTTCCCGTTACATGCTGCACGACTGTCGGGATCTTTTCGGCATCATAGGCATCTTCCAGGAGGTTTTTCAGGGTATCCGGGCGGTATTTCCCTTCCCAGGAATGGTTCAAGGACCTCATAGGCGATCTGTGCATATGTCTTGCCCTTGAGCAAATCGATCGTCTCCCGCGGAAATGACGGGATGTCCTTGCGGGCGATCATGTAGAGGCCATATCGTGATGCCATTCCTGCAAGAAGCGCCGTTTGAAAATCAACGCGTTCGCCGGGATTGTTCGTGCTGTAAAAGAGCATGTCTTTCATGGAAGGTTAAGCATACAAAAAGTTGGCTATTTTTTTCAACTTGTCATTATAATCATAGCATGATGATTGGGAAAAACCTGCTGTTATGCACCGCATTGATCCTGGTTGTCATTGTTATTTTCCGGATGGTGTCGATCTCAGCGGCGGCCGACCCGAATGTAAAAAAAGATATAAAGGTGGAAAGCGTGCCCGATGCCAGATCTTCCGATCCATCGAAGACAGTTGTGAAAAATCCCCACGGTTTTCTTGAATATGACGGGACCGGCTATCGCGTCGTGACCCGTGAGTCGAAGCCTGACAAGGCGAGCCAGGTCCGGCTTAAACCCGTGACGTCAAAAGAACATGGCACGGTGTATATACTGGAAGTCATCGATGAAAAAGAAAAGCCGGCCGAAGCCGCCCAAAACAGGCGATCCAGGGCCCCCGTATTGCCGTTGAAAGGGTAGAGAACCTGGAGAATAGGAAGGGTGTTGCCCCCGAGCCAATAAAGGAACATAAGGCCGATGTCGGTGTCGGTGTCAAGGTATCCGAGTCAAGCGAGGTGTTGCTCGGCAGAGGGGTCATTGTTGAGCGAAAGAATGACAAGGGCCTCGACTCGCGCGATGACGGCTGGCGTTTCAGGTTCAAGACTAATTTCTGACCTGGGAACCGGCTATACCCAGCCAGTTCCTACTCGCATATCTCCTCAACATCAAAATGGCAGCCATGAATTGCGAAAGGTCCATTGCCCACCATACTGCGTATGCATCGAATTTAAGGACAACGACGAACAGGTAGCAAAGGGGAATCCGGATAAGCCATGTGGACACAACGATTATGATCATGATGCTCCGCGTATCCCCGGCCCCGCTTAATGCCCCCGCAAGAATTACCCAGATGGCCATAAAGGGCTCGCCGAGCATATTAATATAGAGATATGTCACGGCTTCCCGTATAACGACGGGGTTTTGCGACAGCATGCCGGCGATAGACGGCGCCACGATCACGACAATAATCGCAATGATAACGACAATGCCGAGGCCCATCAAGGCAGTGACAATACCGGCACGAAAGGCATCGTGCCCTTTCTTTTCTCCTATCAGGTTGCCGACTATGACCGCGTTGGCCATATGAAATGCGATGGCCGGCAGGAAAGCGGCCGATTCTATCCTGAGTCCGGCTGAAAAGGCCGCAAGGATCTCAACGCTCTTTCTCGGCAAAGAACTGAGAATGAGGTACAGCGCCATGGAATGCATCTGCCAGAGGGCCTGGCTTAACCCGAACGGCCAGCTGATCCGGAAAATATCGATCACATGACTACTGGAAAATCTTGCGTGAAATGCCGTTATAAAAGAGCGCAGGTGATACAGGTTAATAAGACAACCGACGACGGAACTGATCGCGGTTGACAGGGCGATTCCCCTGTATCCCAGCGATGTATGGAAAACAATGGTAAAATTGAGGGCTATATTCGCTATGCAAACAATGGCCATCGTTCCGAGCGATATCCGTATTCTCTTACATGAACGCAGGATCCCGTTCGTATTGATCAACAGGTAGTGAAAGATAAGCCCGGCTGCGTATATCTGGGCAAGCGGGATACCGATGGGTTTAAGTTCTTCAGGGATCTTTACCATCCGCATCACGTGAGGTGTAAATATAATACCCGATATACCGAACACGAACCCGGCGCATGCTGCGATGATCAATATGGAAAAGATCGCTTTGCCGAGCTCGTCTTTATCTCCTGAACTGAAAAGCCTCGAAATTACGGAAACTGTACCGGTGGTCAATGCATTTGCAATTATGATGAAGATAAAATAGAGCTGAATAACGAAGCCATATGTGGCCTGGATCTCCTTACTGATCTTTCCCGCGATGTAAATGTCGGTTATCCCGATAAAGAATTCAAAGATCATTATCAGGGTCATCGGGGCGCTGACCGACCAGCTCGCCGAAATAAACCGCTTTATCTTTTCATCTTTGAAAAGCTTCGAATAATGCATGGGGATAATATAAGAACCCGGGAAAGAATGGGAATAGGCCCTCAATGTCTGCACCTCATTACTTCGTAGGATGCAAGGGCATACGCCGTGGCGACATTGAGAGAAGAAAACGAGGGGTTTGTCGGTATCCTGACAACATCATCGCACGTTTCCTTCGTGAGCCGGCGCAGGCCTTCCTCGCCGCCCATGACCAGGCAGACCGGCCCTTTGAGATCGATCTCCCACAATACCGTGCGTGCATGCTCGTCAAGGCCGTAACAGAATATCCCGAGTTTTTTCAAAGAATCCAGGTATCGGGCCAGGTTGGTGACCCGCACGACCTCGATAAATTCCACAGCGCCGCGGGAAACATTGGCAACCGTTTCGTTTATCATGCAGGAACGGTCTTTGGGGATAATAATAGCGTCAACACCCAGGCATACCGAGGTCCGCACGATATTTCCGAGATTTTGCGGGTCCTGCACCCCGTCAAAAGCGCTTAGGAACGGCGCGTTCGATCGAACCGAGCTTTTTCAGGAAATCGTCCTGGTCCGTGTAAATGGAAATCATCCCGTTCGAGGCAAACGTGGGACTGTGAGGTGCCGCATTTTTTCGTAAAGGCGTCCGCGGGCAGTATGCGGTATTGTATCCCCTGTTTCCGGGCTTTTTCGATCAGGTCCTCGCAGATCTTTTCGTGTCCCTGTCTGATAAGGAGCCTGCGGGCTTTTTCCGGATGGGTTGCAAGGACGTCACTGATGGCGTTTCGATTAAAGAGTAAGGGCATTTCGTATATCACCGGTTATTTTCTTAAGGAGTGCCTTGGGGTCGTCCGCATTTCGCACCGCCCTTCCAATAACAATATACGATGCGCCTTTTTTTATCGCTTCATACGGCGTGATCGTCCGTTTCTGATCGTCCTTTTTTTCCTCCAGCCGGACGCCCGGCGTGATGATGAGAAAGTCCTGTCCGCATATCTCGCGGATCATTTCGATCTCACTTCCTCCCGCGACAACGCCGTCAAGACCGGCTTCTTTGGCAGAGCAGTGCCAGTTTTCGCGTAAGTTCGATCACGGGAATATCGAAACCGATCCTTTTCAATTCATTGTCGTCAAGGCTCGTCAGGACAGTGACGCCTATAATCTTCGGACGCTGGATATTCGGGTTCTTGCCGGCTTCGACGAGCGCCCGTTTCGCTTCGGCCATCATGGAGAATCCGCCGGAAGCATGAACATTCAATATATCGACGCCCAGTTTTGCGGCTTCGACGGATGCTTTTGCCACGGTATTGGGGATGTCGTGATATTTCAGATCGAGAAAAACCTTCGAGTTCTTCAGTTTGATATAATCGACTATCTTAGGCCCGCACTGGGTGAAAAGCTGTTTTCCAACTTTGAACATTCCCACATGGTCCTTGAATTCCAAAACAAGCTGCTGTGCTTCCTCGAAATGATCGACATCAAGGGCAAAGATCATTTTTTCTCTGGGATCCATCGGGTTCTCCATTAATAAATATTTAGTTTTCCGCCATTATAAATTGACAAAGCGGAATTCGGCATTTAAGAATAGTGCGTGGAACGCGATCGCCTGTCAGACCTTTCACTCCTGTGTGTCTCGCTTGATCTGGGGCGTAAACATTGTGGCGGTGAAGTATCTCCTCACCAGTCTTTCGCCGGTCAATGTCATATTGGTCCGGTTTATCACAGGGAGCGTCCTTTTATTTCTTTTACTCCTTTTTATCGAAGATGTAAAGGTGCCGCTTCGCGATATCTGGCGACTGGCACTGCTCGGGGCCATCGGGATAACCGTGTATCAGTTTCTTTTTACATTTGCTTTAAAATACACGTCGGCTGTCAATGTCGGCATCCTCATAAACATGTCCCCGATTTATGGCGGATTCTTGAGCGCTCTTCTCGGATATGAAAAATTTGTACAAAAAAGATTAATTGCCATTATCGCCGGGTTTTTCGGGGTATTCATCCTGATGACAAAAGGTGAATGGGGGGTTCTTTTTACCGGCGATATCCGGGGGACATCCCTTGCCCTTCTCGCCAGCCTGTCCTGGGCGCTCTATACGATATTATCGAAACCGCTTCTCGACAGGCATTCCCCGTTAAAGGTGACAGCGTACAGCATGGTGGCCGGGTCCATCCTCCTGGGATGCATTGTCCCGTCTTTTTTCGACAGGGGTGAATTGGCGAGGCTTTCCCGCACGGGTTGGATGGTTGTTGTTTTTTCTATAATATTTTCGATCGTAGTAGCTTTTTTCCTGTGGTACCGTGCTGTTGCGAGAATTGGCCTCACGAGGACGATGATCTACCAGTATTGCGTCCCGGCCGCCGCCGCAGCCGCAGCATATTTCGTTTCAGGCGAAACCCTCCATATCTACCAGCTCATAGGCGGGATCATTATTTTCGTGAGCGTATATCTGGCGAGAAGATAGGTAATAGACGTAATGGGTAATGGGTGATAGGGAATTTAATGTCACCCATAACCTATTACCCATTACCTATCACCCGGTCTCTAATAATCTATTCCTTTCACGGCCGGTTGTCCGGACTGGTAAATGTGGCGGATCTCCTTCATCTCGGTGGCGATGTCCGCTATCTCCATAAGATCGGTCGGCATATTTCTTCCTGTTAAAACTGATATGAAGCCCGGGTTTTTTCCGGCGTATCGTTTCCGACACAACAGCAGGAGGCAAAAAACCGAAATTGATCGCGTGGGATATCTCATCAAGGACCAGGATATCCGCACTACCGGATAGGATTATGTCTTCGGCCATCCTCCATCCTTTTTCTGCAGCGTCTCTGTGCGGCTTAGGATCATCGCCCGGCTTGAAGAACCCTGCGCCAAAGGCATGGACCTCTATTAACGGGACATTCCTGACAAGCTGCTCGCCCGATATTTCCCCGCCTTTCAGGAATTGAATCACGACCGTTTTTTGTCCGTGCCCTGCGGCGCGCAAAGCGATCCCCAGCGCGGCGGTCGTCTTTCCCTTTCCCGGACCGGTAAATATAATAATAAGCCCGTCCTGTCTGGCCATAGTTTTTTATTACCATTATTAGAGAGGGCTGTACAGAGGATATGTAACGTGAGTCGTGATTCGTCAGTCGTAAGGAGTATAAACAATACCATGCATATTACAGATGGATCCTTTACGCCTTACGACTTACGCCTTACGGTCTTACTATCCTTTAATCGACCCCAGGGGACTATCTTTGCGACGAGCTTCGATATGCCGGCGCGATGGACGACCTCGACGACCCTTGAGACGTCCTTGTATGCCTCGGGCATTTCTTCGGCAAGCGTGGCTTTGCTGGCCGCTCTTACAAAAATGCCGCGCTCTTCCATTTCCTGCGGGATCGATCGTCCGCGTGCCGTCTTTATCGCCTGATTTCTGCTCATGATCCTGCCTGCCCCGTGGCACGTGCTGCCGAACGTTTCCTCCATTGCCCGGTGTGTTCCGGCAAGGACATACGAGGCACGTCCCATATCGCCGGGAACAAAAACGGGCTGCCCGGCATTTCTGTACCTGTCGGGCACAAGCCTGTGGCCCGGGGAAAAGGCCCTTGTCGCGCCTTTTCGATGCACGCAGAGCATCATTTCCTTTCCGTTGACCGAATGCTTTTCTTTTTTTGCGATATTGTGGCACACATCATATACGAGGGAAAGGCCGAGCGATGCCTCGCTTGCCTGGAATACCTGTTCGAATGTTTCGCGCACCCAATGCGTTATCATCTGGCGGTTGGCAAAGGCATAATTGGCGGCTGCGGCCATTGCTGAAAAATAGCGGCTTCCTTCGGGGGATGAAAGAGGGGCGCAGCATAATTGCCTGTCGACGAGATCGATGCCGTATTTTGCGGCAGCCGAAAGCATCTGCCGTATCGATTCATCGCAGACCTGATATCCGAGCCCCCGCGATCCCGTATGTATCATTACAGTTACCTGACCCGGGAAAAATCCAAAATCGGAAGCGGCATCTTCGTCGAATATCTCCGCAATATACCCGACCTCTACGAAATGGTTCCCGCTTCCGACCGTGCCAAGCTGGTCCTTTCCCCGTTCATACGCCTTATCTGATACAGCGTCGGGGTCGGCGTCTTCAAGACAGCCCCTGTCCTCGATATGCTCGATATCTGACGCATTGCCGAACCCGTTCGATACCGCCCAGTGCGCACCTTTTTTCAGCACTGCCTTTAATTCGCTGTAGGTGAGCTTGATGTCCTTGCGGCGCGAGCCGAGCCCGCTGGGAATATTACGGAAAAGGCCTTCTACAATATCGTGGTATCCTGGTCCCGTATATCATGAGCGCTCAACACGGAGCGCAGAAGCCGGACGCCTCAATTGATATCGTAACCGACTCCGCCGGGCGATATGATCCCGTTGTCCGTATCGAAAGCCGCGACGCCCCCGATAGGGAAGCCATACCCCCAATGGATATCGGGCATGGCAAGCGAGGCCCTGACAATGCCGGGGAGCGTGGCGACATTCTCCACCTGTTTCAGGCTCTCGTCATTGCCGAGATCGTTAAGCAGTCCTTCATCGGCATATACAATGCCGTCTACGCGCATCGCCCCGCTTTTCTTTATCAGGTAGCGGTTGTCATCTATCTTCTCAAGCTTTTCCAATTCACTCATAATCAGATTATAATCATTGTCTTGTATGAAACCCAGCATGCACAGGAAATCGTGCCGCCTGGCTTTTCATCTATATGGGCCGTATTTCTTTATACGTCGATAACAAAAGTAGCCTTATGCATCCCATCTTCTTCGGTCATCGAGAAATTATGATACGTAACTGCCTTCATCTCCAATTGGATAAAATGCCTGTCTTCATCGAAAATTCTCGCCTTTCAAGACAGGCATTCAGGCCATTTTCACAAAATCACAGAAACTTCGGCGGGTATGAACCTGTCGACATCCCAGATAAAGAGGAGTTCATTGAGAAAATTGACGAGTAGTTCCCCATTTCCGTTGACGGTCATCATTTTTTTCTATAACGGGGCGAACATGAAGCGGGGTCTGTCAGGAGCGAAAATATAGCCCTTCGCGGCATTCTGAAACAGTTCCTGCCGTGATGCCCCATAAACCTCGATCCGGATATCCGCATCATGGTCAAGGACCCTGAAAGTCTCCATTACACTATTTCTTTTGATCCGCTCCGTCCGGATAACTTCCTTGAGCTTTCGCGTGATATCAAGGGCCTGGTCTATGGGCCTCTGCCAGATATTGCGCCCGAAGATGAAGCCGGAACCGCCCGCGCGCATGCAAAGGCTCGCCTTTTGCAGGAGGTCCTCGTCGGAAACCATTTCCCCGCCCGCGAAGATCACGGGCACCCCGGCCGCCGCTCCGATGATCCTGCGAGACTGCTTCGGGGAGGTCAGTTTCAAAACCGCGGTAAGGCGCCGGGATCGAAGGATTCTTCTTGAGATTGGGCACATTCACCTTGATGACATCTGCTCCGAGCTCCGCGGCGACCCGCGCCGCATATTCAACAGCATACAGGCTGTTCTTTCCTCCCTTGTCCTCTATCTCCCGCCCTCTCGGATACGACCAGACAATAACGGGCAATCCGGCCTTGTGGGCCTCTTCGCGGACATAGGTGAACTGCTCGAAATCTTCGTCCTGCCGGGACGATCCGATATAAAGGGTATAACCGACCGCTATAGCGGACAGTTGAAGCGCTTCGTCTATCGTTGCCGTGATGGGAGATAAGGGTTCTTCATCGGACGGTATCTCTGTCTTTCCGTTTACCTTGAGGACAAGCGGCACCTGATTATACATATCCTTGAAATACCGCCTGGCATTGCCTATATGGAGGACTACCGCATTGTAGTGGCCTTTCTTCGCTATATCAATAATATGGAGGGGATTTTCTGCATGCCGTGCATTGAAAAAATCCCGGGGTCCATGTTCAAGCCCCTGATCGTAAGGTAAAATAATTGTTTTTCCGTATGTCTGAAAAAGACACTGCAAACGAATTTCTATCGGTTCCATAGTCCCTCCTTTTAGATAATGAAATCAGTATAGCACAGATGAGGACATCCAAGCCGGGCAATGCGTATTATAATGAATATAGAGGCTGTTTACGGGACCATGTCCCGGCATTAACCGGGCTGATCATCTAACCCTTTTTGAAAGGGGAAAAAAATAACCCGGCTTTTTATTAAAAATAATTAATTTTTCCCTTGACAGTTTTACGGCCGGTTGATATAAATTAAAAAAAATTAATACAGGGAGGTGGAGTGACAACAAGTAAGTATAAGGATGCAAAAAATAATCCTAAGGAGGCAAGAATGAAGAAGTTAGTATTGGTTTTGCTTGCTGTGTTCCTTGTCATCCCGGCATTGAGCAATGCGGGCAGCGTATCAAGCAGATACGATGTTACATTTGGCGGCTTCGTAAAGTACGATCTTGGTTATTCAACACAGAATACCATGCGGACCCGGCATATTGCTCCAGGCAAGCAGCTCAGACACTTTGGATAGCCTCGCGGACGAATACGGCAACACCTTCGCAACCGGTGGTGAGACCCGTTTTAACTTCCTCGTCAAAGGCCCGGATCTTTGGGGCGCAAAAACAAGCGCCTTTATCGAAGGCGATTTCCGTGGAACGACGACCGGTAACGCCTATGGCGGATTCCAGCTAGACATGCCTTCATGACCTTGAACTGGCAGTCAGCCGAATTGATGATCGGTCAGAACTGGCAGCAGTGGGGCATGCCGTATTACGTGCGCAATGATCGGCAACAACGATTATCGCACAGTACCTTAAGGGCATCAGGACACCTCAGATGGCTCTTCGCTATTTCTTCACCAAAGAATTTAACGCAATGTTCGGTATCACCTCAGCAACAGAATGGGCAGGCACAGGCGCAGCTGGGCGTCCGCCAGTACAATGACGACTATGCCAGAAGCAGCTGGCCGGGAGTCATGGGCGAGATCGCATACTGGACCGACCGCTGCGGCAAGATCGGCCCCAACAACCTGAAGTTCGCATTGGGCGGATACTACGGCAGGGAATCAAAGACATATGGCGTTGTTACAAATGGCACAGGCTCAGTGAAAGACGATACGATCAATGCCTGGATGACCGCTTTCAGGTACAGCGTACCGATCATTCCCGAGAAACAGGGCAACAAAGCAATGGCCCTTCTTCTCAATGGTAACTTCTTCTACGGCCAGAACTTAGGCGGCAACAACTGGATGTCACCCGGCGTCCCGAACCCGAGCAAAGGTTCCTATTTCAGGAACGCCTCATTTGATGCAGCGGCCCCGACAGTATTCGGCCTCTACACCCAGGCATCCTTCTGGTTCACGAACAACCTGTGGATCAACGGTATGTACGGCTACCTGAAGTACAATTACAGCGGATATGCAAGAGACATTCAGCCTGACAACGTCAACATGATGCAGACCTACGCAGTCAACCTCCTGTGGGATGCAAACCAGGCTATCAGGTTTGGCTTACAGTGGATGACCATGTTCACAGGCTACAACCGTCCGGGCTTAGGCGCAACGAATGGCGTAGTAGGAACAGGCATTGCAGATCGTACCGGCCAGGTAGATCAGTACAGATTCGCAGCCTGGTATTTCTTCTAAGATCAATCCTTATGCAAAGAAGGGGCCCCATTTGGGGCCCTTTTTTATTGCGAGAAGCGAGACTATTTCTGGGTTGGAAATATTGATCGTACCGGGTCACGGACAAGATCAGGGTAACTGATGCAAATAAATTGTGTTTTGGACCGATTATTTCTTCTATTTTCCGGACGAAATGGTTGACAAATACGGGAGAAACCCTTTAATATTAGGCACGCCGGAGTGGTGGAACTGGCAGACGCGCCGGACTCAAAATCCGGTGACCCTTGCGGTCATGCGGGTTCAAGCCCCGCCTCCGGCATTAATAATATCAACAGTTACTTGTTATCGTTTCTTTACCTCGCTGAAAGGATGGACATGAGAAGTTTCTTCGAGGGGAAGCCCCGCAAATAGTGCCGCTTCGTATCGCCCCGCGTTTCCTGACAGCCCACCCTGAATACGTGTGGCTCAATCGGCTTCAATGTCTGGGCATTTGCCAGGTAAATTTTGAACAATTGGAAGTGCATTACGACCTGTACGCGGTGCGGTAGGGAGTTATCCCGCACACCAAATATTTTTTAAATTTATTGATTACAGTAGATTATATGTGTACACATGTAAACATGAACATTTATGTGAAGCATATCGTGTTGCCCGCAGTGGCGCCAATACTTATTATCGGGCTTTATTTTACGCCGGTCATGTTTTTCGGGTGTACCGCCCGCGGGCTGATCGCAGTGTCTATCGTACTTGTTTCGGCAATTTGCGCATTTGTTGCGATCTGGCTTGCATTTTCCGCCCGAAGAAGACATGATCCCATTGGGTCATGGTGGCTCCTCTCAGCAGCAATTTTTACACTGCCTCTGGTACTGTTGGTGGGCCCACTCCGTTAACGGCATCACCCTTAAGTTCTTCGTAATATAGTCAAGGCAAGATTAGCAGGTGGAACGAGAACGTGGAAGATGCATCATTCCAAGCAGTAATGTCGCGATGTGTCTGGTTAACATAGTATTCATATTTGGAGGCAGACAAGATAAGGACCTATTGCATATGACAAAAACGAAGCGTATTCTATATCTTATGAGCAAGTTCACGGAAGTGATATTTTTTCGCCGAAAGACAAATATGGCGAAGTGTTTGGACAATATTACATGAGGAGGTACTGGTATGATGAAACGGGTAGCAGCAGTTGTTTTGGTAATGGCAATGTTTTTAGGTCTCTCTGGAATTGTATATGCTGAGGAAAAGAACGCCCGATGCCACCCTTACCCTCACGCAGGGACAGGTTGCCGCAGGTATCGGATGGAGTTGGGGAAAGGGTGTGCTAACCTATCAAGGCAAGGAATACCCTTTCAAGGTTAAAGGGCTCTCCGTGATAGATATTGGGATTACCAAGGCCAGTGCAAGCGGCAATGTTTATGGGCTGAAGAAACTTGAGGACTTCAACGGGACATATTCTGGTGGTGCTGCGCAGGGTACAGTTGGCGGAGGCGTAGGTGCCACTCGGTTGAAGAATTCGAGCGGGGTCGTGCTCGAGCTTGTCTCGAGAACCAAGGGCGCTAATTTTAAGCTCGCAGGTGAAGGGGTAACATTTACTCTGGAGAAGTAAGAAGCCCAAGAAATCAGCTCAAAGGGCAAAGGAATAGGTAACGTAGGCTGCACCCCAGGGGAGGTATGCCTCCCCTGGGATGTTTTTTTGACAAGCCAGTCTTCATCTTAATTAGTGGCGCAAGTTGCCGCCGACCCTTTCATTAATGTCGAAAAGAGGCGAACAAAATTCGACATTAATGTCGCCCAATCTTCTTTTCCACATGGGCCTGCACATAGGCCACGAATAGATAACCGACAAGAATCATTACAGAATCTGGTTAAGCTGGATGTTCGACGTGAGTGACTCTGACCTGGCACGATTTATGCTGTAATCTTACTAAGGCTAGTAATAATTTTCCCAAGAAGGGCATGTTGAAAGAAAGCTCTTTTAGGATTACGTTGTGAACAGGGGGACCGAGAGATGAAAAAGCTGATTGCTATCATTTCTATTGTTGCGCTGGTTTTTCTGGGCCTCTCGTCAGGCGCGTTTTGTGCCCAAGGAGGCCACTCCGGAGGAGGTCGTTCAGGAGGGGGGGGCTACCATGGAGGAGGCCACTCAGGCGGAGGCTATTACGGAGGAGGTCGTTCGGAGGGGGCTACCATGGAGGAGGCCACTCAGGCGGAGGCTATTACGGAGGAGGACATTACCGGAGGACGAGGCTATTATGGACGAGGAGGCTATTACTACCGTGGCGGAGGTCCGCGAGTCTTCATTGGCGGATACTTCGGGTCCCCTACTATTATCCGTACGGTTACCCTTATTACTACCCTTACGGGTATGCGTATCCCTCTTACCCCTATACGTATCAGGAACCTCAAGCGTATATTGACCAGGGGCAACCCTCTGACTGGTATTACTGTCGGGATCCAGAAGGTTATTACCCGTACGTGACAAGTTGTCCGAGCGGGTGGACGAGGGTGGCCCCGACTCCACCTCCATCGGGAAATGGAGGTACGCGATGAAGTGGCAACGGGGACTTCTGTTATGCTTAGTCATAGCCGTGATAGGCGGGTGCGCAACAATGCCGACGGGTCCGACCGTCAGGGTGATGCCGGGCCCGGGAAAGCCCTTTGAGGTATTCGTGGCCGATGACAGTGTTTGCAGGCAATGGGCCGAGCAGCAGATCGGGGGAGCATCGCCCAGTCAAACCGCCAATCAAAACCTTGCTGTCGGGGCTGCGGTCGGAACGCTGCTGGGGGCCGGGGTAGGTGCGGCGATCGGTTCCACTACAGGTAATGCGGGTACCGGTGCCGCAATCGGTGCCGGAGCCGGGCTCCTCAGCGGAACCGCGATGGCAAGTGGTCCTGCCTATGCTTCAGAGTGGCAGCTCCAGAGGCAATATGATATAGCATATCAGCAATGCATGTATGCGAAGGGAAACCAAATTCCCGGTGTCGTGCGCCGCCGG
The DNA here is from genome assembly GCA_963823725.1 of uncultured delta proteobacterium. Taxonomy (GTDB): domain Bacteria; phylum Desulfobacterota; class Syntrophorhabdia; order Syntrophorhabdales; family Syntrophorhabdaceae; genus Delta-02. Next base: position 110,618 of record CAWGMJ010000008.1, read on the forward strand.
GCACAAGCCTATGCACCTCCTCCGCCGCCTCCCTACTCTAAATCGCCTCCACGGCAACCAACCTCCCCGGCTGTTCTCCAGCCGATATACTTCGATCTCAACAAATCTGACATCAGACCTGATGCCGCTATGACTTTGAAGAAAAACCTCGAATGGTTCAGACAGAATCCAGGAAGCAGGGTGAGCATCCAGGGTAACTGTGATCCGAGGGCTACAGAAAAATACAACCTTGCCTTAGGCCAGAAAAGAGCAGACGCAACGAAGAGGTATCTTGTTGGTCTTGGCGTAGACGCAGCGCTCCTTGAAACGCTCAGCCATGGGAAATACAGGCCAAGCTGTCAAGAAAAAGAGGAATCTTGCTGGGCAAAGGAGAGGAGGGTTGACTTTGAGCCCGTGCCCCGGACTTCTTACAGGTGAGATGGAGCCTTCATACCCTGATTCGATTGAATCCTCTTAGATTGTTTTTTTCTATCTTCCTATGATAGATAATTGCAAGTCTCGATACCAATATGATGAAGTTGGCATAACCGGGATCATTTCAGTTCTATCGGGGAGATTGATACACGATGAAGAAGTTCCTGTCGTTATCCATTCGCACACATCTTGTAATCCTGTTATTGCTCCTGGGGTTTCCATTATTATGCGTGATAGGTTACTCCGGCGCAGTAGAGCGTAAGGAAGCAATAAATGGGGCCAAGGAGGAGTGCCTGAAATTTGTCGACACCCTGGCAACCGAGCAGCAAACCGTGGTTGCCGGTGCGCAACAGCTGGCAACCACACTAAGTCTTCTTCCTGATGTTCGATCGCGTAATTCAGAAGCCATGAATGCCTTTCTTTCCGATCTTTTAAGAAAAAATCCTCAGTATGCCAATATTGTCATATCCGACGAATCATGGCTTTGTCTGGGCATCGGGAATTCCATTTGAAGGGAAGGTCTCGTTGGCTGACAGAAGGTTTGTTAAAGAAGCAATCCGTACCGGGACCTTTTCATCCGGTGAATACACCGTGGGCAGAATATATAAGCAGAGACCCGTTATGAATTTTGGATACCCGGTAAAGAATACCACGGGCGAGGTAATTGGAGTAATAGGAGTCATTCTCGATCTGGATTATGCGCAGCGGGCTTTCGAAAAGATCGGTCTCCCGACCGGGGCATCATTCAGCATACTCGACCACCAGGGTATTATTCTCATCAGGAATCTTAAAGATCCCTTCTCAGAGAAGCTTGTGGGAAAGCATGACGCCAGAGAGGATCTATTCACTGCGATGACGGCGGGAGCCGATGAAGGAACTTATGAAGCCATGGGAAATGACAATAGAACTCGTCTCGTTGCCTACAAAAAAATAAGCCTGCCCACCGAATCAAAGCCTTATCTTTACATCCGTTCGAGTATTCCGATGGCCTCAGCCACTTCGAAGGCATATACTTCGATGTTCGAAAAACTGGGCCTCCTCGTATTGCTGTTTGGGACCGGGGTGCTTCTTGTCTGGTTCATTGGAAAGCGGGTGATTGTTACTCCTATCATGCTGCTAAAGAAAGCGTCGGAGCAATTAGGTTCCGGCGCGGCTACTGTGAATGTGTCCCATGTTGTGAGAGGTGGTGAACTGGGAGAGCTAGCTCGGTCGTTTGATGATATGGCAGACGCTTTGGTTCAAAACCAGACCGCTTTGCGCGAGAGCGAGGAGCGTTGGGCCACCACCCTTGCGAGCATTGGCGACGCTGTCATTGCTGCCGATATCGACGGCACGATCAGATTCATGAACTTGGTAGCGGAGCAATTGACTGGCTGGACACTCAATGAGGCAGTCAAGAAGCCGGTGTCGAATGTATTCCGGATCATCAACGAACACACCCGAAATGAAGTAGAGAGCCCTGTTGCCAAAGTATTCAGGGAAGGCATGATTGTCGGTCTTGCTAACCACACTATCCTGGTAAGGAAGGATGGAACAGAGGTTCCCATTGACGACAGCGGTGCACCAATAAAAGACAAAGACGGCACAACTGTTGGCGTCGTGCTCGTTTTCCGGGATATCACCGAGCGGAAGCGGGCAGAGGAAGTATTGCGCGACAGCGAGCTGAAGGCAAGCACTATGCTGAATGCGGCCGATGAATCCATCTGGCTGTTCAGTTTGGATGGCAGTATCCTTGCCGCGAACGCCACGGCGGCTGAGCGCATGGGAATCACCGGCGATGAGCTTGTTGGCAAAAAATGGTTTGATCTTATGCCCCCGGATCTTGTCGAGTCTCGTCAAAGGAGAATCGAGGAAGTTGTCAATGCGGGTGCGCCAGTTCGCTTTGAAGACACGCGAGCGGGCATAATTTTCGATCACAGCTTCTATCCGGTGAGGGATACGAAAGGGAAAATCATTGCAGTAGCCAACTTTGCTCGAGATATTACTGAACGCAAGAAAAAGGAAGAAGAACTTTACAGACTTAACAGGACCCTGAAAGCGCTCAGCGACAGCGATCAGGCGATGATGCGCGCTGCAAGCGAAATTGAGTACCTGAACAGCGTATGCAGAATCATTGTGGAGGATTGTGGTCATTCCATGGTCTGGATAGGTTTTGCTGAAGACGACAAAGACAAAACGGTTAGACCCGTGGTTTGTTCCGGGTTTGAAGAAGGGTACCTTGAAACTTTGAATATTACATGGGCAGATGCGGACCGTGGCCGCGGCCCCACCGGTATAGCTATCCGTACCGGAAAACCTAGCATGTGCAGGAACATGTTTACCGACCCCCTTTATGAATCCTGGCGTGAGGACGCCCTTAAGCGAGGCTATTCATCGTCAGTAGCCCTCCCTCTCATGGCAAGCGGCAAGACTCTTGGGGCCTTGAACATATATTCGAAAGAAAAGGATCCATTCTCAGGAGACGAGATGAATTTGCTCGCTAAACTGGCCGATGACGTGGCCTACGGGTTAACGGCCATCAGACTGAACAACGACAAGGCCCGAGCCGAGGAAGACCTCCGCAAGGCGCACGATGAGCTTGAACTCCGGGTGCAGGAAAGAACTTTTCAGTTAAGCGAAGCGTATGAGGCCCTACAACATGAGTTGGAAGAACGAAAGAAGATGGAGGCACATCTCATTCAGATACAGAAAATGGAAGCCATGGGCACCCTTGCGGGAGGTATAGCCCATGACTTCAACAATGTTTTGGCGGGTATTATCGGGTTTGCCGAGATGGTGCAGGAGGATCTTGCGCCCAATAGCCAGGAGCACAAACGGCTGGGGCTGGTACTCAAGGGAGCCCATCGGGGACGTGATCTCGTAAGACAGATCCTTACTTTTAGCCGTGCTGCCGAGCAAGACAAAAAGCCTGTGTCATTAGGCCATGTCGTACAGGAAGGGCTCAAGCTATTGCGGCCCACGCTTCCCACTACAATTGAAATCATCACTACAAGTTTTACCAAGGATGATGTGATATATGCAGACCTTGCCCAGATGCATCAGGTCCTTTTGAACCTCTGCACAAATGCAGCCCATGCCATGGGGCAAAACGGGGGCGTACTGGAAATAAGCGGCACAAACACCATCTTTGCAGAGGGTGACCCGGTACCGTTCCACGATATGACACCGGGTGAATATGTGGTATTGACAGTCAGCGATACCGGCCATGGTATGACACCGGAGATTATGGAACGGATATTTGATCCCTTCTTTACCACAAAGGAGCAAGGGGAAGGTACCGGACTGGGGCTCTCCGTTATTCATGGCATCGTCAAGAGTAATGGCGGGTTTATAGGTGTTGAAAGTGAGCCGGGGAAAGGGTCTACAATTTCGCATCTTTTTGCCCAAACATGGAAACGGGGAAGTAAGCCTCGAAGACAAACAAGGTCTTCCTGTTGCACCGGGAAAGGAGCGTATTCTTTTTGTCGACGATGAAGATATGCTCGTGGAATGGGGGCAGGCTGCCCTTGAACGGCTCGGTTACCATGTGACTGCGTTGACGGACCCCGCTCGGGCACTGAAAGCATTTTCTTCCGATCCTTCTCGCTTTGACCTCGTTATCACGGACCAGGCCATGCCCTCAATGGACGGGATGAAATTCGCAAAAGAACTTCTCGAAATACGACCCGACATCCTTATCATCCTCTGTACCGGCCACAGTGCAACTGTTTCTCCGGAGAAGGCAAAAGAAGCGGGCATCAAGCAATTCCTCATGAAGCCACTCGGCAGGCAGGAACTGGCGGAGGCGGTCCGCCTCGTGCTGGATAAATACGGGGAATAAGATCCCGGGCAGGCCGGGAAATCGAAAATCTACATGATCTTGCGGTCGAGGACAAGCCGGGCGCGCTGCAGGTCATTCATTGTATCTATCCCGAAACCCTCATAATGCGTGGTGAGTACTTTGATCCTGTAGCCATTTTCGAGAATGCGCAACTGTTCCAGAGATTCTGATTCCTCAAGCCGGCTTTTTGGCATGGACACGAATTGTTTGAGGAATTTTCCTTTAAAACCGTAGATCCCGATATGCTTATAGAGCACGGTTCTCGATTTTTCGTTTCTCAAATAGGGGATCGGAGAACGTGAGAAATACAGGGCGAAACCGTTTTTGTCGAGTACAACCTTTACGGTATTCGGGTCCGCGTATTCTTTATCGTCTGTTACCGGTGCGCACAATGTTGCGACATCCAGGGACTCATTTTCCATAACCGAGAAAAGCAGGTCGATCATGTCAGGCCGTATGAACGGCTCGTCGCCCTGCACGTTTATTATTATGTCAGCATCCCTGTCTTTGACTGCTTCAAATACCCTGTCAGTGCCGCTCTTACATGACGGGCTTGTCATAACCGCTTCAGCCCCGAAAGATGCGGCGGCATCCAGTATTCGCTGGTCGTCGGTTGCAATGATCACACCGTCTTTAAGGCGCGATTCACTGGCCCGTTCATAGACGAGATGGATCAGGGATTTACCCGATATCTCGAGAAGAGGTTTGCCGGGCAGCCGCGTGGATTCATAACGCGCAGGGATTACGATAAGTTTTTTCATTGTCTAAGAATATTATACAGGAACAGCCGGCAATAGGAAATGGTTCCATGTTCAAGGTTCAATGTCCCAGGAATTTCCCGAGCGAGGCGGCTATAAGAACGGTTGCCGTTGAATGGGCCGTTTTGCGCGGCTCCTGCGCATTTGTGGCTTATGAGCCTATAGCACTCCGGTTGGGAGTCTGGATAAACCTGAGCAGCCATTTGCGGCGAAATGTGAGCAGAAGCCTGACCGAGAGCGGACGCGAACAATTACCTGCACGGTCGATCATAAAATTGTTTAGCCTGAATTTAAAAAAACGTAAAAATTATCTTAAGTCTTTTTTATTTTGTCCGATAACACAAGCATGATCTCAGGAATAAGTTCATCCTTATCGGGACTTGCCGCCTTCAGCCGAAAGTTTTCGGTCTCATCCCACAATATCTCAAACGTTAATACGGACGAATATAAAAGGACGCTTTGCAACCATTGCCGAGGATAAGGACGGCCTGCCGCAGGTGAACACGGAAAAGACTTCGACGCCCGGCCCGGTCATTGCGGAACCCGACGGTTCCTTGCGCGAACTTTCAAATGTAGAACTTGACCGGGAATTCCCGGCAATGATGATATCCCAGCGTGGATACCAGGCGAACATCAACGCATTAAAGACACAGGATGAGATGATCGGGACATTACTCGATATGGTCGGATAAGAAGACAGATAATGGCTAATAGGTCATTGGTTATAGGAAAGGCTGTACCATATTTGATTTTCCCATCACCCATGACCTATCCCATGACCTATGTTCTATACGATGCATTGATCTTTACGTAATCGTAGGTAAGGTCGGTTGTGAATATATCGTACGATGCTTTGCCCTGATTGAGATTTACCACGACAGATATTTCTTTGTTATCCATGAGTTTTTTCATTTGCTGCTCATCGAACGGTATTTCGACCCCGCTTTTGGCAACCATTTTGCCCTGTATCGAAATATCGATCTTTGCCGGATCGAGGGGCACGCCGTGTCGCCTGCTGCGGCGATGATCCGTCCCCAGTTGGGATCACACCCGTAAAAGGCAGTTTTTGTCAGCGGTGATAATGCTATGCGCCGTGCGATCTTTTCGGCCCATTCCTTCTTTTTTGCGCCTTCCACCATAATATGGGCAATGCGTGTTGCACCTTCCCCATCCCGAACTACCATCATCGATAGATCTTTCAGGACTTCGCGAAGGCCCGTTTCGAAGGCTACAAGAGCATCGGGATCTTCTTCCTTCCTGCTCGTAAAAAGCATGACCGTATCGTTTGTACTGCACTCGCCGTCTACCGTTATCCGTTCAAAACTTTCCTTGACCGGAGTCTTGAATGATTTCCTGATATTTCCGGGAGAAACGGGAAAGTCGGTGAATACAAATGCGAGCATCGTTGCAAACAATGGGTTTATCATGCCCGATCCCTTGGCAACGCCGATAATTGTATACGGCTTTTTCCCCTTGATGGACCTTTGAACCACTTTGGGATAAGTATCGGTTGTCATAATGGCCCGTGCGAAATTATCAAGGCCGGATTCCGATCTCTCCTTAACGCTGCGGGGCAGGGCAGACCGTATTGTTTCCAGGGGCAGCCTCTTTCCTATGACGCCCGTCGATGCAAAAAGGACCTCTTTGGGTTCTATATCTATCAGGGATGAAAGCGAGGAGGCGATTGAAATGAGGTCATCGATCCCGTGCTGTCCGGTACAGGCATTGGCGCAGCCGCTGTTGACAACGAGAGCCCTGACGGGCTTTTTCTCGATCTGTCCGGTCATACAGGATATGGGCAGCCTTTACCTGATTTCGTGTGTAGGCTGAAATGACATTCATTGCATCCCGAAACACGACAAGGCCGAGATCGAGGCCTTCAGCCTTGATCCCGGAAGCAATGCCTGAGAATTCAATACCCTTGATTTTGTTCGACATGTCCCCACCCGTATAAGAATGTTTAACGATCAACGATCAACGATCAACGGTACGTTTCTTTCGGATGATTTCAACCTTGAACGTGGAACATTGGAACGTTGGACTGTATCGTATCTACTTTTTGCCGCAGCATTTCTTATATTTCCTGCCGCTGCCGCACGGGCAGGGGTCGTTGCGGCCTATTTTCTTTTCTTTTTTATCGGCATTATCAGCCGACGGCCCTGAGTCGCCCGCATTGAAGAACATAACGGGTTCATGATATTCAACCTGCTCATCTCTGGCTGGCTGGACGGCAAAGACCTTTCTGACCGTATCATATTTGGCCCTTTCGACCATGTCGAGGAAAAGCTCAAAACTCTCCCGCTGATATTCGCGCAGCGGGTCCTTCTGCCCGTATCCGCGCAGTCCAATACCTTCCTTCAAGTGGTCGAGCGAAAGGAGATGTTCCTTCCAGAATGTGTCAATTGAATTGAGTACGATGAAACGCTCCACGGCCCGCATTTCATCTGCGCCAAAATCCCGTGATTTCTTTTCGTAGAAGGAACGGACTATTTCAAGGACCCGGTCGAACAAACCTTCGCGCGTCAGGTTTTTTATCTCCTCAAGAGGAAAATCGACATGGATCAGGAAATTTTCGTAGATCCGCATCTTGAGTGATTCAAGGTCCCATTCTTCAGGATATACTTTTTCCGGTGCGCACTGGAAGACGATGTCTTCACAGATATCTTCGACCATGTCCATGACTTTTTCATGGACATCCCCGTTTTTCATGACTTCGCGGCGCATGCCGTATATGGTTTCACGCTGCTTGTTCATGACATTGTCATATTCGAGGAGATATTTCCGGATCTCGAAGTTGTGGCCTTCAACGCGGGTCTGGGCGTTCTCGATAGCTCTTGTGATCAGGGGATGTTCGATCGGGGTGTCCTCGTCCATGCCGAGCTTTCCCAGTATAGGTGATACCTTCTCAGATCCGAAAAGCCGCATGATCTCATCTTCGAGGGATACATAAAACCGGGAAGACCCCGGGTCGCCCTGGCGTCCCGATCGGCCGCGAAGCTGGTTATCGATGCGGCGTGATTCGTGTCTTTCAGTGCCGAGGATGTGAAGCCCGCCTACACGAATTACCTCTTCTTTATCAGCCGCGCAAATGACCTTTGCCTTTTCGAGCATTTTTTCATATTCCGGGGAATCTTTTTCGCCTTTTGCCATTGCGAGTGCAAGGAAACCGGGATTACCGCCCAGAAGAATATCGGTGCCGCGTCCGGCCATGTTGGTGGAGATCGTAACGGCCTTGGACCGCCCTGCCTGCGCCACAACCTCTGCTTCACTTTCGTGGTTTTTCGCATTCAGGACATTATGCGGAATGCCTTTTCGCTTGAGCATCTCCGACACCCGTTCAGATTTCTCAATGGAAAGGGTGCCGACCAGTACGGGTTTCCCTGCCTTGTACAGTTCCTCTATTTCTTTTACGGCAGCGCGGAATTTTTCCTTCTCGGTCCTGTAAACCACGTCGGGATAGTTCGTCCGGATAAGGTTTCTGTTGGTCGGGACGACAAGGACATCGAGATTGTAGATCTTTTTGAATTCTACCGCCTCGGTATCAGCCGTGCCTGTCATGCCCGCAAGCTTCTTGTACATCCGGAAATAATTCTGAAAAGTGACCGTGGCAAGCGTCTGGTTCTCCCGCTCTATCTTTACATTTTCTTTTGCTTCAAGGGCCTGATGCAGACCTTCACTGTAACGCCTTCCCGGCATCAACCTGCCGGTGAATTCATCAACGATGATAACCTGGCCGTCCTTGACGATATAGTCGACATCCCGGGCAAAAAGCTGATGGGCCTTTAAGGCCTGGTTGATATGGTGCAGGAAATCCACATATTTGGGATCGTAGAGATTATCAATGTTCAGTAACTTCTCAAGCCTCGCCACCCCGTCTTCGGTGAGATAGGCGCTGCGGCCTTTCTCATCTATCTTAAAATCCTGGTCCTTCTTGAGCTGGGGGATCAGTTTGTTAATTTTGTAGTATTTATCGGTCGATTCCTCGGCAGGCCCCGAAATGATAAGAGGCGTTCTCGCCTCGTCGATCAGGATGCTGTCCACTTCGTCAACAATGGCGTAATTGTACTCCCGCTGGACGCAGTCTTCAACATCGTAATGCATATTGTCGCGCAGATAATCGAACCCGAACTCATTGTTCGTCCCGTATGTTACGTCGCATGCATACGCCTGCTTGCGGGTAGACATCATCAAGATCATGGACAATAACCCCGACTGTAAGGCCGAGGAATTTGTAGACCGGCCCCATCCACTCGGCGTCCCTCTTGGCAAGGTAATCATTCACGGTTACGAGATGGACCCCGCGGCCTGTCAGGGCGTTAAGGTATACGGGAAGGGTCGCGACGAGGGTCTTTCCTTCGCCGGTTGCCATTTCAGCGATCTTGCCTTCATGGAGGACGATCCCCCCGATGAGCTGGACATCAAAATGACGCATGCCGAGCGTGCGCCAGGCTGCCTCTCTCGCAACGGCGAATGCTTCCGGCAGCAGCGAATCGAGGTCCTCACCCTCCGATAGTCTCTGTTTAAAGTGAGGGGTCATAGCCTTAAGCTCATCGTCGGTCAATGCCTTTATCCTATCGTCAAACTCATTGGCCTTATCAACGATAGGCTGTATTCTCTTCAGTTCACGTTCGTTTTTCGTTCCTACGATTTTCTTAATCAAATTTCCAATCATAATATCGCTACCTTCGGCAAAAAACCTCAGCTCAGGTCATTCCTTAAAAAGGCTTTCCTGAGCTGGCAGATTTTTCCCGGAATTATTTATTAATCTCTTAATGTTGCGACGATCCTTTCGGGATGGAGGAGAATGCTCAATGCGTCATTCACATCTTTCACAAAAAAGTCAGCCTCTTTAAGCAGGTCTTTTGAACAACCTTCTTCGCCGATGACCCCAATCCCAAGGGATGCCTCTTTAAGCATCAAGAACATCGTTTGAGCCATTGCCAATCGCAACTATCTTCTCAGGCCCCAGTTCCTTGATTATTTTGGCTTTTTCCTGGGAGCTCGATTCTTTTCCTACTTTTATGATACTGAAGCCAATGGTGTTTCCTTCACTGTCTATATTTCCATACGTATCGGATGTAATGATAAATACCTTGATATAACGCGATACCCTTTCAAGCATCTCTTTGACGCTTTCTTTCATTTTGCCATCAAATGCACAGGTCCCGTTATAGTCGATGACGAGGTACTCAATATCGAGGTCTCCCCATCCGGGAACGGAAACACTTATCATAATCGCCTCCTTGGTAGTCTTTCGCATACAATTGTAGCATATATTGATGCAATTAGAACTATTATTTTGCGTCTTTAAAGGATATTCCTGACTGATTTTCTCTTGATTTTTTGCAACTTACAGTTTAAAAGCAAGAGGTTCTAAAATGCAGCACCAGGAGAATGACACGATGGATCAACCGGAAAAATGGGATATCGAATGCGTTATTTATGATTGTGACGGAGTGCTGTTTGATTCGTTTGATGCAAACAGGCGCCTGTATAATACGATTGCTCAAGGGGGTGGAAGACAGCCTCTCGATGATGACTGAAATTAGATATTGCCATACCCATACGGTGTTCGAATCAATAGCTCACATATTTCGGACGGATGCGGGAGCCGAGCAGAAAGGGATCGAATTTTTCAGAGACTTCATCGATTTCAGGGATTTCATTATTTATCTTGAGATGGAGCCCAATATCAAAGAAACGCTCGCCATCTTGAGGGGCAGGGGCATACATACGGCCATAAGCACGAACCGAACGACATCGATGAGGCATATTATGTCGCGGTACGGGCTGTGGGAGTTTTTTGATGTTGTCGTGACGGCCGCCCATCAAATAAAACGTGATTGGGATGAACCCGACGAACGGGAGATCCTGCAGGCACGATCAAAACCGGACCCTGAAGGTGTCGCAAAGATACTGCAGGCCTTGAATGTCAGGCCTGAGGCGACGCTTTATATCGGTGATTCCGAGATAGATATGGGTACCGCCCGATCAGCGGGTGTGAAATTCATTGCCTATAAGAACAGCACTATGCCGGCGGATGCAGTTATTAACGACCACCTGGCCCTGCTTGATTTTCTCGCGGATGGATAGCCTCTTCCGCGGGTTCTTTCTTGAAATGGAGTACCAGTGTATAGATGGGGCCTGATATTGCATACGCCGATGTGGCGACGAACAGGCTCACCTGATACTCAGTAAGGACGATAACAAGCGCTATGATGACGCCCACGGTTGACATAAACGGCCGTGCCCTGTATAAAACCCATATCCTTAAAGCTGATGTAACGGAATTTGCTGACCATGAGAAGCGCGAGGCAGTAAATGACGATAGGCATAATGATGGTTTTGAGCCCGCCCGCATAACCCATCCAGGAATAAAACAGTACAATGCCTGCGATCGTTGCCGCCCCGGCAGGTATCGGCAGACCGAGAAAATGCTTTTTCTGGATCGTATCTACCTGAATATTGAACCTGGCAAGCCTTAAGGCCCCGCAGGCCACGAAAAGGAATGCGGCGAGCCAGCCGAATTTACCATAACTTTTTAATGCCCACATATAAGCGAGAACAGCAGGGGCTACCCCGAATGCAATAACATCCGAAAGAGAATCATACTCCACACCGAAACGGCTCGAAGAATTTGTCATCCGCGCGACCCGGCCATCAAGCATATCAAATATTGCAGAAATAAATATGGCGATCGCTGCATATGTGAAACGCCTGTCCATAGATGCAATAATTGCGTAAAAACCGGACAGAAGGCTTAAAGAAGTCAGAAAATTCGGCAGAAGATACATACCCTTCCTCGGTTTGCCTCTTTTCTTCTTCATATAATTTCTACCTCCTTCTTACGTGCAAGGATGGTCTTTCCAGCCTTGACTCTTGCGTGTAAGTTTACCACAGGTTCGTAACCTTTGTGAAAATAAATGTCCACCCGCGAACCGAAAGCGATCACACCCACCGCCTGGCCGCGGTCAACCCGCTCGTCGACTTTGACATAGGGGATGATGCGGCGGGCGAGAAAACCGGCTATCTGGACGATAAGTACACGTTCTCCATCATTTTCGAAGAGAATATAGTTCTTCTCATTCTTGATCTCAACATCTTTGCCGAAGGCCATAGCAAATTTTCCGGCAACGTGTTTCATGGATATGATGCGGCCGGGACAGGGCGCCCGGTTGACATGGACGTCTGTCGGTGACATAAAGATGGCGATCCGCACCACGTTGCTTCCGAAGAATTCCTGTTCGTTGATTTCGCTTATATCGATGACCTTGCCGTCTGCCGGGGAGATCAGTGAACTGATATCCGCGTTCGAGATGCGCCGCGGATTACGAAAGAAATACAGGCAAAAGAGCGCAAAACAAAAAACAAAGATCGAAAGATAAAAGAACCCGCCTACGATTAAGACCGCAGTTAGAACAAGGGAGGGGACTATGATCCTGAGCCCCTCCCTTGCAATAAACGGTTCTTTCAATCTTTTCTCCCGATCCAACCCATCATGGAGCGGAGTTTCTTACCCACCTGCTCGATAAGGTGTTCCCCGTCAATTCTCTTTACGGCATTATAAACGGGCCTTCCGGCCATGTTCTCGAGTATCCATTCACGGGCAAACTCTCCGGACTGTATCTCGTCAAGGATCACCCTCATCTCATCTCGCGTTTCCTCACTTATTACCCGTCTTCCGCGGGTCATGTCACCGTACTCCGCGGTATCGCTGATAGAATAGCGCATGTAGGAGATGCCGCCTTCATACATCAGGTCAACGATGAGCTTCAATTCGTGGAGGCACTCGAAATAAGCGATCTCCGGCTGATAACCTGCCTCTACAAGAGTGTCGAAACCGGCACGGACGAGCTCGGAAGCTCCTCCGCAAAGAACGGCCTGTTCGCCGAAAAGATCTGTTTCTGTTTCTTCTTCAAACGACGTTTCGAGAACTCCGGCCCTCGTTGCGCCGATGCCTTTTGCGTAGGCAAGCGCCGTCTGTTTCGCCTTTTTGGTATAGTCCTGGTAAATGGCTATGAGAGAGGGCACGCCGGCGCCGCGCTCGAATTCCCTGCGTACGAGGTGGCCCGGTCCTTTCGGTGCGACCATGACGACATCGATGTCGGCCGGAGGTACGATCTGGTTATAGTGAATATTGAAGCCATGGGAAAAAACAAGGGTCTTGCCTTTCTTTAATCCGCCCTTGATCTCGTTCTTGTAAAGCTCGGCCTGAAGATTGTCCTGGGCAAGTATCTGGATGATGTCAGCATCCTTGGCTGCCTTCGCAGCGCTTACCGGCTTGAAGCCCTGTTTTATGGCAAGCTTGTAATTCGGTGTGCCTTCGAGCTCTGCTATGATGACATCCACCCCGCTGTCGCGCAGATTCTGTGCCTGGGCATGTCCCTGGCTTCCGTAACCAACTATTGCGATCTTGCGATCTTTGAAGATCTTAAGATCCGCATCCTTGTCGTAATAGATCTTAGCCATTTACTTCCTCCTTAATTTCGGTTTTTTCTTTTATCTTCAACATTCTTTCGCCCCGCGCCATAGCGATCGGGCCGGTCCGTACAAGTTCCTTGATGCCGATCGGCTTCATAAGGCTGAGAAATGCCTTGAGCTTGCCTTCATCGCCGGTGATCATGATGGTATAGGTGCGGCTCGATACGTCAATGATCTTGCCCCGGAATATCTCGACGATCCTCAGGATCTCGGCCCGCGTCTTTTCCTCGGCATTCACTTTAACAAGTATCATCTCGCGCGACACATAATCTATATCCTTGAAATCAACGACCTTAATGACATTGATAAGTTTGTTGAGCTGCTTGAGTATCTGTTCGAGGATCGCGTCATTACCGGTAGTCACGATGGTCATGGTCGATATGGTCGGATCGAGGCTTTCCGCTACGCACAGGCTTTCTATATTGAATCCCCTGCCGCTGAAAAGTCCTGCGATCCGCGAAAGGACCCCAAACTCGTTCTCAACAAGAAGCGAAATGGTGTGTCTCAATTTTCCTCCTAAACAAGAAGCATCTCTTTCAGGGATGCGCCGGCGGGAACCATCGGGTATACGCATTCCTCCGGATTGACATGAACGTCGATAAACGTAGGACGGTTGTTCTTGAATGCCTGTTTTAAGACCTTATCCACATCCTTCTCTGCATCTATTCTGAGCCCGACAGCGCCGTATGCCTCGGCCAGTTTGACAAAATCGGGCGAGTGAAGATGCGTCCATGTGTACCGCTTCTCATAAAAAAGTTCCTGCCATTGCCTGACCATGCCGAGAAACCCGTTGTTGAGAATGACAACCTTTACGGGCAGGTTGTATTGTACTGCCGTCGCGAGTTCCTGGATGTTCATCTGAATGCTGCCGTCTCCGGCTATATCAATGACGAGGGATTTCGGGAATGCCACCTGCGCGCCGATAGCGGCCGGAAATCCATATCCCATGGTGCCGAGACCGCCCGATGTGAGGCATGTCCTCGGTTTGAGGAATTTGAAGAATTGCGCGGTCCACATCTGGTTCTGGCCGACCTCGGTCGTAATAATGGCCTTTCCTTTTGTCAGCTCAAAGATCCGTTCGATCACATACTGGGGTTTCAATATGTCATTTTTTTGATATGTAAGCGGGTAATTCTTTTTCCATTGCGTGATCTTCTCGGTCCATTCCGAGATATTATGGTGCTGTGCATAGGTGTCTTTCTCTTCCTCGACAATTTTCAGCATGTGCATGAGAACATTGCGGGTATCTCCGACTATGGGGATATCGACCTTGATATTCTTGCTGATTGATGTGGGGTCGATATCGATATGTATGATCTTCGCATGGGGTGCGAATTCATCTGTCTTGCCGGTAGCGCGGTCATCGAATCGTGCTCCCATTGCTATGATAAGATCTGATTCGGTTATCGCCATGTTTGCGGCATAGGTGCCGTGCATGCCAAGCATGCCGAGAAATAGCGGATGATTTCCCGGAATGCCTCCGAGTCCCATCAGCGTGTTCGTAACCGGTATTGACAGCGCTTCGGCAAATTTGGTCAGTTCCGACGAGGCATTCGATAATATGACGCCGCCTCCCGTGTAAAGAACAGGCCTTTTTGCATGGAGTATAAGCCTCATCGCCTTTTTGATCTGACCGGAATGGCCGATATATGTCGGCTGATAACTGCGGATATGGACCCTCTCGGGGTATTTAAAATCGCCCAGGGCAGACGAAACATCTTTCGGGATATCAACAAGGACCGGCCCGGGCCTGCCGGACTCGGCAATGTGAAAGGCCTCCTTGATTATTTTTGTCAGGTCTTTTACATCCCTGACGAGGTAACTGTGTTTTGTGCACGGCCGGGTAATGCCGACAATGTCCGCCTCCTGAAAGGCGTCGTTTCCGATAAGCATGGTGTTTACCTGGCATGAAAAGATGACCATGGGTATGGAATCCATATATGCGGTGGCAATGCCGGTAACCGTGTTCGTTGCGCCGGGGCCGGACGTCACGAGTGCGACGCCTACCTTGCCTGAGGCCCTGGCATACCCGTCAGCCGCATGGACCGCAGCCTGTTCATGGCGCACGACAACCTGGTGTATCTGGCTTATATCCGTCAGCGCATCCGTAATATTGAGGGTGGCGCCCCCCGGATAACAGAATATCGTATCGATGCCTTCGGCCTTCAATGATTCGACGAAGATCTGTGCACCCGTTCTTTTCAATGTTTCTCCTTTCACTGCAATGAGTCAGTGAGGCTTTCCATGAGATCTTTAATATAGAGCTTTCTTTTCTTTAAGATCTTGATCTCCCGTTCTTCGGCTTCAGTCAGATAGGATTTTTTGAGGAGCATCTGTATACGCCGGTCCATAGTTGCGTGCTGCCCCTTGTACTGATTGTACATTTCCTGAGTACTTTCGGCCTTGTCCATAGGGATAATGAACGATATGGTATAAAAATTATTGAATAATGTCAAATATTACTTGGACATATGAAATTAACGAAAACTCATTTCCAATGACCCTGCGCCCTGACAACAACTGTCAGGGCGCAGGAAAAGGGATCATATTAAGTTAAGGACTATTTTGGAGGCGGGTTGTCTTTTATCGACCTCGTGTCATCGACAAACAGTTTTAATCTCTGTGCCCAGAATTTGTAACGCTTCCTGCGCCGATCCCCATTTGCTGAACCTTTCGGTAAATCCGGCACGTCCTGTCATCTATGGCGACCGCAATGACCTCATTTGTCATGCTGTCGAGGACCATCACTTCCATGCTGGTCGCGCCGGAACCTGACCACGAACCGCTGGCGCCTTTCTTGACGAGGTTTATGGCAAGGCCTACAGGAACGACTGTCGAGATCGCGCTGCGGCCCGGATTGCTCTGTTTTAAACCGGTAATCGCAAAACGGATCCTGGCCACTTCGGGCCCGGCTTCCGCGACAAACCGTGATTTATCCGGAAAAGCTGCGACCACCTCTTTATTGAGGCCGTCTGCCAGGTCCTTCATGTCCTGCGGGTCAATACCTTTGTATGAATCGTCGGAAAGAAAGAAAATAGCACTGTCCAGCACGACGCTGTTATATTTGGTGAAGTCTGTGCCTGGTTTGAGCCAGCGCTGCTTTACGCCGTCTTTTGGCCCCGGCTGCAATTTATCATAATAACCGTCAAGAAAACCCGAAGATTTCTTCGGTTCTTCCGCATATCCCGAAGACACGGCAAATATAACTATCAGTATCAACACCAGGGTCTGTATCGTTTTATTCATTTCCCCTCCTGCAGTTCACCTGTAGCTTGTGGAATGGCTGACCTGAGCCGGCAGCCAGGCCCGGCTTTTGTCAATCCGTTATGTTTTTTTGATTCTATCTGATATAACAGGATTTTTCCAGTATTTGAGGAGCGTAAATACGGTGGGACTCTTCGTATATGAAAACTATTGAAATCATTAACATTAAAATGTCCACGACACCGACGGGTATAAAGAAATATTGAAAAAAGTTGAATATTGGCATATAAAAATCCTGTATTTTTGCCAAGTTTTGGAAATAACGAAAAATATTATATGAAATTTAGACTGACAATACTTATAATTCTTGCCGGGATCCTTTTTTTCTTTAACCTGGGCGCCACCTCTCTATGGGATCCCGATGAGCCAAGGCAGGCCATCATGGCCCGCGAAATGATGGATCGTGGTGATTATATCCGGCCCTACCTTAACGGGGTGATGTACCTCGAGAAACCGCCCTTTTATTCATGGATGATCATTCTCGCCGCCAAAGCTACCGGAACAGTTAATGAGTTCGCGTCCCGTGCGCCGTCCGCCCTGGCCGCATTGCTCCTCGTCGTCATTACGTTTCTCCTGGGGTGCAAGCTCGCTGATGAACGCGCAGGTTTTTTGTCGGGGATTGTGCTTGCGACAAATTACCAGTTCCTGTCGAATGCCCGGGAATCCGTTATGGACATGACATTTGCGTTCTTCATAGGCCTTTCCATATATTTTGCTTTTATATCACTGGAGAAGGATAAGCGGCTGGCCTTTGTTCTCTCGTTTATCCCGGGGGCCTTCGCGATCCTCACAAAAGGACCGGCCGGTCTCGTCATTCCGGCAGGAGTCGTGTTCTTTCTTTTGATCTTCAAGAAGCAATTCAAGCGCTATATTGTGCATCTTATCCTTGGATGCCTCCTTGCGACTGCAATTGCCGCTATATGGTTCCTTCTGGCAGGAGAAGGCTACATCAGGGAATTTATCTTTCATCAGAATTTTACGCGTTACACCAATGCGTTCGATCATCTCGAATCGCCCTGGTACTATTTCCACAAGCTTTTTTTCAATTTCATGCCGTGGAGCCTTATTCTTCCCTTTGCTCTTTTCGGGGCCTTCAAGCGGCGCTACATGCTTCCCCTCGTATGGTTTATCGTGATCTTCCTTTTCTTTGAATTCTCTCAGAGTAAGAGGGCCATATACCTTCTTTCGGCATATCCCGCAATGGCGCTGATCACGGGGCTTTATTTACGGGATTCCTGGGAATCCCTGGTATCGAAGCGATGGACGAATATCCTGCGTCAAGATCTTTGCCGGTCTTTTGATATGCCTTCCTGTTGCTGCAGTAATTGCGATCAATATTCTACCGAAGGAAGATGTTGCGGTTTTTCTGGAAGGGCCCCGGTCGCTCTATGTTTATCTCGCCATTCTCCTCCTGGCAGGGATCGGGTTTCTCGCGGCGCTTTTTAAAAAACGGCATGACTTTGCGATCTCCTGTTTCTTATTTTTTGTGGTATTTGCCGGTTTTTTTTATAGCGCATATTATATGCCGCTTGTTGACAGGACCTCGAAATCACTTACGCTCATAACGGATGCGCTTGGCGAATACAAGATGACGAAAAAAATATATACGCTCGGGTTTAATTCTGCCGGCATAATATTTTACATCGGCAAACCGATCACCATGATCCGCGATATTAAAGAGATAAAACCCAATGAAAATGATATACTGCTAATTGTCGAAGAAAAACCGACCAGGCATGTGAGGGAAGACCTTGAGAAGTCCTTCGTACCTATCAAAAAAGTGAGGTACGAAAAGGACGAGTATATATTTTATGTGAGGAGAAATGGCTGATAAACCATATATATCCGTGCTTGTTCCCGTACTGAATGAAGAAGAATCATTGCCGGAACTGCATACAAGGCTTCAGGCATCGCTTGGCGGGATAAATAAGCCATATGAGATCATATATATCAATGACGGCAGCACCGACCGGACCGAACAGATCCTTGAGTCATTTCATGAGGAAGACAGCCGGGTAAAGGTTATAGAATTTAATCGAAATTATGGCCAGCATATGGCCCTTTTTGCAGGGTTCGATTACGCCGGGGGAGAAATAGTTGTAACGATAGATGCCGATCTTCAGAATCCCGCCCGAAGAGATCCCGAGGCTGGTAGCAAAAGCGGAAGAAGGCTACGAGGTCGTAGCCACGTACAGAAAAGAGAGAAAAGACTCTCTCTTCCGGAAATTGCCATCATATATTGTAAACAGGATAACAGCCAAACTGGTCGGTGTGCGCCTGAGGGACTACGGATGCATGCTAAGGGCCTACCGGCGCAACATAGTCGATTATATGAATATGTGCCCGGAATCATCGAGTTTTATCCCCGCCCTTGCCAATACGTTTGCAAAAAAGATAACAGAGATAGAGGTAGGCCACGAGGAACGTAAGAAGGGCACTTCCAAATACAGCCCGTTCAAGCTTTTCAGGCTCAATTTTGACCTGATGACCAATTTCTCTCTTCTGCCCATTCAATTTATAAGCATGCTCGGAGTGGTCATTTCCCTTATTGGGCTTGCTTTCGCCATTTTCCTGATGCTTCGCAGAGTTATCATGGGCCCCGAGGGTGAAGGCACATTCACCCTTATCGGCATACTTTTCTTTTTCATCGGGATCCAGATATTTGCCCTGGGTATTATCGGGGAGTATATCGGCAGGATCTACCAGGAAGTCAGGAGACGTCCGCGATACATTATCAAAAAGGAATATATGTGAGAGCGGTCGTATTTGCATATCAGGAGATTGGTTTTGTTTGCCTGGAAGCGCTTCTTCGAAGCCGGTATAGAAGTTGCCTGCCTTTTTACCCACGAAGATGACCCGGACGAAGAAATATGGTTCCGGACGCCGGCGACCCTCGCGCGAAGGCACGATATTCCCGTATACACTCCTGAAAATATAAGAGAAGAAAAATGGGTGATCTACCGTCCGGAATTTTCAGCCGGACGTGATCTTTTCTTTTTACTACCGCAAAATGATCCCGAATCCGATCCTGGAAATACCGCGCATCGGGGCTTTTAACCTCCACGGGTCCTTGCTGCCGCAATACCGGGGACGTTGTCCCGTTAACTGGGTCCTTATAGCCGGTGAGGCAAAAACAGGGGTAACCCTGCACTACATGGTCGAGAAGCCTGATGCCGGGGATATTGTCGCGCAAAAGGAAGTTCCGATAGATTTCGACGATGACGTGTTGTCCGTGTACAGAAAACTCGTTCACGCGGCCGGGGAACTTATGCGTGATATCCTGCCGAAGATTAAGGACGGGACATTTACGCGAGCGGCGCAGACAGGGCCTTCATCGTATTTCGGAGGCCGCAGGCCCGAGGACGGGCTTATCGACTGGAACCAGGATGCCGTGGCAATATACAATCTTACGCGTGCGGTAACCCATCCCTATCCGGGGGCTTTCACATATCTCAACGGCAGGAAGTTGTTTATCTGGAAGGCATACCCGGTGCGAATCAGCCCGACCACGGACGCACCTGCGGGAACGATAATATCTGAAGACCCTTTACTGGTCAATGCCGCATCCGGCGCCTTGCAGCTTATTTCGGTCCAGATCGAAGGCGAAAGCGAAACGGATGCGGCCCGCCTGGCATCATCCCATATTTTGAAAAACATAATCTTAGGAGGTCATCCTTGAGGCTTTTGGTACTCGGAGTGAACGGATTCATCGGCAATGCCTTGACGGAACATGTGCTCAATGAAACAGACTGGGAAATTTACGGACTTGATATCCGGGCGGATAAGCTCGGTGATTGTCTCGGCCACGAACGTTTCCACTATGTCGAGGGAGATATCTCGATCAACAGGGAATGGATCGAATACCACGTCAAGAAATGCGATGTCGTTATGCCGCTCGTCGCGATCGCCACGCCGATGACATATGTCAGGGAACCGCTTAAGGTTTTTGAACTTGATTTTGAAGAAAATCTCAAGGTTGTCCGCCTTTGCGTCAAATACGGCAAAAGGCTTCTTTTCCCTTCCACGTCGGAAGTCTATGGAATGTGCCCCGATACCGAATTCAAAGAAGATGAAAGTCCGCTCGTGCTCGGCCCTATCAACAAACAGCGCTGGATCTACAGCGCTTCCAAACAACTCCTCGACCGGGTCATCTGGGCATATGGTTTTCAGCACGGGCTGAAGTTTACCCTTTTCCGGCCTTTTAACTGGATAGGCCCGAAGCTCGACGAAGTGACGACCGACCCGGAAAAAGAAGGGAGCTCACGTGTTGTGACGCAGTTTATCAGCAGCCTTTTTCTCGCCGAACCGATCCGCCTCGTTGACGGCGGGCTCCAGAAAAGGTGTTTTACATATATCGATGACGGCATTGCCTGCCTGATGAAGATCATCGAGAACAAGGATGACAAGCTTAACGGGCAGATATTTAATATCGGCAATCCCAGGAATGAAGCAACCGTTAAAGAACTGGCCATAAAATTGAAGACTATGTTCACGAGTGATTGCAGGACGGGACATTTCACAAAACATTCCGAGATAATCGAGGTCTTTTCGAAGGATTTTTATGGCGAGGGTTATCAGGACATTGATCGAAGAGTGCCCTCAATAGCAAAGGCCAAAGAGCTTATCGGCTGGGAACCGAAGGTCGACCTTGATACGGCGCTGGCGAGGACCCTGGATTACTATCTGGCAACAAGCCTTCCCCCGACCTGCCGGTAAGTTAGGATTGCCATGAACCGGACAATAGGCATCAAGGTAGATGTTGATACCTTTGCAGGTATGCGCAGCGGGGTGCCGGTCCTTCTCGATATATTCAGGAAGCACGACATTAAAGCGAGTTTTTTCGTGCCGATGGGCAGGGATAATACGGGCAGGACGGTAAAGCGTGTCTTTACCCGAAAGGGGTTCCTCAAAAAAACGGGCAGGGTAGGCGTCGTAAGCACATACGGCGTCAAGACCCTCATGTACGGCATTGTCCTGCCGGGGCCTCAGATAGCGCGGAAGAATATCGACCTTATCAGAAAGATCATTAAACAGGGCCACGAGCTCGGCATCCATGGCTACGATCACGTCAGATGGCACGATTCGATAAAGCATTTCGACGAACAGGAAACGCGGCGTGAAATAGAGAAGCTTCTTTCCGCATACAGGGAGATAGTCGGCGTCAATGCGCGTTCCTTTGCGGCGCCCGGATGGATGATAAATCCTTTTGCCTTCAAGATATTCAACGAAAAGGGACTGGTATACAGCAGTGATACACGAGGGACATGCCCGTTCTACCCGGAGATGTCCGGAAACAAATTCCCCATACTGCAGATCCCGACAACACTTCCGACCCTCGATGAAGTGATCGGGATAGTAAGCGCCGATGAAAAGGTACTTGTAGACCATTATATCGGTCTTCTTAAGCGATGGCCTCAATATCATGACAGTGCATACCGAATTGGAAGGCAAGCGCTGGAGCGGTTTTCTCAGTTCATTTATTAACGAAGCAAAAAAACGCGGTTTTACCTTTACACGCCTTATAGACATTGCCGAAGATGTCCGGAAGATGCCAGGCACTCCGACCTGCCTCGTCGAATACGGTTCAATCCCCGGCCGCGCCGGCGAAGTATGTATTCAAAAAGATGGGTAATAGGTAATAGGTAAGGGTGAATGATAAGACTAGTCCATTGCAAGCTATCGTTGAATTATTTGTCTTTTCCCATAACCCATTACCAATTACCTATCACCTGTTGTTGACAGATTTCTATTCTGTGCTATAAAAGCCTATAACCTGATTTAGCAAATCATAAAAAAAGGAGGCGGGTATGCCAGGAAGCGTTTACAAGATCATCGAGATCGTTGGAACAAGCGAAAAGTCATGGGAAGACGCAGCGAAGACCGCCCTCGATACTGCGGGGAAATCTCTCGAAGACCTGCGTGTCGCAGAGGTGATCAAGCAGGATGTGACAGTTGAGAATGGAAAGGTAAGCCAGTATCGGGTACGCCTCGGCATTTCATTCAAATATCATAGCGAAAGCTTAAGGGGAAGGGCGATATAAATAAAAAAACGGGCCTTGTGGTTAAGGCCCGTTTTTATTTTGCTTGATGTCGAACCATCTGCTCGCGTGAGCGAGCGAGAGCGGTTTAGTACATTCCTTCCATTCCGCCCATTCCGCCCGGAGGCATCATAGGCATCTGTGCGCCTTTATCTTTCGGTTTTTCAGCGATCATGCAGTCTGTGGTAAGGAGAAGACCTGCGACAGATGCAGCGTTCTGAAGCGCCGTACGGGTTACTTTCGTCGGGTCGATGATGCCTGCCGCCGTCATATCATCGACATATTCTTCTTTTGCGGCGTCGAAACCAAAGTTGCCTGTGCCGTTCTTAACTCTCTCGATAATGATCGAGCCGTCGTGGCCGGCATTCATTGCAATCCAGCGCAGCGGGTCTTCGAGGGCTTTCTTCACGATGTTGACGCCAAACTGTCTCTCACCTTCGAGCTTCAAGGCGTTAAGTTTTTCGATGCATCTGATAAAGGATACGCCGCCGCCCGGGACGATCCCTTCTTCCACGGCTGCCTTCGTTGCATTGAGGGCATCTTCGACGCGTGCCTTCTTCTCTTTCATTTCCGATTCGGTTGCTGCGCCTACGTTGATAACTGCTACGCCGCCAACGAGTTTCGCAAGCCTTTCCTGCAGTTTCTCGCGGTCGTAATCTGAGGTTGTCTCTTCGATCTGGGTGCGGATCTGTTTTACGCGGCCTTCGATATCTTTCTTATCGCCGGCGCCGTCAACGATCGTGGTGTTGTCTTTATCGATAACGACCCTTTTGGCCTGTCCAAGATCTTTAACCGTGATGGTCTCGAGCTTGATGCCGAGTTCTTCGGATATCATCTGACCGCCGGTAAGGATCGCGATATCTTCCATCATTGCTTTTCTTCTGTCGCCAAAACCGGGGGCCTTGACTGCAGCAATTTTGAGGGTGCCTCTGAGCTTGTTGACGACAAGTGTGGCCAGGGCTTCGCCTTCAACGTCCTCACAGATGATAAGAAGGGCCTTGCCCATTTTTGCAACCTGCTCGAGGATCGGCAGGAGGTCTTTCATGTTGCTTATCTTCTTCTCATTGATCAGGATAAAAGGCTCGTCAAGGACCGCTTCCATCTTCTCGGGATTGGTCACGAAATACGGTGAAATATAGCCTTTGTCGAACTGCATGCCTTCGACGATATCGAGCGTTGTTTCCATGCTCTTCGCTTCTTCTACGGTGATGACGCCTTCTTTGCCGACTTTGCTCATGGCCTCGGCAATGATATTGCCGATCGTGTCATCATTATTTGCGGAAATTGTTCCGACCTGTGCGATCTCTTTCTGGTCTTTTGTCGGTTTGGAAAGTTTCTTCAATTCCTCGATGATGGTTTCAACTGCCTTATCGATGCCGCGTTTGAGCTCCATCGGGTTATGGCCTGCTGCTACGAGCTTTGCGCCTTCGCGATAGATCGACTGGGCGAGCACGGTCGCTGTTGTCGTGCCGTCACCGGCGACATCGCTTGTCTTGCTGGCGACTTCCTTGACCATCTGAGCGCCCATATTTTCAAATCTGTCTTCAAGATCGATCTCTTTTGCCACGGTTACACCGTCTTTTGTTACCGTAGGTGAACCGAATGTCTTCTCCAGAATAACGTTTCTGCCTTTGGGTCCCAAGGTCACCCTGACGGCGTCAGCCAGTGTGTTAACGCCTTTCAGGAGCGCCTCCCTTACAGCCTGATCATACTTTATTTCTTTAGCCATCCTTATATCCCTCCTTCCTTATTAATCTTCAATAATAGCAAGAACGTCATCTTCCCTGAGAATGAGATGCTCTTCGCCGTCGACCTTTATCTCTGTGCCCGAATATTTTCCAAAGAGGATCTTATCTCCAGGCTTCACTGTCAACGGTGCTTTCTGACCGCTTTCGAGGGTCTTTCCGTCGCCAACCGCAACAACCTTGCCTTCCTGCGGTTTTTCTTTTGCGGCATCAGGAATGATTATGCCACCCTTTGTTTTCTCCTCTTCCTCGATTCTCTTGACAAGAATTCTGTCCTGTAATGGTTTAACCTTCATTGTTTCACACTCCTTTCTTGATTGTTAAATTAGCAATAACGAAAAATGATTGCCAGAATTAATATAAGGATTAGGGTAACTTCTTGTCAACCCGCTCGTTAAATTTTTAACAATAAATTTACGCCTTCCTTATACCAGCGGGTGAACTGTTCGTTTTCGGCCCGATTGGCCTGAGGGTTTGAGATGATCGATGAAAATACTTCGTCTTTGTCTATAACAGTGTCATACTCATGCTCGGCCTGCGAGGCAAGGCGGTCGACCATGGCGCCAAGGACCTCTTCCTTGCCGGTATTGCAAAGCCACGTGGCCCACCATTTATCATAGGTGCCGCGCACATTTTTTTTCTTTTCGTCATAATAACTTGCAAACGAAGGGAGCCATTCCTTGATGCGCTCTTTTGATTCCGCAAAAATATCTTCCACAAAAGGGAATCGTTCCAGGACATCCATTTCGACGCGGATCTTGCGTATAAACCCGTCTATAATATCGTCGGTGTCATTTTTGTTTCTTTTTCACCTTTGTTTTGAGCATATTCCATACTTCAATGACGGGATATATTTCCATGTTCTTTTCGGAATAATTGATCGTTTCGATATTATTGATGGCATATTTGCGCGTGTTGGGGATTCCGTACATCAGAAGCCCGACCAGGTCGGAGACAACATGATACAGAAGCGACCTGTTCTTCGGGCGCTTGGCGGGGAACATAAAACAGATGAATTCATTCAATTCAAGGGCCTCGACAAGGTGGTCCTTTTTCGGTTCATTATGCATGTACTTGATGGCATCGATGGCAAGCGTGATCGTGGCCATCGATTTCAGGTCTTCGGTATCCTTGATGAGTTCCCAGACATCCAGGATATGCCTTCGTGGAAGCATTACAAGCCTTCCTTTCTCAGTTCTTCCAGAAGCGTCTTTTGTTTTTCGGTCAGTTTTTTCGGGATATCGATAATGACTTCCACATATTCGTCCCCGTTCTGATCGGGGACGCCAAGGCCCTTCAGGCGGACCTTGGAATGGCTTTTTACGCCCGGCGGGATCGTCACCCGTTTTGGCCCTGCGATTGACGGGACCTCAACGACCGTTCCCAGAAGAGCATCGGTCAGCTTCACTTCTTTGGTTACATAAAGATCGTTGCCGGTGCGCTTGAAGACCGGATGTTCGCCGACTTTCATCGTGATATACAGATCGCCGCGCTGCCCGGCCCGGCCCCATATTGCCCTTTCCCTTTTAACCTCAGTTTCTTGCCGGTGGCGATCCCTTTCGGTATCTTGACATTGACCTCTTCAGTCCCTGTTTGCGTGGCCAGCGATATTCTTTTTTCCGCGCCATGAATGGAGTCCATGAAGGGGATCTCCAATTCATAATGAAGGTCGAGATCGCGGGTTGCTTCAGCGCCCCGCTGCTCGCGCGTTATGTAGTCGCCGAAATCCCAGGATTGCTGCTGCCTCTGCTGGCGGGCCCGCCGCCGCGCCCGGCCCCGCCGTCCGCCGAATATCATGCTGAAGATATCGCCGCCGCCGAATCCCAGGTCCTTAAAAAGATCGCCGACATTGAACCCCCTGAATATGTCTTCCTCACTGTAGCGCTGCTGGAAACCTCCCATGCCGAACTGATCGAATTGCTTGCGTTTTTCCGGGATCGCTCAAGACGGCATACGCCTCGTTGATCTTCTTGAATTTTTCCTCGGCCTCTTTGTTGCCCGGATTGCGGTCGGGGTGATATTTCAATGCCAGTTTCCGGTAGGCCTTCTTTATATCATCTTCGGATGCGGTTTTTGATACGCCGAGAAGTTCGTAATAATCCTGTTTCGCTGCCATCGTTTTATCACCTCACGTGAGCTATGTATGTCCCGATACCGCTTTGTACGGCATGATGCAACAGCGGGGCATTTTACCTTCATTATATATACCACTTGACGTTCATCGTCAAATTCACTGATCGTTTCGAAATTTCCCATGCCTTTTGCGATGACAGGCCCGTCGCCTTTCCATAATCTTTCGATTGTTCCCGCCATGTCTTCCCTCGCAAGCCCGACATGTGCCTTATCCTGTCGAAAGTATGCGATGAATACATATTTTCGAGATTATGGCGGGCAATGTCTTCCATCGAAACATCGTTTTGGACGGGACTTTCCTTTACGGCATAAAAGACCGTTTTTCCCCGTTTTTCGAGGAATCGTGCGAGCGGGACATCAAACACAAAATCCCCCATGTTGTCACCGAGCATAAGTATCTCGCTGTTTCCGGCATTGAGAATATCTTTCGATCTTATCCATGTTGCCCTTGAGTACAAATGAACCCGGGTCGAATGACCCGCCCGTGAAAAAATCCGTTGAATTCCCGAGGGCCGAGAGGCGGATATGCCAGACAGTGAAGACGGGCCTCTTGCACCTGTAGCGTTCTCACGAATGAAACGGCTTCCCTGTATTCCCGGTATTTTATCGTTGCGTACGGGTCCTAGACCCCCGTTCTGCGCCTTATATGATCGAGAAGAATATTTGCTATGGCGGGCGGGGTCGCGTCCCGCGTATAGATACGGTCCAGGAGGGCACGAGATGAACCCGTCGACACCGTCTCGTCGCCTCCCGATAATGAAACGGTTTTGTCGACCAGTCCTTGCGAGGCATGCCCGGCATGGTTCCTTTACTTTCATCGATAATAAAATATAGTCAAACCGCTCCTATTTCAATGGCAAAGCAAGATGCCGTGATACGTCCGGGACGGCCAGCAAATATCTCTTCTATTCTTTTTAACATTTGTTATAATGACTGCAGGGGATACGGGGAAGGAAATTTAATAGCATTTACGGTTTGCCGCTGATACTCATGTTCATCAGGGAAACATGCTCGTACTCGACAAGGCGCATCGATCGAGCATAATAGTAACGGAGACTACAGGTGATACATGGCAGGTAACACGGCATCCCAATGCCTATGTCGACTATTATATCCTTGATCTCGTCGCAGCGCGGCATTATCCTTGAAAAAGGCCTTGTGCCCGAAAAAGAGGCGATTGCGGTCATTATGGGAATTATTTGAGGAAGAAAGACTAAGCCTCGTCACATCCGTAGACGAAATGGAACTCGATTTTGTCATCCATATGAACCGCGGCGGGCTATGCGTCACAGACACTTTTCAAATCACGGACAATATCGACACATTCGAACGATGGACTGAGAGCGATCATGCCGATACGCAGCCACTGGCGGGCCATCGTGGACCTTTATGACCGGCTTGAGATCATAAGCGGCCATGACGATATGGTGGGCGAACATGCACATCCGCGGCTTTACCAGCATGTTGCTTCCGTGCTTGAGGAACGGGCCCAAGGCGCCGGCCGACCATTCCGGGCCTTTCGGCGGGTATGACGAAGAAACTGCGATCTTACGGGATTGCGCAGCTGCCCTGCACACGGTCTACGATATGAAGGTCTGGGCGGATATGAAGCATATTCAGTACGACCTTAACTGGTCGGTCCTGAAGAATGTCCTGCCGCATACTATGATCACCCGGCCGTATGAAGGGCCTCAAGAAGGAGATGCATGCAAGAAGCTGCTCGGCCTTCTCAACAGGGTCGTCAATATCGGAAAGAAGAGTTGCCCCCGGCTTCCTCTGCGAAGACCGCCACATTGGTTTTATCCTTGATATCGTGCGGAAAAAATACTGTCAGGAACAGATCGAGCGTCATATTTCCCACATCTCCCATGCCCTGCTCAACAATGTTGATTATCACCTCACAATAGATAACGAGCTTGCTGAAAAATTCACGGAAAGAAAAGTAAAACTGGAAAACCTCCTCGGCGAAGGCCCTATCGACCTGGAGGTATTGTTGCCGTCGCAATTGATAAAGAGACTAGGTAATAGGTAATAGGTTAAGGGTAATAGGAGTAAATAACTTTATCGGTTTAGTCCTCTTATACGCTATTGCACCTACGTATCCTTACTCCTACTTTCCATTTCCAGTCATCCGTCTGCGGTTGGGGAAGCTGATATGACTTAGTGTTTCGATATATTTGTGAAATCCATCCGGGTCGTCTCTTTCGAGCTTTTCGATTTCCGGAAGCATCTTTTTCATTACTTCCTCGTTCTGGACTGTCTCTATCGGGTACTGCATATACGATGAGCGCCTCAGAAGCGCATATATCTTCTGCTGATCGGGCGTAAGCGCAAGGAATTTATCGAGTTCGGAAAGCATGTAGGGTTTCTTTTCGTCGAGATACCCGTCCACCTGCATCAGGAGGTTCAGACTGAAATCACCGCAGGAAAAATACGTGTGCATTCATCGAGGCTTGCAACGAGAAGCCGTATCTCTTCGACTATTTCAATATCGTTCATGGTCACAAACGTTCCGTTCTCGACCAGTTTTCTCATGGGCGACATGGGGTGCATCGCAAACGTCCTTACCCGTATAAAATCCGGTTTTATCTGGTTGAGGAGCTTTGCGGTCTCGATGGCATTTTCGGCGCTCAATCTCCTTCCGCCGACTCCCGGCATGATATATTCCGATAGCGACATCCCCGCCTCTACGACCTTCTTGCCGCCCTCGACGATATCTTCGGGAGTAATGCCCTTCTTTATCATCTTGAGCACATTTGCCGAACCGCTCTCCATGCCCACGTGTATCCTCGTCAGGCCGGCTTTGCAAAGCTCCGTCAATTCTTCAACGGTCTTTGCGCTTGAGCGTCGTCGCGCGGGCATATGTCGTTATTCGTTCCAGGCCCGGGAAATTTCTCTTTTGTATAATTGATTATCTCGAGGATGTCAGATGTCTTCAGGACAAGGCTGTCCGCGTCCTGGAGAAAGGCTGACTTGATCATGCCCTTATATGCGGCATATTCCTTTTCCATATTGTCGATGTCTTTTTTGACCTCTTCGACGGTACGCCGGGAAAATTTAACACCCTTGTATGCCGGGCAGAAAATACACTGGTTCCAGGGGCAGTTCCTGGTTACGCGTATCAATAGGCTTTGAGCTTCGCTGGGCGGCCTGATTACTCCCTGTTCGTACATGATAACTCCTTATTTTATATCGGGTGATCGGGCGACCGAAAACCGACGGTTGCCATATATATTACCGTTTCGTCTTCGCCGTCAAACCCCATAATGTCGTTGATGTCATCATCATAAAATGCCCCGACGGCGCAGACGCCCAGTCCCAAGCCCTTCGCCGGCAAGATAGAGGTTCTGCGCAATATGCCCCGCATCGATATATACATAGCGATACGCACGCTGGTTGTATTTCCATTGTCCCCGGGCAATGATCGAGGACCAGATGAACGTTACCTGGGCATTGAGAACCACGGACTGCTGAAGGGCCGCTTCGGCAAGCTGAGCCGAGAAATTTCCCTTCTTTAATGAATTCGAGGTCATAATCGCCTGGCCGGAAATGATATATGCCTTCTTCCAGTCCATCGACTGCCCGGACGCACAGATAGGTCTCAACCGGATAAAGCGCACCTGCCGATGGTGCGGTCCTGAAAAATGTGTCCCCGAATTGGGCTGTAAGGCCCTGAGTGGCCCATAAAAGAGCGGACAGGTCATTCAGCTTGAGCGGTTTGTCTGCGCTATATTCCCTGCGGGACCTTCTCTTCAGGAGAAGTTTCCAGATATTGGTTTCGCCCTTTGCCTTTGGCTCCGGGAGGGATACCCGCAAAATAGGATTTGAATATTCCTTAAAAGTCGCGGGAATAGACCCGAAATTGAGGGTGTGTCCGGCGAGCGATTCAGGAGTATATTTAGTCTCATTCTGAAATCGCGTCCCTATGCCGGGTTCTGGTAGTTTTATTTTTTTGCACCACACACCTTGATGACTTAAATATGCTTCATACTTTGTAATAAGTCAATCTGCAAAAATAATTGTTCCGCATGTTATGACTTGCGGACA
>CAWGMJ010000009.1:0-93721 GCA_963823725.1 uncultured delta proteobacterium
CGACGCTTCCTGTTTTTTGCATACCGCATATTTCTGGGTATCGAGCTTTCCCTTTCATGGCCTCATCATAAGCTTTGGCCATGTCCGACGAACAGAAAATATACTTGACCTTATTTTCTGCGTCTTTATGCGATGGCAGGGGAAAGAAGAACACATAGCGCGTTACGTCCTTCAGGGTTTCAAGGAATGCGGCTGCCCGGCGGCAATACGGACAATCGGGATCGGTGAATTCTATGATCGTTTGTTTCCCGCTGCCGATCTTGATAGCCTTATCGAGCTGGATCTTTTTAATATTGTTTACAAGCAGTTCGCTTTTTCGTTCATCGGTCAGGCTCTTACCCGACTTGTCTATGATCTCACCAACGAAAAGAAGGTCCTTTTCCTGAAAATAATAGATCACATCAGCGCCTTTTGTAACTTCATAAAGGCCTTTGACGGGACTCGGCTTGATCGAGTCATACGGGACATTGGGATATGCTTTTTTAAATGATTGCTCATACGCCTGGGATGCCTCATCGCCAAAACCGGCTGAGGCAAAGATGAGAAGAATGGCAACAGCAGAGCATAACGTACGCAGAAAATCCTTTTTCATTGATCCTCCCTTGTTAATTCCTTGATTCAAATATAACATCGGCAGGCAGACAATTCCATGGTCCCGGACTATTTGCCGGCTGCGATCTTAAAATTTTCCAACTTCCCTATCGGATTATATCTACTATACCCCGTATGTCGTCAAAAATATAGTCGGCCCCTGCGTCCCGGAATTGGTCCGCAAGGCATCGTCCCGTCAAGACCCCGGCGCTCAAAGAACCCAATGCCTTGCCTGCTGCAATGTCTGTAGGATGGTCGCCGATGATAATTGCGTCTTCGGGCCGCACATTCAACCCGTCCACCACTATATGAAGCTGGCGCGGGTCCGGCTTTACATATCGGGTGTCGTCCCGTGTCGCAATAACATCTATATACGTAGAAAGGTCCGGGAAAATGGTCTTGATGACTGTCACCGATGATCTGGTTATGATCCCGATACGTATATCACGTCCTTTAAGGAAGGCAAGCACATCGCGTGTATACGGGTATATTTCCTTATTCCGGCAAGCTTCTATTTCAAGTCTGTCAAGTTCCCTGAATGCCCTGTCCCGAAAAGCCGACGCGCCCCGATCGATCTCGTCATTGATCGCATGGATCATTTCGATTATGTACTGGTCTTTTTGCAGATCGATAACGCGTTGGTCGACATATTCCCTGGCGATGTCTTCCACCCTGGCACGAAGAAGCGAAAAATCGAGGGTAAGCGGCGTAAGGGTACCATCAAAATCGAAAACAACAGCACGGATAGAATGCATTGCAGACCGGTTATTATTACCTGAAGCCACTTAGAGATCTTTAAGGCAATTTAACGCGGCTGTAACCCCACTGCCTAATGAGAACGTATACCCGAGATCGTTCAAGGTAAACTCTATGGCCGCCACGGCTGTTATCACGTCATATTTATCTGCATAGCCAAGTGTTGCCAGGCGGAATACGCGTCCTTTAAGGAAATCCTGGCCGCCGGCGCCGGTCACACCGTATTTTTTCCACAATGTTTTATAGATCGCCTGGCCGTCTATCCCGTCAGGCGCGCATACTGCAGTAACCGCCGGGGACGGGTTTTTTGAAAAGATCTCGAGGCCGATCGCGTTTGCCCCCTCCCGGGTGGCCCGCGCCAGCATATCGCTGCGGCGGTAGACATTCTCAAGCCCTTCCTCTAAAAGTATCCTGAGTGATTCCTTGAGGCCCGTTATCAGTGAAATGGCCGGCGTAAAATTCGTCTGGTTCTTTTTCAGGTTCTCGCGTTCTTTGGCCCAGTTGAAATAAAATTTTGGTATCTTCGAAGACTTATTCTTCTCCCACGCCTTATCGCTGACCCCGGCAAATGCCAATCCCGGAGGAAGCATTAAAGCCTTTTGGGATCCGCCGATAAGGACATCGATACCCCATTCGTCCATGGGCAAGGGAAGGACCCCGACCCCGGTGATGCCGTCAACGACCATCAGTGTCCCGGGATAATTCCTGACGATCTGCGCGATTTCTTTTGTCGGGAACATCGTTCCCGTCGATGTCTCCGTTGCCTGCGTATATACGGCCTTTGCATCGGGATTAGCCTGAAGGGCCTCTTCAATGCTGGACGGATCCAGCCTGTCACCCCAGGGAAGGTCGATGTTTATCGATATGACACCATACGCCTCGCATATCTCGGCCCAGCGTTCCCCAAACTTTCCGCTCCGGACAACGATTGCCTTGTCACCCGGCGAAAGCATATTTGTAATTGCGCCTTCCATGGCTCCTGTGCCCGATGAAGCAAATATCAGGACCTCGTTCCGGGTGCCGAAGAGCAATTTAAGGCCGGCCCTCACCTCTTCCACCACGGTTTCGAACATGGGGTTTCGGTGATGGATCATGGGTTCGGCCATTTTTAAGAGGACTTCGGGTGGGATCTGGGTTGGACCCGGGGCAAGCAAATACCGTTTCTGCATTATAAATCTCCTGAATTTTGATGCTAGTTTCTAACAAATTCGCCTTAAAACCGTCAAGCAAAATGAATTATACAACATTGCCTGTTTATGCTATATTCAAATAAATTAATTTTTGTCCGATCGGAAAGGAGATGTGAAAAATGGCCCAGGGCCCATATAGCGATATTGTTATCGATCATTTTGAAAACCCTCGCAACATGGGAGAGATCGAGGCGGCTGATGGGGAAGCAGAGGTTGGCAACCCGGCATGCGGTGACGTTACGAAAATATTTCTCAAGATCCAGGATGGCCGTATTGTCGACGTTAAGTTTAAGACGTTTGGCTGTGCGGCAGCCATTGCGTCTGCAAGCATGACAACCGAACTGATAAAGGGCAAGACACTTGAGGATGCCCTTAAGGTGACCAATGAACTGGTTGCTAAAGAACTCGGGGGGCTCCCGGCGGCAAAAATGCATTGTTCTGTCATGGCAGAAGAGGCGCTGCAGGCGGCTATAGAAAACTACAAAAAGAAAGCATAAAAGAATAATCTCATGCCCGAATTTTCAGTCAGATCATCAAAAAGGGTCGAGGCGATCAATATTACCGGACAGGTTATGAACGCGATCCAGGGCCAGGCGGGAAAATTACTTCACGTCTATACACCCCACACCACCTGCGGTATAATTATTAACGAGGATGCGGATCCCGATGTCATGCGCGACATTATTGAGAGGTTGGCACAGATCGCCCCGGCGGACCACCCTTATCGCCACAGGGAAGGTAATTCCGATGCCCATATCAAGGCGGTCCTTACCGGTGCTTCCGTCAGTATCCCTTTTGCAGGTGCCTTGCCTGCCCTCGGGACATGGCAGGGCATTTTCCTGATGGAATTTGACGGGCCGAGGGAACGCAGGGTATCAGTCACAGTTATCTAGTATTCGGAGGAAATGGAATGCAAGCAATACAAAAGAAAATAAATATAACGTTTTTGATCGTTTTTGGCCTGGCTTTATTGTGTCTTTTTTCAGCTGCGCCCCTTAATGCAAAAAATGAAAAACCGGCGGCGGGCAACAAGGCGGCGGTAAAGACGGTTTCGGGCATTAAAGAGTACGGGGCGTATGTCAAGCTTAATAAAGGATATGTGCGCATCCTGCCGAACATAGTCTTCGATGAAGGCAGCGTATTTTTTATCGAATCCAACAATCCCGCCCATTTTTTCCTCAAGGACGTCGAATATTTCGTGCTTTATGGCCAGCACGACATGAGCCGTCCTTACTATAAATCCCATGGGGTTTTATCAGCCGTCATCACTCGGCAAACCGCGCTTCGCATTCGGGAAACCGATCGATGTTGATGTGAAGCAGCAGGGAAAGGATATGTACATAATAAAACCCAAAGGGACTTTTAGCCCGGGGTTATTACAGTATCTGGATCAACGATACCGCATGGGACTTTCTCCTGGACTGATCCGCCTTGAGAACCTGAAAGTTGCCCCACCGGAAAGAGTGAACGTTGCGGACCGGTTATGCCCTGAAAGAGCCCCAGGTCAAGATCGATGTCTTTTGTAACGACGTTAGTGCCGGAAGACAACGGGATCATCGCCGCCATCGCCCTTCCGCAATACTTTAATTACAAAGACCGTCCTCTCAATGAACAGGCAGCCATGCCATGAAGCGTCACAGGCTTTTTTCCAGGAAAATTTCAGGGGTCAAGCTCTAATCCTGTGCTAAAATCTTGTAAAAAGCGTTTTCGGCGGGCAGGTCTTAAATGGAAGAAAAGAAGATGGCGACATGGATAGACTTTTCAGTCTCGTCTGCATATAAAGTCAGGTACCCGGGGGTGGCTTTCGGGTTGGCACTCATTTCACATTGTCGGCCCTTAAGCAACAGCAAAGAATTTGATCAATACAAGCGAAATCTCCTGCGAAAAATGAGAAAGCGGGAAACGCTCTCTGGCATCTCCCGGCGTATCGATGTTTACGATCAGTTCTTTCAAGCCTTCGGATTCGAATGTCCCCTGCCCGGACATCTTAAGAGAACGATCCAAAGCGGGTTCCCGAGGTATAACCTCATGGTCGATGCCCATTTCATGGCCGAGATGTGTGCCGGTATCCTTGTGGCAGTCACTGATTATGATCGGATCGAAGGCGGGCTTATGCTCGATGCAGCCCGGGAAGGGGAGACGTGCGCCGGAATGGGAGGCCGGCGATTCATAATGAGAGAAGGAGAGATTGTGCTCCGTGACGAAAAGGACATCATTTGTGTCCTTTGCCAGGGGGCGGATGAAAAAACAAAAATCAGGGATGATACGCGCAACGTTCTTTTCTATTCCTTCGCAGTCCCGGGTATTGATTGGGCCTATCTCAAAGAAGGATTGACTGTTGCCGCACAAACCATGGCCCAACTGGGCGATGGAAGCATCACCGGTCTGGACGTATTCATTGAAGGAAGTGTGGTGCAATAGCATCTATTTCTTCCGTTCGGCGGCGACTTCCCTTTCGAAACCAGGAAGGATCGCCTGGATAAATGCATTGCGAATGAGATTGACGATAATCTGCCAGGTGCTGGTCTTCTTGGTGCCGCCGACAGGGCCTGATACCGTGGCTTCTGTCGCTACCTGTTTGGTTTCGGGATTTTCGAGCAGTTTGGCAAGGCCCCTGACAATCGCAATGTACGTGCGATGGAAAAGGTTTTTCTGTTTCTCGGTTCTGAGATCATCGACTTCCAGGTTCTTAAATAGCGGCTTCACATATCCGTTTATCATGTTATCCTTGACTGTCAGCTCCGTGAAAAACGAGAACAGACCCTGCCTGATGTCGAAGTTGCCATAGGCCTTGAAAAGATCGCTCATGGGCCGCATTTGAGTATCGATTATCGCGAGGTTAATATTAAAATCAGGGTTTTTCGTTTCCGACCGGAAGGTCGCGGTAGCCGCCGTTCTACCGGTCCCCATGAACCTCCCCTTCAATTCACATACGGCCGGCCCTTCAGCGAATTGATTGCTGAAATTCGTCATCGTCCCATTAACCGCGTCGATGAATACCCTGTAAACGGGATTGCTCGCTTTGTTCACATAGCCGAAACTGCTGTTTACGATCTTCAATCGTGCGACCCTGATCTTTGCCTCAGGCTTATTGCTGAGCTCTTTTGCCGCCTCTTTCGCCTTCTCGACCCTCTTTTTTCGGCAGCCGCTGTCCGGGCAAGATGGATGTAATCGACATCTACGTCCTCGAGCGACAATTGTTTGAGGTTTATCTCGGTCATTTTCGGCGAAAACTCCAGGTTGCCATCTGCTGACGCAGAACCCTTTTTCAATGCCAGGTTATAGCGATTAGTCATAGGTCGGAAGTAACCGAGATCCATGTCTTTTATGCTGACCGCAGCCCTGATGCCGAAATGGGGTTCTAAGAGAAAATTGGCCGCACCGGTCATAGTGATTTTTCCTCTATCAAAAAGAATTCCCTGAATCTGGACGGGAGATGGATACACCCTGTCAGGATACTCGATGTTGCGGATATTCGAGGCCCACACGTAAACTTGGCTCGCATGCAGGGGATTGTAGGGACCCTCGTCGGTATACGTTATATCTCCGTTGTAAACCCTGAATACATCTATTTTCAACGGGTATATCGACTCTATCGCCTCCTGCCATCCCTTTTTCTGTATCGGCACCTCGCTTTTTTGCTCTTCCCTGATATTATTGAGGTTAATGTACAGCTTCGGGTGATCGATAAGAAAATCACCAACCAGACGGGCTCTGATGAGCGCCCCCCAGTGAATACTGAGATGGAGCCGATTTATGGACGCAACCGGAGGTTTGGGGTTGGCCTGCTGCACAAGGGTTACGTGCCTCAAGTCCAGGCTCAGGGTCAGCGGATGAAAATAGGCTTTTGCTATCTGAACGGAATAGCCTTTAAGGCTCCGGTTCATCTTGCTTTCCATATAGCGGGCAAGGTAGGTGCTGCTTATCACGTAGGACAGAATATCGATCAAAAGAATGATGCCGATGACAATGAGGCATACCCGCACTACGGGGCTCTTCAAAATACCCGATAGCCGTTCATTGAAGGTCATACGTCCTTCTAACCGATATCCGTGGTTTGCTGCCATCCTTCCCCGGTCAGTATGGAGTTATGGCAGGGATAATCCCTTTATTATGCCTGTTTTGGGGTCCAGAAGGGACCCTCTTTCCCCAGCCGCTGTAACGATAAGAGCATTTCGTGCCCGTATTCCTTCAGACGGGAAAGATAATCGGGCTGCATCCGATTTCGAAACAAGGGGCCACTAAAAGCCAGCGCCCAATCGGATAAGGGCATAATAGACTGTGCCGAGATCTGATCATAGAACGGCCAGTTTTTCACATGTTCTTCCGACCGGAAGAGATTCATTCGACTTCAAGCCATGCCCCAGGATACTTCCTGCGTCAAAGCCTTTGCAAACGGGATGTTCACGTGTCCGACTACGGTAGGGGGGTCTATCTCGATTATTTCTTCGTCCCGCATGCGAATAAGAATATTTTGTCCGCAATCAAGGCAACGAGTTTCGATGCGAACCTCTGTCCCGGGAAAAAGCCAGCGCACCGCCAGCGATTCAAGTCCTCATTGACCGTACCACTTTTGAACCCCTGCTATTGTGACCAGATAGTGGGTCGGAACGTTCGAGAACGGGGCCCAGGACTCAACATAATCTGTGTCTTTCACAAACCAGCAGGCCAAAGCGGACGCTGCCGCCTTATGCTGGGCCTGTCTGGCCTCTTCAGGCTTTAGCCCGAGAATACCTGCAAGTTCGGTATAGTGGGGGGCCCGGCCGGTCTTGATAAAATGGTCTAACACCACCGTGTATGCCCGCTGTACTAATTTGCCTTCCTCCATTTTTTTCTCCTGTCATCCCTTCCTGAATACATGTCCTTCGCTTAAGCCTCGATATTCTCGAAAACCAGGTAGACCGTTATTTATAAATACCGCTTCCTGGTAGAAACCTATGGTTCTTAGTTTTAACTGTCAAGCCTTGCTTTGAGGAATGAACAGGCGTCTTTCGATAGTGGAGGTCTAACACATGTCAAATTACTTCGCTGGAGGCAGAATTCGCCTCCTTCGTAAAGTCACTTGATTTCCAATCCGTTTAATGCGATACATAGTCTAAGCGCTCCGCGAAGGGGGTTTCTTGTGAGTGAAAACAACATTATAGACTACTACGAACTGCTGCAGCTAAGTTCGAACGCCGACACTGACACCATTGAGCGTGTCTTTCGGCATCTTGCCAAGAAGTTCCATCCCGACAATAAGGAAACAGGCGATGTTGACCGGTTCCGCCAGGTTCTCGAGGCTTACCGGACGCTGTCCAATCCTGAGAGCCGTGCCGGTTACGACGTCAAGTACCAGGATTACTGGAACAACAAATGGCAGCTCGCCTCTGAAGCCAGCAATGGAACCGCTTTCGGAGAAGACCGGGAAAACCGCGAGAACCTGCTTTCGATTTTGTATGTTCAACGCCGACGCGATATGAAGAAACCAGGGTTGGGTGAGTTAGAAGCGGCCCGCCTCCTCAGCGTTCCGGCGGAGTTGGTGGAGTTCCACGTGTGGTACCTGAGGGCGAAGGGTTGGGTGGAACGCCTTGAGACGGGACTTTTGGCGATCACCGCCCTTGGTGTGGATCAAGTTGAACAGGGCCGACTTCAGTTCAGGAAGGATTTTATGCTTACGGCTGAAAGCGTCGGTCATGATTACTCAGAAGGGCGGGTGACACACTCCGGTTCAGCAGATCTACCTGAGTTTCCGCCGGGTAATTAATGTCAATCAAAACAGGGACCCGTTCCCAATAAATCATCCAATCCGGATTTACCCACCGCTCCTCGATGATGCTAATTTTTCGAAGCAACAAGTCGAATTGCTGGAGTCTTCATTCGGCGAGGTTAAAAATCGGTTAGAAATCCTGCCGAATGATTGTGCTATAAAAAAAGGGGAGAACGAATCCCCCCCTTTTTTACATGCGCTGTGGTTGTGACTTTTTACTTCGCGGGAGTAGTAGTTTCTTCTGTCGTCTCTTTTGTTTTTGTTGTGGTTGTCTTCTTGGTCGCTTTACTCACCGTGACCGAAGAAGCCATCATCTTACCGTCTTTTTCCATGTACTTCACTTTGACCTTGTCACCAACCTTAGGCTCGACTTTCATTTTAGCGGTTGAAACATCGAAGGTCATGTCGCCTTTCTTGTTCTTCGCGGTCATCATCTTCGCTTCCGTATCCATGTTCGTGACTTCGCCCGTGAACGTCATGGTTTTGTTCACCTTTGTTGTGGTAGTGGTTGTGGTAGTTGTTTCTTTCTTCTCGGGCGACTGGGCAAATACATTCGCCGCAAACATAATACCGATAAAAACTGCCAAACAGACAACTAATACTTTTTTCATAATTTTGTAGCTCCTTTTGTTTTTTTGTGAATATGGTTGTCGCATAGGATTCTTAGCTTTCATTCGTTAGGTCTATCCCTACCTCCGCCTGGTCCCGGATGCTCGATTTCATGGCATTCCTCCTCGCTACTCCCTTTGTATATAAGGTACAGCAGAGATTCTCCCGTGTCTGTCGCAGGAACCAACAATGTTTTTGTAACGCGTTCACGCACGAGTATGTCATCCTTTTTGCTACATGGATTTAAAATCCATTGATCCTGCGAGAAAACCTACCTTTTTTCCCTTTTCCTTTTCGCTGAAGAAAGCCGCTCTCCGGTCTGGATCCGGAAGTCGCTTTCCGAGCCCTCCTTTCAATTTCGCTGAAACCGGGATGTCAGCGACAATAGCGGGGCATCGTTGTCACACAGGGCTTATCATTGTACCGGCAGTTGGACTATATATAATATTGTTAAACGAAAAAATATGATGGCAACAGGTTGAAATGGCTGGCACTTCTTTTCGGAGAATACCGGTTTTGCAAGGCCCCGCTTGAGATTACAGGCCGCCGCCCCAACGATATTGCCATGCAATCCCCAACAGGTCGTAGTCGGTTCCCGTACGGATGGAAACACCGGTGCTTCCGTAAAGCTTGATCGAGTTCTTCCGGTCCAGAGGCAACCCGAGGGTGAACCCCACTCGCGAATTGCTTTGAAGGTCGTCCTTCCGCACACCATCGACCGTGGTGCGGCCACCGTAATCGTAAGTCCCGCTTAAGGCAGCCCAAACACCTTTGCTGAAATTGTACGTGACATGCAACTGGGTAGTTGAAACGGGGTCCTGTTCCAATCTCTTTCCGCCGTAGTAGTTGTCGTTGTCACTGAAGAAAAACATCCCCGTCGAAAGCTCCAGCGGTAAAATCTCCCCATGCTTTGGATATTCCGATATCGGGCTTGACGTACCAACGGTTATTCCCGAGGTTTACCAATCTTCTCGGAATCGTACTGCCCGAGAGGCGGGGACACTTGAACGCTTGCACCGATGATCAAATCCTGTTGATAATCGGCAAACTCTTTAACCGAAAGAATGGGGGCGCCGTAAAAGATGACGGAAAAGCGAAACCGCGGGTCATTAAAGCCGGAAACGTTGCGGTCTACCTGTTCTCCGAAAGCCATGGCGGTACCGGATAAACCGGAATAGGGGACCACGACATCAAACTTCCCCGGCATGCCCCACACATCCAGGGTCCTCGCATAGGCGAGGATGCCTGTATGCATTTTAAGGTTCGCGTCCGATACGGGCGACGAAGCCGGGGTCGACAAACCGCCATCCGAATAGATATAGCCCAGGATGAGAAAATTGACTCCCACCGGGGCATTGCCGTAGGCACGAGGCTCGATCTCGGCAGCATGGGATTTGTAAAGAGATCAAAAGGATTGCAAGTATGGCAGACCCAAACCGTAAATATGCGGCCGCATGGCGATAAGTCCTTATAACTGCCACCTTTATAGCCAACCCATCATTCTATTGCCCCGGTTCATACGCCCCGACCCGCCCTCGCCTGCAGAGGCTCCACATACCCCCTGTGACACGCGCATCTACGTGAAGGAAAGGCCGGTTACTACTTTTCGGGTTTCTTCCCGTGTGCCTCGTCCAGCTTTTGCCGTAAGCGCTGTGCCCAGTAGTCAAAGGCGTCCTTCGTGTAAGACCAGGTGGTATATGCCTTGAAGTATTGACCGAAACCATGGACCAGGGCGCCCATCGGGCCCTTTTTCAACTCTACGTCATATTTCTTCGGATAATACCGGTCAACGAAGGCCGCGACCTGTTCGTTTGTCGAACCGTCGAGGAACTCTACCTCGATGGTCGTGTGGCCCACGTAGAAATTACTCCCCGGTCCTCCCTTTGCTACGCTGCTCGTACCAAGGTCCGCAACAGTGAGGTAGGGCACGACAAGGGTTACCACGCTGACGGAAGGTTTATTCGGTATAATATCCGTCAGGGCAGCCCGGACCCTCAGGACCCCCGGTCCCGGTTCGCTGACGATCGGGTAGGCGTCCCCAAGCTTTTTCAAGACGGATTCGTGGAAATAGTCTGTCAGCGCTTTCAATTCCGTCGGGTCGATACCTTTGTAATCGGCGTCTTCATGATAGAAGAAATTGAGCCGCTCGACGATGATCTTGTCGTAGACCTTGAAGTCGACGCCCGGTTTTCGCCAGCTCATGGCTTCGCTCCCGTCCGGGGCCGGCTTCAGCATCGAGTAGTCGCTCAAGAAGCCTGAGTATTTGTACCCTTTCAGGCGTTTCGTCTCGGTGCCGGGTTTTGCCGGGGCTGACGCGTCGGGAGCCGGCTTTTCAGGGACAGGGCTTCCTGCCGCCGTTGTTCCAGGGGCCGCCCCTTCGGGCGCCTGCCCGGGAGGAACCGGCGTATCGGTCTTTGGAGCGGTCGCCTGGGGTTCCGGCGCATCTGCAGCAATCGCATATCCCCATGACAGGAGAAAAATCCCGACAATCAGTAGACTGAGTAAGACCCTCTTGCTTTGTTCTTTCATAGACATTTTCTCCTTTCGCGAGGACCGTTCAGGGTCCCGTCATTCGTCAGTATCAAGGGATTGCAAAAAAGGAATGGCGCAATCATTCCGGAATGCTGCCGGCAACATGGGCCGCTGCCTGGTAAAGGGCAGCTGATTGCGAATTGCTCACTTTACTTTACCATGGGTGGCCGCAAATTGAACCCAACCCGCCTTTATCGATTGTATCACGCCTGAAGATAATTTCACAAGTGACTGGCTCGCAATTAAGAGCGAAGACCGTGGCAGCAACCCGGTGCTACTTGCGGAAGAGGCTCTCTATGATTTCAGGTCGAACGAACTACTGTTTGTTATAGATAAGCGTCTGTTTTCTTTCGCCGCTTGGCAATTGCATGGACACTTTCACTACCATTTCCTTGCCGTTAGCGCTGAGACTGCGCACATCCGTCGAACTGCCGCCTGAATTCGAGGTTGTTTTGGCTACGAGCGTGTCCCCCGCCCATTTCATGCTCGTTTTGGTTTGTCCGCCGCCCGGCAGGCTATTTACACTTTCGCTGCCGTCAAGGTTATACACCGCTATATCGCCTGACGAACGTTGTACGGTCAGCTTTGTTGCCGTCTGCTTTATAATGAGTGTCACTTTTTGCATTTTGGCCTTGGCTGCGGGGTTGCTGATGCCGGTATCGCTCTTGTTGATATCAAGCACCCACGTGCCTGAAAAGTCAGGGGCAGCATGAGCAGAGACAGAAAAAAAGATTACTATTACAAAAGCCAGTACAATAAAAATACCTTTTTTCATTTTTCCTCCCGGGGAAGACGCGAGTTAAAAACTTTTTCTCGCCCATTATCCCATAGTTAAAATTGTATGACAACCAGAAAAAACGGCAGAAGATAATCGTCTGAGAACACCTTATCCCGAAGACGAAGAAATCGACCCGCTAGATCGATTCACCGCAGCAGTTGGTACAAGAATTGAAGGTACTGGAAGCTTGCATGCCCTGTCAGCGAACATGACCTTGCGTTTCCTGGTCTCGAAGCTGGCATAGCAAACCATGTGAATATTGTGAACAGGTACTTCTACCCTGCCCTGCGGAAAAGATACAGGACAATGGGGTCACTTCCCATTAATAATTGATTTTATTGTGGATATTTTGGGGACGCCTTACGGGAGTAGACCGGTCAAACACCGGAGGGAAGACATGGTACCGGTCCGCCTGGGGAATTTTTTTCCGCCAATAGGAAATTCTTTCCTCATGGCTGTCGGCCTTCATACCCGTCCCAATATGCGATAAGAACTCGATATGATGGAATATGTTGATACACGCTACCTGTGGCATATCTGTTGCACTTCCTGATGAAGGTCAGGGTCTACCTCGCTCAGTAGGGGCGAGAATGGAACAACCTCACATAAAGCAAGGAGGTCAATATGGTTGGTGGCGTATGCGCGGCAGCAGGTATCAGTGAACTTTGGCGATTGCTGCAGGCATCGAAGAAGAATGCCGGCAAATCCACGGACAAAATCTTCAGTTCGCCGGACACCGGCGGGGATGACTCTATTAACAAGAGCGAACTGTCTTCGGCACTGAGCAGT
Organism: uncultured delta proteobacterium; assembly: GCA_963823725.1. Classification (GTDB taxonomy): domain Bacteria; phylum Desulfobacterota; class Syntrophorhabdia; order Syntrophorhabdales; family Syntrophorhabdaceae; genus Delta-02. The sequence continues at coordinate 12,995 of CAWGMJ010000009.1, forward strand.
TCGTCACCGAGAGGCCCGGTTCCGGGTTCGGGTGGCGACAGTACGTCCGCTCTCGTGAACCTCCTGGAGGCGTTAACTCAGGCGGTCACCGGTGCCACAGGACCGGGTGGCACCGATCCTGCCGGTCGTCTGTCGGCAGAGGGCATATTCAAGAAAACTGACGCCAATGGGGACGGCAGTCTTGACAAGACGGAGTTTGAAAATGGTAGACCGCACGATATGACGGTGGCCCAGGCCGATGAGCTTTACTCGAGACTCGATGCGAATAGCGACAACGCGATCAGTGAATCGGAGTTTACCGCAAACCGCCCTGGCCGACATAATGGTCCCCCGCCACCCCCCGACTCTACAGGCGGCACGGATGGAAGCACCAATAGTTCGAGCTCCGATGTTTTATCAGCGGCATCGGCCTTGATGCAGGCCATTGAGAAATATGTCCAATACGGTCAATCTGCGGCGGCGACTGTAGCGAGCAGTGGACTTTTGGCCGTGACGGTATAGAAATGAAGAAAACACGACAAGAGGGGAAACGGCCGCCCTAAGCGGTGCGGTCGTTTCCCCTCTTTGACGATGTAAACTTCACACGGCAACCGGGTTTGGTATCACCTGAGCCACCTGGCTCACCTTGCCCTGGAACCTCAACCCGTCTGTTTCACTTTGCTTGCCGCCGCCTTCTGCTCACTCATTTGCTTTCTGATCTGATCCCCAAGCGAACCCTGTATCATAGCAAAAACACAAACAACGAACAGAAGTCCGAAGATGGCCGCATACGTGAACGATCGCATCTCCCAGAACAGGAGCACTCCGACCAGGGCAACAACAAGAACTATTATAAGCAGGACATCGAAGAACCCCACGTAGATCCCCCTCTTGAACGGTCTCTCGATGCAAATCATAGCATAAGACACGTCCCTTAACCAGATTCACACCCGCACTTACCATCGACCATCTGTTCGTCACACGATGGCAGCGGTGCACACGGGGCCCTGTTTCATTCCAGTTGAAACGTCACCTTCGCCACGTAAAAGGCTTCGGCGCCGAATTTTTCATAATCTTTTTCCCGTGTGTTCATCTGGATCAAATACAGGAGATGTTTTTCGCCCATCACATACTCTTTCGTATCGTCCTTGACCTTGAAAGCGCACATTCTTGTCAGGTACGGGATGCCGCTCATGCTATAGGAGATCAGGGTATCCTTGGACGGGCCAAGTTTCGTGTTCATCGTCTTTGACTGGACGGTCTTGAATTCCCGGCCCTTCATCATCCGCAGAGTTTGCTTGTCCAGGTAGTCAGCGGCACTCAGCCCTTTCGGGACCTGTGCAATATCGACGACCAACTGTGCCGTAAGGTCACCTTTTTGGTTGTGGTTTGGCGAATACAGGTTGAACAGGCCGATCTCCACGAGAGAACCGTCCCGGGGGATCTCCGCCGGTTCCGCTACTTTTACGCCATCCCAGTTCTTGTTTATCAGGACCGAGAACCTGAAGAGCTTGTTCTTGTGAATGGTGTAGTTGGTCTTTGCGTAGTTCTGACGGACCGATTCCTGGCTCATGCTGGGAAAATCAAATGAATACTGGCCGTCCGCAATTACCGCTCCTTTGGGGTTCTTCGTCACGCCCGGCTTTTTTTCCTCCCCGGCGCCGCATTCGGCGAAAGCCAGAAGGAACAGGCAGAAAACCGCAAAAACGACCCCAATGTGTCGACAACGTTTCATGATCGAACCTCCATGATGTATAGAATTCATTGATATTTCCCGCTTTCGCGGTCCTTCTCAATTCTCTCCGAATCGTCGTCGTTATACAATAGAAAACTGTCGGTCATCTCTTTAGGCCCGCGTTGACCTCGTTATCTCGATCCCGATCCCGATCCTTGCCACCTCGTCCGTCAGGGTGCGCGCCGCCTTGAAAGATCTATTTGTCTTTCAGTCTTTTGATCGCCTCCAGAATATCAACGGACAGGAACAGGGAGGCGGAACAAAAGATCCCCTTCGCCAGGAAATACCAGGCTATCGGATCGGTGTCAAATTTGCCCTTGAAGACACCGTTGCCCAGCAGGAAGGCATACACGCAAATCCCAAAGACAATGAGCCCCAGCATTCGTACAATGGTTTTCTTCATTTGTGCCCCTTTTCAAAGTATTCTATTTCTCCTCAGATATTATCAATACGGGTCTGATCGCGATACTGCGCATATTTTCCACCATGCAGTATCTATTTGCAATCGTTCGCTATAATTAGCGACGCTATCTTTGTTTTACTATAAAATATATCGCAGCTCTGCACAGGCTGACTTCACATTGCAGGCCTATTTGGTATGATCTGCGGCCATGAAAACTTTGTCTATCACGAAAATGGAGGATAAGATAAGCGGGTTTGGGGGTCAAATCTTTATTATTGACAAAAAACTGAAATGTCCCCCCTATTAACGCCTTCCGGAATTCAACAACGATCTGAAAAGAGTTGATCGAGAATAAAGAATAAAGATCTGACCCTGATCGCCCTGGTTAGAAATCGGTTAGAAACTAGAAACCACCACAAAAGGACGAGACAGTCCTAAGCCTGGTACTTTATAAGCTATTGAAATAAGTGAGATTTAAATTGGAGGCGGCATCCGGATTTGAACCGGAGAATAACGGTTTTGCAGACCGTCGCCTTACCACTTGGCTATGCCGCCATTTTTGAAGGACCGGGCGACCTGCGCGTCGGCACTTGAAATTTTGTGAGCGGGTGTCTTCACCCGCGACTAAGGTTTATTACAAGCGAGCTTTGCTCTCCAAATAGTCTATGGAGCGGGTGTCTTCACCCGCGACTACCATTTTATTAGCAAGCGAGCATTGCTCGCCAAATAGTCTATGGAGCGGGAAACGGGATTTGAACCCGCGACTTCAACCTTGGCAAGGTTGCACTCTACCGCTGAGTTATTCCCGCGCGTGTTGTTTTTTATAATACAAACCCGTCCCTCATGTCAAGACGGAAAAGGAACACGGCCAGATAACCCATAATTCAGTTCTTTTTTCCCCATCATTCCGGCAAATCCGGAAATGGGACACATTATCGGCTTGCGGCAGAGATATCCCGCGATAAACCCTATACTTTCGCGTAATCGGTCATTCCCTGGAAGTCGACAAGGACAACGGGTTCGTTTCCCACCACCCAGGCATCGTGGCCGACCGGCAGCAAGGATACATCGCCCGCTTTGCATTCAAGCCGGGTGCCGTCGTCCATGACGATCATGATCGTCCCCGAAACATGGTATTGAAAATGCGGTGCTTCACAGGATTTTGTCTTAACCATTGGTTGTACCGATTCCGACCATTTCCAGCCCGGTTCAAGTGTGGCCCTGCCGATCGTCCTTCCCCCGATATTGATCAGCTCGACCTTTCCTTTCGGAAAGGTCCGTACTTCGTCTGGCTGGTCAAAACTCTTGGTCTCTGCTATTTTATCCATTTCATATCCTCCTTCACCATGTATATAGTGAAAATAAAAGACAGGGATCTTAAAAAGCAAGGTGCCGGAGTTGAAGATAGATTGATTACGGCGAAGCAGACAATATTTTCGTTATCGCTTTGTTCCATCCGTGAGGGCCGATACCGTCAGCCTTATGAAAGTTCTCTTTTTCAAACTCAAGATCATACGAGCCGTCCGGCTTTTGAACTATAACCGGAATATCGACGGCCTTAAGCATTGAAAGATCACTGGGATTATCCCCAAGAGCGACAGTGAGCACCTCCCCAAACTCCAGACGGTACATCGTGACAAGGATCGAGACCGCTCTGCCCTTGTCACTTTGGCCCAGGATATGAAAAAAAGCTCCCCTGGTCAGGCTGAATCCTTTCGAACGTACGATATCCGTCATTTTCTCGGCTTCTTCTGTGTTTCCCTGGAAGATGAAAGGCTCATCAAATTCCCTCCGGGCAGCCAATTGGGCCTCATCTTCCGGCAGTCCGGTCAATCGTGATATTTCCTGGCTCGGCATATCTCCAAAGCCGCGCACATTGAACCCTTGATCTTTAAGTTCGGTCAAGACTGCCCGAAGGTCCGGGTATGCCGCGCCAAGCCGGACGATGCGGAAACATTCTTCATTTTCGTCGTAATTCATCGAATCTTCCGTTTCCTGGGAAAAATATCCTCGCGGTATAAACACCGCTCCCCCGTTCTCAGAAATGAAGGGGCCGGCTACATTTATCTTTTTCTTATAATATTCGATCTCTGCCTGCGTTTTGCTTGAACATATCACGAGGGGAACATCTTTCTTCCGAACGATGCTGAGGGCCTCGTCTGCGGCATGATGCGAATAGGACTCATCCAGAAGTGTCCCATCGAGGTCGGTGAAAATTACGATCCTGCGGAATGTTCCGGACGTATTATCGACGCCAGTTCGCGATCGGGCCACATCGACACGATAATTCTTCATGTATATATTATGCTACCTCCGGGTGATCGAGGGAAGCCCCGGAGAGCTGCAGTATTTTATTTTGCAGAGACGAAAAAACCGATTCCGGGGGGCATCTTATGTCGGATTTCTATCAGACCGGCGCGGTTGCCACATTGCATAAACTGGGAAAAAACAATACCGAGGAACTTGAGTCGAGGCTTACGAGGTATTCGCAGGATCAGGCCCATTGCCCTTGTACTTCCTTCCCTTTATAGTGAGATCAATGGCGCGGCCCTGCAAACAATAGTTAAAGAACTTAAAAAAGTAGAATATATAAAAGATATCGTGGTCACTCTGGGCCCGGCTTCGGAAACCGAATTCCAGACTGCCCGCCAGTTTTTCTCGGTTCTTCCTCAGAAAACCTCTGTTATCTGGAATACCGGCAAGAGGATGAAAAAGTTATACCGCGCCATCGAAGGTGAAGACCTGCCCACAGGCTTCGAGGGCAAGGGCCGGTCGGTCTGGATGGCATACGGCTATGTTCTCGCACGGCATGAATTTAATGCGATAGCCCTGCACGATTGCGACATCGTGACATATTCACGCGATATGCTTGCGCGGCTATGCTACCCTGTCACAAACCCGAGCCTGGATTATGATTTCTGCAAAGGCTATTACGCCCGCGTAACCGACAAACTGCACGGGCGGGTGACACGGCTCTTTGTGACCCCTCTTATAAGGGCTCTCGAGAACATGCTCGGTTATCACCCGCTTCTCGTCTTCTTCGACAGTTTCCGCTATATATTGGCCGGTGAATTCTCTATGGATGTTAATCTCGCCAGAATAAACAAGATACCAGGTGACTGGGGGCTTGAGGTAGGCACTCTTGCCGAGGTTTATAAAAACACGTCGATCAACCGTGTATGCCAGGTCGATATCTCGGAGAATTATGAACATAAGCACCAGGAGCTATCCCCGGAGGATGCCTCAAAAGGGCTCAATAAAATGTGCGTCGATATTGCAAAGTCAATATTCCGGACCCTTGCCTCCGAAGGAATTGTCTTTTCCGACGGCTTCTTCAAGACACTCTTCGCCACATATGCGCGTTCGGCCCAGGATGTCCTTAAGCGCTATGAAGACGACGCGTCGATCAATAGCCTGTATTTTGACCGGCACGAGGAAAGCCTTTCGATAGAAACGTTTACAAACGGCATCAAGACCGCTGCCAAAGTAATGATGAAAGATCCCCTCGGCGTCCCTCTTATTTCAAGCTGGGACCGGGTCATTGCCGCAGTCCCGGAGATACTGGACAAGATCCGCGAGGCCGTCGAGGAAGACAACCGAACGTAAAAGGAATCGCCCGGTTAAAGACCGGGCAAGGAGAAGCAATGCTATTTATGATAGTTTTGATCTGTATCACTTTGATAGTAGCCATTTTATCAACGCAAAACGCGCAGCCTGTATCGATCTCGGTATTCGCCTGGTCATTCGAGGCATCACTTGCCATTATAATGTTCCTTTCGGTTGTTTTCGGGCTGGTCATCGGCTTCATGTCGTCATTCGTTTTCCGTGCATCAAAAAAACAGAAACGGATGCGCAGGCGTCAGCCCATGATGCCAGGACGAATCGAACCATAAGGACTAAGGAGAGAGGAAAATATGGACGAACATGTATCCCAGGAAACACAGTGGCCTTTTGAATTCCGGCAGTGCATAACTATTCTGAAGGCAACGGGCATGAAGGCATCAAACCTTAAAGACATGAGGGATATCATTTCCCGGGTCAGTGATGATTCTATATTTCACCACACATATCAATATTTCCTGAAAGAGCATATCCTGGAATATACGAATGACTTTGCACACTGGGCGGGGGAAAGCCTCGAGGAAAGGGCAACCGCCGAAGAACTTTCCAATATAGACCCGTACGGCTGCGCTACCATTGAAGAGCTGCGGGCAGCCCTTCTTTCCGTTATTGATTCCTGCCTCGAATTCGTTCCGCAGGACCGTTATACACGTCCGGGAGACGAATTCTATTTTAACGAAACGATAACGTATGTTTTCCCGGCCGGGGTTTGGGCCAGCAACCTTGCCGAGTTCCTGATGGCCCTGAAATTCGTGGATGACGGGAGCATCTATTATCATTTTTATGAGGCGCGCATGCGTGTTCCCGGCGGCGCCGATGACTTCTCGCAATGGATAGAACAGGCCCTCCATAAAAAGGAGTTGGCTGAAAGGATCAGGGCGATCGACCCTTTCATGCATAGTACGTCCGAGATACGCGCGTACATTACTGATATCGTCATGAAGGAAGTAAGCAGGGATATGGAACGAATGGGGGTTGACCTATGATAGAGCGGTATTCGGGAATCTCGCCAAAAGGAGATCTTATACTCCTGAGAAAACTTGCGGAAAAACTCGCGGGAAAGACCTTCCTGCATATCAACTCGACGCGGGAGGGCGGCGGGGTTGCAGAGATATTGCAGCGGATGATACCCATCATGTCTTCTCTGGGGATAAATGCCCGGTGGGACGTGATCAAGGCCGATGATAAATTCTTCGATATGACGAAAAAAGTCCATAATGCCCTGCAGGGTTACCCTGAAACGATCGGTAAGGACATGTGGGACCATCACCGCGCGGTCAACGAAAAGAATGCAGCCGAACTGGACCTTGAAGCGGACGCAACGGTCATTCATGACCCGCAGCCGGTACCGCTCATAAATTTTCGCAAGAACGGGGTATGGATATGGCGATGCCATATTGACGTTTCGAACCCTCAGAAAGAGGTGTTCAGCGAAATAGGAAAATATGTGTCGAAATTTGATGCGGCGCTCTATTCCGTATCGCGGTTTGCCGGCGGGATGAGCAAGAACGAGTTCATTATCTCACCCTCGATCGATCCGCTTGCCGAAAAAAACAGGGAATTGAGCCGGGATGAGATCGAAGAGACGGCGCGAAGACTCGATATCCCGCTCGACCGGCCCGTCATTCTCCAGGTCTCCCGTTTTGACAGGTTCAAAGACCCGACCGGCGTTATACTGGCCTACCGAAAGGTGAAAAAATATAACGACTGCGTTCTTATCCTGGCCGGGAGCCCTGCCACAGACGATCCCGAAGGCGCCGAAGTGCTGAACGAGGTCCGTCAGTTTGCGTCGGATGACCCTGATGTCAGGATCCTCCTTCTGCCGGCTTTCAGTGATAAGGACATTAATGCCTTGCAGAGGATAGCGACCGTTATTCTCCAGAAATCGCTCAAGGAAGGCTTCGGCCTTACTGTAGCCGAAGGCATGTGGAAGGGTAAACCCGTCATCGGCGGAGCAACAGGCGGCATCCCGCTGCAGATAACCCACGGCGTGACGGGTTTCCTCGTGCATTCGATCGAAGGGGCCGCATTCAGGATACGGCAGCTTTTAAACAACAGCGATATGGCTGAGAAAATGGGCCAGCATGGCCGCGAATACGTTCGTCAGCATTTCCTTATAACGAGACAGGTGCGGGACCATCTCGCTGTCTGGTACACGCTTTCCGAGGGGACGAAAAGCCTTGTGGAATTATAGGCTACCGCGAACCGGCATTGCGCATATCGGTCACCTGCTTTAATACTTAAAAATGAAGCAATGGCAAGATGCGTGCGCCCGGATGCCCGTAGGAGCATTGCCGGATAAAGACGGAACGACGCTTTTTCGTGTGTGGGCCCCGTTTGCCAACCAGGTACTCGTTAATGTCTTACAAAGTAACGGCGCGCGGCTCGTCCCGCTTAAGGTTTCCCATCGGGGTTATTTCGAGCTGAGACTCGATAAGGTCCGGGACGGAGATCTCTACCGCTTCATCGTGGACGGCCATGAACTGCCCGACCCGGCATCGCGTTTTCAACCGCAGGGCGTCCACGGGCCTTCGCAGATCGTCGATCATTCACGTTTTCAGTGGAACGACAGCGAGTGGCGCGGCATCCCGGTAAACGAGTACGTCATATACGAACTGCACGTCGGCACATTTACCCGGGAAGGAACCTTCGAATCGATCATCAATTGTATTGATTATTTTAAGGAACTTGGCATAAACGCGATCGAGATCATGCCGGTGAGCCAGTTTCCGGGAGGGCGAAACTGGGGATACGACGGGACTTATCCGTTCGCACCGCAAAATACGTATGGCGGGCCTCATGGCCTTAAATTGCTGGTTGATGCCTGTCATGCGAACGGACTGGCCGTTATCCTGGATGTCGTTTATAACCACCTGGGACCGGAAGGCAATTATCTTAACAGTTTCGGGCCATATTTCACCGACCGGTATCGGACCCCGTGGGGAGATGCAATGAATTTTGACGGACCCTTGAGCGATGAGGTACGAAATTACTTTATTCAAAACGCTCTTGACTGGCTGACCTATTATCATATCGATGCGTTGCGATTCGATGCAATCCAAAGGATATACGACTTTAGCGCGAGGACCTTTCTTGAAGAGCTCGTTGCCACGGTGAACGGGGAATTCAGCGCCGATCCGCGGCCGTACCTTATTGCCGAATGCGACTTAAACGACATCCGTGTAGTGACACCCCAGGATTGCGGCGGTAAGGGCTTTGACGCCCAATGGAATGATGACTTTCACCATGCCCTGCACTGCCTGCTTACAGATGAAAAATCTGGCTACTATGAAGATTTTGGGTCCCTCGATGACCTGGTCAAAACCTTGAGCGGGGGATATGTATTCACGGGCCAATTCTCGACGTTTCGCCGAAAAAAGCATGGAACCCCCTCAAAGCACACACCGTGCCATAAGTTCGTAGTTTTCTCTCAAAATCATGATCAGATAGGCAATCGGGCGCTCGGGGAGCGCCTTGCAACCATGGTCTCCCATGAGAGGCTCCGCATGGCCGCTTCCACGGTCCTTGTTTCTCCCTCAATGCCTCTTTTGTTTATGGGCGAGGAATATGGCGAGGTTGCTCCCTTTCTTTATTTTGTCAGCCACACCGATGAAGAGCTTATCGCGGCTGTCAGGATGGGAAGATCCGAGGAATTTGCGTCATTCCATGGTCAATTCACAGTGCCGGACCCGCAACTGGAGGAAACATTTTTTCGGTGCAAGGTCAACCGGGAATTACGCTTTCATGAACCCCACGCCAGTCTTTTCTCCTTTTACAGGCATCTTTTGAAATTGAGGCGATCCTTAAGGCCCTGGGAGCTTAAGGAAAAATGGCCGCGCGTTCAATCGTGGGCAGATAAAAGATCTGTGTGTGTCACCATGCCCTTATCAACCAGCTACACTGGCCTGCCTTTTCAATTTCGGTACCGAAGAGACCACTGTCTCGCCCGACCTTCCGGATGGCTCATGGATGATCATAGCTGATTCTTTTTCGCCGCAATGGGGCGGTAAAGGTGAAACAGCACCTTCACGAATTGACGCGGACTGCCCGGGGATTTCCCTCGGCCCCTTAAATGCCGTCATATACCGCAAGGAGAACTAATGGAACGTTATATATGCATACATTGCCATTTTTACCAGCCTCCGCGGGAAAACCCCTGGCTGGAATCGATCGAGGTCCAGGATTCCGCATTCCCGTATCATGACTGGAATGAGCGGATCACAGCGGAATGCTACGGACCGAATTCCGCATCACGGATCGTAAACGCCAATGCACGCGTAGTTGACATCGTGAGCAATTATTCCAAGATCAGTTTCAACTTCGGCCCCACCCTCCTGTCCTGGATGGCGGATAAATCCCGCGGTGTCTACGATGCGATCATCGAGGCCGACAGGCAGAGCGTCAAAGAGCGATCAGGCCATGGGAACGCTATTGCGCAGGTATACAATCATATGATCATGCCTCTTGCGAATGAAAGAGATAAGATCACGCAGGTCCGCTGGGGCATAAAGGATTTTCAGTCCAGGTTCGGGCGATTTCCCGAGGGAATGTGGCTTGCCGAAACTGCAGTAGATTATGAAACACTTGAATGCCTCGCCAGCGAGGGGATCAAATTTACCATCCTGGCCCCGCACCAGGCCAAAACTTTCAAGAAGATCGATGAGAAAGACTGGCAGGATGTAACGGGGGGGACCATCGACCCGACCCGCCCGTATCTTTGCTATTTGCCATCGGGGGCATCGATCGTGCTCTTCTTTTATGACGGGCCCGTATCCCGGGGGATCGCATTCGAAAATCTGTTGAGCGCGGGGGACAATCTTGCAGGCAGGCTCGCTTCGGGTTTTTCGGACATAAGGGATTGGCCGCAGATAATGCATATTGCAACCGACGGCGAAACGTACGGTCATCATAAACGATTCGGCGACATGGCGCTCGCATATGCCCTCAATCATATCGAGAAAGATAACCTGGCGACATTGACCAACTATGCCGAGTACCTGGAAAAATATCCCCCTGACCGGGAGGTGCAGATCTACGAGAACAGTTCGTGGAGCTGCGCACATGGCGTCGAGCGATGGCGCAGTGATTGCGGCTGCAATTCCGGGGGACACGGGGGATGGAACCAGGGATGGAGGGGCCCCTTAAGGGATGCCCTTAACTGGCTCCGGGATGAATTTGCCGATAAATATAATGAATATGCCTCCCAGTATCTCAAAGATCCGTGGTCGGCCCGTGATAATTACATAGATGTCATCCTCGACCGGACAGAGCCGAATGTCGAGAATTTCCTTAAACGCGAAGGCAAGAGAGAGTTTTCCAGCGGTGAGCGCGTGATCGTGATGAAGCTCCTTGAACTGCAGCGTCACTGCATGCTCATGTTCACAAGCTGCGGCTGGTTCTTCGACGAGCTTTCCGGCATCGAGACCGTGCAGGTCATTGAATATGCGGGACGGGCCATCCAGCTCATGTCAAAGATCTACCGCAATGGCGAAGAAGTTGAAGAAAAATTCAAAGAATTACTCGGCAAAGCCAAGAGCAATATCCCCGAACACGGAGACGGAGCCAAAATTTATGAAAAGTGGATCAAGCCCGCATCGATCGACCTTCAAAATGTCGCCATACACTACGCCATAACGTCGGTTATCGAGGATTTCGGCGACAGGACCCGGATATTCAGTTTTACCGTCGAGCGAAAAGATTACACGAAGATACCGGCAGGGACGAATATGCTTATCATTGGGAATGCCGTTATTATTTCCGAGATAACCGGGAGACGTGAACGTATATCCTTTTCGGTCCTGCATCTTGGGGGGCATATTTTTAACGGGGGTGCGCGTACATATGTCGGCGATGAGGCGTATGAGGCAATGAAGACGGAAATGTCGCAAACCTTCGAAAAAGGTGATATTGCGGGGGTCGTTCGTGCGATGGATAATCATTTCGGCATGCATAATTATTCCCTTCAGCATCTTTTCCGTGATACGCAGCACACTATCCTCGGCCTTCTCGTCAAGGAGACGCTTGAAAAGCAGGATGATATTTATCGCGGCCTTTTCGAATCGGAACAGGTCCTGATCAATGTTCTAACAGAGACCGGGATACCGGTTCCTTCCGTTTTCAGGGCAGCCGCAGAATATACCCTCAATCGTGATCTGAAAAAGGCATTTAATCAGGAAAAGATAGATCGCGACAAGGTCCAGGTGATCGTCAATCAGATCCAGAGGGCGAATTTATCCTGTGATACCGAGATAGAACTGGTGATCAGGAAAAGACTCGAAGCGGAAATGGCGGAGCTTTGCGAGGACCCTGTCAGCATATCCCTTATGCAAAAGGTCAAGGAAACGATGGATGTGGCACGCCTTGTCCCCGTTACCAAAAACCTCTGGGATGTGCAGAATGTTTACTTTGATATGGTGAAAAGCGTTTACCCCGATTTTATAAAGATAGGCCAGGAGACGGGTGGCGGTGCGCGGAAACTGGGTCGAGGCATTCAAGGAATTAGGGGAGGCACTTGAGTTCGATTACGATGCGGTTGTCGAGCATCAAAGGAAATAGGAAAATGGAACAGCCCCTCTTTCGGAATCTCCGGATACCTCTCTCAACATACCGGGTCCAGATGAACCGCAATTTCCGATTCACCGATGCCGCAGCGATAGTTCCCTATCTTAAGGACCTCGGTATAACCGACCTCTACACATCTCCGTATTTTACGGCCCGTCCCGGCAGCCTGCACGGATACGACATCACAGACCCGTCGCGGCTCAATCCCGAGATAGGATCTCCCGAAGAATACGAGCTTTTGATGAACACGCTGAAAGCAATATGAGATGGGGCATGTCCTTGATATCGTCCCGAATCACATGTGCATAGACCATAACAACAGATACTGGATGGACCTCCTGGAGAATGGTCCGGCGTCGACCTGCAGCAGCTTTTTTCGACATAGACTGGGACCCGGTCAAAAAAGAACTGCGCGACAAGATCCTGCTTCCCTTTCTCGGCGACCAGTATGGAATTGCACTCGAAAAAAAAGATATACAGCTGATTTTCGAGAATGGCTCGTTTTTCATCCGTGTTTATGACAACAGGCTTCCCATACTCCCTGAAACATATGCCGATATTCTGTCATTCAGGATAGAGGACCTTGAAAAGACAACCAATGCCCCGGAAGGCAGCCATAATGAAATGATGAGCATAATCACGTCGGCGGGGAAGCTGCCGACATATCTCGAGACGGACCCGCTTAAGGCTGAGGAGAGATACCGTGAAAAAGAGATAATAAAGAAACGGCTGAACGAGATATATGTCAACGATCCGGCGATCCGGGAATTTATCGATAAAAATGTGACGATCTTTAATGGGACTGCCGGAGAGCCGAAAAGCTTCGACCTCCTTCATAATCTATGTTCAAAGCAGATCTATCGGTTATCGTACTGGCAGGTCGCAACCGAAGAGATAAACTACCGAAGGTTCTTCGACATTAACAGCCTTGCCGCGATCAGGGTGGAAAACCTCGATGTTTTTGAAGAAACCCATCGCCTTGTTTTTGCCCTGATCGAAGAGGGGAAAGTGACGGGCCTGAGGGTGGACCATCCTGACGGGCTGTACGACCCCTCCGAGTATTTTGACCGGCTTCAGCGGCGATGTTTTGATATCGCGATGAAATCACACGTTGAAGAAGTAAGGGAAGATGTGGACCTGCCCTACGGCGAGCAATACATCGAGTCAGCTATATCTGCCCGGTACGAGGAAGCCCTGCAGGTGCAAAAGCATTTCAAGCCTTTTTATATCGTTGCCGAAAAGATACTCGGAAAAGGCGAGATCATGCCCGCTGAATGGCCGCTTTTCAGCACAACCGGTTATGTGTTCCTGAATTCCCTGACAGGAATTTTTGTTGACGGCCAGAATGCAAAGGCCTTCGATACGCTGTACCGGAGATTCACCCAGATACAATCTGATTTTCAGGACGTGCTGTACCTGAACAAAAAGCTTGTCATGGAAGTGGCCATGTCGAGCGAGGTGAATACGCTCGGTCACCGGCTCAACCTCATTACGGAGAATAATCGCCTGACACGGGACTTCACGCTGAACAGCCTGACAAAGGCGATCATCGAGGTCATTGCCTGTTTCCCCGTTTACAGGACCTATATTAACGGGCCGGATGTCAAGGACCGTGACAGGCACTATATAGAGCTTGCCGTATCGCGGGCCATCCGGAAGAACCCGGTCATCAGTGAATCTATTTTCCGGTTTATGAAAAACGTGCTTCTTCTCGGCTTTAATCCCGATATGGATGATGAGGAAAAGGCATCGTGGCTCAATTTTACGATGAAATTCCAGCAGATAACGGGCCCGGTCATGGCAAAGGGCGTTGAAGACACGGCCTTCTACGTTTACAACCGGCTTGTGTCCTTAAATGAGGTCGGGGGAAACCCGGACCGGTTCGGGACGCTTCTCGATACTTTTCACGGACAGAATATCGAAAGGCTGAAGAACTGGCCGTTTGCCCTCATAGCCTCGTCAACACACGACACAAAACGAAGCGAAGACGTCAGGGCCCGGATCAGCGTCCTGTCTGAAATACCGGGTGAATGGCGTCAGCACATTATCCTCTGGGCCAAGATAAACAGGAAAAGAAAAATTCTCGTCAATAACCGGCAGGTTCCTGACCGTAACGAAGAATACCTGCTTTACCAAACGCTTATAGGGACCTGGCCCCTGGGAGAGATAACGGACGATCAATACGAGGCATACAAGGTCAGGATAAAAACATATATGAGCAAGGCGGTTAAAGAGGCCAAGGTAAATGCGAGCTGGATCAATCCGGACAGGATGTATGAAGAGGCATTAAATGCCTTTATAGATTCGGCACTGGACCGGACGCGGCCAAATGCATTCCTCGATGATTTCCTGCCTTTTCAAAGAAGGGCAGCGGTATGCGGCATGTACAACGCGGCTTCCCAGACGCTTCTCAAGATATGCTCGCCGGGAATACCCGACTTTTACCAGGGAATGGAATTGTGGAATTTCAGCCTCGTCGACCCCGACAACAGGCAGCCGGTCGATTACGGCCAGCGTATCCGCATGCTTGCCGGGATCAAGGATGACCTGGAAAGAAAAAATCACGTTGAATTTGCGAAAGAATTGACAAGCTCGATGGAAGACGGCAGAATTAAATTATATATAACACACAGGACCCTCAAGCTTCGTAAAGAGTTACGGCAGGTCTTTGAAAAAGGTGAATATATACCACTGGAAGCGTCAAGGGGCCCGGTCAGGACATGTCATAGCGTTCGCGCGCCGTTTTCTCAATTCATTGATCGTGGTAGCGGTTCCGCGGTTCCTTGCCAAAATATTGTTGTTGCCGGATTCTCGCTTCGATGGTATATGGGAAGATACGACGATAATATTGCCTGCGGCAGCGGGCGAAGGAGTCTATACCAATATCTTTACCGGTGAAGAGCTGATGGGACGGGGGCCCGTGCTTTCATGTTCGGAAATTTTCCGTAATTTTCCTGTCGCTCTTCTTAAAAAGATATCATGAACGACGAACGAAGGAGTTAGCCCATAATGGCACAGGTGCTCGCAATGATCCTTGCAGGCGGCCGGGTCGGGGAACTTGATGTCCTGACCTTTTTTCGGCCCAAATCCGTACTTCCTTACGGGGGATTGTACCGTATTATCGACTTTCCGATGAGCAGCCTCATGCACTCCGATATTGAGAATGTCGGGATCCTGTCGCAATACCGGCCTTTTGAACTGATAAGCCATATCGCTAACGGGGAGCCGTGGGATATGATGGGCAGGCAGCGGCGCGCCGCAATATTGCCCCCTTTTCAGGGACGGGGTTCGTCTGACTGGTACAAAGGCACGGCCGATGCCGTATATCAGAATATTGACTTTATCCGGCTCAATAATCCTGAGATCGTGATCGTCCTGTCAGGCGATCATATCTACCGCATGGATTACCGCAAACTTATCGAATTCCATATGGAGAAAAAGGCAGACCTGACCGTTTCCTTTACACGTGTTTCACCGCAGGCCTCCTCGCGTTTTGGCCTCGCATCCATCGAAGATGAGGATTCACGCGGCGGACGGGTGACGGAGTATAAGGAAAAACCGAAAAACTCGAGCCTCGAGTGGGCGTCTCTCACCATTTATGTTTTTAAAACAGAACTTCTTATCTCGGCGCTCAAGGAAAATGCGATGCATTCGTCTCATGAGTTCGGCAAGGACATTATCCCCATGCTCCTGAAAAAGTACCGGGTTTATGGGTACAAGCATACCGGCTACTGGGGATATACCCGAACCATCGACGAATATTACCGTACAAGCATGGACATCCTCGGGTTTAAACCGAAGGTAGATATCCGCTCATGGGAGCTCAGGACCAACATGTCGAACGACAGCATCCGTGACCGCAAGCCGGCCTTAATAGGCCCCTCGGCCAGGATCGAAGACTCCTTTTTTTACTGCGGGTGCTCCATAGAAGGGACGGTCAGGCATTCCATTCTTTTTCCCGGGGTTTGCGTGGAAAAAGGAGCCATTGTCGAAGATTCCATACTTTTTTTCGATTCCACCGTCAGGGCCAATGCGCGGGTCACGCGCACTATTGTCGACAGTTCATCCACTGTTTCTGAGCATGCCGACATAGGCGACCCGGGGCACACATTAACAGTCATAGGCATGGATACCGTAGTGCCGGAAAATATACGTATTGCGGGCGGGGTAAGGGTGCACCCCAAGCTCAAGGCCGGGGTTTTCACAAAAACCAGGTACGCTGCCGGGGAGGTGGTGCAATGAAAGGTCTGGCGGCAATACTGCTCGCAGGCGGCGTCGGAAGCCGGCTCAATATCCTCGTCCGGCACAGGGCTAAACCTGCTGTACCGTTTGGCGGCATATACCGTATCATCGATTTCACGTTGAGCAATATCGGAAATTCGAGCATGACAAGCGTTGCCGTGCTCACCCAGTACAAACCGCTCTCCCTGATGGACCACATAGGGGACGGCTCGTCATGGGACATGGCGGGCAGGTCACGAAGCGTCAAGATATTCCCGCCGAAGACAGGTGAAGCAGACTGGGACTGGTACAAGGGAACGGCCGATGCGGTAAGGCAGAATATCTCCTTCGTTGATTCGGCAAAAAGCGACGAGATCATGATACTTTCCGGAGATCATGTTTATCATATGGATTACCGGGACATGGTTTCCTTCCACCGTGACAAGGGAGCCCGGGTCACGATCGCGACCATCCCCGTCGCATGGGAAGAAACGCATCAGTTCGGGACAGCCATTATCGACGATAACAACAGGATCGTCGAATGGGAGGAAAAACCAGCCAAAGCAAAATCGAATCTCGCGTCGATGGGAATATATGTCTTCGACAGGCAATATCTCATTTCACTTCTGACAGAATCAAAGGAAGACGATTTCGGGCACCACATTATCCCCAGGGCGCTGGACGAAAAAGTGGTATACGCCTACCCTTTCGATGGTTACTGGCGCGATGTCGGCACCATTCAGGCATACTGGGACGCAAATATGGACATTCTCGATCCCTCATCGGGAATTAATCCCGAACCCTGGCGGATCATGACCAATATCAATGCGGGGGGCCCGCTTTACGACAGGCCTCCTGTCTCAGTCGCCGGCAGGGCCCACATACAACGGTCGATCATATCACCCGGCTGCACCATTGAAGGCCGGGTCGAAAATTCAGTGCTGTCACCCGGAGTTATTGTAAGGGCGGGCGCTTCTGTACGCAATTCGATCATCATGCATGACTGTATTATTGAAGAAGGGGCACAGATCGAACGCGCGATAATTGACAAACAGGTCTTCGTCGGGGCACGGGCGGTGATCGGTATCGGCGATCCCGGCATCGCCAACGCCGAACATCCGAAACATCTTTATTCCGGGCTGACCGTTATTGGCAAAAAAACGGTCATCCCTGACAGGATAAGCATTGGAACAAACTGCATTATCGACCCTATGCTGGACCCATGCGTCTTCCCGAAAGAAGTGCAAAGCGGTACATCAGTAACATGCTCCAAACCTTAGACAATGACGAGTCGAAATCTGTCGTCAAACGACAGGATGTCCATTCAAAGTTAGTCGAGATCGGCGAAGCGGACATCCTTGTCGGGATTCCCAGCTTCAACAATGCGCACTCCATCGGCCATGTGGTCCGGGCGGTACAGGCCGGGCTCGCAAAATATTTTCCGGACAAGAAAACGGTGCTTGTCAATTCGGACGGCGGGTCAACGGACGGGACAATGGACGTCGTTCATCAAACGACCATTGATGATTTCAGGTCAATTCTTGTCGCCCATCGGATGGAATCCTTCTCCAAGATAGCTATCCCGTATCATGGCATACCCGGCAAGGGAAGCGCTTTCAGGTCGATCTTCGAGATAGCGGGCGCCCTTAATGTCAAGGCATGCGCAGTCGTCGATTCGGACTTAAGGAGTATCACGCCCGAATGGATAGAGCTTCTTGTCAAGCCCGTCATCGGCGATGGATACGATTACGTTGCGCCGCTTTATCATCGTCATAAGTATGACGGGACAATAACCAACAGCATTGTGTATCCCTTTGACGCGGACATTATACGGCAAAGATGTCCGCCAGCCTATAGGCGGGGATTTCGGGTTTTCGGGAAGGCTGGCTGCTTTCTACCTGACAAAAGATGTGTGGGAATCGGATGTCGCCCGGTACGGCATTGATATCTGGATGACAACAACGGCCATTGCCAATGATTTTCTGATCTGTCAGGCATTTCTCGGCGCCAAAATACATGACGCAAAAGACCCGGGGGCCGACCTGAGCGCCATGCTGTATCAGGTAGTCGGGGCCACATTTGATCTTATGGAGGAATATCCGCAGACATGGAAAAAGGTCGAATCGGCCCAGTCCGTGCCCGTTTTCGGCTTTACCTACGACGTCGGCCTGGAACCGGTAAACGTAAACATCCCAAGAATGCTCGAAAAATTCCGGCTCGGTGCGCATGAATTGGGTCAAGTTTGGGAGAATGTCCTCTCCCGGGACACGATGGAGCATTTAACAAGGCTCGCGGATGCGCCGAAAGAAGATTTTCATATGCCTGACAGCATATGGGTCGACATCATATACAGTTTCGCCCTTGCGGCCCATCGCAAGGTCATCAATAAGGAACATCTTCTTAAATCCCTCACCCCTCTTTACATCGGGCGCACCGCATCTTTCGTGATCGAAACATCGGAAGCGAGCGGTCCGGAGGTCGAGGATAAGATCAAAAAGCTCTGTGAAGAATACAGCCGGTTCAAATCATCTTTTTCAGAACACTGGCAGTAAAAGCCAAGGGGGCTATACATGAACTTCATCCAAAGGATAATTATAGAGCCTTTCGAGACATTCTCCGAGAGGTTCATGACCTTTATGCCGAATCTTCTCGCATCTGTCGCCCTTCTTATTTTTGGCATCTTTCTCGGGTCTGTATTGAGATTGATCTTCCTGAAAGATATTTCGTGCCATTCACCTCGATAAGGCAGCCGAACGCATGGGAGTATTCGAGATGCTCAACCGGGGAGGCATCCGGGGCTCTCTTTCGTCTTTTTTGGCGAGGCTTATCGGGTGGGTCGTCATCTTTATATTTGCTGTCATTGCAGTTCAGACTTTGAACATACCGACCGTCGCAAATCTCCTTGAACGTTTTTTCCTGTATCTTCCGAATGTCTTTACCGCCGCAGCGATCATTGTCTTTGGATATATTTTCAGCAATTTCTTTGGACGGGCGGCCCTGATAGCCTCCGTCAATGCCGGGATAAAAAGGGCTGGAATGGTCGGCAGGTTCGTCAAACTTGTGGTTTTTATCCTTTCGGCGACAATGGCGATGGAACAGCTCGGGATAGGTCGGGACACGGTCCTTATTGCATTCGCGATCATCTTCGGAGGCATCGTCCTCGCGCTTGCCATTGCATTCGGGTTCGGGGGAAGGGACATAGCGCGGGACTATCTCCAGCGGAATGTAAATCATGATAAAGAACCTGACCGGGATGACTATGATCATATCAATCCCTTATAACGACAGGTTATAGGCTATTGGTTATGGGTGAGGGGA
Source organism: uncultured delta proteobacterium (assembly GCA_963823725.1). Classification (GTDB taxonomy): domain Bacteria; phylum Desulfobacterota; class Syntrophorhabdia; order Syntrophorhabdales; family Syntrophorhabdaceae; genus Delta-02. Next base: position 32,833 of record CAWGMJ010000009.1, read on the forward strand.
AAAACTGGATATAGTATCCGGAGCACAAACATTCATTCCTGTTGTTTGTCATAGTAAATACAATAACGATATCGGATTGAAGCCTTGACAGGACTTTTGATTTTTGTTCTTATGAAAGATCGAAACACCGGAGGATCGAGCACATGATCGAATTCAGGGCCATCGAGTCGGTGAGCACTTTTCTTGACCCCAGGCGCGGCTTTCAGCAATCTACGGTTAATTTTCAGGTAAGGTTCGATCCCTTAACGGGAAGGACCTGTCATTTTTCTCATTTTGGGGCATTGAAGGCACAAAAGCTTGATCTTCCCGGATATGAAAAGCCTGAGATAAAAGGTTTTTGCCCTTTCTGCGCCGATAAACGCGACAGGGCAACGCCGAAATTCACGCCGGACATAATTCCCGAAGGCCGGCAGATACGCGGCGAGGCGTGCCTTATCCCGAATCTTTTTCCCTATGATATTCACAGCGGTGTTGTCATCATGACGGACGATCACGTCGTCGGCCTCCCGGGCTTCACCGAGCGGCGGCTCAAGGATTCATTGTCTCTCGGGACAGATTTCCTGCGGAAGATAGAGGCGCTGGACCCGGCTTTACCGTACCATCTCATGACGTGGAATTATATGCCGCCATCAGGCGGAGGGCTCGTACATCCTCATCAGCAATATTTCGCAACCCAATTTCCTGGCAATCAATTCATGGATGAGTTATCGGCTTCGGAAAGTTTCTTTGCCAGGCATGGGAGAAATTACTGGAATGCCCTTATCGAAACCGAAATATCGGGTAATGCACGGCACATAGGAAAGGTCGGTACGACACACTGGATCGCCCCGTTTGTTTCGTTGGGATTGCTGGGAGAGGTCATATGTATTTTTCCCGATGTCTTTTCCCTCAGCGATTTCCGGGAAGAGCACATCAATGACCTTGTATCCGGGCTCGCCAGGGTCTTTCAATTTTATGAAAACGAAGGGATCTTCAGCTTCAATGCATCGCTTTCATTCGGCCCCAAGGGCCAGGGGCATTTCAACTCTTTTTTCAGGATAGTGCCGAGGACATTTCTCAACATGCGCGATTTTGCTCCGGACCTGAATTTTTTCCAGGCCGTACTGTCCGAGCCGATCTGCATCGTGCTTCCCGAAGATCTCTGCAGGGATATACGGCCTTATTTCACATAAGCAGTTTTTTGCCTTGCATCGTTAATACACTGTGATATAGTCATAGTATGAGTATGGAAGAGCTCGTAACGAAGAACCGCAGTTACCGGCGATTTCAGGAAAGCGAGCCGATCTCGGCCGACCAGCTTAAAGGCCTTGTCGAACTTGCACGGCTGTCGGCATCTGCAGGCAATCTCCAGCCGTTGAAATTTATACTGTCAAATGATCCCGTGCGCAACGGGGCGATTTTCTCCTGCCTTCGCTGGGAAAGTTTTATAAAGGGTTTTCCAGGGCCGGCACAGGGCAGACGGCCGGCGGCATATATTTTGATCCTGGGTGACACATCTATCACAAAAGACTTCTCATGCAACCATGGCATTGCCGCTGAGAGCATACTTCTTGGAGCGGTCGAAATGGGTTTTGGCGGTTATATAGTGACGGAGATAGACCGGCAGGCGCTTGCGGGATTTCTCCAAATACCCGACCATCTTGAAATACTGTTGGCTATCGCACTGGGTTTGCCCCGCGAACGCATCGTTATAACCGAGGCAGTAAAAGGAGAGATCGCGTACTGGCGCGATATTAACAAGGTCCATCATGTCCCCAAACGCGGTTTGAAGGAGATCATTTTAAACCTGTAAGGCGCGAACTGTTATGACCGTACTGGAACTTGTCACAAAGACCCGAAGCTGCAGGCGATTTTACGAGAAAGAGCCCCTGGGCATTGATCAGCTCAAGACGCTCGTAGGGCTTGCCCGGCTGGCTCCCTCAGCGAAGAATCTTCAGCCCCTAAAATATGTCATTTCCAACAACCCCGGTAAGAACTCAGGGATATTCTCCTGCCTCGCATGGGCGGGCTATCTGAAAGACTGGCCCGGGCCCGAGGAAGGAGAAAGGCCTGCCGGATATATAATCATTGTGGGCGATACAAAGCTTACCAGGGATTTTGACTATGAGCACGGCATCGCCGCGCAGAACATAGTGCTTGGAGCAACAGAAATGGGCCTCGGCGCCTGTATGCTGACAAACGTTAAAAAGGACCGCCTTGCCGCCCTTCTCAAGATCCCGCCGCAATACCAGGTCCTCCTCGTCATTGCTCTCGGCAAACCAAAAGAACAGGTCGTTCTTGATGAGCTCAAGGACGGCGACATCAAGTACTGGCGCGATGCCGACCAGGTCCATCACGTCCCGAAACGGGCACTGTCAGAATTGATCTTGAATCTTGAAGACCGTAAGGCGTAAGGCGTGAGAGCGTAAGGCGTTCCCCGATTTTTGGTCTCAGGCCTCTTAAGATTGACCTGATATTTTCACACCGAAAATTCCGTAATCCATACATGCAAATTGATTCTCCGCGTGCCAGGAATCCAGAGGTTTTCGGTTTTTTACTCCTCACAGACGCCCTCACGTCCTCACCCTACGCCTTACGGCCTCTAATATTTTGACATTCCGAGGCAGGGAAGGATACATTACTTCCAGTGGAGGGGTCATGAAGGTACGTATAATAGTGGGACCCGTAACAATTGAGGCGGAGTTGTTCGACACGGCGTGCGCACAGGCCATCGGAAAGGTTTTGCCGACAATTGCCTCGCCCAATGAATGGGGGGACGAGTTTTATTTCTCGATAGATGTTCATGTCCCTCTCGACGAAACAGCGACGCGGGATGTAAAAGCAGGGGATATAGGATACTGGCCGCCCGGAAATGCAATTGCGATCTTCTTTGGGCCCACGCCACTCAGCGACGGTCCGGATCCTGTACCCGCAAGCGCCGTCAATCTGATCGGAAAGATAACGGGAAATCCGGCTGCTATTGAGGCAGGCCAAGGGGGCTTTGTCGATCAAGATGGAAGTCGCGTAGGACGGAAGGCGTGAAAAGCGAGGCGTGAATGAAGATCATGGGAAATGATCAAATAAAAGGGATTTATATGAGAGATGTTATACGGCCGCTTGTTGCCACGTTTGCGACTTCGCTCGGACAGAAGACCCGGATGCACAGCATCATTGTAAGGGTCCGTCTGAAGGGTGGATCAGAGGGGTCAGGCGAATGCCCTACAAGTTTTGTGATGCCGAACGAGAATGCACAGGCTATACGCACGGTGATCGACAATGCAAGACCGGGCCTTATCGGCAGAAGCGCTTCGGAATATGCCCTCATAACAGCGGAACTGCGCCGGAAATACCCTTTGTTGCCAATGACCGTTTCCGGAATAGAGACAGCTTTATGGCGCGCATGGTTAATGGCCTGCGGAAAAGACGAGTGGACATGGTTTGGCGGGGCGTCTCGTCCCATAGAGACAGACATTACGGTACCTGTTACGCGTGATAAAGCATTCATCTCCCGCTGGGTTGGCCGGGCGGCCCGGAATGGATTCAGAATATACAAGATCAAGGTAAACGGCGTTAAAGAGAACGACACGTGGCTGATCGACCGCGTGGCCGCGATGCTGAACCGTACGGGGACCGAGTTTATCTTGCGGCTCGATGGGAACCAGGCCTTTTCTGTGCAAGGCTGTCTCGCGCTGTGCGAATATGTGAACCGAAAGAAGCATCCGGTCGAGCTATTCGAACAACCGTTAAAGAAGGATGATCACCGGGGCTTGAAAGAATTGGCCGGGCTTTCTCCACTTCCCATTATTCTTGATGAGACGGTCTTTTCGCGCCGCGATATGGAACCTGTTATCAGCGAAGGCCTCGGGCATGGCGTCAATGTCAAAATAGCCAAAAGCGGGATCACAGAATCGCTGGCGATCATCGATCTGGCAAAAAGAAATCATTTGAAGCTTATGGCGGGATGCATGATCGAAACAATGACGGGGTTGTCGGCAGGGATCCAGATGGCTATGGGAACCGCGGCCTTCGATCATATCGATCTCGATTCAATACATTACCTTCGTCATAAAGACCGCTACGGCCGTATCAGTATTGACGGGGCGCATTACAGCGTCAATCAGCATTTCTGATAATATCAATATTCCGGTTCAGGCACTGAAGTGTTAGAAAAAGTTTTACGATAAAGGACATTGAACTTGGAACATGGAACTGTCCTCTGTTATACTCTCATAATCAATGAAAAATTATGATAAAGGGACATTTTTCGAGGGCATCGTCCGTTCTGTGCGCATTGGCGGGATCATCCTTCGCGAATCCCTGAGATCGTTTTTAAATAATAATGATTTCGAGATGTCCGCAGCGCTGGCAACATACAGCTTTTTTGCCCTTGTCCCCCTTCTCTTTTTTGTAATAAGTGCTGTGGCTGGCACCGGAAGCTTTGCCGCCATGCTCGTTACCGGCATTGAAGGGCTTATCGATCATCTTTTCCCGCGCATCCGGGATTGGATGAGCCTCGAATTTTCGGTTGTTACGCGAAATCCGGTCACTCTCGGCATTGTAGCGATGATCATGGTTTTCGTCGCGGCCATGTCGCTTGTGGACACGCTTCGGACAACATTTTTCAAGATCTTCAGAAAAGACCCTCCGTCATCTTTTATTCGCGGCGCAGCTTGGCAATATCCGCAGCGCCCTGATCATGCTTTGCTTATTCGCAGCACTTATCTGTGCTGAACTTGTCTTCGGCTACATAACCGGTTTTTTGCTTCACGCGGAATTATAATTGCCGGCATAACGGGCATCCTCATTTCGTTGCTTGTTGCAACCGGGTGCATGGCCTTTTTTTATTCGATCTTTCTCCCCGTAAAACTGACATTGATAAAATTATTTGGGGCATCCCTCATCTCGGCTATCCTCATCATCTCCATGCGCGAGATCTTTGCGTTCGTGCTCGAGACGAACCCGTCATACGGTGAAACCTTCGGTTCGCTTAAAGTGCTTTTTGTGATGATCGTCTGGGTATATTACTGTTTCCTTGTAATCCTTTTCGGGGCCGAGGTGGCTGTGAATACCGAAAAACGCGAGGCGCTTATCCTTAAGGACCTTCTCGCCGGTCAGATCCCGGGCCGGAAATATTCCCGGCTTCTCGACAAATTCATCAGGCATCATACTTCCGGTGATATTATTTTCAGCGAAGGTGATACCGGCGGGACGATGTTCTATGTCATCGAGGGGTCTGTCGATATCAACAGGGATGGAAAGCATATATGCACGATGGCTGCCGGCGAATATTTCGGCGAGATGTCCATGCTCCTCGGGACAAATAGATCGGCCGCCGCCACAGCCTCGCAGGAGACAAAACTTATCCCGATATCCCAGGACAACTTCAATACCATCCTTCGGGAAAATGCCCCCATCGTCCTCGCAATCCTCAAAGAAATGGCAGACCGGCTAAAAGACACGGACGAGTCATTGTTCCGGCATTAAGAAGAAAAAGACTATCTCACGCCCGCTCACCCTTCGGGCTCGCTGGAGATTAGGCGTAAAGAAAGAGAAAACAAAGACAGCGGCCTGATCTAAGAGAAGAATTTAGATCAGGCCGCACTTTATCCTGCTTCGCAGGAATTATTTACCGCTCGTAAGAGCGGTCGAAGACTTCCGGGAATTTCGGTATTCTCAAATTCCAGGAAAACCCCAGTTTTTCTCTTTCTTTTCTCCCAAACTCCAGTGAGACTGGGCGAGAACGGGCGTGAGCAATCTTTTTTTAATTCGACGTGCCCGAGGGTGCCCTTGTGCAGGGTAATGGTGAGTGCTTCGCCTTTTGATACCGTTGATGCGTCGGTGACCACTTCGCCTGTGGCCGTGCGCGCCGTGATGCTGTATCCCCGTTCCAGGATCGCCGTCGGGCTGAGGTCGCCTATGCGCTGGGCAAGGGATTCGAATTTTACGCGTCTGTTTGTCATGTATAGTTCGAGGCTGTGCTGAAGGCTGGCCGAAAGGTCGTCGAGATAGATCCGGTGCGAATCGAAGAAATCTTTTCTGTCCTTGAATTCCATGACATTGCGGACAAGGTCATATTTCGCCCTGTCGAGCTTTCTCTGCATGGCCTGGCACAGGGTATCGCGCATTCCCGCCAGGTACCGCAGGATGTCGCTTTTCTCCGGACATACTATCGCGGCAGCGGCTGTGGGTGTCGGCGCGCGCACGTCCGCCACGAAATCGGCGATCGTAAAATCTACCTCGTGCCCGACCGCCGAGACAACGGGTATCGTCGAATCAAAAATAGCCCGGGCGACAATCTCTTCGTTGAACGGAGCGAGGTCCTCGTACGATCCCCCTCCCCTTCCGATGATAATGACATCCACGTCGTTCGTCTCATTGAAATAACGGATGGCGCCGGCTATTTCAGATGCGGCCTCGGCGCCCTGGACTGATGCGGGACAAAGCTGGACAGGGATATTGCCGAACCTTTCATGAATTATCCGGAGCATATCGCGTATGGCGGCGCCTGCCGGCGATGTGACGATGCCTATGCAGCGCGGAAAGGCAGGAAGGGGCTTTTTTACGGCCTCGTCGAACAGGCCCTCCTTGAAAAGCTTTTCCTTAAGTTCCAGGAAACGCAGGTAAACCAGGCCCTGATCCCCTTGTTTCATAAGGTCGGTTACAATGAGCTGGTATTCACCCCGCTTCTCGTAAATATCGATCCGGCCCCTCACCAGGACCCGTTCGCCGTCTTTTACGACCTTGCCGGGTACCCGGTTTGCATAACTGAATACCACGCCGCGGATCATCGCTGCGTCATCTTTGAGCGTGAAATAAAAATGGCCGGACGGGTAAAGCTTGGCATTGGATACCTCGCCTTCTACCCGGACATCCCGAAAGCGGCCGCTCACAAATCTCTTGAGTTCCGCCGTCAGCTCGGAGACTGTCAGGAGGTTCTCGTCTTTCTGAACGAATAATGTCATTTTTTCTTTTTCAGGTGGTCCTTCATTAATTTCATTGAGCAGAATTCACCGCACATGCTGCAGACATCATCCTTCAGATTGCGTTCTTTTCTAAAGGTCCTTATCTTGTCGGGGTCTATTGCACATTCTATCTGGCCTTTCCAATCGAGCGCCTTCCGATAGGTGGACATCGCCTTGTCGAGCTCCCAGGCCTTTTTACTGCCGCGCGCTATATCGGCCGCATGGGCCGCTATCTTCGTCACGATGACGCCGTCCCGGACGTCCTGCGGCATTGGCAGGCCAAGATGCTCCGACGGGGTCACATAGCACAGAAAATCCGCTCCATAATATCCCGCCAATGCACCGCCTATGGCTGACGTTATATGATCGTACCCCGGTGCGATATCGGTGACGATAGGCCCCAGAACGTAGAACGGGGCATCGTTGCAGAGCCTTTTCTGGAGGACCATATTCGTTTCGATCTGGTTTAGGGGCACGTGACCGGGGCCCTCGACCATGACCTGCACGCCCTGGTCTATGGCTTCCTGGCACAATTCTCCGAGGGTGATCAATTCCTGTATCTGCCCCCGGTCGGTGGCATCGGCTATGCAGCCCGGCCGCAGCGCATCGCCGAGGCTGAGCGTCATATCGTACTTTTTGGCAATAGCGATCAGCCTGTCATAATTCTCGTACAGCGGGTTTTCTTTGCCGTTCACAAGGATCCATTCCGCAAGGAATGCGCCGCCGCGGCTCACGATATCGGTTATTCTTCCCTGATTTCTCAGCCGATCCAGCGAGCTTTTCGTTACCCCGCAATGGACCGTTACAAAATCAACTCCATCGGCGCCATGCTTCTCGATGACATCGAAGAGCAGTTCGGGGTCCATGCCTGTTATAGGCTTCTTTTTCTTGACCGTTTCTACTGCCGCCTGATAGATGGGGACCGTCCCGATCGGTATTTTGGCTGCGTCAATGATTATCTTTCGGATCTCGTCGAGGTTGCCGCCCGTACTTAAGTCCATTACCGCATCCGCCCCGGCGTCACGCGCTATCGCGAGCTTTTCGAGTTCCTCATCGATATTTATGCGTTCGGGAGATGTGCCGATGTTGGCATTCACCTTAACGCTCATTCCCTTTCCAACGCCTTTCGGGGTAAAATCCTTATGCCTGTTGTTCGCAAGGATCGCCGCTTTCCCTTCGGCGATCAGCCTGCGAAGTTCTTCCTTATCAATACCTTCATCGCGGGCAACGCGTTCCATTACTTTCGTAATTTTTCCTTCCCGTGCTGCAATTAATTGATTTTTCATGATCGTATCATCTCCATTCAAAAAATAATTTCAGGCGGCCCTTGAAGCAAAGGCCGTATTATCAGGTTATTTGCCGGTCTCCCTCGCTTTTAGCCGATTGACTGAAGAAACGTAATAATAACCGTCTTTATCGATCCGATAGCGGGATTCAAGAAGCTGCTCGAAAGCACCCTCCGTCGCAAGGAATGCTTCACGGGGAGAATTCCCGGCTGCCAGAAAACATGTCAGTATTGAGGAAAATGAACAGCCCGTTCCATGGATCGCCGCATCCAGCCTTTTCTTTTCATAAAGCAGGAAATCGGTGCCATCAAAAAATATATCGACGGGATCTCCTGTGAGATGACCGCCTTTTACGATAACTGCCCGAGGTCCAAGGGACAGGATCTTTTCCGCTGCGCTTTTTGCCTCGTCCACGGTTCGAACCGTTTTCCCTGTTATGATCGAAGCCTCGTCTGCATTTGGCGTAAGCACCGTTGTCTTGCCGAAAAGCAAAGAGCGGCAGGCGAAGATGCCTTTTTCCGAAATGAGTGAAATTCCATTCTTCGCGGCAAAAACAGGGTCAAAGACGACCGGTATACCTCTGTGGGATCCAATGAACCCGGCTGTTGCCCTGACAAGGGCCTCATTGCACAGGACGCCTATCTTTATGCCGCCGATCACGACGCCCATGGTTGCCGCCTCAGGGTATCGCGAAACAGGGCTCCCGATGAGGCTTTAACCTTTACGACTCCCCGGGGCCCCTGTATTACGGTGCAGGTAGGCACGGCAATCCCATGAAAGCCAAAAGAAAAAAAGGTGTCAATATCCCTGGTGATGCCCGCTCCGGATGAGGCATCGAACCCGGCTACAGACAATATGCTCTTTATCATTTCCATCGTATCGGTATAGGCCCTGTAAAATAACCTGAATAGTCCGTATGAAGAGGCCTTCGCGATAACCGCTGATATACCCCTTCGATTTTGTTATTAAAACCTGAAAACTATACCATACTTGCCATCAGGGGGCTATATAATTATCCCTTATCCGGTATGTATTCGACACTTTTGTCGAACCCTTCCGACGCCCTCGACATTTATTTCCGATAAGACTTGTAAAGAAATGATTGAACTCATTGATTAGCATCGTAAATTCCGATACTTATGAAAAACCTGAGCGGATGGCACGGTATTTGCCAATGTAAATAACATGATTTGCAAAAAACCATTTCTGGAGGTTACAATGAAGAAGTTTTTTGGGGTAGTCGTAGCAGTGTTTCTGGTGGCATTTGCAACAAGTGTATTTGCATTCGGTCCGGGTGGAGGATGTGGGGCAGGCCCGATGGGTGGCCACGGTATTGACCTTTCAAAAGACCAGCAGGACAAAATGTGGCAGTTGAAAGAGAAATTTAACAGCGACACATCGCCATTGCGGTATGAAATGTTTCAGAAACGCAACGAATTGAGAACGTTGTATGCCGATCCCAAAGGCAACGGATGCCGCGATCCTGGCAAAGGAAAAAGAAGTTAATGCTCTGATGCAGAAAATGCACGACAGGATGGTCCGTTTTAAACTTGACCAGAGAAAGATATACACGCCCGAACAGCTCAAGCAGCTCGCTGATAGAGGCGGCCGTGGATTGGGTGGAAGCCACCACGATGGACCCCGCGGCGGTGGACGGGGCGGATGCGGATTTTAGTAGAGTAAACCTTAGTAGAAAAACCATGGAGAGAGACGGGCCTTAAGGGTCCGTCTCTTCCTGGCAGAAAAGGGAGGGAATATGAAAAAAGTCCTTACATTAACATTGTTGGTGATAGCGGCGGGATTTTTTTTCGTCTCGTGCGCATCTGAAGGGTATAACACCCAGAAAGGGGCTGCGATCGGGGCAGGCCTTGGTGCTATTGCCGGCCAGGTGATCGGCCATGACACGGCATCCACCCTGATAGGCGCCGCAGTGGGAACACTGGTCGGCGGCATTGGCGGGAACGCCGTGGACCAGCATGTCCAGAACCAGCAGCGTTTGGGCGCACCGCAGGCAGGGGCATACCCCTACGCAGGCGCACCGCAGGCAGGGACATATCCTTCGTCAAGCCAGGTTACTCCCCAGGACCAGCCTCCCGGACAGTGGGTCGAGGTGCCGGGACAATGGATAGGCGGGAAATGGGTGCCGTCGCATAAGGTGTGGGTTCCTGTCAATCCATGACACTTGTTGTATCGACACTCTGTATCATTTGTTATTTCATTCCTGTTCCTGATGCCCCCTGCCTTCGCTCAGAATTCATATTCAGAGTTCGAGAGGGGGCTTCAGCTTTCCGACCCGCAAAGGGTGCAGGTCGAAGATATACGGAACAGGTACACAAATGAATGGCAGACATTGCGGCGCGAATCGGCACGCAGGAGGATGGAACTCAGGGAATTGAGCAAAGATCCCGGTGCCAATGCCGGTAAGATTGGCAGGATCCAGAGCGAGCTCCAGGAACTGGACACGGCCAGGCATAATTCTTACCAGCAATACCGTTCGGAGGTCTCGCGGACCTTGAGCGACAGACAAAGAGAAAAATACAATACCTTCTGCGACCAGGAACGACGAAAAAGAGTGCGTGAACGCAGTTTTAGCCCGGGCCGGCATGGGAGATAAACGGGCTATCGCTTTTCCATTATTTTTTGCTTTTTTCCTTATCCTCATCACCCTTACCGGTTTTTTCCAGATACGGATCATCCGCAGCAATATCGAACGGCAGCTCACGGGAGAAGCTGAGGTCATCTTTTCCCACATACAAAGGGAGATAGATCTTAACCTTGATTATCTTACCCTGCTCGACAGATCGCCTGCCTTGATCACCCCTTATTTTTACAACGTAATGTCATATCGATGAATCGATCATTGATGACATTGATGCTGCGCTCACGGAACGTTTGGGAAAACAGAATGACCAGAGCCTTGCCTCCCTTCCGTACACCAACCTTATTGAATATGACATTTCGGGAAACGTAATGACAAGCAAGGGAAAACCCAATATCCCGGCTGATATTCTCCAGAAACTGCGTTCCGGCAGCCAGGAGACGGTCATCAGGATGCCAACACAGCATGACAAGGCCCTTTTGTTTGGCAGACGGATCGGAAAACGCATTATTTTCGTCCGGATCAATCCCGGAGACCTTGAAACACTCCGGAGAAAGGTCATCTTGAAGGATATTGTCGACCGGGAGGAAAAGAGGTTCAATATCGATGCGATCAGGATATACGATGAAAAGGGCGATGTTTTCGTCGGCACAAAAAATGAGCCGAAGCGCGGCACTTTCATCCTCGACCGGGACCTGGGATCAAAACTCCTTCCCCGGTACCGCATGCAGATATTTGTATCCCGGGACCTCGCCAGGGACACGATCCAGAGGTCATCGTTCGGTTTCATCCTGATACTGGCGGTCCTCTTCATTTCGGGCGCCGGAAGCATTTATGCCTTTTTCGTCATGGAGCGCAAATATGCAAAAAGGGTAAAGGAGATGGAACGGGAGCTTGAATTAAAGGAGCGCCTCGTGTCCCTCGGCAAACTTGCATCGGGAATGGCGCATGAGATCAGGAATCCTCTGAACGCGATCAGCCTGTCCGTTCAGCGCCTGAAAAGGGAATTCCTCCCCGGGGAGGAAAAGAAAGATGAATATCTGACATTTCTCGATATTATCAGGAAAGAACTCACCCGGGTGAACGGGATCGTCGAAGAATTCCTGCAGTCAACGCGCGCGCAGGCCCCTTTCAGCCAGGAAAGCCTTCGGGACCTTATCGAAGAGGTCATAATAATAGTTGGTGAAAAGGCGTCATCCAAAGGCATCTTCATTGAGAACGCCACGGATACCGGCATTATCATCGAATGTCAGCGTGACAGGCTTAAACAGGCATTTTACAATATTATTATCAATGCCATCGAATCGATGCCCGGCGGGGGCAAGATCGCCATAACAGTGAAGCAAAAGGACCCTGTCGTTGAAACCTCGATCAAGGATTCGGGACCGGGGATAAACGAGGAGGCCTTGAGCAGGATATTTGAATATTATTACACCACCAAGGACAAGGGTATGGGACTTGGTTTGCCTATTTCGTATATGATCGTGAAAGACCATGGCGGCGATATCAAAGTGAATAGCGCCGCAGGCCAGGGGACCACTTTCACGATCATATTGCCCAAAAGCCGCGGCGGTGCAATGAATGCGTAAAAAAGAAAAGGGGTTTTAAGATATGGACAGGGTCGGCATACTGGTTGTTGAAGACGAGGAGATCGCAGAGATCGCTCCTCGCGGGGCTTTTAAAAAATGAAGGATACACCGTAGGTGAGGCGGCAGACGGTGCGACGGCATATGACCTGCTGCAGAAAGGGATATTTGAGATAGTCCTCCTCGATTATCGCCTGCCCGACACCGATGGCCTGGCACTCCTTAAAAAGATCAAGGAACTCAACCCGTCGACCGAGGTCGTTATGATAACGGCATTCGGAAGTATCGAGAATGCGGTAGGCGCGTTAAAAGCCGGAGCTTCCGAATATCTCACCAAACCGATCGATCTTGACGATCTCCTGTTCAAGCTTCACAAGATCGAGGAAAAGACATATCTTATCCGGGAAAATATGGTATTGCGCGAAACTCTGCGCGACCGCTTCAAGTCGGAAGAATTCGTATACCAGAGCGAAAAGATGCATGAGGTGTCGAGCCTCGTCGTCCGGATCGCAAAAACCGATTCGACCTGTATCATAAACGGCGAAAGCGGGGTTGGGAAAGAGGTCGTTCTCAATATGATCCACGCATTGAGCGAACGGAAGAATTTCCCGCTTGTCAAGGTGAACTGCGCGGCCATACCGGAGACACTCCTCGAAAGTGAGCTTTTCGGATATGAAAAAGGGGCTTTTACGGGTGCCTATCAGCGAAAACCGGGTAAATTCGAACTCGCAAACAAAGGCACAATATTTCTTGACGAGATCGGTGATATCCCGCTCATCCTTCAATCGAAGCTCTTACGGGTCATCCAGGAAAGAGAGATAGAACGCCTGGGCGGTTCACACCCGATCAAGGTCGATGTCCGGATCATCGCGGCGACAAACAGGAACCTTGAGGAAGAGGTCAAGAAAGGGACGTTCCGCGAAGATCTCTATTACCGCCTCAATGTTGTCACAATAATCGTCCCGCCTCTTACGGGAAAGAAAAGAGGACATACCGCTTCTCGTCGATTTCTTCCTGAAAAAATACAATGTCAAGCATAAGAAGAATATAAAAGGATTGACACAGGGAGGCCCGCGATATCCTCGTAAAATATGATTACCCGGGAAATGTCCGGGAACTGGAGAACATACTTGGAACGGGCGATCGTACTGACCCGGGGGGAGCATATCACCAGTGAAGACCTGCCGAATCTTGCCGAACATGCTGCGGCTGCGAGCGACGGCAGCATCCGGGGGACCGTGGAATCCATTGAAAGGTCCATGATCATCGAAGCCCTCGTGAATGCGGACTGGGTCCAGACAAAAGCGGCACTGGCGCTCGGCCTGTCGGAGCGTATGCTGAGGTACAAGATCAAGAAATACAACATCGTGAGATCATCGCGGTCCATAAGCACCAACCCTGCGTATTTTCCGGCAATTGAATATTTTCACTCCGGATGGTATAGATACCTATGCCTGACCCAATACCGTATGAGATCACGACGCATGGCGCCGGGGATATCACCCTTGTCGCTGTCAGGCAGGCTGGACATCGACCGCTTCGGTGTGTTGAGCCCGCTTATATAACGACCTCTTCGATTCTCACAAACCCTTAAAACTCAATGTCGACATGACAGGGATAGATTATATCGATTCAAGCGGCGCCCTGTTCATTGTAAAGCTCGAGGACGAGGCGCGTCGCCCGGAATGTTCCGTTTTCGGTCCACGGCCTTTCGAAGGAAAAAATGGGGATCTTGAGCCTGATCGACAGGCAGGCCCTCACGGCGCCCAGCCTCGCGGCCAAGGAACGTACCCTGAATATCATCGAGCAACTGGGAAATGCGTCCATTGAAGCCGTGCAGGACATCTACGATATCATATCCTTTTCGGGGGAACTGGTCTACGAACTCGTCCATTCATCGACGCACATCCGCAAGGTGCGCTGGGGCGATGTCGTTTCCTACATGAAAAAGGTAGGCGTCGACGGCCTGCCCATCGTGGGGCTCATCAGTTTCCTCCTCGGCCTTATCATGGCTTTCATGTCCTCGCTTCAGCTCAAGCAGTTCGGCGCGAATATCTATGTCGCCTCGCTTGTCGCCGTTGCGATGATACGCGAGCTCGGGCCCATCATGACCGCAATTATCGTGGCCGGGCGGTCGGGTTCCGCATTTGCCGCCGAGATAGGCACCATGAAAGTGAATGAAGAGGTCGATGCCCTTGCGACAATGGGGTTCAGCCCGATGCGTTTTCTCGCCGTCCCGAAAGTCATCGCGTCGTTGCTGACCGTTCCCGTCCTGACCGTATTTGCGAGCATATTCGCGATCATGGGCGGACTGATCGTCGGGGTCGTGGGCCTTAACCTCACGATCTTCACGTATATTCAGCAGACAATGAAGGCCATTTCGATCTTCGATGTCGTATCGGGGATTGTCAAATCTGTCGTTTTTGCGGCGGCCATATCCGCCATCGGCTGCCAGAGGGGCTTCAAGGTGCGCGGAGGCGCGGAGGCGGTGGGCAATGCCACAACATCGGCGGTCGTTACGTCGATATTTCTCATTATCGTTATCGATTCCACCTTTGCTATAATACTTCATTATATCCATTAGAAAGGTGGAGAAAGGATAGGACAACGCCCGGACCAGTTATAAAAGTTGAAGGACTGACAGTGCGATACGGGGAAAATACCGTTCTCGACAATGTCGGATTCGAGGTAAATGCCGGGGAGATATTCGTCATCATGGGCGGAAGCGGGTGCGGAAAATCGACGCTCCTCAAACATGTTATCGGCATCGAAGCAGCCGGCAGAGGGCAGGATATGGATAAACGGGGTCGACACGTCACTGCTCGATGATGCCGAACTGAGGAACCTGCACATGGGTATCGGCATGCTGTTCCAGTCAAGCGCATTGTTCGGATCGATGACAATCGGCGAAAATATCGCCCTTCCGCTTACCGAGTTCACACCCCTGTCAGGCCCGGACATTGAGTCAATAGTAAAAATGAAGCTGGGAATGGTGGAACTCGCAGGATACGACAATCATTTCCCGTCGGAGCTTTCGGGAGGAATGAAAAAAAGAGCGGGCATTGCCCGCGCTATGGCGCTCGAACCTGCCATGCTCTTTCTCGACGAGCCGTCAGCCGGACTCGATCCCGTCACATCCGCGGAGCTCGACCTGCTTATCAAGAAGCTTAATGAAGGCACCGGGACAACCATGGTGATCGTCACGCATGAACTCGAGACCATCTTCAACATAGCACACCGTATAATCATGCTTGACAGGGATGCAAAGGGCATCATTGCCGAAGGCGATCCCCGCAAATTAAGGACCGAGTCGGAGGACCGGCGGGTTACCGATTTTTTTAACAGGCGGGTAACGGATAAAATGAACGAAGGAACGAAATTATGATAAAGAAGAAAACCTATTTCCTCGTGGGTTTTTTCGTACTGGCGGGCGCCCTCATCGCAGTGGGGACCATCGTCTGGCTCGGCGCATCCCAGTATTTCACGAAGGGCGAACGGTTCGTCACGTATTTCGATGAATCCGTCCAGGGCCTCCAGGTCGACTCGAGCGTAAAATACCGCGGCGTCGAGATCGGCATGGTAGAAAAGATCGGGGTCGCGCCCGATTACCGGCTGATCGAGGTCGTAATGAAGATCAATTTCAGCGGGGATGCAGCCAACAACACCATAGCGAAACTGAAGGCTGCCGGGATAACGGGCATAGTGTATGTTGAACTCGACCACAGGAAAAGAGGCGATCTCGCCCGGACGCCGCCCATTCCCTTTGAACCGGATTATCCCCTGATCCCGTCCAACCCGTCGGAGATCCAGGAAATCGTCACGGGAGTTGATGAGGTCGTAAAAAAAATGCAGGCGATCGATTTCCAGGCAATATCGGACGAATTGATAGCCGCCACAAAGGGAGTGAACAACTTTCTTCGCCGGGCACAAAATGACGAAGATAATAACCAACCTGGAGCACATGACCCAGACACTCTCTGATTCGGCAAATCAGCTTTCAAAAATGATAGGTGACGGGAGGGCAGATGCCCTGCTTACCGATGCGCGCGACACGGTGCGCGATGCGAAAGAGACCATCGCACGGTTGAAACAGGAATTGGAGAAGATGAAACTCGCTGAAACGTCGGGCAAGGCGAACAGGATCATCGATGACATCTCGCGCAGGTCGAAGACAATAACGATGGAGATCCAGCAGACAGGCGAAAACCTCCGCAGGGCATCGGATAATCTCGACCAGCTCATCGAAAGGCTCAAGGCGGACCCGTCGGATATATTGTTCAGCGATCCGCCCCCACGAAAAAAGAGGTAGCTTATGAAAATACGAAAAAAGAATATCGGGCTCTTGATCCTGTTACTTCATATGCGCCGCCATGCTTACAGGCTGTTTTGGCAGGACCAAACCGCCTTATGTCATGGAACAGTATACCCTCGATTACGCATCACCAAAGGCAGGCGCCGAACGGCAGCCGATCGAGGAGCTGATACGGTCGAACGGTTTGCCGTAGCGCCTCAATTCAATTCGACGTCAATGATGATACGCACGGGGCAATACCGTTTCGACACGTATGATTACAGCCGCTGGTATGTCAATCCCGCCGATATGATAACCGGGTTTGTCCTCGGGACATCACGCGATCAGGAATGTTCAAGGGCACATATTCATATTATGATACCGAGCTTTCCCGGTATATCCTCGACGGGTATCATTGATGAATTTGGTGAGACAACTGATGGAAAGGCGCTTGTAAGCATCCGGGTTACCCTCCTCGATACAAGCCAGCAAAACCCTGTCGGGCAGATCGATTTTCCAAAAGCAATATGTTCAGTTCTGCTCCAATCGGCGACCGGTCGGCAAATGGCCTCGCTGCAGGCGTTAAGTGACGCGATGAAAGATGTATCGGCCAGGCTCATTGCCGATATAGGCCTGGCATTAAATGCAACAGCTGCAAAATGAGCTGTTGTTGTACATCCTTAAATTATCAAAGGGCAGTGTCGAAGATGAATAGCGGGAATGAACAAAGCGATCTCATTGTCTGCGAACGGGCGTTGGGAATGTCCGATCGCAAACTCTCATCCATGCTCGAACTCGGCAGGATGATCGGTCTCGATCTTAATATTGATGATATGCTCATCAAGATAGCACAAAAGGCCAGAGAGGTCATGGATGCCGACAGGTTCAACCTGTTTCTCTACGATCCTGCAACGGATGAACTCTGGACAAGGATATTACTGGAAATAGAGGGCAAGGAATGCCGCATGCCTCGCACAATGGGTATTGCAGGATATTCTTTTCGGACGGGACAGACCATCATTGTCGATGATGTTCCCAAAGACCCCCGTTTTTTCAGTTATATAGACGAGGTGACCGGATATACGACACGAAACATGCTGTGCATGCCTTTTTTCAGCCGGTCCGGATCTCCCCTCGGGGTGATGCAGCTCATCAACAAGCTACAGGGGAATTTTACGGCAGAAGATGAGGTTCTTCTTAGGGATGTTCACAAACCATGTCTCGGTATTTATCGAAATCGCCCAGCTTCAAAAGGCGCGCCTGGAATCGCTGGAGCAGTGCCCGAAAAGAACTTGAGCGTCTAAATAGCGCAAAAGGCAAGGCCCTCGATCATCTGTCCCACGAATTGAAGACGCCGCTCGCCGTTATCCAGGGATACCTGCGGATCATGAAAAGAAAGATCGAAAAATTGACCGGCGATGCGTCTCTGGCGGGTTATTTCGACATCATTCAACGCCATATGGCAACGGCTTTTTGAGGTACAGAAGGAATGCGAGCGGATCATTCAGGCATACCACGAGATCGAACAGGAAAATCTGGTAGATCAAGCTCGAGATGCTGTGGAAAAAACTGGAAACTCTGCAAACAGAGATACCTTTAAATACAAGGAACTCTGGCAATCCCTGAAAGATTGCGTCGCCGGATTACGTACCGCCCGACAGCGGGTCGGAAAGCGTCTTCATTGTCTATCCTGTCGTCGAAAAGGCCATTGCCGACACAACGGGTAATGCCCCGCATCGCGACATTGAGTTTGTCCTGACCGGTGATCGGAATGCGGCCATCCTCATGGATGCGGTGGTCCTCAAAGACATGCTTGATGGGACTTTTGAAAAATGCCGTCGAAAATACGCCCGACGGCGGCCGTGTCGAGGTAAATATCGGGCGGGACAGTGAGAATGTCTCCATCTGCCGTCACCGATCACGGGACCGGAATAACAGAAGCAAGCAAGCCGCATATTTTCGAAGGTTTTTTTCATACCCAGGACACGGACCTTTACGGTTCGCGGAAGCGTCTACGATTTCGGCGCCGGCGGGAAGGGCCTTGACCTCTTTCAGATGAAGGTTTACGCGCGGCGTTTTGGTTTTGATATATCCATGAACAGCTCACGCTGCATTCATATCCCGACAGACTCGGATATCTGCCCCGGGAAAATATCACTATGCCGTCACATATCATGGGATCAAGGGATGCATGCGAATCCGGCACAACTACTTTTTGTTTGACTTTTCCGGTATCGAAAGAATATCTTAAAATCGATACACATCCCATGGCAGGGACATCAAAGGTTTAAACCATGACACGTAAAGACCCACTCGTCGACCTGTTGATACATGATCTCACCGGTCCTTTATCGATCGTGCTGACAAGCGTTAACAACCTCCTGACCAAAGAAGAGAAATGCGGCCCGTACACTGAATACCAGATAGATACCTTAAAGCGCGCCCAGCGGAACGCCGAAAAGGCAAAGGCGCTTCTTCTCGAGATTATCGAGGTCTACAGGTCCGAGGAAGGTTTGTTTCGCAGTGAAAAATTTATGATCGCCGACATTCTCAAAGAGGCCCTTCTCGATGCCCTGGAGATAGTAAATCCCGATATAAGCGAGGAACTATCCCGTGCCGGCGACGATTCTTTCAAGGAAATCCTTTCCCGGAACGGGATCGTTATAGAGATCAGCGGCAGGTACAGTGCGGATTCCTTCAGCCATGATCCAAAAAAGATCCGGCAGATACTGAGAAATTTGATATCAAATGCATTAAAATATAGAAAGACAATGATGAAGCTTTCACTTTCCGGTGATCCCGACCTCGTGATATCTGTCGAAGACGACGGCGAGGGCATCCCTGAGGAGAAACAGAATTACATATTCAAGCGTTTCTTCAATGTCAACAGCAACAAGAAGGGAGCGCCCGACGGCCTCGGGTTCGGCCTTTCCTGCGTAAAGCACATTGTAGAGAAAATGCAGCGGTGATATATCATTAAAAAGCGGTGAGGGTACGGGTTCATGTTTTACGGTCCGTATACCTCCCCTATGATAAGGACAAAAAATAACAGGAGGTTAACATGGCACAATCAGTTCTCGATGGAAAACGAATACTGGCAGTAGACGACGAGCCCGATGTTCTTAAAGTGCTTGAAGAAGAAATTTTGGATTCGTGCCCGAAATGCACATTCGATACAGCGACAAACTTTGAAGATGCATCGAAATTGATCGAGACAAAGAATTATGACGTGGTTGTCCTCGACATCATGGGAGTCCGCGGCTTTGACCTCCTTGACATGGCCGTCAAGAAAGATATGAAGGTCGCCATGCTCACGGCCCACGCATTAAGCCCCGACGCCCTCAAGAAATCTTACGATATGAAGGCGCGCGCATACCTCCCGAAAGACAAGCTCGGCGAGGTCGTTCCTTTCCTCGAAGATGTCCTGACAACAGATTTCCAGTCCGGATGGACCAAGCTTTTCGAAAAACTCCACGGTTTCTTCACAGAACAGATTCGAGTCCGACTGGGAAAAGAAGACCGGCCTGACATGGAGAGAATGGCAGAAGTAAAACATCAAAAAGAAGCGGGCTTCGGCCCGCTTTTTTTATTCCACGGTCATGGGTTAAAGGTCATAGGTCATGGGCAAGACGTACTACCTTTTTAACCTTTGCACCTGTTGACCTTTATCAAACATCTGACCACCTTTCCCATCCCTATTACCTATTGACTCTCGACCCCTCATTTTAAGTTACATTAACACGGTTTAGAGCAAAAAAGCGGCTTTTTTGGTCTATCGGAGGAAATACCATGAAGAGGATTTTCAGCGGCATACAACCGACCGGTGAGATACATCTCGGCAATTATGTTGGAGCGATCAGGAATTGGGTCTATCTTCAGGAAGAATACGACTGCATCTTCAGCGTGGTCGATTATCATGCAATAACTATCGAATATCCCATCGAGGAAATGGCAAGGCGCACGCTCGAAACAGGGCTTATCCTGCTTGCCTGCGGGCTGTCACCCGAAAAATCGAAGATCTTTGTCCAGTCTCATGTTCCGGAACATACCGAGCTCGCCTGGATATTCAATACCGTCACACCGATCGGCGAGGTCGAGCGGATGACGCAGTTCAAGGACAAGGCAAAACAGCACCGGGCCAATATCAACATGGGCCTCATGGATTATCCCGTGCTGCAGTCCGCGGACATCCTGCTTTACAAGGCAGGCTATGTCCCGGTCGGCGAGGACCAGGTACAGCATATCGAGCTGTCCCGCGAGGTCGCACGGAAATTCAACAGCCGTTTCGGCGCAGGTCTTTCCCGAGCCCGAGGAGATACTTTCAATGGCCCCGCGCATCCTCGGCGTCGACGGCCAGGCGAAGATGTCAAAGTCGCTCGGCAATTATATCGGCGTCCTCGAAGAGGAGGACAGTGTCTGGGAAAAGCTCCGTACCGCCGTAACAGACGTGAACCGCGTGCGCAGAAAAGACCCGGGCGATCCCGAAATATGCAATATTTACACGATCCACCGCGCATTTTCGGATAACAGCCTGCTGATCGAGATCGATAAGGGCTGCACCAGCGCCGGGATAGGCTGCATCGACTGCAAAAAGATGCTCTTTGAAAATGTGAAGAAAGAGCTCGCGCCTATCCGCGAAAAGGCCCGTGAACTTGCGGACAATACTGGATTACGTCAGGGACGTCCTCGCCAAGGGCGCCGCGGCATGCAGAGAAATAGCCGACGTAACGATGGAAGAGGTCCGGCAGGGTAATGGGACTATACAGACCGTAAGTCGTTAAGGTGTTAAGGCGTAAAATTTCTCTGCATGGCAGCTTTTCAACCGGATCACGTACCTAACACTTGAACCTTACGTTTATTATTTTGTTAGGTTGACATTTTGTTTTCATGCCTTTAATATTAAGAGAGCATGATAGAAAATCCCGTAAAGAGATACGGATTTATAATCTTCCTCTCAACTATTTTCTTTCACCTTATTCTCATGGATGGCGGAATATATGACCTTTTAAAGGTCAAGCTGCAGAACGCGGATCGGCGAAATTATCGGTCATGCAGGTCGAAGAAGAGAATGCGGCACTTTCCCGGGAACTTCGCAGGATAAAAGAAGACGACCAGTACCTGGAAGAAATGGTGCGAAAGAAATACGGTCTTGTACGTGAAGGGGAAAAGGTGTACAGGGTTGAACCATGAAATACGAAGGAACAATTTACAGGCCCCCAAGCGAGGCAGACAGTCTCATCCTGCAGGTAGCGATCGGCTGTTCCCACAATAAATGCACATTCTGCGGTTCCTACAAAGACAAGAAATTCCGGGTACGCACGTTTGAAGAGATAGCCGAGGACGTCGAGGAAGCAAAGCAATATGCCCGGTATATCAGAAAAGTCTTTCTCGCCGACGGCGATGCGCTGATCATCCCGCAAAAAAGGCTCCTGCCGATCGTACAGCTTGTCAAGGATGCTTTTCCCAAACTCGAGCGGATAGGCGTCTACGGAAATACCAAGTCGATCCTCAAAAAATCGATCGAAGAATTGAAAGCAGTTGAAAGGAACTGGGCGTCGGGATCGTGTACCTCGGTGTCGAATCGGGCGATCAGGTCGTTCTCGACAGGGTGTGCAAGGGCACGGTCCTCGACAAGACCGCCGAAGCGGCGCAGAAGGTCAAGGATGCCGGGATGCTTCTTTCCGTGACGGTTCTCCTGGGACTCGGCGGTGTCGAGAGAAGCAAGATCCACGCGGAAGAGACCGGCAAATTCTTAAGCAGGATAAAACCCGATTATGCCGGTGCGCTCAGCGTCATCGTCGTGCCCGGCACAGTGCTCGCCGACGAGATAAAAAAGGGCACATTCGTCGTGCCCGATCCTTATATGCTTCTCGAAGAACTGTACATCATGATCGAGAATACGAATGTTGACCACACGTATTTCGCGTCAAACCATGCCTCGAACTATCTTCCCGTCAAGGCATGGCTTCCCGAAGAAAAAGAAAAGACCCTCAAAGCGATCAAGACATGTCCTTTCCGAGCGCGATCCCTCGATGCTGCAGGCCTGAATCTCATGAGGGCCCTGTGATATGAGCTGAGAAAATCGGGACGGACAGAGACGGCGAATTTGTCGAGATACCCATACGCGTCCGCTATGCGGATACGGACCAGATGGGCATCGTCTATTACGGCAATTATCCCGCATTCTTTGAAGTCGGGCGCAGCGAATACATGCGGCAGAAAGGATACCCTTACCGTGACGTGGAAGAGATGGGATATTATTTCGTCGTCGTAGAGCCTCGAGGCGAAATATTACAGCAACGCGACATATGATGATATCGTCATTGTGAAGACCAGGGTTACAGAACTTAAATCGAGAGGCATCACCTTTCATTATGTCGTGACGCGGGACGGCACCCTCGTCGTCGAAGGGATCCACAAAACATATCTGTGTCAACAGCGACAAAAAACCGGTCACAATACCGCAAAAGATCATAGAAATATTCCGAGATGGCCGAACCACATAATATTCTGGTCATCCGGCTCAGTTCCCTTGGCGATGTCCTGATGAGTGTCCCGGCGGTGCGGGCATTGCGGCAGCATTTCCCGGACGCGCATATCTCATGGCTTGCGGAAGGTTCCGTGGCGGGCATCCTCGCCCAGCAGGATTTCATCGATGACGTGATATATTTCCCGCGCGGCGCCCTTTCCCGGCATCTCAAGACCGGCCATTTCTCCACAACCGCGTATATCCTGAAAGATTTTCTGAAGAATCTCCGGCAGCGTGAATATGATCTCATCATCGATCTTCACGGCATTGCGAAAAGCGTGGCGACTGATGATGCTTGCCCGCGGACAGCAGAACGGTCGGCTTCGGCACCATGTTCGCGAAGGATATGAGCCATCTATTTTACCGGGAACGGGTGAACGGCATTCAGAAAAGGATCCATAAAGTTGAGCGCAATATGCTGGTCGCCAATTATCATGGGATGCACGGACACCGGCTGCCGAACTTCCGCTCAGTGCCCATGATGAGGCCCGGCGCTACATAGATGATTTCTTTCAGTCGCATAATATACATCGACCTGTATTCGCCGTAAATCCCTTTGCAAGCAAGGATTCGGCATTCAAGAGATGGCCCCTTGAGCGGTATGCGGACCTGATACGGAAGATCAACAGAGGACAAAATGGGCTCTGTCGTGTCATCATCTGGGGCCCCGGTGAACGGGAAGAGGCACACAGGCTTGCCGCGATGGCAGGAGAAGGTGTGGAGCTTGCCTGCCAGACCGACATTGCCCAGCTTTATGCCCTGCTTGCGCAGTGTTCCGTTTATATCGGCGGCGATACAGGCACAACCCACCTTGCTTCAGCCGCGCAGATACCCGTCATAAGTCTTTTCGGGCCGACCGATTTTATCGTGAACCGTCCCTATTCCCGGAAAAGCGTCATTATCCGGAAGGAAGTGCCCTGCAGCCCCTGCAAGAACAAGAACTGCAAAACGCGGGAATGTCTTATGAACATATCCGTCGATGAGGTCTTCGAGGCGCGTCAGAAAAATCATCCCTGAAAACGAGGCATAATAAATGCGTATTTTCTTTATTTATCCCAACATAAATACCCAGGTCGGATTCAATTACGGCATTTCATATATATCCGGCTTTTTGAAAGAAAAAGGGATCGAGACCGGGCTTCTCAATATCAATGAAAAACTCGGGTATCCCCTTGACCTTGCCCGCATAAAGAAGGATGTCCTGGCATTCAAGCCCGACATGATCGGTTTTTCCGTCCTTACCAACCAGTATAAATACGCCCTCGAGATCGCGCGTGACATAAAACAATACCTCGATGTCCCGATCCTTTTCGGCGGAATCCACGTGACCATGGACCCTGTCCAAACGCTGATGCAGGACGAGGTCGACCTTATCTGTGTCGGCGAAGGCGAAGAGGCCCTGGCGGAGCTCCTGGCAACAGGCAAGCCCTGACGGGGTGCGGAACATCGGGCGAAAAGAGAACGGCAGGCCGGTCATAGAACCCTTGCGGCCCTATACCGATATAAGCAAACTGCCGTTCAAGGATTACGAGATCTTCGATTTTCAGAAAATGATCGATGCAAAAGACGGATGGGTGGGGCTCACGGCTTCACGGGGCTGCCCCTTCCGGTGCACATATTGCCTGAATCACAAGATAATCGAGATCTATAAAGGAAGCGGCCATATGCCGCGGGGCTATATACGCAGGCATACGGTCGACCAGATGATCGAAGAGATCGAGTATCTCCTGCAAAATTATTCGCGCATCACGATGTTCATATTCGACGACGACATTTTTACGTTTGATAAGGCGTGGCTCAAGGAATTCACGGAGCGCTACAGAGTCGTCACCGACATTCCGTTCGTCTGCAATGCCCATGCGCGCATCTTCGATGATGAGACGGCTTATCTCTTAAAGAATGCGGGCTGCCGGATAGTCAAGTTCGGGCTGGAAAGCGGCAGCGACCGGATACGCCGCAAGGTCCTTCAGCGATACATGACCAACAAACATATAGAAGATGCATTTGCGATCAGCGGAAAAATACGGGCTTCACACATCGGCCTTTGTAATGCTCGGGCTTCCTTACGAGACGATCGAGGATATACGCGAAACTATCGAGCTTCTTGCCGTTATCAAGCCGGGACGGTTCAGATGGTCGCTTTTCTTTCCTTTTATCGGAACAAAGGCGTACAGCATAGCCGAGTCTTCGGGCCAGATCGACCGCGAACGCATGGAACAGCTCGATAATTTTACCGATGAAACATGCATGAAGCTGGGAGATGATGTCGATCTGTATTGTGATAAGGTCAAATCAATTTTGTGCGCTTTCGTAAATGCCCGGTCGGGCCTGCAAAATACGGAAGGGTTCCGGCGCCTGGTGGACGAGATAGAATCCATGGACCTGAACACCTGGCAGGACAAAAAGGAAAATATTTTCAAGATGGTAGAGAAACTGAACGAAGAGATGGAAAAATCGGGAGGACTCTATTATACTGTGAAATACAATCCTTTTATGGGCGTACGAAGTGACTGGAAAGACGATAGTATATCTTCCTAACTGGCTGGGCGACATGGTGATGGCCGTGCCGTTCCTTCACGCCCTGAGAAAAGAGCTTGATACGGAATTATGGGCTATCGGCAAAGAAAGCGCCATTCACCTTTATAACGGCCTTGACCTGTTCGACCGTTTCGTGCCCATTTACAACACAGGACTCTCCCTTTTTCTGGAAACAGCGAACAAGCTGAAAAAAGTGGGATTTTCCCGGGCTATCGCCCTGCCTCACTCATTCAGGTCCGCCCTTTTCTTCTTTAATCTCAGGGTCCGGGAAAGGATCGGCTATGACCGCAATAAACGGGGCTTCATGTTGAGTGTGAAGGTGACGGAAAGCGCCCGGCTCGAATCGACTGTCGAGCATTATCTCAAGATCGCCGACACGCTTGGCATCGGCCGGACGAATAGCCTCTCCCGTCCTCACCGTCACGTCCGACGAAGAAAGCAAATTCGACCAGGAATTCACAAATATTGCGAAGCCGTACGCCGTTATGATCGTAGGCGCTCAATACGGGCCTTCAAAATGCTGGCCCGCCGAATATTTTTCGGAATTGGCCGATAGCGTCATCGAAAGATACGGCCTGAACGTATTTATGCTTCCCGGCAAAGAATGAACGCGGCATCGCGGACAGGATCTATGCCGGGATAAAGCAGAAGGACCGGGCCGATATCATGTCGATGAATATACGGGACATGAAGGTATGTTTGTCACGGGCAGCAGCCGTCATAAGCAACGACACGGGGCCTCGCCATATTTCGGCTGCGCTTTCGGTACCGACCATCGTATTCGCGGGGCCAATGGACGAAAGAGTACACATCATACGCAAGCCCATCGACACGCGTTCTGTCAAAGGATGTGCCCTGCCGGCCCTGCAACAAGAAAAGATGCGACAGGGGCCATGAATGCATGATGGATATAAAACCCCAGGAAGTCGCTGGAATAGTGGGAGATATCATTGAGAAAAAAGCCTGAAACGCGGCAATCTGCCGTATTTTCTCGATCATTTTGCCGGGAAAAAGATCTGCGTCGTCGGGGATATTATTGCCGATGTTTATATATTCGGCAAACCGTACCGCCTTTCGCGGGAGGCGCCCGTCGTTGTCGTTAAATACGAACAGTCGAAGATCTATCCGGGCAGCGCCGGCAATACGATAAATAACCTCGCCGCAATGGGGCGCAAGGTCTATCCTGTCGGTTTCATCGGCAGCGATTCCGTCGGCGGCAAACTCCTGGATTTTTTTTCCGCGGTCAGAAGAATATCGATACCGGAGGGATCATACGCCACGCCGGGGAAACAATAACAAAAACGCGCATTCTTGCCGGCGATACCCACGTTTCAAAACAGCAGGTCATCCGCATAGACAGGGATGATCACCGAAAAAATACGGCAAAAGAAAAATCGCTTTTCATGGAAAAGCTTGCCGCTATCGCTCCCCATGTTGACGCTATCATCGTGTCGGATTACGGACATGGCGCCGTAAATAATAAAGTGATCGAGTTTATGAAAGATGCCGCGAAGACAACTATCGTCGTCGGCGATTCGCGGTACAGCCTCAAAAAATATGCGGGCCTGACCATGATCACGCCGAACGAATCCGAGGCATATGCCCTGGCAGGCCTTCCGGAGGATGCCCCATCGAAGAGGTCGGGAAAAAGGTCCTCTCCGGGATGAATCTCAAGGCCCTGCTCGTCACGCGCGGGAATAAGGGCATGTCCCTCTTCCTGAAGGGCGGCAAGGTCCATCATATACCCATATCCGGGAAAGATGACGTGACGGACGTAACCGGGGCCGGGGACACGGTCTGCGCCGCCGTGGCGCTTTCGCTCGCCAGCGGGGCAGATTTTCTGGATGCAGCAAAAATAGCGAACTACGCTGCAGGGATCGTTGTCATGAAACGCGGAACAGCAACGGTAACCCTCGAGGAACTCAGGAAGTCGATATATGAATGGGGGCAAAATATGAGAGCCATAGGGTCACGTAGGTCTGTAAGAAGCGTAAGGCGAAAGACGTGGATCGGCGTAAACACTAGGATAATGAAGGTCTATCGGTGAAAAATGGGTAAAGTAATTCAAGATCTGAACGAACTGAAAGGGATTATTGAGACGGAAAAGGCTGCGGGGAAGAAGATTGTCTTCGGGAACGGATGTTTCGACATTATTCATGTAGGTCATGTCCGGTATCTGAAAGGGGCAAAAGAACTCGGTGATGTTCTGATCGTTGCCGTCAATGATGATTCGTCCGTGACCGGCCTTGGCAAGCGAAAAGAGGTCGTTACGCCTGCGGATGAACGCGCGGAGATCATATCGGCCCTCGATTGCGTCGATTACGTGATCCTGTTTGGCGATCCGACCGTTGAAAACCTGCTCCGGACGCTTAAAGCCCCATATACACGCGAAAGGGTACCGACTATACAGAGGATAATGTACCCGAGCGGGACATCGTCCTTTCCTACGGAGGGAAGGTAGCGATAGTCGGTGACCCCAAGGACCATTCAACGCGCGACATTATAAAAACCATCAAGAACCTGCGGGAGAAATGAGCGGTCAAACACTGCTTTCTGATTTGATTTCAAGCACTTTTTAGTGTATTGTAACACACATCGGACCCAATACAATGGACAAAAAACAGGCTGACAGCGCTACCCTTTATCCGTCTATATGATCACATTCAATAACAGCGCTACGATAGCGAGGGCGCTCGAAAGCGTCGCCGGATGGGCGGACGAGGTCGTTGTCGTCGATTCGCACAGTCCTGACGGCAGCGCTGATATTGCTGCGAAATATACCGGCCGGGTGCTGCAATTCGATACAAGCGATCAGCGGGAAAAATACCAGTTTGCCCAGGACCAGTGCAAAAATCCCTGGGTCATGTTCATCGATGCGGATGAATGGCTCCCGGAATCCTTTAAGCGCGAGGTGGAGGCGATCCTCCATTCGGCATCAGCGAGCGACGGCTATATCGTCGACCGCAGGAATATTTATCTCGGCAGGGAGATAAAGTACGGGGGATGGTATCCCGACAGGGAAATACGCCTGTACAGAAAGGACCGCGGAGGCTGGCAGGGAGGCATTCATGCAAAGGTGCATGTGGAGGGCCGCATCGGACAGATGAAAAATTATTATATGCATACCCCGTACAGCGATACGGCGCACCAGATCCGTACCATAGACCGCTATTCCGAGGCATATGCCCGCGATCTCTTCAACGCGGGACGCCATTTTCATCTTTCCAATATGGTGCTGCGCCCGATCTATCGCCTGTTCAGGGATTATATCTTCAAGAGAGGCTTCCTCGACGGTATCCCGGGGCTTATTATCCTGGCCTCGACGATGTATTACGTGTTCATGAAACATGCACGGCTCTGGGAATTAGAAAAATCAGACGGAGGAAAGAAAGGTGTTCAATAACAAGGAGGTCCTCGTTACCGGAGGATTAGGTTTCATCGGGAGCAATCTGTGCATCGAACTCGTGAGGCAAGGCGCCCATGTGACCATTGTCGACAACATGCTTCCCCGTCAGGGCGGCAATCTCTTCAATATCAGCGACATTGCAGGAAAGGTGACCGTCAATATCTCCGATGTCCGTAATCAGCTTTCCATGAACCATCTGGTCAAAGGAAAAGATTACATCTTCCATCTCGCCGGGCAGGTCAACCATGTTGACAGCATGAAAAATCCTCTGCAGGACCTGGAGATAAATTGCCGGGGCACCCTCGTCCTCCTCGAAGCGCTGCGTCATTACAACCGGGACGCGAAGGTTATTTTTGCGGGGACGCGCGGCGAATACGGTTCCAGTGTCAGTCTGCCCGTCGATGAAGACCACCCGACAAATCCCAAGGGCGTGTATGCCGTGACGAATCTCACCGCGGAAAAGCTGGTGCTCGTTTATGACGACGTGTTCAAGATAAAGGGGGCATGCCTCAGGATCACCAATACGTACGGCCCGCGTCACCAGATGGCCCACGACGAGTACGGCGTTTTCAACTGGTTCATCCGCAAGGCCATGGACAATGAAGAGATACCGGTAATGGGCGACGGAAGGATACTCAGGGATTTTCTCTATGTCGAAGACCTGGTCGATTCACTGCTCAAGGTCGCATCGACCGACGAGGCATACGGCAAGGTATTCAACGTGGGCACGGGGGTTCCCGTCAGCTTCTTCGACCTTGCCGAAAAGATAGTCGCCATCGCGGGGTCAGGCAGAACGAAATTTACGGAATTCACGCAGGAAAGAAAAGAAGTCGAGCCCGGCGATTATTATGCCGATATAACACGCATCAAAAAGGTCACCGGATGGGAACCGGTCGTTTCCCTTGACGAAGGCATCGCACGGACCATAGATTTCTACAGACAATTCCGAAAAGAATACTGGTGAATCGGTACCGGCAATTACCGTTTAGCGGGGATATCCGGATCATATTTGCAGAAAAGGACGGTTATTCGCAATGAAAGTCAAGATCTTCAATATAGACAGGGACCATGCCGCGATAAGGGCGGAGCTGGTCACAACATTTGAAAATGTCCTGTCAGGCGGGGAATTCATTCTCGGAAAGGAAGTGCGTGCCCTCGAGGAGGAATTTGCCGCATACGTGGGAACGAAATATGCTGTCGGTGTTGCGAGCGGAACGGATGCGATAAAGATAGGCGGGCTTGCCCTCGGCCTTAAACCGGGAGATAAGTTCGTCACGACACCCAACACATACATAGCGACCGCAATGGCACTGATCAGAGCACGGACTTGTTCCCCGTTTCTGCGATATCGAGAATGAGTCGTACAATATGGACCCGGCGGCCCTGGAAGAACTGTTGAAAAAAGAGCCCGACATCAGGCTATGCGTCCCCGTTCATCTCTACGGGCAGGCGTGCCGGCTTGATGAGATCAGGGAGGTTTGCGGAAGATACGGCGTCATGCTAATGGAAGATGCCTGCCAGGCGCATGGTTCGCGCTACAAAGACAGGAATGTCGGCACAATGAGCGATGCCGCCGCCTTCAGTTTTTATCCGACGAAAAATCTCGGATGCTATGGCGACGGCGGAATAATCGTCACGGACAATGAAGATGCGTACAAACAGATGCTGATACTTCGCGCCCATGGCCAGACGGACCGCCATGTCCACGATGTGCAGGGGTTCGTGTCACGGCTTGACGAGCTCCAGGCTGCCCTCTTGCGGGTGAAACTGCCTCATCTCGACGAGTGGAATATCGCAAGGAGGCGCAATGCATCGCTTTACGATGCGGGCCTTGAAGACCTGCCCGTAAAAAGACCGGTCGAAGCGCCATACGCCTATCATGTCTATCACCTCTACGTTATAGCCGCCGAGGACCGAGAGGCCTTAAGGGCATATCTCGGTGAGAAGGGAATCATAACCCTCGTGCATTACCCGACGCCCATACATCTCCAAAAGGTCTACAGTCACCTGGGATACGGTCCCGGTTCATTCCCGGATGCCGAAAGATCGGCCCGTCAGATAATTTCACTGCCCCTTTATCCGTCATTACGCGACGATGAGATAGCATACGTCTGCGAGACGATAAGCGAGTTCTACGGGAAATGAGGATTCTTCACCTTTTCAGCGACTGGAAATGGACAGGCCCGGCAGAACCCGTGCTGTCGCTGTGCGAGAACCTCCAGAACGAAGGCGTCGACGTCGTCCTGGCATACCGCAAAACGCCCATCGATTTTCCCGAAAGAACCGTCGATAAAGAGGCCTCAAAGAGAGGCATCCGCTGCTATGAAGGCTTAAGGCTCAACAGGTATTTTTCGGCCCGCGACTGGGCTCCACGATCTGACATCTTTCGGCCGTTATGTCGAAAAGGAAAAGTTCGACGTCGTCCATACGCACCTTTCGCACGATTATTTTACTGCTATCGCAGCCCTGTCTTTCCGCAGGCTCCGTCCGCGTATAGTCCGGACGGACCACAAGCGCGACGGGCTTCCCTTGAATCTTTTCATGTCCTGGGCAATGGCGCGGACGGACGGCCTCGTCACGTACAGCCAGAGGCTTGCAAAGCTTGATATGAAGAACTTCGATTTTCCCGAAGAGCGGCTGCGCGTCATCCCGCCGGGTATCAAACCCTATAAAGGCCCCGCCGGGAACCTGCGGCAGGAACTCGGGATATCTCCTGACGACCGTGTCATCGGGGTCATCGGCAGGTTAAAGCCCGACCGCGGCTACGACGTGATACTCAAGGCCTTCAGCATCCTGCGTTCCCGTGTTGACAAGGTGAAGCTCGTCATCGTCGGCAGAAGCTCCCAGATAGAAACGAGCGTCATGAAACCGCTTAGGGACCTCGGCATCGAAAAGGATGTCATCATTGCCGGTTATCGCTTCGACGATTATTTCCTGATGATCCAGACATTTGATATCTACATCATGATGCGCGCGGGGAGCGACGGAAGCGGGCGGGCCCTTCGCGAGGTCTTAGGGCTGGGCAGGCCGGCCATCGTATCCGACAGGGGAATGCTGCCCGATCTCGTCGATGACGGGAAAACAGGTTTTGTCACGTCATGGGATGCATCCGATCTTGCCTCAAAAATGGAAATTCTCGTCAGTGATGCCGGCATCCGGCAGCGTTTCGGGGAAAATGCACGCAGGCGAGCCGATGAGGAATGGAGCTTTCAGGCTCCAGGCAAAGGCGATGAAGAATTTCTACGAATCATTATTACGTATGGACCGGCGGAGATAACCCTCTTTATTTCTTTTCCTGATTGGTGTACAGTGACACAAAAATGAAGATCGGCCTGGCAATATATAATTTCGACCCGAAAAAGGGCGGTGCCGAGCGTTACACATATGATCTTGCCGGAAGGCTTGCAGCGAAGGGCCATGAGTTGTTGTTTTTTGTGCTCGCGGGATCAATTTCCCGGCATTACCCTCGATACCCCTTAAGCACAATCACATATCCGCAGCTGGCTCCGGAATCTCTCGTTCGCCCTGTCGCACACGCAGCGCTTTGCGCCGAATACCGGCCCGATGTGATGCTCGGCTACGGAAATGTGCTCGATCTCGACGTCTACCAGAGCCACGGCGGCGTCCAGGATATCTGGATGGAAAGAGAGATCGCAAGCTGCGAAAAGGGGATGGAGCGAAGCGTGAAAGCCTTATCCTGCGATACAGCCTCAATCAGGCAGTCCAGCGCTGGATAGAGGGATATTCGGTCAGACAGAAGGCATTTCAAGCGGATAGTGGCAATCTCCGATATGGTCCGAGACCATATGTCCGCACATTACAACATCAAGAATAATGTATTCGACATTGTGTATAACGGCGTTGACACCGAGCGTTTCAGACCGATCTTGCACGTCCCGTTCAGGTCCGGTAACGGTGCTTTTTTGCGCGGGCAATTTCCGGCTGAAAGGGCTTCTGCCGCTTATCAAGGCATTTGGCAAGGTCGTTCGTCAAGGGAAAGGACGTCCGCTTAATGATTATGGGACGGGGAAAGAAAGACAGCTACGACCGCATCATTCAGCGCGAAGGTATAAGCGAACGCGTTTCGTTTATCGGCG
Organism: uncultured delta proteobacterium; assembly: GCA_963823725.1. Lineage (GTDB taxonomy): Bacteria > Desulfobacterota > Syntrophorhabdia > Syntrophorhabdales > Syntrophorhabdaceae > Delta-02. The sequence continues at coordinate 66,106 of CAWGMJ010000009.1, forward strand.
AACAATCATCGCCTGAGGAGATATATCGTCAGGCGCATCATGCTCGCCCATCCGACATATTATGATGCCTGTTCTTTAACGACCATGGAGGGCATGGCGTCGGGCCTGCCCGTCGATTACAACCCGCTGGAACGGTGCAAGCGCTTTCGTTTCATCCGATGAAGGATATGTCATCGATGAACCGGAAAATATCGCCGCGCTTAGCGAAGCCATTTCTGCAATTGACCGATCCCGGCAAATGCGCGACAATGGGACAAAATGCACGCAGGAAAATGGAATTGCTCACCATGCAAAACAATGCAAACGAGATGGAACGGGTTCTCAATTGCCGCATGGGAGGCGAAAGAAAGAGGCATATGAAACCTAAAGTGCTTTTTCTTATCCAGGGACATAAAGTTGCTGCGACCCGGTACCGTGTCCTTCAGTATATCCCGTACCTGACGAGTGAAGGCGTTGAGGCCACCGTTTCGCTTTATCCCCGTAACCCGCTGGAACTGGCCCGTTTTCTGGCGGCCCTCCCGACATATGACTGTATTTTTCTCCAGCGAAAACGCTTCAGCGGGGCGCTTCTGTCACTTGTCCGAAAACTGACGCGAAAGATAATATACGATTTCGACGATTCGGTCATGTATCGCAATTCAAAGGCTCCGACGCCTCATTCGAAAACCCGTATGAAGCGATTTGCGGATATGGTGAAGGCATCCGATTTCATAATCGCCGGCAATCGTTTCCTTATGGAGCAGACGCTTCCTTTCAATGAAAACGTCGACGTGATACCTACTGCGCTGGATGGGAAAACGGTATTTGGCAAAAGATCACGGGAAAAAGAAAGAAAGGGTAACGATCGGTTGGATCGGTGATCATGGAAGCATACATTACATGGAAAAAATGAAGCCGATATTCGAAGAGATCGGAAAGAAATACCCCCATGCCGAGTTAAGCATAGTCTGCGATATTTTTATTGACTGTGAGAACATCCCTGTCATCAAAAAGATGTGGTCGCACGAAACGGAGATAGCCGATCTTCAGGATATGGACATCGGGCTTATGCCCCTTGTTAATGACCTGTGGTCGGAAGGAAAATGCGGGCTCAAAATACTCCAGTATTTTGGCGTGGGAGTGCCGGCGGTATGCACCCCGGTGGGGGTAAATAAGGATGTCGTTCAGAATGGCATGAATGGCTTTTATGCAAATTCCCCGGAAGAATGGATCGAAAAGATATCAACCCTTATTGAAGATCAGGCCTTAAGGAAGGCAATGGGAACCAGAGGACGGGATGCTGTCATGAGAGAATATACCATTGAGGCATGCGCGCCGCGATTCATCGATATTATAAGAGATGTCTCCGGCTCAAGGCCTCAGACCCGATTAACAGTAAATAAATGATCGAATACAAGACAAAAGAGTTTACCTGGTTTCTGGAAGATGAATGGATCATTCCCGCCATTCAAGATATTACCCACCCTGACGGGGAAAGGCGCAGCTACAAGGTTTGCGAACATAACGGAAAAAAACTGTTCATTAAGACCTTCAGCGAGAAGGGCATCTCGGGGAGGGTCCGCTCCTTGATCTCGCCGCGCGGCAAGAAAGAGTTTGTTGTTGCCGGAAAACTCAAAAGATGCGGTGTGCCGGCGCCAATACCGCTGGGTTACGGGATCGGGACCAGAACATCGGCAATAGCCGAGTATTTTATCGATGGGAAAACATTTCTGGAGATCTTTGAACACTCCCCGGACCGTGATGCACTGCTCGGTAAGTTAGCCGACTTTCTTCGTCTTTTAGGAAGGGCACATGTGCGTCACGACGACCTCCACCTCGACAATATCCTCATATCCGAAGACATTTTTTATCTTATAGACCTGCATAAGATAACGGTCAGGAGAGAGTTTTCAGATGACGATGAGATCGCAAACCTGAAGCATGCCCTCGGCATGATCTACTATGATCTTTCTGTCGGAGAACGTAATGCCTTTTTTGCCCGGTATCAGCCGACGCCGTCTATAAAGGCTGGCCTCAACGATGCCATCAGATCGCTTCGTGAAAGATGGGTATTGAACAAAATGGACAGGGCCTTCCGGGATACCTCGATAGTCAGCCGCCAGGGTGCGAAATTAACTATCCGGGGGCGTGAAGAGCTGGGAAGCGGCGGGTTCGTGGAGAACTTGAAGACTGACCGGAAAGTAAAGGTCGATCGCTACGGGGACCATATAAGAAAAACATATATGCGCCCGCACCGGCTAAAGACCGCGTGGAAAAACCATGTGGTTCTGGAATATATGCAGAAGCATATAACCCCCGTTGTTTATAATGCAAAGATACCCAAATCGGGAAATGGCTTCATAGCCATGGAAGACTTAACGGGCAGGGGCGAAGAATTAGACCGCAGCCTGGATAGAAACTATGATGCCATGGATACACGGGAACGTATATCTTTTGGCGCCGCACTTGCGGATTTTTTCCTCGGCGCCATGGCCTGGGGCATTGCCCATAAGGACCTCAAGGCCTGCAACGTCTTTGTCTTGAGCAAGGGCGGTTTTTTATTTCTCGATGTGGAGGATATCCAGTTTACCCGGATGACACCGGACATCCTGAAAAGGGCCTTCTGCCAGCTCAACAACACAGTCCCCAAAAGGATATCGGCCCGTGACCGTATGCGGTTCTACCTGCGGGTCGTCTCCATTGCCGACTGCGACAAAAAACAGCTATTCAAAGACATTATCTCCGAATCACTGAAAGACAAGATCGTCTATGAAGGAATATCAGGCCTCGTTATAGATTCATGGAAATGATGGTTCGTAGTAAGGCGTTAGCGTAGGCGACTTACGATATCAATGCCTTTCCGGTAATCGCTTTCCCCCCGCTCACTATCGTGAATTTGCCCCGTTCATTGCCCGATGGGTCCCAATGGGCGGTGATACCTTTCGAAGCCAATCTTGAGAGGTTCTCTTTTTTATGGCCGACCAGGAGAGGGACATCGTTTTTGTGAATGACGACAGTGATCTCTGCCGGGCATTCCAGGTGCTTCAATCGATCCTCGACAGCGTTTATGAATATCCGCGACTGAACGAGAAATCCGTAGGCCGGATGATAGAAGCCGCCTGCCACCATGTCCCTTACGAGCTCATTGTCAGTGAGGCCCACATTTGCTACGCCTATTCCATTTTTCACGGCTTGTTCGTAAATATGACAGGCGCGGCCGAGCACTTCGTCGAAAGCGGCCGGCGTAAATTTTCCTGCCTCGTAAAGAGAATGCAAAGGGGTATTTTTCAGAACCACAAGGGGATAGATGCGAATATACGCAGGTTTCAGATTGACCATATGCCGGATAATATCCTCGATATCGCTCTTTTGTTCACCGGGCAGGCCGACCATGAATTGCAGGGCGAGCGCGAAGCCTTCATTCCGTAGCCTATCGTATGCGCGAAACAGGTCGTCGCTCGTGTGCGCCCTGTTAAGGGATGCAAGTATTGCATCGTTAAAAGTCGGTATCCCCAGCTCAATAAGCTTGACTTTCTTTTCCTTAAGTAAAGATATCGTTTCATTCCTTAAGGGGACCGGCTTCGTCGAAAGGCGGAAGCCTTCTATTAAATTCAGGTACGGGTCGAAGAACGAAAAGATCTTTCTGAGGGCATCAGGCTCGATCCCAAAGATATTGCCGCCGAAAAGACCGACATCACAGGGGATGGTACGGTCTGCGAACGCCGCATCGATCCGTGCTTTTATATCCGCCTGGGCTATATCGGTAATATATCCCTGGTTGCAGTAAATGCAGCGCTCGGTGCAGCCTGAATGGGGAAGAAAGATGGGAACAACCATAGTTCGCAATACCTCGCAGTATTGTGTATCGTTTTTACTCTAATTGCAAATATTGCGCTCCTGATTGCCTGCGTGTCATCGACGAATATTGACGGGACCCCAAAGACGTTCTTCCCTTGACTTTTGGCCCCCTCTTTCCTTAATCTGTACCCATGCAAAAACTCGCTATCGGCATGTTTGATTCAGGGGTGGGCGGCATGACCGTCCTTAAAGAGGTCAAGGCCCTTCTCCCTCACGAGCATATTATCTATTTCGGTGATACGGCGCGTGTCCCTTACGGAAATAAATCGCCCCAGATGGTTACAAAATATGCGCTGGAAAGCGCGCTCTTCCTTCTCACAAAGGGCATTAAGCTCCTCATTATCGCCTGCAATACATCATCCGCATTTGCCCTTCAGATACTCCAGAAGAAAATGCCGATACCTGTAATTGGCGTTATAGCGCCGGGCGCCAAGGAAGCGGTCAAGAACACAAAAACAAATAAAGTGGCAGTCATTGGCACGCGGACTACCGTAAAGAGCATGGCGTATGATAAATCGATCAAGAAGCTCAATCCGGGCATCGAGGTCTTTTCCCGCGCCTGCCCTCTTTTTGTGCCTATTGTTGAGGAAGGGCTCGAACATGACGAAATAGCCCGCCTTACGGCCGAGAAATACCTTGGTGATCTCCGCGGATCAGGGATTGATGTCATCGTCATGGGATGCACGCATTACCCTGTTCTGGAAGATGTGATCAGGCAAACAATGGGAAATGGTATAAAGATCGTGCACTCGGGAAAAGAAACGGCCAAAGAGGCCTGGACGATCCTCGATGAAAAGAAACTATTCAACAGGCGAGGCCGGGGTAAATGCGAATATTTCGTCACGGATACTCCTCAGTCATTTCATGAAATAGGCGGCAGGATCCTGGGTGAGGCCTTAACGCATGTGAAGCCCTTGAAGAGCCTCGATTACCAGGACCTTCTTTTTTCTTCATGATCGTCGATATAGCCCTGCCGATCCCTGTCGGCAAGTATTTTTCCTATACAGTACCGGACCATATTGCCCCATACGTTTCGATGTGGACAAGGGTGCGTGTCCCGTTCCGTCAAAGGGATGCGGCCGGTATCGTCGCCGGGATCCGCGAAGGCGACGGAACGGGGTTAAAGTCGATAATCGAACTGCTCGAATTTTTCCCGCTCGTTGATGCTGAGCTTGCTTCCCTTGCCGATTGGGCCTCATCATTTTATCTCACGCCGGGAGGCCTCGTCATGAAATATGCGTTGCCGCCCCTTCGCGACATCGAGCGCTACCTCGTTGTCGAACCGGCAGGTGAAGATCCTTCGACGATTGACAGCGTCCCATTGAACAAGATGATCAAGAGATCCGGGCGGCTGAGGCTAATGGAGCTTTTCAGGAATAACCTGCTCGGTCTTCGCGATACCATAACGCACAATAGATTCATTGCAGCGCCTCCGGAAGCCCCGCAAAATGCCGGGAATGGGACCGAAGACGCCATTTTTATCGGTTCCATAGGACAAAGGCTTGAACGGTATGTTTCGCTGATCGGCAGGCACATTGATAATAACGGGAATATCCTTTTCCTCCTGCCTGATCATTACGCAGCCGGTGCGTATTTCGCCCGGGAAATAAAAGCGATATACGGTGAACGGGTCCTCTGGTTCAGTTCGGGCGTACCGGTAAAGCAGCGAATGGAAACATATTTCAGGACCCGCCATGAAGGGGGCTATGTTATTCTCGGAAACAAGGGCTCCGTATTTCTTCCGGCCCGCAATCTATCCCTCATCATCGTCGAGAGATACGATGATGATGAATACAGGAATGAGGAGAGTTTCAAATTCAACGCGGTCCGCATAGCGATCGAACGCGCCCGTTTACGGGGCATTCCGATCATTCTCGGGAGCGCCGCATCTTCTGTCGAAATTATTCACCATGCCAGGGAAAACGGCATTGCCGTCCAATGCAATGATTGGCTAAAGGATAGCAGCTTTGCGAGTACGATGAAAACCGTCCGTTCACGGTCGCAGGGTGAATTGCTCGACCGTCTTTGCAGCGATATTATCGAGACCGCCCGGTCCGGCCATACCATGGCCGTTTATGTGCCCCGCAAGGAGTACGGTTCTTTCCTCAGATGCCATACCTGCAGGGAAAACCTCGCATGCCCGAAATGCGGCGGCCCTCTCGATTATGACCGGGATAAGGGCATGCTGCACTGTGCAAGCTGCCGGGCGGAGCATCCCCACATAGATACATGCCCTCATTGCGGCAGCAGCATGATAGGGTTTGGGAGGATCGGCGCATCCTTTATTCACGATCATCTCTCCCGCACTGCTCCCTCCGTTGACACAACCCTCATTACCGGCGACTCGTTGAAGAAAGAATTATCGGCCCAGGGCAAGAGGGGGTCTCATCGCACCCAATGCCTCGTAGGGACCCAGGCGCTTTCGAAGCTTTATGGTTATCATGTTGACAGGCTTATTCTTGTGGGCTGGGAAGAACTGCGAAAAATGTCGGGATTCCGGTCCGAAGAAAAAACACATCAGATCCTTTCCCATCTTATCGATGCCCTGACCCCTGATGAGATAGTATGTTATTCACAGAATAAGCAACCTGGCGATCTCGTCCCATACCTCAACATTTCCGGGTTTTATGACAATGAAATTAAAAAACGGAAGGAAGCCGAATTTCCGCCCTTCACGAGGATCTTCCGTATCGAGGCCCGCGCAAAAACCCAGGCCGGCGCCGACCGGGCCCTCACAAAGATCAAGGCCGTGATCTCCGAAAATGGCCTCGATCCATTCATATTCGGCACTGTCCCGAACAACAAACCCCCATTTTATTCATGGAAAACCCTGATGAAAGGACCGAAAGATCTGCTCGCCAATGCCTTCACAGACCTCTACAACATCCCCGGCGTAGAGATCGAAGCCGATCCACCGAACTTTTAAACTGCAGTAAGGCGTAAGGCGTAAGTGATTTATTGATCCCAAGTTGCTGCGGCTTTTAGATTAGGGCGATACCGAGGCGTCGACGCAGGGATGGTACACCTAATTTATTCCTCAGCGACTTTCTAGATTAAAGCGACACCGGGGAGTCAGGCGACTTTGCAGCGGATTCCAGATCAATGTGATGGCGAGGCGTCAACGACGACGCCGACGCAGGCGTACATTCGTACGTCGAGGAGCGCGTCGAGGCAGACAACGAAGCCAGCGCTTTGATATGGGATTCGCCCAACACAAAAAAAAGGGAGGCTTTCGCCTCCCCCCTTCTTTCCGTTAGGAATTACTTCTTTACAGGAGCGGGAGCGGGTGCTGCCGGTTTCTCTGTTGCGGGTTTCTCCGCTGCAGGTGCGGCTGCTTTGTCCTCTTTCGCTTTCTTGGCTTTCTCTTTTGCTGCGCCAGCCTTCGTCACTGATTTGGCGATATTCTTGCCGTCTTTCTCTACGTATGTGACTACGACTTTGTCGCCAGCTGCTACTTTACCCATTTTTGCCTTGGCAACGTCAAAGGTCATTTCGGTTTCGCCCTTTACGACGACTGTCTTTGCTGCATCGTCTTTGCTGACGAACTCACCTTCAAACTTCTTCACGCCGGCTTTCTTGGCTTTTTCTACTGCTTTGTCCTTTGCGGGTTTTTCCGGTGCTGCGGCCGCCTTGTCTGTTGCAGGGGCTTTCTTCTCCTCTGCTGCCAATACGGTCGTAACGAATGCCACGCTGATAAGGATTGCGAGAACGAACATTAATACTTTCTTCATATTATTTTCACCTCCCTCCCTTTGATTGGTTAACTTGACTTGCATGCTATAAGACATTGCATTCGGCGTGCCAAAAACTCAACGATGCCGATATTACGGGTAAATGTACTTTTTCTACTTTACGAGGATTATTTACATAATCGGAAATATCCGACCAATTCGGGCCTTGGGCATCGGAAATATCCGACTAGCCCGGAGTTCGTCGGAAATGTCCGACGAGCACCGGGTTATGTGTAATAGGTGATACGTGATAGGAATTTATAATGCCTTACCCGCTGGCTTCCGGCGGATTTCGGAAGACAAAAAGGGGGAAAATGGTAGGGCTGAAGTTTATTGTGTTTTCTTTGAGGTTTTGGACTGTTTGAGTTCGCTCATTCGCGCCTTGTAGTCGTAAAGGCCCAGTTCCTTGAGCTTCGATACGCCGACAAAGAATGTATCCCTGTTTATCCCGAGATGCTCTGCAATCTCCTTCGGTTCAAAATGATGGTCAGACAACTCCCCATCCGGATCGAGCTTCGTCAGGTACAAATAAAGGCGGTATTCGGCTGCCGTGAGCCTCGCGTTTATCAGCTCGTCGAGCTTCAAAGTTATCGGGCTCGGCCTGTTTTGCGGGCGCGAGGATTGTCTCACTTCGGCAGGGACATGCTCCATTGTTATCGTGTCCGTATCGCACAGAATATAGGAGCGCTCAAGGACCGATTCCAGCTGCCGGACATTGCCTGGCCACGAATAGTGCATGAGGCATTGCAGCACATCGTCCTCGATCGTTTTCTTGCTCTGGTGCGCATTATCAAGTTTTCTCAGGAAATGTTCGATAAGAAGCGGTATGTCCGTAAGTCTGTCACGCAGCGGCGGAAGGGCAAATGCAATGACGTTCAGCCGGTAATAAAGATCTTCCCGGAATTTCCCGTCTTCGATCTCCTTTTCCAGTTTCTTATTGGTTGCAGCGATGATCCTGACATCGAGCTTTATCGTTTCGTTCCCGCCGATGCGCCGGACCTCTTTTTCCTGAAGCACGCGCAGTAATTTTGCCTGCGTGCTCTGTGTCAGGTCTCCGATCTCATCAAGGAAAAGCGTGCTGCCGTTCGCCTGCTCGAAAAGCCCCATGTGACGCGCAACGGCACCGGTAAAGGCGCCTTTCTCATAACCGAACAGTTCGCTCTCCAGCAATGTCTCGGGTATAGCGGCGCAGTTTATGGCAAAGAAGGTCTTGCTCTTTCGCGGGCTGTTATAATGAATGCCTTTCGCAAAAAGCTCTTTGCCGGTCCCGCTTTCTCCATGAATAAGAACGGTCGAATTCGTCGGGGCCACTTTCTTGACAATTTTATAAAGCTCTTCCATGGCTCCATGAGCACCCACGATATTATCGATATGGAACCGGTCACGCAGCTGGTCCTTGAGCATAATATTATCTTTGAGAAGCCGGACCTGGTTCACGGCATTATTGACTACGAGGAGCAGGTGGTCTTTTTCAAGGGGTTTTTCAAGATAATAGAACGCTCCAAGCTTGGTCGCCTCGATCGCAGACGGGATAGATCCGAACGCGGTGACTATGATAACATGGCAGGGGCGCCCCAACGCCCGGGCTTCCCTCAAGACCTCGGTGCCGTCGATGTCCGGGAGTTTGAGATCAGTTACGATTATATCGAAATTCCCGTTCTTCATGATATCGACCGCCTTGCGCCCGCAGTCCGCGGCCTCTACATAAAACCCCTCTTTGGAGAGTATCATCTTTACGATCTCACGCTGGTTCCTGTCATCCTCAACGACCAGGATCGTCCCCTTATTGTCATCCTTCATGATGCGGCAGCCTTATTATCATGGTAGTTCCCTTTCCAACCTCACTTAAAGCGGATATTGTCCCCCCGTGCTCTTCGACAAATCTTTTTGTTATGGCGAGGCCAAGTCCGATGCCGAGTTTTTTTGTAGAGTAATAGGGTTCGAATATCCTGTCAAGTTCATCTTCGGCGATCCCCTGACCGGTATCGGACACAGACAGGCAGGCCATGCCGTCCTCATCAGCGCATTCTATGCTGACCGTTCCCGAATCATCGATCGATTGTATGGCATTCACGATAAGATTGATGAGGCCGAGCCGTATGTATTCACGGTCGCAGAAGATCACATCTATCCCATTGCAGGACGTTTTTATATCAATACCGCTTCGGATCCTGTCCTTTATCGTTATCAGCGCTTCATTAATGAGGTCACCGGGTGGAATATTTTCCCTGTGAAGCGTGATCGTCTTGCCGAGGAACAAAAAATTATGGATCAGCTCATTTATCCGGTACACCTCTTTTGTCAGGCTGTCGAGAAGCTCGACGAGGTCCTCCTTGTCTGAGATGTTTTCTTCCCCGATGCGTTCCTTGAGGTGCCCTATTGAAAGCGTTAAAAAATTTAACGGGTTCCGTATCTCGTGGGCGATACCGGAAGACAGCTGGCCGATGAGGGACAATTGTTCGGATTTCTTGAGCTTTTCTTCGAGTTCCTTTTGTTCGCTGAGTTTGTCAACCATCTCATTGAAGCTTGTGACCAGGATGCCGATCTCGTCTTTCCTGTCTGTCGGTCCTATCCTGACGAGTTCTCCCATCGCGATCTTCCGGCTGGCAGTCGCGATCCTTTTCATTGGTTCCGTATATTTTTCGGCAATAACGATACACACGATAATGCCGATGGTAAAAGCAAAGATCATGCTCAGGATCCTCTTGATCTGATTACGGTTCTGCAGGAGCCGGTAATCGTCGAGGGCCATATTTATGTGTATATACCCGATGTTTTGACCTTTGATGGAAACAGGCATGATGATATTATAAAGCCTTTGCGTGCCGCTGCGGTGTTCATCGCCGAGGCGCGCGGTGATCATAAGGTCCTTCTTCCGGTTTGCCGGCTTTTTCTCGGTGATCTTCGTTGTAGTGCCGATCTTTTTCGGGTCCGAACTTGCTATGACCTCCGATTTGTCGCTGACAATAGAGATTTCCTTTATGCCTTTTTTGTTCAGCATGTCAACGTAGCTTTTCAAGCGCGCTGTCGAATCGCCCCGATATGTCAATTCCTCCACGCTTATCTGGATGGCCTTTGTAATATCATCAATATTATCGCCGACCTTGTCGAGAAGGGCCTCTTCAGCCCGTGTATAGATGATCGTCAATGAACCGATCGATATGATCAGGAGAACAAACAGAATAAGCAGGAGCTGGGTGCGGAGCGACAGGCTGCGAAAAACCGATTTCATATATGCATAGAAAACGGCTGCCCTGGCCTTGAGGCCGGTTAAAATGCCATCATTATCGGCCGGAATATTATTATCGCTCTTCATGAAGGTTGAGATACGCCTCGATGCGGCCGTTAACTATTCCCGGCGGAACAAGAGGAAATACGTCCTTAAGCGGCGGGCCGTCCGGCCTTCCGGTGATAAAAGCCCTCAATATCATGAAAAATTCCTTTTTCTTGATATTTACGGGCATACCTATCCGGTTCGTAAGCTCCTCGAAAGATATGTTCGCATTCCCGGACAAAAGGTCTTTGATCTCGCGCGCGATATCATTTGCACCCCGGGTCTTTGCAAGATAATTCAGTGCCCGTTCATCAAGCTCCGGCTTTGTGAAGATCCCCATATAATCCTTAAGATCATTGACGGTAGATGCATTTTCCCGCACAGCGGATATCCTGGGTGCTTCACCCGGATCAAGCCCCGTCTCTTCGAGTAGTTTTTCAAGCGGCATATGCTTTAAATATTCTCTGTTGAACCAGAGGAGCTTTTCCATGTCAAAGATATTATCCGAAGCCGAGACCGAATCGAGGGAAAAGGTCTTTACGAGTTCATCCATGTCCATTATCTCAGACGCCACATTTCGCCCCATCGTGCTCAGGTAATTAACGAGTGCGTCCCTGACTATGCCCGTTGAACGGAAATCGACAACGCGTGTTGCGCCATGCCTTTTACTCAAGGGTTTGTGGTCTAACCCGATAAGCAGGGAATGGTGCGCATACCGGGGTGCCGGGCTGCCGAATGCAGTGAAAAGCGCGATCTGCTTCGGAGTGTTGGAGATATGGTCACCCCCGCGTATAACATCCGTGATGCCCATGAGCATATCGTCGACCACCACTGCGAGATTATAGGTCGGGGTCCCGTCTTTCCGCAAGATGATAAGGTCATCCACATGGCCGCGCGGAAACGAAAGCTCTCCCCGGATTCCGTCGTGAAATGAGATCGGCCTTAAATCGGCGCGGAAACGAACGGTAACGTCTTGCCTTCATCTTCGAGCTTTCGGGATTCATCGTCCGGAAGATCTCTGCACCTGCCATCGTATCGCGGCGGTTCGCCCTTCGCAGCGACCGCTGCCGCTCATGCGGCGAGTTCTTCCTCGGTGCAGAAACATTTGTAGGCAAGCCCATTTTGAGCAGCGCCCTCGCATGGGCCCTGTAAATATCCAGCCTCTCCGACTGGCGTACGGGCCCTCGTCCCACGTAATACCGAGCCATTTAAGGTCATCCATGATCGATCGTTCATACAATGCGTCGGAACGCTCAATATCCGTGTCTTCCAACCGAAGGACGAATGTGCCGCATCTCCTGCGGGCAAAAAGATAATTATAAAGCGCTGTCTTTGCGTTCCCGACATGAAGATACCCCGTAGGGCTGGGTGCGAATCTGACTTTAACCATGATCGTATCGTATCTCCCCGAGGTTCCTGGTAATTTAGAGTTTCTCGATCCAGGACGACCGCATGGGCGGCGATGCCTTCACCGCGTCCCGTAAATCCAAGCCCTTCGGTGGTCTTGCCTTTAATTCCGACCATTGCGGGCTCGATAGAGAGGATCCGGGCTATCGTTTCCTTCATTGCCGCGCGATACGGTGCGATCCTGGGTTTTTCCGCCACGAGCACGCTGTCGACATTGACGATGCGATAGCCGTTTTGCGCGGCCAACCCGGCAATCCTGGCAAGGATGACAGTACTGTCGATGCCTTCCGTGTCAGCATCGGTATCGGGAAAATGCACCCCGATATCATCCTCAGACATTGCTCCGAGGATAGCATCGCTTATTGCGTGGAGGAGGACATCGGCATCGGAATGGCCCAGCAGGCCTTTTTCAAAAGGGATCTCAATACCGCCGAGGATAAGCTTTCTTCCGTCCACGAGCCGATGAACGTCAAAACCCATCCCTACCCTCATAAATTTCCCTTAAGCTGGGAAAGCAGGCCTCGTGCAATGGTAAGGTCTTCGGGCGTGGTTATCTTCATATTGTACGGAGAGCCCTCGATGACTTTTACCTTTTTGCCCAGGTGCTCGACAAAAGTTGCATCGTCGTAACCTAATGCTTCTTTGCCATGCCTTCCCTGTATGCCTTCGTGATCAGCGGGTATTTGAATGTCTGCGGCGTCTGCACATGCCAGAGGGACTCCCGCTCGAGGGTCTTTACGACAAAACCTTCCTTTGAGATAACCTTGATGGTATCCTGCATCGGGCAGAGCCGGTATAATGGCATCGAACATCTCCATAAGGAAAATGCCCTTTTCGATAAACGGCGGGGGAGACGAAAGGACGCGCCCCATCATGAATGACCACGATATCGCAGGCATGATCGATGGCCTCGAGCCCGTTTCTCACCGAATCCTGCCTCAGTTTTCCGCCGATAACCATCTTCATAATCTTATTGAATTTATACGTTTCGAGGATCTCTTCCTGGATCAGCGGCAGGTCCTTCTGGTTAACCACAAGATAGATGCCGTCGATGGCCCTGCATTCCTCAAAGATCTGCAGGGTATGGACAATGATCGGCTTGTTCTCGATAAGCAGGAATTGCTTGTTCGTGGCGGTACCCATTCTCTTTCCCGCACCGCCGGCAAGGATGATAGCAATTGTTCTCATTTTATTTTCACGCTTGTTCTTCCAGTTGAAATTCGTCCGGGAACATAAAATCTTTTTCTGCCTGTTCTTTAAGCTTTGCAAAGATCATCCTGCCGGAGGTGGTCTGCAGAACACTGGTTACAACGACATCTACAGCCTTGCCGAGCTATTTCCTCGCGTCGTCGACAACCACCATGGTGCCGTCGTCGAGATACCCTATGCCCTGCCCCTGTTCTTTCCCTTCCTTGACAATTTTTATACTCATCTGTTCGCCGGGAAGCATGGGGGGCTTCATGGACATGGCAAGCTGGTTCATGTTAAGGACTTCGATGCCCTGTAGTTCCGCTACTTTATTGAGGTTATAATCATTGGTGACGATCTTTCCGCTCAGGTTTTTTCGCCAGGGCAATGAGCTTGGTATCCACGTCTTTCAGCTTCGGAAAATCATAATCAACGATCTTGACATTGACAAAGGACTGCTTCTGCAGCCTGTGCAGGACATCGAGCCCGCGCCGTCCCCGCGTTCTCTTCACGGGGTCCTGATGGTCGGCGATATGCTGGATCTCATAGAGAACGAATTGAGGAATGACAATGTCCCCTTCGATAAAACCCGTTTCGCAGATGTCGGCGATCCGTCCGTCTATAATGGTGCTCGTGTCGAGGAGCTTGATATCCTTCTCTTCTTCGATCCTGTCGAACAGCGGGACCTTGGAGAGATCGATGGTCTTGCTCTTTTCCTTTCCCGGCACGAACCCCAGATAACCCATGATGAAATAGAAAAGGATATAGATCGGCAGTGTGATGGGGACGTCCTTGATGAGCGCGAGAAGAAGCCGGGACATAAAAAGATTTGCGACGAAAAGGCTCACTACGACGCCCGGCGAGGCTTCCGATAATGATCTTCAACGGTATGTCTTTGAGCTTATCTTCGAGTTTAAGATCGCATAGCCGAGGACAAGGCCGCATGTAGCCCCGACCAGGCCCCAGATGCCGCTCGTAAACAGTTCTTTCAGTATGAAATAACCTGAGAGCGTCGTAACGGTCAGGAGGATGATCTGAACAAATATATCCACGCAATAAGCCTTTGTGGTGATTAGCGGTATTCCCTTTTAGACTGTGTTGTTGGCCAGGAAGATCTCTTCTATCTCCTGCTCGATCGTTAGTTCTTCATTGCCCAGCGACATGGACAATTCCTTCGTTATAAGGTTCCTCGCCATTTCGAACATCTTTTTCTCACCAAAGGAAAGTTCCTTCCAGTATCGCAGGTTGTAGAGCTCTTTCAAGCACGGTGGCGACTTCGTAGATGGAACCGCTCTTGATCCTTTCCATGTATTCTTTGTACCGCCTGTTCCAGGGGGAATTGTCGTGAACGATGTTCTTATCCTTCAGGATGTCGTAAACCCTGCAAACCTCGCAGGAATCGATAACCGTCCTGAGACCCGCATTTTTTGCCCCATCGATCGGGATCATGATCGTCATATCCGTGTCGAGGATACGAATAATATAAAAAGACTGCTTCGTGCCGGAAAATTCCTTTTCTTCGATAGACTCGATCCTTCCTACCCCATGCCCTGGATATACTGCCACTTCTCCTACATTAAACATTACGCCTCCGATAAATTTTGATCCTTATTCGGTCAGGTTCCATATTGTAGCATATTTTTGAGCAGAATTAAATAAGTAAGTGTTATTACGCGATTATCTGTCATCAATTCGGCTATTCGACCGCTATTCACAGGGGTTCTCTGCCCGCCGCCCCGGTGGGACGGGTGGATCGTGAGCATGCTCTTCCGGTGCAAAACCGTCGTTGGTGGCCCCATCCAAAAATGGATTGATGCCTGCGGGATTTTCCATTATAATCACTAACAATCTTAAATCTGGAGGCAATATAATGGTTAGATCAAGGTTCGCGCCGAGTCCGACGGGAAACCTGCATATCGGCGGCGCAAGGACCGCGCTTTTCAATTATCTCTATAGCAAACACCATGGCGGCATATTTGTCCTCAGAATAGAGGATACGGATATCGAACGCTCCCGGGATGAATATGTGGATGATATCCTTGGCGGGCTTACATGGCTTGGGCTTGACTGGGATGAAGGCCCCTTCTATCAGAAGGACCGTACAGGACTTTACATGGAACATGCCGAAAAGCTCCTCAAGGAAGGCCTTGCCTATAAATGCTACTGCAGCGCAGAGATGCTTGAGGAAAAGAGGAAGGCGGCGCTTAAAGAGGGCGGAAAGCCCCATTATGACCGGACATGCAGGGACCTTCCGGCGGATGACCCGTCGCATGAAGGAAAACCATATGTTGTCCGTTTTCGCACCCCGGTGACGGGTGAGGTAACTTTCGCCGATCTCGTTCGCGGGACCATCACATTCAAATGCGAAGAACTCGATGACCTGATCATTCTGCGCACCGACAATACGCCGACATATAATTTCACGGTCGTGATCGATGATGCACTGATGGGAATAACCCATATCGTTCGCGGTGATGACCATATCAACAACACGCCCCGCCAGATAGTTATCTACGAAGCGCTGAAATACCCTGTTCCTCAATTTGCACACGTTCCGCTCATCCATGGAAAGGATAAATCCCGTCTTTCCAAGAGACACGGCGCCACGTCCCTTTTGGAATACCGCAATGACGGGTTCCTGCCTGAGGCCGTTATGAATTATCTGGCACGCTTAGGCTGGGCCCACGGAGACCAGGAGATATTTTCCCGCCAGGAACTGATAGAAAAGTTCGACCTTCCTGCGGTCGGGAAGTCCCCGTCCGTCTTTGATATGGATAAATTGACCTGGCTTAACAGCCATTATCTCAAGACCCTGCCTGAAGACGACATAGCCGGCCGGCTTCTGCCTTTCCTGGAAAAGATCGGTATAAAGACCGAACATGATGCCCGGCTTGCCAGGATCGTTGTCAGTCTTCGGGAACGCGCAAAGACCCTGAAAGAAATGGCGCAGATGTCGGAGTATTTTTTCCGGGACGATCATGCTGTTGACGATGCGGCCCGCGCAAAATTTCTCACCCCGGCCACAAAACCTATATTAACGGATTTTGTTGAAGGGCTTCAAAACATTGCATCAACGGATGATGAGGAAAGCCTCAAGGCTGAGTTGGAGGGTCTGACAAAAAAATATAATGCGAAACCTGTCGCGGTGATCCAGCCTATCAGGGTAGCGCTGTGCGGCAGGACCGTCAGCCCCGGCATTTTCGATGTTATTGCCATACTAGGGAAAGAATCTGTTGAAAGGCGGCTTAAAAGCGCGATCGAATCGATTCAATGAGACTTGCCCGGCTCGAAATTTTCGGCTTCAAATCATTTCTTAACCGCACTGTCTTCCAGGTCGGCGAAGGGATAACGTCTATCGTCGGTCCCAACGGGTGCGGCAAAAGCAATATTGTCGACGCGATCGTCTGGGTCCTCGGCGAAAGAGGGACGAAAAGCCTTCGGGTCAAAGATATGGGCGATGTCATATTCCACGGGACAAATGGCAAAAGGCCTGTCAATATCGCCGAGGTAACGCTCGACCTCACTGACGGCGATGCGGAATTCATCGTAAAAAGGCGGATCTACAGGGACGGCACGAACGAATATTCGTTGAATGGAAAGATCGTCCGGTTAAAGGACGTACAGGATGCCTTCCTCGGGACCGGCCTCGGCACAAATTCATACGCAATAATCGAACAGGGGCGCATTGAAGCCCTCATAAACATGAAGCCGCCCGAACGGCGCATCGTCATCGAGGAGGCAAGCGGTATAACGCGTTTCGAAGAGAAAAAGCGGGACGCTATTGCCCGGATGACGGAGACATCGGCAAACCTCGAGCGTATCGAGGATGTGTACCGCGAGGTGACCCTCTCATTCGGCAAGGCCGAACAGGAATGGGAAAGGTGGAAGGCACACCAGGAGCTTGCCGACAGGCTTCATGAGATCGATAAGCAGCTCCTTCTTGACGGGTATGCGAAGGTCTTGAAACGCATGACGAAGGTCAAGGAACGGCAGAACGACCTCGAAGAAGAGATCCTTCAGAAGGAAGCCGAGAAGGCAACGCTCAAGGAAGAATTTGATAGCAAGGAAAGTGAATTTTCACTCACCGACAATATCATACGGCAATTGGAGATCGACCTCAAAAGCAAGGAGAAGGATATGGAAAACCGCCTTCTTGAGATCGATTATCTCGCCGAAGAGGTGAAGCGGCTCGAGGCGGCGGTAAAGGGCATTACAGGCGAGGAATCGTCGATCGCGCAAAACATAACCCGGCAGGAAACTGAGATAAACTCGCTCAACGAAAAAAGCTCCGTCATAAGCTCCGAGCTCGATTCCGAGAGGGAAAAAGAGGTGAGGCTCCGCGATGTGGCACAGTCATTAAAGACAAACATAGAAGAGCGGGAGAAGCACCTTGAGGATTCACGGACGCGGCTTTTCGTGACCATGAGCTCCTTAACGGAGACACGCAACAAGATCGCCGAGATCGACCGGCTTGCAAAGGAAAAGCAAAAACGCATAGAAAGACAGTCCGCGGAGCGCCGCGAACTCGAGGCGGTGATCGTATCGATAGATGAGAAACGCGAGGCGGTCCAGGAAAAATTACGGATCGCGACAGAGGAGAGGGAATCCCTCGCCGTCCGTGAATCGTCAGCCCTTCGCGAGCGCGATGCAATTGTCCGGGAGATGGAAAAATTAAGAGGATTTGTCGAAAGGCTGCGGGGCGAAAAACAGGTCAAGGAAAACTTCCTGAAACAGCTCGGAGGATATATCGGGGACTCCCGCGACGCGGTCCGGCCGGAAGATAAGCTCGTTAACCTCATCAAGGTAGAGGAATCGAAGATAAAGGCCGTCGAACGGTTTTTCCAGGAAGAGCTCGAATACGAGGTAATGAAAGGCGATTCCGTTGCGTCAATGGCCTCTCAGATCCGGGGTAAAGAAGGCAACAGGATATTTC
Source organism: uncultured delta proteobacterium (assembly GCA_963823725.1). Lineage (GTDB taxonomy): Bacteria > Desulfobacterota > Syntrophorhabdia > Syntrophorhabdales > Syntrophorhabdaceae > Delta-02. The sequence continues at coordinate 84,476 of CAWGMJ010000009.1, forward strand.
TCTCGCCGAAGGGGATGTTCAAGAGGTCCGGGAACGACATAGAGGTCGATATCTCCTGGATCGCGGATATAGAAGACGCCCTGTCACGCGTTGCAGCCGGCGAGGAAGGCATATTCATAAATGACGATATTTATGTTGATTCGCGCGGCATTATACTGAGCGGCACGGGTGCGAAAAAGATCGATGTCAGGCAATTCAAGGAAAAGCTTAAACTGGAAAAAGAGCTTAAGACCTTGTCGTCGGATATCGAGCGCCAATCGAATATCCTGAAAGAGTCGAAGCCGGGCCTTGACAATGCAGAGGGAGAATACCGGTCTGCCCGGGGTGAACGGGAGTCGCAGGAAAACAGGATCAAGGCATTGGAAAAGGACCTGCTTATGATCGAGGCGCAGTTGAAGAGCGCTTCCGACAGGCTTTCGACCCTGGACGCAATAACTGAGCCCTCCGATGATTCATCGCCGGCAATTATCGAGATCTTGGATGGCGAGCGCGGCGGGTTCGAAAGAGAGAAGTCTGCTATAGAGGCTTCAATGGCTGAATTGCGTTTCGCTATAAACGGGTTGAAGAAAGAATATGAAGCCGCGCAATCCGCATGGCACGCGGCGACCATCGATATCGAAAGAAAGATCAACATGCTGAAGTCCTTAAGCGAAAGTAAAGACCGCGCTCAGTCGGCCATTGCCTCCCTTAACGGTCAGGCGAAAGGGCTTAAAGAAAAAGCTGCGGGTGCGCAAAAAGAGGTAGAGAACCGCACGCACAAGATAAAATACCTTGAACGGTCATACGAAGAATTGCAGGCCGATCTTAAAAAACATGTCGAGCGGTACGAAGAGCTCAAGATAATGCTCGGGAACCTGCACAGCCAGAAACAGGCCTTGCAGGAGTCTATCGAGAGCCTGGCGAAGGATACGGACCGGGTCAGGGCACGAAAGGAAAATGCCGAGAAGGACCTTGCCGTCCTCGACGAAAAGCGCATTACCATCATCGAGCACCTCAGCGGCACATATGGCGTTGAGGACCCGGGAGATGTATCCGTTCAGCTTCCTTCCGATATAGAAGACGAGCGCGAATCACTCACAAAGCGTATCGCCGGGATGGGCGAGATAAATTTCCGCGCGGAAAAGGAATACCTGGAATTGAAGGAAAGGATCGCTTTCCTCGATAAGCAGAAGGAAGACCTTATCACTGCAATGGAATCCCTGAAAAAAACAATAACGAAGATCGATCAGTTCACGAAAGAGCTTTTTACCGAAACATTTGAAAAGGTAAACACTGCTTTTATCCGGTTCACAGACCTTCTATTCAAAGGCGGAAAGGGGTATCTGGCGCTCAGCCAGGGTGAGGCCGGGGTCGATCTTTTCGTTCAGCCTCCCGGAAAAAAGGTAACGCGGATGGAGCTTCTCTCCGGCGGCGAAAAAGCGCTTATCTCGCTTGCATTCCTCCTTGCCCTTATGGATACAAAACCAAGTCCCTTCGCTCTCATGGACGAGATAGACGCCCCGCTCGATGATGCCAATCTTGCCGGGCTTCTCGATATAATTCGTTCTATGGCCCTCAAAACACAGATCATTTTTATCACCCACAATAGAATAACAATGGAGTACTCGGACATGATTTACGGGATAACCATGGAAGAGCAGGGTATCTCAAAGACAGTCTCCGTGCGCCTTTAGAAGGTATAACAATGTACATTGTATACAAATACTTTTTGGTACAATGTTCCCTCATCTCATTGAAATATTGTATAATTCCTTTACTGGAGTCATTCTGCGACGATTTGCGTACCGGATTTTTTTCTTGACATTTTTTCTTAGAACACTATGATTTATAATTATAAAGGGGAAGGGGGCGTTTGGGAGATCAGTTACACCACTATATCTATACCGTTGAAGCATCGACGGTTCCGATTTTTTACAAGTCTTCTTTTAATAAAAATACGTTTGAAAGGAGGTGTGCTTCGCCTTTCTGAAAGGCAAATTCGTTTTTTAAAAACGTAAAGGGGGTTATTATGCAGCCTGTTGATCCAGAATTAGTCGAAACCTTGATGTCGTCGTGGTACGTATGGGGGTCGGTATTTGCCTTTGCCTTCCTATTTACCATCATAGGTACGTACTTAGTAACCAGGAGGTGGGAAGAATGAATCCACAACCAGCACTGAAGTTCTTACCAATACCCACACCTGATACACAAATGATCGTTGCAGGAAGCATCGCTGTCGGCCTTCTGCTTGCAATGTCCGTCTTCCTCGGCATTATGGGAAGGTTGAAAATGAAGAAGGGCAGCTTCGACGAATACCTCGTCGGTAAACGCGACTTAGGTCCCGTCATCACCGGCGCGGCCCTTTCCGCAACGTACATCTCCGGATGGGCCTTCTGCGGCTCGACCGGCATCGTTTATTCGGTCGGCTTCTCTGGCATGTGGTTTGCCGGCATCTGGAGCCTTATCGGCATTATCCCGTGTATCTGGCTCGGCGCCTTGAAGACACGCGATTTTTCCAAAAAGCTCGGTGCAGCGACGCTGCCTGAAACTATCGGGCGAAGGTTCGAATCAAAGGGATTGCAGACCATTGTTGCGATTTCAATGCTCTTCTTCCTTTTCCTCTATTCAGTCGGCCAGTTGAAGGCAGGTGCGACGGTCTGGTTCGCCATGACGGGGTTTTCCCCGCTGTGGTGCCTTCTGCTTTCGGTTTTTATTGCCTGGCTCTACATGGTCCTCGGCGGCTACATCGGGAACCAGTATGCAATGGCTCTTCAGGGCCTTGTCTTCTGCGTTGTCGGGACACTGCTCGGCCTGTGGGCCATTATCCATGCAGGCGGCTTCAGGGAACTCACAGCCGGCCTTGCGGCACAGAACCCGGGCCTTATGGCCCTTATCAACCCCAAACTCCCGAAGCTTGGCGCAACGCAGCTTTTCTCAAGCTGGGTCGGCATCCTTGCGACACCGGTCATTTTCTTTACGATGGCCGTTGGTTTCCCGCATAATGTCAGCCGGTTCCTCGGCATGAAAAAAGTCACCAAGAAAGATTACTGGTGGCTGGTATTTGTCGTTTGGGCATTTACCGGCATCCCCATCATGCTCGACTGCTCGTCGAACGGCCTCGTCGCACGTATGCTTTACGGGCCGACGCTTCTTCAGGCCGCAACTATCCACGGCCAGCCGAACGTCTTCAAGGCTGACCTTGCCGCTCCGCTTCTGTCACATGCATTGGGCGGTCCGTGGCTCATGGCGGCATATACTGCCGGTCTTTTCTCTGCAGCACTTTCAACCCTCGCGGGCATGGTCTTTATCATGAGCGCGAACGTAACAAAAGACATTATTAAACTGTGGAAGCCGGAAATTTCGGACAAGAGCATGCTGTATCTCGGATACTTCCTTATCGCTCTTTTCCTCTTCCTCCCGTTCTATTTTGTCCTTGTCAACCCGCCTCCGCTGCTCTCGATATTCATGGGTATGGCGGCCATGGGACTTGGCGCGGTCTTCTTCTTCGTCACTGCTATCTCCTACTTCTGGAAAGGCGCGACAAAATGGGGCGCAGGAGCATGCGTTGTCTGGGGAACCGTATTCACCCTTTATGGAAGCTGGTCAGTTCTGTACAAGAAAATGTACGGTATGGGCAGCTACGAATGGTTCCTGGTTTTAAGCTGCGGCGCGATCTATTTTATCGTCAGCTTTATGACCAAGAAACCGTCCCAGCAGCTTATCGATCTTCTCTGGTCAAAACAGTCAGATTAGGACGAGTCACACGAATAATGAAAGGGGCCTTCGGGCCCCTTTTTATTTTCTTTGCGGTTAAATCTCGTCCCCGCTCTAAATATCTTCTGTGCCTAGTAATACATGGTTCGAATGATGGGCTGCAGACTTACGGAACTTCTTTTGGAAGGCTATTTAACTCCGGGACTTTGAAGGCGTCCTGACGTTCAGGGAGCTGAAGTAGAGCCACAGGAGCCCAATAATGGCGGCGATCAAAGACGCTATGAGAATTCCGATCCTCACATCCTCGAAAAGCGAAGGTTCGCCGGCAAAGGCCAGCTGTCCTATAAAAAGGGACATTGTGAAGCCGATCCCGCCAAGCCAGGCTGCCCCCATAATATGGCGCCACCCGACCCCGCCGGGAAGTACTGAAAGACCACTTTTCACGGTAATCCATGTAAAACACGTGATCCCCAGGAATTTCCCGAATACAAGCCCAAGAACAACCCCTATCGTCACGGGTTTACCGATAGCCTCCTTAAGGGGGATACCAATAATATCGAGGCCGGCGTTGGCCAGTGCAAAGAGCGGGATTATCCCGAAAGTCACCCAGGGAGAGAGGCGATGCTCCATGGTCTGCTGGGGCGATTGCATGGCTGATGAGGCCTTTTCAAGATTTTCCGCAATAATGCTCATCCGGGTATTCCCCAGAAGGATATCAGTCTGGTTATATCGGGTCAGCTCTTTATGGAAAATGTCTTTAATTTCATGAAATCTTTCGTCAAACTGTTTCGGCGTAAAAACAGGGACCGCCGGGATCGTAAAAGCAAGCAGGACACCGGCAAGCGTTGCATGTATCCCTGATTTCAAGAGAGCGAGCCACAATAAAAGACCCAGAACGGCATATGGCAGAGGATGCCGGATGCCTCCCCGGTTGAAAAGAACAAGTGTGCATAATATACCCGCCGCCACACCCACCAGCGCCGTATTGATGTTTTCGGTGTAAAAAAGCGCAATGATAAGCACAGCGCCCAGATCATCAGCAATGGCGAGAGCGGTTAGGAAAATAATGAGATTTCGCGGTATTCTCCAGGCAAGGAGAACAAGGATACCCACGGAAAAGGCAATGTCCGTTGCCATAGGAACCCCCCAGCCTGCAGAGGCTTTTCCGGAACTGTTGAAGAAAAAATAGATCAGGGCGGGCATTATCATACCGCCCAATGCCCCGGCTACGGGTAAAGCGGCATTGCGAAGTGAAGCCAGTTCGCCAACCAGTATCTCGCGTTTTAATTCAAGGCCAACGAGAAGAAAAAACAGGGTCATCAGACCCTCGTTTACCCAGGCGTGAAGGGACATTTCTAAAGTATGAAAACCCGCCCCGATATGAACGGGGATTTCCCATATATGCCTGTAAGCTTCACCCCATGGAGAACTGGATAAAATCAAAGTCAACAGGGTCGTGCCTATGAGAACTATCCCGCCTGATGTTGTTTGTTTGAGGAATCGTTCGAATGGGCTCAGTAGTTTCCCAAAAAAAGGTTCGAGGGGATATTTATGCTCTGACAACTGTATTTACGGTCCTTTTGTCAACATTCGTGCTAATTGAACTTTAAACATTGAACCGGGAAATGTCTTTACTTCTTTTGTTCCGGGCAGATTATCTTGTGCAGCTCCGCATATACCGATTCCGGCGGGATATGCGTCCAATTTTTGTAGGAACCCGACTTTGCGTAATCCAGTGTTTTGCCGTCTTTGGTCAGCTCAAAGACCTCAAGAACGACCAACTCACCTTTCTCGCTGACGCAATTGAGGCCGTAGAGCACCGTCCGTGCATAAACGTTTTCAAAGCCCTGCACAGAAAGGCTATTCTTCTGCCTTTTTGTTATGTAGTTTTTCTTCCCTTCTTCACTGTATATGATCTTTGTCTTCACACTCAGGACATCGGGAAAGGCCTTGCTGGACTGGTCAAACCGATAGAAATGATCTCCATCTTCATCGGACCCGTATTTTTTCCAGTCGGTATCGTTGTTCTTTACATCAGTGACCGCTTTTTCCTTAGGGATTGGTTGACGCTCTGCTTCCCCCTTGAGCATCATAATGAAGCCGATCGCCACTACCAGAAAAATGGCCGTAATGATCATTGCCTTCATGTGGTGCCGCTGTTTCACTTCTCCTGCCATGTAAGTCCCCTTTTCCTTTAAGCTGATGATACTCTGCAAGCATGAGGCATCAGCTTACCATCCCGATACAAAAAAGCCAAGACCGGTTTATATCCGGTCCTGGCCAAATAGGATCATTCTATGGATAATCTCAGTGACCGCCTCCCGAAAGCACATCAGGAACTTCTGATGTATCAATCGTCAGGCCCTTGGGCAATTCGAACATGCTGTCTGCTACGCCGCCCTTTTTGATATTCTTGTATTCCACGCTCCATTTTTCACCGGCGATCTTGACCGGGAAATTATATTCCGTTGAGAACCACTGGGTGACTGTTTCGGGCTTGCCTTTTGCGCCCTTAACCGTTACCTGGGATTTCTTCGCAGAATACCCGTTGATCGTCTCTGTGCCCATGGGCTTCCTTGCCGTCTCGCCATAGAGCTTCTCTTCAACACTCGGTTTCATTTCAGGCGTGAGAGCCGCTTCGATATATGTTCTTTCGGCATTGTTGATCTGGTAGAGCTTGTTTTTGTCCCCTCGCATTATCTGATACATGGGGGTGCTGCCCCTTTCGACCCGGTACTTGTTACCCTTGACGTAGATCTTTCCATTACGGGTGACCTTACCTTCTTTTGAGATCATATCAGCCGTAATTTCAACTGCGTAGGCGCCCGCTACGACTGTGAGCAGGAAAAACAGGGCGCTTGCAAGGATCATTGCACTTCTCTTCATGATAACAACCCTCCCGAAATAATGGTTTGTGAATCATTTCTTTATACCACTAAGGGACTCAACAATCAAATACTTTGATTTGCTGTAATATCGGGCAAATGAGAGAAATCGATTGTTTTGAAATCAAAAAAACGGTAAGGCAATAATATTTTTATTTGCCCTTTCGTTTCGAATATATCCGATACCCGACAAGCATTGCGCCTACCAGCAGCCATACCCCCAGAATGATCAATTCCACCGGTTTACCTCCCCTCTTTCTTCAATTGTTGAATATCACCCTGACCGTTTATATTCAATAGAAAAATGCCGGGATGCCTCCGGGGGAAATTTGGGGCTTGCCTTAAAAGCAATACCCGTGCTAATCATTTAGAATGATGCTGGGTTTTTCCGATCCGTGGGTCTTTACCGGTTTTGTCATCACGATCCTGTCGGCGCTTTTTTGTATTATCTACGGGATCATCAACTGGAACCGGGGAGGTATGGAGAAGGACGGTGATTACCGCGAGGAGATCCAGTGGGAACGCGAAGAGATCGAACTTATTGAGAAACTCCCTTAATCTATGTTCTACCTCATAACTTTCACACTTATATACTTTGCGGTCACGATATATTTCAGTTATCTCGGGTACCGCAGGACGGTAACAGTCTCCGATTACCTGCTCGCCGGGCGCCAGGTCCATCCATTGACGATGGGCCTATCCTACGGGGCAACCTACATAAGCACATCCGCCATAATAGGTTTCGGAGGCGTAAGTGCCCTGTATGGCTTCGGTCTCACATGGCTATCTTTTCTCAATATCATGATCGGCGTCTGGGTGGCCTTCGTGATATTCGGAAAAAGGACGCGAAAAATGGGCAAAGCGCTCGATGCCCACACCTTCGCTGAACTTCTCGGCAGACGCTATGATTCCCGGTTCGTCCAGGGCTTCTCAGGGCTCCTGATCGTTATTTTTATGCCTGTTTACACGGCAGCCGTATTGGTCGGCATCTCCCGGTTTATCGAGGTGTACCTCAATATCCCGTTTTCCACGGCGTTTCTCGCATTCCTCCTCATAACGGCATGTTTCGTCATATGGGGCGGGCTTAAGGGGGTCCTCTATACGAGCGCCTTTCAGGGCGTTATTATGGTGGTCTCGATGGTTGCTATCGGCGTTACAGCGTATTGGGCGCTGGGCGGCGTCGCAGCAGCGCACCGGTCGCTCGATGCGCTCACCCCGTATGTCCCTCAGGCACTCAAAGAGGCAGGTCACAGGGGTTTTGCGTCGATGCCCGAGGCGTTCTCCTCGATATGGTGGTATGTCATAACGACCATGATCATGGGCGTGGGGATAGGCGTTATCGGGCAGCCCCAGCTTAATGTGCGGTTTATGACCCTTAAATCAGACCGGGAATTAAACCGCTCAATACCGTTCACGGCAATCTTCATTCTATTCACGACAGGCGTCGCTTATGCGGTCGGAGCGCTCACCAACGTATATTTCCATAACATGTACACAGAAATGCCGGTACAGGCCGTTCAGGGCAATCTGGACAAGATCATACCCCTCTATATAGACCGGTTTTATCCCCCCTGGTTCGTTGCCCTTTTTCTCGTCTCTCTCATGTCCGCTGCAATGAGCGCCGGAAGCAGCCAGTTCCATGCGCTCGGCACATCGCTTTCCCGCGATATATTCGAACAGGCGCTCTTAAAAGGCAGGTCCGTAGCCGAAACGACGATCGTTACCCGGATCGGTATCGTGTTCAGCATATTCGCTACTCTCATCATAGGGCTTATCCTGCCCGAGAGCATCGTGGCCGTGGCGACGGCGTTCTTTTTCAGCCTGTGCGGCGCAACATTTATCCCGGCCTATTTTTTCGGGCTCTACTGGCGGCGCGGCTCGAAGATAGCAGCCAAAGCCAGTATCCTCTCGGGGTTCTTCACCTCCCTTATCTGGATGCTCCTTTTTCACGAACAGGAATCGGCGGCATTGGGTTTATGCGGGAAATTGTTTAATGTCAAATGCCTCGCAGGCCACCCGTGGAACATGATCGACCCGCAGATAATTGCCCTGCCGATAGCCTTTATCGTGTTTATTGCAGTATCCCTGGTAACGCACCCGGTAAGGGAGGAAACAGTAAAGAAGGCATTTATCCACATATAGAAACAGTAAACAGTAAACAGTAAGGAGTAAAAAGAGTAATATTAGGAGTTGAATGCAGAATAAAAGATACCTACATCGTGGACTTGACGATTTCCCGGCTAATGGATATCGTCATCCCGGCGCTTGACGCCGGGATCCAAGGTTTGCTTTTTCTTACACTGCCAAGAATTAAATATGATCAATTCTCACCTCACTCTCACGTCTCACTCCTTACGAAAAAAAAGCTGAAATTGCGTATATTCCGTGGGAACATTTGCCTATTTCTGTTTTCTTTCTTTATATTATCCGGTCTTTCAGCGGTTGGCTCTTTTTCAGCCGAAAAACCGATGGACGAGGTCGCTTCCATGGATCTTTTGAAAGAGATACACGATCATTTTCCTGAGTCGTCCCAGGCGATCATCGTTGAGAACGCCGGGCCCGGGATGACTGATGCGCGGATCACATCTTTCGAAAGAACCGGCAATAATTGGCGTCACGTGCTCGGGCCCATCGCGGCGAAGACAGGCCGCAATGGCTTCGCCCCTTT
>CAWGMJ010000010.1:0-228644 GCA_963823725.1 uncultured delta proteobacterium
GATCTTATATTTGATGGCGGCTTTCCGGATATAGGAATCGTCATATTTGCTGCTTTTGCCCGACGGCGTGTTGATGATAAGGTTTATCTCCTTGTTGTGAATGGCGTCGACGATGTTCGGCCTGCCTTCATGACCTTTTTGATAGGACGTGCTCTTGACGCCTTTCTCGGCCAGAAATCGATGGGTACCTTCCGTCGCCACGATGGTGAAGCCCAAGTTTGACGAGCTGTTTCGCGACATCAGGATATCCTCCTTGTCATGATCGACGATCGTCATAAGGACATTTCCCGACCGGGGCAGTTTCTGTCCCGCCGCTTCCTGGGACTTGGCGAAGGCAAGTCCGAAGGAATTTGCCATGCCGAGGACTTCGCCCGTGGATTTCATCTCGGGACCGAGTGTCGGGTCGACTTCAGGGAACATATTGAAGGGGAATACAGCCTCTTTGACCCCGACGTGGGGATACTTCTTGTGCGTGAGGCCCATGTCCTTCAACTTCTTGCCGAGCATGAGCTGTGTGGCTATACGGGCCATCTGGACTCCCGTGACCTTTGAAACGAGGGGCACGGTCCTGCATGCCCGGGGATTTGCCTCAAGAATATAGACCTTATCATTGGCAATGGCGTACTGGATATTCATGAGACCGATGACCTTCAACTCAATGGCGAGTTTCTTCGTATATTCGTTGATCGTTTCTATATGTTTTTCCGACAGGGTCCTCGGCGGTATGGCACAGGCGCTGTCTCCCGAATGAACGCCGGCAAGTTCGATATGTTCCATAATGGACGGGACAAAAGCATCCTCGCCGTCGGAGATGGCGTCGGCCTCAACCTCTATGGCGTTTTCAAGAAATTTGTCGATAAGGATCGGCCGGCCGGGGATGATATCGACGGCGGCATTGACATATGCTTTCAGCATCTCGTCATCATAGACGACCTCCATGCCTCTGCCGCCGAGGACATAGGACGGGCGGACCATCAGGGGATAGCCGATCTTCTGCGCGACATCCAGGGCTTCTTCGAGAACGATCGGCCGTTCCGCTTTCGGGTTGCGGTATGCCGATCTTTTTAATGATTTGGCTGAAACGTTTGCGGTCTTCCGCAAGATCGATGCTTTCCGGCGATGTGCCGAGTATAGTGACGCCTGCTTCTTCAAGCTGCCGTGCAAGATTGAGCGGCGTCTGCCCGCCGAACTGGACGATGGCGCCGATCGGTTTTTCTTTTCTGTAGATGCTCAGGACATCCTCGACGGTGAGCGGCTCGAAGTAGAGTTTATCCGATGTGTCATAATCAGTCGAAACGGTTTCGGGATTGCAGTTGACCATGATAGATTCGTACCCCTCGTCGCGAAGGGTAAATGCCGCATGGACACAGGTATAGTCAAATTCAATGCCCTGACCGATACGGTTGGGACCGCCGCCGAGGATCATGACCTTTTTGCGGTCGCTCACCGCCACTTCATCGGGCGCGTTATAGGTCGAGTAATAATACGCCGCATCGGCCCCGCTGACCGGTACTTTGCACCAGGTCTCGTTCTTTCCCAGTGCCGACCGTCTGTCGCCTGATCTCGGTTTCCGGTATATCGAGGATCATGGAGAGATACCTGTCCGAAAATCCATCTTCTTTTGCCTTGATGAGCAAGGTCGTCGGGCAGCTGTCCTGCCTTTATGCCGAAGCATTTCTTCCTCAAGATCACAGGATCTCTTTCATCTGCCCGATGAACCAGTGTTTTATCTTTGTTTTTTCGAAGAGTTCATCGATCGTTGCGCCTTTCCGCAGGGCTTCATACATGATGAACTGTCGCTCCGATGAAGGTTCGTTGAGAAGGCGCATGAGGTCATCAAGGGGCAGTTGATTGAAGTTCTTGGCAAAACCAAGTCCGTACCGTTTCGTTTCAAGGGAGCGGATCGCCTTCTGGAAGGCTTCCTTGTATGTCTTGCCGATGCTCATTGCCTCGCCGACGGCCTTCATCTGCGTGCCCAGCTTGTCTTCGGCCTCGCTGAATTTTTCAAATGCCCAGCGGGCGAACTTGATAACGACATAATCGCCGGACGGGGTATATTCGTCAAGCCCGTGCTCCGCGATAATAGGGGATGTCCTTCAAGGTGTACCCGCCCGCCAGTTTCGCCGAGATAAATGCGATGGGGAACCCCGTTGCCTTGGATGCAAGGGCTGATGACCGCGAGGTCCTCGGATTGATCTCGATGACGACGATGCGTCCCGTTTCGGGATCATGGGCAAACTGGATATTCGTGCCGCCGATCACCTGGATCGCCTCGACGATCCGGTACGAATAGTCCTGCAGTTTTTTCTGGACCTCTTCGGAGATGGTGAGCATCGGCGCGCAGCAGAATGAATCTCCCGTATGGACGCCCATGGGGTCGATATTCTCGATGAAGCATACGGTGATCATCTTGTTCTCTGCATCGCGGACGACCTCGAGTTCGAGCTCTTCCCAGCCGACGACCGCTTCTTCGATAAGTATCTGCCCGATGATGCTTGCGGAGATGCCGCGGCTCGCTATAGTCTTCAATTCTTCCTTATTAAAGGCGATGCCGCCGCCGGTGCCGCCCATCGTATAGGCCGGGCGGATGACGACCGGATATCCCAGCCTGTCGGCAATATCAAGGGCTTCTTCGATGGAATAGGCAAGCTCGCTTTCGGGCATGGGGATGCCCAGTTTGTTCATGGTCTTCTTAAATTCGTCACGGTCTTCGCCGCGTTCGATGGCATCGGCCTGGACGCCGATGATGCGGACCCCGTGTTTGTCGAGGATTCCCCGCCGGGAAAGCTCGGCAGCAAGGTTGAGGCCGGTCTGGCCCGCCAAGGTTGGGGAGAAGTCCCTGGGGTTTTTCTTTTTCGATGATCTTTTCAATAACATCGATGGTAAGGGGCTCCATGTATGTCCTGTCCGCCATGCCCGGGTCGGTCATGATCGTGGCGGGATTCGAATTTACAAGGACGATCTTGTAGCCGGCGGCCCTGAGGGCCTTGCATGCCTGCGTGCCTGAATAGTCAAATTCACATGCCTGGCCGATAATGATCGGGCCGGAACCGATGATAAGCACTTTTTCGATGCCTTTGATCCTGGGAGGTTTTTTCATGGGAGGGTGTCCTTTCGGATTTGCTCTGCATCGTAACAAAAGAATGTGGGTGAGTCAAGGTTTTTCAGGCCGATCAACGGCCGAGGCCGGTTTTGCTGATCGAACGAGTATTTGTCCCGGATTGTCCGGATCAAGGGCCGTATAGGCTGCTTAGGGAAGAAAAGAACATATTCTGTATCATATCAGTGCGGATCAAGGAGCTTATTCGGCGGGTTTTTCCCATTTAAAGAACATATTTGTATCAGACTGTCCGGTTCAATGACCTGGATGCGGGGTCCTTGATTGCTTGCTGGGACATCGCCGCTCGGAAGCGTAAGGCAGAAAATAAGGATTACGGCAAACAACAATATCTTGAGAAAAATAGGCCCCGGCACGATCGATCTTCGCTTCCTGAAAGAGATAGGCGCAAATTGCATGGAGCTGAGATCGGTATATTTCTTTTTCTTTTTTCTTGCCGCCCGAACGCTAAGCAAAAGACCGAGGATGATGAGAAGCACGTAAAAAAATTGACCGGACCCTGTTTTGAGGACACAGATGACACGGTGGTATATGAAATAATCAATAATAAGTGACCCGAGGCCCGACCAGAAAATAAATTGTCCTGTCATTTTCCCCCGGCCGGGATCGGCGTTTCCCGCAATGGACGAGGAGAATAAAAAATATAATGAGATCCTTTAGCGCCTCATACAGGGCAACAGGATGCCTGAACCCATCGGCATGAGGGAAATTTAACTCCCCACCAGGCCCCGGTAACGGACCCATACGCGTCGCCGTTTATATGATTGCCGACCTGCACCAGGACGACAAGAGGCAGAACGGGAATGACGATCTCATCGGCAATGACAAGGAATTTTTTCCTATAGACCAGGCAAAAGACAAGGACTGCCACTACTAACGCCTGCTACGACCCCCGTCAGAGCCATTCCGCCATGCCAGAACGATGCCATTTCCAGGTATTTGCCGTGGAAAAGATCGCGTTCGTAGATAAACACGGTCGAAAGTGCGCCCGCCCAAAAGACTGAAGACACAAAAGATGAGCGAAAGATCAATGGCCTTGACGGAGATATCCCGATGTATGTGCGCCGGAGCATCAGCCATAAGCAGACAAAGAAAAACCCGACTGCATAGGCAAGTCCATGATACCAGAAGGCTGATTCCCCATATTTCCGCAAATACGGGATGAACATTGAGGACATAGGGCCCGCCAAATACGATGAAAACCCCCTGACGGCTTTGGTTTTCCCGTTTTTCTCATTCTCCTATTCCCGCGGCAGTATTGTCAACTGAAGAATATAACCTTTGTTTTTAAACGAGACCCTCCCGTTGCGGGAGGGGATTGGGGAACGTGAAAATAAATGGGGTGATATGGGGGGTTATGATTCGGATTTTTCGAATGCTTCCTTTGGTGCACCGCAAATCGGGCAGGTCCAATCAGCCGGAAGCTGATCGAATGGGATCATTTTCTACCTTTTCATCATATTTGTAGCCGCACACTGAACATGTCCAGACCATAATCTAAGCCTCCTTGATCGTTTTTTTAATTATTTCCGTATTTTGAGCCGCGCAATCTTTACAGATCCCGTAAAAATCGACACGGTTGCCGATTATTTCGAACCCGTGCTTCTCATCCTCCGAAAGCCCGAGGGAGAATACGGTGAAGATATCAACGACCTTCCGGCATTGCATGCATATCAGGTGATGGTGGGGTTCGGTATTGGGATCAAACCGTTTTTTCGCCGGATCGATCGAAAGCTCTGCCACCGTTCCTTGTTGTTTCAATGTTTCCATCGTATTGTAGACAGTCGCAAGGGACATCGTGGGAAATTGCTCATGCAAGGCCCTGTAAATATCGGATGCACTCGGGTGTGTCACATTTCCATCCAGGTATCTCATAATCGCCATCCTCTGCGGAGTCATTTTCATCGTTTTGTTTAAATCAATTCTCATATAACAAATTAATCTCATATTAGATACGTTATTATATTGTAGAATGATTATTGTCAAGCTTATTTATAAAAATTCATCTCGTTATTTTTTCAATCCAGCCGCCATCCCACATCGAATGTTCCGACTTTGACGAACCAGGCGGCCGGGTTCTCAAAATATTCCTCGGCATCCCTGAGGGAAAGATAATGCTCGTATTCGATGGATGAAAGAAGTTCGAAAAATGCCTTTTCCCGTTCATCTGTCGAAGATGCTGCAAGATCTTTGTAAAAAATAACCCCTTTTTCTTCAAACTCGGCCGCTACCTTAATCGCCTGCCGGTCATCCGCGTCACACGTTTCGGCCGTGTCGATCTTCTTGAGCTTGCTAAGGAGAATATCCCTTACATTGGTCTGGTTTATCGTGAGCGGTAGCGCTTTCCGGCCATTTGGCATTGGCCTTCCACTCCTCGTGCAATTCTTTTCAGCCTTTCGTAATGCTCGCCCTCATCCTCGTGCTATGCGGTCGAACATTTCCTTGCCAAGGGAGTTATTTGTCCGCGCCGCATTCTTAAGGTAAAACTCACGTTCCCGAATTTCGTTGTTAAGGGCCACTTCCAGGGCATCAAGCCTTTGTTCGTTATCCATGGCGCACCTCTTAGTGTTACTGATATATGCAATAAATATAGGGTTGAAAATGCAGATGGTCAAGGAGAGGGATCTGGAATATACCTTTTAGATGATGAGTCTGTCCACGATTACTTCATCGATCGTTTTCCTGCCGAGAAGGGCCATGAGCAGCCGGTCGATGCCTACACTTACCCCGGTACAACTATGTTCGTATCATTCCAAGCGCATTGAGAAATGCGTCATCACGGGCAAATTGCCTTTTTCCCAGCCGGGCCCGCTTGCAATTGTCTTCGTCGAACCGTTTTCGCTGTTCTCCGGGATCGGTCAATTCGGTGTAGCCGTTCGCTAATTCAAGGCCGTCCATGTAAAGCTCGAATCTCTCGACCATATTGGGCCTGCCAACGCGCTTCTTTGCCATTGTCGAGATGGAAGCGGGCCACCCGTATATGATATAGGGCCGGTCGCTGTGCAGATTTGTGCTCGATCTCCTGGATGAAAGCCTTGAAAAAGAGGCTGTTCCAGTCGTCCTTTCATCAATACCCAAAAAGCCCTTATCTTCAAGCGCGGCAAACAAAGCATCCCGGCCAAGCGGAAAAGGATCGAATCCCATCATATCCCGGAAAGAGCGGTCGAGTTCGTACAGTGTGAACGGGCTTGAGAAACTTTCCTTTTCTGTCGACGGCAAGACGCTGGGCAATATATTCAACGAGTTCGCCTGTTTCGGCAATGATATCCAAGCCAGGAGCCTTCGCGGTACCATTCGAGCATTGTGAACTCAGTATTGTGGACCTCCTGATGATCTTCGACCCGCCATACCTTACAGATCTCAAAAATTCTCTTATTGCCCGGACCGCAGGAGTCTTCTTGAGACCCATTTCCGGCGATGTATGGAGAAAGAACGGGCCCTTTCCGGATACCTTACTTCGAGGGGATCGATATGCGGGTCGGGCGGGGCCGTGGCCATAAGGTGCGCAGTCTCGACCTCAAGATAATTGCGCGCATAGAAAAACTCGCGGGTCGCCCTGAGTAATCTATGCCGCACTTTCAGGATCTCGCGGATCCGCTCTATATCGTTGGTTGACATTTGTTACCCGCACGTCCGGTTATTGCAATTCATGCAGTAAATAAGTATACTTTGCCTTACGGAGAGGTGACCGAGTAGGCCGAAGGTGCTCGCCTGCTAAGCGAGTGTACGGATAAACCCGTACCCAGGGTTCAAATCCCTGCCTCTCCGCCATTCCAAAATTATATTCAATAGCCTCTGCGTTTACTCAAACCGATCGTATAAAAATAAATGTATCAGATTTCAGGCTTGGTTCCCCATCGTTCCGATACTCAAAAGATGACAAAATTCAAAGAATTTTACGGTTTTCCTACCAGGGCCTTGATCTTCGGCATGGCCTTTTCGGCCGATTTTATACCTTCTTCCATCAGGGCTTTTTTCTGCGTGAAATCGAACATGGAAATGCCCTTTGTATCGGGTTCAAGTATGACATCGGCATGGGTCAGTTTGGTCTTTGAATTAACGTGCATCATGATCGCGATGGATTGTGCGATGACATCTATGACCGAATTTATGTCCGTGTCGCGGATATCCTTCTGAAGATTGACGGCGATGATGACATCAGCGCCTTTTGCCCGGGCAACCTCGCAGGCTATATTATTTGTCACACCGCCATCAACAAGGGTCCTGTTCCCAAACCTGACAGGGACAAAAATGCCGGGGATTGCCGATGATGCATGGATAGCCTTTGCCAGAGAGCCTTTTTCCAGCGTGACCGTCTCGCCCGTGTTGAGATCGGTCGCAACAGGATAAAAGGGTATCTTTGTAGCTTCGACAGTTTTGACCTTTGCGTTTTGTTCGACAAAGGATTCAAGCCTGGCCCCCTGAACCGGCCCCATTTTTGACGATACCACGGAAAAATCGAGTATATCGCCCCGGTTGATCTTGAAAGCGGCCCACTCGAGTTGGAAACTATCGGGATTTGCTGCATAGAGCCCGCCGATGAGGCTGCCCGACGCTTGTCCCGACGATCATGTGGATCGGGATCTTTTCTTTCTCAAGCGCGCGGAGAACGCCGACATGGGCAAAGCCCTTTGCGGAGCCGCCGCCGAGAACAAGTGCCACTTTCGGTTCGGTTTTCGGGGACGGAGGCAGGGTTCCGCACGAGCAGATACGATAAAAAGGACAAGGAAATAAGAGCGCAAACTTTTAATAACCGCCTCTCTTCCCGACAAACGGGTTGTAGATCTTCTCCCTGCCGATGGTGCTGCGCGTGGAGTCGCCGTAGTTGTGCCCGGGGGCGACGACCGTATCATCGGGGAGGATGAAGAGTTTTTTCTGTACGGATTCAAGCAGGGTTTCCCACGATCCGCCGTCGAGATCTGTCCTGCCGACGCTTCCAACAAAGAGCGTGTCGCCCGTAAAGACCATCCCCGCATGATACAGGGATATGCTTCCCGGGGAATGGCCCGGTGTATGGATGACCTGCAATAGATGTATTGCCGATGGCGATGATGTCCCCGTCGCGGACGGTCCTGTCCGCAGGCGGTGAAGGCTCGCCGCCGAACATCTGGAAGGAATGGGCCGATTGGTTGACAAGCGGTCCGGGCCTCGGTCTCGTGGATAATGATCTCAGCCCCGGTCAGTTCCTTCATTTTCTTGTTTCCCATGATGTGGTCGATATGGCAGTGCGTGTTAACGATATACTTAATGGTGTAACCCCGTGATGCGGCTTCGTCGCAGATCCGTTTGCAATCCGCCGCCGGGTCGATCACGAGGGCTTCATTCGTTTCCTTGCAGGCGACGATATATGCAAAAATGGCGAAGCTGCCCACTTCCATTTGTTTGACGAACATGAGGTCCTCCTTTAAGATCGGCGTTTAAATTTAATACTTTTTGATGCCGTTTATCAATTTTTTTGGTAAGATTGAGCTTTGAACAAACCGGGGTACAAACAGGAGGAAAAATGAGGCCAGTCTTCATCGAGGCGCGGGACCTGCCGGACGCATGGTTCCAGTGCATTTACCGGATATTTGAAAATGAAGGCGTGCACGAATACGTCATCGACCGGGGTTCATTCGAGGGGAATCAAGCGCCGCGAGTTCGATCTCGTGATGGTCCATATAAAATATCCGGGAACGATACCGCTCATCCCCGATATCCCTGCCGAGCTCGGGATCCCGCACCGACATCGATGGACTATGTCGAAGAATACCTGCAGTATCTCATGACCGACAAAAAGGCCCCGAACGAACTGTATACGTACGGGGAGCGGCTCACGAACCCGAAGGTGATCATCGACGGCCGGGAATATGCCTGCGGCGTCAATCCCGTCGAAGAGGTCATCGATATTTATAAAAAGGGGAATTTCGGGACGAACCAGGCGATCATGGAGATCGGCATGCCATCCGATATAACGATCGAAGACCCTCCGTGCCTGAGGCTCATCGATACCCGGGTGACGGACGGAAAACTCCATTTCGTCCTGTATTTCCGGAGCTGGGACCTCTGGGCCGGGTTTCCCATCGAATCTCGCGGCCATTCAGCTTCTCAAGGAATATATGTGCCAGGAGATCGGCGTCGAGGACGGTACGATCACCGCCGTAAGCAAGGGCCTCCACCTTTATGAATATACATTCGGTTTTGCGTTGCAGCGGCTCCGCAGGGACGCCTGAAGCAACCGGCATCTAATTCTGGGCATGCATGGACAACACAGAATAACGGTCCTTGATATTTTTCTGGATATCCTCGGTATTTGAATCCTCGGTTATCTCAAATGTATCGTATCTTTCCGACCGGGGATCGAGCATGGTTAAAATGACCGTCTTTCGGTCCGATGGGATCAATTCAAAAAACACCTTGTTGCTGATAAAGAAAAACGATCCCGTAATGGCAGGGGATTATTACGCCGTCCCTGCATGAATATGCCGAGAAACTCAAAAGGTCATTCAATATTTCCCATAGTTTCGGGGAATTCAGCCGGTCAAGGTGCTTTCCTACCGAGGGGTGGTGCAGGAGGTGTGCAATATTCTGCTCCATGCACGGGACCTGTGGTTTCTGTCGGGTTAAGAAGCCTTTCCTCCAGGTGATAGCTCAGGTCGACGATCTCGGGGTATGTAAAGGATGGCCGGGACCAGAGCCTGTCGAATATATCCCCGGCATCCGTCCACCCAAGGCCCGATTCGAGGTCGATGAACAGATTTTTCCTGCAGTCTCCTGTCAAAAAAGCTCTCAATTCCGAGGCGCTCCATCCTGCTGTCGACATAAAGGCTCCAGATCTGGTTATAACGGTCCCTGATGGCAGGCTCCTTCTCTTCGTCCGGGTGTCATGCGCGGGTCATACAGGAATGCGGGGTCGAGGACATCGGCGATATAAAGAAAGATGCGGTAGATGCGGCCGTAAAGAAAGGCGTCGTCCGTCCAGATGAAAGGTCTTTACATCGAGCGACCCTTCTTTCGCTTGATCAGCGCCTTTTCAAGCCAGGGGGAATCAGTACCTTCTATGACGACATTATTAATGTTGTGTGCGATGCCGAGATCATTGATTATAGATTGTACAAGGGCTTTTCGGGTTTGCACTTTAGAATTCGCCTTCAAGGCTGTATAGCTCAAGAAGGAAGGTTTTGGCTTTCATCCATTTTGAATTCGCGCTTGCCGAAAAAGGGACGGTCTGGAGGTATTCACTTAAATATTTGCGTGCGCGTTCGGATTCATGGCGCTTGGCGTAGATATAGCCGAGATAGTAAAGGCTTGACTCATATGCCGCCGTATAGCGCGGGATGAGATCGTTAAGGCTCTTCAGCTTGAGATAGAGCTGCTCCTTGTCTTTGGTTGCGATAGCGGGATCGTTGACAGCCTTTTCATACTGCCCCTTGATGAACTTCACGGTTGTAAGGACTTCTTTCGTATATTCGTGTATCTTGAGCGATATCCTCAGGGATGCGTCGTATTCGTTCTTCTTGAGAAGCTCATCGACCTTCTTCTGGTTTGCCTGCAGGTTCGAATCGTTAATGACCCCGGCTTCTTTCTGCGGGACGGTTTTTGCTTTTTTTCCGGCGCGGCATGAGCCGTCATGCCGAGAACAAGGGGTAGAATGATCCCGACCATGAAAAACAAGAAAGCACGATGTCCTGCCGAATGTTCCCGCGACATATTTCATACGATGTGTTCCCCCCGAAGTGAAAGAAAAATGGCGGTGCAGAGATTTGAACTCCGGACACTGCGGATATGAGCCGCATGCTCTGACCACCTGAGCTACACCGCCTTGCAATTTGATATAAGCCATAATAGCCTTTAATGTCAATAAGAAAACAGGTTATAGGTTAGGGGTTATGGCGTCATGGGAAAAGAAAAAAACAGGCAAATAATCAGGCAGCGCGTTTTCCCCATTACCCGTCACCTATAACCCGTAACCTATCCTCTATTTTATTCCGAGGATTTTGTGGAGCTGGATGCCGAGGCGCCAACGGGGGTGTGCAAGGCAGTAACCGATGGCATCCCGCAGATTTTCCGATCCGGCCGCCTCATCGATCGGCTGGATGATGAGATGATCGAAACGAGATGCTTCGAAGAGACGAGGGATCAACGCCCTTCTGGGGATACAGAAGCTTCAATTCGTTGCCTTTCGTGACAACACAGCCTGATCCCGCTTTCGGGCTTACCGTTATCCAGTCGATACCGGGGGGTATCGGCAAGTGTCCCGTTTGTCTCGATGGCGATCTCCCAGCTGTCAGCATGGAGTTCCCGGATGAGCTCCGCGTCCGCCTGGAGCGCCGGCTCGCCCCCGTTATAACGGCGAAGCGGGTTGCATCATCAGGTTTCAGGAAGGCAGGCAGGCCCGCATTGGCGGAGACAATATCGGAAGCGCTCTCATATTCGCCTCCGCCCGGGCCGTCAGTCCCTGTAAAATCGGTATCGCAAAACGGGCACGAAAGGTTGCAGCCGGAGAACCTCACGAATACAGCCGGTCTCCCGGTGTTTATTCCCTCACCCTGAAGCGAGTAAAATATCTCTTTTATGCGGTATGCATCATAGAAAGTATCTCACCTATGCGTATTCAACGGGGTCTTTCAGCCCTGCCTCGCGAAATCCCTGAAGGCGAAGAAGGCACGCCTCGCATGACCCGCACGCTTTTCCTCCTTTCGACGGGTCATAGCATGTCGTTGTCAGGGAATAATCAACCCCGAGGGATATTCCTGTTTTGATTATCTGGGATTTCGTCATGGAAATGAGCGGTGCATGGATCGTAAACGACCGTCCTTCTACCCCGGCTTTTGTCGCGAGATTGGCGAGCCGTTCGAAGGCTGCGATAAATTCCGGCCTGCAGTCGGGGTAGCCGCTGTAGTCTATGGCATTGACACCTATGAAAATGTCCCGTGCGTGGATCGATTCCGCAAAGGCAAGTGCAAATGACAGAAATATCGTGTTCCTTGCCGGGACGTATGTAACAGGGATATCCTTTGATATTTCCGACGCGTCCTTTCCTTTGGGCACATCGATATTGTCGGTCAGGGCCGAGGCACCGAAGCTGCGCAGGTCGATATCAAGAATGACATGCTTCTTTACGCCCGATTGACCGGGCGATCCCGGCCGCCGCCTCGACCTCCCTCGCATGCCTCTGGCCGTAGCGGAAGCTCAAGGCGTACAGTTCATATCCTTCGCTCTTCGCGATGGCGAGCGTTGTCGAAGAATCAAGGCCGCCGCTCAAGAGAACGACGGCTTTTTTTGGCTGCTATGTCCATGCAGGGCCCCTTATTTCCTGAATATCGAGAAAAGGATCGAGAGTATAATGCTGATAATGATACTGGTCGCTATAGGAAAATAAAACGTGAAATTGTCCTTCTTGATCGAGATGTCCCCGGGAAGCTTCCCGAGCCAGGGGATCTTGGGCCCGTACATGGAGGCGAGGCCGAGGACGATGAGGACAATCCCGATCACGACCAGCATCTTTCCGATGGACGGCATCATTTCCCGCCGTAGCGCTCCTTTTCGCTGAATATGCACCCGCAATACTGCTGGCGGTACATGTTGAGCTTCTTTGATTCGTCGATACCTTCCTGCCAGCCTTTCCTCAGATCGCGATACAGGAAAGGGACACCGTATGTCCTGGAGAGTTCGCTCGCCGATCGTCCTTATATCATCGTGGCGCTGATGCCTGCTGTAAAGAAGGGTGGTCGATACCCCGTCAAAATTGTCCCGTGCCGCTTTTTGAAACGTTTTTTCAAGGCGCATCCGGTAGCAGAAAAGACACCGGTCCTTGCCGAGCGCGAGCGCGCCCGAAAGAAATGGTTCGAGATCATATGCCGCGTCCACATCAAGCGGCAGCAGCATTATTTTCGCGTATTCCTTAAGCGTCTCGAGCCTCTTCGAAAATTCGGTGTACGGATGGATATTGGGGTTGTAAAAATATCCGGAAAGGTCCGCTCCTTCCCCGCGAAATTCTTTGATCGTATATACACTGCACGGGGCGCAGCAGATGTGAAGCAAGACCCGCATATCACGAATGTCCATATGTTATCGTACCTGCCTGTATTTGCTAATAGATTAACACCTTTGGCCCTGTTTTTCCACGCCTCATCCGGATTACGCCGGCGCCTCTTTAAAGATATTGCACTTATTCCGGGATATCTGATATCGTCAGAGAACGCCTATAATTGCATTATATTTGTGTCAGGAGGCCGCACGATGGTCAAATATATCCTTTATATACTGCGCTGGACCGTGCTTGCGATACCGGGTGCGCTCTTTTTCAACAAGGTCAAAGAGATATTCGGGATTGAGAATGTCTATCTCGCCATGATCATCAGCCAGGCCATGATGGGTGCAATGGTCTATTTTGTGGACAAGCTCATTTTCACGACAGGGGCCGTGCCTATCCCCTGGGAGATAAAACCCCGCGGGGTTTGCGCCGACTGCGGCCATGTCGGCAAATGCTACCGGATGCAGGGCGAAAAATGCTGCGAGATGGAACAAGAGCGGCGATAGTTCCTTCCGGTGCGAGAAGTGCGCGGTGAAGAATCTCAAGTCCGCCGCTTCAACCCATTAAATACGCAATGGAGTCTTATTTTCATGGAAGAAAATAATTCCCCAAAAACCACAACAATGGCAGGGTATATCGACATCTTCCTGGTCATTCTGGGCCAGGCGCTTATCGTCTTTATTATCTTCGACGAGGGATTGTACGGATACATGATAGCACTAGCATTGGCCCTCAATGCGACTGGTCTCGGGATCCGGGCAAAAAAGGGCGGGCGAAGCGTGGTTACCTGGGTATTGATCGGATGCTTGTTCCCGCTTATCATACCTGTTATCGTGATCCTTTTCATGGTCTTCCGGGACCGCAAGGGCTCCCGGGAAAAAAGGCCTCTCCCCCTGTACGGCCATGTTATTATGGCGGCTATACTATTTCTGATCGGCGGCTTTACTGATGGACTCATTCAGTTTTGCCTTTTTTGCCACAATCTCGGCGATCGTCTGGGTGTTGGCAGGAAAGCGCGGCTTATATACGAAGAAACAACGGCTTTTCCAGGTTATGATCTACCTCGCGGCATTTGCGATGGTCCTCGGGGCCGAAGAGCTGTAAATAACGGTGTATCGGAAAGAAATGCGGCTGTTATAATCGCAGCCTGCGACGAGTACCTGAAGAAGAACGGGGCATATCCGGAATCCTTGAACGGGCCTTGTCCCCGCATATCTGCCGAAGGTCCCGGCCGCGCGTTACACGTGGACATCCGGGAATTTCCGGTATCGCAGGGACCGCGTGGAATCGGGAAACAGGTATTCTCTCACGTATACCGTCGAAGCGCCTTTTGCCAGGCAAGTATACAATTCCGAACGAAAAAACATGGCGCAGCATTGATTGAAAGGGACGGGACCGCCCGCGCTCGATTCGCGGGATTTGACGCTTAAGGCCCGGAAGGGAACTTTTCCGCCCCTCGATTGTCTTAAAGATGCTGGATCGATGAAAAAAAAGCCAAAAGGAGAGAAAAAATGAAACGGTTGTATGTCGTATTGCCGTACTGATCATGGTCGCTGTGCTCGGCTTTTCCTTTCCGGGAGGAGCGGGCGCGGTCGCGGCAGCGTCCCACAAAAGCGTTGCGCAGGGGAGTACCGAGCTGGCCGTGGACCTTTACCGGGAACTCGGGCAAAGAACAGGGAAACCTTTTCTTCTCGCCGCTCAAGCATTTCCACTGCGCTTGCAATGACGTATGCGGGCGCCCGCGAGGATACGGCGGCACAAATGAAGGAGACCCTTCATTTTCAGCTGGAGCAGTCGGGGCTCAATTCCGCTTATCGGAGCCTCGATCAGAAGCTGGTCATGGCTGCTGAAAAGTCGGACCAGAAGCTCACTATTGCGAATGCGCTTGTCCTTACAGGGGGCAAGGTAAGCGAAACCTACCAGAAAATAGTGAGGACATATTACAATGCCGAGATCTTCAGGGGGGACCTCGGCGCCATCAACGCGTGGGTAAAGCGGAAGACCGAGGGCAAGATCCCGATAGCATCCTCGACCAGCTTTCCGCCAACTCCGTCTGCGTTATCCTGAACGCGATATATTTCAAAGGTGCCTGGGATGCGCAATTCGACAAGAAGCAGCACCCGGGAAGATACATTCCACAGCGGCCGACACACAGGTCAAATCCCGCTCATGCATCGCAAAGACAATTACAAATTGCTCGAACAGGACGGCATCAGGTCATTTCACTGCCTTACAAGG
This sequence comes from uncultured delta proteobacterium, assembly GCA_963823725.1. Taxonomy (GTDB): domain Bacteria; phylum Desulfobacterota; class Syntrophorhabdia; order Syntrophorhabdales; family Syntrophorhabdaceae; genus Delta-02. Next base: position 15,372 of record CAWGMJ010000010.1, read on the forward strand.
GCAAGTGGCTTTCGATGGTCGTTATCCTTCCCCGGCGGCGGGGCCTTGCGGGGTTCGAGGAAACATTGAAGGCGGACCATATCAAAGAACTGCTCGCGAAACTGGACAAGCAGCCCGAACAGCAAGGTCTCCGTCTATTTTCCGAAATTCAAGATGGAAACCGAATATGATCTCGGCGGGCCATTCCAGAAGATGGGAATGACGGATGCATTTTCGCCCGGGCCGATTTCACGGGCATGGGATGGCGCAAGGGAGACCTCTGGATCGGGCAGATAAAACACAGGGCATTTGTCGAGGTCAACGAGGAAGGGACGGAGGCCGCTGCCGCTACAGCTGTTGAAATGGTGACCAAGTCAATGCCCCCCGGGAGACGGTATTCCGTGCCGACCATCCTTTCTTTTTCATGATCCGCGACAACGAAACGGGCGCCGATTCTTTTCATGGGCAGGATGGCGGAACCAAACGCGTACAGCCGGCAATAAATAAGGTTTCAAGTTTCAAGTTTAGAGTTTCAGGCGAAAAAACTTCCCGGGACAAAGGTAGTGGAGTCCCGGTCCCGGGCTTCCTTATTTGATAACAGGTAGAATAAATGTTTACGCCGGGCGCCTGCGATGTTATATAAAATATGATTTACCCCACGGGTATCAAAATCTATTCAGGAGGTTATGTCTATGTTTATAGCCCCGTAACCGCGGCTTCTTCACAATGTTCGTGATTATCCTTCGGCCTCATGCATGCTCGTGAGCTTCGTTATTCCCGTTCAAGGCAGGCACGAGGGCAAAGGAGGCCCCGGTCGATCAGCACAAGGAGCTCGCAAGGGTTATGACGCATAGTTTCGCGGCCGGCCTCGGCAGTGCCCTTGCCAATGCCAGGAATGAAGAGGACCGTATCAATCTTATCCGGTCATTTATCGGTCCCGTGCGTTTTTTCCCGGATAATTCCGGTTATTTTTACGTTTATGATTCAAAATGCGTCAATATTGCCCATGCGGTACAGAAGGACCTTCAGGGCAAGAACCTCTGGGATTACAAGGACGCAAGGGAAAACTGGTCCTTCAGGCACTCCTCGAGGCCGCTAAAAAAGGCGGAGGGTTTGTCGATTTCTACTGGGTCAAACCCGGGACAAAAGAACAAATACCGAAACTGGGTTACGTCGAACCTATCCCCGGGACGGATTATTTTATAGGCACGGGTGTTTACCTCCCTTAAATTAAACTGAAAATACGGTGAAAGGGCACTTTCCTCAAGCGACGACCGTCCCGCTTTATAAGACCATGTATCTTCCTCCGTCGTATCTTCCCGCTTGTTTATTTGGAACTCACTGCTAAGATTATTATAGAGATATTCTCTTAAGGGAGGGGATCATGGATAACAGGGACATATTGGTTGCCTTTGACGGTTCCGCAAGCGCTTTCAAGGCGGTCGATATGTGGGGGTCCAATTTTCGGGACTTACCGATATGATGATAACCCTGTTCTATGTCGTGCCCAGTGTACCGCCTCAATTCTGGGATGACGGACATATATTGACACCACAGGAAAAACAGGACCGGCAGGGAGTTATCGATAAATGGTTCGAGAACCAGAAGAAGGTCATGGAGCCGCATTTCGAAAAGGCCGGCAAAAGATGTGACAGATAATTATCATTTTGAGTCGAGGCAGGTTGAAGGGAAAATGAAAAGCGATGTCACAAGCGTGGCCGAGGCGGTCCTCGAAGAAGCGAGGTCGGGCAAGTACCGGACGCTTGTACTGGGGCGGCGCGGAGGCATCCCCACCTTGCCGGCAGCCTGTCGGCGGATATCCTCCATAAGGGCGCGGGCCTTGCGGTGTGCATCGTGGAATAATGCCTCTGACCCGGGAACAATGCCGGGAATTGCCTATCCGGATCTTCAAAGGGATGACTATGACGAAAAAGAATAAGAATAGTATGTGGAGCGTGAAAAATGATGAGACAGAAGAAGAAGACCGAAAAGTTTCTGCGGGCCGTGCATATTGCAAGGCGGTATCGACGCTGACGGTCGTCGCCGTGCCGGTCATGACGGCAACGTAGGCGTGATCAGCGGGTTACGGGGTATATTCGCTCTGAAGCATATGCGCAGAGCGAAATAAAGCGACGTGTCTGCACGCCCGCATATGTCCGGGTGCATATCTCAGGTCGAACGTCCTACGGGTTGTACCAGTATGCGTAACAAGCGGGGCCACAAGGGTCTGTGACCTTGTAATGCCGCTGATATCTCTGTCCTTTATCGGGGATTGGACTGAATAGTCCAGCTGGACGGCTGGATCTTCGCCGGACAATATCCGGATCCTTGTCCCGACGAGGCGGTTCATGCCCGACATAGATGATCTGGTTGCAGCATACCGCAATGAACCTGTTCCCGAACGGGATGATATTCGCTTCTTTTCCGCAAAGAGGACATTTCTTTTTTGCCATTCAACCTACCCCAAAGATACACACTGAATCTACCATGAAACGCCCGGATGTCATCGATGATTTAATAGGGATAAAATATGGGTAATAATACCATATGCCGGGGAAGTGCACGGGCATTATTTGAAAAAACGGCATTTTGATGTAAATTGTTGTCGTTTTCTGCCCGAGCGGCAAATCTCGACAAGGTGATCACGGTAGCACATCTCGATATAATTTACGAAAGATAGCAAAAATACGGTCCTGTATTCTTAGCAGGACCCGGTATCATTCGTTCACCGTTTCCGCGAACGATGCTGACCGTGAGATAGCGGGTTTTATCGCCGCGCAGTTTGCCTACGGGAAGATCGAACTGTCTTCATGGGTTTTCTGGAGAGGCTTTTCGGCTTAATGAAGGACGGCCCCGTCCGTTTATCGAAGACGGGCAATGGGAAGGCCTTAATGACCTCTATTATCGCTTTCACAAGGACCGATGACATTGTCATGCTCTTTGAGTGCTTAAGAGGATCTGAAAGAACACGGTACGCTCGGGGCCATGTTCCGTTCGCTTCTATGACGGGAACACGCAGGAGGCGATATGGCGTATCCGGGAGAGGTACCTGCCCGATACGGACAGGCTGCTTGTTCTTCTTTCCCGAAGGCCGGTTCAGCGGGGCGCAGAAACGATGGAACATGTACCTTCGCTGGATGGTGAGAAAAGATGCGATCGACCTCGGCATCTGGGATTTTATCGATCCCGCCGATCTCATCATGCCGCTCGACACGCATATTTACAAGATAGGAAAATGCCGCGGCTGGATCACCGGCAATACGCCTTCCTTCCGCGCGGCACGCGAGGTAACCGAGGCTTTGAAAAGATACAGCCCGTCCGATCCGCTCAAATATGATTTTTTTCTCTGCCACGGCGTCGGCATCTGTGCGGGGTGCACGGGGAAGCGAACGAAAGATGCAAGGAGAAATGCGCTGTTTATGAAATTTAAGATGATTAGCCTCGGGTGCCCGAAAAACCTCGTAGAATCGGAATACATCTGCCAGAAGCTGTGTGCCGCGGGGCATGCACAGGGTGATGACGGGGACACCGTCATAATAAACACCTGTGCATTCATTGCCGAGGCTGCCCGGGAGTCCGATCGAGACCATCCTCGAGGCGGCAAAAGAAGGCAGAAAAAAGATCATTGTCACGGGATGCCTTGTCGAGCGGTATCGCGAGGAACTCGTCGACCTTCTTCCCGAGGTCTTTTCCTTCATCGGGAGGGACTGTTATGCGGACATCGACGCGATCATCGATCATCCCGGGCTTTCACCACCGTGAGGGCATTTTTTCGGAAACGTTTCCCCGGCGGGTCCTGACGCCTCGCCCGAGCAGCTATCTCAAGATACAGGAAGGGTGCAACAATCGCTGCCATTACTGCACGATACCGTCCATCAGGGGAGGCCTCACAAGCAGGCCGGCCGAAGATGTCGTGCGGGAGTTCCGGTGGCTCCTTGAGAGGGGCTACCGCGAAATAAACATCATCGGCCAGGATATCACCTCCTACGGGATGGACAGCGGCCGGAACGAGACGCTTACCGGGCTTGTCAGGTCATTGCTTGATGAGCCGGGCGATTTTTATCTGAGACTTCTTTACATGCATCCGAAGGGAATTACCCGCGAAGCTTATCGATATCATGAGTAGCGATCCGCGGATAATCCCCTATCTTGACGTCCCCATCCAGCATTCCGAGGACCGGATCCTGTCGCTCATGGGCAGAGGGCACACAAAGGCATACCTGCGAGAGAATCCTGACGATGATGCGCGAGAGCATGCCCGCATGCGGTGCTTGAGAACATCGATCATCGTGGGCTTTCCCACGGAGACGGATGAAGAGTTTGAAGACCTCCTGTCTTTTCTTGGGAGATCATCAATTCGATATGCTCGGTGCATTCAGGTATGCGCGGGAAAAAGGCACGCCGGCATATAAACTTAAAGGACAGGTCACGAAAAAGGTCAAAGAAGAGCGGTATATCCGGCTGATGGAGACCCAGAAGGAAATATCGCGCGCAAGGCTCTCCCGGCTTAAAGGGAGACGGTCAAGATAATCGTGGAAAATGATGCCGAAGACCCAAGACCGGCCGGATGCTCCTCAGGCGCCGGATATCGACGGCATCGCATTTATAAAGGGGAATGCCGCGCAGGCGATATATGTGACGCGAAGGTCTTGAAAACACTTGATTATGATGTCGTAGTGGAAGTATAGAAATATATCGCCAAAAATTGAGGAAAAGATGGAACCCATAAACGAACTGTATGCCGTGCGCAAGGAAAAAGAAAAATACCTGAAAGAACAGGGTATCGAAACATACCCGCAGGACCGCGGGCCATATATCACGACACAGGAGGTCGAAGACGGTTCGGAGGCTTGACGCCGAGGAACTGGAAAAGAGCGAGGAGCGGGTCGCCATTGCGGGCCGCATCATGGCATTCAGGGATTTCGGCAAGAGCGCTTTCATCCACATTCAGGACAGAAAAGGGAAGACCCAGGCATATGTCCGAAAGGACATCCTGAAGAGCCCGGCATACGAGATTTTCAAGAAGTTCGACATCGGCGACATCGTCGGCCTCGAAGGGAAGGTCTTCAAGACGAAGACGGGCGAACTGACCGTCCTCGCCGACACGATGAAGCTCCTCACCAAATCCTTGCGGCCCCTTCCCGAGAAATGGCACGGCCTCAAGGATGTGGAAGAGCGGTACCGCAAGCGTTATCTCGACCTCATCGTCAATCGAGAAGGTACGGGATGTCTTTACGACACGGGCGAGGATCATCGATTATATCCGGCGTTATTTTGTCGAGACGGGATTTTATCGAGGTGGAGACGCCGATGATGCAGGTCATCCCCGGCGGGGCCGACGGCCAAGCCTTTCATGACGCACCACAACGCCCTGGGCATGGACCTCTATCTCCGGATAGCCCCCGAGCTTTATCTGAAGCGGCTCGATCGTCGGCGGTCTCGAGAGGGTTTTCGAGATCAACAGGAATTTCCGCAACGAGGGCATATCGGTGCGCCATAACCCGGAATTCACCATGCTCGAGTACTACCAGGCATATGCGACATACGAGGACCTGATGGACCTCACCGAGGAGATGGTATCGTCGCTGGTGAAGGAGCTTTTCGGGACGCTATATCGATTACCTACAGCGAACAGGAGATCGATTTTACGCCGCCATGGAGAAAGATCACCATGGAGGAGGCGCTGGCGGAGTTCGGCAGGCTTTGACCTGACCGTGCTCGATGATCCCGACAGGCTTGAAGCACTATGGCGAAGGACCTGGAGATCGAGGGGGCCGAGAAGGAATCGCAGGGGCAAACTGATCACGAAGATGTTCGAGAAGCTCTGCGAGAAGAAGCTCATCCAGCCGACATTCATCACCCAGTATCCCGATCGAGGTGTCGCCGCTCGCGAAGAGGAACAAGGAGAACCCGGAGATGACCGAGCGGTTCGAGCTTTATATTGCGGGCATGGAGATCGCGAACGGCTTCAATGAGCTCAATGACCCGGAAGACCAGCAGGCGCGCTTCTCGAAGCAGATCAAGGAAAAAGAAGAAGGTGCCGCCATGGACGAGGACTACATAACAGCCCTCGAGTACGGCCTGCCGCCCACGGCCGGGCGAGGGCATCGGCATAGACCGGCTGACGATGCTGCTCACCGACAGCCCATCGATCAGGGAAGTCATCCTCTTCCCGCTTTTGCGTCCGTAATCAACAGGACAGCCGGTAATGCAAGCGGTTATTGCTGGCCGGACCGCATATGGTAAGACATTAATTCCTATGGATTACGAAACCATAATAGGATTCCGGTATCTGAGGTCCAAGCGGAAGGAGGCCTTCATCTCCTTCACCACCTGGATATCCGTCGTCGGGCATCGCCATCGGCGTGATGGCCATCATCGTCGTCATCGCGGTCATGACAGGTTTCCAGGACGAGATCAGGGACCGCATCCTCGGCATAAACCCCCACATCCTGGTCATGGATGTCGACGGCGACATGCGCAACCCCGATGAGGTCGTTGAACAGATCAAGAGGATACACGGAGTGTACCCGGGCATTTCCCTTCACTCGCATTTCAGGCCATGGTCCAGAGCGGCAAGCAATTGTCGGGGGTAGCGATAAAAGGGCATCAGCCCGCAGGACGCGCAATATCTGACGAAGCTTGTAAAGGAAGGCTCCGTCGATTCCCTGAAGAAAAAGGGAAGCGTCCTCATAGGGAAGGAGCTCGCAAAGCACCTGGGGCTTTTTATCGGCGACAGCTTCACCATCATGGTGCCCTTCGGCGGTTTCTCCCCGATGGGGTCGATGCCCGAGACCGTGCGGGCGCGGTCGGCGGTATTTTCGAGACGGGAATGTACGAGATCGACAATACCCTGGTCGTCATGCCCCTTGCCGATATCGAGTCGGCAATGGGCATCGGGGCCACGGGCATAGAGGTGAAGCTTAACGATGAGTATCAGGCCGCGGATATGAAATGGACGATCCTCAAGGCGCTCGGGCCGCGATTATTTCGCGAAGACCTGGATGGAGATGAACCGGAACCTTTTCTCCGCCCTCAAGCTCGAGAAACTGGCGATGTTCATCATCCTGGCCCTTATCATCCTCGTGGCGAGCTTCAACATAATCAGCTCGCTCATCATGACGGTCATGGAGAAGAAGAAAGATATCGCGATACTGAAATCCATCGGGGCCAGAAAGCGGAGCATCATGAAGATCTTCATGATGGAAGGGATGACGATCGGCGTGGTCGGCGCCTTTTTCGGGTCTCTTACCGGGTATTTCCTGTGCTGGATAATCAAGAGCACAGGGCTTATCAAGCTCCCGAGGACGTCTACTACATAACGACCCTGCCGGTGAAGATCAGCATCATCGACGTCATGCTTATCGCCCTGGTGACAATGGTGATATGCGTGCTCTCGACCATATATCCTTCCTATAAGGCCGCGAAGATCGACCCCGTGGAGACCCTGCGCTATGAGTGATCACATCATTGAGGCGTCCGGGATCAAAAAGAGCTTTCAGAAAGACGACGTCGCATCGAGGTCCTGAAAGGGATAGATCTCGACGCGCCGACAAGGGAGCTTCATCACCATAATGGGGCCTTCCGGTGCGGGAAAGAGCACATTCCTCCATATCATCGGGACCCTCGACAGACCGACGGAAGGTACCGTCCTTTTCGAGGGCAAGGACATAATGAAGTTCAACGAGGACGAACAAAGCCGGTTCCGCAACGAACGGGTCGGCTTCATTTTCCAGTTCTATCACCTGCTCCAGGATTTCAACGTCATCGAGAACATCATGATGCCGCTTTTGATCCGGCGGGTGAAGCCCGACGAGGCGCGCAGCAAAGGCCAAGGCTTCCTCGAGACCGTGGAGCTTACGCACAGGCGCAGCCACAAGCCGGGGGAATTATCGGGCGGCGAGCAGCAGAGGGTCGCCATAGCCCGGGCACTCATCAACGAACCCAGCGTGATACTCGCCGACGAACCAACGGGGAACCTCGACCGAAAGACAGGCCGAGAGGTACTTCACCAGATCCTGACCATCCAGAAAAAACTCTCCGCAACCCTGATCCTCGTCACGCACGACCCCGAAATAGGCGCCGTAGGCGACCGAAAGCTTACGATGGTGGATGGGGAATTATTTGATGGACAATAAATGGTCGTACCGCCGCTGTCATCCGGCGCCGGGATAACGATATCCAGTAGGTGGAAAATAATTCAGTCCACAATGTGGCGGTGCAGATAAACTACCTGTTTTAAATGTCAGGTTTTAACGTAGAACATAGAACCCAGAACGTAGAACCCTAAAAATGTACCAGCGGAGGTTTACCTATCGGGATACACATTAAAGCCCATCTGATGGAGGCGCTTATGATCGAGGATGTTCCGGCCATCGAAGATAAATGCCGGTTTTGCCATTGAATCGTAGATGCGTTGATAATCCAGTTCGGTGTATATCTTCCATTCTGTCATGACGGCGATCGCGTCGCAGCCGCGCGCTGCTTTATAAGGGTCGGGCTCGTAGGTTATCCCCTCTACATCCTCAAGGTCGATCTTTGCATTGTCGATCGCCTTAGGGTCTGTGATAATAAGATCCGCTCTTTCCTCGCAGAGCCGCCTTGCGATAGTGTGTGCCGGCGTCTCGCGCGTATCGCCCGTATCCGCTTTAAATGCAAAGCCAAAGAGGCATATCCTTTTGCCGGCGATCGTATTGAACATCGCATTAAGGATACCGAGTATGAACCGTTCTTTCTGATATTCATTGATATCTACGACACTTTCCCAGTAATCGGCAACGTCTTCGAGTCCGTACGTGCGGCATATATAGGCGAGGTTCAGTATGTCCTTCTTAAAGCAGGATCCGCCGAAACCCACGCTGGCATTGAGGAACTTACTGCCGAGCCGGCTGTCGAGCCCGATGGCCCGGGACACTTCGGCAATATCGGCCTCGGTTTTTTCACACAGCGCCGATATTGCGTTGATCGAGGATATCCTCTGCGCAAGGAAGGCATTTGCGACAAGTTTTGACAGCTCGCTGCTCCAGATATTGCTTTCGATGATCTTTTCGCGCGGCACCCAGTTGAGATAAATATCGACAACGGCCTTGCGCGCCTCTATTCCATTCGGTGTTTCCCGGGAGCCTATCAGCACTCGGTCGGGAAATTCAAGGTCGCGTATTGCCGTACCTTCCGCGAGAAATTCGGGGTTTGAGAGAACATCGAAACGTATGTCGCCGTCCTTGGATGTCAGGATCCTTTCCATCGCCAGCGCTGTTTTGACGGGTATGGTGCATTTTTCGACGACGATCTTCGGCGACTCGGATGCCTCGCGTATCTGCCGTGCCGTTTTTTCCCAGTACTGGAGATCGGCCGCTTTGCCTGCTCCTGCCCCGAACGTCTTGGTTGGGGTGTTTACTCCGACAAATATGATCCCGGATTCTCTGATGCCTTTATGCGATGTCGGTTTCAAAGAAAAGATTCTTTCCCCGTGTTGCCCGGATGATCTCGTCAAGCCCCGGTTCATACACGGGCAGGTCGTCCGAGTTCCAGCGCGCAATTCTTCTCATGGTTTATGTCGACAACCGTCACTTTGTACTGCGGACATTTGTACGCTATCATGGCCATTGTCGGCCCGCCGACATAGCCGGCGCCTATACAGAGAATATTGTTATGCTTCAAGGAGCCCTCCACCGGTAATTTTCAATATTCTAGCACAACCGGGCCCGCCATGGAAGATAGTAAAGCCGGAAATAACCTGCCCGACATTTCGCATATTAGCGATTTTACGGCATTTTCTGCACAATGGGACCTCATGCGAAAAAGATCGTACCTTATGTGCCGGTGATGTATAATAGGGACAAATTAAGGAAACCAGGTGCGCAAATATCAAAGGCATAATATCATAACCCTTTTTATTGCCATCGCTGCGATAGCCGTATGTGCCGCGGCCTATCCCACAGGGTTCCAGGGCATCTTCGAACGCAAGGCTTATGATGCACGGGTCCGGCTTTCCGACCGGCTCAAGCTGGACAGCGGCATGAGACGAGCGGGAAAACGGTAATCGTTGGCATCGATGAGCGATCGATAATCCGGGAAAAACCTCTCCTTTTTATATACGACGATATAGGCCGGTTTTTAAGGCGCATGGACGAATATAAGGTCAAAACTGTCGGGCTGGACGTGATCCTCGTCCACAAGCAGAGCGAAAAATTAAGGAATGCGACGAGGATATTTCTGGCCGGGGGAAAAGACGGGGGCTGACGACAGCATAGACCGGACCATGGAAGAGATTGGCGAGAGGCTCGACCGGTCTGCCCTCGAGCCTATAATCGATGTCAGTGAGCGCGTAAAGATCGTACAGGTAGTCCATGGCGACCTTGTTCCGTTCTTTTACGGGGTCAGCCCTTTTATCAAGAATATGACAATAGCGGATGCCTCGCTTACAGACGGCGGATTCGATACGCAATGATGGGGTCATCCGGAAACAGGTCTTTCATGCCTCGAGCGAGACCGTCTTTCTCATCGGCCCTGTATCAGCTGTCAACCGGAAGGCCGTATAACGGGAACACGGTCTTCGTCAATTACCGCATGGCGGGCACGATCCCTTTCTATCGCCTCGATGACGTGATGTCGGGAAAGATCGATAAACAGTCATTTGCCGGGAAAACGGTCATCCTCGGGTATATCAGCGGGTATGAAGACGTCCACGCAACACCGCTTGCAGCGCGATATTTCCCCGGGATATCCACAAGGCCGGAAGAATGAGCCCCGGCAAAAAGGCGGCAAGATGGCGGGCCCGTTGATCCACGGCCTGATACTTGAGACAATGCTTACCGGTACGACGGTCAATGGAAGCGCCCCTTTTCCTAAATATCATTATCCTCATATGCCTGGCCGCCGCCGCATATGCCGCAATAACGTACCTGAAGCCCCTCAATGCTTCCTTCGCCTTGATAGCAATGATCGCGGCTGTTCTTTATCGCCAATCTTATCCTGTTCTCGTACGGGTACTATTTCCATCTTTTTCCCCAGTCTCGCCGCCCCGCCCGTCATCGCGGTCGCGGTCTATCCATACCGGTATTTCGTCGAAGAAAAAATGCGAAGAAAGGTGCAGAAGGTCTTCGGATACTACATCGACCAGCGGGTCCTTGACCAGCTCGTTGAAATGGACAGTGAGGCGCTTTTGACCGGCGATGCCCGCAGGATATGTATTGTTTTCCTGGACATCCGCAATTTTACGCGGCTTTCCACCACAAGGACCGCCCGTGAAATGGTGCAATTTCTTAAATTTCTTCTTTGGCGAACTGACAGGGATCATCCAGAGGAATGCCGGTTTCGTCAATAAGTTTATCGGTGACGGCATACTGGCTTTTTTTATGACAGGGCAGAACCCGGTGGGGGATGCAATTACTGCTGCCCGTGAAATAATAAGCGAGACCGGACGCATCAACCGAGGAGAAAAGGTTTGAGAAATTCATCGGAGACTGGGAGGTCGGGATCGGGATCGGTATACATTACGGAGAGGTTATCCTCGGGAATATCGGTTCGGAGCAGAAAATGGATTTCACGATCATCGGCGAACACGTCAACATCGCGTCGCGCATAGAAGGCCTTACCAGAGGAGGCCGGAGCCTCTATTCTCGTAAGCGATGATGCACGGTGGGCGGCAGGTGAAGGCATACCCTGGAAGAGGTCGGGCATTTCACTGTCAAAGGGATCGATCACCCCATTTCTCTTTACACCGTAGAGTAAAAGTGGTGTGATTTAATATTTGAACATTCATTTCCTCAGGGAGGAAAAACATGAAAAAACCGGTCATCGATCATGCTGATGTGCTGCATTTTTATGGGCGTTGTGCATTGCGGGCGATGTATATGCCGCCGTTCAGGCCGGGCTATATATTCGACATTCAGGGAGCAGCCCAGCTCACGAATACAGAAGGCAGGAAGATCGTCCTTAAAAGAGGGGAACATCTTCTCTATGCGGTGAAGGAAGGCGACCGGATAAAGGTTGAAAAAGGGAAGGTCGTTATCGCCTCGTTAAAAGACAACAGGGGCTACGAGATAGGAAATAATTCCGAGGCTGTAGCAAAGCCCGGGGCCATAGTGGCGGTCAAGGGGTCGGTTTCGGAACTAAAGGGCCTGCATGCGCCGGGAAAGGCTGGATCGGGGTCCATGGGCGGATTTGTGGTCCGCGGCACGAAGCCGTGCATCCGGGCATTGTCCCCGGTCAGTACCGCGATCATAAGCACGGCCCCGAAATTGAGCTGGGAAAATAAATGCCCGGGCGATAAAGGGGTGACAGTCAAGATAATATCGGGAGACAATGTTCTTTTCAGCGGGCAAACCCGGGAAGATTCGCTGGCGGTACCGGAGGAATATCCTTGGATATGATAAAGAATACCGGTGGATAGTCGATTCGGGAAGGTCAACAATGTCTCGGGAGGAGTCTTTTCAATCCCCGCCGCCGAAGAGGTCCGCGAGCTTGACGAGGCAGATAGCCCGGTTCGAGGAACGCAAGAGGGACATCTCATTTCATCTTTCGTACGTATTTTTTCTTATCGACAACAACCTTAACGACCTCGCGCGAGTCCAGATAAATACGCTAAAAAATGAATATCCCGATAATGAATACTTGAAAAAGATGGAAGAAAGCATCAAATAATCCTGATGGGGATATTCATTAATTCCGCAAAAAATTCAAGGCCGATCCTTATTAATCCGCCTGTTGCCAAGCCCTGCGAGATGCCTGCGGGCATATCGAGGCTTGCCGGTGCACTCGAGTCTTCCGGCCATGCATGCACGGTCGTCGATATGAATATCGAAGGGATGCTCTGGCTTCTTCGCCATGCAAAACCGGGGGATGACACCTGGTCTTCCCGGGCAGGCCGGAACATCGCCCGGAACCTCGATGCGCTCCGGGATAAAAAGACGTATCTCAATTTCGACAGGTACAAAAGATGCGTCAATGATATAAATCGCACTGCTTCAGAGGCATCATCCGGCGAGACCCGGATCAGCCTTTCCGATTATGATGACAGGAGCCTGTCGCCGTTAAGGAGCAATGATCTTCGCGAAGCGGCAGGCCATCCCGAAGACAATCCCTTTTATGCCTATTTTTCCGCACGCATCCGGGAAATGATCGCCGAGCAATGATCCGCCGTTTATCGGCTTTTCACTTACATATCTCAGCCAGGCATTGACGACATTTGCTGCGATAGGGTTCGTCAGGGCCGAGTATCCGTCATCGAAGATCATACTTGGCGGGGCGCTCGTAACATCGTGGATGAGCAACTCGTCCGTTGATATCAATTTCGACGGGCTCGATCGATCATGTTGTCGCGGGGCCGGGAGAGGCGTTCCTCTTCGACCTGCTCGGTTCGCAGCATGAGAGCACGATCTCTTCGACATATGCCTACGACGTTTTTCCCCGCAGCGATTACCTTGCGCCCGGAATGATAATGCCGTACAGCACATCGACCGGGTGTTATTATGGAAGATGCAGTTTCTGTCCCGAAACGGCCGAGGGAAACGCATATCATCAGTTAAACCCTCGAACTGGCGGCGAAAGAGATCGGCCGCCTTGCCCGCGAGATGGACCCGTCGCTCGATCCATATCGTCGATAATGCGATAAGTCCGGCAGTTCTCAAGGCGCTTATCAAGGAGCCTCCCGGCAGTCCGTGGTATGGCTTCGTCCGGATGACGCAAGAGCTTACCGATCCTGATTTTTGCGCGCGCTTGAAAGACTCGGGGTGCGTTATGCTCAAGATCGGCGTCGAATCAGGGGACCAGGACGTGCTTGACGCCATGCGCAAAGGGATCAGAATAGGAGATGTGTCACAAGGATTGCGCGCCCTTTCCGAAGCAGGCATCGGCACCTATATTTATCTTCTTTTCGGGACCCCGTGGGAAAACGAGCCGTCTGCCAGACGGACCCTTGAATTTCATCGTGGAGCATAATTCCTATATACATTATCTCAACCTGGCTATTTTCAATCTTCCGCATTACAGCCCCGATGCAAAGGGCTTAGAACAGAAGGCATTCTACGGCGGCGACCTGTCGTTTTATACGGATTTCGTGCATCCCCTGGGATGGGACCGGAAAAAAGTAAGGCACTTTCTGGACAGGGTTTTTACCCGGCATCCCGCCGTGCGTCAGATCGTCAAAAGGCAGCCTCCTTACTTCACATCGAATCACGCGGCATTTTTCACGGATACTTTCTATTGATTTTCATCTCGGTATCGCTGTTATAATGACACATTATGAAAGAGCTCCTTAGACGCACGCTCCGGCATCACCTGGCATTGATAGGGCTTATTATTCTTATTCCCATGTTCTTCTGCGCTGTTTTTGCACCGCTCATAGCCCCCCACGACCCTATCGAGCCTGACATAAAGAACATATTGTCGGCGCCCTCATTATCCCATCCCTTCGGGACGGATACCCTTGGCAGGGATGTTTTTTCACGGGTTCTTTACGGTACCCGCATATCGCTCCTCGTCGGTTTTGTATCTGTCGGCATCGCCATCCTGATCGGGCTCATCCTCGGGGCGATCTCGGGGTATTTCGGCGGCATTGTCGACGAGATAATAATGCGGTTTGTTGACCTCATGATGTGTTTCCCGACATTCTTTCTTATACTTGCCGTCATTGCCGTTCTTGAACCGAGCATCTGGAACATCATGATCGTTATCGGCCTTACGAGCTGGATGGGAACCGCCCGGCTGGTAAGGGCCGAGATACTCGAGCATCAAGGGCAAGGAATATGTCATGGCTGCGAAGGCGCAGGGGTTCGGTTCGCTCCGGATCATCTTCCGCCATGTCCTGCCGAACGCCGTCACGCCCGTATACGTCGTTGCCACGCTCGGGATCGGAGGGGCGATACTGACGGAATCCGCGCTTTCATTCCTCGGTATCGGGGTCCAGCCGCCGACCCCCAGCTGGGGAAACATCCTGACGCAGGCCAAGGACAATATCGAGGTTGCCTGGTGGCTCTCCGTCTATCCCGGTCTCGCGATCTTCCTCACCGTCATGGGATACAACCTCCTCGGCGAAGGCCTCCGCGACATCTTCGATCCCCGCCGCAAAGGCCTGACCATAAAACAAGATAAACCGGGCTTACGCCTTACGCTCTCACGCCTTACGATCAAATATGAAAAAACCCCGGATGTGATTCAACCCGGGTTTTTTATTCCTATGTTTAAGTTTATGCTACTGCGGTCTTCTGTGCGAGGCCGAGCCTGTCGAGAGTTTCGAAATATGCTTCGATCCGTGTCCGGACCTGGGATTCTGCGTAAAAACGCTGATCGCCCATATCGCTTTCGAAAACGAGAGCGGGGATCCCGGTCCTCTTCGTGAGGATGTCCTTCAGGGTCGGGACGGCAAAGGAGACGGCCTTGCAGCTTCTGTTCATGAACATGATCATGGAGTTCATCGAATATTTCTTGAAAAGGTCCATTGCCATGTCGGCCCTGTCCTCGATCGTGGAGTTAGAGAAACGGTTGACGTAATTCTCGGCAAGGGTTTCAAGCGGGTCTTTGTTAAGATCGAAATCGAAGCTCCATGCATGTACGTAGAGTGACGTAAGGATGACGCCGCCATATGAACCGAGGAGCTTTGCGTGGTCGCTGAACTTAAACCAGACCGGCAGGTTTTCCCAGTACAGTCGGTATTTTTCCTGGTCCTTCGGAAGGACGCCAATACCCTGGTCAACCTTCGCCTGGATCTCGTCACAGAGTGTCTGGTAGTAATCGACACATTCCTGCGTGCCCCTGCGGTAAACTGCGATCGCCATGCCGATAAGTTCATCGAAGATGCTGATCGGTGATGGCTTGTACTGTGCCATGTCGAGGAATTTCTTGTACAGGATGCTGGAGGCTGCGGAGTATTTCATGACCTCTTTAAGCCGGTCATAATCGAATTTTCTCTTCGTCTGGACTTCGAGGAACCCGATAAGTTCCTTGAGCTGAAGAACACAATATTTAACGATCTCCTTGCGGGCTTCTTTGTCCATGATATGTTCCGGCGTATCGAAGACAAAAACAGGAAGATCACCTTTGCGCGCAAGGACCTGGAACCATTTTGTCAATGTAAAGCACTGGGCATTACAGGCGAGAAAAAGGTCCGGGTCAGGGATGCCCTTCGTCACGGTCACACCGGTCTTGCGATATCCCAGGTCGCTTCGGGCGTAGGCACACAGGTGGCTCGTGTAACCCATGCTTTCGACCGCGGAGCAGAGTTCCACACCCTTTTTGGCGGTCAGGTTGGCGACGGCGTGGTTTTCAGGATAGATAGGCACGATATCGTGGGCAACGAAGATCTCTACGGGAGAGATCGCCGTCGTATAGCCGACGAGCTTGCCGTTATCATGAGCATGGAAGGCATCTTCCATGTATTCGTCGGTGATCTTTCTGGATAATTGTTTTGATGTCAGCTTTTCGCTCATAATGCTCCCCCTTTGAGAGATTCGAAGAAAGCCTGCGCTCTTGTCAGGATGTGGGACAGTGACACGGTCTGATACTCCGTGTCCAGAACATGCATCGGTATCCCTTCTTTCTTGATCATGTTCTTGAGATCCGGCAGATCATATTCCTGCGATTCGCAGAACTCAATATGAACATAGATAATCGCTTTTGCTTTCATATCATAGTAGAGCTTCTTCACTTCTTCGAAATTCTTGTAAACATTGTCATGGATGGGTGAGAAGAATCCCCGGTTGAAATGCCTGTCCGCCAGGGCATCTACGAGGTTGCCGTTCAGTGATGCGGCTCCCCGGAGGTACCGCGTACCGTCAACCAGGGTATCGCCGACGATGTTGAGCTTCAGTTCGTCGAAGATGTCGAATACCTCGGGCGGGTCGCAGGTGATCCCGACGAGGACAATATCGGTTAAGCCCTTGCTTTTCTTCAGTTTGAGTCCATCTTTGATGGCCTTCAGGCTTTTGTTGAATTCTGCCTTATCGACCTGCAGTGAAAGTTTCATCATGGCGAAAAACTGCAGGTTTGTAATGGTCCCGGGATTGTTTCTTTTGATCTCGTAAAGCTCGCCGAGAATCTTCCTGTTCTCGTTGTGTATCGCGATGGATGCGCTCGAGCGCATCATTGCTCAGCGTTTTTCCCGTCCACTTGCCAAGTGAGGCGATGAGGCGTTCTATCTCCTCTTTGACCCAATAATGGGCGCTCGGCCTGTCGGCCTGACGGGGCGCAAGGTAACTCTCGACATACTTGTCCGGAAAACTGATCCGCCATATGTCAGAAAGGTGCTGCGTTGTATCACAGACTTGCGGCAGAACAAAACCGCTGAAAAGATCGCCCTCGTAGCTCAATGCCAGTTCGAGATTGCTCCGGGCGAGCGAACACGCATTGTCGGGAAGATGGCTTGCGGCCTTCTTTAAGGGTTTATGAGTACCAAGAAGTGTGACGGGGAGGAGATCGAATGCATAGATCACCTCTTCAGGAACATCAGCGATGGTACTCCCAACTACTTTCTTTCCTGTATCTCTAGCCCATTGACGTATGGAAGGATACGGATCCCTGGCGAGTGCAACAACATCTTTCAGATTTAGACTTTCCCACATAACCCCTCCAGAAATGATGAAAAATTTCACACATTATATGAAGGTTCAATAATATTGTCAACATAAGTTTAGATGACCAAAACCCTTATAAATTAGGGCTAGTTCGCGTTTTATCCCGATTTATTTGAGGCCCGGATGTGCCGGTTTGACATCACATCGTTTCGCGTTTTACCCACGCCGTATAATCTTCGAATGCATCACGCACGGGTATAGCAATAATTTCGGGCACTTCATAGGGATGCAGCTTGCGTATCGCCTCTTCTGCCGGATGATACAGCGATTCCTTTGTTTTCATGATCACATACCATTCATCGGTTTCCTCGATCGTGCCCTTCCAGCGGTATATGCTTCGGATAGGCCCCGTGATCTGGCAGCATGCGACCAGCCTTTCCCCGACCAGCCGCCTGCCGATCTCTTCGGCCTTCTGACGGTCATTTACCGTCGTGATTATTTGAATAATAGCAGGCATGTCCCCTCCTTTGCCTCAGATCTGCACGGCGTCCCTTACGCTTGCGGGATCTACAATTTAACTTGAAATTATGGGAGATTTCATATATTTTTCTATGCTACAATAGCGTTTACATGTTTTCAAGAAACCGAGGTTGTTATGTTCCAGGTAAATGAAGGGAATGCGATCATTCTTGCAAGTGAATCCACGCGCAGGGTAGATATCCTGCGCATGCTCGGCATCCCTTTCTCCATAATCCCCCCCGATATAGACGAGACGAGGAAGATAGATGAAGCTCCCCGGGAATTCGTTCTGAGGGTTTCGTATGAAAAAGCGAATAAGGTCGGCAAACATTTCCCGGACAAATGGGTTATTGGCGCCGATACTATTGTTGTGTACAAGAACAGGATCCTGGGAAAGCCCTCCGGCGAAGGTGACGCGTTCAAGATGCTGCAGCTTTTGAAGGGTAAATGGCACAAGGTCATAACAGGTTTTTGCGTCCTGAACATAGCCAGGGATGTTATTTACCGTGATGCCGTCGAAACCAGGGTCTTCATGAAGGACCTCGTCGATCAGGAGATAATGAAATATATAGGTACGTCCGAGCCTTTGGACAAGGCGGGTTCTTACGCTGTTCAGGGAAAGGGCGGCTATATGGTGAAAGAGATCAAAGGGTCATATTCGAATGTCGTCGGACTGCCTATCTGCGAGGTGGCGGAAGTCCTTCTTGCACTCGGCATCCTTTCATGAATGATATCAGGCTATGCTATAGAAGCCGTACGCGCAAGGATAAGAAGGGCCTGCGAAGCGGCCCGAAGAGACCCGCTGGATGTTACGCTGATCGCCGTTACGAAGACAGTGGATGCCTCCCGGGTTGACGAAGCCATAAAAGCAGGGATCCGGGATATCGGAGAGAATTACATACAGGAAGCAAAAGGAAAGATTGAAATGATAGGTCCCGGACGGGCCCGATGGCACATGATAGGGCATGTTCAGAGCAACAAGATCAAATATCTGCCGGCATTGTTCGATTGCATCCATACTGTTGACCGGCCGGATATGCTTGATAAGCTTGAACGGTACGAGAAACCGATGGATGTCTTATTTGAGGTCAACATCGCCGGCGAACGGTCAAAAAGCGGGACCGATATCGAAGGCCTCGAAAAGATCCTTGAAAAGGCCCGTTCCTTGAAATACATTAAACCCGCAGGTCTCATGACAATGCCGCCTTACACGGAGGACCCCGAAGGCGCCAGGCCTTTTTTCAAGGCATTGAGGGAAACGCTCAGCGAAATGAACCAGAAATTTGGCCTCGACATGAAGGAGCTTTCGATGGGAATGTCTTCCGATTTTGAAATTGCCATACAGGAAGGCGCCACAATGGTGCGTATCGGCACGGCCCTTTTTGGAGCGAGATCATGAAGCCGTGGGGG
The DNA here is from genome assembly GCA_963823725.1 of uncultured delta proteobacterium. Lineage (GTDB taxonomy): Bacteria > Desulfobacterota > Syntrophorhabdia > Syntrophorhabdales > Syntrophorhabdaceae > Delta-02. The sequence goes on from CAWGMJ010000010.1 coordinate 34,790, forward strand.
GGAAGGTTCAAGGACGGCACCGATCCTCTCCTCGAAAGGTTCAGCGCTTCCATTGATTTTGACCGGAAGCTCTATCATCATGACATTGAGGGCAGCAAGGCGCATGCCGGGATGCTGGAAAAGATCGGGATCCTCACGAAAGCGGAAACAAAGGCGATCATAAAAGGGCTTGATGAGATAGAGGAAGAGATAGGATCGGGGACATTCCCGTTTTCGGATGCGCTTGAAGATATTCATATGCATATCGAGACGCGGCTCATCGAGAAGACCGAAGCGGGGAAGAAGCTGCATACGGGCCGAAGCCGCAACGATCAGATATCCCTTGATATGAGGCTTTTCGTAAGAGATGAACTGAAGGTCCTCGATGAAAGGCTGCTGCGCCCTTCTTTCGGCGATCTCAGGAAGGCAGAAACGGAAATTACCGTTATGATGCCCGGGTATACGCATCTTCAGCGTGCCCAGGTGGTGCCGTTCTCCCACTATCTTCTCGGCCATTACCATGCCTTAAGAGGGACCGTTCAAGGCTTGAGGCCGCCCGGAAAACTGCAGATGTGCTGCCTTTGGGAAGCGGGGCGCTTGCCGGGTCCACAATTCCCCTGGATCGTGAATGGGTCAGAAAGAAACTCGGGTTTGCACGGGTTTCAGAGAACAGCATGGACACGGTTGCGGACCGGGATTTTATCATGGATGCAGTTTTCGCGGCCGCCATGATAATGACGCATTTGAGCCGGCTCGCAGAAGACCTGATATTATTTGCCACGCAGGAATATGCATTTATATCGCTTCCCGACAAGCTTACCACCGGATCGAGCCTGATGCCCCACAAGAAGAATCCGGATGCCCTCGAGCTTATTCGGGGCAAGACCGGCAGGGTCCTCGGGGATATCTTCGGGCTGTTCGCTATTTTGAAGGGGTTGCCTTTCACGTATAACCGGGATCTCCAGGAAGATAAAGAGCCAATGTTCCATGCCCTTGAAACGGCCCGCGATGCCCTGGCGATCATGGCACTGTGCATCGACGGCCTGACCGTGTTGAAGCACAATATGGAAAAGGCGGCTGAAGAGAGCTTTATGCCGGCCGTCGAACTGGCGGAATACCTTACGATAAAAGGCATGCCGTTCAGGGAAGCCCACGGTATCGCGGGGACTGCGGTAAGGCAGTGCGAAGAATCCGGCATACTCCTTGACAGGATGCCTCTTGCACGATTGAAGAAATTATCTCCGTTATTCGAAAGGGATGTTTTCGAATACATTAAGCCGCGCAATGCGCTGCGCATGAGAAAGTCAAAGGGAAGCGCCTCATTTGAAGAGGTGAAGAAGGCCATCGATGCTGAAAAGAAATATCTCGGTTCTTAATCTTATCTGTTTGTCCCTGTGCGCCGTGCTTGTTCTTGCCTCCTGCGGCAAAAAGGGCACTCCTGTGCCGATCGCGGTCGTGAAAGCCGGGATCATAGCCGATCTCAGGCGGAAGTGAAGGATGCTGTGGTTTTTTTGTCATTTACCCCGCCTCAACAGATCGAACCGAAAAAAAAGGGTGACGAACAAACGGTGAAGGTCGCGGCTTTCAAGGTCTTTAAGGGATGCGGCACATGCCTCGGCGATCTCCAGCCATTCAAGACGATCGTTCTCGATGAGAAAAAAGGATATACGATCGCAGGCGGCAGGCTCTATCTTTTACGATGATGACGTAATGGACGGAAATGATTACGCCTACAGGGTGTATCCGGTGACTGTCAAGGGGACACAGGGCGAGGCGTCCAATACGGCAGTTATAACCTGGAAGCAGCCCCCGGGACCTCCGGGCCCTGTCAAAGCCGAGGAAAGCGATTCGCGCGTAGAGATATCATGGACAAAACAGGAAGGGATATCTCTATAATATCTACCGCTATGACAACGGAATATATCCGGTTCTGCCGCTTAATCCCCGGCCGATCCCAACACCTCTTTACATGGATGGCGGTCTGACGAATGGCCAGACGTATATGTACGAGGTCCGGCAGGTCCGCGAGTCGCGATCCGGGCATTGAAGGGGAAGGGACAAAGTCAGCGCCACCCCGAAGGACAAGACCCCGCCGGCTGTGCCGATGCTCGTAAAAGCTGAAAAAAAGGGCAATGCCATAGTGATCACCTGGGAAGCAAACACAGAACAGGACCTTGGAGGATATAACGTCTATCGTATCGTGGGTTCCAAGCCCGTCAAGATCAACGCGTCGCCCGTAAAGGAAAATAAATATACGGATACACAGGCTCCTGACTACCGTTTCATCGCCTATCATGTCACAGCTGTCGATACGGCGGGCAATGAAAGCGGCCCGTCCCAGGAAGCTATCATTATGTTGAAAGAGTGAGGCCATGGATTATTTCGAATATCGTGATGGAAAATTATTTTGTGAAGATGTCCCGGTCAAGGCCATTGCAAAAAAAGTGGGAACGCCCTTCTATCTGTACAGCTATGCCACATTTGCCAGGCATTTCAATGTTTTTGACGGGGCTTTCGGCCAGATGCCGCATATTGTCTGTTATTCGCTGAAGGCAAATCCCAACGGCGCTCTTTTGAGGATCATAGCCGGGTCAGGCAGGAGGGGCGGATATCGTGTCCGGCGGAGAGCTTTTCCGGGCCTTGAATGCCGGGATACCTGCCGATAAGATCGTATATTCAGGTGTCGGGAAAAGCCCCGAAGAACTTCGCTATGCGATCGATTCCGGCATACGGATGATCAACATAGAGTCTGAGGGCGAATTCAAGACCCTTAAAAAACTCTCACGTAAAATGAAGCGAAGGGTCCCTGTTTCGATCCGGGTCAATCCGGAGATAGATCCCAAGACGCATCCCTACATAACAACGGGGCTTAAGAAGAATAAATTTGGTATACTCTGGGATGATGCGTCCCGGATATACCGGGAAATGGCCGCCGAGGAATATCTTGCGCCCGTCGGGATCTCTTCTCATATCGGCTCACAGATCCTTGAGCTGGGGCCCTTTATCGAAGCCGTAACATCTCTTAAAAAGATGATACTCGAATTGCGGGGCGCAGGGCATCGCGATCGAAATGCTGGATATTGGCGGGGGCCTCGGCATTACATACAAGGATGAACTGCCGCCTGACCCGAAAGATTATGCGAAAGTGGTCAATGAGAATCTCGGTGAATATCGGGATAACGCTTATCCTGGAACCCGGACGGGTCATTGTCGGAAACAGCGGCATGTTCGTTACGAAAATGCTCTATGTGAAAGAGACAGCCGGAAAGACATTCTATATTGTTGACGGGGCCATGAACGATCTCGTAAGGCCGTCCCTGTACAATGCGTACCACGATATCATTCCGGTCGAACAGAAAAAGAGAAAGACAAAAATAGTGGACCTTGTCGGGCCCATATGCGAATCAGGCGATTTTTTGGCAAAGGACAGGGAGCTTGCCGGACTTAAGGAAGGAGAGTTCGTTGCTGTCAAGAGCGCCGGTGCATACGGTTATGCCATGTCATCCAATTATAATTCGCGCCGCCGTGCGGCCGAGGTCCTGGTCAGGGGCGATGAATTTTTCGTTGTCAGAAAAAGAGAAACATTCAAGGACCTGATCCGGGGCGAGAAGACCCCATCTTTTCTGGAGGTTGAGAAACAGTGATCGAACTGGAATTTTCAAAGATGAGCGCCAGCGGGAACGATTTCGTCATGATCGATAATCGGGACGGCAAGGTATACGACAGGTTTCCGGACATTCTGGACTTTGTGGCAAAGATATGCAGATTTCATCATTCTGTTGGCGCAGATGGGGTCATACTTATCGAGAATTCGACTCAGCACGATTTTCGATGGAGATTTTTCAATGCGGACGGTTCAGAGGCCGAGATGTGCGGCAACGGAGGCCGTTGCGCCGCCCGTTTTGCCTATATGAATGGCATAGCCGGTGAAAAAATGTCTTTCGAGACAGTGGCCGGGGTCATAAAAGCCGAAGTTTACGGACAGAAGGTCAAATTGCAGCTCACACGGCCCGCAGACCTGAAGCTTGATTATCCACTCGGCCTTGACGATAAGGAATTCTTTGCAAGCAGCGTCAATACCGGCGTGCCGCATGCAGTCCTTCTCGTCGTGGATGTTGACCAGGTTGCCGTCGAGCAGCTTCGGCAGGATGATCCGTTACCATTCGGCATTCGGCGAAAAAGGAACGAACGTGAATTTCGTTCAGGTCCTCGACAAGAACAATGTCAAGATCAGGACATATGAGAGAGGTGTCGAGGGAGAAACGTATGCGTGCGGTACCGGGGCCGTGGCTTCGGGGGTTATCCTGACCGAGAAGTCGCTCGTGACAAGTCCCGTAAATATTCATACAAAGGGCGGCGAGGTCCTGAAGATCTATATAAACGACGAGGTTTACCTCGAAGGCGACGCAAAATTCATCTATAAGGCCCAATTACACGAAGAAGCACTTTTGTGAAAGGAGAGATCATGGAATTAAAAGGTGTTTTTACAGCGCTTGTCACGCCTTTTCGCAACGGCAGTGTTGACGAAAAGGCTTTAAAAAACCTCATTGATTTCCAGATAGCAGGCGGAGTAGACGGCATTGTCCCCTGCGGCACTACCGGCGAGGCCCCGACCCTTTCTTATGAAGAACATGAGAAGGTCATCGAACTCTCCGTGAAATATGCGGCGGGAAAGGTCCCTGTTATAGCGGGTACGGGATCCAATTGCACCGATGAGGCCATAGAATTGACCAAAACGGCCAAAAAGCTGGGCGCCGATGCATGCCTTCTCACAACGCCTTATTATAACAAGCCGACCCAGGAAGGCATGGTGAGCCATTTCACGGCAATCGCCGAGGAAACACGCCTGCCGGTCGTTCTCTATAACATACCGGGACGCACCGGCGTGAACATGACGCCGGAAACAATAGCCCGGCTGGCAAAAGTAAAAAATATCATAGCGATCAAGGAAGCGGCAGGCTCGGTTACACAGGTGTCGGAGATATACCGGTTGACAGGCGGCAAATTCACGATACTTTCCGGCGACGACGGCCTTTTTCTCCCCATGATGAGCGTCGGCGCCGTCGGGGTCATATCGGTCTTTTCCAACATCATGCCGAAAGAGCTCAAGGCCCTATACAAGGCATTCATGATCGAGAAAAATATAGCGAAGGCAATAAAGCTCCATACGAAATACATGCCGCTGTTTCAGAACCTGTTTATTGAGACAAACCCGATACCCATCAAGGAGGCGATGTACAGGATGGGCATGATAGCCCGTGAATACCGGCTTCCTCTGTGCCCGATATCCGAGAAGAACGGGGATTTTCTGGCCGGCCTTATGAAGGAATACGGTCTTATCGGGAAAAAAGCGAAAAAGGCTTAGGCCACGGCAGGTGCAGAGATGGTCAAGATAGCGATAACAGGTGCATGCGGAAAAATGGGCAGGGCGATAACTGAAACTTGCCCTCGAGGATGCCGATATTGAGATCGTCGGCCTTATTGAGATGAAAGGCCATCCGATGATAGGGAAGCCCCACGACCTCATGGGCGGCAAACCTCCCGTGATAACCGATGATCCCGAGCGGCCATGCAGTGGCGCGGACGTAATTATCGATTTCACAGAGGCGAAGGCATCCCTGGAATTTTTTAAGGCAGCACATGAGAAAGGGATAGCGGATGTGATCGGCACCACCGGGCTCAAGGATGACGACGCTGCGGTCCATCCGGGAAACAAAAGGGGCCCGGGTCGTTATATCTCCCAATATGAGCATTGGCATGAATATACTTTTCGATCTGGCGCGGAGGGTTTCTTCCCTGGTGGGAGACGCGTACGATGCCGAAATAGTGGAATTGCACCATCGCTGGAAAAAAGATGCCCCGAGCGGGTCTGCCTTGAAGATAAAAGATGCCGTTCTTGCCGGCCAGAGCGACCGTCACTGGATCGAGGTCTTTGGCCGCGAAGGGATGATCGGAGAACGAAAAAAAGACGAGATCGGCATCATGAGCATCCGCGGCGGCGATATTGTCGGCGAGCATACCCTTTATTTTGCCGGGATCGGGGAGCGCCTGGAACTGACGCACAAGGCATGGTCGCGGGATAATTTCGCCCGGGGAGCGCTTATCGCTGCCAAATGGCTGGTTAAGCAGCCTCCGGCATATATTCCATGAAAGACGTGCTGGGGCTTTAAAAAAATTCACAGTTTTCATGTCACTCTGACATGACCGATACAAAGCCGGGGATAGCCCCCGGCCTTGTCGCAGTGAACGATTCGCCGTAATATCCGATTAATTCCCGATGTTTGCGATCTCAGGCAATGCCCGGGGTGACGCTTGTTAAATTTTTCTCTTGCAAAAGATCCCCGGAATTGTTAGATATATGAAAACAAAAGGAAAATGAGAGCAAAAAGGATAGAAAATGGCGAAATTCCTAAAGATTCCGGAAGCAACGATACGCAGACTTTCCAGTTATTTGAAATGCATGGCAGATCTGGAAAGCAAGAGTGAAAAAGTTGCGTCGAGCGCCGTTATCGCGAGCATCTGCAATGTCAATGCGGCGCAGGTGAGAAAGGATTTCGCGTATTTCGGAGAATTTGGCATTCGGGGTATGGGTTACAATGTCAAGGACCTGAAAAGGCACATAAAAGAGATTCTCGGGATCAACCGGGAATGGCGCATAGCGGTGATCGGCGTGGGCAACATGGGAAGCGCGCTCCTCGTTTACAAGGATTTTCTGAAACAGAACTATAAGATCGTGGCCGCATTCGACCTGTATCCCGAAACCGTCATCGGCCGTATTTCCGAACGGGTCGGCAAACCAGTCGAGATACTCCATATCGACCGTCTCAAAGAGGTCGTGCAGGCGCGCAATATCGAGATCGGGATAATAACTACCCCCCCGACGGAGGCGCAAAAAGTTGCCGATCAGCTTATTGAAGCCAATATAAAAGGAATTCTCAATTTTTCGCCGGCTCCCGTAAGGACATCTGAAAAGGTAAAGCTCAGGAATCTTTTCTTTACATCTGCTCTCGACAATCTGGTATATTATCTTTCAAATTAATTTGAGGGATCTATGTGGAAAGTGCTGGCTAATTCTGTCGAGATGCTCATCTATGCCGCCGTCTTTATCATACTTTCCCTTGTTGCGGTCAAGATAGTCGGTGCCACCTTCACCACGGATTTTGAAAAAAAGATCGCAGACGAAAACAATATGGCCCTTGCCATAATAGTCGCGTCACTATTCATCGGCCTCGCAATTATCGTTGCGTCAATAGCGGGATAATGAAAAGCATATTCGTTACAGGTACTGACACCGGTGTCGGGAAGACAGCCGTTTCGTGCGGCCTCGCAGCCTATCTTTCGCTCAGGAAGGGCTATGATGTCGGGGTAATGAAGCCGTTTGAAAGCGGTAATGAGGCCCCGGGACAGGAAATGACCGGTGATGCATGGGCGCTTAAAGCTGCATCGGGATGCCCGGACGATATACGCGACATAAATCCCTATAATTTTAAGGCGCCCCTGGCGCCGGAAACGGCGGCGATGCTCGAAAACACGCAAGTGGATATTGCCCGCGTGACATCTGTCTACACAAAACTCTGTGACCGGCACGATATCGTGATCGTCGAAGGGGCCGGCGGGATACTGGTGCCGATCCGGGACGGTTGCTTTTATTCAGATCTTATCTCTGCCTGGCAGATACCGGTTATAATCGTTTCACGATTAACACTGGGCACGATCAACCATACCCTTTTATCATGCCATTACCTGAGATCCATCGGTGTCACGGTATCCGGCGTGATACTCAATGACATGCTTGGAGAGAACGACATAGCATCACAGACAAATCCCGGCATGCTCGAAAAATATCTTACCGTTCCGCTCCTGGGGGTATTCCCGCATATGCCGGACCTGTTCACTCAAGGCATCGACAGGGAAAGGCTCGCCGACGTTTTCGAAAAAAACATCAAATGCGATATATTTCAGTAACGGTAAGGTAATGGGTAATGGGTAGATGCCACGCATTAGATTACGGGTTCTCCCATCACCCATAACCCATTATCTGTTTTTCAACCCTAATTCCATAAAATACTGCCGTGAACGCTCGATAACATCCATGGGAATGCAATACGCGAGGCGGAAATGGCCCGGTGTTCCGAAACCAACGCCCGGCACTGCAAGGATCTTGTGTTTCTGGAGTTCTCTCACAAAGGCAACATCATCGGGAATGGGAGACCGGGGAAAAATATAAAAAGCCCCCATGGGTTTTACAACGCTTAAGCCTGCTTCGATCAGAATATTATAGAGAACATCCCTCTTTTTTTGATATTCCATCACGTCAACGCTGTTTTTCTGGAATTTCCCGACAAGCCGCTGCATCAAAGCAGGTGCATTGATAAATCCAAGGATCCTGTTGGAGAATATCATGGCATCCATCAAGGGCTTGAGATTGTTAATGCGCGGTGACGCGGCAATATAGCCGATGCGTTCCCCCGGCAGGGCAAGGTCCTTCGAATGCGATGTGATAGTTAGCGTATCCTCATAAATATCAAATACATCGGGAAGCGTTATCCCATCGTACAGGATCTTCCTGTATGCTTCATCGGAAAGGAAGAATATCCGCTGGCCTTTTTCCTTGCGTTTATGGAGGAGCGCGGCCAGTTCCATCAATTCTTCCCGATTGTATACCACACCGGTGGGGTTGTTCGGGGAATTGACGATAATTGCCTTCGTTTTTCGGGTTATGGCATTTTCTATCTTGCCGATATCGAGATGAAAATCCTCCGTTGTTTCGACAAGCTTCATTATTCCGCCGTGGTTTTCGATGTAGAACTTAAATTCCACGAAGTACGGTGACAGCACAATTACCTCATTGCCCGGATCAAGGAGTGATTTCAGGACGACATTCATGCCGCCGGCCGACCCAACCGTCATGACAATGTGGTCCTTGGTAAAGTTAAGGCCGGTTCTCTGACGATGAAACTCGGCAATTTCGGCGCGGACATCTTCATAACCGCTGTTGGTCATGTATCGATGCATTCCCGCCGTATCCGAGGTGACGAGCCTGATAAGTTCCTGTTTTAACTGCTCGGGAGGCTCTATGACCGGGTTGCCGAGGGTAAAATCGAGGATATTTTCGGGCCCGTGTATCTTTTTCATCTTTTCGCCTTCTTCAAACATCGCCCGTATCCACGATGAATCTTTCATGGATTTGCTGATAGCTTTTGAAATACCCATTTCGATCACCTCTTTATGAAACGTTTTCCCATCCTGATGAATCCGTCAATACTTCTCTCAATTGTTGCCATAGGAACGCAGTACGCTATCCTGAAATAGCCCTTTTTTCCGAAACCCCTTCCCGGGACAACCATGATACGCTCGTCCTGCTGCAGACTCCGTATGAATTTAAGCTCATCGGGGATTGGCGAGCGGGGGAACATATAGAACGCACCCTGGGGTTTTACACAGTCAAATCCGCCTTCGGTCAATGCGTCATAAAGGATGTCCCGTTTTCGCTGATATTCCCCTATATCTACAGATGTCCGTTGAAATTTTGAGACAATGCGCTGAAACAAGGCCGGCGCATTGACAAAACCGAGTGTCCTCTGCGTGATCATGAGCCCCGATATAAGGAGGTCGGCATCGGGCAGGCGAGGCGAGATCGCTATATACCCTATTCTTTCTCCGGGCAATGCCAGGTCCTTGGAATGCGAATTTATGGAACAGGTAAGGTCATAAGACCTGAAAAGGTTCGGCAGGTCGACATTGTCATAAACGATCTTCCTGTACGCGTCATCGGCTATGAGATAAATGTCCTGGCCTTCCGAACGCTTCCGGTTGAGCAGCGTTATAAGATCGGAAACACTTTTTTCCGAATAGACGGCGCCGGTCGGATTATTGGGGCTGTTAAGGAGGACAGCCCGTGTCTTCGGGGAGTTATGGCATCGGCCATCCTGTCAATGTCGAGCTGGAAATCATCCGTGGATTCAACGGTTTTCAGTGAGCCGCCGTGGTTAGCCACGTAATTCCTGAATTCCCAGAAGAACGGCGAAGGCACGAGGACCTCGTCCCCCCGGTTAAGCATGACCTTAAGCAGGATATTGAGGCCTCCGGCGCTCCCGTTGGACATGAAAACATGGGATGCCGTAAAAGGAAGTCCGTAAATTTCGCCTAAGTATTCGGCAATGTCCTGGCGCACTTCTTCGTAACCGCTATTGGTCATGTACCTGTGCATGCCCTTTGCCGGGACTGGTCAGCGTGTCGACAAGCATCTTCTGTAATGTCTCCGGGGGTTCTGTGTCGGGATTGCCCAGGGAAAAATCGAAGACATTATCCTCCCCGTACAGCTTCTTGATCTTAATGCCCTCCTCAAACATCCGGCGAGTCCAGCCTTCCTGGTCTGTTATTAATTTTTGGATCTGTCGGGAAACGATCATTGGCTCTCCTTTCAATAAAAAAGCCATGGGTATGTCTGACCGACCCATGGCGCAAAAAAAGGGCCATGGGTCTTTGCACCCATGGCCCTTTGCGTTAGCGCAAAGTTATGCCTGGGTGCAAGCTCCTAAAGAAGAAAAAGCTAAAGAAGAAAGAGAATATCCACATCATGCCAACATTAAAAAGCAAAGCAAATTTTTTGTCAAGGGAAAGATTGGATTTTCGCCGGGGGTCTTAAGCGCGGCTAGCGCGGCTTATACGGCATATACATTGACATAACAGGGTTTTGCACTTATAATATACCGGATTTTTTGACTTTTGTAAGGAGGCAATACTTATGTCAGGCACACCTCAGGGATATCACGGCAGCGAAGATTACATAGCATCGAAAGCGCTTATGGAGATCGTTAATGTATCCGTGATACTGAAAAAGCCACTTGTTGTTAAAGGAGAGCCGGGAACGGGGAAAACGCTTCTCGCCCACAGCATAGCCCGGGCGCTTAACAAGAAGCTGCTTATATGGAATGTTAAGTCGACAACCAAGGCCCGCGACGGACTTTATGTGTACGATACCGTGCAGAGGCTCAACGATGCGCGGTTCAAGGATAAGGATATCAGTGATATCAGGCAGTATATAAAAATGGGGAAGCTCGGTCAGTCATTCAGCACGGACGAACAGGTTATCCTGCTGATAGACGAGATCGATAAAGCCGATATCGAATTTCCCAATGACCTTCTCAACGAGCTTGACGAAATGACATTTCATATCAATGAGCTTGACGAAGAAGTGTCCGCAAAACACAGGCCTATAGTGATCATCACAAGCAATTCAGAGAAAGAGCTCCCGGATGCATTCTTGAGACGGTGCCTCTTTTACTACATTGAGTTTCCGGACGGGGAAATGATGGAGCGTATCATAAGGGTCCATTATCCGGATATAGAAGACAAGCTTGTCCGGGAGGCCCTGAAGAAATTTTACTGGATACGGGAGATTGACGGCCTGAAGAAAAGGCCCTCTACAAGTGAGCTGCTTGACTGGATAAAGGCCTTATCCCTCGGCGGCATCAAGATCGACAAGATCAATAACGAGATCCCATTCCTCGGCACTCTTCTGAAAAATGAGCAGGATACGGACAGGTTTATCCGGGTTTCGACCAACCAGGGCGGGTTCGGCTTCAAGAGAAGGTAATAGAAGGTAACAAATGTTCATTGATTTTTTTTATATCCTCCGAAGAAAAGGGGTTCCGGTATCGATCAAGGAATTCATGTCATTCATAGAGGCTCTGTACAATGGGATCTTCCAATCGAGCCTCAACCATCTCTATCATATCGGCAGGGCCTTCCTCGTTAAAAGCGAGGCGTATTATGATGCTTACGATCTTGCTTTCAACGAATATTTTGGCGGGATCGTAACGGAAAATGTCGACCTTGACAGGGTCCTCGGATGGCTCGAAAATCCGCTCAATCGCCTGCCGAAGATGTCCCCCGAGGAACTCATGGAATTCCAGAAACAGCTTGAAGAATTCAAGACGGACGCACGATCTCGAAGAGATGATGCGCCAGTTCCGCGAGCGGTTAAAGGAACAGAAAGAACGCCACGATGGCGGGCATAAATGGGTCGGGACAGGCGGTTATTCCCCGTTTGGCGCGTACGGATATCACCCCGGAGGCATAAGGGCCGGCGGCGAATCGTGGATGCAGTCCGCATCGAAAGTGGCAGAAGAGAGACGGTACCGCAATTATCGGAATGATATCATCCTTGATGTCAGGCAAACCAAAATGGCCCTGAAAAAACTGCGTGAGTTGAAGCGTGAAGGGGCCGAGGAGGAGCTTGATATCGAGGAAACCATCGATAAAACCGCAAAAGAGGGCGGCGAGATCGAATTGGTCTTCAATCGTTCGCGTGAAAATTCGGTGCGCATCATCCTGCTCATGGATACCGGCGGCTCGATGCTGCCCTACACTGAATTATGTGAGAAGCTCTTTTCGGCTGCTACCCAGGCGAACCATTTCAAAGAATTCCGGTATTTCTTCTTTCATAATTGCATATATCAAGACATGTATGAAGATATAGCCAACTATAAAAATGTCCCGACGGAAAAACTGTTCTCGTTGTTCAACAAGAATTATAAATTAATATTTGTCGGTGATGCCAGGATGGCATATTCCGAACTCTTCGATGTCAACGGCTGCATCGATTATTTCTCAACCAACGATAGGCCCGGCCTCGAATGGCTTTCCAGGATCCGCGACCATTTCCCTCATTCAGTCTGGCTTAATCCGACCCACAGGAATTTCTGGGGACATTATACCGTTGATACGATCGGCAAGATCTTCCCGATGTTTGAGCTGACAATAGACGGGCTGAAGGACGCAATAAAGGCGCTGACATCACGAACAGAGAACCTCATGCATCGATAGGGATTATTTCTTAACAGTCGACGGCAGGAAAAATTTCTTACTATTTTGGATGTTATCCTTTATAATTTCCACGAGGGCCGAGCGGTCTGATATCGGGCGAGGATCAAATACCAAATGAAAAATTACTGTCTTAAATCCTGGAAGGTATCGTCATGAGTGCGGTAATGGACAGGGTTTCGTCTCTTAAGAACACGGACCTGTTTCGCGCTCTTGAAGACGGCGAACTGGAAAAACTCTCCACTAAACTTCGGGAACGGGTTTATCCTGCGAATACTGCCATCGTCCGCGAAGGCGCATCGGGCGATGCCATGTTCATAATAAAAAATGGACAGGTCGAGGTTAAGAAGAAAGAACCGAACCTGGGCATTGACCTCACCATAGCGACCCTCGGGATGGGCGCATGTTTCGGCGAAATGGCGCTCCTTACCGGCAAGCCCCGTTCAGCCACAGTTATCGCGATAGCCGCTACCGAACTTTTCGTCCTTGAAAAAGGGGATTTCGATGATCTGCTCCTGGAGCATCCCAGCATATCAATATCAATAAATAAGATCGTTGCCGAGCGGATCGAGGAGATGAATACCCAGAAATCTATGGGCGTCGTGTCCCTTCAGAACCTCAAAATCGATCCTGATTTTATCACCGTAATACCGGAGGCGGTTGCCCTGAAATATAAAATGCTTGCCACATCGTACGGCAATGGAAGCCTGACCCTTGTCATGGTCAATCCGCACGATCTTATGGCGCTGGATGAAGCGACACGGCTGATAACCGCAGAGATTCAAGAAGAAGGTCCCGCTTGACCAGGTTATCGTCACAGAGGAAGATTTCAAGAATTTCATGGAAGGCGAATACAAGGTCATAACGAAGCCTCTTGTAGAGGAAAAACCTGAAGTGAACCTTGATGATTTTCTTGATTCGATGGATCATATCCAGTCCGATATCATGAAGGATGTCGAATTTGATGATGGCGATGCCGATGATGCGGGCATAACCGATCTCGCGCGCGAAGCTGAAGGTGCCCCGATAATACGGCTCACAAACAATATTATCGCGATGGCATTGAAAAAAGGGGCCAGCGATATCCATATCGAACCAATGGAAAAAGGGCTGCGTGTCAGGTATCGCATAGACGGTGTTCTGCGCGAAGAGATGATGCTTCCCAAGAAGGTGCAGCTCCCGCTTATCAGCAGGGTGAAGATCATATCAAGACTCGACATAACCGAGCGCCGAATGCCGCAGGATGGCAGGATCACCATCAAGCTCGGCAGTAAATCAGTTGACTTTCGTGTATCGACCGTACCCACGAAATTCGGAGAAAAGATCTGTACAAGGATCCTGGACAAGACAAACACGACGATGGGCCTTGATAAATTGATATCGCATGAGCCCATCCTTAACCTTGTCCGCGACATGATCAAGAAGCCATACGGGATCATTTATGTTACCGGCCCGACCGGTTCGGGCAAAAGCACAACCCTGTATAGTTGTCTCTCTGAGATCAACGATATCGGCGTTAACATTTCAACCGTTGAAGACCCCGTGGAATATGATCTTGACGGAGTAAACCAGGTACAGGTGAATTCCGATATCGGGCTCGATTTTGCACGCGTGCTCAGGGCCTTTTTGAGGCAGGACCCGGATATCATACTGGTTGGTGAGACGCGCGATACCGAAACCGCCAAGATCGCCGTCGAAGCAGCTCTCACCGGCCACCTTGTTTTTACCACTCTCCATGCCAACGATGCACCGAGCACATTCATGCGCTTGTCCGAGATGGGTATCGAGCCTTTTCTCATCTCTACGTCAGCCATCGGGATCGTGGCACAGCGTCTTGTCCGGAGAATCTGCGCGAAATGCAAGGAGTCCTACAAGCCCGATCCCACGATCCTGAAATATCTCGACTTGAATGAGGACATTGAATTATATAAAGGAAGAGGATGCGATGTCTGCGGAGGAACCGGATATAAGGGAAGGGTGGGCGTGTATGAGGTCCTCATCGTTAACGAGGAACTCAGGCATCTTATTGCAGAGGGTGCAGATACAATGGCCATCCGTGATGCGGCTCTCAGGAATGGGATGAAATCCTTGAAAGAATATTGCTTGATCCTTCTTACGGAAGGACATACAACGGTCGACGAAGTTCTGCGGACAGTCGCGGTCCAGAATTGATCAGAACGAAAATAATCCACTCGAAAAAGATCTCCTACCTGCTGCGCTCGATCCTTGCGCTGCTGGCGTTCATGCTTGTATTCCTTATTTTTTATTCATATCAGGAAGGGGCATGGAAAGAGATCTTTGCGTATTACCGGTTCTTTTTTGATTATAAAAAATTACGGGTGTTCATCCTTTCATTCGGACCTTTCTCCGCAATTATTTTTATATTGATCCAGGCCTTGCAGGTTGTTTTTGCGCCTGTACCGGGCGAAATAACAGGCTTTGTCGGCGGCCTCATCTTCGGCAATGTATTGGGTGCGGTATATTCAACGATCGGGCTCATGCTCGGATCGCTTTTTGCATTCGGGATATCACGTTTCCTCGGATTACGTTTCGTAGAGAAGATCGTAAAGAAGGATTACATCGATCGTTTTAATCATTTCATTACGCATAAAGGTCTCAATGTCTCATTTATTCTTTTTCTCATTCCCGGTTTTCCCAAAGATTCTCTGTGTTATCTTCTGGGCTTGACCCATATGCGGGTCAGGGATTTTATTCTCATTAATATATTTGGAAGGCTCCCCGGAACACTCATGCTCACCATGCAGGGAACTGCAGTGCACTCAGAGCAGTACCGATTTTTTTTCATCCTTTTCTCAACAAGCATCGTATTGACTTTTGTTCTCTATATTTCCCGAAATGCCCTGGTAAAATTCTTCGTAAATGTTATCCACAGGATCAGGGTCATTTTTTCGGCCAGGTAAATAAACAAGCGCTTACCATATTCTTTCTTGACAGAATGTTTTATTAATATACAATTAAAAATTAACAGGTTTACGCTGCATAAAACAAAAAAGAGGGGGAATTATGGCGAGAAAATGTGCAACACGCAGCAAGGCAGCAACAGCTGCTAAAACAGAAACAAAGAAAACAGTAAAGGCCAAGCCTGCCGCAAAAAAAGCCGCTCCTGAAAAAGCAAAACCAGCTGCCGCGAAACCAGCAGTAAAGAAAGCTCCCGCAAAAAAGGCCGCTCCTGAAAAAGCAAAACCAGCTGCCGCGAAACCAGCAGTAAAGAAAGCTCCCGCGAAAAAGGCTGCTCCTGCAAAAGCAAAACCAGCTGCCGCGAAACCAGCAGTAAAGAAAGCTCCCGCGAAAAAGGCGCTCCTGAAAAAGCAAAACCGGCTGCCGCGAAACCAGCAGTAAAGAAAGCTCCTGTGAAAAATACTACAGCGAAAGCGAAACCCGCTTCGGCATCAACAAAAAAGAAACCGGCCGTTAAAAAAGCCTCGTGAAGAAAGCGGCTGCAAAATAAAAGGGGGCGATTGACCCAAAGAGGATCGAGGTCGCACGAAGAAGGCCCTGTTCATACTTGACGAATTACTCTTGTGACGCGGCTTCAATATTTCTTCGTGTTGAGGCGATGGATATATCATCCATGAGGTTCATCTCTATCTCGTGAATGATCTGGTTCATTTTTTTGCATATGGAGTCCCGGTATTTTTCTGCCATATCTACCGTATCCATCTCCCATTTATGCGAGCCGACAAATCTCACCAGAGCGTCGGCATATTCCGATATTACCTGCAATTGCACTTCGACAAGGCCCGGATTGGAATAATGCATCACGGTCCTGTGGTATGCTTCTGATATTCTGGCACATTCATGTTCCCATAATTTACTTTTTGACTGAAGCCCGTACATTGAGTTGTTCAGCGACTCGATCTTTGCCTGAAGGGTATCGATCTCGATCATTTTCTCTTTGATAATCTTCTCCCGCCCGGCACGTTCTTCCTCAAACTGTTCTATTTCCCGCCCAAACTCTTTCCGGACCTCTTTTCGTATGGTGGACTTTGTCCTTTCATAACATGCGATGACCTCAAGCGCGCGTTCCCTTAAACTTTCCATTTCATTCATGGCAACATTTTCGATCTTTCGTCCGGATATATTTTCTGTTTTCTTATATTTCCTCGCTCAGAGTATCTCCTATTCTTTTTAAAATTATCAGTTCGTTCCCCCAGGCCTCGATCTTTTCGTCAAGATAACACTGCCTCGATTTGACCGTATATGTACGTCCGCTTGACAGAAGCTCTTTCTTTTTTTTGAGGAATTCCTGGTAATGCATCGTATATTCAAACCGATCTTTCCTGTCATAGATCTCGACGAATTTATCGGCATAACCAATTGCCCGCTGGAAAACATTTCGTACAGACCATTCAAGATATGTGGAAAATTTCATAGCAATATGTTCTGCATGGTCGTATTTAACCAATGCTTGAAATATTCCAAGAAGCCCGGTTTGAAGAAGGTCATCATCGTCAAAAACAGGGCTCAAATTGCGGTAACTTTTCGCAATAGACAATATTCTGGGCTTATAAAGATCATAAAAAAGAAATAATACTGTATCATATTTCACATCGTGTTCCTGCTGTGTTGACTCATAGCCAGTTGCGGTAGACCTCATCTATTTTTTCATTTTTATCATATCTGCTCGGCCTGGATGGTATGCGGGACCTGACCTTTTCCATAATTGATGCAGGGCTTATACCGAGACAATCGAATCTGTCGAGCTTGCCTTTATTGGTGATCTTCATTTTGAAGTCTGAACCTGTCTTTTTGCATAGTAATCTGACAACGCAAAATTATCTAAACAATACCCTGGATAACCTTACAACTCTTCCGGTTGAAAAAATTAGGAGCCGCCCCGACCCGTAGATATAAAATACAAAATTCATTTTCATCCAGTCAATCAGAATTTGCAGATTTAACCTATGCAATTTATTCAGGCTTTATATTATGCTAATGTACGAGGTATCGGGAGGGCGTACAATGACCAGAATTTACTGCTGTATGATAGGTATCGCGTTTCTCTTGCTTTTGGGTAATTCCAGCCTGATACAAGCCGGAACTAACGAGCAAAGCGTTAAGATCGACAGTGCCGGTAAATTGATCAACATCCTGCGCACCCTTAAGTGGGGCCGCGAAGGTCCTTATACGGCACAGGGAATACAGTTATCCAGGGATATCGAGATAACACGTTCATTTCTCCTCAACGCAAAGGATGTAGCGGTCCCGGCAGCGTGCCTTAAGAGGGATGATTGCCGCAAGTCGGTCACGATGATAATTCCCGGGAATATGACAGGCGTAAAATGCGTAAAAACCGAAGATGTTCTTGGAACAGAGCATTGTATCCAGGCAGACGTTTCAGAAAAAAGCACCTTTCGCCTTCGGGGAAAACTGGTAGATACACACCCCTGGACCTATAATTTTATTCCTGTCATTGAATTTATCGAGGCGACGACGCATGGGTGCAAACCAGGGGAATTGCAGTGTGCCAGGGATAAAACGTGCTGGAAGAATTTTAATAGTTATTGCAGATACTGTCTCGAGCGATCCAGTCGAGACATGCGCATGTCAGAATGAAAAAGGGCCGTTGCCTGACAAAACCGCATGTACTTTTTTTATTTCCGGAGACCTGATCTGTTCGGGAAAATGCCGTGACGGGCAGTGTGACTCGGTCGATGAACGCTGCAGGTAACCGTATAATGATCGCAGGGTCAGGGATTGCGGGGAATCTCTCAAAATTATGATCTCGACATATTGAGGCGCTGTTTGACCGGTTGTTATCCTCGTGCGGCCTTCAATTACCTCGGCGATCCCGGCTATTTTATTTCTTAGCTCCGGTATAGATCCTGGATCGATCAAACAGGAAATGATCACGGAATCATTCTCCGTTCTCTCGCGGATCTCCCCGGCCGACAGCGACGTTATTATACGACGGGCCTTGCGGGCCGCATCCGAAGGATCGGCAGCTTGTTACGGTAATCCGGCCCGATGTTTCCTGTGACATGGTCCCGGCAGCACTCTGATATTCGGAACTCTTGTCCTCCTGGACGTCATCCCGCGGGTCTTATATCGTTCCATCTTTGCCGGTGATGGAGGCACTGCGGCCGGGCTCACGGATTCTTTCTTCAGCGCATGGTCAGATGCCGCACCTTTTGCGGAACGAACCGGCGGTATGCCTGCATCCCCCGGGTTCAACGCGGGATATGCTATCCTGTTTGCCCGGCGCCGACCGTTCAGGTGCTTTTTCTGTTGGTTGTTGAGGTGCCTTTTCAACCGGCGACGCTGCTTTTCTTTCCTTCGGTTTTGGACCCGGTTTAATGTCCTTTCTTCCGGAGCGGCCTGTGTTCTTGCCGCGCCATCGACGGCCCCGGAAGCACGGGGTGCCTGTTGAGGCCGGGCCAAATGAGCCAATTCGGGGGTTGTTGACCGGTAAACGTATACTGATAGAACAACGACGAAGGCCATAGCCAGCGCTTGCATGGGGATCTTTACACGAAGCGGTAAAAAGAACCGCTGAAACCAGCCTTCCCTTTTCTTTTTTTCGTAGATCCGGGCCATTATTTTTTGGGTTAGCCAGGATGGCGGCTCGATCTCATCGAGTTCTTTAAGGATGTCTTTCGTTTTTTTCAGACTCTTGAAGCGAATCGCCGGCAACTACTGCACTCGGCACAGTGCTTTTCGATCATATCCCTTTCTTCGTTTTGAAGGAAGTTTTCAAGATATGCATTAAGCTTATCTTCGATCTCTCTGCATTTCATCGCAGATCACCAAAAACTTTTTTAAAGCTTTCCTTGATGGCGCCGCGCGCCCGGGAAATCCGTGATTTTACCG
Organism: uncultured delta proteobacterium; assembly: GCA_963823725.1. GTDB lineage: Bacteria > Desulfobacterota > Syntrophorhabdia > Syntrophorhabdales > Syntrophorhabdaceae > Delta-02. The sequence continues at coordinate 54,428 of CAWGMJ010000010.1, forward strand.
TGCCGTCCGGGAGACCGAGCATGATAGTGATCTCCTCGTACGAGAAACCCTGGATATCCCGGAGCACAAGGATTTCCCTGTGGTCTTTTTCAAGCCCGTTTATGCAATCCTTGCACCTTTTCCTGCATTTCTTTCTGGATAAGCATGTCAACCACGGGCATATCGCCTGATGGCGGATCGATCGGCCTCCGTCTCGTTTTCGGTAGACGATCGCCATCAAGGCTAACAGGTTCATGATAGGCCTTTCCGCTCGTTTGCCGCATCCGGTTTCGGGAATGATTGACGACGATACCATAAAGCCAGGTCGAGAATTTTGCCTCGCCGCGAAATGACTTTATTGCCTTGTAGGCTGACAGAAAAGAATCCTGCACAATATCAGCCGCATCATCATAATTTCCTGTCATACGATAGGCGATGTTAAACATTTTTTTTTGATGTCTCCTGACAAGGACCTCAAATGCCTGCGGCTCGCCTCCAATACACAGGGCAACATATTGAGAATCGTCGTCAACAAGGCCGGCTTGGGTCTTTTTCTTAAGTATTAGACAGCCTGTCTGCGGATTTTGTTCCTTCCCGCATAAAGAAGCGAGCCAGACAATTTCCTATGATCAATATGTATATCATGGTCAAAAAATATTTCCCCGATGTTTTACTTCACCATAATCGGGATTGCAAAGAAAAAAGGGGTGTAACTGCACCTGACGCCAGGAAAAACTTAAGGAATATTTCTTTTGTCCGATGATATTTATAAGGGTGGGAAAATTACCCCGATCAATGCGATGGTGTGCCAGTGATCACTGATTTCGCAAAAAAACTTGAGAACGTCATAAACTTCATTCCGCCTATTCCGGCGGTAATCATCGAACTCCTTAAAGCCCTTGATGACGAAAACACGAATATAAACACCATAGCGCGGATCATTGCAAAAGACCCGCCAATGAGCATGAATATCCTTAAGGTGGCGAACTCGGCTTTTTACAGGCTTGCCAATAAGGTATCTACTGTGGACCATGCCGTCAAAATGCTCGGGGTAAAAGAGATCAGCATGATATGTGTGTCATGCGGGGCATACCAGGCCCTGAAACCTCCGCGCGATGCCGGTACATTTGACCTCAAGGAATTTTGGAAGCATTCTGTTGCGACAGGGGTCATTGCGCGCACAATATGCAAGGAACTTTCTATAGGCGACAGGCAGACGATATATTTCGGCGGGCTTCTTCATGACATTGGCAAAATTGTCCTCGACCGGTTTGCCCACGATGTCTATAAGATCGTCATACAGATAACGCATGAGGAATGCATTCCGATGATAGAGGCGGAGAAAAAAATAATTGGCGGAATCTCATGACGTGATCGGCGGCCTTATCATGGAAAAATGGAAGTTTCCTTTTACACTGGTCGACATAGCCAGATATCACCACAATATATCTGCGAGTTCGGAACAGGCCCGTCCCTCTGTTGCGGTGTGCGCCTTCGCCGACGAATTGGCACGAATGCATTTTTCGGTTTCGGAGGCAATAAGGGAGGCGTCATTCTGGAAGATACGGAGGCATTCCGCATTCTCGCCGGGATCTCACCGGAGATATCACATATCGATTTTTTCAAATTCATGCAGGACCTTGAAATGCTGGGAGATGAGATCGCAGACATGGAAAAGATATTGATAGGATAGGTAATAGGTCAGGTCATGGGTCATAGGAAAACCTAATTCATACATTATCGTGACATATCCCTCATATCAAATATAATCAAATACTTTTGTTTGTCATCCTATTACCTATTACCCATGACCTATTACCTCGTCTTATGTTATAATCGCGCTAAAAACAGGAGATTGTTACCATGGCGACCCGGACAGGAAAGATGCACGGCTATTTTTCATTACCGCTGCTTTGCTTTTGCTTGCCGGTCTTTTATTCCTTTATTGCGTGCAACGTTTCCTATCTCGAAAAATTCGGGGAATTCGATGCGCAGCAGGGTAATTATGAGGAGGCTATAAAAGATTATACAAAAGCCATCCGTTATGCGCCAAAGGATCCGGTGCCGCATGCTGCCCGGGGATATGTATACCAAAAAATGGGCAAAAATGACGAAGCTATTGCCGATTATACACAGGCTATTGCAACTTGACCCGACTGATGACGAATTATACCTCATCCGCGGTATTGCCTATTCACTAAAAGGACTTAATGACGAGGCGATACTCGATTATTCCAAGGCGATCGCGATCGATCCGCGCAATGCCGATGCTTATTTTAACCGTGCCCAGGCCTATGAGGCAAAGAATATGAACGATAAGGCAGTACAGGATTACCAAACCGCTGCACGCTTAAACCATCCCCGTGCCCAGGGTGTCCTTATGGGAAGAAAGATCCCCTGGTGATCATCCTTTTCGGAACTTTTTTCATCGGCCGGTTGTCTTAACCGGAAGAATGGAAAATAAGACTCGTAAGGAGGTCAACCATGAAACGCGCTTCAGCTGTATTTGTTCTTTGTCTCATGCTGTCTTTAATTCTCTTTATTCCCGGCATTTCCCATACGCAAAAGCCCGAAAATGGGGATGATAAAACATTGTCGCCTTACTTTTTTGTCAAAAGTGATGATCCGGCAGTGGATCAATTGCCGCTCAAATCGACATCCGCCGTTGCGAATATCTCGGGCGTAATCGCGGACGTGACCGTAACCCAGGTATATAAGAACGAAGGCAAGAAAACGATCGAGGCGATATATGTTTTTCCGGCATCGACGCGCGCGGCCGTCTACGGTATGAAAATGGTCATCGGCAAGCGCGTTATAGAAGCGAAGATCAAAAAACGCGACGAGGCGCGCAAGGATTACGAGGATGCAAAAAAACAGGGGAAAAGCGCCTCCCTTCTTGAACAGCAAAGGCCGAACGTGTTTCAGATGAATGTCGCGAATATCATGCCCGGTGACGAGATACGTGTTGAATTAAAATATACGGAACTTCTCGTTCCCGCTGATAAAGTGTATGAATTTGCATATCCGACCGTGGTCGGCCCCCGCTACTCCAACAAGCCGGCCAATGGTGCACTGCCTTCTGATAAGTGGGTCCAGAACCCGTACCTGCATGAAGGCGAGAAAGCCCCGTTCACCTTCGACATAACCGTTAATATCAGCAGCAGGCATGCCGATCAAAGACCTTGCATCATCATCACATAAGGTCAACACGGTCTTTAACGGGCCGCAAAGCGCGAAGGTCACTCTGGACAGGTCCGAAAAGAACGGCGGCAACAAAGATTATATCCTTCGCTATCGCCTGGCGGGAGACAAGATCGAATCCGGGCTTCTTCTGTATGAAGGAGAAAAGGAAAATTTCTTTCTTTATATGCTCCAGCCCCCGAAAACGGTTAAAGCTTCCCAGATCCCGGGAAGAGAGTACATCTTTGTCGTCGATGTCTCCGGGTCAATGTGGGGATTTCCGCTTGATATATCCAAGAAGCTTCTCAAGAGACCTCATAGGCAATCTTCGCCCGAAAGACACCTTTAACGTGCTTCTTTTCTCAGGCGGCTCACGCCTCATGTCCGAGAAGTCGGTTCCTGCAACAAAGGAAAATATCGACAATGCGATCAATGTCATTGATAAACAGCATGGCGGGGGAGGGACGGAATTGTTGCCGGCCTTGAACCGCTCTCTCAGGCTCCCCAAACTCGAAAATTACTCGCGAAGCATAATCGTAGTAACAGACGGTTACGTGATGGTCGAGGAAGAGGTGTTTGACCTTATCCGCAACAATCTCAACGATGCCAACATGTTTGCCTTCGGCATCGGGACATCGGTTAACCGCCACATAATCGAAGGCATGGCGCACGTGGGAATGGGAGAGCCTTTTATCATTACGAAACCCGCGGATGCCCCTGCCCAGGCAGAAAGGTTCCGTCAGATGATCGAATCTCCGGTCTTAACAAAGGTCAAGGTAGATTTCAAAGGTTTTTCAGCGTATGATGTCGAACCGCCTGCGATCCCCGACGTCCTTTCAGACCGTCCCGTCATCGTGTTCGGCAAATGGAAAGGCAAACCGGCAGGGACAATAACCGTTACCGGTATGTCCGGAAGCGGTAAATTCTCAGAATCGATAAATGTTTCAACGGCGAAACCGGCAAAAGAGAATCTGGCGCTGCGTTATCTCTGGGCACGCCACCGCATAACGCTTCTGTCCGATTATAACAAGCTCCGTTCCAATGACAAGCGCATCAACGAAGTCACAGAGCTCGGGCTTACCTATAACCTGCTGACCGCATATACCTCCTTCGTGGCCGTTGATAACCAGATACGCAAAACGGGTGATTCGACAACAGTAAATCAGCCTCTGCCAATGCCGGAAGGTGTCTCCGATTATGCTGTAGGGGGTGGGATGATGAAGGCAATGGCCCCTCCGCCTTTCCCGGCGCGATATAATGCCTCATCGCCGGATGGAAACGGCTGTCAAAGAAAAATCCAGTCAGGATACGCCGGATGCAAAAGGGGCCCGTGTTCCGAAGGCGTCTTTGGGAAATGTTCTCGCCACGGGCGGGATAACAAAGCAATCTGCCGAAGCCACGATCAGGAGCACCCTTAGCAGTATCGGGGCATGCTTCACCGGCAACTACGGAGCCTGTCACTTATACCGTGAGCCTCACCATAAATGCCGACGGCACCGTGAAAGCAGTAAAGATAAATACGAGGACGCGCACAAATGGCGCATGGGAGAAATGTGTCATCGATACCCTGAAAAAACTCGTATTTGCCTCAACACAGGACGGCAATGAAGCTTCAATAACGATCAGCATAACTGTGACGCCGTAAAGTCTATACCCTGATAAACTGCAAGGCCGGACGGAAACGCCCGGCCTTGTTTATTGCAATTGGCTCCCCTGCCATGGTATTTTGTTATCCGTCATGATCAAGGAATGGGAGCTTCTCGAATCAAAAGTAGATAAGGATTATCGCGTCTTCCGGATACAGTCGGAGCTTGCGATGTCCCCGAGGACGAAAAAGGTCGGCACCTTCTACACGATCGACACGCGGGATTGGGTAAATGTCATACCGGTCACACCGGAAGGGAAGATCGTAATGATAAGGCAGTACCGGCATGGCTCCCGGGAAGTGACCCTCGAAATACCGGGGGGCCTTGTGGACGAAGATGATCCGGGCGAAGCGGCCCGGCGTGAATTGCTTGAAGAAACAGGCTATGCCGGGGACCCTGCTGAATCCCTCGGTTTCGTTAACCCCAATCCGGCGATCTTCAATAACCTTTGCCACACCTACCTTATAGAGAATGCCCGTGAGATATCCGAAAAAGCGCTTGATCCCGACGAGGATATAGAGGTGGTGCTTATGCATCCTGAGAAAATACCGGGAATAATAGCGCAGGGCGGCATTAACCATTCCCTTGTGATCGTAGCATTTCATTTTTATTTTATGAAGAATCTTCGCCATTCCCTGATGCTTGCCAGGAAAAACATTCCCATTATCGGATTTGCAGGACGCGCTAATAGCGGCAAGACTACCCTCATTGAGAAGCTTATTTCCATTTTCACGAAGCAGGAACTGCGGGTCGCCGTCATCAAGCACGTTCATCATGCGTTCGATTTCGACGTTCCCGGGAAAGATACGTACAGGCATAAACAGGCAGGGGCGGCAAGCGTGATCGTGGCTTCATCTGCGAGACTGGCCATGGTGAAAGACACACCTCAGGAATATTCGCTCGAAGAGATCATATCACGCTATGTTGATGACGCAGACCTGGTCATCGTTGAGGGGTTTAAGGGAGCCGCCATCCCGAAGATAGAGGTCTACACCCACCAAAGCGGTGAGTCCCCGCTTTGCACGTCGGGTGATAGTTCATTCATCGCTGTTGCAACCGATGATGAAATTGATGTGGCTATCCCGAAATTCAAAAGGGATGATGCGGATGCAATTGCCGGATTTATATCAATGCGCATAATCAATAGTGAAAAATAAAGGGATGATGTCCGGTATAAAATAAAGAAGACGAGGAATTTATCAGGTGTCTCTCCATAAAGACGAAGCAATAGTGCTGTCGAAACGTGCGTACGGTGAATCAGACCGGATCATTCATCTTTTTACGCTTCATGCCGGGAAGGTGTCAGCCATAGCGAAAGGAGCGGGGAAAAGCCAGAAGCGTTTTGTGAATACGCTTGAACCGTTCAATCATATCGGGGTCGAGTATTTTGAAAAACACGGGCGGGGAATGGTCCGCATCGAGAATGCCGACCTTGTGTCGGGCAATAGCGGCATCGAGACCAGCATGAAGCGCATGTGCAGCGCATCATTTTTCACGGAATTTGTCGACCGGATGACGCGCGAGAGAGAACCGCACGGCAGCCTTTTTGCGGCATTGAAGGAATTTATAGGTTTTGCACGATCAAAGGACCCGGCATATCCCGACATCCTTCACTATGAATTGAGGATGCTCGACATCCTTGGGTATCACCCCAACTTCGATACCTGCGTCTTCTGCGGGACCGCTATCAATGACGAGGAAAAAATATATTTTTCGCGGGAACGCGGAGGCATACTGTGCGGGGCGTGCTCAAGATCATTGCCCCACAGGCGATGGTCGCCCGGATTAATGCAGGGATTCCTCGCGATGAAAAAACGGGAAACCGGATTTCAGACGCGATCGCTCGAACATGAGGCCCAGGAACTTATGGAAAGTTTCATAACCTATCACGTTGACCTCGATTTCAAGTCGTACAAACTCCTCAAATCGATGGTCTTTTAGATCGTAAGGCGTAACGTAAGGCGTCTTATAATCTCTTCGAGCGTTTCGACGTACTTCACGCCTTACGCCTTACGATCTCTTCGAAAGCAGGATTATATTGTGATCGGCAGAATGTCTCATACCGTTTTGACCGGGACAATTCTTCTATCAGGTTCCGGTCCGGGCGGTCGAGGACGAATACCATTGTCCCGTGAGGTTTCAGGTACGTCATCCCCCGTTTAATATATGCCTTCGTCGCGTCGGCGACGGGGATGGGCTCCTCCCAGGCCAGGCCCTGCGACGGCTGGACAAAAATGTAATCAAAAGCACCGTTAACGAGAAACGGAAATTCGATCTCAAGATGAAAGAAACCGTTCTGTTTTGCCAGAGTCTTTGCCTGAACGAACCAGTCGCGGGATGTCATCGAGTTCCATGCTGCACTGTCGCAATCGAGCATTGAAAGAGCATTCATGGATCTTTCGGCTGTCGATCGTTTTTACGAAATACGTTGCGGTTATAAGGTCCATTATGTCCCGCAGCCGGTCGCAGTATATATTCAGCTTTTGCGATAATTCTTCTTTTATTACGAGATCTTCTTTTATCCTATCGGAAAGGGAAAAGAACTGCCGGTACATGTCCCTGACATCGGTCAAGACCTCGAGGGGATTTTTCGCGAACAATCCCGCCTGATCTTTTCTTCGGCATGCGGGGCAATATCTGCAAGGGACATTCCGATCAGGGGATTGCCGAATTTAAAATTCCCGCTATCGTGCCCGTAACGGGTCTTCAACGCATAGTGCAGGATATCAAATGAGATGTGGGACCTTTCGATCCCGTAGATGATATTTTCAAGTATATAGCGCTTCAGGCTCTTTTCGTCTTCCCATTGCGCGATAAAACTGTTTTTTTCCCGGTAGGGAAGGATGAATGAGAGATATGCGAGGCATTCGACCAGTTCTATTGAAGGTTTCCGAAACCGGGTGTCATGTCGAGGACCTTTAGCGACAGGAGCGCATCTTTTGTCCTGTCCTCGGGCCTCCTCATCAAGAATATCTTTTCCAGGTCTATTCCCGGGATGCCCCCTTTTTTGCTGAGGAGAAAAGTAGATATATCGGCGATATTAAAATCATCGAGTCATGTCCGGAGGGCGTCTTGCGTTCCTGAACCCATACATCCTTCTCGGCAAGGTATTGCCGCGTTGACGTGAAAACGTCATTTCCGAAAATATCCGAAAGCCCCCCGACTATCCGGGGAAAGATATCCGTCTTTTTTCTAAAGCCTGCCGTCGAGTTGCGAAGAGACGCCTTTTTTTCCTTGAGCCGCGTGATCATGGATTGTCTCTCATGCTCATAGAGTTCTCCGAGGGTATGCGACAATCCGTTCAATGAAAAAATATTGCAGAAAAGATGCAGCGCGTCCCTGTCGTTCGTCTGGACGGCCTCTTCAAGATCGATCGAGAATACCCGTGTTTCGTAGGACGAGCGGTTTCTTCATGAGCATCCAGTGCTTGCCGTTCGTGAGAATGCCCCAGGGTGTTTTCGTATTCTTGAGAAAATAGAATAATTGATACAAAGGGATGCCATTCTCGAACTCAAGGAAAAAACCGCTCACGCCTTCTTCGAGCTTTCGGCCGAAGCGTTTAAGGAGAAGCACGCCGAGCGTATTTGCATAATATTCCGGTGTTCCCCACAATGACGATGTCCTGTCCCGTTCCGATTCATCTCGTAAAAAGCGCTACATCGGGCCCCTTGATGTGGTCGTCAAAATATTTCGGTTTTGATTCGTACGCGAACCCGAGTATCTTGAGTATGGGTTTTATCAGGTGGATCTCGGTATGTATCTCGCTTGCAAATTTTTTTATATCCTGGAACCGGGTCAGTATCTCAAGGAGGGAGACATAGACAAGGTCATCCTGGGGAAGGTCGAGGAGCTTATCGATCCCCTGGCGGGATATAAGCGAATTTCGGACAATGGTTGCCTGCATACGGGTTGAAACATAATAAAGGTTTGATACTTCTTAGTCAAGGAAAGGAGCGTCCTCATCGTCTTTGTGCACATCCATATCCTGGATGCGTTTTGCTTCCTTTAGTTTCATGACAATAATGACTATGAGACCGATAATGCCGATCCAGAAAAGGACCAGCGCCTGGTAAATAATATGGCGGTCGTACGGACGACCCGGCAGACGTCGCCGGGCCGCGGATTGGCAGTAGCAGGCAAGCGTGCCAGTGACAAGAAAAGGATCATAACGTAAAAAAGACTGCGCATCATCTTTCAACCTCTAGTTAAAGAAACCGATGACCGTCATTGCCACGAAATAAACAAGGTAAAAGACCGCTATATATGTAAAGGCCGGGCTTGGCTTGCCGGCCGACGACCTTTTATCCAGGAAGGGCACCAGGAATAGCAAACAATACGGCAAGAGAAATGACGGTTATGGCGATCGTTTCACCGTTAATGCCTGCTATCTGACCGGGGAAAAGCTTAAGGGTCTGGAAAAGGAAGAGAAAATACCATTCCGGTTTTATATTTTCCGGCGCAGGCGCCATCGGGTCGGCCTTTGTCCCTATCGCCGGCGGGAAAGATCACGGCAAGGGTTACGAGGACGCCAATGCCTAAAAGCCAGATAATAAGGTCTTTGTAAAAGACATTCGGGAAGAACGGCTGCGGTTTTCCCTGCTTGTCTTTCTGAGACAGGGGCACGCTCATGCCGTGGACCTGAACGAGCAGTACATGCAGCCCGATGATAACGAGGCTTATCATGGGCAGGATGCTGACATGAAAGGCATAAAACCTCGTCAGGGTCTCCTGCGTGACGTCGATCCCTCCGCGCAGGAATATCTTGATCGGCCCGCCGATAAGAGGAAGGTTTCCCGCTCCTCCCGTCGCAACCCGGATAGCGGTAAAGGCCCTCTGGTCCCAGATAAGGAAATAACCGCTCAATCCGAAAAAGATGAGGACGGCGATCATGACAAAACCGGTTATCCACAGCAGTTCACGGGGTTTCCGGTATGCCTTCAGGAAAAGATTGGCGAAAAAATGAATGAACAAAGAAGCGATCGCAAGCTGTGCTCCCCAGTGGTGAAGCGAACGGAAGAACCAGCCCATATTGAGTTTCGTCATGATATCGACGATACTCTTATGGGCATATTCCGCATGGGGGACATAGTAGAGGGCAAGCCCCATACCCGTCAAGAATTGGATGACGAAAAGAAATAGGGTCAGTCCACCCGTAAAATAGGAGGCTTCGAAACGGTGCGACGGGACATATTTTGCACGCAGCAGGCGGCGCAGCCCCTCGATATCGTAGCGTTCGGTGATCCAGTCTTCAAGCCTTCGGGAGATCAACGCTTGCTCCTTTTTTCGCTATGACCAGTTTCTGCCCTGTTATAATAATATCGAACCTTTCCAGGGGTTTCGGCGGAGGGCCCTCTATATTCCTGCCGTTATCGTCAAACCATCCTTTATGGCACGCGCAATAGAATTTTTTTACGTCGGGGCTGATACGAGATATTGCATTCCATATGCGTGCAGACCCCTTTCAGGGCAAGCATCGTCCCGTCGTCCTTTTTCAGAAAAAAACCGGGTTTACCGCCCCATGCGAATGTCTTTACGGTATTAGCGGGAATATCGACAAAATCCGCCTTGTTGAGAACGACAAAGTCCGGCTCCTTTCCGACAGTCGGAAAGATGAACTTGAGAAAGGCATAAATGCCCCCGGAAGAACTGCAATAAGCCATCCGCCGAATAGTCGTGTTCAGAAAGGTCCTTCGGCTGACGAGGGAATAATCGAGTTTCATCTGCCTATACCCAAAAATTTCTTTGCCTTATTCAATGAAAAGCCTTTTTCTCAGGTCGATTATTGCATCGGTCGGCCGCACATTCTTTCGGGCACGCTTCGATGCACGTAAGGACGGTATCGCAGCCCCAGACGCCGTGCTCGCTATTGACCTCATCGAGGGCTGACCGCGGGCGCTCATCCCGCGAATCGAGGACAAACCGCTCCAGTTTGGCGAGGGCTGCCGGCCCCAGGTACTCGGGATCGCGGGAGATGACCGGGCAGGCCCCGTAGCAGCACGCGCACAGGATGCAATTCACGAACTGGTCGATCAGGGCCCTGTCCTCTTCGGCTTTGCCTCGATCTCCTTTTCAGGATCGGGGCTTGACCGGATAAGCCAGGGTCTTACTTTTTCGTACATTGTCCAGAACGGGGTCATATCCACGACGAGATCCTTTGATGATCTCCATATTCGGAAGAGGCTCAAGGATTATGGTGTCTGTTCCGAAGGAAGCCGCCTGCGTCCTGCAGGCGAGGTCTATCCTGCCGTTTATGACCATTGCGCAGGAACCGCAGACTGCTGACCTGCACGACGAACGGAACGAAAGGGTGCCGTCGATCTCATCGCGTATCCTGTTTAAGAACGGCAAGGATCGTAAGCCCGGGGATGACCTTGACCCGATAGGTCTGAAACCGCGCCTTGTCCCCCGGTTTTTTCCTGTCAAAGCGCAATATTTTGAAGGTATATGCGGATGCCCGTATCAATACGTTCTCTCCATAGGTTTATAGCGGGTGATCGCAACGTCCCTATACGATATGTCCGGTGCCCCGTCTGCCGTTATGCGTGCGATCGAATGTTTAAGCCATTTCTCGTCATCCCTTTTCGGGAAATCCGTCCGCGAATGCGCACCCCTGCTTTCTTCCCGCAACAATGCCCCGCGGGCTATCGAACATGGGCAACATCAAACATATATTCCAGTTCAATGGCATTCATCAATTCATAGTTCATATGCAGGGACTGATGACGAGATCCCGACATTCCGGTATCTTTCCTTCAAGGTTTCTATCTCTTCGAGGGCTTTCTTCACATCGCCGCGGGTCTCTGAAGATACCCACGTACGTGCTCATTATTTTTGCAAGTTCCCCGTGAAGCTGAAAGGTCTTTTCGCTGCCTCCCGCAAGGAGTTTGCGATCTTTCTTTCCACGGCCTCGCCGGTCCGTCACGCAAACGTCCTTCTTCGGTGCTACAGCGGCGGAAGATAGATATCTGTCGATGCTGGCCGCGGCAATTTTCCCGAACACAATCGTCTCGAGGAGAGAATTCCCGCCGAGCCTGTTCCCCCATGGACACTGACGCAGGCGCATTCGCCGGCAGCGAAGAAACCCTCGCACTTCGGTTGCGCACGTGGCGTCGGTATCGATGCCGCCCATCGAATAATGCTGGCACGGCATTATGGGAATGGGTTCCCTGATGGGGTCAATACCGATGAAATCTATGCATATCTTCCGGATGCCCGGCAATTTCTCGAGAATCTTTTTTTCTCCGAGGTGCATGAGGTCGAGCCGGATATAATTGCCGAGAGGATGCTCAAAACACCGGCCTTCATTGATCTCCGTCTGGATGCTCCGGGAGACTATATCGCGGGGGGCAAGCTCCATGGCCTTCGGGGCATATTTCTCCATGAAGCGCTCGCCTTTTGCGTTTATCAGGTACCCGCCTTCGCCGCGGCAGGCTTCGGTCATAAGTATGTTGGTCCCGATAAGGCCGGTCGGGTGGAACTGGACAAATTCCATATCCTTCAAAGGCACCCCTGCCTTATATGCCATCCCGATCCCGCTTCCCGTATTGATAAGAGCATTGGTCGAGTAAAAATAAACGCGTCCGTACCCGCCGGTTGCAAACAAGGTCGCTTTCGCGGTGACTGATACAAGCTCTCCGTTCATGAGATCAAAGGCAACAACGCCATGACAGGTATTTTCATCGACTAGCGAGCGCCGTGACATGCCATTCCGGATATATTTTAACGCCAAGGCTGACGGCTTTTTCGAATAATGTGTTGAGAAGAACATGGCCGGTAAGGTCTGTGGAGTAGCACGTTCTCGGGTACCCGGCGCCGCCGAAAGGCCTCTGCGCGATTGATGCCGTCGGAAAACCGGCTGAACGGGCAGCCCCAGTGCTCCATTTCGTACACGATCCCGGGTGCTTCCCTGGCACATGATCTCTACCGCATCCTGGTCTGCAAGGTAATCGCTGCCTTTTATCGGTATCGAATGCATGCTTTTCCCAGGAATCGTCAGCACTGTCCGGATTATTCCCAAGGGCTGCATTGATGCCGCCCTGGGCCGCGATGGAATGGGAGCGGATGGGGTGGACCTTGGAAAGGAGCGCAACGTCATATTTTTCGCAAAGCCCCACAGCGGCGCGCAGTCCTGCAAGCCCGCCCCCGACTATGATGACATCATGTTTACGCGTTATCATACAGTAATAAAGTACATGTAGAGCAGAAATGCCGATATGGCCGAGGCGGCTATATTTGCGGCCAGGAAACAGCCGCTTTTCATTCCTGTACCCAAAGTCCATGATGATGGTCCGGATGCCGTAAATGCTGTGGAATGTGAACAATATGAGGATGAGGACATCGACGATGGGCTGACGGTGGAGGCTCAAGCGCCCAATCCGGCTTCTTGTCCTGTCCGCATGAGAAAATAGGCTGTCAGGATCTTGATGCCGATCAGGATGATAAGCGCGGCCCCGCTTATTCTATGAAAAAACCATATAAACATCCATGCTCCTCAATATTAATTCAGAACAATACCATAAAAGAGGCGTGCAGTTCCATGTTCCATCGGTCATGAAATTTTGATTTTTCCCATTTTATTATTATAATGAAACGAAAAAAGCATCGAGGATGGCATGGGAAATTATGACGATGACGAAAAGCCCGACTGGCGTGAACTTGACCGCCGCAGGGACAGGAGCACATTTTACGGCAGACAGGAAAAAGGCGCGGGAAAAAAGAAAGAGGCCCCTAAGGACCGCTGGCAGCAGGGCAGGGTAAAGGATGCTCTCGACCGGCTGTTTAAAGGAGAAAAGGGCACGCCGGAACATGATAAATTGTACGCCAGGCTGCATAATGCCTACGGTTCCGAGGCATTTCCGAAGCAGGCGGAAAAATATGTCGCAAAGTACGGCCTGCCCGACGATGCCGCGACCCTCATTCTTTTTCTCGACCTCAAGGACATCGGATATATGCAATGCCACGCTCGATAAGCTGCTCGACATTTATCCGACCCTTCAGCCCCGCCAGAAGGAAGACGCTAGACGAAAGATATCGATCGCCGCAATGGGCCACCGCATCAAGGAAGTCCGCGTCAGGGCAGCCGAAATAATTGAAGAACTGGAATAAGAATAGTAAATCGTAAGGCGTAAGGCGTTAGAAAACAACAGACCAACTTATTACCCTGAGAATGCATAGAATTCAGGGAATTTTTTTGTTCACGCCTTACGTTCACTCTCACTCCTTACGATCCTCTATTGGTTCTCGCTTACAAATCGCCCATAAGACCGATCGTATGACGCTTCACCTTCCTGTGAAAAGAAACAGCCGGGCAGTTGTTTTTTGCCCTGTGATACGCGACGCATTCGCAGCATTTCCCTTTCCGGGGACACGCATCATACGTGCATGTGCACGATGCCATATTTTTTTCAACGGTACATTCCATCTTTTAGCCTCCAGTATTCTCCAGTGCATACATCAAGCGTACGGGAAAATTTCGTAGATATCATACATGCCCTGGATAAAAAAATAAATTTTTTGGAACTTTTTTGGTTTTTAAAAGTAATACTCTCCTACAACTAAAACAGGGGGGAAATAATGCCAGTCATCAAGATCGGTCGTCTTGTATCGTGTTGTATCGTCAGGGAATTGCCGGGCAAGGACATGTACCTGGCCCTGATCGAGGGAACCGGCCTCTTCGGATATCTTCCGAAAAGTATCTGCATATAAAAAATATAGGGAAAGGGAAGAATGTACAGCGGCTGTATTTATGATTCGCGACGGCAAGATATTCCTGAGCCAGAGATCGCCGCAATTTTTTCGCCGTGTCGCTGAAGCGGTTCTGGCTCCCGCCATACGCGACGGGTAAGATACGGGTCCGAAGGGCGGCGTCAATAGCAAACAGCGCCTTTGCGAAGGTATCCGTGGAAGGGCTCGGGGGATTCGACCCGCTGACAGTTTCTCTGCAATATCTTGAAGGGGTCAAGACATTATACCGGTGATACCATTACTATTGTCCGGTACAGCTCCGATATAAAAGAATATATTGTAAATTCGCTCGTTCCTGCACCGGTCGAAAAAGTCGTCCAGGTCCTGTATTCGCAAAGCCTCCGTGAAGCAATTGTGCGCGTAGACCCGCAATATTGCGGTTTCTTTGTTGGAAAAGGAGGTTCGAATGTTGCAACCGCCGCCAAGCTCCTCGACCTGAAGATCCTCATAAAAAGTGCTGAAAATATATACGGCCCGGAAAAGCAGGCGGGAATGGCCCGATGCTATTGATCAGGAAACCCGGTCTTCAAGAATCTCGTCGTGATTATCGCATGCATCGGCATTATGCTCCGTCCTGACGTATCGCGACGTATCATTTTTGTTTTTCGCAAAGGACTGTTGTGATGGATATCGCCGGTTTTATAGCGTCTCAAAAAGAGGGCTATATGGCAGGGAAGATCTCGGCCGGAGAACTCGTTCACAATATCGACACCCTCATCTCCCACATAGGAACTGTGAAAAAGAGATGAGCTGTTCATTCTTGACCGTACGGCGATGGGGTCTCGTGAAAAACAGGTCTCACCGTTGCCGACCCCGTCCGTCGGAGGATGAAGATGACCGGGAAAGATAAGCGTATCAAAAGGTCCGCTGACAGAATATGCCGGGTGTGATAAGATTAAATGTGCGTGCTTATGGCAAACATGAAGAAATGTCCCCATTGCGGGGGAGGGAATATTACGGCCGGCGTATGGGCTCACCAGACAGCCGATGCCGGCAGCTGTAGGCCTTGCCTATAAGACGAAATTTGTGATAATAGGCATCGAGCAATTATACGCAGATATATGCAATGATTGCGGTACGGTTGTCAGGTTTTTTGTAAAGAACCCCTGCCGGCAATGGTACACAAAATAAGGCTTCTGGGCTTAAAGCGCTTAAGGTCCGTCATGCGCCTTCAAAAATTCACGGATACTTTCAAGATACGCATCCTGTTCCTCGAACATTGCGAGGTGTGAGCTTTCTTCAAATATCCGGAGCATAGAATCCGGGACGTGCGAACGGTACCAGGCAGTTGCTGCAGGCGTTGCTTCATCAAACCTGCCGGCAGTAAAGAGCGTCGGCACTTTGATCTCGCCGAGCCGGTCGACGCGTTCGTATGTCTTCAGGTTTCCCGTAGGGAGCCATTCGCTCGGTCCCCACATTATCCTGTATATTCTGTGATTTGCCCTGTCAAATGCCTGCATAAGCTCCGGCGGGCCATGGGTTGAGCCGGCACAGGTAATTTTTCAGGTATTCGGCTACCGCCGCCTCGTATTCCTTGGAATCGGTAGTGCCTTCCTCTTCGTGACGTTTGATAGCCTGGCGGGTCGTGAAGGGTAGTTTCTCGATCAATTGGCGCGCATCGTCTGCCCAACGCTTGACACTGAGGCAGGGGCTCGCAAGCGTGAGGCTTTTCACCCCTTCCGGTTTTGTCAACATATAGTCCACGGCCAGCATGGTGCCCCATGAATGCCCGTACAGGTGGACCTCTTTCAAATTAAGCCCGGACCGGACCTGGGCAAGTTCTTCGACAAATCTTTCAATGCGCCACAGTTCATCATTATCCGGGTTGTCTGACCTTCCGCAACCCAGTTGATCGTATATGATGACCGGCCGGTCAATCGAGAGTCTTTCGAGGGGCTTAAGGTAAGCACTCGAACTCCCGGGCCTCCATGGAGAAGGATGACCGGAGTTGCATTTCCCGAACCGGTCATGCGGTACCAGACCTTTCCTCCGGTAACCGGGATGAACCCTTCACGCACGGTCGGCCCGGGATCAGTCGAGCATGCGGCAAAAAATAAAATTGTCAGAATCAGACATATCGCAAGGGTCTGACGATAATATCTTAAGAGAGTGTCATATGAGGTTTGCCTCCTTTAAGGTTCGCTCTGTCCGAAATTCTTATAACGGTTGATAAGCCGCATATGTCAAGAAATGAAGGATGCCTGTTCCTTGATTTTTCACCGGCCTTCATGATAATCTTCGGCGTCATAATAAAACGGGAGGCATCATGGGATTACGATATGACGAGGTGAACGATCACGTAAATGGAACTGCTCAAAGAGGTCAGGTCGAAAGACTTCCCTGAACTCGTTAATGCAAAGATAAAAGTGCTCTTTGATCTGAAAAAAAGAAAATCGGGCGGGATGGTCGTCCTTGCCAGGATCATAAAGACAAATGACCTTATCCGCCATCTGACGCGGGACGGGGCCGAATTTTATAACGGGTATGACTATATCATCACCCTTGACAGGAAATGCTGGGAGAATATCACGGACCTTGACAGGGTAAAGATCCTCCGGCATGAATTAAGGCATACATTTTTTGATATAGAATCGGAAGATAACCCGTATAAGCTTTTGAATCACAGTGTTTCCGATTTTTACGAAGAGGTCGAACTGAACAAGAACGACCCCCGTTGGCGTGAGCGGGTCGCAACCCTTACCGAAGATATCTACGAACAGGAGAAAGAAGCCCGCACAGAGAAGAAGAACAAAAAGAACAGTAAGCGTAGTAAATAGATTCGTGAAATACGTGAGGAGGAGTTAAAACCAAGAAGTTTTTTCGGTTCTTCTCCTCACTCCTTACTGTTCACTCCTCATCTGTCGGTCTAGGTTTATGGCGCCGTAATTTGCGGCCCCCCACAGTCCGCTATCCTCGCTTAATATTAGTGTTATGGGAATATTCTCAAGGACCGGGCCATAGTGCGGGGAATTGCTGAATTCTTCTCTGAAATGATCGTTATCAACCAGAAATGGATTTTTCATTGCGACCCCCCCGGCAATGTAGAGGCCTCCGAGCGCAAGCAGGGTAAGTGCGTAATTACGCGCCGCCCGGGCGTAAAACCGCGCAAAAAGCACAGTTGTCTGTGAATCCGGGCTGATCTCCTGAGCAACTTCGGCCGGATTGAGGTCGCGCCCTGTCAGGAAAGAATGCAGATGGGCAAGTCCGGGCCCGCTTACGACAATATCCCCGAACGGATACCCGGTTCCGGTCCTGTCAAGCAGGTAGTCGCGATAATCGGTTTCAATTCTTCCATAAAATGGAAATGCGGCATGACCCGCCTCTGACGGCAGCGGCAGGAACGCACCCTCATCTGTAAGCGCGAGGGCACAGTGCCCGAGCCCGGTACCCGCTCCAATTATGGCAATATTGGCTCCTTCCTCGGCCTTTCCTTCCCGGATAGTCCGGGTTTGAAGGCAATGCTCGACCGGACATGAAAAAGCCTGTGCAACAAAGTCGTTTATCAGGAAGATCCTTGTGCCTGGCGACCTGTCCCGAAGGACTGAAACATCGACAGCCCACGGAACGTTTGCCAGTTTTGCATACGTCTTCTCTTTGACGGCCCCGGGTACGGCAAGGACCATGGCGTCCCACCGTATATCTCTGGCGAATGAACCTCTCTCCCGGGCTTTTTCCATCAGGTCTTCAAGAGATGATGCGCTGTGTGTTTTCAGCCGGAACCCGTCTATACAGGACAATTCCCCCGTATCGGCGATCCTGAAGTGGGCAAAACGGCTGTTTGTCCCGCCAACATCGACAGCAATTATATTCTTCATTCTATGTTCGCCTCGCTTTCCTTATCGATCTGCGCAGTACACATAATATAATCGTGAACAACATTGTACGCGCCCCTCCGGGCCCGTTTTGCCAGTTCATTTTTGAAGCGTTCTTCCATATACTGCCGCGAATCCGGTCGAAAGGTGGCGCATTGCAGCAACAATGAGGCCAGCAGTGGTAACGGCACCGGTTGGTAACGCCGAGCGTGACTAAAATACAGGCGCCGGTCGCCAGGTCCCCGAGCGCCCCGAAATGTTCCGCGAGGTTGTTGAAGGAATTTGCCCGGAAAAGGAGGGAAATGGGTATTGATCACGAAGTGATCACCGAATTTGACCGCCTTTTCCCGGGACAGGTAGTCCCTGAAAAAGTTAGCCACGGAAGGATGAAAACCGATGAAGGGCTCCCGGCAGGCACGTTGATGGAACAGGTCGCTTCCCTTCATGATACCTCGTCACCGGGGAATTATCAGGTGCAGCATGCCGTGCCTTCCCCGATCCAGCAGTGCAGGCAGAGCTTTTCCCGGGGCAGGCCAATGGCCGCTATCATGTTCTCCATTGTTTGATATTTCAAAGTCGTTACATTTATTTCACGGGCGATCCAATCGATCATGGTCTTATACTTTTCCGAAGTGTCATCGAGATATTCCGTAATATCATCAACATGCCGTCCCTCGATGGCATTGATCGCGCGGCGGGCCACCAGTTCATCGATCGATCGGGTCGACAGGGCGAATTTGCAGTGGAACATAAGGGGAGGGCATGCGGGCCTCACATGGATCTCCTTTGCCCCCGATTCCCACAATTTAACTACGGTAAAGTTCTTGAGCTGGGTGCCCCGGACGATAGAATCCTCGCACAGCACGATCCGGTTGCCTTTGATAACTTCTCTGACGGGAATGAGTTTCATCGTCGCGACAAGGTCCCGTATTTCCTGCGAAGGAGGGGTATAGCTCCTGCCATAGCCCGGCGTGTATTTTACAAGCGGCCTGCGGTAGGGCAGGCCCGATTCCATTGCATATCCGATGGCGTGACCAACCCCGGAATCAGGGACCCCGGCTACAAGGTCGGCCTCGACGTTATCGTTTTTTGCCAGCAATCTGCCTGAGCGTTCCCTGACCACTTCAACACTGATCCCTTCGTAGCTTGATGCCGGATAACCTGTGTATATCCACAGAAACGAACATATCTGGTTCTGCTTTCCTCCCGGGGCCAGGATCTTGAAACCGTCCTGGCCTATTGTTACGATCTCGCCGGGTTCAAGATATTTTATTATATGGAAGCCGAGGTTCAAAAATGAGCAGTCTTCGGTGGCCACCGCATAATCGCCCTCTTTTTCTCCGATAACAAGCGGCGTGCGGCCGAGTCTGTCCCTGGCCGCGAAAATACCTTTATCCGTGAGCAGAAGGATAGAGGCCGAGCCTTCAATGCGGTCGTAGACGCCCTTGATGCCGTCAATGATCGTGTTTCCCTGCGTGATCAGCTTGGCAATAAGCTCAACGGAATTTATCGCGCCCCCGGACATTTCGCTGAACGTCTCCCCGGAATCGAGAAGCTCTTTTGCCAATTCATTTGTATTTTCGACAATTCCCGTCGAAACGACAGCAAATGTCCCGAATTTTGAACCGATGATGAGCGGCTGGGCGTCACGGTCGCTTATGACCCCTATGCCCGAGTTGCCTTCCATTTCTTTAAAATCTTCATAGAATTTCGATTTGAACTGGGACTTTCGTATGTCATGTATGCTTCGGTGGAACCTGTCCCCGAGCACGGCCATGCCGCCATATTCAGTTCCCATATGTGAATGATAATCGGTGCCATACAGTAGATTGCTTGCGCAATTTTTCTTCGATACTATACCGAAAACACCGCTCATGAAACCCTCCTTCGGCTTAATGCGTGCATTTGAATCGTGAAGTTACCGACAAGAATATGATATATATATTCCGGTCAAATTTCCATAGGAATGAACCATCGGGAACGCAGGTCGTTGGCACATATTCTCTGCATAGCTGCCATCAATGTAGGGAACCGCACCTGCGATGCCGTAAGCCAACCCGGGGAAGGTGAGGAATGTCATCACTCATATTTTACACGGATCCAAAACAGGCACTTGTCGCGACAGATACACTGGTTGTCTCGAAAGAAAACAAGGAACCGATCTATTTCGCGTCCCAGGCGATCTATCTGCCGCATCTCAAAATGATCGTTGCCTCTACAGGCCTTAACCGTTTCATGGAGCAATGGCTTTGTATCATTAATCAGCTTCCGGTCAGTGACATTCAGGACTTGAATGGTCATGCACCGGGAAATCTCGCCCGGCTTTTCGACTGGTTCAACTCGGTTAACGATTACGAAGTCCCTGAAGAAGTTACCGTATATCATATAGGTTTTTCAGAAAAAGATGACAGGATATATTCATTTGCATACAGTTCGTCCAACAGGTTCAACCCTGAACCCCTGGCTTACGGGCTCGCCATTTTGCCGCCATGCCCCATGCCGGAGGGTGAATTTAAGTTTATCGACAACGTTCCCGACCTGATGAACAGGCAGCGTGAAGAGCAAAGGAAAATCGAGCCCGATAAACGAATATATATCGGTGGGGAAATTTACGGAATGTACCTCACCGCCGAGGGGTGCAACTCCTTTAAGCTGGGCGTTTTTGATGATTATTTGGCTGACAGGCAGAAAATTAAAAGCCTTTAAGTTTTCCCTCAAATATACCGACTACCTATGCAGAATGGACAGGATGAAAAAATAATGAAAAATCCGGCGATGCACGGGTTGCCAAATAGGGACAGGGAGATTATATTTAGGCCATGACAACAGACGAACAAAAAATGGTTTCACAATACGTTGATCAGGCATTCCGGGGAAACACGATACGACAGGAATACCCCGAGTGTGAATGCGGAAAGATATTCAGCGAAAAAAATATCTGTGATGCACCGGGCGTATTTTTTAAAAGTATCGATGTGTTTGGCAAGACATTCATGCTCATAGAGCCGGTATGCCCTATATGCAAGCGGAAGATCCCTGCCAGTTTTAATATTTTGAATTAATTTTTTTTCAGGACATCCTGGACTTTGCCGACAGTTCATTTATGTGAAGGGTTTCTAGATCAATGCTTTGCCGTGCAAAGTGCTAATATTTCCTTGCCCCGGGTATCTCTCACACGCTAACATAATGATTCAATTATGAGCGGAGGAGCCATGATAGAACGGATCGACCATATTTCGCTGGCCGTAAAGGATATTGAAAAGGCAAAAACATTTTTTTGCGATATTCTTGGCCTCATACCGTGCGCATGGTCTGTTCTCGAGGACCTGAAATATCTCGGTCAGGTTTTTTCTGCAGGCGACCTGACACGGATGGAAATGATAACGCCAACGGGAAGCGGCAGCTTCCTCGATAAATTTCTTGCCGAACGCGAAGGGGTGCACCATATATGCTTTCAGACCCTCGATATCGCAAAGGCAAAGAATTCCTCGATAAAAAGGAATACCTACCTTTGGCTATAATACCGCGAATGATTGGAAAGAGCTTTTCATCCATCCCCGGGACGCGTTCGGCGTCCTTATCCAGATAGCAGCAATTCAACCCGGATGAATTTCTCGTTGAACCCCTGAGATTTCCCGAGGGCGTGAAATGGGAGATAAACCCGTCTTCGGAGGCATCACCCTGACAACATCCCATCCCGGAGGCGGAAAATCGAGGCTTGAGTTAACGAAAGATGAAGCGCGGCGACTGGGTGAGGAGCTAATGGAGAAGCAAGCAGGTGAAAAGGTTATAGCCCGTCACGGGCGTGAAGCGGGCGTGACCTAGTACCTTTAGTCTTCTATTATTCTTCTTCTTTCAGAAAATACTGGTGGTATTCGGGTTCGGTAAAGTGTATTTTCAACAATCTTGCTGATCATCTCGAAGAGCTCCGCCAATTCTGTTTCTGACATGCGGTTCAGCATAACCTTCATGAGCTCATCATCGGAAAATTTCTGCAGGTAGACCTCTACAGTATTTTCATCCGTTTGCCTGTCCATGCCGTAACCCAAAAAACCATCGTATGTTTCTACAAATGTATGCGAATGCTTTGCCATGTCCCGTCCTTTCCGGGGTCTATTACGAACCCGATCTATTTCTGATCCCCGGTCGTCACGGCATTGAGCGCCGGGATCAAATGGGTGTCTATAAAAGCTACCGGATCGTCGGGATCGACCTGGTTGATAACATTTGGTCCCACGACGACATTTGGCCCTCCGGCACACTGGTCCGTACAAAAACGCGCTTTTATCCTGAATCTTTCCAGCAGTCCGCGTTTTCTAAGCTCGGCGGAGAGTCCCTCGAGAAGATGAAACGAGCCTTTAAGATAGCAGCTTGTGCCGAGGCAGACGCCGACATCGATCGGCGCATTATCGCGGAGAAGCTCCTCGACGGATTCCTGTACGCGCATCGAACGGCGGCGGTATGTTGTATGGAGGTTATGGTGGGATAAGGTCCCATCGGGTTTTCCGAGCCAGTTCGTATAGATCGCCTGAATTGTCGGGTTGTCCTGGCTCTTCTTTATGGAAGAGATCTCGTCAAGCCGGTAGAGGACCTCGAGCCTGTCTTCCGGATCGCTCGTCAGCTGGGGCGCCGGGTTTCCCGACCCATTGATGCAGCCTCCCGGACATGCCATTACCTCAATCAGATCATAGGGGGCATCCCCGGCGCGCATCCTGTCTATCAGGTCCTGGGCATTTTGAAGGCCGCTGACCACTGCAAGCCGGACCTTCGTTTCGCCAAGGCTGATCGTTGTTTCCTTGACCCCGTTCAATCCCCGGACCTGCTCATATGTGAAGCCTTCCATCCTTTTTCCGATCACGCGCTCGGCAGCGAGCCGCAAGGCCGCTTCGGCCACACCGCCCGATGCGCCAAAGATGATGCCGGCTCCGCTCACCTTGCCAAAGAATGCGTCCATGGGAACGGGATTAAAGGTCCTGGGGTCCATTCCCCGCTCTTCGAACATCCTTATCACTTCCGTCGTTGTCAAAACCGCGTCAACATCGGCGATACCCTTCCCGGTTGAATTCGGGACGGCGCGCCTCGTATTTCTTCGCATTGCACGGCATGATCGAAACGAAAAAGAGGCGTTCCGGCGGAACTTTCATCTGCCGGGCAAAATAATGCTTCATGACCGAGCCGAACATCTGCTGGGGTGACCGGCATGACGAAAGATGCGGGAGAATATCGGGAGCCATTTTTTCACAGTAATTTACCCAGGCGGGACAACATGACGTGATCTGGGGAAGGAGTCCCACCCTCGGCGATACGGCTCAAGAATTCCGTGCCTTCCTCCATGATGGTAAGGTCGGCTGCCCAGCACGTGTCAAATACGAAGTTAAAACCTACTTCCTTGAGCCCGGCCGAAAGGACTGACATAACATCGCTGGGGTCCATACCGTAATATTGCCCGAAGGTTGCCGGACGGCCGGGGCGATCTGCGCGACAACAATGATATTGGGATCGTGAAGAGCACGGTAAATGGTTGGTATAACGGGCTTAAAAGAAAGGGCCCCCGTAGGGCATACCGTTGCGCAATGACCGCAGGCGACGCATACCGTCATATCGAGGGGACGATGATCGTTCGGCCCTATCGTCAGGACATTATCTGTTTCATAAAATGAAAGGGCAGACGAGCCTTCCATTTCGCGGCAAACCTTGAGGCACAGGCCGCACAGGATGCATTTGCCGGGATCGCGTACGATAAATGGGTGGTTGTCATCGACAGGGAGCACCCGGGCAGGTGTCTGCCTGTCACATTCTACCTGATATTCACTTGCATGCCGCCTTAAGGTGCATCCATACCGCTCGATGCATCCGCAGGAAAGACAGCGTGCCGCCTCTTTCATGGCAGTTTCTGAGTCCCATGTGCGGGTGCATTCCTCGAAATCCGCCTTCCTCATTTCCGGTGAAAGTATGGGTATTTCACGGCGTTCGGACGGAACAACATATTTAAATTCCTCGGGAGGTATCTGGTCCCATCGTCCTTTCGAGCAATTATAAGGCTCCATATCGGGGACGGACCTTCCCGTCCGGAGATGCTCGTCTATCTCGAACGCAGCCTTTTTACCTGCACCGATAGCATTGATCGCAATGTCCGGCCCGCTTACGCAGTCCCCGCCGGAAAATACTCCCGCGATAGAGGTTTCCATGGTTTTTGCGACCACGACCGTTCCGTGCTTTGTCGTCAGATCGTCGCGCGCTATGCAGTCATTATCGACTATCTGTCCGATAGCGCTAATTATTGTCGAGCACGGGACGGCGAAATCCGATCCTTCGACGGGCACGGGACGGCGCCTTCCCGTAACATCAGGCTCGCCGAGCTCCATTTTCATGCATACGAGAGATAAAACGCCATTCTCACGGCTTATCGTCTTGGGCGCGGTAAGGTACATCATCTGTACGCCCTCCTCGATCGCCTCTTCGATTTCGATATCTTCAGCCGGCATCTCGGTGCGTGTGCGGCGGTATGCCACGATCACATTCCGGGAACCAAGCCGGATAGCGCTTCGTGCAGCATCCATCGCCGTATTGCCGCCGCCGAAGACTATAACATTGTCACCGAGCTCGGGCCT
This sequence comes from uncultured delta proteobacterium, assembly GCA_963823725.1. Lineage (GTDB taxonomy): Bacteria > Desulfobacterota > Syntrophorhabdia > Syntrophorhabdales > Syntrophorhabdaceae > Delta-02. Next base: position 79,400 of record CAWGMJ010000010.1, read on the forward strand.
TTCGTTGCGCGCACAACGCGCAAGGAGATCGAGACCTGTCATGACGCCCGGGGTGTCTTCGCCGGGTATTGCCATCCGGGAAGATTTCTGGGCCCCTATCCCGAGGAATATCGCGTCATATCCTTCTCTTTTCAATGACTGGATCGTGAAATCCTTGCCCAGCTCTTTCTGGTACTGGATATCGATGTCGAGGTTGAAAATTGCCCGTATCTCGCGGTCAAGTGTGTCTTCCGGCAGCCGGTAGTACGGGATGCCCCACCTTAGCATTCCTCCTGCTGCTTCCTGTTTTTCGAATACGGTGACCCTGTGGCCGAGACATTTCAGGAAATAAGCGCATGTAAGGCCGGCAGGTCCCGCGCCGATCACAGCGATCCTCTTACCGGTATCCGGCAAAAGCCTGGGGGTGAATTCCACGGCCTGATAGCTGTCGTAATCCCCGATGAACCTTTTCACCCCGTTAATGTTAACCGCCGAATCCACGGCATTTCTTCGGCATTCCGCCTCGCAGGGATGAGGGCACACCCTGCCGCATACGGATGGGAAAGGGTTATTCTCCTTGATGACCCGCAGGGCCTCCACAAAATTTCCGTTGGCAACATGGTAAAGATATTTCTGAATATCGATATGGGCAGGGCACCGGGTGACACAGGGGGCCACGCAATCTCCGTAATGATTCCTCAAAAGGGCCTGAAGATAGATCTTTCTGAAGCTTTCGATAGCCGGTGACCGGGTAGAAATTACCATGCCGTCGGCTATTACAGTGCCTGTTGCCGATATTATATGCGCCTTGCCGTTATCGAGGAGCTCAACCATCGATATCTCGACGTTTGTCGGCGGGCTGACCCTTGGGTCGTATCCCAGGGTCGGTATGTCTATCCCGTTTTCCCGGGCGGCATCAATGATCATGCTGCCTTCACGTGCCGTGCACGTGATGTTGTCTATGGTTATAGTTGCCACAAAACCTCCGTACGCTTAAGCGTAAATGTCCAACATTATACTGTTTTTACAGGAAATTGCAAATCAGGGCCGAGTGTACTTAGCTAACAGTCAAATGGATTATCGTGCAACATGGAACATGGAAAATGGAACTTTCTTTTAATATCTTGCCTCATATTGTTCTGAATGCTTCCGGTGGTCGAGCCAGTTTTCCCGGTACGCCCTTGCGATCTCTTTTGAATTGATAACGAGGAGATTTTCGGCATTTCTGTCCTGTGCGGCTTTCGTGAAATTAAAAGAACCGGTTATAGTCGTGACCGAGTCTATGATGATGATCTTATTGTGTGCTATGGCGTGTCGGGAATCAATATAGGTGGGAATTCTCATATTTGCAAGAAATGTTGCCCACGAATACTTAGCGGTACGCTGGCTCCTGTCAAGGATGGCCTCCACTTTGACACCGCGCTTGTGCGCATCAACCAGTGCCCGTCCGATCTGGGCGGATGTAAATGAATACGCCTGGACGAGGACTTCAGACCGGGCCCTGCCGATCTCGGTTATTATCCTGTCCGTACACGTGCCGCCCGGAGTGAAGCACAGATCGATGGCGGCATTCTTATCATACTGCCCTGCCTCGATGCCGGGGACGGGGACCAGAAACAAAAAAAGGGCTAAAAGCCAAAAACACTGTTTTTTCATCTATCGGTCATAATCCTAGACAAATGCCTCCCAAAAGTCAATTGCACTTTATTGTTGTAAATTGTATTGAATTGAAAGAAAATTAGGAAATTAAAATCTATGGCAACGTCAGAGAAAAAGAGCCTCATAGTTCTGCGCCAAAGACATCAGGTAGACAGGTACCTCGATGAGATAATCCGGGATAATCTACCTGCGCGCATCATCATCGACGGGACAATAACGCTGGATGATTGCCGGTTCATTTCGAAAAGAGGAAAACAGACCATACTTCTGGATACGGGCCTCATGTCGGGCGAATATCCTGAAACAGGCCATGCAGCCGTCACATTTTCCGGAGCTGTCTCACTGTATAAATTCAGTACCCCAATGTTATCAATTGATATTGTTGAAAATAGACGAATGCGTTTAACACTGCAGTTTCCCGACACGATAACAAAACGGGAAAGACGCAAGCACATTCGCGTAAAACCACACAAGGTGCATCCGGTGGCGGTACGGTTATTGGTCTCGAATTCACAGACCATTGATGTTGAGCCGGTCGATATCTCTCAGGGCGGCATATCGTTCATGCTGACGGAGTATGTGACCCGTTTTAAATCCGGTGACCCGGTCGATCTTATTATAAGTATCCCCAGGTCGGAAAATCTGTCAGCGGGGGCCGTGATCAAGAATGTTATTCATCTTATGGACCTTACGAGAATTGGCGCAGAGTTCTCGGTATTATCCGATGATGCAGTGAAGACGATCATGGAATACATTGACCTGTGCGAACAGCAAATGGCCCATGATGCATATGACGAAGAGTGACCTGCACTTCCGTCTCCCGTAATATAGGCAAATACCGTTTAGTATCCCACAATACCATAATCACGCGCAGATGCACGATATACGGGCAATAAGCCCGATACCTCCTTGACCTCGACATCTATCATTCATAATTTTTAATTCAAAAGCACTCCATTTGCGCTCTTTTCGGAAAATGTTTCAAAAATTTCGGCATGAAGGGGGTAACATGGTTGATACAGATGCCGGTATGGACGATGCTTTCCATACAGCCAGCAATTGCAGGCATTACGCAATGTGCAAGATCGATTTCCTTGGAACAGGGGTCTGCGCATCGGGACTGAAAAATCATTATGTAAGTTTTTATCCCGAGGGAAGAATGGACCTTTATGCCGCCCTCATAAAAGGCGCCGTGCCGGTTACGGATCAATGTATCGAAATAGCTCAAAGCTGTGATCTGTGCGGCAGGTGCGATTACCAGTGCTGTTTCGTGACAGGCATGAGGCCGACCCGCGTAATGTCGGCCCTGAAATCATTTGTCGCCGACCATTGCAATGCCGGGAAGGCGATCGAACGAGCGGGCCACGATCCCTGGCTGCAGGAAATACGAAATGTTGTCGGTGAAAAATGGGCCACCAACGACAGGGCGATCGCCGTCACATATGCCTGTGATCCATCCCCGTTTGCCGAATTGACCCTTCCCAGATTCGTCATAATGCCGCAAAGCAGGGACGAGATATCTGCAATTGTGAAGCTCCTCTCTGAAGCAGATATCCCGTGGACTGTCCGCGCGTCCGGCACGAACCTTATGGGGTTAACCCTGACGAGCGGTGCGGTTATAGACCTTGGAAGAATGAAAACAATTGAATTCGATGAACCGTCCTGGTCAGTGAGAATAGGGCCGGGTGTTTCCGCTTTTGAGCTTCAGCGCGAAGCCGTGAAAAGAGGTTACCGTGTAAATGTCGCCGAACCTGCCGCACTTGTATGCGGAAGCATGATGTGTATGGGTATCGTCTCCCTGTTTTCTACGGCATATGGGGCTTCGGCGGACAATTACATTAATGCCGAATTTATCAGAAAGGACGGGTCCTTCTTCACGCTCAATGACAAAGATGCGCCGAACCTTTTTTCCTATGACAAGGCCGGCGCAGAAAGCCCGGGCATCTGCTCTTCACTTCAGGTAAAACTGCATCCGGTAACGGATGATGAAAGCGGAGCGCTGGTCCCTTTTGGGTCACTGGATCAGGCCGTGGATTTCTCGAAGAATTGTGCCGTCCGGCATATCGGGCTTGCCATCGGCATTCTCGGGACCGAATATCTCTCATCGTTCATGTCGCCGTCTCTGGAGCTTTCGCTCAAGGTGAAAGACGTTCTTTCAAACAGCCTGGGCATAAACTACGCCGTCGTTATCCTCGGCGATTCCTTTGCAATGAAGAGCATTAAGGCCATGGGAAATCCTGTTATCGATCAGGAGCTTTTCAGGATATTAAGCCTTGGCCTGCCGCGATTGGTATCGGCCGGGTGGCTCGATCTCATCACCCGCCTGACGGAGGATGAGCCTTTTTCATACCTCGATTCACATGGTTTTACGGAACTCGCGTCTACCGCTCTTTCCCCTTCCCCTTCGCTGATCACGTCGTCATTTGACTCTGATCTCAGGAGCGTCTACGAAGAAATATATTCGCGGGATGATCTCACTGACCTTGTCTGGCTCAATATGTTCAGGATAACGAGTTCCCGCATCGGACGCGAGCGGAGTTTCTTTCCTTTCCTTATGTACCTTCCCTTATCTCACGACAGTATCGAGGAGGTCCGACGAGGTATGGAGAAGATAGCACGCTCATCTCATCTCAAGAGTTGCTTTGGTTTTGTCACACCGGTCGATGCCGGAAAACGATGCATCCTTGAATATGACTACTTTTTTGACCAGACCGATGCCGGTGAAAAGGCGCGGATCGTGAGCGCAGTTTCGGAGGCCACGGCATTTCTGGACGATATTTCGGCGCGCACGGGTACTCTTCGCTGGGTAAAACATATTTTTCAACAGGGTTATTGCAGAAAAGAAAACCTGGTTTATGCTTAAGGCCCCTGATATTGCCGGACGGAAGAGTCAACATGGCCGATCATGATCATCGAACATATGTACTTACGGGCGCCACCGGTTTTCTCGGGAGCCATCTCATGGCGCTGTCTTCTTCAAAAAGGCTCCCGTGTTCTTGTCCTCGGCCGTTCTGCGAATGGGACTGGTCTTCATGAAAGGATAACCAGGCTGCTGGAATGGTTTGATATCGAGGGGCTTTCTTCACGGATCGAAGCGTTTGAAACTGAATTGCTCAAGCCGGGCCTTGGCCTTGGCTCTCAGGACTATCGAAATATCTGCCGCGAAAGCCGATTATCATTCATTGCGCATCCGACACACGATTTTCCGAACGCAACCGCCGGGCATCGACAGATACGAATATTAATTCGCTCAAAGGCCTCATCAGCCTGGCGAAAGACTCCGGTTCGCCATTTTTTCACTATATCAGCACCGCATATGTAGCCGGAAGGTCATTCTCCACCTCGTACGAAACCCCTGTACCCGATGAGGCCGCATTTTCCAATGTTTACGAAGAGACGAAGAGGTTAGCGGAAAAAGAGGTTTCCCGGCAGTGCGCCGCAGAGGGGATTCCGCTATGCCATTATCCGCCCTTCAGTCGTTTATGGCGATTCGGGCACAGGACGGGCGAACCGTTTCAATGCCCTCTATTATCATGTGCGGTCACTTCAGATAATCCGGGATATTTATATCACTGACATTCGTGAAAGGTCAGGAATAAAGTCGGGGAAGCTTGGCATCCGTCTCGATCCTGACGGAACACTCCATATGCCGCTGCGTATTTTTCTCGGACAGGCCGGGTGTATCAACCTGATACCGATAGATCACTTTACAGCGGTCATGGCGAAAATACTCAAACATGCCCGATCAGGGTCCATTTATCATGTTACCGACGATAATCCCAAAAACATTCATCAGCTTGCCGCATATTGCGAAAGATTCCTGAAACTGAAAGGAATAAAGATCGTATATGGAGACCGGGATAGCTGTCCCGAATTTAATCCCCCGGAGGAGATCTTCAATAAGCTGATACGCCCTTATCTCCCGTATCTGTGCGATACGCGGCGCTTTGATAAGAGCAATACCGCGCGGATAACGGAAGGGCTCAGGACCCCTGAGATAACCTACGAGGTGTTTGAACGGTGTATGAATTATGCCGCCAGCGTATCGTGGGGGAAGGAAGACCTCTGATGATGGACACGACTGGATAGGCAGGCCTTCTTGAAAAATGCGGGCGAGATGAAATAGCCCTTTACAGCCAATGTGATATCATGCGGGCAAATATCTCTCTCATCCGGTTCCATAGCGGTCTGTCCGACCATTCATCGGGCAGTATTTCTTTCGAATTCTCTTTATCTTTTGTAAAAAGGGCCTCCATCTGGGAGGCAAAATCAGCGCTGAGAACAATTGCATTTACCTCGTCATTGCGGATGAAGCTCCACAGGTCGAGATTCGTGGACCCGATGGTGGACCACACGCCATCGATCACTGCCGTCTTTGAATGCAGGACCCTGTCCTTGTGTTCAAACAATTTAACGCCTGATTCAAGCAGGTCCTCGTAGTGGGATTGGGCGGCATAGAGTGTCATTTTTACGTCACTCAAGCCCGGAAGGACAATTGAAACATCGACGCCCCGTTGCGCTGCGGACGTTAAGGCATCCTTCATCTGATGATCGGGAACAAAATATGAATTGGTCAGGTGTACAGAACGTTCCGCTTTCATTATAGCCGCGACATACATAACGTACGTTGTCCGGTCCGGGTCGTCAGGGAGCCTGAGATGACCATCACAAGTTCATTTCCCTGGGCTCGATCGTGGGGAAAAAGATTGGCTCCTTCGATAGGCGGCCCCTTCTGCTTTGTCCAGGTATCAAGGAATAAGGACTGGAATTGGGCGACAGCCGGGCCTTGGATCATGACATGCGTGTCACGCCATCCGAATAGTCGTTTTATCTTCCGGTTTGCCCGATCCGACTCGAACTGCCGGAATATACGCTGCTGAAATTAATACCCCCTGTGAAGGCGACGCGTCCATCAACTATCACCAGTTTTCGATGGTCCCGGTGGGTGATCAATTGTTTGGTCTTTAATTTGACCGGATTGATAGGGTTAAATTCGACAGTCTTGCCCCCTGCTTCCACAAGAGGCTTGAAAAATGAAGCGGGAGTATTTCTGGACCCTGCGCTGTCATAGATCACGTGGACCTTTACCCCTTCCAATTGCTTCTGCACGAGACATCGATGAAACGCCGGCCTACCTCGTCATCCTCAAATGTAAATATTTCAATATTTATATGGTCCGTTGCATCGTTTATCGCCTTGAGCATTGCTGCGAATGCGGCGGGGCCGTCAACAAGCAGGGTCGCCTTATTCCCGGCCATTAGCTGATGGCCGGAAAGACTCTCCATGAGCACTGCATTGCTCTCGATAAGCTCTGTCGGGCCCGCTTCGCGCTCGAGCTCTGCAATCAATCCCTGAGAACGCTTTTCAGATAATGTTCCCCTCGAACCGGCTATGGCAGGGGTTTGCTCGGAAGGTATTTCCTTGAGGAGGCTTGAAACATCGGGAAGACCGGCCGCGCATCCGATACACGACAGGATTGCAGCGGCGCATAACAGCGCTGTGATGGCTCTCAGCGATATCAACGTTCCCGCCTTCGGCCGGTCTTTGTTGGTTACCGTTTATCTGCTGCCCTTGACCGTCAGCTTATTTTCAACTCTCGTGACACCCCTGACACTCTTGGCGATCTCGGTCGCACGCCTTATCTGGTCCTGAGTATCGACATTTCCGCGCAGCGTTACGACACCCTGGTATGTGTCAGCATTCACGGCTATGCCTTTCAAAACATCATCGCCAAGAAGTTTTGCCTTCACCTCGCCATTTATCGTGGTGTCATCAACTACGTCCCCGGTTGACCTGCTTGCTCCCATCCACTGACACCCAACAAAGGCAACCAAGGCAAACATAATAATTACTGATACAAAAGCTGTTCTTCTCATAATACCCTCCTTTTTGAAGTAAGAATTCCCTCGCCTTGGCTTCGGTGATCTACCATGAGGCCAGGCTGATTTCTGAGGAAACTTAAGCTCGGCCCCGGGCAAAGTCAACGTTAAATGCTCGTAATGATCTCGTTTTAACATGGTTTTAAGATTGACAAAATGTTACGGGAAAAGTAGGGATGATTACTGCCTGGTTATTATCTCTACCTTGCAGGTGCCATAGCGTTCAAGCGCTTCGATAGGATCGCCTGCGATGCTTTTGCTCATTATTGATCCCAGTCGGGCCCTATGCGGGCTTAAGCGAACAAAGCCAGCCAGTTTCACGGCCTCGACCAAAATTCCGTGCTTTTGTAAGGACGGGGCCTATTTCTTTTGCAAGAACATTGAACAGCTTGATCGTGACGAATCCCTCATTTGCCTTCTCCGGACGTTCATTTCCACGATGATAAGTGATAGACCTCCGCATAGATGAAAGCATTCCCTTCCGGCGCAATGTCGCTCCGGCCAGACCCGGCATAGATGACGACAGGGCGAGAGTCATACCGCTCGCGATCGAAGCCTCTCCGATATCATCAACAGGAGAGCCGTCAAGAAAAACGGTGCTCAATCTCTTCTCGAGATAATCACGCTGAATGCCAAGCTGATCGATAAGCAGCTGTTCGATTGACACGCCTGTGATGCACCTGATGGAAACACCAGACTGGAACAAAAGTGTGAAAGGTTCTGTTTCATCCTGTCCTATTTCAAAACGCAGGGGAAAGTTATATGGGTCCGGCATTCTTTATTATTTCTTTCTTTACGATAAAAGGGAAGAGGGAGATGACCCTCCTTCCCTTTAAGATATTTTCAAGTATCTTTAAAAATTGAGAACTTTATCGAGCTCTTCGTCGGGAACATCAAATACGACATTATGCGGCGCAACCTGCTCATCCTTGAAAAAATCGGGGAGCCGGTCATGTTCTTTCGTGAAACCAGCCTTAACGTTAAAATCACGCTCGACCTTAAGTATCTTCTGACCGAGTTCCGCCACGTTGTCCGGTGTTAAATTGATACCGTAAAAGGAATTCAGCATATCAAGGAGGGCTGTGAATGTCTCGGGAATATCCAGAAGTGCGAATGCAATAAAAACACACATACCCGTTGAATCGATGGCTGCAGTCGCTATCTGGAGATTTCGGGAAAGCTCGATCTGTCCCTCGGCTTTCAAGGGGTCGACAAAGCCGCCGACCTTAAGGATATTGGTTGCCGTTGCATAGCCCGCGGTATGGTCGGCTCCCATAGGGCTCGTGGCATAGGTAACTCCCAGGCCTTTTACTGCACGGGGGTCATAGGCGGGAATTGCCTGGCCTTTTACAACGGGGACGTGATCAAGGCCGAAGACCCTGCCTGTTATCGGCTGCCCCGCTGCCGATGATCCTGCCAAGCGGTGTGCCTTTTGCGACCTCCTTGACGAGGTTAATTGCGGCGTCCGCATCCCCGAAACTGATAATCCCTGCTTCCATGGCAAGCCCGATCGCAACGCCCGTGTCGATCGTGTCGAGGCCGGTGTCATCTTCGATAAAATCCATCATGGCGATCTTGTCGATATCATCGATCCCACAATGTCCGCCATGGGCCCAGACCGTCTCATATTCAGGCTGTTTACTGACGAAATGACCGTCTTTGTCATTGTATATACCGGAACACCGGATAACGCATCCCCGGTGACACCCGTGCGTCGGCATCCCCGCCGCGCTCGGCTTCAAGAGCCGGCCATTGTTTCGCCGCTTATCTTCGATGCGCCGGCGAACCGTCCCTCCTTAAAATTATACGTAGGGTACCCGCCGGCCTCATTCAATATATTGGTCAGGACATTCGTGCCGTAGGCAGGCAGGGCCTCCCCGGTTACCGCATGTTTGCGAAGCCCCTCAATGAATATCTTGTTCGCCTGGCGGAATTTTTCCGGGTCCTTAGGCTGTCGTGTTTCCATCCCTGCATCATCGAGCACGATCATTTTGACGCGTTTAGACCCCATCACAGCGCCGGGGCCTCCGCGCCCGGCATGGCGGGCGGGTCTTCCTTCCATGTCCGTGCAGGCGATCGACGAAGCGGCAAGCTTCATTTCTCCGGCCGGACCGATCGAGATACATGCGATATGGTCGCCGAACTCTTTCCTCATTTTATCGACGGCCGCATAATTGCCAAGCATCCTCAAACTGTTGTCCACCTCGATCTTTACTCCGTCCTTGTTGATTATTATCCTGTAGAGATCATCCCCTTTGGGTTTTCCCTCAAGAACAATGGCGGCATAACCGAGCCGGGCCAAAACCTGTGCCGGTTGGCCGCCTGCATTGGATTCCTTGATGCCCCCCGTAAGAGGGCTCTTGCATCCTATAGACAACCTTCCGGACATGGCTGCCTGTGTTCCGCTTAAAAGCCCCGGTGCGATGACAAGCTTATTTTCCGGGGACAGGGGATGACATGTAGGCTTAACTTCGGCCGCAATGATAGCCGATGTTAGGCCTCTGCCGCCGAGTCCTGCAAATTCTCCCAGAGGACTTTCCTGAAAATCGGGTCCTCCTTCGGCGACCCATGTTTATACGTAATATTTTTTCCATGATATCACCTCGACGTGGATTGAGATCATAAGCCTCATATATGTATTCTGTCATCGAAAATGCCTATTTGCAACTGGGAAAAAAAGACAAAAATGATAATAAAAATAATTGGTTATAAAACTTACTATTTATAACTAATTGGGTAGTTTTAAGGTAATTAATAACCAATTAGTTATTCACCTTTTAGTTCTTAACTTTACTCTTTATTTTCAAACGGGTTACAATGACCGAAATGAAAAAGCTCATCGAGACCATACCAAATTTCAGCGAAGGCAGGAATCAGGCGAAGATCAAAAAGATCCTGGGCTGCTTCGAAAATACTACGGGGGTGACCCTGCTTGACCACCACAAGGACCCTGATCATAACCGGCTGGTAGTAACTGCTGCGGGGCAGGCGGGCCAGTTGAAAAATGCGGTCCTTAATGCGGTTGATGTCGCGGTGAGATCCATCGACCTGAGGAAACATAAAGGGGAGCATCCCCGGATGGGGGCTGTCGATGTCATTCCTTTCGTCCCTGTCGGCGATACGTCAATGGACGAAGCCGTCGCACTGTCGCGGGACGTGGCAAAGGAGATCTGGCGCAAGTTTCCGTGTGCCCGTATTTCTCTACGAAGAATCCGCGGCGAACCTGAACGGAAAAGCCTTCCCGATATCCGCAGGGGCGAATTCGAGGGTTTGGCTGAAAAATTGAAAGACCCGAAATGGAAACCCGATTATGGCGATCCGGCCCCTCATCCGACGGCCGGTGCCGTTGCTGTCGGGGCGCGCATGCCGCTCATTGCATTCAATGTCAACCTCGATACGGACAATATGGCCATCGCCGGGGCAATAGCGAAAGCGGTCCGCCACCAGAACGGGGGTTTGCGCTATTGCCGTGCCATCCCGATAAATCTCAGGCAGCGGGGAATTGTCCAGGTTTCGATGAACATGACGAATTACGTAAATACGCCCCTTTACCGTGCCCTGGAAATGGTGAGAATGGAGGCAAGGCGATATGGCGTCAATGTCACAGGGAGCGAGATAGTAGGCCTTGTCCCGATAGATGCCCTGACCCAGTCCTCCGCCTATTACATGGGCCTCGAAAATTTTTCGAGCAGAACAGATCCTGGAAATAAAACTGAATAATCGTAAGGCGTGAGGCGTAAGGAGTCAGTAGCAAACGGGATCCGTCACTTTCGCGTTTGAAATATATATACATCAGGAAGCTTATAAATCGAGACTGATCCACTGTCTTACGGTAAAATTACTCCTCACGCGCTTACGCCTTACGCCTTATTTCAGATATCTTATTCCCATCCATATGCCGACAATTGAAAAGATGACCCGGAGATACAATTCCGGAATGATATGCGCAAGGGAAGCTCCCAGGTAGACCCCCGCGGCTGCGCCTATCATCAAACCGAGGGCGATCGTCTTTGACAACGTTTCCCAGTCTGTAATGAGTAAAAGCCCCGACCGCACTGCCCGGCAGCATGGCAAGGAGGGATGTCCCCTGGGCCAGATGCTGGGGCATCCCGATGAATATAACAAGGGAAGGTATCATGACGCTTCCCCCTCCAACACCCATCATGCCTGCAAGAAAACCGGTGAACATCCCTGTAATGATGAGGATCAGTAATAAAGCGCAGGCCCGACCTGAAAAGACAGTTTTAGAAGGTGCCTTTGGATACCAGCAGAAGGGAAATTACGATGATAAACCACCCAAAGGCTTTCTTAAGTGTTTTCTCGGGAAGGGAGTGTGCGTACAGGGCGCCGAAACGCGCCGTAAGCATGGCCGATGCGGCCAGGATGAGGGCTGCCGTCCAGTCTACGGAGCCATGATAAAAATAGATCATCGAACCGATCAAGCTCGTGAATATGATTGCGGCCAGGCTTGTCCCATGGGCCTGATGCTGTGTTAACCGGACAATCCAGGACATAAGAGGGATCATAATGAGTCCGCCCCCCAACCCCGCAAGCCCGCCGAAAAAACCTCCGCTCAATCCGATAAGCAGCCCTTTAGATTGATCCCTGCAAAAACCTGCCATAGAACCCACTATAGCATGTGCCGGCCCGTTTATCCATGCGCCGTAATCGTCTGCCACGTATTTACCCTTACGCCAATATAGGGGAAATGGCAATGCGAAATCAGGGATATCCTTATTGTCGATGTATCCCGTTCGAGTCTAAAGTGTATATGGATGGGAAGGTCACTACGAATTAGCTCAAGGAGGAGCCAGATGCGGTCTGAAGGAAGTGTTGCACGGGTAACGGAGATCGTCGCCGATTCTACCAAAAGTTTCGAAGACGCGGTCATGACAGGTTTCAAGAGGGCTTCAAAAACATTGCGGGGAATTACAGGGGTGCGTATAAAAGATCAATATGCCCAGGTACAGGAGGGGGAGATCCTGAGATTCCGCGTTACACTGGATATAATCTTCGTTCTTGAGGGGTAGAGCAAAAAAACGACATTAGGTCCTTGCGATCGCTATGATCTCTTCGCAGGGTATCCTGATGCTGTCCCCTGACCGGAAATTTTCTGCTGCGGCCATAACAGTGTTTTTTATCCGCTCGGCAGCATCATAAGGGATGTTCTTAAGCGGCATCTGCAGCCGGCCGCTTATCCCGACGACTGCGTCCCAATATTCCTCGGAAGATGCAACCTCGATGCTTATTGTGAATTTGCTGGTCTTTATATCGGAAAAACCGGTTTCTTCAAGGATCTTTTCGATGTCCCCTTCCATCCCGAAATCAAACCACATCGGCGCCCCCGGAGCGATTGCCTGAGGCCATATCTTCAGATCGAGATCAAGCAAGGGCATTGACCCTTTGTCTTGGCGGCTAAATCCCGCACCAATGCTACGCCCCCCACCCTGCTGATTCATATATGAAAAATGTTGCGTATAATTAATCTAAAAGTGACTCTTATGTCACTACTTTCGTTGAACAAAATAGAATATCGCTTACCTCAATACCATGTTCGAAGGTATCTCGGATCATGTTGACACCCAGAATGGATAAGCATAAAAAAGTGACCATAAGTTCAGGATACCAAATCAATGTGGGAGGAAATATGAGCAAATTTAAGGTCAAGTTGATTTCTCCTGTAAATGGGAGATACCGCCCTGGTCTTGCCGATAATAGACATGCGGCTGCACCGTTTCCTTTGTTAACCGTCGCAGCCCTTACTCCCGACTATTATGAGGTGAGCATCGAATGTGAAAATGTAGAGCTCATAGATTTCAACGAGCGTGTGGACCTCGTGTGTTTAACGGGTGTCACAGCTACAAGCGTCAGGGCTAACCAGATCTCAGAAATATATAGAAAAAAAGGTGTAAAAACAGTTGTGGGAGGTTTATATCCTTTTTATCATCAGGAGTGGCTGAAGAAAATTTTGATGCCGTAGTTATCGGGGAAGCGGAATTAACATGGCGATATTTGTTGGAAGATGCCGCTGCAGGCCGCCTTAAAAAGATTTATAAGGCTAACGGACTCCCGGATCTCAAGGGTATGCCTTTCCCCCGTTTTGACCTGCTAAAGGATAAAAGCAAATACGTTAACCTTAGAATGCTTGAGACCAGTAGAGGTTGTCCCCATCGATGTGAATTTTGTTCATCGACCAAATTCAGGCAATTTCGCTATCGTGTGAGGCCGGTAGATGAGGTCATCGAAGACGTAAAAAGGCTTAAAGCCGCACCGGACCTTGGCCTGCCCAGCATTTTCTTTATTGATGATAATTTTGTTGGCCAACCCAACCGTACAAAACAGTTGTTGGAAAAGCTCATCCCTTTGAACATCAAGTGGTATTCACAGGCGACTTTGGATTGCACCAAGGATAAAGAGTTGATGGAACTCCTGCAAAAAAGCGGAGCGGAGTGGCTTTTTGTAGGGATCGAATCATTGACTCAGCATGTCTTGAATGATGTAAAAAAAGCTCCCAACACTACACTTGAATTCAAAGAAGCAATAAAATACGATGCATCGGTACGGGATTTCGATATTAGGCGCCTTTGTTTTTGGCCTGGAACATGAAAGTAAGGACATTTTTAGAAAAACCAGCGATTTCATAAACGATAGTGAGCTGGATCTGATGCAATTCAATATCGTCTACCCTTATCCTGGTCTTGCCACTACGGAAAAGCTTGAGCAGGAAAACCGTATTACCAGCCGGCAGTGGGATAATTATATCCTGGACGGCATAAATTATGTCCCGAAAAACATGACATCACAAGAATTGCGCGAAGGATTTTGTTGGCTTCTTCAGGAACAGTGTTCAGCAGAAATGATACAAAAACGAATTATTAATATGAAAAATAATGATCGATATAGCCCCGTTGTTGAAGGCGAAAACTGGGGTTTGAAAAGACAAGCCGATACGATTCTGGATAATTTGCCGTGTAAATCTGTTATAGAGCATTACTGCTTATCGTAATATTAAAATGAAAGATCCCGTACTCGGAATATTATGCTCACCAAGAAAATATGGCAACAACGAAATACTTCTGAAGCAATTTCTTACCGGGGTCACCGAAACAGGTTCAAGGACGAGCATACTACGCCTGACTGATTTCAATATAAGACAATGTCAGGGATGCCTGCAATGCGTGTTTGGCAAAAAAGGCTGTGTTCATGACGACGATATGTTGTTCCTTCTCAGCACGATAAATCAGTATAAAGCTTTCGTCATTGCTTCACCCATATATTTTTTCGGAGTACCCGGGGCCGTCAAAACATTTCTCGATCGCCTTGTAATGCTGTATCGGTATTCGCGACGCATTGAAGAATGGGAACAGGGGAAAATTGCGGTCCTGATGACGGTAGGCGGTGTATCAGGCTGGGATGCTTTTGCGCTCCCTACACTTTCTTCTTTGGCGCTCGTATTAGGAGGGAGTATAAAGGCCAACTACCAGTTTCTTCAATATCCGGGACCTGGGGAAATATTATCAGATAATAAAGTTATGAGTCGGATAAAAAGTGCCGGAAAACATATATGGGACAGCGAGTTCAATTATAATGCGGATCATTGTCCCGTGTGCCGAAATAGTTTGTACCATATTCGCGGTCACATGGAAGAGGTGGTCTGTCCGCTGTGCAACACGCACGGAAAACTTTCTGACGGCATGATCATCTGGCCGGAAGTTTCGCGGTATCCTCACAGATGGACCCATAATGCACTATTTGATTTTGTCGACACGTGGATCATTTCAAGCAGGGATCGTTATATTGAGGCGAGCAGATCCACCAGAAAACAAAAGCGACAATTTCTCGATAATCATCATAATTGGAACTGGATTAAGAAATGATACACGTTTCCCTATGTTCCCTATGCCTGTATGTCTTCATTGCACTGTTATTGAGTTATCGAAATGCTCATCGAGCTGCCTTTCCCGGCCCCATGCAAAGACAAGGCAGACGGATCGGTGCGGGCATGCAGAAATTATATATTCCGGTCAGAGATAACTACAAACTTGCTGTCCTGTATTGGCCGAATCCGGCGACGCGAACACTGGTTATTTTTTCCCACCATTTTGGCGGAACAAAGGAAGCCCTCATCAAGCACGCGCGCTTGATCTATGGCATGGGCTATTCCGTCCTTCTTTTCGATTATTCGAACCATGGAGAAAACGAACCAATAAGAAAATGGAATATTTTCGATCAATTCATAAATGATCTTCAGGAGACGATTCAGTTTATACAAAAATCCGAAAGCTCTATCAATAAAGTAGTACTATTCGCATTTTCACTGACAACTTTTGTGGCCCTGTACGCTGCATCGGGAATTCCTATGATTGATACTGTTATTTGCGACAGCGGGCCGGCCCACAGCCATTATGAGGTATTCAAAAGATTTTGCGACAGAGTGTGGTCTAAGAAAAGAATGCCCGGCGGAAGGTTATTATTCATATTGTGGTGCAGAATTTTATTCGGGGGGCCGGATCCCAGAAATATCGCCTGTTCACTTAAGAAAAAAAGGATCCTGATTATGCAGGGCGATAAGGATAATATCATTCCAAAGCATTCGGTCTTGGAATTTTGCAAAAGCGTAAATAATTGCGAGATCCATTTCGAGTCATTTTCGCAGGGCACACATCTGACCGCTTTATCGATCGATACCGAAAGATATGTCCGTGTATTGAAGACATTTCTAGACGGGAATTAAAAAACACACAGGGAGGCGTGGATGAACATTGACGACAAGGAACAGATTCGGGGCATAATTGCGGACGTGTGCGAAATAACCATCAGTGATGTCAAAGACGTAAGTGATTTTGCGGATGATCTGGGGATGGATTCAATGATGATGCTCGAGATATTGGCATTGATAGAAAAAAGACTCGGAATAATTATTCCGGAAGAAACATTTCAGGGTATTAAATCGATGAACTTCAGTGCCCTGATAGACCTTATCAGTGCTATCTGATCAGTAATGACTCTGACTTTTGAAGATATAAAAGCCATTCTTCCTCACAGATTCCCGTTTCTGTTCGTGGACCAGGTGGAATTTTTGACCGCGGGGGAAAAAATAGTTGCCATTAAAAATATTTCGGGCAACGAATCATGTTTTTTGGGACATTTTCCAAAAAAGGCCATTTTCCCCGGTGTTTTAATTACTGAAGCGATCGCCCAAGCGGCAGGCATTCTTTTGATTGGAAAAGAAGTGCATACTTATCCGGAATTACTTCTTGCGCATTCGGATATAAGGTTCTTCCGTCCGGTTGTACCCGGCGACCAGATCAGGATAGAGGTTGAAACTGGCAAAGTCATGAAAATGGGCGCTATAGTGACGGGCAAGGTAACGGTTTCAGGAGTCCTGGTTGCTAAAGGAAGATTAACGCTTAAGATCAATCATGCCGCAATAAACAAAGAGGAGTAGAACATGCATCGAAAAGCGGTCATAACCGGCATCGGAATAATTAACTCATGCTCGGAAGGGATCGAGGACTTCCGTGAAAGCCTTAAAGAAGGACGTTCGGGAATAGGCGACATTGAATCCCTCGATGTTTCACAATATCCGTCCAATAAGGCTGGTGAAGTCAAAGCGTTGAACAGGCTTAAACACCGTGATGAATCGGGAATCAATCGATACGGAAGGGCTTCGGCCTTTGGTATAGTCGCTGCACAGATGGCGATAGACGACGCAGCGATTAATCTCGAATATTATGATCCATTACGGACCGGCGTTGTCCTCGGTTCAATTCTGGCTGATGTTCAATTCTTTGAATTGGCAAACATGCGCCCGGATAATGAAGTTCCGTTCGACCAAATTCCTCACTATCATCCTGCGCTTAATCTGTCCGCCTGCTTCGGCTGTAGAGGAATGAACCTCACTTTATCGGCAGCCTGTGCATCAGGAAATTATGCATTGGGGTATGCTCTGGACTTGATTAGGACAGGTCAGGCGGATTGCGTATTATGCGGGGGTACCGATGCATTATCTCATATTACCTTTGCCGGGTTTAACAGGCTCCGCATCATGACACCGGATAAATGCCGACCTTTTGATAAAGAAAGGAATGGGATGATCTTGGGAGAGGGGGCTTGCATATTCGTAGTGGAAGAAAAGAAGGCAGCCATAAAACGAGGATCGTCAATATACTGTGAGATTGCGGGTTACGGGTTGACCTGCGATGCGTTTGATCTCAGCGCGCCCCGCATGGATGGAAGGAACATGGTGCATGCAATGGAAATGGCCCTCGCCGATTCAGGCCTTATGACCGGGGATATCGGGCATATTAATGCACACGGAACCGGAACAAATGCGAACGACAAAGTTGAAGCTTTAGCCTACCGGCTCTTATTCGGGAATGCTGCCGAAAATATTCCGGTAACTTCTATTAAGCCGATGATCGGCCATACCATGGGTGCTGCCGGGGCAATGGAAGCTGCGGCATGTGCAATTGCCCTTAAATCCGGGATCATACCGCCTATCCTGAATTATGAAAATGAGGATCCGAGTGCAATTCTGAACATAATAAAGGACCATTCAATCATAAATAAAGATCTTCATGCAGTCATGAATAATTCATTCGGTTTCGGCGGGGCCAATGCAAGCATCATATTTTCACAATACGAATAGAGGCCAGAAATGATTGGTATAACACACACGGCATTTATTGCCGGGTAACGGCAATTTGCTGAAAGATCAGGTAATCAACAGACAACCACACGCATTCGTTGACAATTTTGACCCGTCATATTATCTGGGAAAAAAGGGACTGGCTAATAAAACCCGCAGCACACTATTTGCATTGGCGGCATGCCACCTGTTATTTCAGAAAAATGACCCATTCCTGCCGGATTTAAGCAGGGAAGACGTCGGCGTCTGTTTTGCGTCTAACGCAGGAAGTTTGAGTAGCATTCAGAATTTCGTGCAAACAAGCTTGAATCAGGGATTTCGAGCTACAACACCGATGCAGTTTCCCCTGAATATGGTGAGCGCGGCGGCAGCTCATGTTGCAATGTGGTTCGATATACAGGGGTTTAATGCTACGATTTCATCAGGCATATCAGCTAGTCTGGATGTTTTTAATTATTGCTCTGTTTTCCTGGAAAAGAAACGGTGTAATAAGATCATAGCGGGGGCAGCCGAAGAAATATCTGAGACCTGTCTGGCGCTGGTAAATAAAATTCCCTGTCTGAGAAAAGACAAAATAAAGTTTGGAGAAGGGGCTGCGGCCTTGCTCATCGAGCATCGGGAAAAATTATCAGATTTCGATAATATATTGGCGGAGGTAAAGGGATATGGACATGCCTTTTGCATGCAGCAAAACGAAGATAGCGCACTGTCCGCTGCGGTATGGGCAATAAGGTCAGCTCTCTCAAACTCCGGAATAGACCCGAGCGACATTGACATTATTTATTTGAATGAAAATGGATATCGGTTGACGGATGAAGCCGAAAAAAAGGCCTTAAATATCATATTTCCGGGAAGGCAAAGAAAATAAATCTAAAGCAATTTTTTGGCGAATGTTATAGTGCAAGCGGAATGTTTCAGGTTGTTGCAGCATGCAATAATCCGCAAAAACATTTAGATAATGGACTGGCCAATAAGTACTGTCTGATCAATGCATTTGATTTTGAGTCAAATTACGCTTCGCTTGTAATCCGGGTTTAGAGATGAAAATCGCACTGGTAACCGGGGGATCACGAGGAATAGGCAGGGCCATATCATTGCGATTGGCCCGGGACGGATATCATGTTATCGTGCATTTTTTCAGGAACTATCAGGAAGCCGAAAAAACGGCGTCTTTAATTACGGAAAATGGCGGGTCATGCGAACTTACACATTTTAACGCAGCCGACTTTAATGAAATTAAAAAATGTCTTGATGATATTCTGGCTGCATATCAAATCAATGTGCTTGTACTAAACGCGGGAATAAGACACGACAACCTGCTTGGCCTTATGACGTCCAGTCAGTGGGAAACGGTGATAGATACGAATCTCAACAGTTTTTTTTACATTACGAAACCTGTCATGAAACAAATGCTGCTCAACAGAAACGGTTCCATTGTGGTGATTTCCTCAGCCTCAGGTCAGACAGGACGAGAAGGTCAGACAAATTACGCAGCAAGTAAAGCCGGGCTTTTGGGGGCAACCAAGGCATTGGCTCTGGAATGTGCCCGGCGCAATGTGCGTGTAAACGCTGTATCGCCGGGATTTATCGCAACGCAGATGACAGACGGGTTTGACATTCAAAAGCTTTGCCAGACAATTCCCCTAAAAAGATTTGGAAGACCCGAAGAAGTAGCCGGAGTTGTTGCTTTTTTATGCTCCGAAGATTCGGCATATATTACAGGCCAGGTTATTGCAGTTAATGGCGGAGCATATATGTA
Organism: uncultured delta proteobacterium; assembly: GCA_963823725.1. Classification (GTDB taxonomy): domain Bacteria; phylum Desulfobacterota; class Syntrophorhabdia; order Syntrophorhabdales; family Syntrophorhabdaceae; genus Delta-02. The sequence goes on from CAWGMJ010000010.1 coordinate 99,327, forward strand.
GCCTTAGGTCATGATCTGGCGTTTACCTCCATCCTTTTTAAAATCATTTACAGTATCCCTGAATGAGCAATACGAAATCCAAATATCCGAAAAAAAGCGAGCATGAGATGATACCGAAATAATACCTAACGTATGACAGTAGGAATAGCCAAATATCATGTCGCTTCCGTCATTTTTTTATTGCCAGACGCTTATCCACGATGACCAGCGAACTAAATTAAGAGTACTGTGAGCTAAAAGAGGTGCCTTTACATTTGTGTTGAACGATGCCCGATAAACAACATAATACATAGACAGCTAACTTAATTACGCTATAGGAGGACTCCATGATCAAGGAATCTGTGGTTGCCGATCTTTCGAAAATAGTAGGAGGTGCCAATATAAGCACCGCGCAGGAAAGCCTTAATGCATATTCGTATGACGGTACAACCAATTGGATATCGATGCCGGAACTGGTAATCTTTCCGGGGACCGTTCAGGAAGTATCCGAGATTGTAAAAATTGCGAACAAGGAAAAAATACCCATAACCCCGCGGGGGGCGGGTACATGCTTGAGCGGTGGTCCCGTTCCTGTTAAAGGCGGAATTGTTCTGTGTACAGTACGAATGAACAAAATCCTTAAAATCGATCGAGATAACTGGATGGCTATTGTAGAACCGGGTGTTGTTCTCAACGATCTCAACACGGTACTTGCGCGGGATGGTCTTTTTTTTCCTCCAGATCCCCAAAGCTTTTTGAGCGCGACCATAGCAGGTATGATGGCAGAGAATGCCGGTGGCCCAATGTGTCTGAAATATGGCGTCACCAGACAGTACATTCTTGATATGGAAGTTGTACTGCCAACGGGCGATATCGTTCATCTTGGCAAGAAATATCATGGAACACCGGGATATAGCCTGGGAGAAATATTCATCGGCTCGGAGGGCACCCTTGGTATAGTGACTCAAGCCCACGTAAAAATTATCCCCCTGCCAGAAGCAAAGAAAACAATCCTGGGCATATATGATGACGTTGCCCTGGCTGGTGAAAACGTTTACCGGATCCTCGAAATGGAATCATACCGAGCAAGATCGAACTGATCGACAACTGGGTGATCAATAGATTTGAAGATATGATGCATATAGGCTTGCCGAGAGAAGCTGACGCCATTTTGCTTTTTGAAATTGACGGGAAAGCTGATGTGGTAGAAAAAGAGGCCCTTAAGATCCAAGAAATTGCCGAAAAATACGGGGTAAAGGAGATTCGTGTAGCAAAGGATGCAGACGAGGCCAATAAGTACTGGATGGGAAGACGAGCTGGTTTCGCTGCCGTTTTTGGCGCAGCAAAAACAGTAATGGCTGAGGACGTGACTGTGCCGAGGGGGCATATACCTGATCTCATAAGAAAAATAAAACAACTGGCAAAGAAATACGATCTTCAAATCGTGACCCTCGGCCATGCCGGTGACGGGAACCTCCATCCGGCAATTCTGACGGACGTGACCGATAAAGAACATTTTCGTCGGGCTGAGCAGGCGATGGACGAGATTTTCACCACAACCATAGAACTGGGCGGGGTCATTTCCGGTGAACATGGAATCGGACTGGAAAAACAGAGATTCTTGAAGAGAGGCATGGAACCGGCGGTCATAAACATGATGAAAAATATTAAGGCGCTGATCGATCCGAACAATATAATGAACCCGGGCAAAATCTGGGAGTAGTCTATACAAGGGGATTTAAGAGTGAAGGACCTTAAAGAACTTAAAAAAATACAGCAATTCTCAGAACAGTGTATGAAGTGCGGCTTCTGCAGTTTTTTCTGCCCGGTATACCAGGAAGAGAAGACGGAAACATCCGTTGCCCGCGGGAAGAACTACCTGATCAAGCGCATACTTGAAGGCAAGGAGGAATTTACCGGCGAGATGGCAGATATTGTCGGCAAATGTCTTCTGTGCAAGCGTTGCGCCGCAAACTGCCCGGCAAAGACGCAGATCGACCGTGTCGTTGTCGGTGCCCGCGCCCAGTTGGTAAAGGAGAAAGGGCTTGGGTCCATAAAGAACTTTGCTTTCCGTAAGGTCATGGCGAACAGGAAAGCCTTCGCTAAATACGCCCGGCTCATGCAGAAATTCCAGTGGATGATGCCGACAACGGAAGGCAATATCAAGCATCTTCCCGATTTCGTAAAAGGCCTCGGAAAGAGGAACTTCCCGGCCCTTTCAAAAATATTTCTGCGGGACCGGGTAAAACTGGTTTACAAACCCAAGAATGGCCAGAAGCCGAAAATGAAGGTGGGCTTCTTCATGGGATGCGCTATGGACTTTGTATACCCGGAATTGGGCCTTAAGATCATCGACTTTCTAGTTAAGCACGGTGTGGAAGTTGTCGTTCCGGAGGAGCAGAACTGCTGCGGAGCCGCCATCTACTTCAGCGGCGACCTCGAGACAGGGCGTATGCTTGCCGACCTCAACATAGAAGCGTTCAATGATCCGAGCTTGGATTATATCGTGACCGGTTGCGGAACATGCAGTTCGACACTGAAGGATTACCAGAAGTATCTTCCCGATAACGAGGACCAGCAGAAGAGGTACACGGAATTCGAGAAGAGGATCAAGGATAGCACGGAATTTATCACTGACGTTTTGAAGGTCCCGCCCGAAGAATTAAAACTGAAAAAGGAATTCGAAGGCAGGACAGCCACCTGGCACGATCCTTGCTCATCTTGTCAGGTATCAGAACATAAAGGATCAGCCCAGGGCAATACTGACGGCTCTTAAAGGGTTGAAATACGTGGAGATGCCGGGTGCCGATATGTGCTGCGGCATGGGCGGATCATTCAGTGTCTACCACTATGACCTGACGAAAAAGATAGCACGAAAGAAAATGAACGGAATAAAAGCGACTGGCGCGGATATCGTCGTTACCGCCTGCCCCGGCTGCACTGATAAACCTGCTCGATAACGTTTGGTTGAACAAAATGCCGCAGAAGGTACATCATTTGTTTGAACTGGTGGAGTAGAGAAAGGGGGCATATGCACATTGCCGTACCTGGCCCGTTATCGGCCGGGCTATTCGATTACGCTGCAAGAGATAGAGTGACATTTGTACCTCGCGATACATGTTATGTCGTAAGGAAGGGAACAAGCACGTTGGGGTTTAATTATACAAATGCCGATAAGGTGACAATCGATAAAGGTATAAAAAGATTGGAAGCGGCAAAGAAAAATTTATCGCCGTCAATAAGATTTTAACACGGCCGTCATTCCATATTTCGGAAAAATTCACAAAGGTTTACAACAGCCCTATTAATACCGAGTTTTTTACGTAGATTATATCTATGAGAATCAATCGCCCGCATTGATATCCGGAGGTATTTCGCAATTTCTTTCGTTGATTTTCCGTTTTTAATAAGATTGGCTATTTCAATTTCCCGTTTGCTAAGGTTGAATTCCTTTGATTCTATCTTATTTGCAAAAGGTGAGGTTATATCCTTCAGGCCTGTTTCGATGTGTTCCAAATATTCTAACCATTGTATGTCTGAATTTTTTTGCTTGAGCAGATACCACATACGGCAATATTTTTTGTCTTATATTAGCTGAAATTCGCTCATTAAACTGTATCTTTTCATGATTATACCGTTCAAGCAGTACTGTTACCGCGGTGTTAAGATTATCAAGCGCCCGATCTTTTTGCTGCAATTCCTTTAATAAGAGCTTATCCTGAACCAGATCATCTAGCATTACAATAACTATGTCCGCGCTCCAAGGGAAAACAATAACATTGCATTCGATACCAATTCCTTTCTTGTTTTTGCAGACAAACTTACCATTCAATCTCCTACCTGCTTGCGAAATTGCCGGTGATTCGTTAATGGAACCTGGAATTATACGCGGGAAGTCCGGAACAATGGTCTTTATGGTCTGTTGGGACAGATCGTCCAAGCCCCAACCAAACTTCTGTTCACATTTAGTATTTGTCGTAATTATTTCCCCCAGCCTGTTTATACACACCACGGGATAACCTATGTTATTTACAAAATGAAGAAGATCTGCATCTAAGGCCTTTGATTCATCGTATGATCGTCCGTTGAAGTTGCTATCCTGCAGTAAATATACGAACGCCTTATTCCCTTCGTTGTTGGCTGCAAAACAGATAGACCGCACCAATTTTTCCTCACCATATCGGGTAACAATCTTGATTGGACCGATATTAACCGATCCCTTGGCAAGAACGTATCTCATTTGTTTCTTGAATGATGCCAGATATTGTTCGTGAATAAAAATTTACAAAATTGGTTTCAATACCAGCATTAGATAATCCAAGCAATGATATGGCATTCTCATTTATAAAAATAATAAAGCCCTGCTTTTCTGTAATTACCAATCCTGGTCTATCACATAATGTTAAACCTGTCACTGCCACTCCTAGAGCATTGTTTGCTAATGTATTTATAGTATAGGGTTCAGAAATACCATACCATCATCCGTTATATGCATGCCGTGTAGAATAATGTCTATAATGCACCGGATTTGTTTATAATCTCATAAGAATATAGAAATTTAACATTGAACTGCAAAATGGGCAATATGACAACAATGTAATGACAATGTATGTAGAATTATTGCATTGTTAGTGAGTTTCAGATGGATATGCGGGAATTTTTGCGGGTTGGTATTTTTTGGCCTTATTTCGGGTTATTTTTAGGGTTTTTCAAATAACCAGCCACTAGCCTCCGCCGATCGGCGGAAAAAGCGCGACAGTATCCCCCTGTGCCAGAACTGTTTCATAATCCGCGTGCCGTCCGTTTATGAGAATAAGCAGCACCTGTTCTTTCGTAAGCCCGTATTTGCACATAACGTCATTTACAGTCACGCCGTCCTCAAATTCCTCGTCCCTTATCTCGAACCGGCCGATTTGAAGCGTGGCAAAAAGTTTTACTGTGATCTTGACCATTGGTCTTTTATTCTTTCCCGCTTTTCATGTCCCGCGCAAGGGTAATTATCAGATGGTTCCTGTTTTCAAGACGCTTGTATTCGATATTGCTCGAAAAGCGCTTGATTCTTTTTGTGCTCAGCCGCGGCCCCTGAGGGTCAGGACTGAGAGAGCCGATGAAAGGGTCATCCTCGAGAAGCATGTTGAAGGGTTTCCCGGAATCAACAATGGCGAGAACGAACTTGCCGAACTTATCGACATTGCACGAAACCTTGATCTCCCCCTTGGAATCATCAAATGTAAATTGTATGATATTGCTCAGGGCTTCGGTCAGGACTTCTCGTATCTCGTTGATCCGGTTATCGGTAAATCCGCGCAGTCTCGCATGTTCAGAGGCGAATTCGATAAATTTTTCGATCGATCCTGTTTCTGCGGGAAGCATTTCCTCGCCAAGCACCTGATAGCGTCCCTGTGCTTTGTTTTCGCTCGTTCCGTTTTCTCCGTCCATAATATAAATTCCTTATCTATTTATTTGCCTTGAATCGATTTGTTCATGCAGTCAATTATTGTTTTTCCCAGCACCCATTACCTATAACCTACAGCCTATCATTTTCGAAGAGCTTCCTCAATAGCCGGCACCAGGCGTTCGATCCCTTCTTTTTTGAATGCGGAGATGGATACCGCGTTGTAGCGCCTCTCGATATTTGGAATGAAAGTCCTGTCAACCTTGTCTGTCTTATTGAAGACGATCAACCTCTTTTTATGTGAGAGCCCGAGGCTTTTTATCACACCTTCGACCGATTCAATGCGGTCCTCGAAATCGGCGGCGCTTATATCCACAAGATGAAGGAGCAGATGGGCGTCCTCGAGTTCTTCGAGCGTGGCCATGAAGGCACGCAGCAGCACTTCCGGCAGGTGCGTTATAAATCCGACGGTATCCGTCAGGATTATTCTCTTTCTTTCAGGATATTTCATTATCCGGGTTGTCGGGTTAAGCGTGGAAAACGGTTTGTCCTCCACCTCGACCCTGCTTTTTGTCAGGACATTAAGGAGGGTCGATTTGCCCGAATTGGTATAGCCCACAATGGACACAATAGGAATATCCGATGCCCGCCTTCTTTCCCTCTTCTTGTCCCTGACCTTTCTTATCTCTCCCAGGCGCCGCTCCAGAGACGATATCCGGTCCCGGACCCTGCGGCGGTCCACCTCGAGCTTTTGCTCGCCGGGCCCGCGGCCCCCGATACCGCCCATCAGGCGCGAAAATGCCGTGCTTTTTTCGGTAAGCCGCGGCATTATATAGCGAAGCTGGGCGAGTTCGACCTGAATTTTCGATTCCGTGGTATTCGCCCTGCCGGCGAAGATATCGAGTATCAGCTGGTTCCGGTCGATAACCTTCAATTCGGTTATGCCCGATATGTTCTTTATCTGGCCGGGCGTAAGTTCCTCGTCGAAGACAAGAAGGTCGGCGCCAAGCTGCTGGCATTTCATGACGATCTCTTCGATCTTGCCCCTGCCGATGAGATAGCGCGGATGGAGTTCCTTTGGCCGCTGAATGACCGTATCTACGACCGTGATGCCTGCCGAATAACACAGGTCTTTCATTTCGGCAATGTAATCATCGACGTGTTTTTCCCTGCCCGGCAGGACGACGCTTACGATGATGCACGTGTCGCCCTTTTCTTTCGTCACATAGAATCTGCCCCGTCCCCTGACAAATTCGTTCTCAAGCTCTGTGATAAACTCCGTGAAATCAAGATCAAACTCGGTGACGGATACGGGTTCCATGAAATCCCATGTCCTTCCCTCTTTGTTTTCAGGTACAAGATACCCGGCATGGATCGTTTCCCCCCGTTCGCCTCGCATCTCGGTTATACAGGCGACAAGGTCGAGCTGAAGAAGGGCGAGATCGGTCAGATCTTCGCGGGAGAGAAGCTCGCCCCGAAGATGCGTGTGGATGAAACGCACGCCGCGGAACCTGGCACGGCCGGTGCGCTCCGTGGATAACGGCGGGATCTCGATACGGTGGTTGTCCCCGACAATGACACGTTCGATCATTCCCCGCCGGTTGATAATAAGGCCGATCTGGCGGGATGTCTCTTTGGAAATGTCCATGATCTGCCGTGCCAGGTCGGCAGTAATGACGGCAGAGGGCTCGAGCCGTTTTTTATACAGACTGGTAAGGCGTCTTTTTATGAGATGATTGAGTCCCTGGGTGTTTCCGTAGATCTCTATTGGCATACCCCTGATTCATTACGCCTTCGTGATCAATTCCCGGTCAATTTCCATACGGGCGCAATAATCGACACCCTCGAGAAGGATGGCAATTCTTTCCTTGCCCTCCAGCTCTTTTTCAAAAATACCGCTGAAGCCTTTGAACGGGCCTTCCTGTATGATGATCTTTTCACCTTTCTGAAAGGTTTTTCTCTCAACTGTAGCCACGCCTTCGACGAGCCGTCCCCGGATAAATTCGATAAGTCGTTCATGGAGGGGGATTATACGGCCATTGAAGTTAACGATGGTCTTTATGCCGCGTGTGTATTTCACGAGACGGTATTCGTCGACAGGATGAAATTTAACAAAGATGTATCCCGGGAACATAGGTTCGATGATATCTGTAAATTTTCCGTCTTTCCATCGCCTGAAACGAAGCTTGGGAGCGAGGACCTCTATACCGCCCTGCTCGAGGTTCATTGCCGAGCGTTCCTCATTGCGGGCTTTTGTATTTACTACATACCATTGCCTGGTTTCCATATTCTATTATCGTTTATAAACGTGCATTTTTCAAGACAATCAGCGGTAAGGCAGCGTCCCAGGCTATTGACAGGACCTTGATCTGTCGTTTAACATTAACTACTTATGTTACATTGGGATAATGCATGGCTGACGAAGATCTTTCAAAACTGAAGATTGATAAAACGCAACCGGCATTCAAGAAACCGGCAAGGCGAAGGAAAACCATGTATATTGTTGCCGGTATCGTGCTTGCGATACTCATCGTGCTTGCCATGGCAGGTGTTTTTTCACCGGCTGTGCCGGTCGATGTTGTGAGCGTCCAGCAATTTTATCCGGCCCAGTCCTTTACACTCCTTAATGCGAGCGGCTATGTGGTGCCGCAAAGAAAGGCGGCAGTTGCGTCAAAGATCACGGCACGGCTCCAGGAATTGTTCGTTGAAGAGGGAAACAGGGTAAAGAAAGACCAGATCCTCGCCCGCCTCGAAAATGCAGACCTTGCGGCCACTCTCAGGCAGGCAGAGGCTAATCTCAGCGTTGTCCGCTCATCCGTCGATCAGGCAAGTGCCGAACTCAATGACGCGAAAGTAAATTTCGAGCGCGAAAAACGCCTCCTTGCGAAGGAATTTACGACCCGGTCCGTCTACGATGCCGCCGAGGCGCGATACAAGAAGGCGCTTGCCGCTGTTTCAGGCGCACGTTCGCAGGTAAGGGCAAACGAGGCCGCTGTCAGGGAGGCGAAGGTATCCCTGGAATATACCTATATACGGGCGCCGTTCGATGCCGTTGTCCTGACGAAAAATGCCGATATCGGCGATATCGTAACCCCGATCGGTGCGGCAAGCACGGCAAAGGCCGCTGTTGTCACGCTTGCGGACATGTCGACACTGAAAGTCGAGGCCGATGTTTCGGAATCGAACCTGGGAAAATTGAAAGTGGGCCAGCCGTGTCAAATACAGCTCGATGCGATACCGGACACGCGTTTCGACGGGTCGGTCCACATGATCGTCCCGACTGCGGACAGGACGAAAGCGACGGTCATGGTCAAGGTGAATTTTACCCGGCTCGATAGCAGGATACTGCCTGAAATGAGCGCAAAGGTCGCTTTCCTGTCCCGCGAGGTACCGAGCGCGAGAAGGCGCCGCGGCTCGCGGTCAATCGCAAAGCCGTCGTCGAAAAGAACGGAAGGAAATATGTTTTCGCCGTGCGGCAGGGACGCGCGGTATTAACGGAGATTACCACGCAGGACACGTTCGGCGATATGATCGAGATAAAAAGCGGTGCGGCGTCCGGCGACAAAGTCGTGCTTAACCCTCCATCGCGCCTCGCGAACGGTTCCCGGGTAAAAGTAAACGAATAATGGAACCCGGGATAATAGTCTCCATATCAAACCTGCACAAATCCTACCATCGGGGAGACCAGGTGATCCCCGTCCTCAGCGATATTTCATTCGATATTGCAGAAGGCGAATTCCTTGCCCTTATGGGGCCGTCAGGCTCAGGCAAGAGCACGCTTCTTAACCTGATCGCCGGCATCGATCAGCCGGACAGCGGGTCGATCATAATTGGCGGGGTCGATGTCACGACAATGTCCGAAACCGAACTGGCACACTGGCGAGCGCTTAACGTGGGCTTCATTTTTCAATTCTACAACCTCATCCCCGTCCTGACGGCTTTCGAGAACGTGGAATTGCCGCTCATTTTGACGTCGCTTTCCCGCGCCGAGCGCAGGGAACACGTCGAGATGGCGCTCAAGGTCGTCGGGCTCGCAGACAGGATGGACCATTATCCGGGGCAGCTTTCAGGCGGCCAGGAGCAGAGGGTCGCGATAGCCCGCGCGATCGTGACCGACCCGACCATACTGGTTGCCGATGAACCGACAGGCGATCTCGACAGGGTCTCCGCGGAAGAGATAATGGACTTGATGGACCGGTTGAACGCGGAGTCCAACAAAACTATCATAATGGTCACCCATGACCCGCGGGCTGCAAAAAAGGCCCATGTAGTAAGGCACCTCGATAAAGGGATCCTGACCAATGCACATTCTCAAGATACTTTTTAAGAATGCATTCCGGCATAAGCTCCGGACCGGTCTCACCATCATTTCTATTATGATCGCGCTCCTCGCATTCGGGCTCTTGAGGACGGTCATCAATGCCTGGTATGCGGGGGTCGAGGCGTCCTCGGCGTACCGCCTGGTAACCCGGAATGCCGTCTCGATAATATTCCCCCTTCCTTTGTCCTACAAGGACAGGATACGTCAGGTGGACGGCGTGTCCGAGGTATCATGGGGCAACTGGTTCGGAGGCATTTATATCGATGAAAAGAACTTTTTCGCCAATTTTGCCGTTGATGCGCGGACGTATTTTGACCTTTACCGTGAATACGTCCTTCCCGATGATCAAAAAACGGCGTTTTTGCGGGACCGCAAGGGATTTGTCGCGGGACAAAAGCTGGCCCGGCGGTTCGGATGGAAGATAGGCGATACAGTTGTTCTTAAAGGGACTATATTTCCCGGCAACTGGGAATTTGTCATGCGCGGCATTTACCGCGGAAGAGACCCCAATGCCGACGAGACAGCGTTCGTATTTCACTGGGATTACCTCAATGAATCTTTGAAAAAAGTCTGCATCAACACGCGTCGATCAGGTCGGTTTCTACATAGTGGGGATCAAAGACCCTGTCCGGGCAACAACAATATCCGATTCGATCGACAGCCTTTTTAAGAACTCATATGCCGAAACGATCACGGAGACGGAAAAAGCCTTTACTCTTGGTTTCGTTGCCATGTCGGATGCTATCATCACGGCCATCGAGCTTGTTTCTTTCGTTGTCATTATTATTATTCTCGCTGTCGTCGCAAATACCGTGGCGATGTCCGTTCGGGAAAGGACCAATGAATATGCCATTTTTAAAACCCTCGGTTTTGGAGGATGGCGCATTGCCGGGCTTATTCTCGGGGAATCTATCGTTATCACGATGATGGGCTGCGCGTTCGGCATTGCGGTGACATATCCCGCGGCTGCAGGCCTTCGGCAAGGCAATGGGAGCGTACTTTCCTGTGTTCCACGTAAGCCCCGAAACGATCGTGCTGGATATAATCTTCTCGCTCGACTGTCGGTATCCTGGCGGCAGTGGTACCGATATACCGCACGATGAAGATACGCATTGCCGACGGTTTAAGGATGGTGGAATGAGGGGGATCCCGTTTGCATACAGCCTGAGGAATCTCTGGACCAGGCGGCTTACGACGGTCCTGACCATTTCAGGCATGGCACTCGTTGTCTTTGTTTTCACGACGATCCTGATGCTTGCCCAGGGCCTTCAGAAGACCCTCGTTGAAACAGGGTCGTACGATAATGCCGTTATCATACGCAAAGGCTCGGGATCGGAGGTGCAAAGCTGGGTCGACCGGGCCCAGGCGGGGATCATAGAGACCGACCCGCTTGTTGCAACAGGCTCTGACGGAAAGCCCCTTGTCGCCCGGGAGCTTGTCGTTCTTATAGGGCTTCCGAAGAAAGATACCGAGAAGGTGTCAAACGTAACGATTCGCGGCATAAGCGAGGCCTCTCTCGCCCTGCGTCCGCAGGTTGTTCTGACGCGGGGCAGAATGCCGAAGATGGGTTCATCGGAGGTAATTGTCGGATCGAGCGTCGCGCGGCGGTTCAAAGGCGCCGATCTCGGCGGAGAACTTCGCTTCGGAATGCGGCAATGGACGATTGTCGGGATCTTTGACGCCGGGAACACCGGTTTTACATCCGAGATATGGGGAGATGTGGAACAGCTCATGCCGGCCTTCAGGCGGCCCGTTTTTTCATCGATGATCCTTCGCATGAACGACCCGTCGCAATTTGATATGCTTAAGACGAGGATCGAAACGAACCCCCGGCTGACCCAGGAGGTGAAGCGGGAAACGCGCTATTACCTGGAACAATCCGAGATGATGGCGAAATTCCTGCGCATACTCGGTATTTCCCTTACGCTGATCTTTTCCCTTGGTGCGATAATCGGGGCAATGATAACGATGTATGCGGCCGTGGCCAACCGGATCGGGGAGATCGGCACATTAAGGGCGCTCGGGTTCAGGCGAACGAGCATCCTGATCTCTTTTCTCATGGAGGCGCTTCTCTTGGGACTTGCCGGCGGCTTTGCGGGCCTTTTCTTCGCCTCGTTCATGCAACTCGTCACGGTCTCTACGGTGAATTTTCAGACATTTTCGGAACTTGCGTTCAGGTTCAGCATGACCTTCAGCATTGCCGTCAAGGCTCTTTTATTTGCGGTCATAATGGGATTCATGGGCGGCTTCCTTCCGGCGCTCAGGGCTGCGCACATGAACATCGTTGAAGCGCTGCGAACGAAGTGACTCCGTGTTCAATGAAGAGACTACTTTTTTTGATCCTTGCCGGTTCCTGATGCCAGGATCGCATATTCGAAACCATCGATAAGGGCAACGAATGAAGCCTGATTTATATTCTCGGAAATCGCGACAACGCTCCAGATGTCCTCGCCGTCGGAAAAGATAATATTTACTTCAACATTTGCCGCTGTGCCCGAGCGTGAATCGTGGATACGCGATGAAAAATCGACGAGCGTTATTCCCTGGATGACAGGGAATATGGAGGACAGGGATTTTTTAAGGACATTTGCCAGGGCATCGACCGGTCCCACACCGGTGGAGGCCTCATGCATCTCTTTCTTTTTCGCTTTTATTATTACGGTCGCCTCGGGCCTTAACCCGTCGTCGATCAGCCGGTACGTGCCGACAACTTCGAACGGGGCCTTGTAGTCCTTTTTTGACCTCAGGATGTTCAGGTCTTTTGTGGCATTGATAATATTGACGAGCTTATTCATTACTTCTTTTCCTCTTCGATAAGAAGCTTATAATCGATACTGTCGACAAGCGCCCGCCAGCTTGCCTCGATTATATTTTCAGACACGCCGACCGTGCCCCAGGAATGTTTTCCGTCGCTCGACTCAATAAGGACGCGGGTAGGAGCGCCTGTGCCTTCCCGGGTCGAAAGGACGCGAACCTTGTAATCAACGAGGTCCATTGTCTTAAGATCGGGATAAAATTTCTGAAGCGCCTTGCGCAGGGCATTGTCGAGGGCATTGACGGGGCCTTTGCCGAGCGCCGCGGTATGTTCCACCCTGTCACCGACCTTTACGAGGATCGTAGCTTCCGTGACCGGCTGTGATGTTTCCTTTTTCTCAACAATTATCCGGAAACCGATCAATTCAAAATATGATCTATGAATACCAAGTTTTTTCTTCATGAGGAGTTCAAGCGAACCTTCCGCTCCTTCAAACTGGTATCCGTGCATCTCCATCTCTTTTATCCTGCTGATGATCTCCTTTGCAAGAGCCGGGTCTTTTTCTATGTCGATGTTGAATTCCTTCGCCTTGTAGCGGATACTGGCCTCGCCTGACAAGTCGGAAATAAGGACCCGCTGTGAGATTCCCCACAAGATCGGGCCGTATATGTTCATATGTCTCCGGGTTTTTCCGTATCGCGCTCACATGGATGCCGCCCTTATGGGCAAAAGCGCTTTCGCCGACATAAGGGCGGTGTTTATCCGGAATAAAATTGGCCATTTCATCGACAAAGAGGCTCAACTCCCGCAACCGGGCGATCTTCTCCTTATCAATGCCGGTATGTCCCATTTTCAATATAATGTTCGGGATAATGGAACAGAGGTTTGCATTGCCGCAGCGCTCTCCATAACCGTTTACCGTGCCCTGGACCTGGGTGCAGCCGGCCTTGACCGCCATGAGCGTGTTGGCGACGGCAAGTTCCGTATCGTTATGAGTATGGATCCCGAGGCGTGTCTTTATCGTTTTCCCGATGCTTCGGGTTATATCAAAGATCTCAAAGGGCATTGTCCCGCCATTCGTATCGCAAAGGACCATGACATCCGCGCCCGCTTTCCTCGGCTGCCTTGAGGACTGCGAGCGCATATTCGGGATTGCGCTTATACCCGTCGTAAAAGTGTTCGGCATCGAAGAAAACGGTTTTGCCGAGACCTTTGAGATGGCCGATAGTGTCGGCGATCATTTTCAGGTTCGTGTCGAGGCTGACCCTCAAGGCGTCGCGGACATGAAGGTCCCAGGTCTTTCCGACGATTGCGACACAATCAGTCCCGGCATCGAGAAGAGCCTTCATGACGGGATCGGACCCGGGTTTTGCATTGGCCTTTATCGTGCTGGAGAAGGCCACGATGCGGGCATTTTTCAGTCTTAAATTCTTCACTTCCTTGAAATACTGAAGATCTTTGGGGTTGGAGCCCGGCCAGCCGCCTTCGATATAATGGATGCCAAAATCATCGAGTCTTTCCGTTATCCGAAGCTTATCGGTAAGGCTGAAAGCGATGTCTTCTGACTGGGCCCCGTCCCTCAAGGTGGTATCGTAGAATTCTACCCTCAACTCTCCTCCGCCACATCCTCGGCATCAAGACCGAAATTCTTGTGAAGTGCGCGTACTGCCAACTCGCCGTATTTGCTTTCGATAACACAGGATATCTTGATCTCTGAGGTGGAGATGAGCTCAATGTTTATCCCCTCAGCGGCAAGCACGGTAAACATCTTGGATGCGACACCGGAGTGTGAGCGCATGCCCAATCCGACAATCGAAACCTTGGCCATATCTTCGTCCACGGCAACCTTTGCACCTATCGAGGTCCCGATCTCATCGGTGATCTTGAATGCCTTTTTTGCGTCGGCCTTGACGACTGTAAATGTAATATCGTTAAAGCCTTCATGGCTCACATTCTGAACGATCATATCGACCACAATATTTGCATCGCTCAAGGCGGTGAAGATCTTCGAGGCTATTCCCGGTTTGTCGGGGACCCTGTTAATCGTTATTTTGGCTTCATTTTTATTATATGTGATACCTGAAATGACGACTTTTTCCATCATGACTGTTTCCTCCTTGCAGACAAGCGTTCCTTTCCCCTTCGATGAGGGATGATTTGACCAGGATCGGGACATTGTACTTCTGCGCCAGTTCAACAGACCGGATCTGAAGGACCTTTGCCCCGAGAGACGCCATTTCCAGCATCTCCTCATAGGATATCTTGTCGAGACGCCGTGCTTTTTCACATATGTTGGGGTCTGTCGTATAAACGCCGTCGACATCCGTGTATATTTCGCAGACGTCGGCTTTGAGGCCTGCTGCCAGGGCTACGGCCGTGGTATCCGAACCGCCCCTTCCCAGGGTCGTGATATTGCCGCCTTCATCGACTCCCTGAAAACCCGGGACGATGACGATATTGCCTTCTTTGAGCTTCGCGCGGAGCGCTTCTTCTTCCACAGCGGCGATGCGGGCAAATCCGTAGGTTGAGTCGCTGATGATCCTGATCTGGTCCGCCATGAGGGAGATCGCCTTGTAACCCATTTCAATGAGGGTCATCGCGAGAAGGGCCGATGTGACCTGTTCCCCGGTTGAGATAAGAACATCGACCTCTCTTAAGTCGGGAAATTTCGCAATGTCGTGAGCAAGGTTAAGAAGACGGTCTGTCTCGCCTGACATTGCTGAAACCACGACGATGACATCCATCCCGCGCTCTTTGTATTCAATGGCGCGTTTCGCTACGTTTTGGATCCTTTGCACGTCCCTGACGGACGTGCCTCCATATTTTTGGACTACGAGCATGGTGAACCTCCGTGATTAAAATATGGATAACACAAGGAATTATGGGTCTTTTCTGCCGCTGTCACGGCTGTCAGCCTTGGTTTTCCTGCTTGATAATAACAATTTTTCGATCCATTTCTCCAGTAATTTCTATATGTACCTCGATCACGCCTTCCCACCATGAAGACCGCTCGGCCCATTCCACGGCGACAATCCCGTCCGCCAGGAATTCCTCGATGTCGAGGTCGGTAAGGTCGCCGCTTTCAAGGCGATACAGGTCGACATGGCATAGTGTCATATCTCCTTCATAGACATTCATCAGCGTAAATGTAGGGCTGACAACGTATTCCCAGTCCGCCACGCCGATACCCCGGGCAATTCCCTTGACGAGCTGTGTCTTGCCGGCTCCGAGGTCGCCATAGACGGCATAGAGCTGTCCGGCCTTTGCGGTCGAGCCTATCAGTTCGCCTATGTGAATAGTTTCAGAGGGACCTTTCGATATATATTCGATCTTTTCCATTGCGGATCTCCTCGATCGCGCGGCCAAGTCCGGTGATAAGGTCAAGAGCGAGAAGGTCCATATCGGAGTTGTCCTCGACCCATGTATCTGCCATGTAGCCATGCAGATATGCCCCGAGAAGGGTACTTTGCGACAAGGGTATATCCCTGCGAGGCAAGGCCCCCGATAAAACCGGTCAGGATGTCGCCGCTTCCGCCTTTGGCGAGCGAAGGGTTTCCCGTTGGGTTCAGGAATATCCCGCCGTCAGGTGCCGCAAGGACGCTTGCTGCGCCTTTGAGAAGTATATTTATTCCCCATTCGGAAGCGAGCGATCCGGGCAATATCGATCCTGTCGGCATTTACCTCCCGGGGAGTCTTGCCGACAAGCCGCGCCAGCTCTCCCGGATGGGGTGTAAGGACCGCCTGCCTTTGGGTGTTTTTCAGAATATCCGTGAATCCCTGAAATGCGTTAATGCCGTCGGCATCTATCACGAACGGTTTATCTATCTCCGCATATATCTTCCGTACAAGCTCCGTTACCCCGTCATTCTGTGAAAGACCGGGCCCCATTACAATAACATCCTTATCATGGGCGAAAGACGCGATATCGTCAAAAGACTCAGGTACGAAAAATCCCCTGCCATCATCCCTGACGGGATATGTCATAACCTCTGTCGTCTTCATTTCCAGGATGGGGTTCAACGTCTCGGGTACTATAAGGGTGACGAGGCCCGCACCGATCTTCAAGGCCGCGAGAGATGCCATATGTGCGGCCCCTGTCTTGCCGGGCGATCCCGCAATGACCACCGCGTGACCGAAGGACCCTTTGTGCGATGAGCTTTCACGCTTCTTGAGGAAGCCCCTGAACATCTCCCCATCCGTTACCTGCGCCATCATAACCTACCTTTGCTTCGACGAAAGGGGGGATAGAGATATCGATGACAGTCAATCGGCCCGTATATTCGGACCCGGGGGGCATTATCTGGCCAAGTTTCGGGTATGCATAGGTGAAAGTGTGTGTTGCACGGACGGCGCTTCCCAGCACGTTTCCTGTATTGCCATCGATACCCGAAGGGATATCTACGGAAATGACGGGTTTGCCGGATGCATTGATAGCGCCGATAATGATCATTTTCGATACCCCCGACAGGTTTCGAAAGGCCCGTACCGAAAATTGCATCAACTATGATATCGGCATGCTTAAGATCGGATTCGATATCATCCGGACGGTCCGGTCAATTCCACTATTTTCCCTGAGCAGCGATGCAAACAAATTCATGTTCAACGCGGCATCACCTTTCAGGTCGGTTTTTCGGCCTAAAAGATAAACACATACCGAAAAATCATCGATCAATGCATACCGGGCGACGACGAAGCCGTCCCCGCCGTTGTTGCCGCGCCCGCATATAATGGCGACATTTCTGCGGCCGTCGAGATAATACTCTTTCATCAGCCTGTATGTGTTTCTCCCCGCGTTTTCCATAAGCACTGCGGATGGAATACCCCATGTTTCAATGGCGAATTTGTCATATTTTGCCATTCTCTGCGGTGAAAGGACCTTCATATGCCGCCCCCTGTTCTATTCTTTCAGCATTACTACGGATACCGCAAAAAGTCTTTCGTGCGAGATGCTGACATCATCATAGCGCATGCCATGGTACATGATGAAAGGCTTCCCGGATTCACTGAGCACTTCGATATCCCTGAATGCGAGCCGCCTGCCGGATGCCTTCATAAAGGCCTCCTTGGCCGCAAACCTGCCGGCGAGTGACTCTTCTTTCCGCTTCTTTTTTGCTGCATAGCTGACCTCTGCAGGCGTAAATATCTTTTCAAGAAATCTATCCCCGTAACGCTCCACCATTCCTGCAATGCGGCTGATATCGACTATATCTATTCCAATCATAAAGAGACCAGGTTATGGGTTATGGGCAATGGGTTATGGGTGCGAACCCTACCATTTGATGCCATGACCTATCACCCATCACCTATTACCTATCAGTTTTATCATATCCCGGACTGCCCGGTCGAGGCCGACGAATATTGCCCGGGCTATAATGCTGTGACCGATGCTCAGCTCGTGTATTTCCGGGATTATGGCAATTTCACGAACATTATGATAATGGAGCCCGTGCCCCGCATTAACCCCGAGCCCCAGTTTTTTGCCAAGCGATGCCGCGTTAATTACCTTTTTGAGTTCTGTTTCACGTATTCGGGCTGTGCGGGCGTCCGCGTAGGCACCCGTGTGTATTTCGATCATATCCGCCCCGACTTCCGACGAAGCCTTGATCTGGGATTCTACGGGATCGATGAACAGACTCACTGTAATGCCGTGTTTTTTCACCGCCTTGATAACTTTTTCGATCTTTGCGGCCGATTTCATGACATCAAGGCCGCCTTCAGTAGTAAGTTCCTGGCGTTTTTCCGGGACGAGGGTGATCATATCGGGCTTCGTCCGTTCGGCAATTTTAGTCATCTCGGGCGTAGCAGCCATTTCGAGGTTCAGCTTTGTTCTCACAACGTCCCTCAAGATCTTCAGGTCCCGGTCCTTTATATGCCTGCGGTCTTCCCTGAGATGTATTATGATACCTTTCGCGCCTGCCATTTCGACTATTCCCGCCGCATAGACCGGATCGGGATAATGAATGCCCCGTGCTTCCCGCAGTGTTGCAACATGATCTATGTTCACCATGAGTTCAGGCATTGTGTATCCTCCGAGATAATAATTATTGAGATAAACTGCCTTGCATTGATCACCGGTCCGGACCTTCATTCCGGGATTTCTCTTCCGCTGTGTTTTTTCAGGATTATCCTGGCATTATCAGGCTTTACGCTCGTTCGGGGAATATCTTCGAGATTGAACCCGATATTGACAGTTTCTTCATTACGGTTCAGATTGCCGTTTATCGGCAGGGTCTCGATGGTGGTCAGCTTTTCTATCGATTTCCGCGGGCCTTCTGCAATAACAAACTGCGGGCTGACCTGGGTGATATCATATCTCCCTCTCCATTTCTTGTCCAGTTTCGGCACGACCTTGAGATTCTTCTCGATGATCCTCTCGACCGTCAGCCGTAAGGTCCCCGGCCTGACGTCGACGATCTCGATGCCCCTGGGGACATTAACGTTTGCTTTTGAAAAATTGAAAACGGCCTCGCCTTCTTTTGTCCCGTTCATATTGATGACGACGCTTACATCACGGTCTTTCAGGTCTTTAAGCAACGATACCCGGCCGCTTACCGTCACGAAGACGCGTTCCGGGTCCATTTTTGTCACCATCATATTCTTGGGAAGGTGGGCTATAGAGACAGGAATCGTCAGGTCTTTCTTGGGCTCGCCGATCTGAAAGACTGATATACCAGAGCATGATGGCAAGAACGAGGGAAAGAAGCTTGAGCTTCCAATCCTTGATGACATATCGTTCGAGAACGTTCTTCACTCTCTGATATCCCCGTTTCCCCTATTAGCTCAGTACATCTTTGAGGACTTTTTTTAATTCGTCGGTGCTGATGTTCGAATGTATCTGGCCGTGCTGAGCATAGGATATTATCCCCCGCTCCTCCGAAACGACGATCGAAACAGCATCCGTGACCTCGGTAATGCCGATGGCTGCCCGGTGACGCGTGCCCAGGTTCTTGTCGATCTCATCCGCTGTCGTAAGAGGAAGCACGCAACCGGCCGAAACGATCCTTCCTTCCCGGATTATCAGTGCCCCGTCATGCAAAGGTGAAGCAAACTGGAAAATGCTGACGACCAGTTCGGCATTTACCTCGGCATCAAAACGGACTCCCGCTTCCATGAACTCCTCGAGGCCCACTTCACGTTCAACGACAATAAGCGCGCCCATGGTCCGTTTTTTCATCACCAGGCATGCATTGGCAAGTTCATCGAGGAACATGGTTTCCTTGACATAGCTTATCTTCCGAAAGAAAGGGCTTCTTCCGAGCGCAAGCAAAAGGCGCCTCAGATCATCCTGGAAGATCACTATGACAACGAATACGATGGAGCCGATAAAGCTGTTGAATATCCAGCTCAAGGTGAAGAGCTCAAACCGTTTTGCAAGGGCAAAAACAAACATGACGATAACAAGCCCAAGAAGAAGCTGTATGGCCCGTGTGCCTTTTATAAGGACGAATACCCGGTACATGATGAAAGCAACAATAATAATGTCGACGATGTCCTGCCAGCGTATCTCGGGTATCATGCGTCCATGACCGCCTTCACCATTTTAAGGACCCTTCCGGCCCTTAAGACATCATGGACGCGAAAAATATCGGCTCCGTTCATGAGGGCGACAGCAACTGTCGCAAGGGTCCCGTCAACCCTTTCTTCAAGGGGGGAATCAGTTATTTTCCCGATAAACGATTTCATTGATGTTCCGATGAGGACCGGTTTCCCCAGTTCTTTAAATACATGCAGCATCTTGAGGATGCGCAGGTTATCTTCGACACGTTTACCGAAGCCGATGCCGGGATCGATTATGATCTTCCCGCCGTCAACCCCCGCCGCTACGGCATAATTCGACTGCCGCCGCAAGAATGCCATGATCTCCGCTATAACGTTGTCATATACGGGATTCTCCTGCATATTTTTCGGTGCTCCCTTGATATGCATGATGACCGCGTATGCATCGTGTTCGGCGATGACGTGCGCCATGTTATCATCGTACGTGAGGCCGCTTATATCATTTATGATGTCAGCCCCTGCCTTGAGGGCCTCATGCGCGACAGCCGCCTTGTAAGTGTCTACAGAGATCGGTATGTCCGATATATCGCGGACTTTTTCTATAACAGGTATTACCCGCGAAAGCTCTTCGTCCTCGCCTACCGGTTCAGAAAACGGCCGTGTTGATTCACCGCCGATATCGATTATGTCCGCGCCGTCGTCGATCATACGCTTCGCATGGTTGACGGCATCCTGGAGGGTCCAATGCCTGCCCCCGTCCGAGAAGGAATCGGGGGTAACATTGAGGATCCCCATTAAAACGGGGTTATTACACGGGAAGACCCGGGGCATCGGCAACTCTGATAATGGTATCGATCTCCTGGCCGTCCAGCACTTCCTTTTCCAAAAGTGCATTTGCAACGGCATGAAGCGATGCGATATGTTTGGAAACAAGGCCCTTTGCCCGGGTATAGCATCTGTCTATAAGGTCTTTGAGTTCCTCGTCGATACCCTGCGCTGTCTGCTCACTGAAATCGCGGTTGTGGGTGATCTCTTTGCCGAGGAAGATGGGCTCTTCATTCTTGCCATAATTAAGAGGGCCGAGCCTGTCACTCATTCCCCATTCGCAAACCATTTTTCGTGCAATTTTGGTCGCACGTTCTATATCGTTGCCGGAACCGGTTGTGAGCTGCCCTATCACAAGTTCTTCTGCGACGCGTCCGCCGAGCAGTATCGAGATGCTGTTCAGGAGGTAATCCCTCGAATACGTATGACGATCATCTATGGGTAATTGCTGGGTGAGCCCCATTGCCCTTCCTCTCGGAATGATCGTGACCTTATGGATGGGATCGGTCCCGGGGATCATCTTCGCAACCAGGGCATGGCCTGCTTCGTGATAGGCGGTGAGTCTTCTCTCTTCGTAGGAGATTATCATGCTGCGCCGCTCGACCCCCATAAGAACTTTATCCTTGGCATGTTCGAAATCATCCATCTCGATCGACTGTTTTTTCGCGCCGGGCAGCTATCAGGGCGGCTTCATTAACAAGATTTGCCAGATCGGCGCCTGAAAAACCGGGCGTGCCGCGGGCTATTATAGACAGGTCGACATTTTCCGAAACAAGTGTCTTCCGGGTATGCACCTTCAGGATCTCTTCCCGTCCTTTTACGTCCGGGCGTTGATACGACGATCTGCCTGTCGAACCGTCCCGGCCTCAAAAGCGCCGGATCGAGAACATCGGGCCTGTTCGTTGCAGACATGACTATAACACCTTCATTGGATTCGAAGCCGTCCATTTCGACGAGCAGCTGGTTCAGGGTCTGTTCGCGTTCATCATGGCCGCCGCCGAGCCCTGCTCCGCGATGCCGCCCGACTGCATCGATCTCATCGATGAATATGATGCACGGGGCATTCTTTTTGGCCTGGGTGAACAGATCACGCACCCGCGAGGCGCCGACTCCGACGAACATTTCGACAAAATCGGACCCGCTTATTGTAAAGAAAGGCACGTTTGCCTCGCCTGCTATTGCACGCGCGAGAAGGGTTTTCCCGGTGCCCGGAGGCCCCACGAGAAGACATGCCCTTCGGGATGCGGCCGCCGAGTTTGGTAAATTTCTTGGGGTCGACGAGGAATTCAATGATCTCCTGAAGTTCTTCCTTCGCTTCGTCAATACCCGCGACATCGATGAAAGGTGACCCGGTTCTCCCGTCCGGTAAAAAGGCGGGCCTTGCTTTTCCCGAAGGCCATGGCCTTTCCTCCTCCCGACTGCATCTGGCGCATGAAAAAGATCCATACGCCTATAAGAAGAAGCATGGGAAACCACGATATAAAGATGTTCTGCCAGATTCCGGATTCCTCGTCCGGCTTGGCGGTGATCTTGACACCTTTTTCCCTGAGCCGTTTTACGAGATCAGGGTCTTCCGGCGCGAACGTTTTGAACTCCTTTCCGTCCTTATACGTGCCGGTTATATTCCTTCCCTGTATCATTACAGATGCTACTTTATCCGCGGTTACCGATTCCGAAAATTCACTGAACGGTATACTTTCGTTGGTTCTTTTTCGGCTTGTTGTAGATCTGAAAGATGAAAAGGCCGAGAAGGATAATGACCAGAACAGCTACGATACTTTTGTTTGTTGGTCCTTGTGTAGTTCTTGACATAGGCCACAGTTTATCATATAAGGGGCATATTTATCAATATTGTCACGTTATTGGCCCGAGTTTTTCTTGCAATTCCGAAAATGGTGTGTAATAAAAATGCGAGATAAAAAAAGATAATGGGTTATAGGTGATGGGTTATGGGTGATGGGAAGCCAAAACAGGTGCTGGGGCTGGTCGCTTCTCCCCGGACCCTCGGGAATTGCGAGACTTTTATCAAGGAAATATCCCGCCATATACCCGAGGGGCATACGCTGAGGCTTCTCAGGCTGACGTCACTCAATATAAGGCCATGCCGGGCATGCTATGGCTGTGTCATGGGCAATCCGTGCCCCGAAGAAGACGACATGCAATTCCTTCTGGACGAGCTTGCGGCGGCCGATGCGGTCATTCTCGGTTCGCCCGTTTATTACCTCGGTGCGAACGCCATCATAAAAAGCATCTGCGACCGGGGTTTTCTCTTTTTCAGCATCCTTGAAAAAACGTATCAATAAACCGATAATCCTCCTCAATTTCTTCGGCATCCCCGAACGTATCGGGATGGCCCCGCAGATGCTGGAAACGTTCGCAATGTTCCTCGGCATGTCCGTCAAGGCAAGCCTTTCGATTGAGGCCGCCTTACCCGGCGAAGCCCTCATGAAAGCAGAGAACCTTGCGCTGGCGGACAGGCTGGGGAGGATACTTTTCTCGCCGGGATCTATGAAGCCTGATCGCGGCTGCCCGTTCTGCGGCAGCCAGATCATGCGCATCGCCCGGACAGACTATATTTGCACCGTCTGTCACGGCAGCTTTCGGCATCGATGCGAATGGAAGTTTTATCAAGTTGAAAGAGGGCGGCATAATCGGCCCGCCCGAACACATGCTTCTTCATCGTGAATGGCTGCGCGGCATGAAAAGAAAATTTCAGGAAAATAAGAAGAAAATCATCCAGACCATCACAGGCTATAAAGATGACGGTGATTGGATAAAACCGCCCGAGAAACATAAAAAAACCATTTCGTAATTACTTTCTTTATTCCGGATACCTGTAAGCCGCCGGAGTACCATCCACCGTCATCCAGGCTTGGCGGGATCCAGCGTCTTCGTTTTTTCTTTCTTCAATGATATTAATGAGATATTAATGACAAGGCGGTGGTGGATATGTTCTACAGCTTACCGATACCCTTAACCGCTTTGCGAATTTTTTTCGGGAGTTTACGCGGGTTTCCCTTTTTGCGGCGGGCATTGTCGGGATAGTCTTCTTCTTCGTCCGGCCCGGAAGCGGGGGATGCAAACATTTCAGCAAATTTGACCGGGGTCAGAAAAGATACGCCCTTCGATTTCGCCTCATCGATAATGGCACGGTCCGAACTGACGACAATGAGGCCGGCAGGTCTGTTGCGGATCCAGCCGATAATGACATCATCGGCTGTTTCGCCTTCCTTCGAATAGATCACGTCAATTCCCCGGAAATTCTCCGAATGCCTTCCCGGAGAAAAACTGTCATATGCGTCGAAGACAACAGTTATCCGGGCAGACCGCATCTTTTTATAGCGGGCGCACTTCTCCAGAAAGTCCCGCCTGAGAAGGTCCATCGACGACCCTTTCTGGACTCGAGACCCGTTTATCCGGTTAATGTAATTATATCCGTCGATAACGATATGCATAAATACAGGTCCTGGGTGATGGGTAATGGGTAAAGGGAAAGGAATTAATCCTATGACCCATTACCCATTACCTGGCACCTTTACTGTCTGTAGTGATCCTTCAGTATTCTGTCCAGGACGCCGTTGATGAATTCGCGGGAATCTTCGCTGCCGTACTTTTTCCCCATTTCGATGGCTTCATCGATGGCAACCTTAGGCGGAACATCCTGGGAAAATATCATCTCGAAGATCCCTATCCTGAGGACATTCTTGTCAACATACGTGATCCGGTCGATCCGCCAGTGTTCGCACGCCTGCCGTATGATATTCGTCTATTTTTTCCTGATGGGCGGTTATTCCGGCAAGGAGATACCGGGCATACTCTACAATATCTTCCTGATACGGGAATAGCGAGCAATACTTGATCAGGGCCCGATCGGCATCTTCCCCGTTCGTCTCCACCTGATAAAGCATCCTCAGGGCTAACTCTCTCGCTTTCCTTCTGCGCACAAATTGTTTTCCTTGATCAGGTTGACCATTTCAATGGCCGACATGGCGGCATCATATCCTTTGTTGCCGGCTTTGGTGCCTGCCCGTTCGATGGCCTGTTCGATGCTATCGCTTGTTATGATGCCGAAGGCTATGGGTTTTTCCAGTTCCAGAGACGACTGGGCTATACCCTTGGTCACCTCCGATGCAACATAGTGAAAATGCGGTGTTGCACCCTTTATGACCGCACCAAGGCAGATGACGCCATCGATATCCTTTTTTCTGGCAACCAGTTTTGCGGCCAGAGGGATCTCAAAGGAACCGGGGACCCGGTAAATATCAATTTTGTTGTCGTCGGCCCCGTGCCGTTTCAGGGCATCGAGTGCGCCTTCTACCAGCCGGTCGGTGATGAAGCTGTTGAACCTGCTTACGACGATTGCAAACCTGAAGCCTTTTGCGTTGAGCTTGCCCTCTCGTACCATGTTCACCCCTTATATGTTATTTAGAATATGACCAAGTTTTTTCTGCTTGGTCGTGAGATACGCTATATTGTCTTTTGTCGGGGCCATTTCGATGGGCACCCGTTCCACCACGGTAAGACCATACCCTTCGAGACCTTTTATCTTCTTCGGGTTGTTCGTCATCAGGCGCATCTTGCGAACGCCGATATCATTGAGGATCTGCGCGCCGATCCCGTAATCGCGAAGATCGGGCGAAAAACCAAGCGCAATATTCGCCTCAACCGTATCATGGCCGCTCATCCTGAAGACTGTATGCCTTGAGCTTATTCGCAAGCCCGATACCGCGCCCTTCCTGGCGCATATAGACGAAAACGCCTTTCTTCTCATGTTCGATCATCTTGAGCGCTTTTTGGAGCTGCTCCCCGCAATCGCAGCGCATCGAACCGAGGACGTCACCGGTAAGACATTCGGAATGGACCCGCACCAGAACCTCGTCCTCCGGTCCTGATATCGCCTTTTACAAGCGCGAGGTGCGTCTTTTTATCGATGTCATTTTCGTAAGCGATCAGTGTGAATTCACCGCCGAACCGTGTGGGTATGCGGGTTTCGGCGACGCGCCGGACAAGTTTTTCCTTCTGCGTCTTGTACTTGATGAGATCGGCAATGGTAACGATCTTCATGCCGTGTTTTTCGGCAAACATCTCGAGGTCGGGCAACCGTGCCATCGTGCCGTCTTCGTTCATGATCTCGCATATGACGCCTGACGGGTAAAGGCCCGCAAGCCGTGCGAGATCGACGGATGCCTCTGTATGGCCGACCCGTACGAGGACGCCGCCGTCACGGGCGGCAAGGGGAAAGATATGCCCCGGCCTCGTAATGTCATCGGCCGTCGCTTTCGGATCGATGGCAACCTGAACGGTTCTCGCCCTGTCGAACGCGGAAATGCCGGTCGTTATCCCTTCTTTTGCTTCGATGGAAACGGTAAAGGCGGTGTTGTACGGCGACGTGTTATCCTGGACCATGAGGGGAAGATCGAGCTGTTTTACACGCTCCTCGGTAAGTGACAGGCAGATGAGGCCGCACGCATAGCGGGCCATGAACGTGATCGCTTCCGGACGTTGCCTTTTCAGACGCGATCATGACATCGCCTTCATTTTCCCTGTCTTCATCATCGACAATGATGACCATCTTGCCTTCGCGTATGTCCTGAAGGACCTCTTCGATGCTCGAGATTGCCATTGCTACTCTCCTTTTATAAATCCATGGCGGGAAAGGAAATCGACATCCAGTTTCTTTCCCTCCCTCTTTTTTAGAAAACTATCCACGTATTTTCCTATGATATCAGTCTCAATATTTATTTTATCCCGCTGGTTCTTTTCAAGAATGGTAGTTCGCGAAGCGGTGTACGGAATAATATTGATCGTGAATTTATTATCACTTTGATCATTCACTGTCAAGCTTATTCCATCTATCGTGACCGAGCCCTTCTTCACGATCAAGCGGGACAATTCCGAGGAAATCTCGATAGTTATCCGGATTGAGTCGCCTTCGCTGCGGATGTCGGAGATGACACCCGTCCCATCGACATGGCCTGTTACGATATGGCCGCCGAAGCGTCCGTCCGCCGGCATTGCCCTCTCGAGGTTGACCCTTTGTCCGGTGGTTTTATCTTTCAAGGTTGTCAGCCGAAGCGTTTCGAGCGAGGCATCAGCCCCGAATGTCCCGTTGCCGATACCGGTTGCCGTGAGACAGACCCCGTCGACACTGACACTGTCGCCTTCCCGTACCGTCCCGGGTTCAAATGCCGTTTTTATGACAAAGACCCAGCTGCCGCTTTTCTTTTCTATGGCGGCAATAGTTCCTATATCTTCAATGATTC
Source organism: uncultured delta proteobacterium (assembly GCA_963823725.1). Lineage (GTDB taxonomy): Bacteria > Desulfobacterota > Syntrophorhabdia > Syntrophorhabdales > Syntrophorhabdaceae > Delta-02. The sequence continues at coordinate 126,362 of CAWGMJ010000010.1, forward strand.
CTGTGAACATACCCTTCGATATAGATATTGTCTTTCAATCTTTTCAGCGTGGCAATATCGATCCTGTACGCGTCTTTCAAAAAATCTATTCCTTTTCCCCCGACGAGGTTTAACGCCGACTTTCCCCCGATAAGGATCGTGCCGTAAAAAAGCACCACCTTATCGACAAGGCCTTCCCGTAAGAGGGTGCTGTTCACTTCGCCTCCCCCTTCAACAAGGACGCTCGTTATATTGCGTTTATACAGTTCCTGGCATATATGGTTCACCGATACCCTGCCGAAGTCATCCTTCGGTACCCTGATGACGTCTGCCCCGCAGGCTTTCAGCCTGGTCTCTTTATCTGTGCGGGAATCCTCGTTCGTGAAGATCATCGTTCTGTATTTTTCCGAGGTTTTCACAATATCACAGGCGAGAGGGATCCTGAGCTTTGAGTCGAGAATTATCCGGACGGGTATTTTCCGGGGATTTTTCAATCGGGGCACGAGCATGGGGTTGTCGGAAATGACGGTGTTGATACCGACCATGATCCCGTCGTTCACGCACCGCAGAATATTGGCCTGACGGCGTGATTCCTCATTCGATATCCATCGTGAATCACATGTTTTTGTCGCTATTTTACCATCGAGGCTAACCGCTGCCTTCATGGTTATGTAAGGCCGCTTTTTTTCCATGGAACCGATAAACGCCTCATTAAGGCGGCGGGCCTCGTTTTCGAGTATTCCTACCTTGACATCGATACCGGCCTTACGGAGCATCTCAACACCCTTGCCGTTGACAAGCGGGTTCGGGTCGAGCATTGCCACGAAAACCCGTTTTATTCCCGCCGCTATTACCTGGTCCGCGCACGGCGGGGTCTTGCCGTAATGCACACAGGGCTCGAGATTGATATACAGCGTCGAGCCGGCCGCATTGGGTCCCGCATCTTCGATAGCATTAACCTCCGCATGGGCTGAACCGGCTTTCTTGTGATAACCTTTTCCGACGAGAGCATCATCTTTTACCAGGACAGCGCCCACCATCGGGTTCGGCGATGCCGTGCCTATCCCTTTTCTGGCAAGCGAAAGCGCCATGCGCATGTATTGTTCGTTTTTCACTATCTGATCACGCTTCGTTCTTCTTTAAAAGGAGCTCTTTAAGCTCTGTCATGAACTCATTTATATCACGGAATTGCCTGTAAACGGAAGCAAAGCGAACATATGCGACCTCGTCAAGGTTTTTAAGCTCGTCCATGACCATCTCGCCTATTTCCGACGCCTTCATCTCCCGTTCGCCTTTTTCAAGGAGATTATATTCTATCCTTGATACGATCTTTTCAAGGTTCGTAATACTGATAGGCCTTTTTTCGCAGGCCTTGTTCAGTCCGCCAAGAATTTTCGTCCGATCGAAAACCTCCCGTCTGCCATCCTTCTTGACGACAAGGGGAAGGCCTTCTTCAAGCCTCTCAGCTGTTGTGAAACGTTTTCCGCATTTATGGCATTCCCGCCTTCGCCGTATGGTATCCATCTCCTTGCTCATACGTGAATCAAGGACTTTGCTTTCCGGGTGTTCACAAAAAGGGCATTTCATGATGTAACCTGAGACCGGTAAGGAGTAAGCAGTAAGGAGTAAGGAGTACGGAGACAAAAAGAATAGTCATGCGTTTTCACTCTCACTCCTCACTGTTTACTGGTTCTTTCCGGTCAGTTTTGTTAGGGCGATGCCCGACTCTCCTATCATATCTAACGATAGTTCGTCCGGATAGCCTTCTTCGTAATATATTTCCTGTATGCCGGAATTGATCAGCATCTTGATGCATATCGAGCAGGGCAGATGGGTACAGTACAACTCGGCGCCGTTGATGGACACCCCATGGTACGCGGCCTGGATGATAGCATTCTGTTCCGCATGGAGCCCCCGGCATAATTCGTGGCGTTCTCCCGAGGCGATATTCATCCTTTCCCGAAGGCAGGACACCTCGATACAGTGCTTAAGGCCCGAAGGGGCGCCATTATACCCGCTTGCGAGAATTCTTTTATCTTTGATGATGACGGCCCCGACATTACGGCGAAGGCAGGTCGATCTCATGGAAACGATCCGCGCTATCTCCATGAAATAAGAACCCCAATCAGGGCGATCATTGTTCATATGTCGTATATTCGGTTATAAAAGGGAAAGCCTTTGCAGAATTCCCGTACATTTGCTCGCGTCTTTTCCATGAATGATGCATCGCCGAGGTGTTTCAGGACCTGATCGATCATCTCGCAGATGATATCCATTTCTTTTTCTTTCATGCCCCGTGTCGTGACTGCCGGCGTTCCTATCCTGATGCCGCTCGCGACATTGGGGCTGCGGGTATCGAAGGGAATGAGGTTCTTGTTGACCATGATGCCGCTCGCTTCGAGGGCGACCTGGGCATCGTTGCCTGTGACATTTTTGGGAGTAAGGTCGACGAGGAAAAGGTGATTGTCCGTGCCTCCCGACACGATCCGGAAACCGAGATTGGCTCATACATTGCGTCATGTGCTGTGCATTTGCGATTATCTGGCGCTGGTATTCCTTAAATTCATCAGTCATGGCCTGCTGAAGTGCAACTGCTTTCGCCGCGATGACATGCATGAGCGGCCCACCCTGGATACCGGGGAATACCGCTGAATCTATCTTTTTGGCCAGATCGGCAGTACACATGACAAGACCGCCCCGCGGGCCTCTGAGCGTTTTATGCGTCGTTGTCGTGACAAAATGGGCGTGTCCGATAGGGCTTGGATGAAGGCCGGCTGCGATAAGCCCTGCGATATGGGCTATATCGGCCATGAAATAAGCGCCCACCTCGTCTGCGATCTCCCTGAATTTCTGGAAATCGATGGTCTTTGAGTAAGCACTTGCCCCTGCTATGATAAGCTTCGGTTTTTCTTTGAGTGCAATGCTCCGGATCTCATCATAATCAAGCATCTCGTCCCTGGCCGAAACCGGGATATGACACGGCGCGATACATTTTGCCGGAAAAACTCGGCCGCGCCCCGTGTGTCAGGTGCCCGCCATGTGCGATATCCATCCCGAGGACAGTATCGCCCGGCTGAAGGACGGCATAGAAAACGGCCATATTCGCCGAGGAGCCGGAATGAGGCTGCACGTTTGCATGCTCGGCCCCGAAGAGCTTCTTTGCCCGTTCAATTGCAATGCTTTCGATCTCGTCGAGAAAGGCACAGCCGCTGTAGTATCTCTTCGAAGGATACCCTTCGGCGTATTTGTTTGTGAGGACGCAGCCCTGCGTCGGCAAGGACATCTTCGTCAACATAATTTTCTGAGGCGATGAGTATCAGGCTGTATTCCTCACGGTCCAATTCACGCCTCATCAGCTCGAATATCTTTGTGTCTTTCCCCTCGAGTTTCATATCTTACCTGTCTGTATTTTTTTCAAAATCTTCTATCTTTGCGATCCTGCCGCTGTGCCGGCCGCCTTCAAAATCCGCGGAAAGCCAGGCCCTGACGATCTCTTCGGCAAGCCCTTTTCCCGTCACCCGCTCACCGAGGACGAGCACGTTCGCGTCGAGATGTTTCCGGCTCTGCACGGCCGTGTAGGTATCGAATGCAAGGGCGGCCCGGATGCCTTTTACCTTGTTGGCGACAACATTCATCCCCATGCCTGTCCCGCAGACCAATATCCCGCGGTCGGCCTTTCCCGCCGCGACATCCTCAGCCACCTTGAAGCCGTAATCGGGGTAATCGACGGATTGCGGGGAATTTGTCCCGTAATCGTTTACCTCGTAATTTCCCTCGGCAAGGATGTGCTTTATGTATTCTTTCAGTTCAAGGCCCGCATGGTCCGAGCCGATAGCTATCTTCACCCTTCAAACCTCTTGATGGCCAGGACGCAGTTCGTGCCGCCGAAACCAAACGAATTGGAAAGGGCGACATTTATCTCGTGGTTCCGGGCCTGGTTCGGGACATAATCCAGATCGCAATCAGGGTCGGGCGTTTCGTAATTGATCGTCGGCGGACAGACCTGGTCCCTGATCGATAACGCGGCAGAAGATCGCCTCAATTGCACCCGCCGCACCGAGAAGGTGCCCCGTCATGGATTTCGTCGAACTGACGGGAATCTTGTATGCCCTGTCTCCAAAGACCTTCTTGATCGCAAGGGTCTCCGTCTGGTCGTTAAGGTCCGTAGAAGTCCCGTGCGCATTGATATAATCCACTGAATCAGTGTTAAGGCCCGCATCCCGCAGCGCCATATTGATGCAGCGGATAAAACCGTCGCCGTCAGGGCAGGGCGCTGTTATGTGGTACGCGTCCCCATTATACCCGTATCCGGCCAGTTCGGCATATATCTTCGCACCGCGTTGCCTGGCATGTTCAAGCTCTTCGAGGATGACTATACCGGCACCCTCGGCAACAACGAACCCGTCACGGTCCTTGTCAAAGGGGCGCGACGCCTTTTGGGGCTCGTCATTTCTCGTGGAAAGGGCCTTCATTGCGTTAAAGCCGCCTACCGTCAACGGCGTGAGGTTTGCTTCGCATCCTCCTGCTACCATCATATCGGCATCCCCGTACTGGATAATGCGCATGGCGTCGCCTATAGAATGAGCACCTGTTGCGCATGCGGTCACGATGGAAAGGTTGGGGCCTTTCATCCCGTGGTTGATCGCAATATGGCCGGGGGCCTCGTTCGCAATGAGCATCGGGATAAAGAACGGAGATATCCGTCCCGGACCTCTTTCAAGGTAGATGCTGTGATATTTCTCGAGCGTCGGCAGGCCGCCAAGGCCCGTCCCGACGACAACGCCGGCGCGCTCCGCGTCTTCTTTCGCCATATCGAGGCCGGAATCATCTATTGCTATTTTTGTTGCGGCGAGTGCGTACTGGATGAAAAGGTCCATCCTTTTCAATTCCTTTGACCGGACATATATTCATCGGCTTTGAAATCTTTTACTTCGCCGGCTATTTTCGTATCATGCTGCGTACTGTCAAATCTGGTCAGCGGTGCGATCCCGGACTCCCCATTGAGAAGCCGTTTCCAGACATTATCTATGCCGACGCCTACTGGCGTTACAAGACCAACACCGGTAATGACAACCCTTCTTTTCAAACCGGCACCTCTTTAAATTATTTGCCTGCCAGGCGATCTTCTATGTATCTGATCGCGTCTCCGACGGTTTCCATCTTCTCAGCATCTTCATCAGGGATCTCAATACTGTACTCATCTTCCAGTGCCATGATAAGCTCAACGATATCGAGAGAATCGGCGCCGAGGTCATCAATAAATTTTGCTTCCGGAACAACTTCTGATTCACTTACCCCGAGCTGATCCACGATCATCTTTTTAACTTTTTCAGTTACTGACATTAAGCCACCTCCTATTTTATTAAAACTTCTTGAACTTCACCCCGGCAATATCCTCATTTATTGATTCGGCCGAGGGCTGAAAATGTTTACATATGCAACCCGCCGTTTACGTTTATTACCTCACCCGTAATGTAACTGCAATATTCCGAAAGCAGGAAATATACCACATTCGCAACATCTTCGGGCTCGCCCAGGCGTTTCAAGGGAATTGCGGCAAACATCGCTTCCTTGGTCTTTTCGTCCAGAATGTCAGTCATCTTGGTGCGAATAAACCCGGGTGCCACTGCATTGACCCTGATCGACCGCTCTGCATATTCCTTTGCGACGCTTTTCGTAAACCCTATGATGCCTGCTTTGCTTGCGGCATAATTCGCCTGCCCGGGATTACCCATCACCCCGGTTACCGAAGAGATGTTGACAATGCTCCCGCCCTTTTTAAGCATATGCCGGATGACCGCCTTCGTGCAGTTAAACACGCTTTTAAGGTTGATCCTGATGATCCGGTCCCAGTCATCTTCTTTCATCCGGACGAGAAGCTTATCCATCGTGATGCCCGCATTATTTACAAGGTTATCGATCTTTCCCAGGTCCTTCGCGGCCTGATCGACCGCCTGCGCGACTGCCTGAAAATCCGATACATCCACATTATAAAATGCGCACCGCCTGCCTTTGCCTTCAATCGCGGCAACGGCTTCCGATGCCGTCAATTATATCGAAAATGACGATGTCGCTGCCTTTTTCGGCGAGCAGTTCGGCGATCGCCCTGCCGATCCCCTGGGCAGCGCCGGTCACGATGGTCACTTTTCCATTCATCCGATAAGCCCCTTTGCAGCCTCGATATCATCGAATTTTTCCACGCTGATGCACGCGATACCGGGGACGATCCTTTTCACGAGATTGGCGAGGACCTTCTGGGGCCCGACCTCAAGGATAACCTCTATGCCCTCGTCGGCCATTTTCTTGACGGACCTTTCCCACTGGACAGGCGAGAACATCTGACGATACAGCTTATCGTCGACATCTGCCTTATCCTTCCCTTCGGACTGCATCAACATTGAAAACAACAGGAGACTGCAAGGTCGCCATGGCTAAGTGAGGCGAGCTCAGCTTTAAGCCGGTCCGCAGCCGCTTTCATGAGCGGAGAATGGAACGGGCCCGAAACGTTCAGAAAAACAGCTTTCTTGTATCCGACCCCTTTAAGCTTTTCGACCGCTTCCTTCAGCGCATCGGCATCTCCCGACAGAACGACCTGTTCTGCGGAATTAAGGTTTGCCGGGACTGCGACATAATCATCGTGGGATATCTCGTTAAGGACCGGCTCTATCTTTGCCATGTCAGCGCCGATCAGGGCGACCATCCCGCCTTTTCCCTTCGGGCAGGCCTCTTCCATCAGCAGCCCTCTTTTTCTCGTGATCGCGAGGGCTTCCTCGAAGGTGAAAAATCCGCTTGCCGTAAGCGCCGTATATTCCCCCAGGCTGTGGCCGGCAACAAGAGCGGGCACGAGCCCGGTTTCTTTTTTCAATACCTGATAGACGGCGAAGCTTACGAGAAGCAGCGACGGCTGGGTATTGTACGTCTGCCGCAATTCATCTTCCGGGCCGTTAAAACACAGGTCTGTAATGGAAAATCCCAGGGCCTCGTCGGCTGCCTCAAAGAGATCGCGAACATAATCGAACCTGTCATAAAGGTCCTTGCCCATGCCGATATACTGGGATCCCTGTCCGGGAAATACTATTCCTGTCTTTTTCATCTATCCTCACTCGCCGGTTAAAATAAGTGTTTTCCTCGCGAGATCAGTATCTCACGTTATGATCTTTTCTTCGAGGCCGATCCCTTGATAAGCTCGAGCCCGATAATGTTTCTCTGGATCTGGTTCGTCCCTTCGTATATCTGAAGGATCTTCGCGTCGCGCATCATTTTCTCGACCGGGTATTCTTTCATATACCCGTATCCGCCGAAAACCTGTATCGCGTCGACGACGACCTTCATCGCCACATCACTGGGAAAAACCTTGCTCATGGCAGATACTTTCGAGAAATCCTTGGGATTGCTGTCAATGTACCTGGCCACGGCATATACGAGTGCGCGTGCCGCTTCCACCTGTATTGCCATGTCGGCCAGCATATGCTGTATTGCCTGAAAAGAGATTATTTTCTTTTCGAACTGCTCTCTTTCACGCGCATACTGTACGGCCGCTTCAAGTGCGCCATGGGCCACCCCGACTGCCTGTGCACCAATGCCCGGACGTGTCCTGTCGAAAGTCCTCATGGTCAGGATAAAGCCCAGACCTTCTCTACCTATAACATTTTCCTTCGGAACTTTGCAATCCTGAAATACCAGCTCCCGGGTGGCCGATGCCCTGATCCCGAGCTTGTTCTCTTTCTTGCCGAAAGTGAAGCCATCCATGCCTTTTTCAAGGATAAATGCGGTCGCGCCCCTACCGCCCTTTGCTGCGGTCCGTCATCGCGACAACGGTATAGATCTCAGCCTCGCCGCCGTTCGTGATCCATTGCTTGGTGCCGTTGATAATATAGTAGTCCCCGTTCTTTTTTGCCTCGGTCCGGATGCTCTGCGCATCGGAACCGGCATTGGCTTCCGTAAGGCCGAAAGCAGCGAGTCTCTCACCGCTTGCTATCTGGGGAAGATATTTCTTTTTCAATTCTTCGGAGGCGCCAAGAAGGATAGGGTATGCGCCAAGAAGGCTCGCTGCATAGCTCACGGAAACACCGAGGCATGCCTTGCTGAGTTCCTCGACAACAAGACAGTTCTCGAAAGACCCGCCTCCCGTCCCGCCGTATTCCTCGGGAATACTGACCCCGAAAAGACCTGCCTGGGCACAATTTTTCATTATCTCCCAGGGAAACTGCTGGCTTTCATCGAGCTCCGCACGAACAGGCACAATCTTTTCTTCAGCTATTCTTCGCGCCAGTTTCTGGATGTTTTTCTGATCTTCAGATAAAAAATAATCCATATATTACCTCTCCTTTACCTTCTGCAGCGATTGGTAGTCCTGCATGGTTTCGCTTATTGATTCCTTGAGGCCTTTTTCTACAAATTTTTTCGCCAGGAGTATTGCATTGCGCATGGCCTTTTCATTTGATTTTCCATGGCAGATGATCGAGATCCCGTCAACGCCGAGAAGAGGCGCTCCGCCGGTTTCCGAATAATCCGCCTTTTTCTGGAATTCCTTGAAAAGGTCTTTCAGCAGGAGATATCCCATCTTTGCTTTCAGGCTCTTCTGGATGCCATCCTTAAAAAATGCAAAGATCAGGTCCGCAACACCTTCACTGATCTTAAGTGCTATATTCCCGACAAAACCGTCGCTTACCACGACGTCGGTCCTGCCATTATACATATCAGTCCCTTCAATGTAGCCGAGATAATTTAGCCCGAACTCTTTGATCAGGGCATGCGCTTCCCGCGTCAGTTCGTTTCCTTTTGTCTCTTCTTCGCCGTTTGACAGTATTCCGACCCGTGGCGAATCGATCCCCAGGACAGAAGCGGCAAACGCGTTGCCCATCATGGCAAATTGGGCGAGATGGGTCGGCTTGCAGTCAACGGTGCCCCCTGCATCGAGGAGAATGGAAACCCCTTCGCCAATACGCGGGTGGATCGTCGCAATGGCCGGCCTGTCAACACCCGGGATCCTGCCCAGGGTGAAAATGGCAAACGCCATCGCCGCACCGGAATTCCCCGCTGAAACCACGGCGTCAACCTCGCCGGTCTTGTGCAGTTCGAACGCGCGGTTCATCGATGAATCCCGTCTTTTTCCTCAAGTGCGTTGGACGGGGCTTCATTCATGTCCACGCAGACAGGCGTATGGACCATGTCGAGATTGACATGGTCCGTCACGAAAGGCTTCATTTTTTCGACATCGCCGACAAGAACTATAGAAGCGAGGCCATCACGGGAAATTGATTGTGCACCTTTAACGATCTCAAGGGGGGCAAAATCGCCACCCATTCCGTCAACGGCAATCCGTATCATCCCTTATCAGGCTTCCTCGGTTGCTATATACTGTTTTCCTTTGTACATCCCGCACTTCGGGCAGACCGCGTGCGGAAGTTTCGGCTCTTTGCAATTTGGGCAGGCCACGACCGCAACAGGTGATGCCGTATAATGGGTACGTCTTTTGTCCCGTCTTGCCTTCGCGGTTTTTCGTTTTGGTACAGCCATGATTGACTCCTTGTTAATTTAAGAAAGATTTCAATTTTTCTCCGAGGAGGCTCAAGGGCGCCTCGGGGCAATCGCATTGTTTCGGTGTTCCTGTTCTTCCCGCATTGAGGACAGATGCCTTTGCATGCCTCGCTGCACAGCGGCCGCACGGGCATGTTGAGCATTACTTCCTCGTAGATGAAAGGATCTATGTCTATTTCATCCCCTTCATAATAATAGACGTCAAGGTCTTCGCCGCGGAGTTCCATCTCGGGCGAATCCGGAAGCTCGGTCCTGGGCACGAGCTTGATGGACATTGTCAAGGGAAAGCTCGACATCGAATTCTTCGAGGCACCGGCCGCACGCAAGCGAAGCCGCAACGTCTACGGGCCCGTCGATCGTCACGGTATCATCGAACTTTGTCACCGTAAGCTCATAGCTCACAGGTTTCAGCAACCTGAAATCTGTCTCGTCCAGTCCTCGGGAATTGCGTAATATCCATTTCACCCTTCAGGATTTGTGTATCTTCAATTTCTGAAAGTCGTATTAACAAAAGCTGCCTTCTTTTAAAGATAGATAATATAAAGAGTTTACCATTTTCTTGTCAAGTAAATTAACCTGTTGTAACTCTTGCCTTTTTTATGCGTAAGGCGTGAGGCGTAAGACGTAAGGAGAACCGCTCTCACTCTGTCCAGAATTTTTTGGCATGGCACAGCTTACATTGATCCGGTGTATTCCTACTCCTCACGCCTTACGCCTTACGCCTTACGGTTTCACAAAGCAGGGCATCGAACTCTTCTTCATCTATCGGAATTTCAACGATCTTTCGCCTGTCTTTCTCGCCTCGAAGGATCTTTATGGCCGATTTCCTGACGTTCAGCACTTCGGATAAATACCGCACCAATTCTTCATTCGCCTTGCCTTCAAGCGGCTGGGCCGTAAGACGCACCGTAATATGCGATCCGTCCCGCGACAGCATACGTTTCCTGGCATTGGGTATGACCTTTATCTCGACCTTCATGACGTATCAGACCTTAAGGCAAGCTGGAGAAGAAGCCGCGTAAGAAGTTCCTGGAGGAATATAACTGCAAGCATGAGAAGGAAAGGGGCGAAATCGACCATGCCGATCCGGGTCGGCAGCATTCTGGCTATGCGGTACGTTACGGGGTCCACAAGCCTGTAGACTAACCTGATAACAGGATTATACGGGTTCGGCCGTATCCATGAGAAGAGGGCCCGGGCGAATATCACCCAAAAATATACCGTAAAAACAATATTCAATATCTTGGCAAACCATACCAGAAATACACCGGCACCGGACATTACGCTAACCTCTTAAATAAGGGATGATCACCTATAAACGTACACCAAAAGGCCCGAAAAGACAACGGGCAAGCCTTAAAGCGGGCTGGCCCTTATTCCCGGAGCGCGTGCCCTATGACCTTCCCGTTGTCGACCCGTTCGATGGCTACCGCAGTTGCCTTGTTCTCACGCAGCTTATCGTAAGGAATATGAACGGGGATATAATTGTCCGTATAGCCCCGCATATATCGGCCGAGGTAACGTTTGCTCTCGGGTATGATGAGCGCCCGTGTCCCGACGAAACGCCCGTGAAAAGCCTCGCGCTTCATAGCATCCAGCAATTTGAGTTCTTTTACCCTGCTTTTCTTTTCATTCTCGGGGACCGCGCCATCCATTGATGCCGCACGCGTTCCCGGCCGGGGTGAGAACGGAAATACATGGAGATAGTAGATGCCGGCGGAATCGAGAAAGTCCCGCGTTTCCTCGAAACATCTGGCATCTTCCCCCGGAAATCCGGCTATGACATCCATGCCAATGCCTGCATCCGGTATTTTCTCGAGAACTCTATCGAGAGGTCGCCAATGTAGCGCGCATGGTATGGCCTGCCCATTGCGTCCAAGATGCTGTCGCTCGCGCTTTGAAGGGGGATGTGGAAGCTTTTTGCTATCTTGGGGGACCGGGCAGCGACCGAGATAAAATCATCATCGAACATCAGAGGGTCAACTGAGCTCAAACGTATGCGCGGGGGCGAAGGGAGATCATCGAGGGCCCGCAAGAGGTCAGTGAGCCCGTATCCATGATCCCTGTCGTGCCAGGCGGATATCTCGATGCCTGTCAGGACCACTTCCTGGATGCCATTGCCTGCCAATCGTGTCATTACGCTGCGTATATCTTTGAAGGGCCTCGAGCGCGGCACGCCCCGGGCAAAAGGGACAATGCAATAACTGCAGAACCTGTCGCATCCATCCTGGATCTTCAGAAAGAACCGGGTCTTCCCTTGCAGGACAGGGTCCCGGGGCATCTCCTCCATGGAGAGAGCATCCCTCGATGAGACAAAACACCCGCTGGAATCAAGATACCGTGCCGATTGAAAATTTTTCTGCCTGGCCAAGGACATGTGTCGGCCCCGAAATTATCGTCAGGATAAACCTGGGCATGGCAGCCGGCCATGATGATGCGCGCCGCCGGGTTCTCTCTTTTCAGCCGGTTGATAAAACGGCGTATATCGCGGACGGCGCCCCCGGTTACCGTACAGCCATTGACTATTACAAGCGAGGCCTCATTCTGCGGCGCCGGGTCAAAGCCCGCCTCCTTGAGGTTAGCGGCAATGACGGAGCTGTCCCATTGATTGGCCTTGCAGCCCGTCGTATGGATAAAGAAGCCGGGTTTCATTTCCGGTAAAAAGGGGACATCTCGCGAAGCCTGCCGACAATGCCCGGAAGAACCTCAAGGACATAATCGATGTCCTCCTCGGTATTTCCCCATCCGAGGCTGAAACGCAGGGCGCTCTGGCACACCGGGCCCGGTATGCCCATTGCCAGAAGGACATGGGATGGCTCGTCAGAGCCGGATGAACAGGCCGATCCTGATGAAACGGCGACACCTTTTCTGTCGAGCGCAGAAAAGAAGGGACTCAGATTCGACGAATTCAAAACTGAGATTGAGGGTGTTGGGAACGCGTTGAGTGGGATGGCCGTTCAACCGGACATGTTCGATGCGTTCGAGTATTCCATCGAGCAGGCGCCTGCGCAGCCTTTCCAGCTTGACAGTATATTCATCGGCGTGCGATTCCGGCTATTTCGCAGGCCTTCCCGAGGGCGACTATGCCGATGACATTCTCTGTTCCCGGCCCGTCTGCCCGCTTCCTGGTGGCCCCCATGGATCAGGCTGTTGAGATCGGTACCTTCCCGTACATAAAGGGCGCCGACTACCTTTGGGGGCGTATACCTTATGGCCGGAGAAACTGGCGAGATCGACGCCGAGGTCCGTCATATCGACCTTGATCTTCCCGAGCGCCTGCACCATATCCGAATGAACAGGGATGCCCCTTTCATGGGCGATATCTGCGATATCCCTGATGGGCATCACCGTGCCCGTCTCGTTATTGGCATACATAATGGAAACGAGGATCGTATCCTTCCGGATGGCGTCCTTGATATCGTCGGGATCAACGAGCCCGAAACCGTCGACAGGAAGATACGTAACGGAGAACCCCTGCGTTTCGAGATACCGGCACACATTCAGGACCGCGGGATGCTCAACCGTCGACGTGATAATATGGCCTTTATTGTTCCGCCGCATAAGCGATGCCCTTGATCGCGTGATTGTCCGCCTCGGAACCGCAGCTTGTAATGACGACCTCGTCGGTTTTCGCCCCGATCATGCCGGCGATCTTTTCCCGCGCGGCGTCATACGAGGCCTTAACGTCCCTTCCGGCAAAATGAGTGCTTGACGGGTTGCCGAACAACCCGTTCAGAAATGGTTTTATTGCTTCGGCCACCTGGGGATGGATAGGTGTCGTGGCGTTATTATCAAGGTATATACGGCGCATCGGGGTTTTACTCGAACGAGACGCTCATTGCCTTGACGGGACAAACCTTGACGCACAATTCGCAGGCAACGCAGCGCTTATAATCGAATTCTATAGACATTGACCTTCTGTCCTTGATGTAGAGGGCTTCCGGCGCGCAGACACTTGTGCAGAGGCCGCAATGTACGCATTTATTTTCATCCCGGTTAATATCGCGCTCCATCGGCTCTGTATCGATATCGAGGCCCTTCAGGTATTTCATGCCCTTCTTGAAGTTTGTTTCTGTTCCTTCGAGCTCCATGACCATGAGGGATTCCGCTTTCGGCGAAATATTTGCCCTCAGGATGTTGAAGACGAGATTGAAATCCTTTACGAGCCTGTATACGATCGGCTTGTCGATCGTGTCTTTCTTAAACCGGAGAATAATTCTCTTTTTCATTGGTTCCTCGCCCTCTTCATGGGCAAAACATGCGGACCGAAGGGCTTTACGTCTCGACAATGTCGAGGTCGCCCCATGCTCCAAGCTGATCGCCCAGAATAATCAATATTGCCGTGATATCCGAAAATTTCTGTCCTTCTTCGATGGCCCTGGCAATATCGTCCTTCTTTTTTACAATATTACCGAGGTAAGTTGCAAGTCCGTCCGCAAATAGTGCGGAGCGTCCGAGAATGCATACCGCATCCGCCTTCCCGAAACTCAATGAATGGCCGACGGTGCCGGACGAAGTGCAGACCCCCGCGGTTCGGCTGAAGGCGGGATCTTTATCCCGATATGTTCGCTGAACGGTGATCTGCCCGCATGGATCTGTATGGTCCTTTCGACCGATGTCCTCAGATAGATATCGCCGCCATTCTCAATGATGAAATCACTGCGTCAGGCCTGCGATGTCCCTTCCTGATGTATTCAGAGATCGCGCCGGCGACAGTTGCCATGGGGCCGACGCCGATCGCTGCCGATGCCCGGATCATCTCCCGCACGATGGGCGGTGCGATCGGGTCGTCTTCGATGGGGATAAGGCTTTCCTGAAATAACGGATTGATCTTTATGTATGCTTCGAGCTGATATCTGTACGCAAGGACACGTTCCTTTATAAGATCGCTGAGATCATGGCCGGTGCAGCAGAAAAGGTCTGTTTCCTTGTGCTGCACTTCGTAGCACACAAGTTCCGCCGGGCGCGAGATGTTCCGGTAAAACCTTTCCTCATAGCCTGTCGATCTTGATCATATGAATTATTTACCCGTCCAGGATCGTCGCCGGAAAACCGACAGAATATTATAATATCTTGGATTGATTATAGGAAATCTTTTCGCTATAATGTGCAAATGCAGATAATGTCAGCCAAGGAACTTTCGAAATATCTCAGGATAAACGAAAAGATGATCTACCGCCTCGTGCAGGAATCGAGGCTGCCCGCGGTAAGGATCGGCGGCAAGATATCCTTCGCCAAAGAGCTTATCGATGAATGGATACTGGAAAATACCCAGCGCGAGAAACTTATCTTTATTGCCGGCAGTGACGACCCGCTCCTCAAAAAGATCATAGATCTCTTCAATGCCTCCCAGAAGGGAATCACCGTCTTTTATGCATCGGTGGGAAGCATGAGAGGTCTCGAACTTCTTCGGGACCATGTCGCGTCCGCCGCATGTGTCCATATTTACGACGTGGAACAGAAAGGCTTATACGCTTTCATATATCCGGCGCTACCTGGAAAGCGAAAACTATGCGGTCAGTTAACATGTTTTTCCGGGAGCAGGGCATTTACGTCCCGAAGGGCAATCCTGCCGGGATAACGTCGATCTCTGACCTTACGTCAGGCAATATCCGATTCATTAACAGGAGAAAAGGGACGGGGACACGTCTGCTGTTCGATTTTCTCCTGATGGAAGCGGGTATAGATCCGTCCAGGATAAACGGATACGAGCGCGAAGCGGAATCGCACCTGGGGGCCGGCACCGCCGTTGTCAGGGGAGGCGCTGACGCATCTGTGGGCATCCGGTACATTGCCCACATGCTTAGCCTGGATTTCGTGCCGCTCTTCAAGGAGCGGTTCGACCTCATCGTGCCGTATGAAAGATTCGGCAATGCCCAGACAAAGGCCTTTCTGGATTTTCTCAATGAGCCCCTTTTCATGCATTCGATGAAGGACCATGAAGGCTATGATATGTCGCAGATGGGAAGCGTCCTCACGAAAGATGCGCGATGAGCCCGATGGACCGGTTACACTGTTCATACATCGTTCTTTTAAGAAGAGCTTTCCCGCGTGAAACGAACATCTTCAGAACAACGACAGGCAGGCAACAGAAAAGCGCGTCGATATCGTGATCGATCCGGGGGCGTACGAACTGCTTCCCGAGGATATCTATACCGTCCATTCTCCGTCGGGGCTATGGATACTCGAAGAGAATTCCCAAACCATCATGCAGGGCATATCCGGAACACGTGGAAACATATATCGCGGCGGTCCGGGCAAGCGGCATCAAGATCGGCGAAGATCACTGTCACAGAAGAGCCCCGGCGTGATTATGCGGAGATGGCACGGAAATATTTCCGCCCGGTATCCGTCGAAGATATCGTTATCCGGGCGCCGTGGAATGCGAAAGCGTCAAGGGGTCACATATATCACGATCGACCCGGGCATGGCTTTTGGCACGGGGCGGCACGAGTCAACGCGGCTCATGATGAAGATGATGAGGGACGTAGATTTCACGGGAAAGCGGGTCCTGGATCTTGGATGCGGCTCCGGCCTTTTATCTTTGTACGCCCGCCTGAAAGGCGCGAAATATGTATACGCCGTGGACAATGATCTCGATGCCGTTCTTTCCGCCCAAAAAAATGTCCTTCTTAATGAGGCGTCCGGTATCGAACTCGTCTGCGCCGACCTTAAGGATGTGCGCGGCAGATATCGACATCATCCTCGCCAACCTTGACATCCGGACATTTGCCTTGCATTCGACCCATATCATGGAGCTCTGGAAGAAGAGAACGGCATCCTTATCATATCCGGGATCATCGGCCGTGAGAAGAAAAGAGGCCTTGAGCCTTTTCCTCCCATGCGAGCCGGTCGCGGAGGTGAAAAAAAATTCCTGGAGAGGCTATCTTTTCAGGCGATAATATCGCGGGGGCACTATGAACATAGGTTTTCTTGCATCTCATGGCGGGAGCAACATGCAGGCAATAATCGACGCGGCAAAAAAAGGAACACTGCACGCGCGTCCGGTTGTCGTGATCAGCAATAACAGTGATTCAACGGCCCTCGAGCGGGCAAGGAACGAAGGGATCCCGGGCTTCTATTTAAGCGGGAAGACACATCCCGACCCCGACAGCCTCGATCAGGCGATCCTCGACACGCTGCATCGCCCATAATGTTGATATTGTCGCGCTTGCGGGCTATATGAAAAAACTGGGGCCGAAAACGCTGTCCCATTTTACAGGGGCGGATCCTCAACATTCATCCCGCGCTCCTGCCGAAGCACGGCGGAAAGGGGATGTACGGCATCCATGTCCACGAATCGGTCATTGCCAGGCCGAGAAACGGAATCGGGAGTCACGGTACATCTCGTAACCGAGGAATATGACCGCGGGCCTATCATCGCGCAGGTGCGCGTACCGGTCGAACCGGGCGACCCCCGAGCTCGGCCCGCGTGCTCATCGGAGCACAAACTCTATCCCGCCATGCACGCAGTCGCGAAATGCGATTCAGGAGACACTATACTCTATCCCGCCTAACACCTGGAGCGCATTCGCGTTCAAACCGGAAACGAGATCAACCTCGATCAATTTCCAAAGGGAAACTGATTCTGCGAAGGCGAGCGGTTTTATCTTCTAATCGAACATTGCTTCGGCGAATTCTTTGGCGTTGAACGGGATAAGGTCGTCTATCTTTTCTCCGACGCCTATGTACCGTACCGGTATTTTCAGAAGATGGGCGATGGGAAGGATAAAGCCGCCTTTCGCGGTCCCATCGAGTTTTGTAATAACGATCCCTGAAACGCCCACGGCCTCGTTAAATGCCTTTGCCTGTGCTATCGCATTCTGTCCGTTCGTAGCATCGACAACGAGAAGGACCTCGTGAGGGGCGTTTTCCACTTCTTTCGAGATGACGCGGTGTATCTTTTTCATTTCTTCAATGAGATTTGCCTTTGTGTGGAGCCTTCCCGCCGTATCGAGAATGACGATATCGCTTCCGCGCGATTTTGCGGCTTTCACGGTATCGAAGGCTACCGCCGCCGGGTCCGATCCATCGGCGTGTTTTACCATTTCGACATTGAGACGCTTTGCCCAGACATCGAGCTGTTCGATAGCCGCCGCCCGGAACGTGTCACATGCGCCGAGAAGGACCTTTTTCTTTTCGCCGAGGTAGATGCTGGCCAAGCTTGGCGATGGTCGTCGTCTTGCCGACCCCGTTCACCCCAAGGGTCAGGATAACGAATGGTTTTTTGCTGTCGATAGACCATGGGCGCTTCGATCGGGGCGAGCAGTTTTTGCACTCTCTTCTTTCATGGAGGATCTTGATGTCTTCCATGGTCTTGATATGCCCGCGCTTCCATTTTTCTTTCAGCGCCTCGACGAGAAGCTCGGCCGTGGGAAGCCCGGCATCGGCCAGTATCAATGCCTCCTCTATCTCATCAAAGGCATCTTCTTCGATCGGTTTTCCCTGGACCATCCATTCGATCTTCGTTTTGATCTGGTCCCTGGTTTTTGTGAGACCGTTCTTTATCTTTTCAAAAAAACCCATAATTGATCACCTTAATAAACTTCGCTATTCTCGCGGGCATAAAAGCCTACGTTATTATATATGTAAGTTCCGGATCTCTCATGTCGCTTTACGTCTCCGACGGATTCAAGGCGGATGATCGGATCGCATCCGTTAAAATATCTCGGCGCCTCATCATAGTTGCCTCTGTGTTCAGAAGGATAATGGCCTTATCGTCCAGTAAAATGCCGATTGAATAATAACGGCATAGGTTGTGCACGAAAACAGAAGGAGTGAAACGATGATCATTCCGAATCCGGAACGTACGGTTTTCCGCATACCTTGCAAATACCTTTTTCGTCAATAACGCCTATACAGGCCCCGTCGCTGCAGAGGACCCGGTTCGAAAAATCATCATCTTCCCCGGATGGTTCCGGTTCGCGCACTTCGTCAATGGTGAGCGCGTGCCCCGCACAGGTAACAATACGGGCCCAGCCGCAATACTTCTTCTTTGCATTGCGGACAGGCAACCGATCCGACTTCTTTTGAACATGTCTCGCACAACATTGTCATTTGTCCGCCTTGATCACCTTCGTTACTATTCCCTGGTCGAATTCAACATAAACCGTATTCTTATTATCAGGCATGATCTTCCAATCCGGGCGATATGTCCAGAGGATCTTATTTTCGGGTGTCAGGCTGACCATTGTCGGTTCGCCCAGTTTTTTGCGCACCTGGTCCTCGTTCATTGATATGAGGGAATTTTCGATCGCCGGCTGGGGTTTTCCCGCTATATTTTTCATATATGAACATGAGATCAGAATAAAACAGGACAGAAGTATTATGCAGATTCTTGAAAAGGAAGGACTTTTAAAACTTTTCCACAATTTTTGTGGAAAACCTGTTGACAAATTGTATAAAGACTTTTGTAACTTCTTGATTTTACTCATACAATCCCCCCGTTGCCTACGAAACGTGCAAAGTTTTTTTATCAATATTTTCAAAGGCTTCCATTCAGGTCCATTGCTCTTGCATTTGTGCATCCGGGATACATTATCACGGATAATTCAAATTATCAACGATTGTCCGGCAAGCGGGCTTGCGTGCCTTTTCGACGCTTTTTTAAGCCTCTCCATGATGGCGCGCCCGATGCCTTTTTCAGGTAATCTTTCGGCATAGATCATATCGATATCATCGCGGTCAAGTTCGATGAGAAACGAGAAAAAATTGGATGCCGCCTCCCTGAGGTCGCCTGCGGGGGAAAGGACCTTGATATATTTTCGCCCGAGGGGCCCGGCCGGTTCCCGAAATGCCAGGTAGGACGAATTTGGCGTTCCTGACATCCGACGGGACCGTTTACAAGGCGCAGAGGTTTCATCGGTGAATAATGGTAGGGCAGTTCGCCGGGGGCTTCGCATACGGTCGATGCCTTTTCCTTCTCGATGATCCGGACATGTTCCGACAATTCTTCGATCGTGATCGCCCCGTGGCGATGAACGAACACCCCGTCTTCGTGAAATGATACGATCGTCGATTCGATCCCATGCTGCGAATTGCCTCCGTCAAGGACAAGAGGCACGCGTTCTGCGAACGATTTCGCGACATGGTGCACGCGTGTCGGGCTCATATAGCCGAACTGGTTGGCGCTCGGTGCGGCGATGGGTTTTTTGAGCGTCCTGATAAGTTCGAGCGCTACCGGGTGAGAAGGCACCCTGATCCCTACGGTCGGCAGTCCGGCTGTGACTATGTCGGGAATGACAGGTCTTTTTCCTGAATATCATCGTGAGCGGGCCGGGCCAGAAGGCCTTGATGAGCCTTTCGGCCTCGGGCGGTATGTTCTCGACATATTCTTCGAGCCTGTTGCGGCCCGTCCAGGTGGACGATCAGAGGATCGAAATGGGGCCTTTGTTTTACCTCAAAGATCTTTGCAACTGCGTATGGGTTATAGGCGACTGCGCCAAGCCCATAGACCGTTTCGGTGGGAAAGGCGACGATCTCGCCTTTCTCGAGGAGCATGACAGCTTCGGCGATGGATGCTTTATCTTTCCCGTCAAGAATCTTCATATTTTTCCAGTCGTGAGTATTTTACGCCGGCGACATGATTGGTAATTTTTCGAACAACAGGCAAAATAATGATTACTTCGGTTCGATGGGTTTCTTGTTTTGTCGTTTGCCGCTTTTTCATTCTGGTCAGACGTGACATCAATGGAATCGGGTTCATTAATGGACTTCTTAAAGCCCTTTATGCCTTTTCCTATGGCCCCGCCGATCTCTGATATCCTGCCCGCCCCGAAAATAAGCACCACAATGATGAGTATTATTATAAGTTCCGGCATTCCCAGTCCGAACATAATGTCCTCCTTGGTTATGTCCTCAAATTATAATAGGAAACAGATTGAATGTATAGCCTTTTGTCGTTTTTCTGCTGGATATCCGGTTCCTTTTCTGATAGTATTCATGCTTGGCGGTCCCATCGTCTAGCGGCCCAGGACGTCGGCCTCTCACGCCGAAAACACGAGTTCGATTCTCGTTGGGACCATATAAAAACCGTAAATCGTCAGGCGTAAGGCGTCAGGAGTAAAAACCTCAAAAACTTGACGCCTTTTTTTTGTCCGTATGAGAACTGTTCTCTAACACCTACGATTCTGTACGACCTGACGATTTAACGATTCTTCAATTCGTTTCAATAAACTTTTCAGAAGCGCTATGGCGCGGCCGCGATGACTGAACCTGTTTTTTTCATCGGTTGAAATTTCTGCAAGGTATTTGCCCAGTTCGGGAGAATAAAAGACCGGGTCATAACCGAAGCCGCCTGATCCGTGCCTTTCAAAGCCGATAAACCCTGTCAGTTCCCCGTAAAAAACATAACACCGGTCTTTCCGGGGCAGGTAAAGGGCTACATAGGCCTTAAATTTTGCCTTTCTCTGTTCCCAGGGCATGCCGTTAAGTTCACGCAAGAGCCGCTCGATCCGCTCCTCATCATTCTTTCCATACCGGGAGGAATGAATGCCGGGCCTCCCATCGAGGGCGGCAACTTCAAGCCCCGAATCGTCCGCCAGGGCGGGCATGCCGAAATGCTCGCCGATCTTGCGGGCCTTTTTCATGGCGTTCTCGGCATAATAGGGACTGTCTTCGACAACGTCTATTGTTTCCTGAAAATCGAGCGAGAGAATATATTTCTTCGAAATGATCGGTCAAAAGGGGTTTCAGTTCCGCAAATTTACCCCTGTTTGTTGTTGCTATGATGAGATCTTTCATGCAGGGAACAAGGGGCCGAGGGTTGCCTTCTGCTGCCGCGTGATCTCGACAATGCCTTTTAATGCGTACTGGTACATGACATCGAATTGCTCCTTGGTGAAAGGTTTCCTTTCTGCCGTGCCCTGGACCTCGATAAGCTGGCCCTTTCCGGTCATAATGAAATTCATGTCGACCTCGGCCTTCGAATCTTCTTCGTATGACAGGTCGAGGGCTATCTGGCCGTTCACGATGCCGACGCTTATGGCGGCCACACTGTCCCTGAGAGGTACCTTGTCGATAATGCCGCGCTTTTTCATGCCCCACAGGGCCTCGACCAGGGCCACATATCCCCCGGTGATGCTTGCCGTCCGCGTGCCGCCGTCCGCCTGGATCACGTCGCAGTCGACCCAGATCGTCCGTTCGCCGATAATGTCGAGATTGACTATGGCGCGCAGCGCCCTTCCGATCAGGCGCTGAATTTCATGTGTCCGGCCGCCTATGCGTCCCGAGACGGATTCCCGCATGGACCTGTTGTGCGTGGCCCGGGGAAGCATTGAATATTCAGCTGTAAGCCAGCCCTTTCCGCTGTTTTTCAAGAAACGGCGGGACTTTATCCTCGACGCTCACGCCGCATATAACCTTCGTAGCGCCCATCTCGACCAGGACCGAGCCTTCAGGGTACCGCAGAAAACTTTTTTCAATCCTCAAGCTGCCGGATTTCGTCGCTCGCCCTTGAGTTCTCTCTCATCTTTGTTTCCTCTTTTCGTAAAATTCAGCATACCGTCATATAGTTTATCAAAGGCTTCCGCAGATCCGTCCCTTGGGACATTGAGCCTTACAAATACTGCCGGCAGATCTATGCCCAGGAACATGAAAAGCGGTGCGGGTTTGACCTTTTTCTGAAAGCGTGCGGCAATCGATGATCCAAGCTCCTCGGAACGGGCCGCATGGGCCCCGGGCACTTCATCGGCATTCAATATGAGACTTTTGGCCTTCTTTGCATCGCTGATCGCGACAAAAGCATCGGATCGGTCCGACGGGACGATCTCAAGAACGAGCATGAAACGTGCCTTTTCCTTGTTGATCTTATTTGCCGTCTCGATCTGCTTTTCGATCGATCTCGGGGTGAATCGTAGGCTGCCGATGCTGAATCCTTTGCCCGCAAAATATTTCTTTGCATTGTTCCACATCGCGTCGTCGGTCTGACCGGCCCGGCACGAGGACAATGCGGTCGGCCGCAAAGGCGGGAACTGACACAGCGAGAAGAAACAGGATGCCTGCGATTAGAGAGGATTCTATGCAAAGGGAGCTTAACCTTTTTTTTCAAGGATATACCGTTCCAGGCTGACCGCTGCAACCGCGCCGTCACCCACGGCTGTGGAGATCTGGCGAAGGGCCTTCTTCCGAACGTCGCCCGCCGCATAAAGGCCCGGCGTTCTCGTTGCGCACCTGTCATCCGTAATGATATAGCCTGTCGGGTCGCGTTCCACGTATTCCCCGATAAAGGCCGTATTCGGCTGGTAACCGACATAGAAAAATACCCCGCTCACGGCGACCTAGTGCGCTGGCCGGTTACGGTATCTTCCACAACAAGGCCTTCGACCTGATCGGTGCCGACGACCTCAACGGGGCGCGAGTTCCAGAGAAATTCCATCTTGGGGTTATTAAATGCCCTTTCCTGAAGGATCTTCTGTGCCCGCAGTGAATCGCGGCGGTGGACCACATAGACCTTTTTTACAATATTCGCGAGGGACAATGCCTCTTCTATTGCCGAGTCGCCCCCGCCGATCACTGCGACCTCGAGGTCCCTGAAGAACATTCCGTCACACGTGGCGCAATATGATATGCCGCGGCCGGCAAGTTCATTTTCACCGGGGATCCCCATCTTGACCGGTTCGGATCCGCTGGCAACGATGAGCCCGTCGGCAGCGATCTCGCCGTCATTCAAGCTGACGATAAACCGGCCTTCTGTCCTGCTTTACGCTCTGAACTTCGCTGAATTCCCTTATAGAAAGGCCGAATGCCTTTGCCTGTGCTGCAAACCGGTCCATTAGTTCCCTGCCCGAAATACCCTCCGGAAAACCGGGATAATTTTCGATGCGTTCCGTATTCAAGGGTGCCCCGCCGGGAAGCACCTTTTCGCAAAGCGAGCGTCCTGATGCCGGCCCGCATGAGATAAAGCCCGGCAGTAAGTCCTGCGGGGCCCCCGCCTATGATGAGTGCTTCATAATGTTCGATCAATCAAAACTCCTGATAAAATGAAGGTTTTCTTAAACGGGTACCGTCCCGATGTCTCTCATTGTAAGGAATCCATGGTCAATATTCAATGCAATTTTCTTTTTCCGGTGCATTCCACGACACAATTCCTGCACATCAGGGCGGCATTATGCGTTTCAAAGAAACGCCGGGGATGCCGGTAATAGAGATATTCCCATTGGATGACCACGATGATGGATATGGCTACGATGGACCATGTCCAGAATGACGGGATAAAGACAAGCGGTGAGAAGGCCATGATGTAACCCCAGTTGTTTATCCGGCATGTACTGCAGCATTTACCTTTGGCAAGCCATTTAAAGGGACAGAATACGCTTACACAGAACTGGTCCATAAAAACGAAAAAGAGGACTGTTATATAGATCCAGGTATCGTTGAACATGCCGACCATGCGCCACAGGGCCATGTCGCCAAGCAAGAGCAGCCAGTAAAATGCGGATTTCAGCGCTCCCCGGTCGGCCATCGCCTTCATGCGGCGCAATTTTTCATCGCGCTGGGGCGTAATGCCGTCGGCCGCTTCGTAAAACTTCCCGAAGATCTTTAGTGACGATATTTTTTTATTGAACCGCGGGACCATGCGCTTGATCAGTATAAAGACTGTAAGCCCCCACAGGATATGATAGACCCTGACAGGGCCCGACAGCGGAAAAGTAAAAAATAAGGCAAGGACATCGGGCCGGAATATGCCGATAAGACCGACGAAGACCACAATGCCGGCCTTTATCCAGAATCCTTCTTTCCCCGGCATCCCGCGTTTTGAACCCGGTTTTTTCACAATATGCCCGGCTGATAACTTTGATATTATGGAATATTTTACAGAATCATCATGCTGCGGCAAGGATAACTGGAGGCTGCCCGGAATGTCAAGAACAAGGCGGGAATAAATGGAGCGGGCAACGGGGCTCGAACCCGCGGCATCAAGCTTGGGAAGCTTGCACTCTACCAGCTGAGTTATGCCCGCACCGACTATAATTTTAAACGAAAGATAGGTAATAGGCAATAGGTAATGGGTAATAGGTGATATTTTTCACTCATAACCCATAACCTATAACCCAGACCCGTCTTTTAACTTTTCCTGTTATACCCGAACCGTTCCTCGAAGACGGGCGCGACCAGGTTATCGATCGGTGCGTAATCGTCCCGGATCACGATCGCATCTTTCCTGTTGATGAACTCATCCATAAGGTCCTCGGGAACAACGGCCGACGTTGCACGCCGGCCGAGCCTTTCCTTCAGAAATGTCTGAAAGCTTCCGATATCAAAATTGCCGTTTCCGGCAATGACAATAAAAGTGCTTATCTGGACCTTTCTGAAATTCGGGGGTACGGAGATCAGATAGACATTCTTCTGTCCAAATACCTCGCGCAGGGTCTTTATATAGGACGGGAGAAAAAGGCCCTTCTGAAAATTATCGATAATGTTCGACATGAGGATCGCGCCGGGATTCATCGTTGCCTTGATCTCCTGGAGAAATTCCTTCGTCGTGAGATGATAGGGGATGGAAATGTCATTGTAGGCATCCGTAAAAACGAGGTCATATTTTTCCTTGCAATTCATAACATACCATCTGCCGTCGGTATTGTAGGTGACGATCCGCGTGTCTTTCGGAAGGCCCAGGTGATCGTAGACAACTTTCGTCACATGCGGGTCGATCTCGACGACATCGATCTGCGCCTTGGGATACGTGACCTCCATGAAGCGGGGAAAGGTATAGCCTCCCCCTCCGATGGTCAGGCTCTTGAAGGGCTGTATCCTGGTCGAATTTCCATTTGAGCACATCGGCATAGATCCGCTCGTATTCATACTCGATATGCGTAGGGTCCTTGAGGTTCACGTACGAATGGATAAGATTGTCGAGCACCATCGCCTCAAGCTCGGTTTTTTTGTCGGAGCTCATTGTTTTCGAGAGCTTTATCGTGTAATAATCGCTTTCCTTATAAAAATATGTCTTGCCGCTCAAGGGGACGTTGTAAAGATATGTCTGGATCAAAAAGAGGCACGGGGCGGCAATGATAATGAAAATGGCCATGCTGGCTTTTTTCCGAAAAAGAGAGCCTGAAAGAATGGATGCCAGTATCAGGATGATCCCCATTACAAGGACGATCGTCCTCGTGCCCATCCACGAGATAAGGAAGAACCCCGTCACAAAGGTCCCGATTATAGCGCCCAGGGTTGACAGGGCATAGATCTTTCCGATCGTGTTCCCGGCATTATCGAGGTTTTTCAGTGTAAGCCTTACTACGACCGGTGATATTGTCCCGAGGACGCAGCCCGGTATGAAAAAAATTATCGACGTGATGATGAAGATGCGCGCCATGAGCGAGACAGGAAACCGATACGCCGCGACCGCGTGTGTAAGGGGTATGATGGTAAGGGCTGTAATTCCCGAAATGAGAAGCAGCCATCCGAGGGTCTTGCGCGTGGGGAACCGGTCGATGAGTTTGCCGCCGATAAAAGCCCCGATGCTGATGCCTGCCAGGATAACCCCGATAATGCTTGTCCATGTATAGATCGAAACACCCACAAATGGCGCCAGGATGCGTCCCGCCACCATTTCAATGACAAGACTGCAGAAACTCGCGGTAAAAGTGATAATATAGGCCTCGAGAAGAGTCATGGGTCCGGTCCTCCCTGAATACGATTGGATTTCGTTTGTATACCAGCTGCCGATAATGATTTGAGCTCGGAACATAATACTAAATAGCATCCCCTCGGTTTTGTCAAAGAAATTAAGCATGAACAACGGCACATGCTGCCCGTTCATGCCCGGTATTGCGGGAAAGAATGAAAAATTGTACAAGACGGCGATTTTATACTATATTATTGTCATTATGAAAATTCTTGTTGTCGAAGATGAAGTGAAGGTTTCAAATTTTATCAGGCGGGGCCTTGAGGAAGAAGGATATACCGTCGAGGTGGCGGAGGACGGCAGGATGCGGCCTCGAGCTCATCAAAACGAAGGAATACGACATCGTGCTTCTCGATCTCATGATACCCGAAATAGACGGGCTGGAGGTACTGAAGCGGATGCGGGAGGATGAGATCGAAACACCCGTTTTGATCATCACCGCCAAGAGCACAAAGGAAGATGTCATAAAAGGGCTCGATATGGGCAGTGACGATTACCTTACGAAACCGTTCTCTTTCGATGAGCTTCTCGCCCGGATCCGCGCGCTCTTAAGGAGAAGCCGTAAAGCCGTGCCGCTCACCCTTGAATATCGCGAAATGGTCCTCAACCCCTACAACAGGAGACTGTCGGTCGGGGATAAAGAGGCAGAGCTTACCGAGAAAGAGTTCCTCATCATGGAATATATGATGCGCAACTACGAAAGGCCCTTGACGCGAAAAGAGATGGCTGAATATGCCTGGCAAAGCCAGGACGATTCTTCGAACATAGTCGATGTCTATGTTAATTTTTTGAGAAAGAAGATCGAACTCCTGACGGACAGGAAATTTATACACACGGTCCGCGGGGTGGGTTATATCCTCAAAGAAGATAATGAAAAGCCTTAATCTTCCCATTAAATGGAAATTGACCCTCTGGTACGGCGGCATCCTGGCATTAATACTGGTAACCTTCTGCGGCTTTGTCTACATATATTTTCAGAACAGCCTTCAGAAAAGCATCGATGCCAAGATCAAATCGATAGCCGAAGTCCTTTCCTCGTCAATGATGGAAACCCATAACCAGAGCCTTTTCGGCAATTTCGAACGCTATCTCGAGAATGCCCTCGGAAAGAAACCAAAAGGCAAATTTATCCAGATCATCGATGCATCCGGCAAGATCGGGGCCCGGCTCAACGACCTGGAGGCGGAGGCTGTCCCGGTAAGTTTTGTCACGCTTGAAAAGGCGCTCAAGGGAGAGATCGTTTACGAAACAATAGAAACGGCGCGGCCGAGGCTGCGCATGATCACGATGCCGATCCTTGAGAACAAGAAAATAATCAGCATCGTACAGGTAGGTTCCTCGCTCGAAGAATTCGAGGACACCATGAAGCGCCTCCTCATAATAATGATAGTCAGCATAATCACCGCTACGGGCGGAACGATCATCGTCGGCTACTTTATGGCGAAAAAGACCATGAAGCCGGTCGACCAGATACGAAGGACGGCCGTCAAGATATCATCGAGCAACCTCGACGAACGGATCGAGCTCAAAGGGCGAAAGGATGAACTTGGCCGTCTGGCAGAGACATTCAACGCAATGATCGCCCGTCTGAAGGATTCTTTCCAGAGGATCAACCAGTTCAGCATCGACGTATCCCACGAGCTGAAGACGCCCTTGACGATATTAAAAGGCGAAACCGAACTGGCGCTGAGAAAGGACAGGACGAACGAGGAATACAAGAAATCACTCCAGAGCAACCTTGAAGAGATCGATAGGATGAGCCACATCATTGACGACCTGCTTCTGCTTTCGAAGGCGGAAACCAAGGACATCCGCCTGAACGTCGACAAGGTCGATCTCAGGGATCTCCTCGCGGACGTCTGTTTGAATATGAAGATCTTCGGGGAAAACAAAGGGCGTGGAAATAATAGCCAAGGAGCTCGAAGATATCCGGATAATCGGGGACGAGCTCAAACTCCGCAGAATGATCACAAATATCGTTGAAAACGGCATAAAATACGGGCACAGCGGCGGGCATGTCGCTGTGTCGTCATACAAGCAGAACGGGTTCGCCTGTATAAACGTAAAAGATGACGGGCCGGGCATATCGTCCGGCGACATAAAATATATCTTCGACAGATTCTACCGCGCGGACAGGTCGCGCAAGCGCGCAAGCGGCAGCGGCCTGGGCCTTTCGATCAGCAAGTGGATCGCAGAGGCCCACCACGGGACGATCGAGGTCGAGTCGACGCCTGCCGCGGGAAGTCTTTTCATCATTAAATTACCTATGTCTTGATGGAGGTTTTTGCATGAAGAACAAACGACTTATTATAACCGTTTGTATTCTGATCATTGCGGCTGTCGGTTTCGCATATGTGAGGGCACAGGTGGCTACCGATAAGCGGCCGGCGCCCGAGGTTGCCCAGAATGTCAGGAACGTGGCGGCATTCTCGAACGGCCTGCCGTCTTTCGCGGGACTCGTCAACCAGGCCAAGCCGTCGATAGTCAATATCAGCACAACGGCCGTGATAAAAGGGCCCGGGCGGCCAGGGGCCTTTTGTCGGCCCGAACAATCCGTTCAAGGATTTTTTTGGGGACGATTTTTTCGATAAATTTTTCGGGAACGGGCCCCGCCGGGAATATAAGCAGCGCAGCCTGGGTTCCGGTTTTATTATCGACAAGGAAGGATACATCCTTACGAACAATCACGTTGTCGAGAAGGCTTCGACCATCAAGGTCAAGCTTTCGGATGAAAAAGAGTATGATGCAAAGATCATTGGCCGCGACCCAAAAACTGATATAGCCCTGATCAAGATCGACGTGCGGCAGTCTTTGCCCGTTGCCGTGCTCGGAGATTCAGAGGCCCTGCAGGTGGGAGACTGGGTTGTGGCGATAGGCAACCCGTTCGGCCTTGAGCACACGGTTACGGCCGGGATCGTCAGCGCCAAGGGAAGGATCATCGGGGCCGGCCCGTACGACGAATTCATTCAGACCGACGCCTCGATCAATCCCGGCAATAGCGGGGGGCCTCTGCTTAACTTGAAGGGCGAGGTGGTCGGCATCAATACCGCTATCGTCTCGGGAGGCCAGGGGATCGGTTTCGCTATCCCTATCAATGTTGCGCGCGACATGCTCGCGCAGCTTAAGAGCAAAGGCAAAGTGGCGCGCGGCTGGCTCGGGATAGTCATCCAGAGGATGACACCCGAGATAGCGAAAACGCTTCGGGATCTCGGAATCCGAAGGCGCTCTCGTGGCGGATGTCATGGAAAACAGCCCGGCAGAAAAAGCAGGGATCAAAAGAGGCGACCTCATCATCTCGTATAACGGCAAGAAGGTCAAAGACAACGATACGCTGCCCCGCCTGGTCGCAGCGACCGAGATAGGCAAGAAAGCAAAGATCGTCCTTATCAGGGACAAGAGACAGATGGAAGTCGATGTGGTCGTAGGTGAACTTCAGGATGAAGCGCTCAAGGCGAAAAAGACCGAGGTCGAAAAGGACATCGGGCTCGTTGTCCAGGATATTACGGCAGAAGTGGCAAAGCATCTGAACCTGAAAAAAGATATACGCGGCGTTATAGTAACGGATGTTATACCCGGTTCTCCTGCCCAGGATGCCGATATCCGTTCAGGAGACGTTATCAGGGAAATAGGGAGAAGACCGGTTCGAAGCGTCGCGGAATTCAAAGATGCCTTAAAGAGATTCCAATATCAAGGAAGGCATCGTGATGCTTGATCCAGAGGGAAAATACGACATTTTATGCGGTTATAAGGCAGTAGAATGCATTTTAGGGGTTCTATGTCGCGGGTCCCGGTCAATATTTATCCGGGCCGTAAAACATAGAACCCCGTATTTATCCAACAATTATCTAAATCTTAGCCCACAAAACTTAAGAGCTAAAACAGCTTATGCCACCAAGCGCCTGTTAATGTAATTTTTTCTTTGCAAAACAAATTTAATCATGTATTATTGAGTCATGCCTCAATATCAATGGGAAGGGAAGACAATTTCGGGCGAGTCGCAAAAAGGCAGTGCAAAGGCGGCATCGATCGACCAGTTGCGCGCTATTCTGAGAAAAGACGGGATCACCCTTTCAAGCGCCACCAAGACCAAGGAAAAAGAAAAAAAATTCAACCCGAAGAAAAAGATAAAAAAACTCGAGATACTGCTTTTTACCCGCCAGCTTTCAACCATGATCACCTCGGGCCTGCCGCTCGTGCAATCTCTTGACATTCTCGGCAACCAGATCGAGGATGTCAATTTCCGGGGCATGGTAAAAGATATAAAGGAAAGAATAGAGGGCGGTTCCCGTTTTGCGGACGCGTTGAGGGAATATCCGCAATGTTTTGATGAACTGTATATCAACCTCGTGGTTGCCGGCGAAGAGGGCGGCCTTCTCGATAATGTTCTGCAGAGGCTGGCCATTTATATTGAGAAATCTGAAAAGCTGAAGAAGAAAGTAAAAAGCGCAATGATCTATCCCGTTGCAATTATTCTGGTTGCCGCTCATCGTCGTCGTGGTCCTCCTCCTTTTTGTCATACCCGTTTTTGAAAAGATGTTTAAGGAAATGGGTGCGGAATTGCCCGATGCCTACGCAGATAGTCATCAAGATGAGCCAGTTCATGCAGACGTACTGGTATATTATTATCGGCGCCATGGTCGGCCTTGTGTTCGCGTTAAAATATTACTACAAGACAGATAACGGTCATCGCACCATGGACCGTCTTATACTGAAGCTTCCTTTGTTCGGTGTTCTTACGATTAAGGCATCGGTAGCCCGCGTAACCCGGACGCTTGCGACCCTTCTTATGAGCGGTGTCGCGATCCTCGAAAGCATGCTGATCGTCGCGAAAGTTGCAGGCAATAAAATTGTGGAAGAAGCACTGCTGGTAGCGCGGTCCCGGATCAGTGAAGGGCGCACGATGGCAGAGCCTCTCGAGCAGGCGGGCATCTTTCCTCCGATGGTCGTCCAGATGGTCCAGGTCGGTGAATCGACCGGCGCCCTTGACAGCATGCTGAACAAGATAGCAGATTTTTATGAAGAAGATGTCGACAACATGGTAACAAACCTCACCGCAATGATGGAACCTATGATCATGGTCTTTCTCGGTGTCATCCTCGGCGGCCTCATCATCGCCATGTATCTCCCCATATTCAAACTCGGCCAGGCAGTCGGGTAAAAAGCTAAAAGATAGTTAAAAGATATGAAAAGATATTCTCACGCCCGCTCCGCTGGAGCCCGCGGAGAAATACAGAGTTTGCCGCTTGATCCCGAAGCCGACCAGGATCAAGCGGCACTTTCGATCCTGCCTTGACGGCAGGATGAAAAACCTATATTTTCCAAATATCTATTTCTTTTTTCCGCGAAGCGGACGAAAATGCGGCCCGATCTCGGTAGTCTTCGAGATCGGGCCGCAAGTCTTTTCCTTGGTAGTTCTCCGCGGTACTCAGAGGGCTCCAGCGAAGCGGGCGTGAGATAGTCTTTTTCTTTACCCTTCGAACCTTGCTTCCATCCCGAGGTCGCGGATCATTTCGAGGTCGGCGGATGTGTCGCGGCCGAGAGTCGTGAGGTAATTGCCTGTCAATAATGAATTGCACCCGGCGACAACGGCGAGCGGAAGGAGTTGCCTTAAGTTTTTCTCCTTGCCACCGCACAGCTTGATGTCCTTGTCGGGAAGAATGAACCGGTAGAGGGCAACAGTCAACAGGATCTCTATCGGGTGTAAGCGGAATCGATATTCTCAAGCGGCGTGCCGGGTATCGCGTTAAGGATATTTATCGGCACTGAATCAACATCGAGTTCCCTGAGTGTCACGGCCATTTCGATGCGATGCTCCATTGTTTCGCCGAGGCCGATTATGCCGCCGGAGCATACGGTGAGCCCCGCTTCGCGGGCTATGCCGGACCGTATCGGTGTCTTCTTTATATTCATGCGTCGAGCAGATATTATCGAAGAAGCTCCGGGATGTCTCCAGGTTATGATGATACCGGTAAAGGCCCGCCGATTTGAGATTGCGGGCCGTGGTCTCATCGAGCATTCCGAGGGAAGCGCAGGGTTTTATACCCATTTCGTTGAGAAGTTCTATTGCGCGGTATATGGCCTTCCATTCATCATCCGTTTCGATCCGCGTACCGCTTGTGACGATGCTGAACATGTGCACGCCGTTATCTCTGGCGATGCGCCCCTTTTCAGCGATCTCTTCCGCCGATACAAGCGGATATACGGGTGCATCGGTATGATAATGGGCCGATTGGGCGCAGAATCGGCAATTTTCGGGACAGACGCCCGATTTGGCATTTATGATCCCGCAAAGATTTACTGAATTGCCCTTGAAATGATCGCGTATTCTTGAAGCCCTGGCAAGAAGGCCGAAGACATCATTTTGTCCTTCCCTGTATAGTTCCAGTGCGTCCTTTTCCGTGACCGATCCCGGTGTTTATCGCCTTGTCCGCGAGAATATCAAAAAGAGATGCCATATTACCTCCAACGTAAAATAAGGCGGATTGAATTTCAGGGCCGGAAGTTGTTAACCATTCCGGATTTTAGATTAACACTTCAATGTGAAAACAGTAAATAGGAAAAAATAAAAAGTCAGGAGCGAGGAGTCAGGAGTGAGGAGTGAGGAATTTTTTGTTGTGTATTGAGGTCTTCCAATCTTCGATATCCTGAAGGCACCGCTCGACGGAGACTTCCTTGGTTTTCTTCGCGTAGCCTTCAAAAAGGCCAAAATTGATGTTCATTGGCTGGAAATGCTTGTTCTCTGTTGTCAGATAGCGGATCAGGGACCCTGCGCATGTCGATGGCGGAGGAGGAATAAAAACATCGCCGCGCTGAGCCATAAAAGCCGAGATCCCTGCCATGAGCCCCATCAGTGTCGCTTCCATGTATCCCTCGACCCCGGTGATCTGGCCCGCCAGAAATACTCGTTCGTTTGCCTTAAGCTGGAGCCTTTCATTGAGGCATAAAGGAGCGTTAACGTAGGTGTTCCTGTGTATGCTTCCATGCCTGAGAAACACCGCGTTCTTCAATGCCGGTATCATCCTGAAGACGCGCTCCTGCTCGGGGTATTTCATTTTGGTCTGGAAACCCACCAGATTGAGCATATTCCCCGATGCATTCTCCTTTCTGAGCTGCACTACGGCATAAGGACGCCTGCCGTCCCGGGGATCGCAAAGTCCCACAGGCTTCATCGGCCCGAATGCGAGCGTCTTTTTTCCTCTCTCTGCAAGGACCTCAACAGGAAGGCACCCTTCAAAATAGGACGTATTCTCAAAATCCTTAAGCTCCATTCGCTCGGCAGCGATAAGCGCATCGTAAAACCTGTCGTATTCTTCGCTGGTAAGCGGACAGTTCAGGTAATCGCCCGTTTCATCCTTGCTGTACCGCGAGGCATAAAAAGCACTCTCAAGATCTATGCTTTCCGCATCGACTATCGGTGAAATGGCATCATAGAAGAAGAGGTTGCCGGCATTTGTCAGCCGTCTTATCTCATTCGCGAGGGAATCGCTTGTCAGGGGCCCCGAGGCAATAACGACGGTGCCGTCCGGTATAGAGCTGATCTCCCCGCGGACCACCTGGATCCTGGGGTCATTCTCAATCGCCTCGGTCAACCGTGCCGCAAATCGATCCCTATCAACCACAAGGGCCTTTCCGCCCGGGATCGAGGTCTCATCCGCCGTTCTGACTATAATTGAATCGAGCCGCCGCAATTCTTCCTTGAGAAGCCCGTGGGCATTGAGGAGATCCATTGATTTGAGTGAATTGCTGCAGACAAGCTCGCCAAGAAGTCCGCTTTTATGCGCGGGTGTACTTACGGCGGGGCGCATCTCGTAAAGGGTTGCATTGCCTCCCGATCGGGCGATCTGGTGCGCTGCCTCAACCCCGGCAAGCCCGCCTCCGATTACCGCGATTTCCATCCGCAATCCTTACGCAGGCAATACAGGTTCTTCCGGAACGAGAACAGGATAGGGGCGCCGCATGTAGGGCATTCGCCTTCTGCCGGTTCCTTGTTTGTTGCAAAGGAGCATTTCGGGTATTCGGAGCAGCTGATGAATTTTTTCTTCTTTTTCGAGGTCTTTTCGACAAGCTTGCCCGGACAGCCCTCCATGGGGCATACAAATCCCAGTGAAAAAGCCTGGGTATGCTTGCATTCCGGGTAGTTGCTGCATGCGAGAAAACGTCCGAACCGCCCTTTCTTTTCTATGAGTTTCCCGCCGCATGCAGGGCATATGCCGTGCGCAATGCTTTCAACGATCGTGATCTTTCCGTCCGGCCCTGTCGTGACATTCTTTTTGTTCTTGCATTCGGGCTTGCCCGAGCAGACAAGATATTCGCCGCTCTTTCCCCACCTCAGGAGCATTTTATTTCCGCATTTGTCGCAGATTATATCGGTTTCTTTTTCCTCATTTTTGAGGCTCTTCATCCGCTGCTGCGCGCTTAGCAGTTCACCCTCAAAAGAGGAATTAAATTTTTCGAGGGATTTGACCCAATCTTTTTTCCCGTCCTCGATCTCGTCAAGCCTGACTTCCATTTTTGCTGTAAAACCAACGTCGAGAACGGTCGGAAAAAACTCGGAAAGAAGCCCGTTGACCGTTCTTCCGAGCGGTGTCGGCACAGCCGTCCCTTCTCCCTGGTCACATAATCGCGTTCCTGTACCGTGCTGACGATCGTGGCGTATGTGGACGGCCGCCCGATGCCTTTGCTTTCCAGTGTCCTGATGAGGGATGCCTCGGAATAACGCGGAGGGGGATTTGTAAAACGCTGTTCCATGACGGTATCTTTGATGAACAAGGACCTGGTTTTTTTTGACATCGGGAAGAGTGGCCACTGCCTCTTCATCCTCTCCAACCTCTTCGTATATTTTTGTGAAGCCATCGAAAAGGACCGTATTGCCTCTCGCGACAAAGATATAATCGCCCGCCGCTGATATCTACCACTTTCGTTTCAAGTTCTTTTCTGCGTCATCTGGGACGATACGAAACGCTTCCAGATAAGTTCATACAGCGCGAAAAGCTCTTTGTCGAGATAGGGTTTCACCTTGTCCGGCGTATAAAATACAGACGTCGGGCGTATCGCTTCGTGGGCATCCTGCGCAGACTTCTTGTTCTTGAAGAAATTCGGTTTTTCCGGCAGATATTGCTCCGTATAACCATTCGTTATAAATTGCCGGGCCTCGGTGACAGCTTCCATCGATACCCGGACAGAATCCGTCCTCATGTAGGTGATCAATCCGACGGAGCCTTCATCCCCGATATCGACCCCTTCATACAGCCTCTGTGCGAGCATCATCGTGCGCTTCGGGGACATGCGCAGCATGCTCGATGCCTCCTGCTGCAGCCGGCTCGTTATGAATGCGGGCTGAGGCGATATGTTCTTTTCCTTGTGCTCTATCCTGACGACGATAAATTCTTTGTCGGTTATGTACACGCTTGACCTCTTCCGCCTCTTCCTTCGAGGTTATCTTCAGCTTTTCCTGATGCCTTGCGGTCGAGCGCCTCGCCGGCCCTGCGGTCAAGCGTTGCTTTCAATGTTTCGCCGGACGGCAGCTCAAGAACTGCATCGACAACCCAGTATTCCTCTTTTACAAAGCCCTCGATCTCCGTTTCCCGGTCGCATACAAGCCTCAGCGCAACCGATTGCACGCGTCCCGCGGACAGCCCGTAACTTACCCGTTCCCACAGAAGGGGGCTTATCTTGTACCCGACGAGGCGGTCAAGTATGCGGCGCGCCTTTTGCGCGTTGTATTTTGCGATATCGAGTTTGAGGGGGCGTTTCATTGCATCGAGGACGCCTTTTTTCGTTATCTCGTGAAAAAGAACGCGCTCAATGCGGTCCTGTTTGCCAATGACCTCCGCGACGTGAAAGGCTATTGCTTCTCCCTCGCGGTCAGGGTCTGAGCCTATCAGGATCCGTTCCGCATCTTTGCCTGCTTTTTTTATCTCGTCGACTACTTTGGATTTTCCTTTCAGAATATGAAAATGGGGATTGAACCCCTCATCAACGTCCACGCCCAGCTTGCTTTTCGGAAGGTCTTTAATATGGCCGTAGGTTGCTTTTATAACAAAATCCTTGCCAAGATACTTGGAAAGGGTCTTCATTTTTGTCGGGGACTCGACTACGAGCAGTGATTTTCCCATGAATTCTCCTCTTTATCCTAAACCCTGGCATTAAGCCAGGGAATTTTTCCTATGCGCGAATGAAGAAACCTCCCGGCGCTTCCGTTATAATATTTCTCATAGTAAGACGCGTAAGCACCGCCATGACATCTTTTGATCCATGCCGCTTCTTTCTATTACCTCATCTGCATGTATCTTTTCAAATCCTATCAGAGAATATACTTTGTTTTCACTGCTGTCCAGTTCAACCGGTTTTTTTGTTGCAGGTTGGATATGCGGAAAGCACGCGGTCAGGACATCTTCGACGGAATCCACCAATCGGGCCCCGTCCTTGATGAGCCTGTTCGAACCGGCATGTTCGGTCTTGAGCACGCTTCCGGGCATTGCCATCACTTCTCTGCCGTATTCGAGCGCCAGCCGCGCGGTGATCAATGAGCCGCTTTTTGCAGTTGCCTCGATGACCAGAACGCCGCGGGAGATGCCCGCTATGATTCGGTTGCGTTCCGGAAAATGGTGGGGCATGGGCCGCTCGCCGGGGGCATATTCGGTCACAAGCAGTCCCTCCCGGGCTATTTGTTCGAAAAGATCTTTATTTTCCGGAGGATAACAGATTTCTATCCCGCACCCAAGGACAGCTACGGTTTTTCCGTTTCCCTGCAGCGCATTGAAATGTGCTGCCGTGTCTATGCCGCGCGCAAGGCCGCTTACAACAGTGATCCCGGCGGACGAGATCGTTTCGCTGATCTTCCCCGAGATAGTCATTCCTTCAGCGGTCGCCTTGCGGGAACCGACGATGGCCATGGTATCCTGTCCCGGCTTCAAAGGGCCCCTGGCATACAGCAGCGACCGGGGCATCCGGTATATGTTTCAAAAGCGGCGGATAATCAGCATCCTTGAGGGTGATGAGGCGGACGCCAAGTTTATCAAGGGCCTTGAGATCGTTATCGATGCCCTTCCAATCGTGAAAACGGGTAGAAATTCCCGGCGGCGATAATTCACTGTTATTGCGGCCAGGTTCAAAAATAGCGGTAATATCACTGTATGCGTCGCAGATCATGCGTTTTGCAAGCCTGTTTAAGCCTTTAACCCGTGAAAGCGCCATAAATGCGCGTTTTTCATCCATATCAGAATCCCAAAACTTCTTCTCCATCCGAATGAGAGTGTCGATTTAAGCGGGTCTTGTACTTGTTATTTGCCCGTATCTTTTTTCAGGAGCTTTATAGTAGTACGCCAGTGAATAATATACTTCGCGCGCCATGAGGCCCGTGAAAGATCGTCCCGCCACCAGCGGTCGCTCGGGAAATAACTAACCTTGAGGGGTTTTATCATATACAGTGTACCGGCTGTGTCCCGGGAATATATCATGTGATATCTCCGGGAGGCATATTCCGGAACAATGACGATGACTTTTTTCAGGCCTGCTGCCTTGAGTTTCTTCTTGATCACGGATGGCCGGTTTTCATCCGTTTCGCCCGGGTTGACCGTTTTGACAACGTTTTCCTTTACCCCCCGGGCCTGTGCCATCTGATTTAAACGTATTGCCGATGTCCTTCTCCGGGGAGCTTGTCGTCTCGACGTATATGGTCCGCCCGTTCCCGGCAAAATATTCCCTGAAGGCGTCGCTATACAATTCGCCGTTTTTGTCTTCAGGGAACCTCGGGACGAAGATGGCGTCAGCTGTTACGATCGGTGTCCTCGTACCGCAAAAGTTTCGTGAAAGATTTGAGGCTTACAGGGATGAAACCCGAAGCCTGCGATGACCATTATTATAACAAGGATCGCGACCAGGCATCCGCAGCCGGTCTTCCCTTTATCGTTCATATCTTCCCCTTTTTTGTCCTTTCTTGCGGCGGCCCATCAGGGATTGCTGCCTTTCAAGGTCCGTGCAGATTCGTAAAGTATAACTGACAGGACAACGAGCGGTGTCGTTTCGGCACGGAAGATATTTTCCCCGAGCGTGCACGCCGTGAAACCGTTTTCCTTAAGCCATTCAACCTCCGCTTCCTCGATTCCGCCCTCAGGCCCTATGACGATACAGGTCGCATCTCCCGTATTTCGTGCCGAACACATCCTTGAGGGTCGTATGCCTTTCTTTTTCATAAAGGACGATGCGTTTTCCGACATCTTCTATCAGGTCGGTGATACCGCGAAGGGGGGTCGGCTCCGTGATCTCGGGGATGGTGAACCTGCCCGGACTGGCGCGATGCCTCGATCGTGATCCGCCTCCATCTTTCGATCTTCTCGCGTCCCATTATCGTTAAATCTTATAAGGGTCCTCCTGAATATCGCGGGGATGATCTTTTCAGCGCCAAGTTCGGTCGCCTTTTCGATGAGCCAGTCCATTCTCGGTCCCTTTGATCGGGCTTACGCAGAGGATTACCCGGGGCCTTTTTTCCTGCGGTTTATGCACGACATCGAGGACCTGGAGGATAGAGCTCTTTGCCCTTTATGCTCTGGATAGTCGAACGGTAGAGATATCCTTTTCCATCAATAAGATCGATCCTGTCGCCCGGGCCTTTTCTCAGGACTCCCACGATGTATTTATGCACAGGGCCTGCCAAAAGGACCATCCCATTCTTCATCTTTAATTTATCAACAAAAACACGTCTTATTTCCATAAGGTTCGATGCTCTTTCTAATTTATTTTGAAGAATTTCGCTTCGTACAGGCGATGATATTCGCTCCAGCGGTCATCGGCCATATTATCTCTCATATGTTCCCGGACACCCATAACCTTTGAATCGAGGTTGTCGAGGTGGTGGACGATCAGGGCCTCGGGGAACATCGGTTTCTTGGGGGAGCCCCATTCTTCGAGCCCATGATGGCTGATAACAATATGCGTGAGAATGTCGGTCAATTCCTGCGGAAACCCGTCGATACGCCCGATCAGGTCTTCGACGATCATGACGCCGAGCGTGATGTGCCCGAGGAGCCGGCCCCGGTCGGTAAACCTGAAGCCCCGTGTTATTTCGAGTTCCTGGATCTTTCCTATATCATGAAGGATGGACCCGGTAATAATGATGTCCCGGTCGCCCCCTATAAGCGAGGCGACTGCCATGCCCATCTTGGCTACCGAAAGGGAATGCTCGAGAAGGCCCCCGACATATACGTGATGCACGCCGGTCGATGCCGGGTATGCCAGAAATTTGTCCCTCAGAAGCCGGTCGTCATTGAAGAGATCGAAAAGTTTTTTCAGGTGTTCGTTCTCGATCCCGGAAATGATCTCCGAATATTCCTTTTCAAGAAGGCTTCCTGGATGTGTCGCCGCAGGGATAGAAATGCTCGATGTCGCAAACGGCAAGGTCATTGTCGAGCTTTCTTATATCGGTAATGTGAAGCTGCAGTTTATCCTGATATATCTTTGCTTTCGATTGGACGGAGACTATGTCGCCTTTCTCGAAAAGTCCTTCCAGTTCATCAACATGTTCCCAGACCCTGCCTTCGATGGACCCGGTAGTATCTTTGAGGCCTATCATCATGTACCGCGAATTATTTTTGGCTGTGTATGTACCTTTTTTTGTGACAATGAAAAGATCATTCACCTCATTCACGCCGCGCGTTATGTCCCGTACAAAGATTGTCTTGGTCACGATCTTCCCCCGAAGTGATCAAAGCCTGTTCTCATCCGGCATATCCATTTCTTTCCCCTTATGAAAGACCCGGACTCCCTTGCCGTCCAATACCCGGCCGATGACTGTTATGCCTGCATTTTTTTCCGACATCGCGGAAATAGCGGGCATCTTTTTTTCCGGAAATGTAAAGAGGAGCTGATAATCCTCGCCGCCCGAAAGGGCCAGGTATTCCAGGCCGTTTTCCGCAGATAACGGGGCATAGGGACCCTCTCAAAGTCTATCCGCGCCTGCTTTTTGCTTTCAGCCATCATCCTCGAGAGGTCCATAAGAAGCCCGTCGCTTACATCCATCATGACATCTGTTATATCATTTTTGACGAGGTCCTTCCATACGGCATACGGAGGTCTCGGGCTCAAGAAACGGTCGATGCAGGCCTTCATCCCTTGCTTGTCACACCTTTCTCCTGAAGTGCTTTCAGCCCCATTGCCGCCTGCCCCAGCTTGCCCGTCACGGCGATATGATCCCCCGCGCGGGCCTTGTCCCTGCCATAATATCTTTTTCCAACAAGTTTCCCGATAACGGAGATATCGATAAAAAAATCGTTTTTTGCAGCCACCGTGTCGCCGCCAAGGAGCGTAAGGCCGAACTCCCGGGCCGCCCTGTCCATACCCTTATATAACCGGACCATGTCTTTCGACGACATACCCGGTGATATTCCCGTTGTCACGAGATAAAATACCGGTTCGGCGCCCATCGCAAGAATATCGGATATATTTGAATACAGAGCCTTTTTGCCGACAAAATAGGGGTCCATGAATGAAAACTCGAAATGTACATGCTCGACCATGGCATCCTGCACGAAGACGTACTGCCCCCGGTCGAGTTCAACGACGGCCCCATCATCGCCAATGCCCCGGACGATCCTATTATTGTTGCGGCCGAATTTACGAACCAGTGAAATGAATTTATTTTCCGATATTTCCATGACAGGACAAACATCATAACCCAGCGCAACGGCGGTTTCAAGTACAGGCAGAAAATACCGTTCCACGTTCTAAAGATCCACGTTTCACGGAAAATATCAACGACACTCTGAATGCATATTACTTTTCTGATCTGGCGATTGTCCCATTTTTTTGGAATTATTACGTAGAACGTTGAACGTTGAACGTGGAACGGTCTTTTCTACCTGTGATAGGGGCGTACTTTTTCCATGAATGCCTTAAGCCGGCGTTCAGCCCCTCTGTCTGTCGGATGATAATATTGTTTTCCCAGGAGTTCTTTGGGCAGGTAGGTTTGTTTCACGAGGGCCTCGGGATGATCGTGCGGGTACAGGTATCCTTCGCCGTAGCCAAGCTCGTGTCATGATTTTCGTCGGTGCATTCCTGATGTGCATGGGAACGGGATATTCGGGCAGGTCCCTTGCATCACGCGCTGCCGCGCCATATGCGGTATACACTGCATTGCTTTTCTCACAGAGCGCGAGGTAAACGGCAGCCTGGGCAAGGGCGAGGTAGCCCTCGGGCGGACCGATGAATTTAAAAGCCTCCGTGGCGCTTATCGTGAGGCTAAGCGCCAGAGGGTCGGCGTTGCCCACATCCTCCGATGCGAAACGGACAAGTCTCCGCATGATGAACAGGGGGTCCTCGCCGCCTTCGATCATACGGGCCAGCCAGTAGAGCGACGCATCCGGGTCTGACCCGCGAAGGCTTTTATGCAGTGCGCTGATCATATCGTAATGCATTTCGCCGGTCTTATCATACCGTGGCGGTTCGCTTCTGATATGCCTCCTTAACGATGTCGTGATCGATGACCCGTTGCCCCTCCGGTGCATCCTTGATCATTTTGTGGCATACCTCGAGCGAGGTTCAAAGCACGCCGTGCGTCGCCATCCGCAAGATACGCGATCTCTTCGACCGTTGCCTGGTCGATGGATATCTTCGCCTCTCTCAATTCGTTGTCCTCTTTAAGTGCGCGATCCAGTATTCTGACGAGGTCGGGAGCTTCAAGGGGTTTCAAGGTCAATACCCGCATGCGGGACAGCAAGGGCGAGATGATCTCAAAAGACGGATTTTCGGTCGTTGCACCGATGAGGATTATGGTGCCGTTTTCGACATGCGGCAGAAATGTATCCTGCTGGAGTTTATTGAACCGATGGAATTCATCGACAAACAGGATGATCCGCTGGTTGCGCGCCTTCTGGATCACTTCCTTGACTTCCTTGATGCCGATCGAAACGGCGGAAAGGGATACGTAGGGAAGCTTCATGATCCGCCCGATGAGCCAGCCGATCGTTGTCTTGCCGACCCCGCTCGGTCCCCAGAAGATGAATGACGGTATATCGCCGCGCTCTATCAGGACGCGCAGCATCTTTCCTTTTCCCAGGAGATGTTCCTGTCCTACGACATCATCGAGCGATCTCGGACGCACCCTGTCGGCGAGCGGTTTTTGTTTCTTTTCCTTAAGGATCGTATCGTCTGAAAAAAGCTCCATCCTGCTCCTTCTTTTAACTCTAACCATGACCGGGTGTTTCTCA
This sequence comes from uncultured delta proteobacterium, assembly GCA_963823725.1. Classification (GTDB taxonomy): domain Bacteria; phylum Desulfobacterota; class Syntrophorhabdia; order Syntrophorhabdales; family Syntrophorhabdaceae; genus Delta-02. The sequence continues at coordinate 168,710 of CAWGMJ010000010.1, forward strand.
AAGGCGGTTATAATTTAGCAGCTTGAATTCAGGTTGCAGCCGGCAGTTTCTTCTTGGCTTCGGTCAGAAGGTGTAATCAGTTCATCGACATTCTCCGGGGTCAGGGAGACACCTTTCTTTGTCGGGATCATTTCTCCCTCGTCATTTTCAAAATGGGTTCTTACATCGATATACGTCTTGCCTTTAAATTCCTTAACGGTGACAAGTATCTTATCATTGCCCGTTTTTTGTATTTCGCCTATTATCATGGCCCCCTCCGATTTATTTTTAAATAAATATAGCACGTTAACCCGGAAAAGGGGAAGCACCTGAAGCCGGCAGGCTTATAAATAAATGAGTTCCGGTGCTTGCAATCAATGCGCGTGTATCCTAGAATTACAACAGGGCCGTTTGTAATACGCGAGGGTAGTGACAGTCTTTAAGGGGGAGTTAAAATGCCAGGTAATTCAAGCGGGAAAACCGAAGCTGTGCACTGGGCATGGGTCATTCTGGCGGTATGTTTCGTCAACCTGTTTATAAATTACGCGATACGATTGGGATACGGAACAATTTTGCCGGAGATGATCCGCACGATGGGCATCACGCGCAAAGACGGCGGGCAGATCTTCAATGCCTATTTTTATGCATATATCGTATTCTCGCCTTTTGTGGGATACCTGACGGACCGTCTTGGCGCACGCGTCGTTATACCTGCTTTCGGTTTGGTCCTGGGTCTGGGTACCTTGTTCATGGGAAGTGCCCAGTCATTCTGGGGCGCTGCCATCCCCTTTCTTTTCGTGGGCATCGGCGCTGCGGCAATGTGGACGCCCGATAATAACGCTCGTGCAGCGATGGTTTGCCCTGCACAGGCGGGGAATGGCCCTCGGGATACTGTCGGCAGGGTTCGGCCTGGGGTTCGCCGCGACAGGCAAACTCTATCCCGTTATCGTCTCCCACTGGAGCTGGCGCTATTGCTGGTATATCTTCGGTATAGCCGCCCTGTGTATGATCGTGATAAATATTATTCTTTTGCGGAGCAGGCCGGAAGATACGGGCCGGCTGCCCTGGGGCACAAGGGCGGACGAGCCGGCTTCGCCCCGCCGCCGGCAGTTAAACAGCAGTCCTGCTACGGAGAGATCCTGTCCGCAAAAGATTCTGGATCATCGCGGCCTCGTATTTTTCCATCGGTGCAACCCTGTATATGATCACGACATTCATGGTCGATTATGCCCGGTATGAGCTGGGCTTCGCTTATGAACGGGCATCATTTCCTGGCCACCATGCATGGTATCGGGCAGGTTGTCGGCGTCTTCACGATACCGCTCCTTTCCGATTACCTGGGGCGGAAAAAAACGATATCCATTTCAAATCTCTGCATTGCCGCAACAATTGTCTGGATAGTACTTGCCAGGGGCAACATAGGCCTGTTGTACACGGGGATCTTCCTTTTCGGGATTTTCTACGGCTCGACCTTTCCCTTGTACGGGGCATGCGGCGGCGATTATTTCAGGAAAGAGATCATCGGAACGGTTATCGGGGCATTCACGCCATTTTACGCGTTCGGCGCAATAACCGCCCACTGGTTCGGAGGGTATGTCCGCGACGTGACCGGATCTTTCATTATCCCGTTCATAGTGGCCATCTTCCTGGGCGTCATCGCCTCCGGGCTCATGATGCTGGTCAAGAAGGAACCGGGCGCACAGATTTCGTAAGGCGTAAGGCGTGAGAGCGTAAGGCGTTACCCCTCATCCGTCAGCCCGGCGCCGGGTACCCTCTGGGTGTTCGGGATCCAAGGTTCGTTCCTTAATATTTTTCGGAACGATGAAAATACCCCGGATTCCTGCTTTCGCCTGAATGACGCTGTTTTTCAACGCCTTACGCGCTTACGCTCTCACTCCTTACGGTCTTATGAGGATTCCCGCCCTGGCCGGTGTAGAATATTCCTGCCATCGCGCCGGTCATGAAGCAGGCTATATTGGCGGCGAAGAGCGCCCAGAGGCCAATGACGGCAATTTCCTTCGTCCGCTCGGGTATGAGGGTCGATGTGCCTCCGACAAAGATCGCAAGCGACGGTATATGGGCAAATCCGCACAGCGCGTATGTTGCTATGAAGACACTTCGCGGGTGCACTATTTTCCCTGCCTGAACGAGCAGCGCTTAGATCCTGGTATGATTTGACCTCGGTCATAATGATGCGCTCGCCCAGTATCCGGGAGATCTGAGGGGCATCCTCGAGAGGGACCCCCATCGCGACAGTGAAAGGGTAAAAGACATAACCGAGAATAGTGCTGAGTGTAAGGTCAACGGTTCGGCCGGAAGCAGATCCTATGACCTTCCCGAGATATGCGAAGCCGCTGTCAATGAGGGCCACGAGGCCAATGAAGGCAATGAGAAGTGCGGCGATGCCGACCACCATTTTAACGCCGGTCATTGAACCGTTTATGATCGCTTCGATAGGGTTGCCGGCCTTTTGATATTCAACCGGGACAACCTTTCCCCGGGTCAGGGGTGAACCTGTTTCAGGAAAGATCATTTTCGCCGCTATGATCGCCGCGGGGGCAAGAAGGATCGATGCGGAGATGAGATGGCCGGCGACCGTCGGGAAAATGCCGGAGAGGATTATCACATAGAAACCAAGCACGCTCGACGCGATAGTCGCCATTCCCGTGGTAAGCACGACCATGAGTTCCGACACGGTCATTTCTTTCAGATAGGGCCGTATTGTCAGGTTTGATTCAATGCCGAGGAAGATCTGGGCGGATGCACACAGCGATTCAGCGCCGCTTATCCCCATTACCTTGACGAATATCCTGGCAAAAACGCCAATAAGCCGTTCCATTATTCCGACGTAATACAGGAGCTCCATAAGGGCGGCAAAAAATATGATCGACGGAAGCGCCTGAAATGCCAGTATGAAACCGATCGAACCCGGTTTGCCCGGAGACTGTGCAAGAGGGCCGAAAAGAAACCGGATCCCCTCGAATGCGCCTTCGATGACCTGCATCGTGACATCGTTGAGAATAAGAAAAAATTTCGATCCGAAAGGGACAAGAAAAACAAAGAGGGCGAATATGACCTGCAACACAATTCCCCAGATGATCACCCGAAAGCTGATGCTGCGCTTCGACCGCGAGAAGAAGGATCAAAAAACCGATAAAGCACAGTAACCCAGCCGCAGAGATACCGTTGTAGATTGTCATGCTATCCATCCCCGGAAAAATGAAGTTCTGTGTTCTACGTTCTATGTTAAAAACCCGATGACTGTATGTCAGTTTTGTTAAACGTAGAACCTGGAACGTAGAACGTAGAACTAACAATATCAGTTCTTGTTCCGATTGACAAGCGTGCGCGTGCTTACGCTTTACTTGGCCCGGTCAATTGTGATAAAAAATTCTTTAATATTCTACTTAAATTCTATCGCCAGAGGAGAAAATGATAACGGGCATAGGGAGTTTTCCCTTCACAAGCATTGACGAAACGATCGATCTTATATTTTCTACGTGCAAAGCCATACCGTTCTGGCCGCAGCTGCCCAAGCGGTCGCTTCTCGAAAATATGTATGCCCCCTTCCTTGAAGGCGTGCCATGTATTGTCAGTGACGAAGAGAAGAATACTATTTATATGGATACGACGCGGACAGAAGGCATAGAAGAATTTTATGAGAACGTTGCGTCGGAAAATATCAATGCATTTGCCATGTCGGAAAAATATGTGCCGGGTTTTTACAGGTTTCTCGAACGGCTGAAGGAAATAGAAGACGGTATCCAATTCATCAAATGCCAGGCAACGGGGCCTTTCAGCATGGGCCTTGGCCTGAAAGACGAGAACGACAAGCCGGTCATTTACAATTTTGCCTTTTACGACATCATAAAAAAGGCCCTCAATATGAAAGCCAAGTGGATGGTCAATGCCATTCAAAGCCGGTACCCCGGGACCGATATCATTATATTTTTCGACGAGCCGTATATGGTTTCCTTCGGCTCGGCGTATATATCCATCCCGCGGGAAGATGTTATCGCGTCCCTGAACGAGGTTATTGACGGGCTCCCGGCACGCCGCGGCATCCATGTCTGCGGAAATACGGACTGGTCTGTCCCTTTTCAGTCCGACATCGATATCATCAATTATGACGCCTTTTCATATCTCGATACAATTTTCTATTTCCATGAAGATCTGAAAGAATTCCTTGACCGCGCAGGCTGGATCGCCCCGGGTATCATTCCGTCATCTCCCGATGTAATGAACGAAACCCCGGACTCGGTCAGGGACCGGGCCGCACTTTTCATTGAAAAGATAGCGGGCGTCACATCTCCCGACACGGACAGCATTCTCTTTACGACAAGCTGCGGCCTCGGCAGTTTAAGCGAGGAAGAAGCACGGCGCGCCATGGAACTCCTGAAGCAGCTCGCGTATGATGAATAAGCGACTGTTCCACCTTATCCCTATCTTCCCGTAAATAACGGTTTTCTTTTTTCGAGGAAGGCTTTTGCCGCCTCGATGTGATCGTCGGTTTCCGAAAGCAGGGACAACTGTGATGAGATGTAATCGAGATGCGACCTGAGCGTGCTCGTTGTGCCCTGGTAGACTGCCCGTTTCATCATCCGTACGGCAAGCGGGGGCATTGAGGCTATCCTGGCCGCAAGCTTCATCGTTTCATCCATCAGTTTTTCATGAGGGACGACACGGTTGACTATCCCGAGCGAAAGTGCCTGTCCGGCGTCAAGGACATCGGCCGTAAGAAAAAGCTCGAGGGCCTTTGAAGCTCCGACAAGCCTCGGCAGGAACCATGCGCCGCCGTCGCCGGGGCATAATCCCATAAGGATATACGATTCACCGAGTTTTGCCTTATCCGAGCACACCCTCATATCGCACATGATCGCCATGTCCATTCCCGCTCCCATCGCCGCGCCGTTTATCGCCGCAATGACGGGCTTGTCGAGGTCCTCGAGCGTCAGGATTATGCGATGGACCCCGTCCCACAGGAAACGTTTCATGTCCCATGACCTCAGTTTTCCCTCGGCCATATCACGGATATCGCCGCCCGAACAGAACGTGTCCCCGGCCCCGGTGACCACAACAACGTTGACCCCGTCATCCTTCTTTGCCTCCTCAAGATATTCCCGCCAGAGCCGTATCATATCGGGGCTGAATGCATTGCGCGCATCAGGCCTGTTGATGGTGAGGACGGCCGTTTTTCCTTCTTTCGCATACAGCATGTGGGGCGTTGTCATCTCTCGTCTCTCCTTCGGTAAAATGTGCCGTACCACGCGTTCGCACTAACAGTAAATCATTTCCCGGGCGCTAATTCAAGTAGCCAAAAACCCTTTGCTTTCAGCGTTCTTCGTTGACTTTTGGGGCGTCTTAGGTCTATATATAAGGGCGAAAATGAAGAAGCAGCACACACGACTTCCGAAGATACGGAACATTGGTATCGCCGCCCATATCGATGCAGGCAAGACAACGGTAACAGAACGTATCCTGTATTATACGGGCCGGACCCATAAGATCGGCGAGGTCCATGAAGGCACAGCCGTAATGGATTACCTGCCCCAGGAACAGGAGCGCGGCATCACGATAACGTCTGCCGTTACGACGCTGTACTGGGATGATCACGAGGTCCAGCTTATCGATACCCCGGGGCATGTTGACTTTACGATAGAGGTCGAGAGGTCTTTAAGGGTCCTCGACGGCATGGTTGCCGTATTCTGCGGGGTCGGCGGCGTTGAGCCCCAGACGGAGACGGTGTGGCACCAGGCGGACAAGTACCATGTCCCCCGCATTGCCTTTATCAATAAGCTCGACCGGGTCGGGTCCGATTTTATCGCGTCATCGATATGATCGTCGAGAAGTTCGGGGCAGACCCGATACCGCTTCAGATACCCTCTCGGGCGTGAGGATGGCTTTTATGGCATTGTCGATCTTATCACGATGCAGGCCATTGTCTGGGAAGATGACGATCTCGGCGCCACGTACCGCACGATGTCCATCCCTCGCGGAATATCAAGGACGAGGCCGCCTCATATCGTGAAAAGCTGTTTGACAAGATATCCCTCTTTGATGACGAACTTATGGAGCTTTATCTTGAGGGAAAGGAAATAGAGCCATCGAGGATCTACAGCGCGTTCAGAAAAGGGACCATCGCCCTCAAGTGCGTCCCGGTCCTGTGCGGCGCCGCCTTAAGGAACAAGGGCATACAGCCGCTCCTTGACGCGATAATCCGTTATCTGCCTTCCCCGCTTGAGGTACCGGCGGTAACGGGTGAAAACCCGGAAACGCACGAACTCGAAGAGCGTAAGCCAAGCGACGATGAGGACCTCGCTGCGCTTGCCTTCAAGATCGTCATGGAGGAGGGCAGGAAACTCACGTACATCAGGATCTATTCCGGGCTCGCTCAAGGTTGGCGGAGATGTGTACAACGTGAATCTCGGAAAGAAAGAGAAGATCTCCCGCATCTATAAGATGCATGCCAACCATAAGGACCGGGTCGAAGAAGCACGGGCAGGGGCCATCGTCGGCATCATTGGCCTCAAGGAGACATCGACGGGCCACACACTGACACAATCGAAACCGATACTTCTCGAGCCTATCGAGATCTACCAGCCCGTCATTTCGGTCGCTGTCGAAGCGGCCCGGAATGTCGACCAGGACAAACTGATCCTTGCCCTGCAAAGGATAACCCAGGAAGATCCCACCTTTATCATGAAGACGGACGAAGATGCCTACCAGACGATAGTCTCCGGCATGGGAGAATTGCATCTCGATGTTATCATGCACCGGGTCAGGGAAGAGTTCGGGATAGATGTCCATGTCGGCAAACCGCAGGTCGTTTACAAAGAGAGCATTGAAAGCGAGATATCCCGTGAACATTCCTTTGAAAAGGTCATTAACAATGTGCCCTGCAAAGGATGGGTGTCTCTTAAGATAACACCGAACAAACGAGGCGAAGGCAACGTCATCGTGTCCCGGATAACCGAGGAGAACCCGGTGTTTCCTTTTGTCAATGCCATAGAGGAAGGGATCGCAGAGGCATCCAGCATCGGCGTGCTCAAAGGGTACCCCCTGACGGATGTTCGCGTCGAAATAAACAACGCCACATTCAATAACCCGGAATTTGCCCGTCTCACGCTTAAAATGGCTGCATACGACTGCTTTTCGTGACGCATGCCTGCAGGCAGGGCCGATCCTGCTCGTTCCCATCATGTCCCTTACGGTGACGGTCCCGAATGAATTTCTCGGCGATATAATAGCGGACCTCAATTCGCGCAGATGCCAGATAGCGAATATAACAACCAAGGATAAATACACGGTTGTCGATGCGCATGCCCCCCTTACGAACATGTTCGGATATTCCACGGATATCCGGTCGTTATCGCAGGGAAGGGCATCCTTCACAATGTATTTTTCCCATTATGACAGGATAGAAAATGGATAACCTCGGCGAAGTGCTCAGGCAGCTGCGTGAAGCCGGAGGGTTTATATCCGGCGACCATATTGCCGGGAAGACTGGGCGTTTCGAGGACTGCCGTCTGGAAGTACATGAACCAGCTTGAGCGCTACGGGTATGATATCGACAAGTCCAAGGGAAAGGGATACAGGCTCGTCAATACCCCGGACAGGCTGTATGCGATGGGAGATCGACCGGTACAGGACATCTGCCGGCATCGGGTCGAAGATAATCCACCGGGATGAACTCGATTCAACAAACAGTTTTGCATTCGGCCAGGCCATGGGCGGTGAGCCGGAAGGGACATGCGTTGTTGCGGAATCCCAGAATAAGGGAAAAGGCAGGCTTGGCCGCAAATGGTCTTCGCCCGCAGGCAAGAACATCTACCTGTCCGTTATACTGCGGCCTTCTGTTCATCCGTCGGTAGTTTACCCGATAACATTTTTGTCATCACTCGCCGTGTCGGATACGATAGAGCAATTGACGGACCTAAAGCCCACGCTGAAATGGCCGAACGATGTGCTTGTCGGACCGAGGAAAATATCAGGGACGCTTATCGAGCTGTCGACAGAGGCCGATATGGTCCGCTTCGTTGTGATCGGGATAGGGCTCAACGTAAACCTGGAAATGAAAGACATGGACCGCGAGATCAAGGCGAAGGCGACATCTTTTCTGGTTGAGACAAAAAAAACGTATGAAAGACCGCGTGTGTGTGGTATTCTGTTGTCCAATCTTGAACGATATTATGGGGTTTTCAAAAATGACGGCCCTCGTGCCATATGTGATATCTGGGAAGAAAAGGCGCAGATCCGGGGTAAATATCTCGAGATCAACCAGATGGGTGAGGTATATTCCGGACATGGCAAAAGGCATCGACCGGGATGGCGCTATCCTTCTTGAGATAAACGGCACCACGAAAAAAATTCTTGCAGGAGACGTGAACTTCTAATGCTACTCGTCATAGATATCGGAAATACCAACATCGTTTTTGGCGTCTATCATGAAGGCAAGCTGCTCAATCACTGGAGGTTGTCGACGGCCATGACCAAGACGGTCGATGAATACGCCATTCTGCTCAACAGCCTTCTTTACATCGAAAAGATACGGCTCAGCGAGATACACAGCGCCATAGTGTCGTGCGTTGTCCCGCCGCTTCTTATTCCCTTTGAGATCGTGTGCAGGAAATATATCGGTATTATGCCGATCGTCGTGGAGCCCGGCATTAAAGACAGGCATGCCGGTACTCTACGAAAATGCAACTGAACTGGGCGCAGACAGGATCGTCAACGCTGTCGCCGGTTACGACAAGTATAAGAAAGCCCTCATCATCGTCGATTTCGGCACCGCCACAACCTTCGATTACATCACGCCCAAGGGAGAATATGCCGGGGGCTCTATCGCCCCGGGCATCCTCATCTCACTCGATGCCCTCTTCGAGCGCGCATCGAAACTTCCCCGGGTCGAGCTCGTCCAGCCCAAGACCCTCATCAGCAAGAACACGGTCCAGGCGATGCAGGCGGGCATCACATACGGTTACGTCAGCCTCGTTGACGGCATCGTCAAGAGAATGAAAGCAGGAGGTCAGGACCGATCCTCTCGTCATTGCGACGGGCGGCCTTTCAAGCCTCATATATAAGGGCTCGGAAACAATAGACGTGGTTGATGAGTTCCTGACGCTCGAGGGACTCAAGATACTCTACGAGAAGAATAAGGACCATCACAAGTTTAAATAGTAGAAGATCCGTAACGGCCAGTGCGGCATGTTTATAAGCCGATAATTCCCGAGGTACATAGCTATAACAGTCTACTATTGAGGTGAAAAAATGAAAAAGAGCATTCTTATATTTGTGTTTGCATTTGATCCTGGCCGTAGGATGGGGATGTGCGGTGTCGGTAGGAACGGGGTATTCCGTACTTGACACGATCCCGCCCAGCAATGCACCGGTACCAATGACACAGGGGGTAAGGCCGTTGTTGCAGTCGGTCCCATCGGGGTTCCCGGGTATATCTCCGGGCGGCAACCGTGTCAGAATCATCATGGAATCATGCAAATATTTCGTCTGCGGACCAGAATGCTGCTTTCTTGAAAAGGGAGATCCCCCGGGTCATTACAGTCAATATCGAGCGGCTGCTGACGCCGAAGGGGCTTGCCGTCATATCAAGCGGACTGGGGGCGAACGCTGATTACAGGATCGCCGTAGACTTAAGCACATTTGACGTCACGCAGTTCAACATCCTCGATACGAAAGGGCAATGGGCTCTGTATCAGCGGGGAATCCAGCGCCTGTTCTGGTGAAGGATATTTCCTTTTCCACCCCGGTCGCGGGCAATGACAATGCCGCGGTCCGAGCGGCAATGAGCCGGGCTCTCGCGGATCTCGCCACGGTAATTGTCAGGGATTTTGAAGGATTCCTTGGAACGAGGTAGTTCCTGCGGAAAATAATTACTTTTCGCTTTTTTCTTCTGTTTTGATCTTTTTCTTTTTAAGGCGCGTTTTGCCCGTTGATCCGCACCATATTTTTCCTCTTTTTGTCCGTTTATCACCTTTGCCCATATGATTCGACCCCTTTCTCGAGATTATTTATGGTAGACAATGCAACCCATTGAAATTTCTTAGCGTATGGACCACGGAAAAGTCAACTTTTTTCGCGGTTTCCGGTCCCTTAAACGGGCATCCTTGCCCCCGATGCAGGAAAAAACGTGGGTTTTATGATAAAATAACCCGTATGATAGTTCGATTTATCTGCGCCAAATACTGAAAGGTGAGTGCAGGGATGAGGAGTCTGAGGCATGTGAACATCGCACGGTGCATCGCCCGTCAATAGTGTGCAATGATCCGCTCATCGTTTGCGACGATGGGTCCCCGACGCAATGCATCCCCGTTCTCGAGGCCGATACCATCAGATAAATTGTGAGCCCTGCCGCGTATTCTATCGGGTCAGCAATACCGGGCACCTGGCTTTTTTCAACACATTTCTCGCCACTGAACCGACAAAATATTTTGCAAGCCCGCTTTTTCCCAGCGAGGCAATAACGATAAGGTCGATAGCCATGTTCTTTGGCCTGCCTCAGTATTTCTTCATAGGCGATCCCCTTTGCGATATCGAAGCTTATCTTAAGGCCCTCGCATCCCGGATATTCGGCGAGCTGTTTCTTCATGCTTTGAAGGGCCCCTTCGACCTGTTGTTTTTCGAATGCCTCGATCGCCTGCATGGGTATTGCGTAATCGGACAAGGCATATGTGAGGTCGACGGGTATTACATGGAAAAGGTTGAGTTCGGCATTATACTGCCGTGCGATATCAATCCCCTGTTTCAAAGCTTTGTCCGAAGACTCGGAAAAATCGGTCGGCACAAGGATCTTTGCGGGCCTGAGCATGGCTCCTCCCTTCCGGCACATCCGCCGGATCAAGTACGCTTTAGCCCTTTGTGAGCAGAACGGGACAGGTAGCACCTTTAAGGACATTGCGGGCTACGGAGCCTGTGAAGTATTCTGCAAGGCCGGTATGGCCGAGTGATGAGATCACGATAAGATCGATTTTCTTGTCTTTCTGGTATTTAAGTATCTCCGTCACCGGATCGCCTTTTATGACCTTGGGAAAAACCTTTAACTGTTTGCCGGTGCCGATCTGTCCCGTAAATTCGACCATTTTACCTTCCGCGATCCGGATACGCGTGTTCTCAAGGTCTTTTATACCTTCGGGAGACGCTTCTTTTCCGGCAAATTCATATTCATACATCGTGTGTATTCTCATCTCGACCACGTGAAGAAGATGCAGTTCCGCCCCATATTCTTCAGCGATATCGACGGCCTGCTTGAGCGCAATATTGGAATAGCCTGAAAAATCAGTGGGTACCAGGATCTTAGTAGGTTTTAGCATGCCGCAACCTCCTTTTTTCTTCCAACTGTATTTGTTTGCCTCTTGAGTAATTATAGCACAAGAAGACGGGTTCGGGGTCATGGGTGAGAGGTCATGGGCAAGACAAAATCTTGCCTGTCCCATAACCTATACACCCATTACCTCTTACCTGTCTTCTCAGCATGTTTGTTGTGTCCGGCAGGACAGGATCTGGGCGTCCCGGCTCGTGTTGCGGAAAACTGTAATTCCTTTCAGGCCCATTTCGTGTGCCCTCATGTAGATTGACTGAATGTCCTCCGGGTGTTGCGGCGGCACTAAGGTTGATGGTCTTTGAGACCGCATTGTCAACATGGTCCTGGAATGCCTTCTGGATCGCTACAATGCCATTCGGGGCTGACATCGTATGCTTTTCTGAAAAGCCTTCCAGCCGGCCCGGGTCCATAGCGCCCTGCATTTTTTTGTACAGGGGATCAGTGACATCCACACGGAGGCCCCCAAAGAGTATCCGTGAATATTCGATGTCATAGATAGGCTCAATGCCGCTTGACGTGCCGGCGAGGATGCTTAGGGTCCCGGTCGGAGCGATCGTCGTTGTCGTTGCATTTCTTAAGCGGATGCCCTTTTTCTCCCAGATGCTTCCCCTGTAATTGGGGAATACGCCGCGTTCTGCGGCCAGTTCCCGGGATGCCGCTTTCGATTCTTATCTATGAAGCCCATGAGATCGCGTGCAGCAGTCACCGCCTCATCGGAATCGTACGGGATGCCCAGTTTAATGAGCATATGGGCAAATCCCATCACACCAAGGCCTATCTTCCTGTTTGCCCGGGATATGGCCCGGATGGCCTCAATGGGGTATCTGCCGGCATCGATGGTATCATCGAGAAAACGCACCGCATCATGGACGAGGACCTTCAGCCTGTCATAATCTATCCGGCCTTCCCGGACCATCTTTGCGCAATCTATGGAGCCCGAGACAGCACGATTCGTAGGGAAGCAGAGGCTGCTCGCCGCAGGGATTTGTAGCTTCTATCGGGCCAAGATGAGGAGTGGGGTTCGATCTGTTGACGGTATCGATAAAGATGAGGCCCGGTTCGCCGGATCCCCAGGCGCACCGTGCGATAAGGCCCATAAGGTCGAGGGCCTTTACTTTCCGTACCACCTGGCCGTTTCGCGGATTGACAAGCGGGAAAAGGCCATTTTCGAGACAGCTCCGAAAAAATTCATCGGTAACAGCGACAGAGAGGTTGAAATTGGTAAGTTCGCACGGATCGTTCTTGATGGTTATAAATTCCTCTATATCAGGATGATCTATGCGCAGGATACCCATATTTGCCCCTCTGCGGGTGCCGCCCTGCTTGATGACCTCTGTTGCCATATTAAAAACCCTGATAAAAGATACCGGGCCGCTCGCCGCTCCCATGGTGGAGCGGACGATATCACCCTTTGGCCGCAGCCGTGAAAATGAAAACCCGGTGCCGCCCCCGCTCTGATGGATCTTCGCGGTTTCCTTGACCGATTCGAAAATGGAATCGAGCGAATCTTCCACGGGGAGGACAAAACATGCTGCCAGCTGGCCAAGGTCACGGCCGGCATTCATCAGGGTCGGTGAATTCGGCAGGAATTCAAGGTCGTACATCATCTGAAAATATGTGTCGGAAATTTTTCGACGGGACGTCCGGGTCGCGGGCCCCGTCCGATCCGGCAACATGATCGGCCACGCGGCGGAACATGTCCTCTACAGTTTCTGTGGTTGCCCCCGCCTCATCCCTTGCGAGATATCTTTTTTCCAGAACCTTGAGGGCGATCTCATCGATCATGTGCTTTCCTCGATACATAGTACGTAGCGATACAGGGGGTGTCAAGCCTTCACGAACGCAGGACCACCGCATATGATTTTGCCAAATATATCCGGGCTGTGGTATTATTCTTTGCATAACAAATACAATCTACCGGGGGCAGGCCATGAAAATGTTTTCCTTAATTGCGGCAACGGTATGCTTGATCATCTGTATTGCGCTTCCGTCTTTCGGCGCAGAGCCGATCAAGGTCGGCATCGTCGATACATATACCGGGCCGGCGCTGACGTATTCGCAGGATGTCCTGGATGGTTTTAAACTTGCCGTCGATGAGGTCAATGCCAAAGGCGGGGTCCTTGGGAAGAAAGATCGAATTCGTCGTCCGCGACGATAAATTCAAGCCGGATATCGCACTCACCATGGCGAAAGACCTGGTTATGAAGGAGCGTGTAGACCTTATAATCGGCACGACGAACAGCGCTGCCGCCCTTGCCATATCGGATTTTGCCAGGAAGGAAAAGATACCGTTCATCGTTACGGATGCAAAGAGCGAGAAGATAACCGGTGAAAAGGGCCATCGATACGTGTTCAACGCGAATGAGAATACGGCCATGATCGGCAAGGCGACGGCCCTTGTCCTTGCAAAGAAGCCGTACAAAAAATATTTCATAGCAGGCGAAGACTATGAATTCGGCCATGCCTGCGCGGATGGGGTATGGAAGAACCTTAAGGTCCTGAAACCGGATGTGCAGCTTATAGGGCAGTCATGGAGAAAGGTCGGGGAAGCCGACGTCGTTCCGTATCTGACGGCAGTGCTCCAGGAAAAACCGGATTTCGTTATCCATGCATCGGGAGGCAGCGGTGTAGTGAACCTTCTGAAAACGATAAAAAGCATGGGTTTCAATACTAAGGTCCCGTCATATCAACATAACGCCACAGAACTTGCAGCCCTTGCACCGCTCGGGATGGAGGCCCCTGAAGGGATAATGGGTACGAGCAATTATCATTATTATTTCCCGTCAACACCGGAAAACAAGGCCTTCGTCGCAAAATTTAGAAAGGCATATAAGCGTTATCCCGAGGTCCACGGCCCTGTACGGGTATATTACCGGACAGTTCATTGCAAGAGCATACGAAAAGGCAAAATCGGCCGAATCGGGAGAAATTTGTCGATGCACTGAGCGGGCTTGCCATAAATACACCGGTCGGCAAGATCGAAATGCGCTCATGCGATCATCAGGCCACTTTACCCATGTTCTTTGGCGTTACAAAAAAGGTTGCCGGATATGATTTTCTGATAGCCTCCGATATCGTGACAATTCCCGGCAAAGACTATCTGCCGACATGCGATGAGGTGTTGAAAACCAGAAAATAGATTACTGGATATCCTTGATTTTAACATTGGCTGAGGACCGGTCCATTTTTTCGAAAAGAGTGCGCAGGGACACGGCCAATGCATCATCCTGATCTATGGGAAGGCCGCCGATCTGGGCGGTCTTTTCATATGCGTCTATGACGTCTTTGATCGTGATGTCGCTGATGGGCCGTGCCGGCTGGTATGTGGATTTCCGCCGCGGGCCCCGTGTTATTTCGGACACAAGGTCGACAGCGACAAGGTCAAGAAGGATATGCTTGACGAAACGGTCGGGAATGGCAAGCTCCTTTGAGATCTGCTCCGACGTTAAAGGTGTCTCGCCCCTTTCGAACCTTTTTGCCAGGAGGTGAAATATGCGCAGCATAAGCAATCGCCGGCCCGCTGCGCCGATCCGCGAAAGATCGGGGTGAAAGCCGTACGTCTCGTAATTCTCCACCGCATTTGCCGTTTCCGCGCCGAACAGGACGATCAGCCAGCTTATCTGCAGATACGCGAGAAAGAGCGGGATTGCGGCAAAACTGCCGTAAATTGCGCTCTGGGTCGCGACCCCGATCTGGAATTTTATATAGGCCCATTGCACGATCTGGATGAGAATCCCGGATACAACGGCCGCAATGGCTGCAGACCGAAAGGATATCCGGGTATTCGGCATGACGAGAAAGAGGATGATGAGCAGCACACAGATGGAAACGTAGGGAAGAAGTTTGAGGAGAAATAATAACGGGCCTCCCAGAAAGGCGATATCGCTAATAAATCCCCTGACCTCACCGGCGATCAGAACGATTGACACTGCTCCATAATGCAAACAAAATGGGCGCCAGCACGATCATGGACAGATAATCGGTAAATTTCCGCACGATCGTCCGTGATTGCCGCGCCTCCCAGATGGTATTGAAGCTCTCTTCGATCCGGCTCAGTATCGAAATGATCGTCCAGAAAAGGATCACAATGCCGAAGCCGACAATTACCTCGCCCTTCGCATTTGCGAGAAGAGAACGCGAGAAATCTATGATCTTCGCGGTTATATCTGCCTGCCAGTTCAGGTCGTTCCCCAGTTGCATTATCTGGCGGACAATCAGCTTTTCAAGCCCGAATCCCTTGGCAATGGCGAACAGGACGGCAAAGAGGGGGACTATGTTGAGAAGTGAATAATATGTCAGGACGGATGCGCTGCGCTGGCAATCATCTTTTTCGAACCTGACCGCCGCCATGATAATTATCCGCAATATGCTGAAGCGGCCATGCCTTGACCGGAGGATATTTTTCAAGATCGACCTTCCAGATGCCATTCTGCAGAAAATCCGTGATTCCCGATATCATGCTCCTCGTCTCCTTAAAAATGTTTCCACATACCGGGGCCGCAGTCAAGGACGAAGACAGCAAATCTGGGGACTCGATATCTTTCCGGTGCCGGCGATTTTCACGTGTCAGAATAATCTGGTCATATCCCCAATTGACAATGAGTAACAATATGTGGAATATTGTTCCCATTTGAAGCATATTAGTTTTTTTATTCAAAATCAAGGACTTAGCAATTAATCCGATCACAAAAATGCTGTTTTTTCCTTTGGTAAAACAGGTCATAAAGGTATAAAATAAATCTAAAATCAGTGCTGACGATGCGGAAGTGACACACACTTAATGGGGGTTATTTTTCTATGGACACAATAACAATCACAATTGACGGCAAAGCAGGTTACAGGGGAACGGGGCCAGACGATAATGGAAGTGGCCAACGCAAACGGCATCGATATACCGCATTTGTGTTATCATCCCAAGCTCAGCAAAACCGGTGCATGCCGGTTATGCCTTGTGAGGATAGACGGGAAGATGCTCAAGACATCATGCACGGAATTCGCAATGGACGGCATGAGTGTCGTTACCGAAGATGAGCCGCTGAAGAATATCCGGAAATGGCTTCTCGGCCTTCTCCTTCTGGAGGGCGATCATAACTGCCTGTATTGCGATGCCGATGGTGACTGCGAGCTTCAGACATATGTAAAACTGTACAATGTCGAAAGGCCTGACGAAGATTTTCCCCGGAATCCGCGAGAAGTCGACTATGTTACGAGCAATGCCATAAAAAGGAACGAGAATCGCTGCATTCTGTGCGGCAGGTGCATCAGGGCCTGCAAGGAAGTGCAGGTCCAGAATGTCTGGGGTTTCACGGAACGCGGCAGCCAGACCCATCTTATTGCTGATGACGACAAGAGGATCGGTGAATCGAGCTGTGTTAAATGCGGGGCCTGTGTCCAGTTGTGCCCGACCGGGGCCCTGACATTTCAGCCGGTCCTCGGCACGGGCCTTAACTGGGAACTGAAGAAAGAATCAAGCATTTGCATATATTGCGGTGTCGGGTGCAAGATAGACTTCTATACGAACAAGGAAGGCCTTCTCGTTAAGACCATAGGAAATGACGACGGTCCGAACAAAGGGCACCTGTGCATAAAAGGCAGGTTCGGGTTTGATTTTCTCCAGAAACCAAACAGGCTCAAAGCCCCCCTCATGAAAAAGGACGGGCAGTTTGTCGAGGTCAGCTGGGATGAGGCCCTCGATTTCGTTGCCGATAAATTAAAGGCGATCAAGAAACAGAATGGCCCCGATGCGATAGCGGCCCTTTCGTCGGCAAAATGCACGAACGAAGAAAATTATCTGATGCAGAAATTCATGCGCGGGGTGATCGGCACGAATAACGTGGACCATTGCGCGCGTCTCTGACACAGCTCTACCGTCGCCGGTCTGGCGACTGTTTTCGGTTCGGGCGCAATGACGAATTCCATCCGGGAGATACCGCAGTCGGAAGGCTTCCTGGTTATCGGCTCGAACACGACCGAGAACCATCCCGTTATCGGGTCGATGATCAAAAATGAGGTCCAGAACAACAAGAAGAAGCTGGTCGTTGTCGACCCGCGCCGCATCGAGCTTGCCAAATTTGCGGACTATTATTTCCCCATCAGGCCGGGGACGAACATCGCGATCCTTAACGGGTTCATGCATGTCATAGTCAAGGAAGGCCTGTATGACAAGACGTTTGTCGAGACACGGACCGAGGGTTTTGAAGAGCTCAAGAAAATCGCTTGAGAAATATACGCCTGCAGTATGTGGCGGAGATCTGCGGGCTCGACAAGCCCGATGACATCGTCGCCGCGGCACGTCTGATGGCTTCCATCAAGCCGCTCGCGCTTTATTATTCCATGGGTATAACCCAGTTCGTTTCGGGCGTGAATGGCGTTAAATCAACCGCCAATTTCCAGATGCTCCTCGGCAATATGGGAGTTGCCGGCGGAGGGGTTAACCCGCTGCGCGGTCAGAACAATGTCCAGGGCGCGTGCGATATGGGTGCTCTGCCTGCCTCGTATCCTGCCTATCAGCCCGTGGCAAACGAAGACAATAAGAAAAAGTTCGAGGGACTATGGGGCGTGACAGACCTGTCAACAAAACCCGGGCTGACCCTTGTCGAGATGATGAATGCCGCACATGCCGGGGATATAAAGGCAATGTACATCATGGGCGAGAACCCCGTTATGTCCGATCCCAACCAGCAGCATGTCATCGAAGCCCTGGAAAACCTGGAATTGCTCGTTGTCCAGGATATTTTTCTCACGGAAACTGCGCAATACGCCCATGTCGTTTTTCCTGCGTGCGCATTCCTCGAAAAGGAGGGAACCGTGACAAATACGGAACGCCGGGTCCAGCCCATGCATAAGGTCCTCGAGCCCGCCCCGCTTGTACGGGACGACTGGTGGATAACGATGCAGATCGCGAACCGAATGGGCGCGAGATGGGAATACGAAGAGGCAAAGGACATATTTGCGGAGATCCGGAAGGTCACGCCGTCCTATGCAGGAATCACCTACAACCGGATCGAGAAGGAATTGATCCAGTGGCCATGCCCGACAACGGAGCACCCGGGCACCCAGCTTCTTCACCGGGATAATTTCTCGCGAGGTAAAGGACTGTTTACTGCCATCGAATATACCGCTCCGTTTGAAGAGACCGACCGGGAATATCCGCTCGTTTTGACGACAGGACGGGTCCTTCAGCAATTCCATACCGGTACAATGTCACGGAATTCGAAGGTGCTCGAGGAAACAGCCCCTGAGGGTTTTGTTGAGGTCAATCCGAATGATGCAAGCAATCTCAATATTGATGACGGCGAACTGGTCTCTGTTTCGACGCGGCGCGGAAGCATCCGGATAAAGGCAAAGGTTGCCGATCGGTCGAAGCCCAATGTTGTTTTTATTCCCTTTCATTTTTACGAATCCTGCGCGAACAGGCTTACGGTGGATTGCCTGGATCCCGTATGCAAGATACCGGAATACAAGGTGTGTGCCTGCAAGGTGGAAAAGATCGTAGCATGACAGAAAAGGAATGATATGAGCCCGGGGAGATGATCGTCCCGGGCTTTTTTTGATCTTTACGATAAAATTTCGATCAGTTCGAGGTCGAAGACCAATTCTTTTCCTGCAAGGGGATGATTGAGGTCAAGCGTGACGAGCTGCTTCTGTCACGTCAAGAACCAACGCCCTGGTCGATGCTCCCCGGGATGACTGGACATCGAGCTTCATTCCCGGACGAAGGTTGATATTGTCAGGAATTCGCGACCTCGCGATGACAGTGCAAAGATCTTCCCTGTGCAGGCCGTATGCATCTTCCGGTTGAATCGTAACTGTTTTCTTGTCGCCCGCCTTCATACCGACGATGCTTTTCTCGAAACCCGGGATGACCGCGCCATTGCCAATGATAAAAATGAAGGGTTCTTTCCCCAGGGACGAATCGAAAACGGTCCCGTCCCTAAGGATCCCTTGTAATGGATCTTCACCCTGTCATTGGCCTTAGCCCGCATCGATGCCTCCATTGAGGATGAGAAAAACACTCCCGGATACGAACTGTAGTCCGCAATGTCCGCAATGATATCTTTGTAACCCAACTGGATTATTGAAGTCAATCAAAGGAAAAATTTCTTTTAGACGATCTCTACAAGTTCGATCTCAAAAATAAGGTCCTGACCGGCCAGGGGATGGTTAAGGTCAAGAGTGACATCCGTTTCGGTAATATCCCGTACGATCGCGCGGGCGATCTGCCCCTCCGCCGAGCGGACCTGAAGGACCATCCCGATCGTGACAGTTCGAGTTCCGGCGGCACCTGTGAGCGCGGCACAACGGCCACAAGATCATTATTGTACGGGCCGTACGCTTCTTCAGCCGGGATCGATACCTTCCTGGATTCTCCCGGGCTCATGCCGACGACCCCGTTCTCAAATCCCGGTATGACCATATTCTGCCCGATCGTAAATTCAAGGGGTTCACCTCCACGGGAGGAATCGAATTCTGTATCGTCAGAAAGTGTTCCCGTATAATGAACTTTTACGGTATCGCCTGTCTTTGCTGCTGTCATTATAGCCTCCAAAGTGTCGATGAATCTGTTTCTTAACCGATGATTAGTATCTGCGCGGCCCCCGGCCATGCGGTTTGTCTTTTTGAGGCCGGGCATCGTCAATACGCAATGACCTTCCCTCAAATTCTTGCCCATTGAGGGCCTGTTTCGCCTTGGTAGCATCCTCCTGGGTCGTCATTTCCACGAACCCAAAGCCTTTGCCTTCGATGACCCGCGCATCCTTCACTTCGCCATATTCAGCAAATAAAGTGCGCAATTGTTCGCCTGTAACTGAATAACCCAGATTACCGACATAAAGTTTACCGCCATTCATGAAAAATACCTCCCTTGTGGAGCGTTTTCATATTTCAAACGAGAAGAGTATTTCCCGTGAAACATGGGAGAAAAAGAGAAAAAAACCAGAAAGCGGATATTGACCCGTTCCCTTCCAGGGAACCCGGTATATAAGGTTATAATAAATCGCTTTGCCGCCATTGACAAGGGGAAAGTATTTCTTTACCATGTATGAAAATAATGGCCGGAGGGCTTTAATTGATGAAAAGAATGCCTGTGCGGTTTTCGGGTTTTCTCTGCATGGTGATAGTATCATCCTCCGTTCATAATGAACATGCTGTGCTGCTTCATTCGGAAATGGCGAAATTAGCCGGAGGGATACACTAAACACTTTCTGGTTTTGTGGCGATAAGATCACAGTAAAAAGGGGGATGCCGGTATGAGATCACGTCACATTCCTTTCATTTTAGCCGTAGCGTTGCTTCTCGTCTTTGTTCTGCCCCATCCCAACCATGCATATGTCGACCCGGCCTATCAGGAGGGCCTCAACCTGTTGCAGGCCGATCTTGGGCAACAGGGATTTACCCCGGATGAGTTGACGAATATCTTTTCGGACGGCCGTTTTCAGGTATATCCCCATATCGTGGGAAGAACAGGGAAGGGTATGAATTACCTGAGCAAAAGGTTCGGCCTGCTTTCGAAGAACTCGATCAAGCGCGGCAAGGGCATCATGTCGCGCTACAATGCCTCATTGAAGAATGCCGAGCAGATCTATGGGGTTCAGAAGGAGATCATCGTTGCCATACTGAGGGTCGAGACAAATTTCGGGTCGGCGACCGGCACCTATCCGATATTGAATAGCCTCGCAACCATGGCGATAATCGAGAACAGGCGGTCCGAATGGGCGCGCAAGGAAGTGGCCGAATTATTGAAGTTCTGCAAGGCTGAGCAGAGGGACCCTTTTACGATACGGGGTTCCTGGGCGGGTGCGTTCGGGATATCGCAGTTTATCCCCTCATCATATGTGAACTATGCCGTCGACGGGAACGGGGATGGCGCGATAGATCTCTTTACAATGCCCGATGCCGTGGCAAGCGTAGCCAATTACCTCAAATCACACGGCTGGGCGAATGACGATACAGATGGAAAATGGCAGGCTGTCTATGCATATAATCATTGCGACAATTACGTCAGGGCCATCTTCGCCTACGCCAAAGCTTTGATGAAGTAAAAAAAAGACTAAAGACATCTCACGCCCGCTTCGCTGGAGCCCGCTGAGTACGCGGAGAACTACGAAGAAAAAGATTTGCGGCCTGATCTCGAAGACTACCGAGATCAGGCCGCACTTTAGTCCGCTTCGCGGAAAAACAATTGGTATTTGGCCGCACTGGCAAGCGAAATAATGAAGGCTTTTTCATCCTGCCGTAGGGCAGGACCGAAAGTGCCGCTTGATCCTGGTTGGCTCCAGGATCAAGCGGCAAGCTCTGTATTTCTCCGCGTACTCCAGCGAAGCGGGCGTGAGACAGTCTTTCTAAAACTTATTATATTACCCATCACCTATTACCAATTACCCCGTTTTTGTGATATATCGTTATGCAAAGTTCGAAGGAGGGGTTTTATGATACGGGTCAAAGATTTGCTTTGTATCTTTATTATCGCATCTTTTGTGTTCGCGGGATATGGCTGCGGGGATTCCGGGAAGGACAAGGCATCCTCACCTGCCGGTGACAAACCTTCATCACAGGGGGAGAAAGCAGGCGGCTTTGTGGTACCTGCCGACGGGACACCGGGCCAGCGTGTGAAGAAGCTCTGGGAGGCGACAGCGCCTATCATCCGTAGAGACGCACAGGCACAACTTGGCGACAAAGAATATCAGGATAAACGAACATCTCTTTTTTCTGCCTGGGTAATGCTGCAAGGAAAGCTCTCTCTTGCTGAAGCGAAGGACGAGAAAGCCCAGAGGACGATCCCGGAAGTTCTGAAATTGATCGATAATCTGTATGGTTTTCCCGGGTTTCAACCCGAGCGCCGGGAAAAAGACCGGGAAGTGGCGAAGAAATATTTCGATGAGCGGTTTCAAAAGCTGGACGTTCAAATAAGGGCACTGAATTAAGAACCGTGAGGCGTAAGGCGTGAGGCGTAGGAGTGAAGTGGAGTACTAGGCTACACCTTTCGGGTTAAGGAACTACTTAGTCCTGCTATTTTTCTTTATTTGCTAATTACTTCAACTGTGAATGTTACTGGTTTTTGCTGGCGGGACGTCTTTTTCCCATTGCCGTAAATAATGGAAGACGAGGTTTTCTCTGCCGGCCGACCTTGCCGTAAATTCAAAATGTTCCCTGCCTCCCGCTCCCGCCAGGGATGATTGCAGAGTTTCGTAACGATGGGAATTGAGCGATACAACAGATGTCCTTTGCGGGGCTTGCCAGGAATATCCCGTTGTCGCATTCGAATCCAGAGTTATCACGAATTTTTCACCCGTACCGACGCGTATTGCCTGCGCAGGATCTGTGAATTCCCTGATCATGTCAGTTCCCCTGCTCTGCAATTCTTCACAGGCGCCTTTATGTGCGGAGCATGCAAAACAAAGGCAAATCAAGAAGCACAATAAGAGCAAGCGGCCCGTTTTCATATTCGGTCTTCCCCGTGAGAGATTTTACATTAACGTCCCGTTGATTGTATCACTCCCGTGGGTATAATGCCATTCGCCAGGCACCCGGTCGTTTTTTATTCATTGACTCCAGGTATACCCTTTGATAATATCCGGCCATAGACGATAAAAATGCCAGCCCTGAAGAAAAATTACTGTGTCATGGTCCTTTGTGCCGTTACGGTCATTACCATAATAATTACCGGCCTTTTTCCGCGTTTCGGGCAATCAGCCGAATACCATGTATTCGCAGATAGCAGGACATTTTATGGAGTTCCCAATTTTCTGAATGTGGTGTCGAACGGTGGGTTTCTTGTCATGGGCATCATTGGACTGGTCCTTCTCATCTTTCGCCCGAAGATATTTGTTTTCGAAAATTTCCGGGAGCGCTGGCCGTACGTCATGTTTTTTACCGGAATATTGCTTACGGCTTTCGGGTCATCGTGGTATCATCTCGCACCTTCAAATGATATCTTGTTATGGGACAGGCTCCCCATGGCGATCATATTTGCAGCATTCCTTTCTATTACAATTATGGACCGGATCAGCGTGAAAGCAGGGCTCATCTCTATCTTTCCCTGCACACTGATTGGCATATCGACGGTTATCTACTGGTATGCAACGGAAGCCACCGGGTTTGGGGACCTCAGGCCCTACGTTTTCATGCAGTTTTATCCCATGATCGGAATACCGCTCGCTATGGTTCTTATGCCCGGCAGGTATACCGGGTCGGGATATCTCCTCTTTCTTATCGGGCTCTATGGATGCGCAAAGCTTCTCGAGGTCTTTGACCATCAAATATACGCTCATCTTCACGTGGTGAGCGGACATACATTGAAACATATTGTCGCTTCCATTGCCCTCGTAACCGTATTTGCCATGCTCCGCTGCCGACGATATGTAAAAAGAAAGGAGTAAGGCATTTCGTCCTTACTCCTTGTGGTTTTTTTGCCGATAGGCGTTTCTAACGCAGTCTGAACCTTTGTATTTTCCCGGTTGAGCTTTTGGGCAGCTCGTTAACAAATTCTATCCAGCGGGGGTATTTGAATTTGGCCTGCCTTTCGAGGACCCACTGCTTGAGTTCCTCCTTTAAGGCGTCGGACCTTTCATAACCGTCCCGAAGCAGTACGAACGCCTTCGGTTTGGTGAGGCCCTTTTCATCGGGTACCCCGACGACGGCGCATTCGAAAACAGCCGGATGCTGGCTTAAGGTATTTTCTACTTCAAGGGGAGAAACCCAGATCCCGCCGACCTTCAACATGTCGTCGGCGCGTCCGGCACACCAGTAATAACCTTCTTCGTCGACATAGTATTTATCTCCGGTATTGACCCATTCACCCTGCATCGTGATCTTGGTCTTTTCACGTTTGCGCCAGTATTGCTGTGCGGCGCTATCGCCCTTGACATGCAGTGTGCCGATCTCTCCGCGGGGCACTTCCTGGCCGTTCTCGTCAACCAGTTTTAATTCGTATCCCGGGACGGGTTTCCCTGTGGAGCCGGGTTTTATATCACCCGGGCGGTTGCTCAAAAAGATATGGAGCATTTCGGTAGACCCTATACCATCGATGATCTCGATGCCGAAACGCTTTTTCCACCGGTCGAAGATATCGGTCGGCAATGCCTCGCCGGCCGAAACGCATATCCTGACCGAAGAGAGCTCGTGCTGATCGTTGGGATTACCCTCGCGGCCCTCTGCCTTGTCCTTTTTCGCCTTGTATTCGAGCATCTGGCCATATAATGTCGGGACGCCGAAAAATATGGTCGGGCGGAATTTTTCGAGATGCCTGAAAACGCTCTCGGGTGACGGGGCATCAACATTAAGCACGGCGGAAGCCCCGACAGACATCGGGAAATACATCCCGTTGCCGAGGCCATAGGAGAAGAAAAGGCGGGCCGCGGAAAAGACTATATCGTCTTCGTTTATCCCAAGGATACCCTTTGCGAAGGATTCGGAGGTCACAACCATATCGTACTGGGAATGAATGGCCCCTTTCGGGGAACCGGTGGAACCGGAGCTGTAAAGCCAGAAGCCGACGTCGTCTTTCGTAGTATATTCGGTTTTAACGACATTGGACGCATGGCGGTATTTCTGTTTGAAAGGGATGTGAGCGCCCTGCACCTCGGATATTACAATGAGGTCGCGAAGATAGAGAAGGTCGCCCTTGATCTTCGCGAGCACCGGCAGCAGCTGTTCGGATATAACCAGGACCTTTGCGCGGGAATCATTCAGATAATATTCATAGTCTTCGGGGGTGAGCATCGTATTGACCGGGATAGGGACAGCCCCGATCTGAATGGCTCCCCAGAATACGGCGTAGAACTGCGGCACATCAAGCATGATCATCATGATGCGGTCATCCACGGTCATGCCGACCTCGCGGAAGGCATTCGCTGTCTTATTGGTCATCTTTTGAATGTCATTATAGGTATAATTCCGATATTCCGTATACACTGCTATCTTATGGCCCCGTCCCTGGCGTATATTGCGGTCCACGAAATATTCGGCTGCATTGAAAAAATCGGCGGGTATTCCTGCTGTCATGATGCCTCCTTTGGATTATGGGAAAACGGCGCCGGGCCGTTTTACGATCCTTTATAAATATATGATGTTTACCAGCTTCCCCATGGATTTGAGCCTCTCCGCGAGGAGCTTGACGATCACTTCCCGGGGGAACACCCCCATCTGCCTGAACACGATATGTTCATGCCCCTGGTTCGTTGCGGTGCCGACGAGAAAATTGATCGTGTCCGCGGCATGAAAAAACCTGTACAGATCAGACACCGACGAATCGGCTTCCAGCTTCTCGGGCGGCTCGCCCAGGATGTTGTAGACCTGGTTAAGCGTTATCGCGCCCTCTGTCGCATAATCTATCCCTTTTATGTAATAAGATGGCGGCTTGTGGTAGGCATTGGACATGGTCTTGATCTCGATAGGCTTGCCGAGATTGCGGGCAACGATCTCCGATGTTGACGATCCGCAGACTATCCGCATGCCCCGCATTTCGACGAAATCCTTCACTACTTTCTCATCGCTCGTTTTCCTCGCCGGAGGCCCGGTAAGAACATTGAGGACCTGCGCCTCGCGGCACAAAAGCAGACTGCATGTTGTATCGTCGCCATACGTGGTTCCCGAGATATCCCGCACATTGCCGACGATCTTCTTCGGTATGTCCCGTATCCGTGTTCCCTGGGCCAGAAGGCCGTTAATGAAATCGCAGGCGCCCTGGATGCCCCATCCCATACGGTATTGCTGACCCAAACCCGCCTGGCTCACCCCATCGCTGACCATTACGATGCCGTCGCCGTATTCGAGCACACAGTTGACCTCGCCGATCATTTCGAGGCCCATCGGAAAGATCCTCTGTTTCGGAAGGTATGCGGCCAGCCGGTTGTTGATGAGGACAGGCGAGGGGATCTCGTATGACATTACCGTGGCGTGCCCGCTTACGAGGACACGGCATACGGAAAAGGCCGAAAAAGGTATATTGGTGGTCCGGGCGGCATGCATGGTGTCCACGATCTTATGGCACGCCTCACGGAGGGTAAAACCCACGCGCAGAAGCTCCATGAGCCGGGATGCGCACATGACGGCAGCGATATGCGCCTTTATGCCGGTTCCTATGCCGTCCGCAACAATTGTTGTCGTCGCTTCGACCGTCCGTTCAGTAATGATATAGTCTCCGCATATCCCGCCCGGCTTTTTCGCCGCCTGCGAATTTACGGTTTCTACATATTTTCTCGGTTCATCGGGGATTGTTTTCATCGCCATCGCTCAGGCTCATAAGTTTTCTGACAAGTTCCTCGCCGCGGGCGGTGCTTTCCCCGAGGAATTGTGCGATCTTTTGCGCCATCTTAATCTGGTGCTCAAGGAGTTCGTGCGCCTGCTCGACCGTCTGGGAGCGTATCTCTTTCAGTTTGGTTTCGTGCTCCTGCTGGATCGTTATATTGATAAAGATCCCGACGATCTGTCTTTCTTCGGTGAGCATATAGAGCAGCTCCCGGCACAGGAGGTTGTAGGGGCGGTGAAACACGGTTATGTCGAGGTTCTGTACCTGGCCGGATATTAATTTCTCAAAAGGCGCAGGGTCCATAAGATACGAGATGTGCCGGCCCAGTATGACATCGCTGCATGAAAAGAATTTTTTGAATGCCGGATTCATGCCGAGGATATTCAACTCGTCGTCGAGCATGACGACGCCGTTCGGAGTTGTTCCGAATATCTGGTCGGTGCGCCTCTCCGCAAGCCGGCGCATGTACGGTATGCACATTTCCGGTTCTGCCATTCCGAGCGCAACGGCTATTGCTTTTTCGCGGCAGCTGTCATATCCGCATGCCCCGCAGTTAAGCTGCTGCTCGGGATCCTGCTTGCCTGTCTGGGCGAGGATCTTTTGTATCTCTTCCTCGGTAACGTCACGGGGAGATGCGCCGCTGTCCGACCTGCCGAATGCGGCCGTGAAAAGAGCATCGTCTGCCGGCTCGGGTGTGACCGCAACTGAGCCTATTCCGCTATTGTATTCAATAATATCGCGCCTGCGTTCAAACAGGTTCTTTCCGGGTTCTATGCCGGGCCCGTTGATGCACCCCTGGCTGCAAAAAAGAGGTTCGATGATCGCGTGCTCGGAAGTTTCCTCGATACCATTGAGAAGCTCGCGGACACCCTGAATACTGTCTACTTTGAGAAGCTTGAGATTAAGCCCGTCATCGTCGAGCCCTGCTGTCTTGATGAGTCCGCCCGGCAAAGGGTACAGCTGTGCCTCATGGACCGGTTTCTCGTCGAAGTTGCTCTCTTCGCACATTGACAGGTCAATGCCTTTCTGGGCAAACCATTGGTTGAGCTCTTTGAATGTAAGAACGCAGTCGACTACACCGGCGACCTCGGGCCGGACGAGCTCCGATTTTTTCGCCACACAGGGCCCGATAAATATGACCTTGATATCCTGTCCGAGGTTTTCCTTAAGCAGCCGGGCATGGGCGGCCATCGGGGATACGAGCGGCAGGAGATGTTTGATGAGTTGAGGCTGATATTTCTCGATATAATTTATCAAGGCCGGGCA
This sequence comes from uncultured delta proteobacterium, assembly GCA_963823725.1. GTDB lineage: Bacteria > Desulfobacterota > Syntrophorhabdia > Syntrophorhabdales > Syntrophorhabdaceae > Delta-02. The sequence goes on from CAWGMJ010000010.1 coordinate 196,537, forward strand.
GGCGGTCGCGATATGCGGGCCGCCTTCGGTCTTTTCCTCGGCGATACGCCTCGACTGAAGCGATATCTGATAGGCGCCGTGGGATGTCTGCCCCACATAGCGGATGCCGAGGGCACGCAGGGCCGATGGCAGCCTCGAGAGCTGCCACTTATTGAAAACGGCGGCAAAGGAAGGAGCGATGCTCACTGCAACGAAATGCCCTTCATCAATGAGGCGCTTTGCTATATCAATATCATTTCGAAAAGTCTTCGCCTCCTGGGGGCATTCGCGAATACAGGTTCCGCAGGAAATGCAGCGTTTTTCATCGACGTATGCCTGGCCTTTCTGCATGCGGATCGCCTTTACGGGACATGCCCTCAGGCACCTGTAGCAATCCCGGCACCGGGCGGTCAGTGTAAAGACGATCTGCGGTTTTGATATATCAAACATTCTGTAATACCTCTTACGGGAGGCTCATGCCCTCTCGTTTTATGGCCTCAATGGCCATGTCTGTGGTGCATCCTTCGATGATCCTGCTGCCTACCTTGATTGTCGGCCCTTTATCGCATTTCTCAAAGCAGAAAGATGCCTTAACATTGACCCTGTCGTCAAGGCCTTTTACATTGATGTGCTCAAGTATATCACGAAGGAGTTTCTGTGATCCTTTCAAAAAGCAGCTTGTGCCGAAGCAGACGCTGATATCGATGCTTTTTTCCGCTCCGGAGCTGATGCTCAGATCCTCATCAATGATGCGTTTTCGCGATGCATAGCTCGTATGCAGGAGTTCATGGGCCTTGGTGCCGCCCACTTCCCCGAGGACCGTGTCATAGAGTTCCGTAATATAGGGGTTATCCTGGGATTTATGGAGTTCGAGCATGCGGTCGCTTTCGTAGAGCCCTTTTGTGCGCTGGCGTTTTACAAGAGGATCGGAGAACACAGGCTGCCCGGCCCCGCCGATACAGCCGCCCGGACAGGCCATGACCTCAACGAGATCGTAATGGACCTGCCCTGATTGTATATTTTCGAGCACCTTTCGCGCATTCCCGAGCCCGCTTACGACGGCGAGCGTGAATTCTTTGCCCGCCACGGAAAGTTTCGCCTCGCGGATGCCGTCTTCGCCTCGCACTGACGTGAATTCGTACGCATCATGCTTCTCTCCGGTGAGTTTTTCGCTGACGTACCTCAAGACCGCTTCGCTGACACCGCCCGAATTGCCGAAGATGACCCCGGCCCCGGTCTTGAATCCAAAAGGCATATGGAATGATTCCGGCCCCAGTTCTTTAAAATGCAGGCCCGTTTCCTCGATCATGCGCCCGAGCTCCTGCGTTGTGAGGACGTGGTCGACATCCCGCACGCCGTCGCTTTCAAACTCGGGCCTTTTGGCCTCGAATTTTTTCGCTGTGCACGGCATGATCGATACCACGACAATGTCTTCGCGATCAACCTTGAGCTCGCTGGCGAGCATCTCTTTTGCCAGTGCCCCGAACATCTGCTGAGGCGAGCGGCAGCTCGACAGGTGATTGATGAATTCGGGATAGTATTGTTCCACGAACTTGACCCAGGCCGGGCAGCAGGATGTGAACTGCGGGATCCGGTCGCCTGCTGTTACCCGCTTGATGAACTCGTTGCTTTCTTCAAGGACGGTCAGGTCGGCTGTAAAGGAGGTATCATATATCTTGTCAAAGCCAATGGCCCTCAAGGCCGCGGCGATCTGTCCCGTCGTGGTCGTTCCCGGCGGAAGGCCGAACATCTCGCCAATGGCAACCCTGACAGCAGGGGCTACCTGGGCAACGACAACCTTTGAGGGATCATGGATTGACTTCCAGACCTGGTCTACCTCGGACTTGGGTGTCAGGGCGCCGGTAGGGCAAATGCGTGCGCATTGGCCGCAGTTGACGCATTCAACCTGGTCGAGCGCCTTGCCAAATGACGGGATAACGACGGTCTGGGCCCCCCGGTATGCAAAATCGATGGCGCCGACAGACTGTACCTCCGAACAGATGCGGACACAATCACCGCACAGGACGCATTTGTTCGGGTCGCGGACAATTGACGGCGACGATTCATCGGCAGGCATCTCTTTGAGCTGGTTCTTGAACCGGACATTGGTTATGCCGAGGCGCTTGGCCAGGGCCTGGAGCTGGCAGGTTGTGCTTTTCTGGCAGGTAGGGCAATTCTGGCTGTGGTTTGCAAGCAGCAGTTCGACGATGATCTTGCGCATCTTGCGAATCTCGCCGGTATTCGTGCTTACCTTCATTTCGGGTGACGGCGGGGTGGAACATGCCGGCACAAGGCCCATGCCGTCAACGTGGACCATGCACAGGCGGCATGCGCCGTAGATGCTGAGTTCAGAATGATAGCAGAACGTCGGCAGGTCAACCCGTGCCTTCCTGATGAGCTCCAGGAGGTTCTGCTCATTTTCAATGGGAATCTCTTTATTATCTATATATACGAAAGTATCGTTCATGATCACTCTCCTTTGATCGCCTTGAATTTACAGGCTTCTACGCAGATGTAGCATTTCCTGCAGGTTTTGTCATCGATGCGGTGCGGTTTGCCTTTCTCGCCTGAAATAGCGCCTACGGGGCATTTTGCAGCGCACAGCGTACAACCCTTGCAGAGCTCTTCGTCAACGATGAGCCTGACGAGCGCCTTGCATTTTCCCGTGGGGCATCTCTTGTCGCTGCACGTGCGCGACGTATTCGTCCCGGAAATGCTTCATTGTCGAGAGTACGGGGTTCGGTGCGGTCTTACCCAAACCGCAGAGCGAGCCTTTCTGGACGGCTCCCGCCAGGTCTTCGAGCAGGTCGAGAGTTTCCATTGTCGCGCGTCCCTCGATAATATCATCGAGCAGGGAAAGCATCTGTTTTGTCCCTTCGCGGCACAGCACGCATTTACCGCACGATTCGTGCTGGGTAAACTGCATGAAGAAACGCGCCACGCTGACCATGCATGTATTCTTGTTCATGACGACAAGGCCGCCCGAGCCAACCATTGCCCCGACAGTCTTGAGAGAATCAAAATCGATCGGCAGGTCGAGGTGGTCTCTCGTGAGGCATCCTCCCGAAGGCCCGCCGATCTGGACCGCCTTGAAGCCGTCGCTCACTGCCTTGCCGGTATCGGACGTCATGCCGCCGGCGACCCCGTAGATGATCTCGCGCAATGTCGCACCGAAAGGCATCTCGATAAGGCCCGAATTCGCAACGTGGCCTGTAAGGGCAAACGTCTTGGTGCCCGGAGAATCTTTCGTGCCGACCTTGCGATATCCATCCGGGCCCACTTTAAGGACAAGCGGGACCTGCGATAATGTTTCCACATTATTTATTATCGTCGGTTTCCCCCACAGGCCGCTGACCGAGGGGAAAGGCGGTTTCGGTGACGGCATCCCGCGCTTGCCTTCAATGGATGCGATAAGTGCCGTTTCTTCGCCGCAGACAAAGGCCCCGGCACCTTCCATTATATTAAGGTTGAAGGAATTGCTGGAACCGAAGAGGTTCTTCCCGAGAAGCCCTACGCGGTACGCATCGTCTATCGCCTTGCGAAGGCGCTTTACAGCGAGCGGATACTCCGCCCGGACATATATATAACCTTCATCGGCCTCTATGGCACGGGCAGCAATGGTCATTCCCTCGATGACACTGTGGGGATTGCCTTCCATGATGCCCATATCCATGAATGCGCCGGGATCGCCCTCATCGCCGTTGCAGATGACATATTTTTTCTCATTCACCTCGCGCCGGGCTACATCCCATTTCCTGCCTGCAGGGAAACCGCCGCCTCCACGACCCCTCAAGCCGGAAGCAAAGATAAGTTCGCAGATCTCTTCCGGGGTCATTTCGAGATAGGCGCGGACAGCCTCTTTATACCCGCCGGCCGCTATATATTCATTTATATCTTCAGGGTCGATGGTGCCGCAATTTGCGAGCACGAACCGGTGCTGTCTCCGGTAGAACGGTATCTCATCTTTTGTGCGGCACACGGCCTGGCTGTCCGGTTCGACATAGAGCAGGCGCTCAACAACATCGCCGTTCTTTATTGTTTTCTCGACTATCTCGCCGACGTCGAGCGGTTTTACCCTTGTATAAAAGATGCCTTCGGGCAGGATCGTTACGAGCGGTCCTATCTGGCAGAATCCCTGGCACCCTGTGCGCGAAACAAAAACGCCCTCTTCTTCCTTCTTGAGTTCCACGATCGCATTGAGCCCGCTGTCCTTGATGGCCCTGGCGAATGCTTCGTATACCTTGAGCGACCCGTTGACAAGGCATCCGGTTCCCGCACATACGAGGATCCTGCGTGTTGCCGCTTCTGACCGGGCGATAAAATCGCTCCCTATTTTATTAAGCCCCGTGATCATCAGATTCATTGTGAGCCTCCTTAAGAAAGATCTCGTCGATAATGTCGGATACTCTCTGCGGCGTCAATTGCCCGTACACATCATCATTGACGACCATGGCGGGGGACAGGCCGCACGCGCCGAGGCAATTGACGGTTTCAACCGTGAAAAGCATGTCGGACGTAGAGTCCTCGCCGTCCTTCAGGCCGAGTTTTTTCACGATCTCCCCGTAAAGGCCCATCGACCCTTTTACGTGGCACGCCGTTCCGTTGCAGACGCGGATAAGATATTTGCCCTTTGGCTTTAAGGTGAACAGGGAATAAAAAGTTGCTACCCCGAAGACCCTTGCCGGCGATATACCGAGAGATGTCGCTACAAATGCCAGGATCTCTTCCGGCAGGTACCGGTATTCCGCCTGGACCGCCTGAAGAATAGGTATGAGCCTGGCAGCGCTGCGCTGATTCTGATCGATGATCTCGAATACCCGTTCAAACTTTCGTATAGTTTCCATTATTTCACCCCATCCTCCGATTGAGTTGTTCTTGCAAGTGTCAGTTTCTTTGAAAGCACAACGAGAGATGATGCAAGGTTCTCATGCTGGACAATTATGCCTTGCGGAACAGCGACCTTTACCGGTGAAAAGTTCCAGATGGCCTCTATGCCGGCATGCACCATCTCGTTTGTCAGGTCCTGGGCAGGCGCCGACGGGACCGTGAGGATCCCTATCTTTATCCCCATTCTCTTGACCATGTTATCAAGTTTCCCGATGTGGAATACCTTTACCCCGTGAATTATCTGCCCGACCTTTTCCTTATCGATGTCGAATGCGGCTATTATGTTGAGGCCGTATTCCTTGAACCTGTCAAAGCCGAGGAGCGCGGTCCCCAAATGCCCGACGCCTACGAGGTACGCATCCTTGGTATTGTTCCATCCCAGGAAATCCTCGATGATCGCGATAAGCTCATCGATGCTGTACCCGAGCTTCGGTTTCCCGACCGCGTCGGTGACGCCGAGGTCCTTGCGGACCTGGATCGGAAGGATGCTCAGGGCATTGCCTATCTGTGTACACGATATAAAATCGCCCTTATTTTCGTCCCGGACCTTTTTCAGATATTGATAATAAAGCGGGAGCCGTCTCAAAGTCGGCTCAGGAATAGCTTTTATCACCGGGTTTGGGGCTTCGACCTTTGTCATGCCAGGCCTCCATTAATTAGATAATTATCTATCTATAAATTAGTATCGATAAAAATATATCGAATAGAGGGAAGAAGGTCAATAGTTTTTTTCGTGAGGAGTGAGGAGTAAGGAGGGGTGTGCCAGTATCCCGGCGCTTGACGCCCCTTAACCCGTCATCCCGGCGCCGGGTACCCTCTAGATGGCTGGTCTTATTCTCTGGTTTTTTGTGCCAGCCAGAAGGTCCTCTCATCCGGGGGAAGTTTTTCGATGGCGTAGCGGAGCATGGTCCTTGGCATGGACGGGGCGTGGTGTTTAAGGAAGGCCTTGAGTGCTGCAGCGTCCCGTTTTCCGGCTTCGCGAAGCATCCAGCCAGCCGCTTTATGTATGAGCACTTCTTTATCGGAAAGAAGCATCCGCGCAATTTTCAGCGTATCGGCCAGGTCATTCAGCCGGATAAAATGAAATGTAGCGATGATCGAGATCCGCCTCTCCCAGAGGTTTCGGGACATTGCAAGCTCATAGAGCCTGTCGCGCGGCCTTTTCTCAAGGTACGAACCTACGATGTTCGGTGCGGAAAGGTCGACCAGGTCCCAGTTATTAATGCAGTCCGTATTGGCGAGGTACATCCCGTAGAGATGTTCCTGTCTGGCATTACCGGACTTTTTATAGATGGCGATAAGGCACAAAAGCGCGAATAGCCGCTCCTCGTGAAACTCCGAATGGAGTAATTCCCCGACAAGGTCCTCGTCTGCGTCCGGGGAGGCCGAGGCGAGCCTTCGAAGCACGGGCACCACGATCCCCAGGAATTTATCCCCTTCCCCGTATTCCCCGGGTCCGGTTTTGAAAAACCTGCGCAGCTGTGTCGCCTTTTCAGCGTCCGCCATTGATCTCAATTGAGCCCGGATTTCGATCAACCAGGTCATTCTTTCTCATCCCGTACCCTTTATTAGAAATGTTAACAGGTCAAGCAATCGGAATGATACCGCAAATGGTTCCGGAAAAAGTCTTTGATTTCTTCTTCAATGATAGTCAAATATCAGACACATGTGCTTCCGCCCACCCGACGACGGGTACCCGGCGCCAGGATGATGGCATTGTGGAGGTCATAGTCACCGAAGCCAGAAACGGAAATTATCCAACTCCTCACGCCTAACGCCTAACGCCTTACGGTCTTCTTAAAAGGGGGTTTGCCCCCGGGAGGCGACCGGGGGCACTTTTAAAACGTATAAGGGGGGGGTGATGGTGTCAGTATGTCAAAGCTCGTGAGAGCCTTTGGCTGGTAAAAATTTGTGAGTCGGGGGACATGACCTGAGTTACCGGTTCGAGATCCCTAATGGCGACGGTAGTGTCGTATGCCAGCGGGCGAGGGGTGAAGTAAGAACGTGAATGTGCGCGTGGAGGCCAAAAAGAGGAGGATAAGAGTAGTGTAGTAGCGGAGAAAAGGAGAAGGAGAATGAGTATGTTCAGCGTCAGATCGAGCATTTCTTCACGTCCCTCGACTCACGGTTTGGGAAGGAAAGGGGAGGGATTTTGGATGCCTCGCTTTTCCTTCCCGGTTCAATATATAGAAAGGTGGTCATCCGGTCACCTGCCGGGCATTTTCGCCGTTCATGGCTTCCATGAGCCAGACAGTGTGATCGAGAATGCCATATTTTCGAAGGGAATCGGCTATCATCAGGCCGATCTCACTTTCTTTGAATAATCCCTGGACAGTGTCCCACATTATATGAACGCTAATGTCTCCCGGGATTGCGGAATGCGTATAAATTCTCGCTTCGGAAAGGCCCGGTGTTCCGCTCATGCTGTGGATCATATCCTTAAGCCATTGTATGACCGATGGTTTTACATCGGGTTGTGTTCGCAATCGTATGATCTCTATCCATTCCATCATTTCTGAATATTGGTAAAGCACTTTGCGTGCCAGAAAAGCATATATAACGATTTCAATAACTTAACGAAATTCAATAAAATTACTGACAAATATGATGGAAACGTACTGGCGTATATGTCAGTTATAGTCTATACTATCGAATACGATAGTAATACGCCGGACAGGAGATGCTATGATAGCTGATGAAAACGAGTTTTTTCGAGAACTTACGTTAAGGATCTGCGGAACTCTCGATCTTGAAAATGCCCTCTGGCAATGTTTTATGTATGTCAGCACGATCATGCCGGCCGATGATCTCGACCTTATCATATATGATTCTGCCCTGGGGACTATAGATCTTGTGGCAACGGCAAATGCCAGCGGCGGCATATCACGGACGGACAAGACCCATCTCCCCCCGGAACTTCGGCTGGAGATCGAAGAGGCCTATCGCCATCCCCGGGTCCGGGTTGCCGATAATGTGTTTCAAGACCCGATACTGGGAAGGATAGCGAAAAATGCAGGATGGGAACAATGCTCGATGATGCTGGGCAGGCTCATCATTGACGGGAAATATATCGGGGCCTTCGGGGTGAGGTCAGCCGGTACAGGCCGCTATAATGAAGATCATGTGCGGCTCTGGTCCCTCGTCAATGAACCCGCCGCGATCGCGCTTGCCAACAGCCGCCGTCTTCGGGAAGTAATTAACCTGAAGGATATGCTCGCGGATGATAACCGTTACCTTCGTGATGAGCTTCGGAAAAACAGCGTTGAGATCGTCGGCGCGGATTTTGGCCTGAGGGAAGTCATGGAAAGTGTTCGGAAAGTGGCCCCTCTGACCAGCCCCGTTTTGCTCGTCGGCGATACAGGGACGGGCAAGGAGGTTATCGCGAACGCCATACATAACCTGTCGCCGCGGTACAGCGGTCCTTTTGTAAAGGTAAATTGCGGCGCAATACCCGAATCTCTTATCGACAGCGAGCTTTTCGGTCATGAAAAAGGAGCTTTTACCGGGGCGATCGCGCGAAAGAGGGGACGTTTCGAGCGAGCCCACGGCGGTACGATATTCCTCGATGAGATAAGCGAATTGCCGCCCCAGGCCCAGGTGAGGCTGCTGCGCGTATTGCAGGAAAAAGAGATCGAACGCGTCGGCGGGACTGAGCCCGTCAAAGTCGATATCAGGATACTTTCGGCAACGAACAGAAATCTTGAGAAGATGGTCGAACAGGGTGATTTCCGCGGCGATCTGTATTTCCGCATCAAGGTCTTCCCCATCGAGGTGCCTCCGCTTAAGGCCCGGAGAAATGACATACCCGCCCTTGTCCAGCATTTTATTCGCAAGAAAAGCCGTGAGATGGTCCGCCATACCGTGCCGGTCCTGGCCCCGGGGGCGATCGACGCTCTCATGACGTACGACTGGCCGGGAAACGTCAGGGAAGTTGAGAATGCGGTCGAGAGGGCCCTTATTCTATCGGATGGAAAACCTTTAAAATTCGATGGCATCCTCGGAGTATCAAAATCTTCACGGGGCAATCCGGTACTGGCCTCCGATGCCGATATATCCCCGGTCTCGCTTCAGGAGGTCGAATCAGACCACATACGCCGGATCCTCGAATCCGCGGGCGGAAGGATAGAAGGACAAAGCGGGGCCGCAGAACTCCTGGGAATGAACCCCGGAACGCTCCGCCATCGCATGAGAAAACTCGGAATACCTTTCGGAAGAAAGGCACGGGTCCGGGATGATGATTGATAGCTTATAATAGTAATTTTCTTCACTGTCCTTTTGACTTCGAACCAAAAATTTATTATACTGAACAAACGAAACTTAACTGAAAAATAGCGTTTTGTCAATGGTTGTAATCAGTTTGGGATAATTCCAGGTAATGGAACCGCAATACAGCTATATTATCGAGCAGGGAGTGAGGTTTTCATGACGTTGAAAGAGGTCCAGACGCTTCTTGAAGCAGAGATACTCTGCGGGGACGATGAATGTCTTCTACGCGAAGTCAGGATCTGTTTTGCCTGTGATCTCATCAGCGAAATGCTCCTGTATCTCAAGCCCCATTCGCTCTTGATCACATCTTTGACAAATGCCCATGTTATCCATGCAGCACAGGTGATGGACGCAAAATCCGTTCTTTTTGTCGGGGGGCGAAGGCCGGATCAGTCAGTTATTATAAGCGGAGAACAGAACAAAATACCTCTCCTCGTCACGCCGCTTCTCACATTCGATTGCTGCGGCAGGCTTTATGAGAACGGAGTGCGGGGGGACAAGCATTAGCCGGTTAGGGGACCTAACCCATGGTTGACAGCTTAACATATACACCTCAGATCACGGTTGAATTTGAGATTGGTGAAAAGGATTTCTTTGTTGCTGGAGAATGTGCATCCCGCGTCAAGAAAACGCTTCAACAACTTGGGCTCAAACAGGATATTATCAAGCGGATTGCCATCATTATATATGAGGCGGCGATGAATGTAGCCATCCATGCAACTTCCGGAAGACTTACCGTTCATGTCGATCCTGATGGCATAACCATATTGACACAGGATGTCGGGGCGGGGATCGAAGATATCGACCTTGCGATGAAGGAAGGGTATTCGACGGCGACGTACGAGATACGGGAAATGGGTTTTGGGGCCGGCATGGGACTTTCGAATATTAAACACTGCTCGGATGACTTTTCTTTAGAGTCAAAGGTGGGTGTTGGCACCAATCTCGAAGCGAAGGTCTTCTTTAAAGATCAGAAAAAGACCGGCGAGGATACATGAACACGTATTTTCACTCCGTGACCCTCGATACCGAAAAATGCAAGGGCTGTACCAATTGCATTAAACGCTGTCCCGTCGAAGCGATCAGGGTCCGCGACGGCAAGGCTGTGATAGTTGAGGAACGCTGCATCGACTGTGGCGAATGTATCCGTGAATGTCCCAACCATGCAAAAGTGGCGGTGACGGATACTCTCGAAAAGCTGTCAGAATATTACTACAATATAGCGCTGCCGGCACCATCCTTCTTTGGCCAGTTCAAGGAACAGGTCAATATCGAGGACCTGCTCGCCGCTTTTGCCGGACTGGGGTTTGACGAGGTGTTCGAGGTCGCCCTGGCGGCGGAGATCGTGGGCTATGCGGTCCATGAGTACCTGAGCAATTACAAAGGCAAAAAGCCCGTATTCTCATCGGCATGCCCGGCGGTGCTCCGCCTGATGCAGATAAAATACCCGGAACTTCTCGACCAGGTCGCACCCTTCCTGACGCCTATGGAAGTGGCGGCACGGCTTGCAAAAGAAGACGCCGCGCGGAGGATAGGGGTCCCGTACGAAGAAATCGGGGCATTTTTCATATCTCCCTGCCCGGCGAAGGTTACGGAGATGAGAAATCCGATGACGACGAAAGACTCTGCCGTCAATGGCGTCATAGGGGTCAACCTTATATATAAGGACATAATCAAGCACTTAGGGGACAGGAACCTGAACGGGGCGACGGAAAACCTTCAGCGCGCCACGAGGCTCGGCATGGCGTGGGGCTATGTAACGGGCGAATCGCATAATATTGATGCCGTGACAACGCTTGCCGTCAGCGGGATCCACAACGTCATAAGCCTTCTCGAGGAGATCGAGAGAGGCGAACTGAAAGATGTCGATTTCGTCGAGCTTCAGGCATGCACCGGGGGATGCGTCGGGGGGCCATTAAACATTCAGAACCTGTTCGTAGGGCGGATACGGCTTCGGGACCTTATAAAGAGGTTTGGTTCCCGGGAACGTTATTTTACCGAAGAAGAGCTTGCAAATTTATGCAGGGACAACCGGTTTGTCGCGACGGAACCCATCGAGCCAAGGGCTATCATGACCCTCGACGACGATGTTTCCCGTGCGCTTATGAAAATGGAGAGGCTCGATCAGATAACGAACGAATTACCGGGCCTCGATTGCGGCGCCTGCGGGTCGCCGAGCTGCCGCGCCCTTGCCGAGGATATCATCCGGGGTATAGCGTACGAATCCGATTGCGTGATCAAACTTCGTGAAAAGGTCAAGACGCTTGCGGAGGAGATACTCGATCTCGCCCGGATCATCCCGCCGTCGATGAGCGATGGATCGAAGAAGAACGGTCCGGGGAATGATCAGCATTGAATAACAGGTATTGTTAAGCATTTATGATGATACATTATTAAGGGGGGAGGAGAAATGACCGTTGGAGAACTTGCGGAAGCTCTTGGTCTCGAGGTGCTTACCGGTAATATCAATCTCGACAGGCAGGCAGGCTCAGGATATACCTCGGATCTGCTCTCCGACGTAATTGCAAATATCGGGGACGATGCCGTATGGATAACGATACAGCGTCATATTAATATCCTGGGTGTAGCGAAGCTGAAAGACGTGTCAGCCATCATCATACCGCGCAATCTTGGACTCGAAGAGGCGTTCCTCGAAAAAGCCAGGGAAGAGGGAATAGCAGTCCTTAAGGGGAGCCCGTCGGCATTCGAGCTTTCCGCATTGATATACAACGTATTGAAGAGAGGCCAGGGGGTTGCCTGATTTTGCCTGTGACCTGCATATACATTCAGTCCTCTCGCCCTGCGGATGCCTTGACATGTCGCCAAGGGTCATCGTGCAGAAGGCGCGGCGAAGCGAGGCTCGATATTATAGCCGTTACCGATCATAATATGGCTGAAAACGCACCGTATGTAAAAGAGCTCGGCGAGCGCAGCGGGCTTATTGTCTTAAGCGGTATGGAACTGCAGACCCAGGAGGAGATCCATCTTCTCGCCGTATTCAATGAGTATGAACGTGCCCGCGAGCTGCAGTCCATGATCTACGATCTTCTGCCGGACGTGCCCAACGATACGGAGTTCTGGGGCGACCAGGTTGTCGTGGATACGGAGGATAATATTGTCCGGAGCGAGGACAGGCTGCTGATAAATTCGGCCGGCATCTCGGTTGAGGACGCGGCATCCTGGATAAAGGCGCATGGAGGCATTGCCATCGCATCTCACATAGACAGCCCGACATTCAGCATAATAAGCCAGCTCGGGTTTATCCCGGCTAATATCGCGCTCGATGCCCTGGAGGTCCGCGATATTGACAGGGCTGGTGAACTCAAGCCTTTTATAATGAAGCAGGGAATACCGTTCGTAACCTTCTCGGATGCCCATTACCCGGATGATATCGGACGGCGAAGGACCGTTCTGTCCATGGACACGCCCGATTGCGGGGGTATCGAGAACTGCCCTGAAGCTTATGGGTGAGAGGAACACGAGAACAGGGCGATGCCTTAACGGGAACTAACGATCATGATGGAGGATATTTCCTCACATATTATGGATATAGTAATGAATTCAGTAACCGCAGGAGCGCAGCATATTGCGATAGCCGTTAAGAAAGATCCCCGGACATCCGTGATGAGCCTTACGATATCGGATGACGGTTCCGGCATGGATGTTGAAATGGCAAAGAAAGTCCAGGACCCGTTCTTCTCGACAAAAACCGGGAGAAAAGTGGGCCTCGGGATACCATTATTGAAAGGTACGGCGGAAACGACAGGAGGGTCATTTGCCTTGACGAGCACCAAAGGGGTTGGAACGAAGATAGTGGCGACCTTCGATTCCCGGCATCCCGACCTGCCGCCGCTGGGGAATATCAGGGACACCTTTTTTGTGCTCATTGTGAGCCACCCCGAGATCGACTTCGACCTGCATTATTCGGTCGATGGGAAAGACTTTATTCTGGATACCGCCGAGTGGAGGCACGAGCTTGACGGAGTGCCGCTCAATCATCCGGAAGTCATTGGTTTCTTGAGCAAATATCTTGACGAACATCTGTGATTTTATATAGATTGTTAACACCATAAGGAGGCGATGAGATGAATCTTGAAGAGCTGAAAAAAATAAGGGAAAAAGCGCAAAAAGATGTCGAACTGAGGCAGAAAGAGGCAAGGATAAGGATCGTTGTCGGCATGGGCACGAGCGGGATCGCGGCCGGTGCACGGGACGTCCTCAAGACATTTGTCGAGGAAGTTGGGAAAAGGAATTTGACGGATGTTATCGTCACGCAGACAGGCGAAAAAGGCCTGGCTTCACAGGAGCCGATGGTGGAGGTATTTGAGGAAAGCAAACCCACCGTCGTCTATGGGAACATGAATCCTGAAAAGGCAAAAAGGGTGGTTGTAGAGCATGTCGTCAATGGGCAGCCCGTATCAGAGTTTGCCATCTAAGTCATATAAGGAGGCCGGCTTGGACAGAGAAGCTATTCTTAAGAAGTTTGAACCCAACCTCAGCAATATACTCTATATCATGCACGATCTTCAGGATACCAATCCCCAGAGATATCTTGCAAAAGAGGATATCGAGGCCTGCGCGGATTACCTGAACGTCCCGTATAGTTATGTTCACAGTGTAGCCAGTTTTTATACGATGTTCAGCCTCAAACCACGCGGGAAAAATATTATCCGACTGTGTGAATCTCCCCCGTGTCATCTTATGGGGTCCCGTTCACTTCTCGATTATCTTAAAACCTCGCTCAAAGTGGATATTGGAGGTACGACAAAAGACGGCACATTCACGCTGGAAACAACAAGCTGTCTTGGAGTCTGCGGTGTCGCGCCGGCCATGATGCTAAACGAAGAGATGTTCGGCAATCTCACACCCGAGAAGGTCGATTCCATCCTTGACGAGAGGAGAAAAGAGATATGAACCTCGTAAGAAACCACGTACTGATCAGTATTGACGCAGGAACCATCATGGTGGGAGCCAGGGCGGTTGAAAAAGCGCTGGTCGACGAGATCAATAAACAGGGACTTTCGGGTGAAATAGCCGTACTTGAGACGGGCAGCATCGGCGCTACGGGACAGGGCGTCGTCATTGTCGTTTATCCCGAAGGCCTTTATTATGCCAACGTCAAGCCCGAAGATGCCGCCGAGATCGTTGAGGAGCATTTTCTCAAGGGAAGGCCGGTAAAGCGTCTCATGATGACCGAGATGCCAAGGCAGCAGGTCGTCCGCAAGGAAAAGACCGGTCTGCTCAAAGAACAGGCCAGGATCGTGCTTAAGAACAGCGGTGTTATCAATCCCGAAAATATTGACGAATATATCGCCGCAGGCGGCTATGAGGCGATCGAGCGGGCCTTCACCGAACTCAAACCCGAAGGGGTAATAAAAGAGGTAAAGGATTCGGGCCTTGTCGGAAGGGGCGGCGCAGCGTTCACGACCGCGATGAAATGGGAATTTGCCAGTAAAGCCCCGGGGCATCCGAAATACATCATCTGCAATGCCGACGAAGGCGAGCCGGGAACATTCAAGGACAGGCTCATCCTTGAAGGCGATCCGCATAAGCTTATCGAGGGCATGATGCTCGCAGCGTATGCCTTCGGAGGTTCGAAAGGGTTTATCTATATCCGCGGCGAATATGCGCTTTCGATCGAACGTCTCGAAAAGGCCATTCAGCAGGCCCGCGAATACGGCATCCTCGGTGATAATATCCTTGAGAGCGGTTTTAACTTCGACCTTGCCGTGATGAAAGGCGCCGGAGCTTACGTATGCGGTGAAGAGACCGCGCTGATCGAATCGCTCGAAGGCAAAAGAGGCCACCCACGCAACAAACCGCCATATCCGGTAACGGAAGGCCTGTGGGGAAAACCGACGGTGGTCAACAATGTCGAAACCCTGGCAAATGTCCCGGAGATCATCCGGCAGGGTGCCGCATGGTACCGGGGTTACGGGACAGACAAATGTCCCGGCACCAAGGTCTACACGATCATCGGGAATGTTGCGACACCCGGTCTGATCGAAGCCGAGATGGGCACGACACTACGCGATATCATCTATGACTATGCGGGCGGCATCAAGGCCGGCAAGCAATTCAAGGGTGCGCTCGTCGGCGGGGCAGCCGGTGCTTTTCTCGGACCGGAGATGCTCGATGCGCAGATGGATTTTATAAATCTTAAAGAATACGCAGCTGTCCTTGGTTCAGGTGCGATCCTCGTCATGGACGAGCGTACGGACATCGTTGATATGCTGCAAAGCGTGCTTCATTTCTTCAAGCACGAATCGTGCGGTCATTGTGTTCCGTGCCGCCTCGGCACAAAACAGCTTGTCGAGATAATCGACCGTATTGCCGCAGGCAAAGGAAAAACCGGGGATATCGAAAAAATGGTGAAGATATCAGAGGTAATGCGGGACACGTCATTCTGTCCGCTGGGACAATCCCTTAACCTTCCGATCTCGAGTTCCCTCAAATATTTTAAGGACGAGGTCTACGGCCGGGTGCCAGCGACTGTATAACATCTCAGGAGGCAGTTAATATATATGATAAAGGCGACAATAAATAATGTTGAGATAGAGGTGCCCGACGGCACGAACATACTGTGGGCCGCCAAGAAAGCAGGTTTCACGATACCCACACTGTGCAATCACCCTGACCTCCCGCCGGGAGGACAGTGCGGTATCTGTGTCGTTGAAATAGAAGGCCTGCCGGGCTTAAAAAGGGCATGCATGACGCCTGTCGGCGAGGGCTTCAAGATAAAGACCCATACGCCGAGGGTAATGGCGACGCGCAGACAGCTTGTCGAGCTGATCCTCTCCGATCACGACACGAGCTGCCTGACATGCGTTAAGAATAATAATTGTGAATTACAGCAGCTTGCTTCGACGGTCGGAATTAATGTCCTCGATTATACGGGATCCAGAGAAAAGCTTCCGATCGATCATTCAAGCGTCTCGATCGTACGTGACCCGAATAAATGCATACTCTGCGGGCGCTGCCTTCAGGTCTGCAGCAATGTCCAGACCGTCCATGCCCTCGCCGTCAATCACAGGGGCTCGGATACGGTCATTTCAACCGCCTTCGATGCGGGCCTTGGCAACAGCGTCTGCATCAATTGCGGACAGTGCGTCGTACACTGCCCGGTAGGGGCGTTATACGAGAGAAGCGCAACAGAAGAAGTGTGGGCAGCGCTCCACGACCCCGATAAATTCGTTGTGGTCCAGGAAGCGCCCGCGGTCCGTGTCATGCTTGGCGAAGAGTTCGGCATGCCTGTCGGGTCGCTCGTAAGCGGGAAAATGCACGCGGCTTTAAGGCGGCTCGGCTTTGATGCCGTTCTCGATACGAATTTTGCGGCCGACCTCACCATTATGGAGGAAGGAACGGAGCTTATCAGCAGGCTTACCTCAGGGAAGAACCTGCCGCTCATTACCTCCTGCAGCCCCGGCTGGATAAAATTCATGGAAACATATTTTCATGACATGATACCGCATATGTCGACGGCAAAATCACCCCAGCAGATGTTTGGCGCGCTTGCAAAGACTTACTATGCCGATGAAAAGGGGATAGACCCCGCCAAAATTGTTTCCGTTTCCATCATGCCCTGCACGGCGAAAAAGTTTGAATGCCAGCGTCCCGAGATGAATGCCAGCGGATACAGGGATGTGGACTATGTCCTGACGTCCCGGGAGATAGGCAGGATGATGCGTGAAGCGGGCATCGATATCAAGGAAATGCCCGAAGAACACGCCGATCCGATCCTCGGTGAATACACAGGCGCGGCCACGATCTTCGGAGCTACAGGCGGCGTTATGGAGGCGGCTGTAAGGAGCGCCTATGCACTCGTGACGGGCAAAGAGCTCGAGAATGTCGAGATCACGCCTGTCAGGGGCTTAAAAGGCATAAAAGAGGCCGAGATAGATATCGAAGGCACGAAGGTCAAGGTTGCGGTTGCGCACAGCTGCGGCCAGGCGAGGGCCCTGTCTGGATAAAGTACAGGACCAGTTGGCCAAAGACGGCAAATCTGAATATCAGTTTATCGAAGTGATGGCCTGTCCCGGAGGGTGTGTGGGCGGCGGCGGGCAGTCATGGGGCAGCAATATGGCAAAACGCGCACGCAGGGGCGAATCTCTTTACGAAGAGGACAGGAGTCTTCCCATGAGGCGTTCGCATCGAAAACCCGGAGGTGAAGGCGGTATACGAAAAGTTTCTTGAGAAACCAAATTCGGAGAAGTCCCACAAACTTCTCCATACACATTACTATAAACGGAGTGCTGTGGACGGCAAAGTTCTGCCGGGCTAATTTAAAATAATCAGGTCACTCTGAGGGAGGAATTACGATGTCGGAAGAAAAACAATGTCAGTGCGCCGAGGTTCAGGAGGAAGAGCTTTATCCCCGGCTGGAAGAGGTGATAAACCAGCATAAGGGCAAAGGGGAAGATCTGATCATGGTCCTCCACAAGGCGCAGAACCTGTTTGGATATCTTCCCAGACGTGTGCAGGAAATGGTTGCTGAGGGATTGAATGTTTCTCTCAATGAGGTCTATGGCGTCATAACATTTTACAATTTCTTCTCCACCGTGCCTCAGGGACGCAACAGCGTCAAGGTATGCCTTGGCACGGCATGTTATGTCAGAGGCTCCCAGGAAGTCCTCGACAAAGCCCAGAGGGAACTCGGGATCAAGGTAGGCGGGACAACCGAAGACCGCCGGTATTCCCTTGATGTTGTGCGCTGTATCGGTGCATGCGGCCTTGCGCCTGCAATGCTGGTCAATGAAGATGTATATGGGCGTGTGAAATCGCCGCATCTTGTCGATATACTCAAAAAGTATGAGTAAGGAGGAAGGTTAATCATGGAGGTATCTCGCGCTCACATATTGGTATGTGCAGGAGCTGCATGCGTCTCATCCGGCTGCCGCCAGATCAGGGATGCTATCGTCAATAAGATCGTCGAGCAGGGTCTGCAGAATGAGATCAAAGTCATCGAGACAGGTTGTATCGGTTCGTGCGACATCGGCCCTCTCGCACTTGTTTATCCGGAAGGTGTCCTGTATCAGAAACTAAAACCTGAAGACGCCGAAGAGATCGTTACCGAGCATCTGCTCAAGGGAAGGATCGTCGAACGTCTGCTTTATAAAGGAAGCAACGACGGCTAAAATCATCCCTTCGATGAAAGAGATCGATTTCTTCAAGAACCAGATCAAGATCGTCCTGCGCAATTGCGGTGTCATCAACCCGTTGAATATCGAAGAATACATCGCCCGGGACGGCTATATGGCCCTTGGCAAGGCCCTGACCTCGATGACGAGGGAAGAGGTCGTCGAAGAGGTCCTGAAATCAGGTCTTCGCGGCCGCGGCGGCGGCGGGTTCCCGACCGGCCTCAAATGGAAATTTGCATTGCAGTCGCCGGGAGACGTGAAATACGTCGTCTGCAACGCCGATGAAGGCGACCCCGGCGCTTTCATGGACCGCAGCGTTCTCGAAGGCGACCCGCATAGCGTCATAGAGGCAATGGCAATAGCCGCGTATGCGATCGGCGCCCAGCAGGGTTATATCTATGTCAGGGCGGAATATCCGCTTGCCATCGACCGTCTCAACTGGGCGATCGGACAGGCGCGGGAATACAAATTCCTGGGCAAGGATATCCTGGAAACAGGTTTTAATTTCGACCTTGAGATCCGTATCGGCGCCGGCGCTTTTGTCTGCGGCGAAGAAACCGCCCTTATGATATCGATAGAAGGTAAACGCGGCGAACCGCGGCCGCGGCCGCCTTTCCCGGTTGTCAAAGGCCTTTTCAATGCCCCGACGCTTCTTAACAATGTCGAGACATATGCAAATATAGCGGCAATTATCAATAACGGTGCGGCCTGGTATGCCCAGTACGGAACGGAAAAGAGCAAGGGAACGAAGGTATTTGCCCTTGCCGGCGCCGTCAATAACACCGGCCTTGTCGAAGTCCCGATGGGTACGCCGCTCGGCGACATAGTCTTTAACATCGGCGGAGGCATCAAGGGCGGCAAAAAATATAAAGCCGCGCAGCTGGGAGGACCCTCGGGAGGATGTATCCCGATCAATCACCTGAACACCCCGGTTGATTATGAATCAGTCGCGGAACTCGGTGCGATCGTCGGGTCCGGCGGTCTTATCGTGGCCGATGAAGATACCTGTATGGTTGACTTCGCCCGTTTCTTCCTCGACTTTATCCAGCATGAATCATGCGGTAAATGCCCGCCGTGCCGTATCGGCACGAAGAGGATGCTCGAGATCCTCAAAAGGATAACCCACGGCGAGGGAAAACTGTCAGATATCGATGATCTTGTTGAGCTTGCGACGCGCATCAAGGATGCGGCGCTGTGCGGCTTGGGTCAGACTGCACCCAACCCGATCCTCTCCACGCTGAGATATTTCAAACATGAATACATGGAACATATCGAAGACAAGCATTGCCGCGCAGGCGTGTGCAGCGCCCTCTTCGATGCGCCGTGCCAGAACGCATGCCCCGCCGACCAGAACGCATGGGGCTACGTAACCCTGATAAGCGAAGGCAGAATGAAAGAGGCCATCGCGGTCATTAAGGAATCGAACCCGTTCCCTGCCACCCTGGGAAGGGTCTGCGTACATCCCTGCGAATCAAAATGCCGCCGTGCCCAGATAGATGCCCCGGTTTCGATCTGCTCGCTCAAGCGTTTCGCGGCAGACGTCGACATGGCGTCATATCCCCGCTATAAACCCCAGGTAGAAGCAGCCGAAGGACAAAAAGGTCGCCGTGATCGGCGCAGGGCCCGCCGGGCTTGCAGGCGCGTATTTTCTCGCCCTGAAAGGCTACAATGTGACAGTTTTCGAGTCACTGCCCGTGGCAGGCGGAATGCTGGCAGTCGGTATCCCCGATTACCGCCTT
This sequence comes from uncultured delta proteobacterium, assembly GCA_963823725.1. GTDB lineage: Bacteria > Desulfobacterota > Syntrophorhabdia > Syntrophorhabdales > Syntrophorhabdaceae > Delta-02. The sequence continues at coordinate 216,545 of CAWGMJ010000010.1, forward strand.
CCCCGCGATGTATTGAACAATGAGATAAAAGCCATCACGGACCTCGGCGTCGAGATCAAGTACAATATGGCTTTTGGAAAAGATATAACGAGCGAAAAGCTGTTCCAGGATGGATACAGTGCAATTCTTTTGGCAACCGGTGCGCACAAGGGACAGAAACTGAATGTTCCGGGAGAAGAGGCAAAAGGCGTGCTCGACGGCGTGACCTTCTTGAGGGATGTAAATCTCGGCAGCACCACGAAGGTCGAGGGCAAGGTCGTCGTTATAGGCGGCGGCAATGTGGCAATAGATGCCGCGCGGGCAGCCCTACAGGCTCGGAGCAAGCGACGTGTCGATCCTGTACAGGCGCGAAAGATCGGATATGCCTGCATACGTTGAGGAAATAGACGAGGCAGAGGTTGAAGGCGTCAAGATCCATACGCTGGTGGCCCCTAAATCGATCGTGGAAAAAGACGGCAAGGTTGCCGGAATTTCATGCGCGCGCATGCTCCTTGGCAAGTTCGACTCGGGCGGCAGACGCAGACCCGAGCCTATTACGGGGTCTGACTTTGTTGTTGATGCGGACATGATCATTGCCGCTATCGGCCAGGTTCCCGACCTGTCATGGATGAATGGGGACGGGGTAAAGGCGGACAAGGCCGGAACGGTCGAAGTGAACATGAAGACACTCGCCACGGCAGCCGAGGGCATATTCGCAGCAGGCGATAATGTCAGGGGCCCCGCGACGGTCGTCGAAGCAATCGGCGACGGCAAGAATCGCCGCGATGGAGATCGACAAATTCTTAGGCGGAGACGGCGAGGCGCCCAATGCATTCCGTGACGAACTCATCAACATGACCGTTACCTATGATGAGGCGGCATATCAGAAAGAGATGGGCAAGACACAAATGCCTCACCTGCCGGTATCAAAGCGCGACCGGAATTTCAATGAGGTTGTCCTCGGTTATGATAATAAGGCGGCGGTTGAAGAAGCAAAGAGATGTCTCCATTGCTATGTGAGGACAAGCGAATAAAGGATAAATTAAGGAGCGTGTCTATATGATGATCAGCCTTACAATTGACGGACGTCCGATAGAGGTCGAAGAAGGGACAAGCATACTGGATGCGGCAAGGGCCGCAGATATCCATATACCGACATTGTGCTATCTGCCCGAAGTCCAGGCAATCGGCGCATGCAGGGTCTGCCTTGTCGAGATCGAGGGAAACCGTACGCTTCAGGCGGCCTGCGTTTCACCGGTCGCCAAAGGCCAGGCAATATATACAAATACAGACAGGGTCCGCAAGGCGCGGCGTTTTTCCGTTGAAATGCTCCTGTCGAACCATCCTTTTGAATGTTTGAGCTGTGCAAAGAACCTTCACTGCGATCTGCAGTCCCTTGCATACGATCTCGGTATCCGGGAGATCAGGTTTACCGGGGAAAAGTCGGGCGGCAGAATTGATGAATCGTCGCCCTCCATACGGCGCGACCAGAGCAAATGCATCCTGTGCAGGCGGTGTGTCACGGTCTGCCAGGAAATACAGTCTGTAACGGCCCTTTTTATGCAGGGGAGGGGATTTGAGATGCGGGTCGAGCCCGCCTTTGACCGCGATATCAATGATGTCGCATGCACCAATTGCGGACAGTGCTCGATCGTGTGCCCCGTCGGGGCGATCACGGAAAAAGAATATATCGATGACGTGTGGGCGGCCATTCACGACCCGTCCAAATTTGTTGTGATCCAGGATGCGCCTGCGGTAAGGGCGGCCTTAGGTGAAGAATTCGGCTATCCTCCGGGTACCCTTGTTACCGGCAAAATGCTGGCCGCGGCCCGCAAACTGGGTTTTGACCGTGTTTTTGATACGAATTTCGCCGCCGACCTGACCATCCTCGAAGAAGGGACCGAACTGTTAAAGCGTGTAAAGGAGGGCGGCGTCCTCCCGATGATCACAAGCTGCAGCCCGGGCTGGATCAAGTTTATCGAACATTTCTACCCGGAACTGCTCGATCATCTTTCCACGTGCAAATCTCCCCATATGATGCTGGGCGCCCTGACAAAGACGTATTTTGCCAAAAAGGCAGGCATCGATCCGAAGAGCATCGTGGTTGTATCGGTCATGCCGTGTACGGCCAAGAAATTTGAGTGCAACCGTCCTGAAATGTACGACAGCGGTTATAAAGATGTCGATTATGTTCTGACGACGCGGGAGCTTGCCAAGATGATCAAACAGGCAGGCATTGATTTTGAAAATCTCGCCGATGAAAATTATGACGACCCGATGGGCGAATATACCGGAGCAGCTACGATCTTCGGTGCAACCGGCGGTGTTATGGAAGCGGCGTTGAGGACGGCCTATGAAGTAGCGACAGGCCGGGTCCTTGAAAATGTCGAATTCACGGCGGTACGCGGCCTTGAAGGCATCAAAGAGGCGACAGTGCCTGTCGAAGGCATTGGTGATGTGAAAGTTGCCGTATCCCACGGGCTCGGCAATGCCCGCAAACTCCTCGACAGGATAAAAAGCGGCGAGGCCAATTATCATTTTATTGAAGTCATGGCATGCCCGGGCGGGTGTGTGGGAGGAGGCGGACAGCCTATCCCGGTTACGAACGAGATCAGGATCTTAAGGGCAAAGGCCCTTTATGATGAGGACTGCAGCCTGAAACTCAGGAAGTCCCATGAAAACCCGTCTATCAAAAAGATCTATGAAGAATTTCTCGGTCAGCCGCTGGGCGAAAAATCGCATCATCTGCTGCATACCCATTATACGCCGCGAAATAAGTTTTAACCTGGCCAGAAACTCCTGCACCGCCGGTATTGAATGACCGGACGGTGCAGGATGCTATAAAAATAATCCGGATCTTCCGCTGCTTATGCTAATTCCGCTACTTGATCATGACAAGGAGCATTTTATAACGGGTCACAGCTTTCAGGGCATGAGGCTTATTCGCCGGCATAATGATCATTTCCCCTTCTTTCACCGTATGCGGTTTGCCGTCGATCGTTATCCTGGCTTCGCCTTCCAGGAGATAGACCACGGCGTCAAACGGGGCGGTATGTTCGCTCAAGCCCTCACCTTCGTCGAATGCGAAAATGGTCATGGTCCCGGACGGTTTCCGGATGATCTCCCGGCTGACAACCGAATGGTCCTGGTAGGCTGCCATGTCCTTCAGATCGAAGGGCCGCGTTTCATTTTCAAGTGCGATAAAGTTTTCGCTCATGTTGATCCTCCTTTTTATTCTTAGCATAAAACGGGCTGTGCCGGATGTCATTGACACAGGTCAATTTTCGATTTTGGTTTGCTTGATTGTTTCCCTGGCACAGTTTATAACAAGGATGCGATGAGTAATTTCAGGACTGAAAAAGACATGCTGGGTGAAATGGAAGTCCCGCCGAGGCCTATTACGGCATTCATACGCAAAGGGCGCTCAGGAATTTTGCCGTTTCCGCCTTTCGCGTGCCCGCCGAGATGATCACCGCGCTCGCTGAGGTGAAAGAGGCCTGCGCGCTGGCGAATATGCGTGCCGGGCTTCTCGATGCCGGGATAGGCGAAGCTATCGTCGCTGCCGCAAAGGAAGTGGCCGGAGGGGCATTTGCCGATCAGTTCGTTGTCGATGCGTTTCAGGGAGGGGCCGGGACCTCGACCAACATGAACATGAACGAGGTGCTGGCCAACCGGGCCATCGAGATCCTCGGGGGCAAAAAGGGGATTACCGTCGTGGTCCATCCCTTAGATCACGTCAATCTCTCGCAGTCAACAAATGACGTATACCCGACGGCCTTGAAAATCGCCGCTATCCGGCTCGTACATAACGCTCGAGCGAAAATGTTGCCCGCCTCCAGGGATCGCTCCAGAACAAGGAACGGGAATTTGCAGGCATTTTAAAGCTCGGCAGGACGGAGATGCGTGATGCTGTCCCGATCTTGCTCGGCCAGGAGTTTGGTGCTTATGCGGAGGCCTTCGCCCGCGACAGGTGGCGGCTTTTCAAGGTTGAGGAACGGCTGAGGCAGGTTAATCTGGGCGGCACGGCCATTGGAACAGGCCTTAATGCCCGTCGTGAATATATAGCGTATGCGATCGAGGAATTGCAGAATATTACAGGGCTCGGTGTGGCGCGGGCGGAGAACATGGTCGATATCACGCAGAATGCCGACGTATTCGCCGAAGTCTCGGCGCTCGTTAAAGCGGCCGCCGTGAATCTGGCAAAGGTTTCCTCGGATATGCGGCTTCTTTCCATGGGCCCCCGGGGAGGGTTGGCCGAGATAAAACTGCCCGTTGTCCAGGAAGGGTCTTCGATCATGCCCGACAAGGCAAACCCCGTTATCAGCGAAATGGCGACGAGCGTTGCATTCCAGGTCATGAGCCTCGATCATGCGATCACCCTTGCGGCATCGTCCGGGCAGCTTGAGCTCAATGCGTTTATGCCGCTCATCGCATTCGACCTCCTGACGGAGCTTAAGATCATGATCAATGCGGTATCGATCTTCCGTACACATCTTGTGGACGGGATAACCGCAGATGAAAAGCGGTGCAGGCAATGGCTCGAGGAAAGCCTGTGCCTTGCAACGGCGCTTTCTCCCTACATCGGGCACGAAAGGGCCTCCGAGATCTCCCGTGCCGCGTGTGCCGGGGGAAAAACGATCGGCCAGGCTGCCGTTGAGGCAGGGTGCTTCACGCCGGAAGAGATCGAGGTTATTTTCCAGTCCCGCGAATTGACGCGGCCGGGCATAGCGGGATCAAAAAAGATAAAGAGGCAGGAAGAGAAAAAATGACGGATGCACTTAATCAGACACCGCGGGGAAGCCGCCTTCATATTGCGATCTTCGGCAGGCGCAATGCCGGTAAATCGAGCCTCATAAATGCCCTGACAAACCAGAACATCGCGATAGTCTCCGATGTCCCCGGCACGACCACAGACCCCGTCTACAAATCTATGGAGATACTGCCGATCGGGCCGGTCGTGATCATCGACACGGCGGGTATTGACGATACCGGCGAACTGGGCAGGCTCAGGATCGAAAAGGCCCTCGGCGTTCTCAACAAGACGGACCTCATGCTCATTGTCGTTGACCCCGCACATGGTTTCGGGCAATTTGAGGAAGACATAATCGCGAAGGCGAGGCATAACAAGGTGCCTGTTATCATTGTCATCAATAAGATCGATCAGCATCCCCGGTATACGCCCGATGAAGCTGTCTTCCGCACGGGCCTGCCCGTTCTCGAGGTAAGCGCCCTTAACCGGGAAGGCATTGATGAGCTCAAGATGGCCATGATCAAAGAGGCCCCGAAGGACTTCATGAACCCGACGATCCTCGGCGACCTTATTTCCCCCGGTGACACGGTCGTGCTCGTTGTCCCGATCGACCTTGCCGCCCCGAAAGGAAGGCTTATCCTTCCCCAGGTCCAGACCATCCGCGACATCCTGGACAACGACGCCATGGCTTACGTCGTAAAAGAACGGGAATTGAAAGCAGCCCTCGCCATGCTCAAGGATAAGCCGCGGCTCGTTGTCACAGATTCCCAGGCCTTTAATAAGGTGGCCGCAGATACGCCCAAAGATGTTCCCATGACCTCCTTTTCGATACTTTTCGCACGGCACAAGGGAAATCTTGCCGCACTTGTCAAGGGTGTTAAGGCCATAGACGACCTTGAACCCGGCGACAGGGTGCTTGTTTCCGAGGCATGCACGCATCATCGGGTCGAGGACGATATAGGAACGGTGAAAATACCGCGCTGGCTCAACCAGCTCGTGGGAGGGCCGCTGGATTATGCGTGGGTTAGCGGCCTTGAATTGCCGAAAGATCTCTCGCAGTACAAGCTGATCATACATTGCGGGGCATGTATGATAAACCGGAAGGAGATGCTTCACCGGATAATGGTGGCTGAGCATGCCGGGATACCGATCGTCAATTATGGGGTGCTGATCGCCCACGTGATGGGGATCCTGGACAGGGCCTTAAAGCCCTTCCCCGAGGTCCGGCAGGTGCTTGAAAATGTTGAACAATAGGGATCTTCAGGCGTTCTTTACTTTTGATACCCCGCGCAATATACTTAATGACGGAGGCCGCCGCACATGAACAAGAACGACCAGGCACAGCGGGCCGATTTTATTGATGAAGCAAAGATACATGAAATTCTGGAAAAGGCAAGGGGCGCTTCGGACGCAGAAGTCCTCGACATCATAAAAAAGGGGCGGGAGGCAAAAGGCCTGTCCCCTTACGAGACCGCGGTGCTTCTTCATGCCGCCGTCGGAGATGCCGAGGATGCCCTTTTCAGCGCATCCCGCGAGGTCAAGGAAAAGATATACGGACAGCGCCTCGTTCTGTTCGCCCCCCTGTATATCAGCAATTACTGCATTAATAATTGCACCTATTGCGGGTACAGGCGGCATAATGAGATACCCCGGCAGCGGCTCACGATGGAAGAGATGGAGCGTGAGGTAATTGCCCTCGAGGCGATGGGGCATAAGCGCATTGCCCTCGAAGTCGGCGAAGACCCGGAAAATTGCCCGATCGACTATGTCCTTGATGCGATGAAGAAGATCTATTCGGTCAAGGAATCGACGGGCAGCCATCCGCCGCATTAACGTAAATGTTGCAGCAACCACCGTCGAGGATTACCGCAGGCTAAAAGAAGCGGGCATAGGCACATATATCCTTTTCCAGGAGACATATCATCGCGAGACATATAAACAATGCCACCCCTCCGGCCCCAAAAAGGATTATGACTGGCACACGACTGCAATGGACCGCGCAATGCAGGGGGGATCGACGATGTCGGTTTGGGCGTGCTTTTTGGTCTTATACGACTATAAATTCGAAGTCCTCGGACTCTTATTGCATTCGCTTCATCTCGAGGAGCGTTTCGGTGTCGGGTGCCATACCATATCGGTCCCCGGATACGGCCGGCCGAAGGCATCAATTTCGAATCATTCCCCTATCTTGTAAACGACCATGATTTCAAGCGGATGGTCGCAATTATCAGGCTCGCCGTCCCCTACACGGGAATGATCCTGTCAACGCGGGAACCGGCCGGATTTCGGGATGAGGTCATCTCCGTCGGAATATCGCAGATCAGTGCAGGGTCATGCACGGGCGTCGGCGGTTATCACAAGGATATAGAGAAACCGGAGGTGAAGGCATACGGGCAATTCCAGGTGGAAGACAACCGCAGCGACTGATGAAATGCTCCTGAGCGTCTGCAAATCGGGCTATCTTCCCAGCTTTTGCACGGCATGCTATCGCCAGGGGAGGACAGGCGACAGGTTCATGGCGCTTGCGAAGACCGGAGAGATCCAGAATATCTGCCAGCCGAATGCGATACTGACCTTCAAGGAGTTTATCCTGGACTATGCATCGCCTGAAACAAGGGCTGCCGGCGAAGACGTGATACGCATGCATCTCGACAAGATACCCAGCCCGAAGATGCGCGAAGAGATAGAAAAAAGGCTTGCAAGGATCGAGGCTGGGGAAAGGGACCTTTATTTTTGATAATTCGAGTCAAAATGACCTTGCCTGCGTCCGGGTTTGCTTATATACTTATGGAGACAGGTTGTTGAGTTTAAAGGGAATTAAAAAATATTTAGGGGGCTTTGGGATATGAAGACTGCACGAGAAATTCTGAAAAACAAAAGCAAAGAGATCTGGTCGGTAACACCTGAGAATACCGTTTTTGAAGCCTTGGCACTGATGGGTGAAAAAGAGATCGGCGCCCTGATGGTCATGGACGACAAATCGAAAGTACATGGGATCATATCGGAAAGGGACTATGCCCGTAAGGTTATCCTGAAAGGCAAGACATCCCGCGATACAAAGGTAGCGGAGATCATGACCCCTCTCGATAAAATGTTCACGGTTAAGCCGGATACAACCGTCGAAGACTGCATGGTCCTTATTACCGCAAAACGTATACAGGCACGTCCCGGTATTCGACGATGATAAATTTGTCGGCCTTATCTCGATCGGCGACGTCGTGAAATCGATCATTTCCGAAAAGGATATGCTGATCGAGCACCTGTGCAATTATATAGCAGGCAAATATATTTAAAACAGTAAGGAGTGAGGAGTAAATAGTAAGGAGTAGAAATGTATATTACGAGCCGTGAATAGCGGGAAAGAACCTGCTATTCACGGTTTTTTTACTCCTTAACTCCTCACTATTTACTCTTTACTCATATAAATGGCCAGCCATATCGTCGGCTGATTGGCGTCGGTTCGTATTACCCTGTGGCGGCTAAATGCGGGGATGAGGACGTGATCGCCCGGTTTGAGGGTCACGGGTTGTCCCTCGTTTTCGAAGAGTATCTCGGCGATACCCTTCAAAGGAGAATGACCCATTCATCGTGGTCCTGGTCATACCAGCTGTCTTCCGGCGTCGCATGGCCGTCCGATATGATCCTTTCGATCTTTACATTCTCATTCTGAACGATCGTTTCAAATATTTCATCGGGTATACTGGCCGGGATCCGTGAGAAGATATTATCTTTTTTCATTGTACCCCAGGTTCGCCTGGTCTTATCGGCGTTTACCGACTCCCACGCCGGGTCGCATCGACCGTTCGCCAGTTCTCGGTATCATCGGGTCTGGTCAGTCCATGGACTCGCGGTATTTTGCGGCATGGCGCTCAATAATATCATGGAAGCCTGATCAGTAAAGTACGTCGACGTGCCCGCTTCGTAATCCCTCGATTATTCAGGGTTTTTCGGGGACATGACAGGATAGAATTTGAAGGATTTGTGTTCCTATGGTATTCTGCAGATATATCGACCATATTGTTCCGGTCGATCCCCAGACAAAAAGGAGGATCTCATGTCGACAATATACGACGTTTATGCACGGGAAGTACTGGACAGCAGGGGAAATCCGACCGTTGAGGTTGAAGTTGTCCTTGAAAGCGGCGCGATGGGCCGCGCTATAGTGCCTTCCGGAGCATCGACCGGAGAAAGAGAGGCCCTGGAGCTGCGCGATGGCGACCCTAAACGGTACAAGGGCAAAGGTGTACAAAAAGCAGTCGAGAACGTCAATAACATCATTGCCCCCGAGGTCGAAGGCCTTGATGCACTCGACCAGGCATATATCGACAGGGTGCTGGTCGATACGGATGGAACAGATAATAAGAGCAGTCTCGGCGCAAACGCCATGCTCGGAGTGTCCATGGCAGTAACGAGAGCGGCGGCGGATTATCTCGGGATATCCCTCTTTCAGTATATAGGCGGCATACGCGGCCGCGAGATACCTGTCCCGATGATGAATGTCATAAACGGCGGGGCGCATGCGCAGAACTCACTCGATGTTCAGGAATTCATGATAGTGCCGGCAGGCGCGGAATCATTCACCGAAGCGCTCCGCATGGGCGCAGAGGTTTTCCATACCCTTAAAGGGATCCTGAAAGATAAGGGTTATTCGACGGGGGTCGGCGACGAGGGAGGATTTGCGCCGCAGATCAAATCGACGACCGAAGCTCTCGACACGCTGATAAAAGCGATCGGCGATGCCGGATATAAGGCGGGAAAAGATATATATCTGGCCCTTGACGTCGCTGCCAGCGAACTTTACAAGGACGGCAAATATGCCATAGACGGAAATACGCTGGGATGCCGGGCAGCTCATGAAGTTTTACGAAGAAATCATAACGAAATATCCAATTATCTCGATCGAAGACGGTTTCGCGCAGAATGACTGGGACGGTTGGAAGCTGTTTACCGACCGCTGCGCGTCAAAGATCCAGATCGTCGGTGATGATATTTTCGTGACGAACCCGATGATCTTCGGCGAAGGCATAGAAAAGGGCATTGCCAACAGCATATTGATAAAATTCAATCAGATCGGGACCGTTACCGAGACCCTGACGACGATCGAAATGGCAAAACGCGCGGGATATACCTGCGTTATCTCCCACCGGTCGGGAGAGACAGAGGATACATTCATCGCCGACCTTGCCGTTGCAACAAACGTGGGGCAGATCAAGACCGGTTCTGCTTCGCGCAGCGAAAGGATCGCAAAGTACAATCAGCTTCTCAGGATCGAAGATGAACTCGGGGAAATGGCGGTTTTTGGCGGAAACAGCGTTTTTTACAGTATAAAGAAGAAATAGGCGGGCCTTAAATTTGGATTGCGGCAGATCAGCACCCCGCTTTGCGAACGGGGCGCTGATCTGTTCTTTTTATGAAGGAGGAGGCTTGCCTGGCGGGCTGGGTCTGAGGCTTCGGGATTGTTGCACGAATTTAAGCAATCGTAGTAACATTCAGACTGTTTCTTTTTTGTGCATTTTGAATCGGTGCAGCAGTAGGACACGCAGTTGTCCCGGCATGATGTCGGATCCAGCGCTTCGGCAGCCTGTCGCCATGAACATCGCTGCGGCAAATAAAAGTATTATTGCAAGAAGATAATTTTTCATCGATTCACCTCCCTGATGGTGCATGACGATATATAACACTATCGTATTATTCAGTCAATGACAGACATCACAAATAAAAAATACCCGTAATGTTGAGAATTTGGGTGTTTTTTCGTGGAATATGGGATACATTAGTTGATATATCAATCCAAACAAAGAATGGTAGTGTCGTATGGTAAAACTTTACAGCATAGTCGATTCTCGCGTTATCGAAGGTATAGGCGAAAAAGAGAGGATCGCCGTCTATATCAACCCCGATGATGCGGAAAGGCGGTATCTCATCGACCGCTACCAGCTCGATGAGCATACCCTGTTGTCCGCACTTGACCCCGATGAGCTTTCCCGTATCGAGATCGAGTCGAATCATGTCGCCATAATCCTCAAATCGCCGGTAAATTATCAGGCCGAGCATGCATTTGAGTTCCTGGTATCGTCGATGGGCATGTTCCTGTTTGAAGATACGCTCATCATCGTTATGGCGGAGGACCTCCCTATCTTCGACAGCAAGACATTTTCCCGCGTCAGCCGGATTGCGGAGACCATGCTGAAGATAGTCAACTACAGTATTTTCCGTTTCCTCGAGCATCTCCGGGTGATCGACATGGTATCCGACGAACTGGGAGATAAGATAAGCACCTCCATGGAAAATACGTATCTCCTGAACCTTTTTGCGCTGGAAAAGAGCTTGGTCTATTACCAGAATGCGATAAATTCCAATGGGGTCCTTATCGAAAAAATGAAGATCTACACCCAGAGGATCGGATTTACGCGGGACGATACCGAACTGCTCGATGATATCACCATCGAAAATACACAGTGCTACAAGCAGGCTGAGATATATTCGAACATTCTCGCGAGCATGATGGACGCGCGGGTTTCCATTGTGAACAACAACCTGAACATCCTTATGAAGAAACTGACATTCATTACAATTGCCATAATGGTCCCGACTTTTGTCGTCAGCGCGTTCTCCATGAATGTCGTTTTTCCTTTCCAGGGACACCCGTTCGCATTCTGGATCATTCTCGCGATAGCATTCAGCGCAATGGGAAGTTTCTTCTTCTTCTGGTCGATACGGAAGTAGAGAACATTCGGATACTCTTCATTATTTCGATTACAATGTATCAGGCCAACAATACGAGATGACAGCTGCTTCAGGAAAAAGAAGTGCGGGGTTGCTCATGTACCGCCGGCGCGGTGCTGCAGCCGAGGTATTGCTCGTGCATCCCGGCGGGCCCTTCTGGGCGAAAAAGGATGAAGGGGCGTGGAGTCTGCCCAAAGGCGTCATAGACCCGGGGGAGGATGATCTCCTGGCAGCCATACGCGAATTCGAAGAGGAAACCGGCTTCACGGCGGAAGGAGATTTCATCGCCCTGACGCCGCGGCGGCAGCCGAGCGGCAAGGTCATATCCGCATGGGCGATTGAGGGCGATTGCGACCCTTCGGCCATGAAAAGCAATACGTTCACCATGGAATGGCCTCCGCGGTCGGGAAACATTGCCGAATTTCCCGAAGCCGACCGCGTAGAATGGTTTGATATTGAATCGGCTAAATCAAGGATCATCAAGGGCCAGCAAGGCTTTATCGAAGAATTCGAAAATTTTATCAGCACATCATAAAGCGGTGTTCTGTTGAGTCACCTTATTCCGGCAATCTGTTGTGTCAGGTTTTTGGACGGTCCTGGTTAACCGAGGAAATCCGCTAATAATTTATCGATCTCGTCCTGCGA
>CAWGMJ010000011.1:0-61776 GCA_963823725.1 uncultured delta proteobacterium
CGGGATGCATGGAGTCATATTCGGACGATGTCCCGCTTTTTATCCTGCATGTGGACACGGACCGCAAGGATATCGGAAAGGGGATCCTGCACGAACTCGAATATCCCGAAAACATGTTCCAGTATTTTACCAAGGATATTTTTCGCATTTCGGAACCGGCCCAATTGCGGGATACTCTCGATAATGCACTGAAACGGTGCACCGAAGGCCGCCCGGGCCCGGTCCTCGTTTCGGTCCCTTTTTCTTTTCTCGACAGGGAAATACCCTATTCGCCGCACAATGAGCCCCAACCGCCCGGCACGGCATCACATCCGGGACTGGATCAGATTCCTCGATGCCTGCAGACGATATTTTGAAGACATAAGCTCAAGCCGGTCCTTATCGGGGGAAAAGGCCTCATGCATCCCCGTGCGGGTGCCATTGTCGAGGAGATCTGTGCACAGGGGATACCTTTCCTTACGTCGACCGGCGGGCAAGGGGACAGTAAGTGACCGCGCCATTTTCTCGTTTGGGAATATTATCGCGAAAGGGGTTTCCCGCGATATCCTTGAGCTCGGCCGATATCGTTATCGCAGCCGGGACCAGGCTCAGGGATGTAGATGCCAAAAGACGGGGCGTTAAGATACGCGACCTTATCCATATCGATATCGACGAACGGTGGATAAATAAAAATTACCCTGCCGCAGCTTATTTTGAGGGAAATGTGGAACTGGCCCTTGAGGGGCTTTCTTCAATTATGCGCAACCGGGTTTTCGACTGGGATCTCCCTTCCCTGAAGAAGAAAAAGAATGCGGAGGAAAATGCCTTACAATCCGAACCCGGTCATGCCATTGTTGATCTTATTCGCGATGCCGTTCCCGACGATACCGTGATCGTATGCGACCTTAATATCCCGTCCTACTGGGCCGAGTATTATCTTCCGGTCTATTTTCAGCGAAGCTTCCTGATGCCGCGAGGGATATCACCCATATTTTATTCCCTGTCCGCTGCGATCGGGGCGAAGATCGCCCGGCCTCATATTCCATGTCTGGCGCTCTGCGGCGACGGCGGCATTCTCCCGCAAACAGCCGAACTGGCAACGATCGTCAAATATAAGATACCTGTCGTTATATTCGTGGACAACAACATGAGCTATGCAATTCTGGAAAATACCATGCGCAGCCGCTACCAGATAAGCGGCTCGATGTCCCTCGAAAACCCTGATTTTGTGAAACTCGCCCGCTCGTACGGGATAAAGGCCGAAGCAACAAACAGCATCGATAGATTGAGGAAGATATTCAGGGAACATATTTCATGGGATGAACCATTCCTTATCGAATTCAAGGACACCGTGAACACCCCGCCATGGGGATGAAGGGTTCTACAGGTTCTGCGTTCTATGTTCTGAGATGCGAATCCCCCGGCATTCAACTGTAGTTAAGGTTTTTCTAACATGGAACGTTGATCATAGAACGTAGAACCTACAATATCACGTCATTGCCGGGGATACGCCGCAGACTCTGCAGTGGGGGTTTCGCTCCACGGCTATATGCTGAAATGTCATATTGGTACCGGAAAAATACAGGAGTGTCCCGGCGAGGGCGGGAGTCTCTTTCATGATGAGCCTTATTGCCTCAAGCGACTGTATCGCGCCTATTATTGCGGGCAGCATCCCCAGCACCCCTTTCCTTTCTTCGTCATCGGAAATATGCGAGAAGATGCATTCAAAGCATGGGGTCTGGTACGGGATAAATGTCGAGGCCATTCCCGAAAATCCTTCCACCCCTCCGTAGATAAGCGGTATCCTGCTGTGCATCGATGCAAAATTGAGTATCCTTCGGGTCCCGATATTATCGAGGGCATCGATAACGATATCTGAATTATCGATAAGCTCGAACACATTGTCCTCATTTATATCCGCCTGAACAGCTTCTACACGGCAATAGGGATTAAGGTTTTCAAGCTTGTCGAGTGCGGAAAGGACTTTCAATTGCCCGATATCCGGCGTGAAATGAAGTATCTGCCTGTTAAGGTTCGATGTCTCGACCTTGTCATGGTCAATGATCCTAAGCCGCCCTACCCCGGCGGCAGCCAGATAATACGCCGATGCAGAGCCAAGCCCGCCCGCGCCCGCGATGCATACCCGCGCCTTGCGAAGCAGCTCCTGCTTTTCGATCCCGATCCCCGGCACCATTATCTGACGGGAATAGCGCTCCAGCTCATCGATCGTAAATATGCCGGTCTTCCCTTCGTTCTTGCCTGGCTTCATGTCTTTGTCATTAGCCTTTTAAAGTGATTGAGTATTTCTTGATGAAATGATCGGGATTATACGAAAGCTTCGCTTCCCGCAACCCCGGCAATCCCCAGGTCCTGTTCACGGTTGATGAACTTTACCGCATTCCACCGGCGCGCACAAAATTGCTGGTTGATAAGCTGATAGAGCCCCGGTATGCCGGGGTCTGCCTTTTCGATATGTATCAGCGTCATGTCGTCGGAAAGAGGCTCGCCCAGCGTAAATGCCTTGACCTCTCCCTCCACGATAATAACCGCTCCTGCCACCTCGAGGGCCTGGTAATTATTCAGTATCTCGCGTATGGCATCCCATTCGCCGAGAAGGTTGAGGTCTTCTTCGCATCGTCTCAAAAGGCACCATTTTTCCTGAAGGCTCAATGCCGCCTCAATGTGGCGTTCGTTGAGTTCTTCGTATGCGTACGATTCGTATGCCCGGAAAAACTGGTTGATATGGTTGCGCTTGTTCCTGTTCTTATTTCCCGGCAGCTCGATAAGGTCGCGGGTAAGATAGACATAATCGAAATGTTCCCGTCTTTCTTCGACCGCCAATCCGGGAGTAGCCCGATGCTTCGACGGCGAGACTTTCATCTGCGCGCTGTATGGCAGGCAAGGACACCCCTTTGATTTCCTTAAGCCATTCAAGAAGGGCAATGCCCGCATCAATGCGGCCCGACGGCCCGACAGGCGCCATGGCAAAATCAGGCCCCGAGTTTTCCTTGCCGATCACGCAAAGGCAGTCTCTTCGGAGACACCATCGGAAATTATAGTGATTTCTCCAGATAAAAAGGTTGGTGAAGGTAAGCTCCGATGTCCCGGGCCGATTGCTGCGCAGGATATCTATCATGTCCTGCCTGTCATCGATCTCTATCGGCTTGAAATCGGGAAATAACGGAATGGTCCCCATTGTTCTATTCAAACTGAAATATGCTGTTTTGTCAAGGCGAGCCGCTGATTGAGGCCTGCCCATTCCCATCGCACGGGATTTTATGCTACAATTGCTTCCATGGATGGCAAAGACCTGGCGATCGGGATGGATATTAATAGAATCCACAATATAATGGATTCTCTGGCGACATATCTGCAGGGCAAGGAAAGACCGCTTGGCCTTTCCCTGATCTCGTTTTTTTCCCGGGGGCATCTGCTCATTGAGGATCTGCCCGGCCTGGGCAAGACAACGCTTGCCATAGGGATCGCCAAATCCCTCGGCCTGACATTCGGCAGGATCCAGTGCACAAGTGATCTTCTCCCCACGGATATTACGGGCCTTTCCATCTACAACAAGACATCGGGTGAATTCGATTTTCATCCGGGCCCGATATTCAACAATATCGTTCTTTGCGATGAGATCAACCGTGCCACACCGAAGACGCAGAGCGCTCTTCTTGAGGCCATGGAAGAGAAGCAGGTGACGATCGAAGGCAAGACATATAAACTTCCCAGGATCTTTTGTGTTATTGCGACGCAGAACCCTGCCGAGCAATTCGGGACATTCCCCCTTCCGGAATCCCAGCTCGACAGATTTATGATGAAAATAAGCATAGGTTATCCGTCCCGGCAGGCGGAGAAAGAGATCTTGAAGATAGGCAGCAAGCGGGAGGATATATATCTGATCGAGCCTGTCGTCGACCATGACGAGGTATTGCGCATACAGGACGAGATCTCCCACAGCATCCATGTTTCGGACAAGATCCTCGAATATACCCTTTCCATAATACAGGCGACGCGTACGAGCGAGTATCTCTCGGCCGGATTATCGACGCGGGGCGCTTTGACGATCATAAACACGGCAAGGACACATGCTTTTTTTCATGACAGGAGTTTCGTCATTCCCGAAGACATCAGGGACCTCGTTGAATATACAATTCCTCACCGGGTCATTTTCAAGGAAGAGTACGAGAACCTCAATAAAAGGGAGATTGTACGATCGATCGTAGACACCGTTTCAACACCCCTGTAATCAAGATATCAAAAGCCGGCTTCTTCTACATAGCGATCACTATCTTCCTCGGCATCGCTGCCGCAAATACCAATAATAACCTTGTTTTCCTTATCGTGTCGGCCCTGCTCAGCTTTATGAGCATTTCGGGTTTTTTCGGAAAGGCCAACCTTTCCAAGCTCGATCTCGGGATAGACTTCCCGCAGGAGGTGTATGCGGGAAGCCAGGTACCGGTCAAGATAACCATGCAAAACCGGCGCAGGCAGCTGCCCGCCTTTCTTGATCGGCCTTAAAGCGGACCGGATCTCCGTTCTTCTTCCGTTCACACCGGCAAAAAGCATATCATCGGCATTTACAAATATCACTTTTCGTGAACGCGGCCTTCACACGATCGAAAATCCCCGCGTATCCTCTGTTTTCCCCTTCAATTTTTTTACCCGGTTCAAAACCCTCCACGAGACGTATACGATAATCGTGTTGCCGAGGTTAAAGGCCTGCGATCTCGCAAACCTTTACCGCAACGAGCGCAGGTCGCGCGGGGAGAAGATATCCGATGCGATCGGTTACGATGCCGATGTCGTATCGATAAGGGAATATGTGCGGGGAGACCCGATCAAATATATCCACTGGAAGGCGACAGCAAAGACGGGAAAGCTCAAGACGAAGGAACTGTCATCGCTTTCATATCAGCCGGTCGTCATAGAATTCGAAAATGTCATGATACGCGACGTTGAGGAACGCATCTCCTGCGTTGCCTACACGATCGTACAGCTTCTCAAGAACAATGTACCTGTAGGCCTCAGAATAAACGGCAGGCTGTATCCCCCTGACATAACAGGGGTTCACAAGCTCAACATGCTTAAAGAACTGGCAATGTATGAAAGGGAAGATGCTTAAGCATCCATCATGACAGCATAGATAAGGTTATCGCCCATGACCTATTGGCCCGACAATGATATCACTTAATTTTACCCAGCTGAAGGTCCGCACGGTCGTAAATATTTTCACGTATTTTGCCGGCATCCTGTGCATTACGGCATTGTCGGGTCATATCCCGTTCATCTATCCTTTGCTGCTTTTCGCCGCCATGGGCCTGTCTGTGTATCTTGATATCAAGAAGATATATATTCCCCGATGGCTGCTTGCCATTTTATCAGTAGTTGTCCTTTTATATTTTTTTGTGCAGTTTGATATGCAGGACCTTATCGGGCAGATCATGGAAATTCTTTTCGTGCTGATGGGAATAAAATTTCTGGAACAAAAAGAATTCCGCGACTACATGCAGATATATGCCCTGGCGCTCTTTGTGCTTGCCGGCCTCGGCCTTATGACCCTTGGGATGGCATTCGTCGCGTATCTCTTCATCTTTTTTATCCTTCTATGCCTGTCACTCATCTTTCTGACATTTTATTCCCAGGACCCCGAACTGGAGCTCACCAATCAGACTATAAGGACAATGATCACGAAAAGCCTGTGGATACCCGTTCTCGCCATACCATTGTCAGGCCTCATGTTCATTATACTCCCCCGCACCAGTTATCCGATCCTCACCTTTCTTAACAGGCCGGATAAGGCGACGGTCAGGATTTACGGATAATGTCAGGCTGGGTCACGTGTCGGACATTCAGGAAGATGAAAGGATCATTTTCAGGGTGACCATGGATAAGATCGACGAATCCCTGCTGTACTGGAGGGGCATTACCCTCGATCATTTCGACGGGACTTCCTGGAAAGGAACGAACAAACATTTTCATTCTGCTGCGAAAAGCAGAAGCCCTGCAGGGAAGCGTATAAATCAGACGATATATCTCGAACCGTACGAAAATTCATCCCTGTTTGCCCTTGATAAACCGGTCCATGTCGATCTCAGGGCTGTACGGAAGTACGACGATCTCACGTTCGCCATGCCGTCATATATAGAAAAGCGGGTTCGATACACGGTTTTTTCCATTATTAGCGATACCGTTCCCGAGGAAACCATAGACCGCGAAAAACATCTGCAGCTTCCCCGGAATTTATCGCCTCTCATTGTCTCGCTCGCGAAAAGCCTTGTTGTCAAGAACGATACCGGGGCGACCATTAAAAGGATCCTTGACCATTTGAATTCGGACAGGTACAGATATACGCTCAAGGACCTTCCCCTCACAAAGAATCCCCTGGAGAGTTTCTTCTTTGATTCCCCGTCCGGCAATTGTGAATATTTTGCATCTGCAATGGCAGTTCTTTTGCGCGTCGACGACATCCCTTCCCGCATCGTTGGAGGATATCGGGGAGGATATTATAATGAGATGGGAAATTATTATCTTATCCCGCAGAAAAATGCGCATGTCTGGGTCGAAGCTTATATCGACGGCAAAGGCTGGGTCCGTTACGATCCGACCCCTGCGTCACCGGATGCATTCACGCCCGCTCACAAAGAAGGGGTCTTCCTTAAGATTCAGCTTTTTTTCGATACCATAAATTATTATTGGTACGGGATAATTCTCACCTACAATCTCGAACGGCAGTTATCGATCACCCGGTCAATATTCTCGGAGATCAAAAAACCTTCTTTTTCTTTTGGCGATCTCAGGTCCGGAATCATGCGATATGCCTGGATCGTCCTGATAATAATATCCTTATAATAGCGATATGGATCCTTCGCGCGATCGGCAAACCCCCGCGAGATCAGAGTCCTCAATCGTTTCCTGAAGAAGCTCAATGTCCTGGGTTATCCAAAAGGGGGAGTCCGAGGGTCTTGAGGAATTCGCGGCCCGTATCCCCGACGAAAATATCCAGGGGATTGCTCTGGAATTTATCCGCAATTTCCAAAATATATATTATACCGACCGGCCATTCATGACGGAGGATCTAAGGCAGCTCGAAAATATTATAAAGAAGGTCGACAATGCCAGATGAGAACAAAAGATATGTGCGCATTGGCCCGGGACATCAATGTCCTGTGGAAGGATATCTATCCCTACCTTGCCCGGCATATCGCAGACGCTCTACGGCAAAAGCGGCGGCACTGTCGCGGAGGTGGGCCCTTTTTGCGGAGTGGTCCACGAACTTCACCGGCAGGGCATCGGTGATTCTTTTTATATTGCCTCATTTCCGGAACAGATGAAGAATATTATGCCGAACAGGTCAAACGTGAGGGACATGCCGACAGTATCACGGTCATAGAAACCGGCCCGCATTTGAGAGAGGTCGACGATAATAGCATCGACCTCCTGATTTTTAGAGGGGCCCTCTTTTTTCCCTCACTTTTCACGATCGATTATCGTGCGATAGAGCGGGTCCTTAAGCCCTCAGGCACGGCATTTATCGGCGGAGGCTTCGGCAAATACACGCCGCCTGACGTGATTTCTCCCATTGCGGACCTCTCGCGGAAACTCAACCTTCTTATCGGAAAAAAGGAAGTGACCACGGATATGATCAGAAAAAGACCTGCGTGAAAATGACATGATGGATCGCGCGGCGATAACGACAGACGGCGGATTATGGATCGTCATGAAAAAAGGGGGCTTAGCTATGAAACTCACCAGGAAAGAGATCGGCAAATTGCTCAAGTTACCTGACCGCCATATTACCATCGACGAAGCTCTCTATGATCCGGATTTTCCGGATGAGATCGAATTGTTTAAGGTGCTTGACGAGAATGACCCGGATTTTTCGAGCCATATACCTGATTACCCGATCTACCCGGATTACGCGGTCTACAAACTGGTAAACCAGGGGATACGGCTTCTGATCGCGATCTTATACCCCGATCTCAACGGGTGTCCCTGTGGGCATGATCGAACATACAAAACTGAGGGCGAAACTCTATCCCAATGACACGATACACGCAATTATCAAGAAATGGCAGGAAAGAAGCATGATCGCCAAGTTTGAGATCGCTATAGAAAACCAGAAAGAGACCCTGGTATACGAATCAACGCTTTATGGAACCATGATAGACAAAACATGATCACGTGTTCCGCTGACGGTGTGCATTGCAAAGAATTTTCATGTCGGATATAATGAACCCATCATCACACCATACGATAAAAAGGGGACTGGCCATGAGAATGATGAACGCGATGTTCGTGTTGATGCTTACCCTTATCTTATGCACTGCCGCATCTGGACAGGGTAAAACCGGACCCGGTGCGACCGGTCTTTTGATGAGATCAAAGCGAAGAGGCGTCATGGTGGTTGGCATTGACGATGCGTTTCCGCCTATGGCCTTTAGAGACAGTGACACCAAAGAAATTATCGGCCTCGATATCGACCTTGCCCGGAAGGCGGCTGAACTCATTGGGCTCAAGATCGAGTTCAAACCGATACCCTGGGACAAGACGATCCCCCGTTTAAATACGGGTGATGTCGATATCGTATGGAGCGGTTTGTCGATCCTCCCTGAGAGGGAAAAGCAGATGCTCTTCTCACAGCCATATCTTGAAAGCCGCCAGGTGATCGTCGTAAAAAAAGGGTCGAACATTGCCCGCAAAAGCGATCTCAAGCAAAAGAGCGTCGGCTTTCAGCGAGGCTCATCAAGCGAGAAATGGATCGTGTCCGATCCCGAGGTCATCAACTCGTTGAAAGATATGGCCGCATACAGAAATAATCAGCTTGCCCTTAAGGACCTTGAGATCCGGCCTCATCGATGCGGTGGTCATGGATGAGGTGATCGCCCGCTATACCATCACAAAAAGACCTGATGTATTTATCGTGCTTGGCGAAGGTTTTGGAAAAGAGCTTTACGGCGTTGGTTTCCGCAAAACGGATATTGCTCTGCGCGATGCGGTAGACAGGGTGCTTCGAAGAAATGAAAAAGGATGGCACCATCGACCGGACAGCCCAAAAATGGCTCGGCGTGAAAATTTAAGCGTCAAGAGTAAGGCGGAGTACTAAAAACCAATACTGTGCGTCTTTACATTGAGAAATGAAAAAGGACCGGTTTGTTTACGGTCCTTACATTTACTCCTTACATTTACGTTTCTCTATCATCCCCCTGCCAGCGGGTCCATATAGGCTTCGACACGTACTGTGTCGCCTTCGCTTACCTTTTTCTTGAGCCCTTCGGAAAATGAAAAATGATTTTCCCCGTTGAGATAGAGATGATGCAGGTCATCGCCCATTTCACCCTTTTCGATAAATCTCAGGTACGGGTATTTTTCCGCCAGCTTTCCAAGGACGTCCTTCAAGGTATTCTCGTTCATCTTTCAGTTCGACTTCCAGCGGAGGCTCGAAAACATTCTTGATCCTGAGGTTCGAATCTACCTTGACCTTTATCTTCATGTTCTGCACCTCCCTGGTCTCACACCCATATTATAACCATGTTTAAACAAAATGGGAAGACCTTTAACGTCTCGATAAATAAGGAATAATAACCCGCCATAAAAACAAAGACACTGGATTCCGGCTTTCAGGCCGGAATGACGGGATCTTGAGATTCCGGCAATCGTTTCTTAGCCAGGATAGCGGCGGCGCTGTGCGGAATAAGGGACCATCCAAAAAATCATGGACAGGTCGATGGAAGCCTTACGCCTTACGCCTTAGCTACGCCTTACGCCTTACGCCTTACGCCTTACGCCTTACGCCTTACGCCTTACGCCTTACGCCTTACGCCTTACGCCTTACGCCTTACGCCTTCACATCTTTTTCGCCGCGTCCTCCACCGCCTCGATTATCTTCTTATATCCCGTACACCGGCAGATGTTCGACGATATCGTCTTTATTATCTCTTTCTTCGTCGGTTTTTTGTTGCGGTCGAGGAGCGCTTTTGCGGTCATTATCATGCCGGATGTGCAGAAACCGCACTGCACGGCTCCTTTTTCCATGAATGCCTGCTGCAGGGGATGCAGTTTTCCATCCTGCCGCAAACCTTCTATTGTCGCTTATCACCGCGCCGTCCGCTTCCGGGGTCAGGACAAGGCACGACCTCACGGGCACGCCGTTCATGACGACCGTGCATGCCCCGCACGAACCCATCCCGCAGGCCTCTTTTGCCCCTGTCAGGGCGAGGCGCTCCCGGAGAGTTTCGAGAAGGGTTTCATAGGGCCGCACGTCGAGGCTTACCTTTTCGTTGTTGATCTCGAAATTGACCCGTGTCGTCTTCATTATTTACCCTCCCCGATGGCTCTCTTAACCGCCCTCTTTATCAGGACCCCGACCATTTTTTTCCGGTATACCGGTGAAACGACCGCGTTTGCAACCGGCTTCGCATCGGTTGACGCCTTGTCTGCGATCTCCTTGATCCCGGCTTCGATACCCGCATTCTTAAGTTCATACATCATGGGTTGGAGCCCTACCCCGCCAACGCATATTTTTGCACCAGCCCCGGCTGCCGATACCGCGACACCGACCAGCGGATAGTCCATGGATTCCCGGACCCGCAATTTCTCGTAAGCCCCTTTCGTCTTCTTTGCAGGGATCCGTATGTGCGTCAGGATCTCCCCTGCATTGACAGCAAAAGGCCTCAGGGCATCACCGGTAAAGAGGGCGGAAAGCTTTATCGTACGCGTCCCTTCGGGCCCTGCCAGCTTTGCTTCTGCACCGAGCGTAACAAGGGCAGGCGCATTATCGCTGCAATAATTGGCAAAACATATCTTTGAGCCCTTGACCACATTGCATTCTTTCCCGCCGGACCGTAAGCAAAAACCCCGTGCTGTCCTCCATTCAAGCGACTGGTTATGCTCGAGGCACCGGGTGTCCTGCAGGATATTGCCGCCGATCGTTCCGCGCATCTGCAGCGTTTCGCACGCCGTAGCTTCGAGAGACTCATGAAGCGCGGGGAAATTGTCCTTGATGACCGGGTTATTTTTGAGCTCGAACAGCGTGACATTTGCGCCGATCTCGACCCATCCGTCTTTGCTCGCGACCGACCTCAATTCATCGATGCCCTTGAGGTCGATGACCGCTGACGGTGCCGACAATCTCTGCTTGATAAGCGGGATGAGGTCGGTGCCGCCTGCCAGGTATACCGGCTTTCCCCTTACGGCGCTTTATAGAGGGCTATTGCATCAGCAACGTTCTTGGCTTTCTTGTATTCAAATTTGGGCAGGACCATCATTTCACCCCCTTCTTTCGTTCCAGGATGGTCAGTACTTTATCCGGCGTAAGCGGCAGTTCGGTGAACAGTTCCCCGTGGCATTTGTCAGGGCACAGGCAACGGCACTGTACGCGTTCATGCGGACTGTAAGACCGCCTTCTTTCGCACCGAACGGCCCGGCGGGATCACGCGAACTGACGATGATCGTGTCCATCTCGGGCATATCGCACGCCAGCGGCACCTTGTACTCGAGAAGGTTCGGGTTCAGAAGATGTCCCTTGTCCCAGAGGTTTCCCTCGATAAGAGCCGCCACGCCCGCCTGCTGGATCGAACCTTCCATCTGCCCCTCGACCGCCATCGGGTTGATCGCGCGCCCGCAGTCATGGGCCGACGTAAAGTGCGGCATTGTTATCTTGCCGGTTTCCTGATCGATCTCGATCTCGGCCACGGATGTCCCGAACGAGAATGTCCCTGCCATCTGTCCCCACGGCCGCGTCACCCATTCCCTTTCGAAATCGATGTTCGGGAAGAACGAACCGGTCGCGACGATCGGCTCGCCCCTGAAAAATGCCTCGCGCACGACCCAGGATATCGGCATCTTCTTGTCGGGGTGCTTTATCGAATACGCTGCACGGTCTTTAAGGCCGACATCGGTTTCCTTGATGCCGAGCTTTTCTGCGGCTATTGCAACGATCCTCTTGCGCGCGTTCTCGCATGCGACCCGCACCGCATTTGCCCCGACGAAGGCGGCTGCCTGCGAATATGCACCGGGATCGAGGTTCGTCACCTCTGTATCGGCGCAGACAAGATTAATATCTTCCATCGGCACGCCGAGGACCTCGGACGCTACCTGGATAACCATCGATTCATTGCCCTGGCCGTTGTCCACGAGGCCGGTCACAAGGGTCACCTGGCCGTCGTCGTTTATCTTGACGTAGGCTGAAGACCCTGAGCGAAAACCCATAGGGAAACCGCACATGATCGCCACGCATCCCATACCGATGCCTTTGCGCTTCGACGGTTTCGCCCATTTCTTCTTGAAATTGGTTTTTTCGGACGCTTCAAGGATCGTCTCTTTCAAGCCGCAGCTCGTTATCTTCGATTTCGTCGCGGTTTCCTCGCCGGACCTTAAACCATTCTTGAGCCTGACATCCACGGGGTCGAGCCCCAGTTCTTTCGCCATCACGTCCATCTGCGACTCGTTCCCCGCAAGAAAGGCCCGTCCGTGGCAACCGTACATCCCCCGGATGCCCTTGTTCGTAAACACCCTGTAGCCGTTATAACGGACATTCGGGAAACGGTAGCATTCTTCGTAAACATAAAACGGGATCGACGTCGCGATCGGGCCCGTCGAACTGTACGCCCCGCCGTCGTAAATGACCTTGTAGTCCTTGGCGAGGATCGTGCCGTCCTTTTTCATGCCGGTCTTGATCGTAGCGATAATGTCATGGACCTGCCGTGAGGCGGTCGCGTTTTCCTCGCGCGTCAGGACAAGTTTTACCGGCTGGCCGGATTTCATCGCGAGAAGCGATGCCACGAGATCGCCCGGCGCAACTTCGGAGCGCCCGCCGAATGCGCCGCCCGAATTGATATGGCGGATGCGCACCCTGTTAAGCGGAAGCTTCAGCATATTTGACAGTGCCTTTGCCCGGACGTGAGGCCCGGCATTCGGCATGTACAGGTCAAGATAGCCATTCTTGAACAATGCAACAACGGCATACGGCTCCATCATCGCATACGCCTCTCCTGCCGCCTTGAACGTATCCTCGCGCACGAGGAAGGCCTTTTCCATTGCCTTGTCGACTTCGCCGACATCGATATGGATATGGATGTTGATATTATTCTTATACTCGTTATGGATCTGCGGAGAGCCGTCCTGCATCGATTGGATGGGATCGTAAACGGCGGGCAAAGGCTCGTAATCGACCTTTATCAGCGACAGGGCCTCAAGCGCCGTTTCTTCGTCAACCGCAGCCACGGCCGCGACATCTTCTCCAATGTAGCGGACCTTGTCGGTATGGAGCATCGCATGGTCCTGCGTGTAACGGAAGACTCCCCATTTTATCCCGTATGAATCGTAACCGCTTATGGCGGCCTTGACCCCGGGAAGTTTAAGGGCCTTCGATACGTCAATGCCGAGGATCTTTGCGTGCGGATACGGGCTCCTGAGAACCTTGGCCACAAGCATATTGGGCAATTTAAGGTCGGCGGTATAGCGCGCCTCGCCGGTGACCTTGGCAAGGGAATCGCTTCGGACAACCCTTTTTCCGACTATGTTAAGTTCATTATTCATTGATACCCCCTACCCCTTCAATTTCTCGCTGACATAGGCCATCGATTCGTCGATCGCCGCTAACGTCAGGTTAAGGTCCTCTTCCGTGTGCCTGAAGCTGATATATGCGTGATGATGGGGCGTAAAGAAGAATCCCTTGCGTATAAGCTGGGTATAGAACCCGGTCCGGCGGTCCTTTATGGTTTCCGGGTTGCCCTTGAATGTTATCAACCACATCGGCGCAACGCCGGTCAATTCAGCGTCGGCATCCGGATATTTTTCGATGACACCCTGGATCTTCGCCATGAGCCGCTCGCCTTTTTCCCATATATTATCGAGCACCTTTTCCCGCTCCATGATCTCGATCGTTTTCAAGGCGGCGATATACCCGTCGCTGTTGGGGAAAAATGTCGACGAGATAAAAAGCTTCGATGCCGCGGCCATCATGACGTCTTTTTTGCCGGTTACCACGCTGATCGCCCAGCCGTTTGCCATGCCTTTTCCGAGGACGGTAAGGTCCGGCGTCACCCCGTACAATTCCTGCGCGCCGCCCATTCTTAAGCGGAAACACGTGCGGACCTCGTCGAAAACAAGCACCGAACCGTATTTGTCGGCAAGCTTTCTCACGCCCTCAAGGAATCCCGGTTTCGGTTCCTGCATTTTCTGGTGCAGCGGATGCCCGAACGGCGTCATGATAATGGCGGCCGTCTGATCGCCATGCTTTTTCATCAGGTCTTCGAGCATATCGAGGTCGTTATAATGAAATTCATGGACATCCTCATAGAATTTTTCCGGGATGCCGCCTTTCATCTCGACGCACCAGTCATGCCACCCATGATACCCGCAGCGCATTACCTTGACCCTGCCGGTATATGCCCGGGCGATACGGATAGCCGCGGTCGTCGCATCGGAGCCTGTCTTTAGGAAAATGCTCAGTTCCGCCGAAGGTACGAGATCGTTGAGTTTCTTTGCCAGTTCGTTCTGATAGGGCTGGGTAAGAGTGAAGCAAAATCCCTTGTCCTTTATCTGCCGGAATACGGCGTCATCGACCTCATCCTCCCTGTATCCGAGGATGATCGGCCCGTAGCCGCACAGGTAATCGATGAACTCATTCCCGTCGACATCGATCGAGACGGCACCCTTTGCCGGATTCCAGAAAGATGGGGTATTCCCCCATGATAAAATCGCCGGGCTTGCGTGCACCCAGGACTCCGCCGGGGACCAGCGTTTTTGCCTCTTCAAAGAGCGCGATGCTCTTTGCGATGTTCAGTTTCGGGGCCTCTTTCATATCAACCTCCTTAATTGAAATCCCTTAAAGGGATTAAAGCGCAAACATGGACCGTATCGTCTCGGTCTGGTGTATCCTTGCCCCGCGTTTCAGTAGTTCCGACAGGAACTTATCAGGGTCGATACAGCCTTCGGGTGCAACGACGCCTTTTACGGTCACCTCTCCCTGCATCCATCATAAGGGCGGCTATAGAGGCCGGAAGCCCGGTTCCCGGGGCCATCCTGCCCACGATGTCCGCAGTGTACGTCACCTGTTTACCCTGCCTTTCGCCCTTTACGATAACCTTCAATCCGGAGGCGGCAGGGCCGTTGTCCCTGTCTTTCGGGATCGTATCCCAGAGCTTCAGGGCAAGGTCGTACGGCACAACTTTATTCCCTTTGATATCGACCGCCTCATTATCGAGAAGGCCCATCGCTTTTTGTTCCTTGATCAGTTTATCGACCCATACCGGTATCAGGGCCCCCTTGATAACGACGGTTTTGACTCCCTGTATATATTTTGGTATGGTGATCGGCTGGGGATGCCCGACATAACTGATGAGGCACTCTCCGAGGGGTTCAAGGAAGTGCTCGATCTCCTCTCCCCCGCCGCCGTCCACCTCAACCATTTTGCCATCAATATACTGGGGTATCCGGCCTAGCACCATGTGAAGACTGTGGTCCCATGCGGCCCCGGCAAGTTCGGCAATCGAAACAACCCAGTAAAGGTAGATCTCATCCACACGGTCGAGCCTGTCTGCGTACCACTTGACGAGGACATTGTTCGTCCCGGGGTCGGAGCCCATTCCGGTCAGGACCGTTATCCCGGCCTGTTTTGCCGCCGCACCGATATCGGACGCAAACAGGATCTGGGCTGCCTCGTAATCGTCGCAGATATCGATATAATTGACCTTTGCCTCGACCGCGGCCCGCGCAACAGCAACGGCCGTCTTGTAGAAAGGCCCGGCGCAGTTCACGACAACATCCGCTGCCTTGATCGCAGCGACCATTCCGGCATGATCGTTCACATCGATCTTTATCAGGGATACCTTTGGACTCGCCTTCAGTTTTTCCTGCACCCTGTCACGATCGATATTGATATCTCCGAGGGTTACCGTCTCTATCCGTTCCTGTTTGATAAGGTCCCGCGCGACCCCCTGGCCCATTCCGCCCGTTCCACCCACGACCAATACCTTCATTCTTCCTCCTTACTATATTGACCGGCAGTTTTAAGCCTGCCCTGCAGTCTGCCGTTTATCTTTGCCTATGACCCATTACCCCTTGCCTATTGCCCATCTTTATTTATTTATATCAAAGTCCCCTTCCAGAAGTTCCGTCAATACCCCGTGGAGCTTGTTGGGATGATGGACGAATGCATACCGGGTCCCGAACAATTCCCGCGGTTTTTTATCGATGAGATCGACATTTTTCGCCTCGAGTTCCTTCATCGCCCTGTCAAGATGATCGACCTTGTACGAGATGAGGAAAACGCCCTCCCCCCGTTTCTCAATGAATTTCGCTACCTCTCCTTCAGGGGCGGTCGATTCCATGAATTCGACAGCTACTTCGCCGATATAGTAGCGCGATACCCGTATCATCTCCGATTCAGCGGTGTATTCGCATGAGGGGACAAGCCCGAAATCTTCGCGGTATACCCGCTTCGTTTCTTCGAGGTCCTTGACTGCAAAGCATATATGATCAATCTTTTCGATCTTCATGCATCCCCCCTTCTTTATTTAAGCCTTTTGTCCTTCTTTTTCCTTCAGGGCCCTTAAGATCTTTTCCGGCGTGATGGGCAGGTCTTTTATCCTTACCCCGACTGCGTCGTAAATAGCATTGGCAATAGCAGGAGCGGTCGGAACAAGGCCCGGTTCGCCGATGCCTTTTGCACCGTAAGGCCCTGCCTGTTCATCCGATTCGACTATTACGGCCTGAACGGGCGGGACGTCCCGCACCGTCGGCATTTTGTAATCGAGGAAATTGCCGTTCTTCAGGTAACCCTTGTCGTAGATCATCCTTTCGCCAAGGGCGTAGCCGATACCCTGCAGGCCGCCGCCGTAGATCTGGCCTTCGAGGAGCATCGGATTTATCGCCTTGCCGACGTCATGTGCCGCTATATAGTTGAGGATCTTAACCTGGCCCGTTTCCCTGTCGACTTCCACCTCGACACCGTGGGCGCCGTAGGCATATGAGACGGACAGGTTGCCGCGGAATGTCTGATCGAAATTTTCATTCGGCGGGTCGTAAAAATGCTCCGCCACGAGCATCCTGCCGCCGAGGCTATAATGGGCCTTGCGAAGGACCTTGCTTAGCGGGATGTTCTTCTCTTTGTCATTTTTGGAAAAGATGACGCCGTCATTCATTTCGAGCGCATCGACCGGTTCGCCAAGATTTTTCGCGGCGATCTCCATGATCTGCGCCTTTATCTTTTGTGCCGCGCCGAGGGCCGAATTCCCTGCCACAAACGTCGTTCTGCTGGCGTGAACGCCGACATCCCACGGACATACATCCGTATCATTATTAATGACATTGATATCGTCCATGCCGACGCCAAGCACCTCGGCGACTATCTGGGCGATGATCGTGTCGGATCCCTGCCCGATCTCGGACGACCCGGTTATGACATCGACCTTGCCGTTGTCATCGACCTTGATGATGGTCCCGCAGCCGTCGGATTTATACACGCGCGCCGCGCCGCCGACATGGATGAGCGATGCCATGCCGACACCCTCTTCCGTCACCCCTGCCGCACTTGTTCTTCCAGTCGAGCCTCTTTACGACCTCTTCTATGCAGTCTTTCATACCGCATGAGGTGATGCGGAAATTCTGCGGGGTCACCTCTCCGGATTCGTTTGCATTTATCCGCCGGATCTCTACCGGGTCGATCCCGGCTTTTTCCGCGAGTTGATCGAGGCATGACTCGATGGCAAACGTCGCCTGCGGGTTTCCATACCCCCTGAATGCCTGACTGTACGTGTTGTTCGTATACACGCATTTTGCGGTGTATTTAATATTGGGAACTTTATACAGGGATGATATCGGAACCATCATGACGGATGGCGTCGTTGCGCCCCATGACGTGTACGCGCCGTTATCGAGGACCATCTGCATCTCCCGGAACGTAAGCTTCCCGTTTTTGTCGCATCCCTGCGATATCTTCGTTATCGTCGGCTGCCGGGGCGATGTAGCCAGGAATTCCTCTTCGCGTGAGAAAACGATCTTAACCGGTCGTCTGGTCTTGAGCGCAAGGAGGATCGCGATATATTCGTAAGCATACGTGTCGAGTTTGCTTCCGAACCCGCCCCCGATGACGGTCTGAATGATCCTGACCCTTTTATTCTTCAGCCCGAAGGCCTTTAATGCTTCAAGGAAATCGCCCTGGGCGAGAGACGGGATCTGCGTGTTGCTGTACATTGTCAGGGTATTCCCCACATCGAACGATGCAACGCAGCCGCTCGTGCCGAGACAGCAATGAGTGACCCACTGCGTTGAAAATGTATCCTCGGCAATGAATGCGGATTCCTTTTTTGCCGCCTCGACATCACCATGGACAAATTTCCAGGGCATCTTGAGGACATTCGACGGGAATTCCTCATGGATGAGCGCAGCACCTTCCTTCATCGCTTCGATGGGATCGAATATCCCCGGTAATTCCTCGTATTCGACATCGATAAGGTCGATGGCTTCTTCGGCTATCTCCGGGCTTACCGCCGCCACGGCAGCAATTTCGTCACGCGTTGACAATACCTTGCCCGACTTGAGGGGAGGGTTGTCTTTCAGGAAACCGAACTTGAAATTGTTCGGAACATCGGCCCCGGTGATGACTGCTTTTACGCCCGGCAGGGCCGATGCCTTCGAGGTATCAAGCTTGAGTATCTTTGCATGCGGATACTTGCTGTAGAGGATCTTGCCGTGGAGCATACCGGGAACTTTCAGGTCCTGGATATAAATCGCCTCGCCCGTCGCTTTCAGGGGCGCGTCTTTTTTGGGTATCCTTTTTCCGACAAATTTCAGGCCGTCCATGGTTACCTCCCCCCGGCAACGGATTTTATGGCATCGGTGATCTTTACATAACCGGTGCACCTGCAGAGGTTGCCTTCGATGCTTTCCTTGATCTCGTCTTCCGTAGGTTTGGGCTTCCGGTCGAGAAGGGCCTTTGCCGACATTATCATGCCGGGGATGCAGAAACCGCACTGCACTGCGCCTTCATCCACGAATGCCTTCTGAAGCGGGTCAAGCTCCCCGTTTTTCGTCATGAGACCTTCGATGGTGATGATATTCTTGCCTTCTGCCTCCATGACGGGATACAGGCACGAATTGACCGACTGGCCGTCGATTATGACCGTGCATGCGCCGCATTCGCCATAACCGCATCCTTCCTTGGTGCCGGTCATTTCAAGGACTTCCCTGAGAACATAAAGAAGGGTCCATTTAGGATCGGCTTCGACGGTCACTTTCTCATTGTTTAAAGTAAAGGTAATCTCTTTTTTCATGGTCGCCTCCTTACCAGAGTCTTTCCGGCCAGATTGTGTCATCAGGCCTGATGACACGGTCAACAGCCCTCAATATTGCGCGCTTCGTCAGGACTTTTACCATGTCCCGCCGGTACCACGCCTCGCCGCGTATGCTGTCGCGCGGCTGGCACTCGGAAGCGGCTATTTCGCCTATCTCCTGGAAGAGAGCTTCCGAAATAACCTTGCCCTTGAGCGCTTCCTCGGCCTTCTTTGCGCGCATGGGACGCGGGGCGACTACGCCCATTGCTATCCGGATGTCCTCGCAGACAAGCTTTTCATCTTCAAATCTCCTGAGAATATTTGAGATGCTATCGATGGTGCAGAGGGCATCCTTGCAGCCGATCTCATCACCGTCTATCCTGATGGTTATGCGGGCGGCAACGCCGAGCATCGGAAGGTCCATCGCCTGGCGCCTCGTATGCTTGATGTACGCCGAACCTGTTCTGCCGTTAAAGGCAGGCATGGCGAAGCCCTTTAAGATCTCCCCGGGTTTGAGGGCCACCTTATTGGGCCCCAGGAAAAAATCGTCGATCGGGACCATGCGCTCGCCGTCTTTTCCCGCAATGACAGCCTCAGCATCGAGGACAAGGAGCGGGCACGCGGTATCCGCGGACGGTGCGGCGTTGCAGATATTACCGCCCATCGTCGCGACGTTGCGGATCTGCAGGGACCCGACCTTGTTTGTCGCATCGGTCAATGCGGTGTATTTTTTCTGAATGAACTCATTTTTTGCTATTGCATTATGCGTGACCGCGCTTCCGACAGCAAGGCCGGACGCCGTGTCCAGATAGGCGAGATCTCCAATATTGCGCAGCGAGATAAGACATCCGGGCGAAAGTTTCTTCTGCCGGATGAGGACCATAACGTCCGTTCCGCCGGCTATATACACCCCTTTTCCGCCGGAACCCTCCATCAAGGCGATAGCTTCACCAATGCTTGCGGGCCTGTAATACTCGAAGCTCCCCATAACCCCTCCTTATTGTGATCCTTAAGGAATATAAATTCCTATGAATCTCTCTCGTCGAAAACGCGTTTTGTCTTGCGTTCCGACCGCGGAAGAGACCCGTAATCTTCGACCTCCACGTCGCAGCTCACAAGGATCTGCTTCTTGATCTCCTTTTCGATAGCCTTGCGAATATGCTTGTCGGTATCGTGCGAACCTGTCCAATCCCTGCGCACGTTCCACCTTTACCGTCATATGGTCTTTTCCGCCCTTGTCCTTCCTGTAAAGGCGGATCTGGTATTCACTTCCGACGTCTTTCATATGCGACAATATCTGGTCGATGTGGCTCGGGTAGATATTGACGGCCCGGAAGATGAACATGTCGTCACTGCGGCCGAGTATCCTGTCATGGCGGGGCATCATGCTCCCGCAGGGGCATTTGTCCGTCATGATCCTCGTCAGGTCGCGCGTACGGTACCGGATAAGCGGCGCGCCTTCCTTGCGCAGCGTCGTCACGACCATCTCGCCGACCTCTCCTTCGGGAACCGGCTGCAGGGTTTCCGGGTCGAGGATCTCGAGGATATAGTAATCGGCCCAATAATGGATGCCGGTATGATATCTGCAGTCAAGCCCCGTGCCCGGGCCGTAAAGCTCGGTCATTCCGGGGATATCGTAAAGCTGGTCAAACGCCACGCCCGATAGTTCGGATATCCTCTGGCGCATGGCGTCGCTCGCCCTCTCGGAGCCGAAGATCATTTTATTGAGGGCGATCTTCCCGCGAAGCCCGCGCTCTTCGATAAGCTCCGCCATGAGAAGGCCCATCGATGCGGTGCATGTCATGACGGTCGTTCCGAAATCTTCAAGGAACTGGCACTGCATGTCGGTATTGCCGGGGCCTATCGGGATGGACATTGCCCCGAAACGCTCGCAGCCGTTCTGGAATCCCCAGCCCGCCGTCCAGACCCCATACCCGACGGCGATCTGGATCCTGTCTTCGGGGGTGCAATCCGCGTATGCATAACACCGGGCGAACATATTGGCCCAATCTTCGATATCATTTGCCGTATAGCAAAGCACCTTGCGCTTGCCCGTCGTTCCGCTCGACGCATGGATACGGACGACCTTCTCGAAGGGCACGCTCCGAAGCGGGAAAGGATATCCTTCCTGGAGGTCCTTGCTCGTTGTGAAGGGCAGTTTATGTATGTCGGCGAGGGATTTTATCCTGTCCGGTGTTATACCGGCTTCATCAAGTTTTCTGCGATAATGCACGGAACCGTTGTATGCGTGTTCGACAGTCCATTTCAGCCCGTTGAGCTGGAGACTCTTCAGTTCCTTTTCCGATTTCACCTTTGCTGTCAAATGGCCGTTCCATGAGTACATCTCCTCCTGTTATGGCAATGTATTCTATCTCATTGCCTTAGTTTTCCTGTTTCCTCCTCGTCGATCTCAAAAGTCGCCGGATCGATCGCGACACGATACTCCGACCGGGCGATATCGATGCTCACATATCCTTGCAAGACATCATTGAGCACCATCTCGGGGTCGCGCTCGCCGGGCATCTCCGTATCCGCCGCCGCCCGGGGCATCGATTGTTACGATATCGCCCGGTTTAAGCTGGGTCAAGCCGTACGAATTCCCGGTTCGCCGTTAACAAGGAACTGTGCTTTTGCACCCGGCTTTCCCCCGAAAAGGCCTTCCGCCGGATAGACGTAGCGGCCGGCCTGGATGCCGAGATTGACAGGCGGCATCGGAGCATATTCGTCATCGGGGATCCTGAAGACCTCCCGTTTGCCGAGCCCGCCCTTCATTCTCCCAATACCGCCCGAATCCGACAGTATCTCGCGTTTCTCGACAATAAGCGGGGTATCGCTTTCAAATATCTCCACCGGGGTATTCGCGCCGTTGGCAGGGAAGATATAGACATAATTGCCGTCATTGCGCGCGCCCGCACCCATGCCGCCGCCCCGTATGATGACGCTGTGCCATGGCCTGCGCATCTTTTCTCTTGCCATAAAAAACATTCATCGCGGCCGGCGTCCCTCCCGATGCCGCGATAACCTTTTCGGGAAGCACATCCGACAATGCCCGGTAGATGACCTCCGTCAGGAAATGGCCGACGCCCATCCGGGCAGCCACGGCCGCAGGGAATTTGCAGTTGATCACGGTACCCTCGGGCGCCGTCAATACGATGGGCCGGGCGCAGCCCTCATTGTTCGGTATGTCGGGCGCGAACATGCTCTTGATCGCCATGAAAACATAGGCGAACGTAAAATTGTACACGACGTTCCCGCCCCAGTTCACCTGGCCGGACGAACCGTCGAGGTCAACGATGATATCGCTTCCCTTTATCTCGACCTTTGCTTCGATAATGATATCGCTATTGCCTTTCATCTGCTCGATAATACCGCGCGTGCGATAGATGCCGTCAGGGATCTTTTCTATCTCTTCCCGCATGCTCTTCTCGGTGAGTCCGATGACCTGGTCGGCCAGGTCATCGAGGTTCTCAAGGCCGCTTTCCTTGAGCATCTGGCATATCTTTTCGCCGCACACGTGGTTTGCCGCGATCTGCGAGCGGATATCGCCGATAACTTCATCCGGCGTCCTGACATTCCACCGGATAAGGTCGAGCACGGATTCGTTCAATACACCCCTGTCGTAGAGTTTGACGAAGGGTATGAAGAGCCCCTCTTCGAAGACATCGTGGTTATCGGAGGCGACCCGCCCGCCAATGTCGGAATGGTGAAAGACGCAGGCGGTGAACGCCACCAATGCGTCCTTGTAGAAGATCGGGCTCATGACGCAGACATCGTTCAAATGCCCTGCGAGCGCCCATGGATCGTTCGTTATAAACGCATCACCCGGACTGTAATGATCGATCGGATATTTTTTTACAAGGTTCTTGATCCCAAGCGCCATGGCCCCGGACTGGCCCGGGGTCGCAAAACTGCCCTGCGCCAGTTCGCGCCCGAAGCGGTCTGTGAACATGCAGGTATAATCATGGGCATCGCGCAGAAGGCT
This sequence comes from uncultured delta proteobacterium, assembly GCA_963823725.1. Lineage (GTDB taxonomy): Bacteria > Desulfobacterota > Syntrophorhabdia > Syntrophorhabdales > Syntrophorhabdaceae > Delta-02. The sequence continues at coordinate 23,239 of CAWGMJ010000011.1, forward strand.
TGAAAATGCTGTCCGCGCAACGCTGCCGTCCGCTTCGTCAACGATCGATATAAGGCGCCGCCACAATATCTCGAGTGTGATAGGGTCGAATGTACGTGCCATCAGCACACCTCCTTTATATCGATCCAGAGGAACCCGTAATCATCTACAGAAACATGGGAGCCTTCTCCCACGATAAGGGTCGATTCCTTTTCCTCGATTATCGCGGGGCCGGGGAACTTCGCTGACGGGAAAAGATTGTAGCGGTCGTACACCGTAAAGGGAATGAAATCCTTCGATACCGGCGAATATGCCAGGCGCTCGCCCTTGATCGCACGGTCGAGGGTCCGTCCCGCCCCATCCATCTTCGGCAGCTGCAGTAATTTTTCGGGAAGGCTCGCCCTTACCTTGAAATTGATGAATTCAACCTCCGAGTCGGGATATGTCCGGCCATAGAGTTTCTCATAGGCGTCATCGAAGAAGCGCCTGACCTGCAGTTCTTTCTATCCTTGTGAAATCGCCGTCGGGAATCGCGATATTCATCTCCGAGCCCTGGCCGACAAACCGCATATCAACCGTCCTTTCAAACCGGATCACGTCCCCGCTCGCCTCTTTCTTAAGTATCTGCCCTGCGTCCGTTTCGAGCTTCCGGAAGATGTCCTCTATCTCGTCAAAACGTGCATCGCTCAGCGATACCTTGTGGCTTCTCAAAAGGTCGAATGCGCGCGGCGCGGTGAAAAATCCCATGGCGGACCCGACACCGGCATTCGGCGGTATCAGCATCCGGGGCGAGCCCAGCTTTTTGGCAAGCCCGTAGGCATGGACCGGGCCCGCGCCGCCAAAGGCTGAAATGGTGACGATCTTCGGGTTGCCGCCTTTTTCGGCAATATGCGTCTTTGCTGCGGCGGCCATCGTCTCGTTTATAAGGTCATGGATCCCCCAGACAGCCTGGATAAATGAAACGCCGAGCGGCTTCGCTATTTTTTCTTCGACTCCGCGGCGTGCCCCTTCCTTATCGAGTTTCATTGTTCCGCCAAGGAAATAATTTTCATCGAGATACCCGAGAAGAAGGTCGGCATCGGTCACGCACGGGTCTGTCCCGCCCCTGCCGTAGCAGATCGGCCCGGGATCGGCACCGGAGCTTTCGGGGCCGACCTGAAGCGTCCCGAGCTTGCTCACCTTTGCGATCGAGCCGCCTCCCGCCCCGATCTCCATGAGATCGACAACGGGGACCTGGATGGTAAGCCCGCTTCCTTTCATGAACCTCTGTACGCGGCCCACCTCAAATGTGGGCACGACGCCGGCGACGCCTTTCTGGATGAGGCACGATTTTGCCGTCGTCCCGCCCATGTCAAAGCAGAACATCTCCGGGATATTGAAATGCTTTCCATAATACTGGCCCGCTATGACCGCCGCCGTGGGCCCCGACTCGATGATCCTGACAGGGAATTCGGCGGCGGTATCGACGGATGTGACGCCGCCCGATCGACAGCATGATAAAGAGCTTGCCGGTAAATCCGATCGATTGCAGGCGTCCGGACAGTTTGGACAGGTAACGGCCGGTAAGAGGCTTGACGTACGCGTTCGTTACCGTCGTGCTCGTCCTCTCATATTCCTTGATCTGGGGAAGGACGTGGTACGAGATCGATGTCGAGATGTCAGGGGCTTCCTTCTGGATCAACTCCTCGATCATGCGTTCATGAGCCGGGTTTTCGAACGAGTTGAGAAGGCACACGGCGATGGACTCGACACCCATATCAAGGAGCGCCCTGATGACCGACCGTGCATCATCGGGATCGAGCGGCTTCAAGACCGTGCCGTCACTGCGGACGCGTTCGTCAACCTCGAGGCGGTATCTCCGTCGGAATGAGAGGTTCGGGAAATTCGGCGAAGATATCGTACGGGGCATACCGTATCTCGCGGCCGATCTCCAGGACGTCCCGGAAGCCTTTCGTCGTAATAAGGCCGGTCCGCGCACCTTTTCTTTCGATGATGGAATTGATGACAAGCGTCGTTCCGTGGATGATCTCATCCAGCTTCCCGACAAAATCGGGTGTCGTCTGTTCAAGCGCCCGTATCCCCTCTTCGACCGCATCCGACGGGTCACGCGGCGTTGTAAGGCATTTTCCGGTCTTTATCTCCCCCGTCTGGTCATCAAGCAAAACAAAATCCGTGAATGTTCCCCCTATATCACACCCGAGCCGGTAAAATCTGTCTTCCATAACTGCCCCCTTTTAAACCCGTTCAGCTATTGACTATCCGTCTTTCGTCGACTCTTCATATTCGTCATTCCGGCCTCCGAGCCGGAATCCAAGAGCCTTTAACGCCGGGTAATTGTTTTTCCGTATGCTTAATTCTTCTGTACGTTCCAACCCTGTAACCCTAATATCCCACACTGCAAAGACACTGGATCCCGGCTTTCGCCGGGATGACGGTATACGCTTTGGATTCCGGCACCCAAAGGGCTATCCGGCCGGAATGACGGGGTATGCGGCTGCGTACATTCATGCCGCCCGTTAAAACAGCCCGGTTCCTGAAACTCCCCGTACACATCCCTGAAAACCCTCGTCATCTCTCCCACCGTCGCGTAGGCCTTGCAGCATTCGACGAGATACGGCATGACATTCTTTCCCGCCCGTCGTCCCTGTTTCCAGTTCTTTCAGCGTGCGCTTCACATCGGCATCGCTTCTTTCCCGCCTGAGCTGTTTTAATGCCGCGATCTGCTTTTCTGCCGATTCGCCCGTATATTCGTGGAGCTCGACATCCATCGGCTCGCCTTCGGTGTGGATGTTGAGGCCGACCTTTTTCAGTTCTCCCGACTGCAGCCCTTTCTCATATTCATATGCCTGCTGGGAGACAAGGCGCTGGACATACCCCGTTGAGACGGCCTGAGTGATCCCGCCGATCTTTTCGATCTTGGCCATCTCTTCTTCGATCTTCGCCTCCATCTCCTTCGTGATCGTTTCGATGAAATAGCTTCCGGCAAGCGGGTCGACCGTGTCGCGAAGGCCTATTTCGTCCATGAGAAGCTGCAGGGTACGAAGCGAAATGATCGCGGAATGCGGCGTCGGGATCGTGTATGCCTCATCGTAGCTGCAAAGGGCTATCGTCTGGGCCCCTGCAAGCGCCGCGGACAGGGCGTAATATGCGCCGCGCATGATATTGTTCTCCGGCTGCGCCTTGGTAAGGCCGTAGCCCCCGCCGCCGAAAAGGCCGCGCAGGTACATGTTCGAATCCTTCTTGACCCCGTATTTTTCCTTGAGGTTGCGCGCCCAGAGCTTCCGTGCAGCGCGGAACTTCGCAACCTGTTCCCAGATATTCCCGAACACATTAAGGTTAAATGAAAAATGACCGACAAAGTCATCGACGTCATATCCGCGCTTGAGCACATTATCGATATAGGCGTTTGCGATGAGTATCGCGTAGCCGATCTCCTGGGCCGGGCGTTGCCCCCGATTCCCGGATATGGTATCCGCATATGCTGACGGGGTTTGTCCGCGGCAGGGTTGTCATCGAGTATTCTATCGTATCCCCGATGAGGTTGACCGCAGGCTCGACGGGAAATATCCACGAGCCCCTGCCGATCATCTCTTTCAGGATATCATTTTGCGGTGTTGCCGATATCTTCTTCGGGATCGAACCCGTATTTTTCCGCCACTGCCTGATACATGGCGAGCATGATCGATGCGACGGCATTTATCGTAAGCCCCGACCCGATCTTTTCAAGATTGATGTCTTTGAATGCTATTTCGAAATCACGGAGTGAATCGATGGCCATGCCGACCCTTCCGACCTCGCCTTCCGCCATCGGGTCGTCGGAATCATAACCCATCTGCGTTGGCAGGTCGAAGGCGACATTAAGCCCCGTCTGTCCGTGCTGTATCATGAGCTTGAACCGTTCATTCGATTCCTCGGGCGTACCGAAACCCGTGTACTGCCGCGTTGTCCACGCCCTCGAGCGAAACCCTTCCGCGTGTATGCCCGCGTGTGAACGGGTATTGCCCCGGCGGGGCAAGGTCTTTCTCATAGGAGAATCCGACATGTTCCAGGTCTTCGGGCCCGTAACACGCCTTGACGTGTATGCCGGACTGCAGTTCAACATCGGTGATCCGATCTTTTTCATCCTTCGTATATTTGGCTACACCCATCGTAATGCCTCCTCAGGACTTCTTTGCATTTTCGGTGATAAAACCGGTGATCTCGGAGAACGGCGTACCGCCGGGGAATACGCCCGTGACGCCAAGCTCTTTCAGCTTCGGGATGTCGCGATTGGGTATGACCCCGCCGACGACGACCATTTGTCGCCGATGCCTTCTTCCTTCGCCTTTCTTCATCAGTCTCTCGGTGATAGGGATATGCGCGCCGCTCATGATGGACAGCCCGATCACATCGACGTCCTCCTGGATCGCTATCCGTATGATCTGATCGACCGTCTTGTGAAGCCCGGTATAGATAACTTCCATTCCCGCTTCCTTCAATGCGTGGGCAACCACTTTCGCCCCGCGGTCATGTCCGTCCAAACCCGGCTTCGCTACTAAGATCTTAATGGGCCTTGTATTCAAGGATGCCTCCTTCGTGTATCTATCTTTGTGCCGCTTACACCGTTTTGCCTGCATCAAGTTCCTGGATGATGATGTCCATTCCCCGAAGAATATGTTTTTTTACCAGCTGTTCGACTTTTTTCTTTGTCCTTTAAGCGCATCGCCCGACCATATCTTCATGGTCGTGAAGCGATACCTGCGCGATAATGCTCGGATGCGAGAAGCGGCCTGCGGTAGCGGTGGATCACATCCCTGAAGCTGCTGATAAGGGAATAGAGCTTCGCGCTTCCCGCCGCCTTGTAGATGATCTCATGAAACTGGCTGTTGAGCTGCATGAGTTTATCGGTATTGTTGCCCTTCTTTTCGAGGACGGCCCGGTAGGCCCGATGCTGTCTTCGAGCTTTTTCAGGATCATCGTCATCTATATGTTCTGTTGCAAGATATGCCGCGTAGCTTTCGAGCAGGGCCCGGATCCCGAGCGTCTCTTCGATCTCCCTGCGGTTAAGGCCTTTGACGACAAATCCCCGTACGCCGGATCTTTCTCACGAGGCCTTCCTGTTCGAGCTTCTTGACGGCCTCCCGTACGGGTACCCTGCTGACCTCCATTAATGCGGAAAGCTGGTTCTCTATAAGCCTCTGCCCGGGAGGGATATCTCCCTTTATAATCGCCTGTTTCAGGTAATCATATGCTACGTCTCCCATGGAACGCGGCTTGCCCAGCGCCCGGATCCCTTTAAGCGGCCCGGCCTTCGGCCGGTGCTTCTTTCGAACTTTCCATCCCGTAGCTCCCCGCTATTATCCATATCTGTATTGAACCCCATATTCCCCTGAGGGATATTCCCATATGATCGAGCCATATGTGCAGGCGATAAGGCACGTCCCGCATTCGAGGCACCCGGCATATTCGACGACCATTTCGCCGGTCTCCTCGTTCTTTGAATAAAGATGCGCCGGGCAAACCTTGATGCACATGCTTCTCCTTGCAACCCGCGCATATCGACTGGTTGAGCAGGATATGGCTCTTCACGTCGTTCTTTATCGCATTGAGGGCGATTTTTTCCTCTACTTTCTTTGTCATAATTTCCTCGCGGCAAGCAGGTCTTTTATCGTGTCCATGGTGAGGACATATTTCTTCGCGACGCGTTTGGCCGATGTGTAGAGGCCTTCCTTCGGCTTGTCACTGATCGTGAACAGCTCATCGAATAGTTCGCAGATAAACCGTGGGATAGACGGTAAAGAGCCGCTCCCTGTCAAGAACATCACGGGCATTCCGGAACGTCTCCATATCGGGGAGCACAAAGCTTTCCCGCAGTCTCTTCTCATAGCCTGAAAGCCCATTTGCCGATGTGTCGTTATTGTTGAGTGCCTCGATGGCGGTCTCGGCCGCAAGGACGCCCGATGCTATCGGCAAATTCCATGCCCCTTACAGTAAGCCCGAGATTAAGTGCAAAGCCGGCCGCGTCACCGGCGAAAAGCATACCGCCCGTAACAAGCTTCGGCATCGCCCCGATCCCCGCCTCCGATATGATATGAGCGGAATATTCCTTGAGCTCGCCCCCCTTGATGAAACGGCTCGATCTCGGGCCGTGCTGTGAATGATTCCATAAGGGACGGCGCGTCAAGGCCCCGGTCGTTCAAGGCAAGCTGCCTAATGCCGAGTACAAGGCCGAGCGACAGCGTATCGCTGTTCGTATAGAGAAAACCTCCGCCAAACATGCCCTGCGTGAGAGACCCCATATAAAGGCCGGCAGCGCCTTCATTATCTTCGAGGCCGAACCGGTCCTCGATCATCTGCCGGTCGAGCTGATATATCTCTTTGATGGCGACGGCCAGGTCCGCGGGCTTATGGGGCCCGCGCATGTCGGCCTTCTGCGCCATGAATGACAGGGCCCCGTCGGCGGCAATAACAACGTGCGCGCCTATCTCTTCGGCCCCCGACTGGATGCCCGCCACCTTCCCGTCTTCCCAGAGGAGGTTTTCAACCTTCTTTTTCGGGATGATAAACGCACCCTTCGCAGCCGCCTGGTCAGCAAACCAGGAGTCAAATTTTGCCCTCAGGACCGTATAGCTCATATACGGTTCCTGCCGCCATTTCGCGTTTGCATATTCGAATGGACGCTGCGCTGTTATCGTCGAGAACGGTGATCATCTCCTTGACGACATGCCGCTCGAAGGGGGCTTTATCGATGATCCCGGGAAGATATTTCCGCACCGGTTCGACATAGAGCCGTCCGCCGGTCACGTTCTTGCTTCCCGGAGCATCGCCGCGTTCGAGGAGAATGACCTGTTTCCCCGCCTCTGCAAGCTTGTATGCGGCGGAGAGGCCCGCCAGGCCTCCTCCTATCACGATGGCATCTATCTTATCCATTATCCTTTTTCCTTGCGTTTCTTTATCTCTTCGGTCATGGCCGGAAGCACGTCGAAAAGATCACCGACGATCCCATAATTCGCATAATTGAAAATAATCGCGTTGGCATCGCGATTGATCGCGACAACAACCTTTGACGTATCCATTCCCATGATATGATGGATGGCCCCCGATATCCCCGCGCCGATATAGAGCTTGGGTGATACCGTCTTCCCGCTCTTGCCAATCTGGTCGGCCTGGTCGCGCCATTTCGCATCGACAACCGATCGGGTCGCCCCCACTGTCGCACCTATGACGGCGGCAAGGTCTTCGATCAGCTTAAAATTCTCGGCGGCCTTGAGACCCCGTCCGCCAGCCACAATGAGATCGGCCTCGGTAAGGTCAACCGCAGCCCCTTTCGTTTCATCGCGGCGAACAAGCGCTTGTATGGACGGCATTTTCCGGCAGTCCGGCTGACCTTTCGACATATTCTCCCTTAACGCCTTCAGGCAACCCCATTGCGAAGCTGTTGGGCCTTACCGTAACAACGACGGGAGACGACGGTGAACGAAACTTCCGCAAAGACCTTGCCGCCAAATTGGGGCCGGATGAATGTAAGCGGGTCATTATCCCAGTTTGCCGCCGTTACGTCCGATATCATTCCGGCATCGAGGATGACGGCAGCACGGGGAAGGAAATCCCGCCCGATACCGGTTGCTCCCGCCATGATCATCTTCGCATTAATCTCCCTGGCATAACCCGAGAGCGCATATGCATATCCTTCGGGACTGTATGAACCAAGCCCGGCATCGTTAAAATGAACGAGTCTGGGCGCGTAGGCGAGGAGCTTATTCTTAAGCGTTTCGGTCAATGGCCCGCAGCACACGGCCTCGACAGCAAACTTGCCGCTCGCGGAGATCCGCGCTCCTTCGCACAATAATTCCATGGAGGCTTTTCTGATCTCATCACCTTTCGTTTCGACGAATATAATGATCGTGTCCATGCATGCCTCCCTATATGGCCCTTTCGACGTCGACGAGGATGCGGACGATCTCCGCTGCCGCCTCGGCGGGTTCTCCCTCGATGAACTGGACGGCCGGGCGCTTCTTCGGCGGCAGGTATCTGATGGATGGTCGTTTTAGACGGCACATCTTTCGCGATACCCAGATCCTCAATCGTGATCCTGGGAATCTGACAACCTTCATCGCCTTCATGACGCCGGTAATGAGCGGGACACGCGGTTCGTTAAGACCTTTCTGGGCCGTAAAGATCGCGGGAAGGCCCACTTCTATGACATCTGTCGCGCCTTCAAGGGAGGATTCCGCGGTCGCTTTGCCATCGGCGATATCGAGCTTTACAATGACACCGACATGGGGCAGACCGAGAAACTGGGCGACCATCTGCGGCACCTCGCCCCGGTCCCTGTCTATGGCCTGGCGCCCGCACAGGATAATATCGAAGGTCTCTTTCTGCAATGCGCGGCTCAATACAAGCGCCGTGTCATACCCGTCGCGCGCGGCGAACGACTCGTCCTCGATAAGGGCCGCCTCGTCCGCTCCCATGGCGATGGCGGTGCGCAGGGCCTCTATCGCCTTTGGCCCGCCAAGGCCGATGACCTTCACGGTCCCGCCATGTTTCTCCTTGATCCGCAGAGCTTCTTCCAGGGCAAATTCATCGAAAAGATTTATTGCAAACTTGGGCTCGATATTGAGGTCTTTCCCGCTCGCCGCTATTTCTACCAGGGCTTCCGGGTCAGGGACCTGTTTTATCAGAACTATAATGTTCATATATCTACACCTCGTTCATCGTTGATGCGGACAGCTCATGCTCATGCCTTGCCGATGAGGAGCCTTCCCATAAAATCCTTCAGTATCTCGTGCGTGCCGCCTCCATACAGGAGAAAACGTGCATCCCTGAAATGACGCTGCGGGTTGTATTCGTTGGCAAACGCGTTCGCCCCCCAGATCCTGGTCACCTCGTCCACGACCTTACAGCAGGTCTCCGTCGCAAACATCTTTGCCATGGCGGCCTCGATGCGGCTCGGCAGCTTTTCCTTCATTTTCCATGCGGCGGAATAGATAAGGAGCCGCGATCGCCTCCATCTCCGTCGCCATGTCGGCGAATTTGGCCCTGATAAGCTGGTAGTTGCCGATCGGTTTCCCGAACGCTATCCTCTTGCGGGCATATTCGAGTCCCTCGTCATAGGCGGCCTGGGCGATGCCCATCGCCATCGCTCCCGTCATGACACGGACCTCGTCAAGGATCTCTCCAAGGTATTCAATGCCTTTATTGAGCTCGGAGCCGAGAAGGTTCTCTTCCGGTATCCTGACATTATCAAAGACAAGCTCGCCCGTGACGGTGCCGCGGCACCCCAGTTTATCGAGGACCTGTCCCGGGGAAAAACCGGGGGTCCCTTTTTCTACGAGGAAGAAATTGAGGCCCTTCGCGCCGAGCGATAAGATCCGTCGTTGCGAGAACGGTTGCAAAATCAGCGACAGGGCCGTTCGTTATCCACATCTTCGTCCCGTTTATGATCCATTCGTTGCCGTCTTTCACGGCAGTCGTCCGTGTTGCGGAAAGGTCGGACCCGGACTGGTCCTCCGTAAAGCACATCGTTGCGACCTTTTCACCCCGCATGGCGGGGTAGAGGCAGCGCTCCTTGATCGCATCCGACCCGAAACGGTAGACAAAATACGTACCCATCAGGATGTTCATGATGACGCTCTGGGCAAAACCGACCGATCCGCGCGCGATCTGTTCGTAGAAGATCATCGCCGTCACGGGGTCGGCATTCATTCCCCCTATTTCCTCGGGATAACGCAGGCCGAGGTACCCGAGCTTCGTAAAATCCTTCCACAATTCCCAGGGGAACTCATCCTTCTCGTCAATCTCACGCGCTTTGGGCACGACCATCTTGTCGACCGTGTCAGTTATGATCTTCTTGAAGAATTCCTGTTCCTCCGTAAAGGCAAAATTCATAAACCCCTCCTTCAGTTGATCTCAAAATCAGATCTTTTCATTATGTCCTTTGCAATTATCGTCTTTAATATCTCCGAAGTCCCGCCGCCGAAAAGCAGGAACCGGCCGTCCCGGAAATACCGTTGTGCCGGGTATTCCTGGGCAAGCCCATATGCGCCATGGATCCGCGATACCTCGTCGACGACATAGCAGGCGGTTTCGGTCGAGTAGAATTTTGCCATGGCGGCGTGTTTCCCTGTGAGGCCTCCATTATCCTTGAGCCATGCCGCATGATAGGTCAAAAGCTCTGCGGCCTTGATCCTTACCTCCATCTCGGCCAGCTTTTCCTCAATGAGCTGAAATTTACCGATGGGCCTTCCAAATGCCTCGCGCTGCCGGGCATAATTGAGGCCCGCCACAAAGGCGCTTTTCGCAAGGCCAAGCCCCAACCCAGCGATCATGATCCGGATCTCGCTCAATATATCGTTGAGATATTTGGCGCCTTTTCCCTCTTCTCCCATGAGGCTTTCCGCAGGGACCTGGCATTCGTCAAAGATGAGCTCCATCGTGGCCGCACCCCGGGCAGATATCTTCTCGATCTTCTGTCCTGTCGAAAATCCGGGCGTGCCTTTTTCGACGAGGAAAAAACCGATCCCGCCAAGCCGTCTTGCCCGGATCGGTCGTCGCGGCAACGGTCACAAAATCCGCGACATCGCCATCCGTGATCCAGAGTTTGCGGCCTGTCAGTATATATCCCCTGTCATTCTTCACCGCCCGGGTCTTGATGCCGCCAAGGTCGGACCCACAGTCGGGCTCGGTAAACGCGATCGTACCGATCTTTTGCCCTTTATTGCGGGAATCAGATATTTCTTTTTCTGTCGGGCATTGCCGAACCTGTATATGAAATCGGTCCCCATCAGGCATTGCATGGTTGCGATGGCGGCAAACCCGATCGAGGCCCGCGCAAGCTCCTCGGCCAGTATGGTGAATGATATGCAATCGGCCCCCATGCCGCCGATATCCGACCGGATAGCGTATCCCGTAATAGCCGAGAGCGCCGAGTTCGCGAAAAAGCTCTCCCGGGAACACATCGGTCTTATCGATAGAATCTGCAAATGGAGCGACAATGCGCTCAAGAGCGCGCGATACCTGTCCCTTGAAGAATTTCTGTTCTTTGGTCAATGAGAAATCCATTCGCGCTCCAACCTTTCAAGTATGAGTATGAACGGCACTGTACGGGTCCATCCTGCCGGACAGGACCTCGATTCGAGAATTCCTTGAACACATCGTGTCCCGTTATTTTGTCGGATATCCTTCTGCCATAATTCTTCTTTGAGAAGTGCGGTCAGAAATGCCTCGAGGTGCCCGGCCTTTCGCGAGGAGACCTTGTCCTGCCCCTGGATGGCCTGGCGATGGGCTTCGACCGCATCCGCAAGGCCCTGAGATCCCCGCACCGTTCACGGCCTGAGAGAGGACCACCGGGACATGCCATCCATTCGATCTGGCTGATGCGGTCGACCGCGATGCCGATCTCGCGCAGGGCGTCTTCCGCGCCCGGTTTATCTGATTTGTTGACAACAATGATGTCCCCGATCTCCATGAGCCCGGCCTTAAAAAGCTGTATATCATCGCCGTATTCAGGGGTGAATATCGTAATCACGGTATCGCACAAGAAAAAAAGGTCTTTGTCGGATTGGCCGGCCCCTATGCTTTCCATGATGATGCAGTCCTTGCCGAGGCCTTCCATTATATAAGCGGCTGCGGCCGGCTGCTTTTGCGACCCCTCCGGGATATGAGCGATGGGCCATTGACCGGATGAAGATATCCTGTTCCTCGGCCCCCTTCATGCGCACGCGGTCGCCAAGGAAAGCCCCTTTCCCGCTGATGCTCGAGGGATCGGTCGCGATGATCCCCACATGCCTTCCGCGGTGCGCCATTTCCACGGCGAGGCGTCCTGCGAGCGTGCTTTTGCCTGCTCCGGCCGGGCCTGTCACGCCGATAATATGGGCATTGCCGGCACGGGAAAAAAGAACGGCAAGGTCCCGATACGCGGCCGTGCTCACCATTCTCTATGCTGGTGATAAGCCGGGCTGCGCTTTTCTCGTTCCCGCCCAGGATGTCATCAACGACGCTCATGCATGCCTCTTCAAAGAGATTGAGGCTATATGACTCCCTTTTCCTTTAAACTCAACAGTTTCTCGTCTGAATATCCGATCTTTCCATAGATCTCGGTATTATTTTCTCCGAACCTCGGGGGAAATGTCATTTCACGGTTCGATTCTTTGAGGAACGGCGTCATAAACGGCGGCGGGGCCATCCAGATCTTCGTACCCGTTTTCGGGTCCTGTCGCGGAAAGCATCGCGCCTTTCACGTATTCATCCTCAATGACCTCTTCGACAGTGTTGACCTTCGATATGGCTATCGTGGCCTTGTTGCATATCTCGATCATTTCCGCGGTTGTCTTCAGCCGCGTGCACTCATTGATAATGTCGTTCAAGTTCTTCACATCCTTAATGCGTCCCTTGTTCTTTTCATACTCGGGCTTCGCCAGCTTCTCAAAACCGGGAAGCTGGGTCATCGAGGCGAATTGCCGGTCATTCCCGACCGCGATATAGACATAACCGTCTTTCGTTTCATAAACGGAAACGGGGGCGAAAAATTCATGCGTGTTGCCCCTGCGCGTGATCTTGTTGCCGAATGATTTCGTGAGGGTGATCGGGACGGTAAGCCATGATGTCGTCGACATGAACATCGACACGTCGATACGGCTGCCCTGCCCTGTCATTGCACGTTCTGCAAGGGCCTTCATTACGAGACCGTAGGCGTGCTCGCTCGTGCCCATGTCGGGAAGCGGGATACCGACAACCTGCGGGTCTTTCCCGGCCTCGCCGGTCAATTCCATCAGGCCGCCTCGCGCCTGGAGGATCGGGTCATAAGCAGCCTCGTTGCTGTCCGGCCCGAAACCGGTAAGTCCGACCCATACGATATCCGGCTTTATCGATTTTAACGTGGCATAGTCGATGCCGAGTTTTTCGTAATTTCGCGGAAGCTGGTTCGTTGCAAAAATATCGACATTGAGCTTAAGGATCAGGTCCTTGAGGATCTCTTTGCCTTCCGGCGACCCGAGGTCAAGAGTGACGCATTTCTTGCCGGAGTTGATAGCCATGAAATAACTGTTCATCTTCTCTTCGCCCAGCCGGTTCTCGCCGATCATCCGGTTCGGGTCCCCGTACACGGGGTGCTCGAGCCTGATGATGTTCATTCCGTCCATTGCAAGGCGGTAGCTGAGATAAGGAAGAACTGTTGCCTGTTCCAACGATAGCATTGTCATTTGCTTAAAAACATCCATCGAACCCTCCTTCAATGTATGCTGATACCGGCAATAAAATTTAATTGACCGGCGAATGAAATGCAGATCGTTTTTTCCTTGACATAAAAAACTATTGTATACAGTATACTCTTTATGGTCAATATTAGTAAATGCAGAAATTTATTGTCAAGCGATATTTTTTAATATTTTTTCGATTGTCATTTTTGGGATTTTGTATACAATAATAGAAGAAAGCTTCGGGAAGTCACTGGCTGTCACCGGTATGAGTTGGTATTAATTCGCGAAACGTAACGAAAGAACTCTGTTTTTTGGTATGGGCTATCAAGGGGAAAGATGGATACCCTCACAGGTCAATCGTTTCGGACCGGATACTGGTTTCCGTGCTTCGCTCGCCTGCCGTCCTGGTTTTTCATCTCCTGTTCATATTTAACCTTAGCCTTTAAGTAGTATGTTTTTAATGGCCCGTAATGCGGGTCACAAAAAGAAAAGGGGGTTGTTATGAAGGGCAAGAAATCTCTGTTTATTCTTGGTTTAGCGGTCTTACTTTTGGGTGCATTCCTTATCTACAGCGGCAATGTTCAGACCCAGACAAAAATTACACTGACCTATGCCAATTTTCCGCCGGCGAAGACCTTTCCCTCTGTTCAGATGGAACGCTGGGCCAAAGAGGTGGAGAAAAGGACAAACGGCAAGGTAAAGGTGCAGACATTTCCGGGCGGCACGCTGCTGCCCGCCAAGAATATCTTTGACGGCGTCATCGCCGGGACCGCCGATATCGGCAATTTCGCAATGAGCTACCAGCCGGGCCGTTTCCCGGTATCCGAGGCGATCGACCTGCCGCTCGGCTTTACAAGCTCAAAGGCGGCAAGCCTGGCCCTCTTTGACCTCCTCGAAAAATATCCCCAGGAATTCGATAAGGTCAAACTCCTCACCGTCTTCACCTGCCCGCCTGCGGATTTTATGACAACAAAGCCGGTAAAGTCCCTGAAGGACCTGAAAGGAATGGAACTGAGGGTGTCCGGCACAGGGGCCGAGGCAGTCAAAAAACTGGGCGCGATCCCGATCGCGATGCCGCAGTCCGATACCCCCGAGGCCCTGCAGAAAGGCGTCGTGAAGGGCGTCGTATCGTCGATGGAGATCCTCCAGGATTTCAATTTCGCGGCCTATACGCCTTATGCAACGGAAACAAATCTGTTCGTCGTGACATTCGCCGTCGTGATGAACAAGGAAAAATGGAATTCCCTCCCTGCCGATGTCAAAAAGGTCTTCGACGACCTAAGGCGCGAGCAGGCCGAGTGGACCGGGAAATATGTTGATGACCATGTTGACGGAGGCGATAAAATGGTCGAAGGAGAAATATAAACTCCAGATCATAAAGCTTCCCGCATCCGAGATGGCCGAGATCCCGAAGCTCACAAAACCCATGATCGACGATTACATCAAGCGCATGAATGCCAAGGGACTGCCCGGCGACAAGATCATCAAGGACGCGTATATGCTCAGGGACAAATACGAGAAACAGTTCAAGGCCAAATAGACCACGAAACAAACCGGGGCCGTGGTTACATGGCCCCGGTTTATTTGAATCCAATCCATGTTGTATACAGTATACTTGCTGTCCGAATAGGAGTCAGGAGGATATATGAAGTACCTGGACATGGTCAATAATTTCTTAAACAAGATCCTGCTGTTTCTGGGCCGGTATAGCCGTCCTTGCCCTCATGCTGCTTGCCACCGGCAATGTCGTTTTGAGGATCTTTCACCTGCCGTTCAGGGGAACATACGAGATAGTCTCCTTCCTCGGGGCCGTGGTAATTGCCTTTGCCCTTGGCTACACCCAGAAGAGAAGAGACCATATCGTCGTCGATATCCTTACCGAAAAGATTTCCCGCCCTGGTAAGAGAGACCATCGACAAGGTGGCATATATTGCCATGACGATCTTTTTCGGCATCGTTGCCTGGCAGCTCTATGTCTGGGGTATGAAGATCATGGAATCATCCGAGGTCTCAGAGACACTGAAGATCATTTTTCATCCCTATGTGTTCATGACCGCCATCGGGTTTATAATGCTCGCTCTTCACAACCTTTATCCAGTTTCTCAAAAACCTGTTCCACGAGGAGGACTAGGGATGGACGGACCAATCATTGGCGTATACGGCATCATCATCATGTTTGCCACCCTGTTTCTCCTCCGGATACCCGCGGGTTTCACGATGGCGATCATCGGCTTTCTCGGCGTGGCATACGTGACGAATTTCAAGGCCGCCTTCGGGATGATCGGCGCCGACATGTGGAGCTATCTTCTCCAATTACGGACTGACCGTTATTCCGATGTTCATCCTTGTCGGGGAGTTCGTCCATTATGCGGGCTATAACAACGGGCTGTATAATGCGACGCATAAGTGGTTCGGCCATTACAAGGGCGGCCTTGCGATAACGACGATCATGGCCTGCGCGGCATTCTCCGCTATCAGCGGGAGCAATACCGCGACAGCGGCAACAATGAGCTCGGTTGCTATTCCCGAAATGAAAAAATATGGGTATCACCCGATGCTCAATGCCGGATCGGTGGCGGCCGGCGCGACGCTCGGCGTTCTTATTCCTCCCAGCATCGTCCTCGTTGTCTACGGCCTTTACACGGGCCAATCAATAGGAAAACTTTTCTTTGGCAATGTCATTCCAAGCGCTATCCTGACGGTCGTTAATTGCGGCGACTGTCGGGTATATCTGCTGGCGCCATCCCGACTGGGGCCCAAAGGCGGAGAAGAGCACGTGGCGCGAACGGTTCAAGGCCCTGCCGGATATAATCGACATCCTGATCCTTTTTGGTATCATCATGTACGCTCTTTTTACGGGCGTCGTAACGGCAACAGAGGCCGCGGCGGCCAGCTGCACCCTGGCGCTTATCATTTGCCTCATACGAAGAAAGCTCTCCTGGGACGGCTTCATGAAATCAGTTGTCGATACCCTTCGGATCTCATGCCTCGTTTTTATGATCGTTGCCGGCGCCGTCATATTCGGGCGCTTCATAACCGTTACACGGCTTCCCTTTGAAATTGCAGGGTGGATCAGTCAGCTTGCCATGCCGAATTGGGTATTGCTGTGGCTCATCATCCTTTGCTACATAGTCGGCGGGTGCGTCATGGATGCCCTCGCATTTCTCCTTGTTTCCTTGCCGATCTTTTATCCCCTCGTCACTCAGCTCGGTTATGACCCGATCTGGTTCGGCCAGGTCATATGCATCGTCACGACGATGGGCTCCATCATGCCGCCCATAGGGATATGTTGCTATGTCGTGGCGGGCATGGCAAAGGATATCCCGCTCGGCACCGTGTTCAGGGGGGCGTTCTATTACGTTCCTGCTTATATCATCTCCATTATCCTTCTTATGTTCTCGCCATACTGGACGGTCCTTGTCCTGTCAAATCTTGTAAACTAAAAAAGCAAAGGCCGGTGGGTCGCACCACCGGCCTTCTATCTATGAAACTAAGGGGGGTATATTCTAGTCTTTTATACCTGCCAGCCTCTTGGCTGCCTTTTTCTTCTGGGCCGTATCTGTTTCCCTGAGAATGGTGACCCTGTGGGCCGCAGGTGACCCGCCGCCGTGGATGTCGGATATCGTGTCGGCGCTTTCAAGGGCCAGTTTTTCTGCAAGCCGGTACATTTTTATGCGGTTCTCGACGGGCACGCTGTCTACGCCCTTCAGGTACTTCTTGAGGAGGCCGCCGATTTCCGGATTCGAGAAATCCCTGTCGGAAGGCAGGTCGGCAACAAAGCCGCCGCATGCGTCGATCATCGTCCTCGTCGCCTCGGCCATTTCCTTGCCTTCGTGGATCTTGGATGCATTGGCAAGGACCGTATCGATGAAGTATGCGCCGGACGGCTGTTTCTTGCCTTCATAGGATGAAGCAAGACAGCATCCGTACAATGTTTCCGCCCTGTGGATCATGTCGGTCACTTTTTCTTTCAGGTGGCCGACCTTGGCGGTGCCATTGTAATCCATCATTGTGAGCGCGCAGCCTATCATGCAGTCGATCTTGCCTGATTTACAGCCGCCGTGGCTCTGGCGATGGAAAGAAGAGAACTTGATGACCATCTCCGATGCAAATTCGGTCTCACCGCACATGAAAACCCTTTCCCACGGGACGAACACGTCGTCAAAGATAAGGGTCGGGCAGTATTTAGAATAATACGCGTTCCCTATATCGCAGCCGTCAAGTTCGCGCATATCGAGGGTCGACCGGCCCACAACGTGGATGAGGCCCTTCGTGTCGGCGGGTATCGCAAAAGACACGGCATAGTCCTTGTCATCTTTCCCCATTGCCCGCGTCGGCAGGACGATGATCTGGTGTGCTGAAAGCGATCCGGTCTGATGCGCCTTGGCGCCGCGGACTATTATACCGTCAGCCTTTTGCTCCACAACCCTGCAGGAACATGTCCTTGTCAACCTGTTCATGCGGGGCGAGCGACCTGTCGCCTTTCACGTCCGTCACGCCTGCGTTGCCCGTGAGGTCATTCTTCTGCATATACTTCAGGAATTCGATGAATCTCGGATAATATTCGGTTTTGTATTTCTGGTCGATGTCATAGGTGACGATGGCAAGGGTGGAAAGGCAGTCGAGGCCCGTGCACCTCTGGTGGCATGTGCCGACATAGTTGGCAACCTTCCGGTTCACCTTGACCCGCGCTACGAGATCTTCAACGCTCGCAGGCGGAAGGGTGAAGCGGCTTACAGGCTCGTTGATCAGCGGGCTGTGCGTAACGACCAGATCAGGATCGAGCTGGGCCATTTCATAGGTGGCGCCGGTTGCTTCTATACCTGCG
The DNA here is from genome assembly GCA_963823725.1 of uncultured delta proteobacterium. Lineage (GTDB taxonomy): Bacteria > Desulfobacterota > Syntrophorhabdia > Syntrophorhabdales > Syntrophorhabdaceae > Delta-02. The sequence continues at coordinate 41,221 of CAWGMJ010000011.1, forward strand.
CGAAGGCGAGGATTATCGATAACATTCGTGAGCCTCTCTCCAAACATATAGGCTACCGGATTGAGGGACCGCAATGATTCGATATATTCGTCTTTTGTCTTGATACCCATATTTTGCCTCCTTATGGCGTGTGGTCGGTACAGGACGTCTTTCTTAGAATTCAGAGCGTTCCTGTTCTGCAAGCATCTTGCGCACGCTCGTCAGGACCTGGACCTTGACATTGGTCACATGGTTCTTCAGAACGGTCTGTGCACGGTCCATGCTCCTCAAGCGAAACGGCATCATATATTTCCTGATGCTCCTGGTCCGTTGCTACGAGCGATGACCGCGGCAGGTTGCTGTACTTGAGAAACAGGATATCGAACAAATTCCGCAGAATCCGTATCTGTGTCTCTTTTTTCGAAAGCCCTGCAAGGGTCAGGTGAAACTCCCTGTTCTTGAAGAGCCTCTCTTTCAGGTAAAAATCGCGTTCAGCGGACAGGTGCGCTTCCAGGGCGGCCTTTAAGCTCCGCGAGTCCTTTCTTGTCGATATTCTGGACCGTATCGGCCAGTAAAGAAGGCTCGATGAGTTCGCGCATTTCATAGATCTCTTCGATCTCTTTAAGGCTGAAGGGGGACATGTAAAAACCCCTGTTGGGCTCATGGTTGACGAAACCGAGAAGCTCAAGCCTTTTCAGCGCCTGAATGATAGGCGTCGGGCTTAAGTCAAGTTTTTCCGCCAGGTCCCTGTAGGCAATTTTCTGTCCCGGTACCAGCTCTTTTGAGTAGATCATGCGCCGGATACCCTGATATGCTATATGACTGCTGTCTTCGGACTGTTTGGTTGGTTTTTTCTTTATCTGTGCCATGGATAGAACTTTACACAAATCTAATTACAAATGCAATTAAATTTTGAAAATAAGAGATGGTGATGGGATGCATAAAATGATATACAAATGAATATTCGCACGGCAATAGTGAGTATCGGTGATACATTTTCCTTAATGACAATTGATGTTTCCTTTACCTATACCCATAACCTTTAACCTATTTTTAATTTTATTATTAATCAATTACATTGACATCAAATGCATTACAATTTATACTTGGACGTTGCAGTTACGGGCTGCCGTAGTGCACATGTAGTCAAATCAACACAAAGGGACTGACCATATGAGACTTCACGAATACGAAGCATTGGACATTTTTGAACAGAACCGGATACCTGTTCCCCGGCGCGAGCTTGTCAGCACGATGCATGAAGCCCTGCATGTCGCCGGTGAGATAGGATATCCCGTCATTATCAAGGCACAGGTCCTTGTCGGCGGGCGCGGCCTTGCAGGAGGGATCAGGACGGCAGAAAACCCTGATGAGCTCAAAGAGGCAGCGGACGAGCTCTTCATGTCCGAGATAAAAGGGATGCCGGTCCGCAAGGTCCTCGTATGCGAGAAGGTGGATATCGCCAGGGAACTTTATCTGGGTATGACGATCGACGGCTATTCCGGCAAACCGGTGATCGTGGCAAGCACCGAGGGCGGCGTGCTCATCGAGGAGACCGCAAGGACATCACCCGAAAAGGTCGCCGCTATCCATATCGAGCCCTCTTTCGGGTATTACCCGTATCAGGCGCGAAGCCTTCTGCGCATGCTCGGGATCGAGCAGAAAATGATCACCGCCTGGAGCGATATCATAGGCCAGCTGTACCATATCGCGATCACGGTATGAGGCGCTCATCGCGGAGATCAACCCGCTTGTCGTTCTTTCCAACGGCGGGTTGATGGCAGTCGATGCCGTACTGGAGGTGGATGACTCGGCACTTTCGCGGATACGGTTTCCGCTTCCCGACCGCGTTGACCGGATCGAGAATCCTCTTGAACGAAGAGGCAGGGAGATCGGCGTCACCTACGTTGACCTCGAAGGCGATATAGGCCTCATATCTTCGGGCGCCGGACTCGGGATGGCCTCTATGGACATTATCGGCCAGAAGATGAAACCCGCCAATTTCCTTGAAACAGGCGGAGGCATCACAGCCGACCTCCTGTACCGCTGCATGGAACTCATCATGATGAAACCCGACATGAGGGGCATATTCATCAATGTCTACGGCGGCATAAACCCTATTCACGAGGGCGCCAAAGGTGTCATCAGATATATACAGGAACACAATGTGAAGATCCCCGTCGTTGCAAAAGCCCTGGGCAACCGCCAGGAAGAGACATGGGAGATATTCAAGTCCGGCGGCGTTCATGTGGTAACAGAAGCAGCCACCGAAAAAGCGGTTGACGTCCTTTACAAGCTTGTCGGCCCGGGCAAGAAAGAACGCCGGCAAAACGAAGAAAAAATAACGGCTATGGAACAATTGTCCTCCATAGAGAATGATAATGAATGAATGAGGTTTCCCTATGAGCATATTGATGAATGATTCCACACGCGTCATCGTGCAAGGCATCACCGGCCGTATCGGCAGCGCCCAGACCCACTGGATGCTCGAATACGGCACACGGGTCGTTGGCGGCGTTACCCCGGGAAAGGGGGAATGAACGTCGAAGGTGTCCCCGTATTCAACAGTGTCCTAGAAGCTGTCAAGGAGACAGGCGCGAACGCATCGGTTTTCTTTGTTCCCGCAGCCGGTGTACTCGATGCATTTCTCGAAACCATCGATGCAGGGATAAAACTTATCGTCATCGTCCCTGAACATATTCCTGTAAAGGATGTCCTCAGGATGCGCAGCTATGCCCTCGAAAAAGGTGTCTTTGCGCTCGGGCCGACAACGCCCGGTATCCTCGTTCCCGGAATGGGAAAGATGGGCATCATGCCTGCGTCGCTATTTGCACCCGGGCCGCGTGGGCATCATATCGCGAAGCGGGACGCTTTCATATGAATTTGCCGGCATACTTTCCGAAAGCAACGTCGGTCAGAGCACGGTCGTTGGAATGGGTGCAGACCCCGTCGTCTTGAGAAATCTTGCCGATATTCTCGAACTGTTTGAAAACGATAAGGATACCGATGCGGTGATCATTGTCGGAGAGGTCGGTGGAGAACAGGAAGAGAAAGCCGCCGGTTTCATCTCACGGAAGATGACAAAACCGGTCGCGGCATATATCGCGGGACGTTATTCACCGCAGGGCAAAAAAATGGGCCATGCAGGCGCGATCGTCCGCGGAAGCACCGGTACCGTCGCCGGAAAGCATGAAGCCCTGCGCACGGCTGGCGTAACCGTCCTTGACAGTCCCATAGATGTTGCGAAATGGGCAAAGAAAAATAAATTGAAATAGAAAAGATGGGTAATAGGTAATGGGTTATAGGTCATGGATTATAGGAAGAACGGGATGATGAATCTATTATGGACTTAATGACTTAAAAATAATGATTTCCCATTAGCCATGACCATGCCGGGTATTTATTATGCCGCGAGTAAAACTTACAGAACAGCCCACATACGAATTTTCCTATCCCGTAACCCTTATACCCCGGGATATAAATTACGGGGGGCATCTAGGAAATGATGCGATCGTTGTCCTCGTGAACCGCGCGGGCAGCATGTACCGCTCGATGGGTTTCAGCGAAAATGATCTCGGTGATGGAACGAACGGCACGATCATGTCTGACCTCGTCGTCAATTACAGGGCTGAAGGATTCTGTCTTCGATGAGATCGCGATAGAGTCCCATATCGGGGAATTAGGAACGAGCAATTTCGCATATTCCACCGTATGGTCCGCAACGATACACTGATCGCCCTGGCTGAAACGGGTATCGTCGTATTCGACTATGCCCGGCATAAGGTCGGCAGACTGCCGGATGTATTTATAAAGAAGATCAAAGAGATACAGGAAGGCATCTGAACATCATGTAGATTTGATCGAGAGCATATTTCTTACGGAGGCATAGATGTCATATATCTGTAAACTCAGCAGCATAGACCCGCAGCCGGCAATTATGATCAGGTCGCGTGCAGCGGCAGAGGACATGCCGGAGATATTCGAAGCGTCATTTGCCCGTCTCATAGCATATCTCGAGAAGACCGGCGAAGACATCTCCGGGCCTCCCTTTGCCATTTACCATGACATGCTGTCCGAAGAACCTGATGTCGAGATGTGCCTGCCCATTACAAAGATGGTTCCCGGCGACGCAGATATAACCTGCCGGGAAATAGCGGTCGAAAATGCCGCCACCACGGTTCATACGGGACCTTACGAAGAGATCGAATCCGCGTACATGGCACTTGCCGAATGGATAAACGAGAACGGTTATGAACCGACCGGGGAGAGTTACGAATTTTATCTGAACGACCCCGGGACAACATCCCCGGAAGACCTTCAAACCGTAATTTTCATGCCGCTTAAGACAAGGAAGAGTCGGTCAGCCGGTGGACCTGCGATCAGTTAAGGACGCTGCATTTCCCGAACATTTTTGTTGACAAGGCTTTCCCGCTCCGATAGACTGATGCTAATATGTTGAAAGTCGACACATCGATCCCGATCTGCCTCCTATTATTACTACTATTATTCCTCCGGGCACTCGTGTCGATCTTTCTCCTGATAAGGTAAAGAAAGGGGCCATGGGTGCAAAACCCATGGCCTTTAAATTTTTAGGGCCATGGATAGACTCCATGGCCTTTTTTTATTGGGAAAAAAGGGAGGAAATGAGAATGAGAAAATTCAATGACAATAGAGGAGGAAAGTCATGAAACGTAGGGAAGAAATGAGGAGCGCAGGACACCAGGATCCTGGATATCCTGGAGGGCGATACAAGCATCGCCTTTCGGAATGAGGTTTGATCCCGTACAGGGAGGCGGCGCACAGCGCCTTCACATGATACGGGAATCATTCATCAGGGAAATGACGCGGCTCGCAATAACGCACAATGCGATCAACCTGTCGCAGGGGTTTCCCGATTTCGATCCGCCGCGCGAGGCGATCGAGGCGGCCCAGCAGGCCCTTGAATCGGGCGGGAACCAGTATACGATCACCTGGGGGACACTCCCGCTTCGCCAGGCCATTGCTGCCAAGATGAACAAATGGTACGGACTGGAATTCGATCCGAACGAACATATAACGGTAACGTGCGGCGTGACCGAAGCGATCCTTGCCACATTGATGGGGATCATCAACAAGGGTGATGAGGTCATCATTATCGAACCGTACCATGAAGGATACCTTCCCGCCATCGTATTCTCGGGCGGTGTACCCCACTTTGTACCGCTTGACAGCCCGGACTACACTCTCGACCTCAACCGGCTTCGCGATGCATTCAACGAACGGACAAAGGCGATTATCATAAACACGCCGCATAATCCGACCGGTCACATCTTCACCCGGCAGGAGATGGAAGGGATCGCCGAATTGTGCCAGGAATTCAACGTCGTCGCGATAACCGACGAGATCTACGAGCATATAATCTATGACGGTCTTCCGCATATCCCTCTCGCGGCCATCCCCGGCATGGCGGAGCGGACCGTGACGATCAGCGGGCTTGGCAAGACATTCGCGATGACAGGGTGGCGGCTCGGATACGCGTGCGCCTTAAACCCCTTGAGCACGATCCTGCGCACCGTTCATGACTTCATGACCATATGCGCTCCCGCCCCCTCCAGGCGGCATGTGCGGCCGTCCTCAGCTTCCCGATAAGTACTATACACAGCTTCAGACCGATTACACGCAAAGGCGCGACAAAATGATGTCGATTATCGATAAGGCCGGTTTCTCCGCCTCGTCCCCGGAAGGCGCCTTCTACGTAATGGCCGATTTCAGCAACTGGGATTTCGATGGCGACGATTACTCCTTTGCCCGCTGGCTGCCTGCAAATCTCGGTGTGGCGGTAGTCCCCGGATCATGCTTTTACGGAACAAAAGGCATGGGCAAGAAGATTGTCCGCTTTGCATTTGCAAAGAAGATGGAAACACTCGAAGCGGCGGAAGAACGGCTGTGCAGATAATTGAAATGATGATTATTGCAAAAAAAACCCCGGGGCTATAGCCCCGGGGTTTTTTTATTTGTATTGCTCAGCTGGGTGACATCGAAGAAAGCTCTTTCTTGAACGAGATGAAATACACCGCCCCGATAAAGATAAACCCGCCGACGATATTGCCTATTGTTACCGGGATAAGGTTCCAGTAAATGAATTGTCCCCAGGTAACATTGGCGCCAAGCATAATACCTGCCGGAATAAAGTACATGTTGGCAACACTGTGTTCAAAACCCGAAGCAACAAAAGCCATGATCGGGAACCAGATGCCGAAGAATTTTCCGATCATGTTCTTCGATGACAGGGCGAGCAGGATTGCAAGGTTGACGAGCAGGTTGCATGCAATGCCTTTCATGAATGCCGACCACAGACCGGCGCCGCCGTTTGCCATATACGGCAACGTTTTTGCCTGCGCGATCGCGACGGCATTCTGACCGAACGCGGTCAATTCCGGTCCGCCGCCCTTGCTTAAGGGTCCTACCGACATAAGATACGCCCAGAAAATTGACCCGACGAAATTGCCGATATAAACCCAGAACCAGGCATTGATTACCTTTCCCCAGGTCGATTTCTTCTGGAAGACTGCCATAGGGATCAGCATTGTGTCACCGGTGAAAAGTGACATGCCGGTAAGGACAATCGCGATCAAGCCGACCGGGAAGACAGCCCCCGCTATCATCGATTTGAAACCGGCCCCCATATACGTGTCGAGACCCGTTCCGCATACTGTTGCCAAGGCGCCTCCAACGGCGATAAAAAGACCCGCCATAAAACTGCGAATCAGAAAATTGCCCGGAGTCAGATTAGCCTTGTACTTGCCGGCATCGCCAGCCAATTGAACGATTTCTACAGGTTTGTTTGCCATAGTCCCTCCCTTTTTAATTACTTTGTCCCATTATTTTTGTTCACTCGAATGAATATAAAAAACCATATTCAGACGGTCGATATCAAGAAATTATTTGCATATTTGCCGATGAATGAACGCACAGCGTCCATATATTGCTCCATTCCGAGGTACATGATGTCATTATGGCCCGCACCGGGAATAAATACAGAAGATTTTTCCCGGGCTCCTGAAATATCGTATAGTTGCCGGCCCTCAGTTGCAGGGATTATCTCATCCCACTCTCCATGGATGATAAGGGTTGGGATCTTAACAGTCTTTTATCTTCAGATCATTGCCAAAACCGACAGGTTCTTCGGCATCATCAAAGAGATATTCTACACCGAGACGGCCTATTTGATTGCGGGCGCTTGCAAATCCGCTTTCTATGATAAGTCCTTTAAGCCTGTCCTGATAATGATAGGCAAGTTCGATTGCGGGAGCGCTTCCCAGCGAACGCCCCATGGCGAAAATATCTCCCGTATATCCAGCCTCCTTGAGATGGTCCCGAAAATAATGAAAAATAGGATGGGCATCCTCTATCATTGCGGTACATGTCGGGTTCCCGCTGCTTCCCCCGTATCCCCTGTAATCAGCCACGAATAAATTCAGACCGTGTTGCGCATAAACAGGGGCAACGTAGTCATAATCCGCCGCGATCTCTCCATTCCCATGAAAGTAAATAATATTGGGTGCGTCATTTCGGGATACTAAAAAAACGGCAGCAGATCGAAACGCCGGGAGCCACATCCACATAATGGTTCCGGGCTTTATCCGTATCCGGAGCGATCTCACGCCTGGGGAAAAAAAGGCGGTAAAGGATCTCCGGCCTGTCATACAGTTCAAGTCCCTTATCAAAATCAATCATTCCCGGGATCCCCTCATCGTCCAACATTTTATAACGTGCCCTTTTTAAAAGATTAAGGGAAATACCATCGTCATATCAAGGAAAAACATTGATATTCCTATATTTCTGCCGGTCGGCTATAATTATCTCTTGCACTTAGTCAATTTTTGTGCGATAATCGACCCCGGAACAAAGGAAGGAACAAGCTGTTCGTCACATACCGCAGGAATTTCATTTTTGTTGTCTGTCCCATAGCGCAGTTCCTTTTCTTCCACATTCTATCACGGAGGTTTCATCAGCATGGCAAAAGGAACTGTGAAATGGTTCAACGAATCAAAAGGTTTTGGTTTTATCACCGGTGATGACGGCACAGACGTGTTCGTTCATTATTCAGCCATTCAGGGTAGTGGTTTCAAATCATTATCCGAAGGCGATGCAGTTACCTTTGATGTCGTGAGCGGTCCGAAAGGCCCCGCCGCATCAAACGTAGCAAAGGCATAAAACAGACCAACTTAAGGCCCGGGTAACCCGGGCCTTACAATCTTCTAACTTATCCCTTATGGAACAGAATAAGATCAGGAATATTGCGATCATCGCCCATGTCGATCATGGGAAGACCACGCTTGTGGACCAATTCTTCAGGCAAAGCGGCATGTTCCGCGACAATGAAGTCGTCGAGGAACGCCTTATGGATTCCATGGACCTTGAGCGCGAACGCGGCATAACGATCTCGTCAAAGAACGGCTCATTCTTGTATAAAGACCACTTTATCAACATCATCGACACCCCGGGGCATGCCGATTTCGGCGGGCAGGTCGAACGGGTGCTCAAGATGGCGGATGGCGTGCTGCTTCTCGTAGATGCCGCAGAAGGGCCGATGCCCCAGACGCGATTTGTTCTTAAAAAAGCACTGGGCCTTAAATTGCCGGTCATCGTCGTGATAAACAAGATCGACAAGCCCGCCGCCCGGTGCGACTGGGTCGTCGACCAGGTGTTCGATTTATTTGTCAAGCTCGATGCGCCCGATGATATCCTTGATTTTCCGATCATATACACATCTGCAAAGGCCGGTTACGCAACGCTCGATCATGCGGTCCCCACCTCTTCAATGATCCCGCTCTTCGATATGATCATTGACGCGGTGCCGCCTCCGATCGGCAATCCCGAAGCTGCGCTCCAGATGCTCGTAAGCTCCCTGTCCTATTCTCCTTTTCTTGGCAGGCTCGCGATAGGCAAGATCACGTCCGGCGTCCTCAATCTGAATAAAGACGTCATCGTGGCAACCGAGGGTGTGCCCTCTTCCCCGGCACGGATCACAAAAGTGTACCGTTTTAAGGGAAGCGCAATGGCAGAGACCCAGATCGCAGGAACAGGTGAAATCGTCGCTGTGGCGGGCATGGAATCCATTACGATCGGCCAGACGCTCACCGACCCGGACAACCCGGCGCCCCTTCCCGGCATCGATATCGACCCTCCCACAATATCGATGAACTTTATCCCGAACGATTCTCCCTTTGCAGGAAAAGAAGGGCGTTTTCTGACATCCCGCCACATCAGGGAAAGGCTTATGCGGGAGACACTTTCCGATGTTGCACTGGTTGTCGAGGAACTTGCGGATTCGATCGGCTACAAGGTTTCGGGCAGGGGAGAACTGCATCTGTCGATCCTCATCGAAAAGATGCGCCGCGAGGGGTATGAATTCCAGGTTACCCGGCCAAAGGTCATTATCAAGGAGACCGAAGACGGCATCCTTGAACCCTACGAAGAACTTACTATCGACGTCGATGAGCAATATTCCGGCAATGTGATAGAAAACCTGGGAAAACGCAAAGGCCTGATGGTCCATATGCATCAGGACAAGGGAATGGTGCGGTTGAGCTACCGTATTCCTACCCGGGGGCTTATCGGTTTTCGTTCCCAGTTCCTGACAGAAACAAAGGGAACCGGTACGATGAACTATATCTTTGACGGGTATGACCGATATGCCGGCGAAATGAAGAACCGCAACAATGGCGTTCTTGTCGTAATGGAAGAATGCACCACCGTTGCGTATGCCCTGTTTAACCTTCAGGATAGAGGCGAACTATTCCTTGGCCCCGGCGAAAAGGTCTACGGAGGCCAGATCATCGGCGAGCACACCCGTGAGACAGACCTCGTGATAAATCCGGCAAAAGGAAAAAAACTGACCAACATGAGGGCATCCGGTTCCGACGATGCCGTCATCCTGACCCCCGCCCGATACATGAGCCTCGAAGACTGCATATCCTATATCAATGAAGATGAACTGGTGGAGATCACGCCGCAATCGATCAGACTGCGCAAGACCATTCTCGATGGGCTCGAACGCAAAAGATCAAAAATAGCCGGACAAAAGTCGTAAAAGACGTCTGCGTTCGATGTTCTACGTTCTACGTTTCAATATACCAATCTGAAAAAGTCTTAAAAACGTAACTTGAACGTAAGGGTGGGATTTCATCTTTTTAACACGATACCAAGAAACGCAGAACGTAGAACGTTTCATTTTAACCATTCCTTCCAGACATCGGGTTCATAACCGACCGTTGCTTTGGAGCCGTTGCGGACGATAGGGGTTTTGAAAAGAAGAGGATGATTGAGAAGCTCTTCTTCGATATCATGCGTAAGATACTTGAGGTTTCGTTTCGCGTATTCCTTTCCTTCAGTATCGATCAGGTTCTCGATCCCGAGCAATGCTTTCACGCTATTTAGTTCGCCTTTGCTCAGGCCCTTCATGCCGAGGTCAATATACTGGAATTTTATCCCGCGCTCCTTGAAAAAACGCTGTGCCGCCTTCGTATCCTGACATTTATTCGTCCCAAAGATCTGAATATTCATAACCGGGGTTTCTCCACGCCTTACGCTCTTACGCCTTACGCTTACATTCTTCTCCTTACCTCATCCAATATTGCTGCCATTATCGTCCCCGCCTGCCCGTTTATGATGACATCGGCCCGTTTATCGCATGCGGTTTCATCGCGGTTTACAATAACGAGCTTTGCACCCGATTGTTTCGCGACAACGGGCATCTGCGCCGCCGGGTAGACAACCAGGGATGACCCGATCACAATAAAAAGGTCGCAATCGGCGCTGCGCCGGAATGCCTCGGCAGTCTCCCTTTCGGGCATGGCCTGTCCGAACGAGATTGTGGCGGGTTTTAGCAGACCGCCGCATGAATCGCATTGCGGGGCCTTTTCTCCTGCCGCTATGCGTTCCTGGATCGGGGCCCTTTCATACCTCTGTGACAATCAAGGCAGGCAACATGCATGGCCGTACCATGCAATTCCAGAACCTTGTTTTCCGAATTCCCCGCCTTAAAATGCAGCCCGTCAATATTCTGTGTGATAAGGCAATCGAGTTTGCCCAGTCTTTCCAGTTCTGCCACCGCAATATGCCCGGCATTTGGTTTCGCATCCTTCATTGCCTCATACATCTCGGTCGCCATTTCCCAGTATTTTTCCCGTTTGATCGATTCGAAATAAAATTCTGAAAATAAAAATCCTCGGGATCATATTTGTCCCATACTCCTCCGGGGCTGCGAAAATCGGGTATGCCTGATTCGGTGCTGAGCCCTGCCCCCACAAATACAACAATTTTTTTTGCATCGCCGATCATGCGGGCAACGCGTTTTATCAGATCTTCCATGCGGTCTCCTTACCTCGGAATTATAACATTCAAGATTAGTACGACTTGTCCGCCCGAATCAACAGGAAAATGAACCGGTCTTCCTATAACCTATTACCGATTACCCGTCTTATTATGGTTCCTCGAAATCCGTGGCAAATGTAAGGGCACAGATCGGATAGAAATCTCCCGTACACCCCACACCGGTAACCGTGTATTTAGGGTCGAGGAAATAAATCTCCGGCTTGGTGCCTTCCTGCTCATTTTCCGCTTCATGAGCTGATCCACTACTATCCTCTGGGGATATCCATGGCTCACGAGTTCGGCAACGCTCCCTTTACCTTTCCAAACCTCTGTACCCGAGCTCATGAGCGGCTGCGGCTCGGGCGCATTTTCCTTCTGACCCGTATCCGCGGCTTCTACTGGCTCTCTGCTTGGCCGCAAAGGAAAGGCCTTTCGACAGCTTGAGCGGTGTCAGCGATCCGCCGCCGGCTTTTGACCGCGCCTTTATCATATCCTGGACTATTTCCATTTCGCCCGACGAAAGAAAAGAAGCGTCTTTGACCCCTGTATTGAGAGGCACATACACGGGTTCATAACCCGGAGCAATTCATCGAGGAACACCCTGCCGCAAGAAACTCTCCCAGCAAAACAAATGCGCACCATAATACCTGTAATTCATATCATCTTCCTTTCCCGATAATATTCCGATAATACGTATCGGCCACCGCATTAAGTCAAGTATGTGCTGTAGACTAGTGACATTGTGGGAATCCATCTGGCGAAGCTGCCTATTCCTCGTGCCCCCGCCTCTTTAAGAAGATCTGCTATGTCGCTGCGGCCTCGGCCCAGGGCATCCATAAGGGCCGTATAACCCCCATCGCCCTTCATGTTAACATCGGCCCCGGCATCGATAAGGACCTTCACGACATCCGTGTGGCCCATCATCGCAGCAAGCATAAGGGCCGTCAAATGGTTCTTGTCATATGCGTCCACATCGGCAAATGCTTCGACCAGCATGCGGACGACATCCGGTGTGGCCTTTGCCGGACGCGTCCATAAGGGCCGTGTACCCGCTTTCACCCCGTGCATTGACATCCGCACCCGCATCGAGCAGAATGCGCACCACTTCGCTGTGGCCTTCCGTCGATGCCCACATCAGGGCTGTCGTGCCCCTGTAAGTCCCGTGCATCAATATCGGCCTCTGCCTCTATAAGCATCTTCACTATATCTCCGAAACCGCCCGAAGATGCCGCCATGAGCACCGGTACGCCGAGCTCATCAGCAGCGTTGACGTCCGCACCGGCGGCAATAAGGGCACGAACCATATCAGCCCGGCCCGCCTGGGATGCCATCATAAGGGCGGTCCAGCCGGTATCGTCACCGGCATTCACATCAGCCCCGGCGGAAATAATCTCAGCAAGGTCTGTCATATTCCCTGTTCCACCACATCGAGAATTTTAAGTGATTCAATTTTTCTTCATTTTATTCCTTGATATATCCCTTGTTCTGCGCCCTGTCTATGATCTGCTGTATGATCTTAATCCATCGCCTATGTGGGTTTATCGCATATTCCCGCAAAAATAACCACAAACATCCCGTCACCCATAACCCATAACCTATACCTGTCTTCTATATCCATTTGATCCGGGCGGGATCCCGTTCTATCCAGCGTGAAAAGCCGACCCCGATATGACCTAAGGTCATCCCCGCGTAAACAGTGTGCCTCAGCGGTACTTGAAGCAGATCGGGTATCGCCCTCGAATTCTTACACGCCGCGACAACGTACCCCGTATAAAAACTGCCAAGTTCAAGGGCGGATGCGGCAAAAGTACCATTCTGCAGGGCGAGGTTCGCATTAGCCTCAGCGAAACGTATACGCCTGTCCGCATGAAATAAGATCAGCACGGGCGCATTGTACAGTATGGTGTCGACACCGCTTTTCATATTGCGGGCCATCAATTCAAATTGACCCACCCACCGCTCAAATTCCTCGCGCGTGGTGAGTCCCCGAAGAAGATATACGTATCGTATGAAAGGGTTTCTCAATTTCGCAGCCGACCTGCCCAGCCATTCGGCGGTCATTGTCGCGACCTGTTGCAATGCCCGGGGGTCCCTGACAATGGTGAAATGGGTGCTCTGGGTATTCTTCGCGCTCGGTGCAAAACGCGCGCAGTCAATTATCTTTTCGATAAGTTCTTTATCAACGGGTCGTCGGAAAAATTGCGTATCGACCTGCGCGTCTTGATCATCGCCTCGATCCCGGCAAATGACGGCAGGGGATCCTTCCCCGCCTGCCTGATACGATCCGGAGGGATCCTGTTATGCGTTATGGCATCCGCCGGACAGATAAGCAGGCAATGCCCGCAGTCATTGCAGAATTCCGGACGTGATGCAACAGGGACCGCGCCGTCCTTCTCCTGCGTAAATACCTTCGGGCAAACGCGGACACACAGCCCATCCTTCCTGCAGGTTTCGCCGTTTATTTTTATCGACGCGTTGTCTTTCATATGTCATGATCTCCCTTACGGAATGTACCATGCGGTTGAGGACACAATGCTCCGGCCCTATCCGCCGCCGAGAAGAAGCATGCGGCCGGAATTTTTCTTGATGCTGATAGAGAAATCGAGCTTTTCTTCATTGTATTTGTTCGTGTAGTACACATGGATACCCTGAAAGTGGGCCTTATAAAGATCCGCCGAGTCATCTTCCGATACCAGGCAGAGGAGGGATTCGATGTGCCAGTACGTGGTAATGATCTGCGATTCAAGGAGGAAAAGCGCGACGTCGCGAAAGCTTAAGGGGCTCGCTGAGGCATTAAGAAGTGTCCCGATCTCCTTTACCTGCCCCGGTTCGATCCTGGTCGCATCGACACGCGCCAGCGGTGAAAAATACTCTGACGACAGAACGGGTTCCTGCGTCTTCCTGTCGATACCCATGAGTATCCTTCCGGACACCGCATACCGGGCGAGTGAGTCAATGGCGTGAAAATCTCCGCCTTTCAGATCGACGGCCCTTACGGATTCACCTTCCGGTCCCGCGCCCCTTGAATCAAGCGCACTGAAAGGGTTCGTCGCCTTGCCGATACGAACTTCTTCGATGCATGGCTTAGCTGACCGGACCTCTTTTGGTGAACCTGCGAGGGCATTGACCTGCCCTGTCATCTGTGCTGTCATGAGTGCTACCGGAAAAAGGAAGAGAAAAAGAAGCTTCCTTACCATGCTTGTCTCCCGAAGAGAATTGAACGTTATCATGCGCACGGACCTGCAAAAGATACTATTCCAAAGGCCGAACAAAAGACAAGGCAATTATTCCTGCCTGAGCAAACGTTTTTCTTTGACGAGATCGGTCTTGAATATGCGGGGATACGTCTTATTCCCGACGGTCCTCTCCTCGTAGGGCGGATCGCACGTTGTCGTGCACGTAGTCTGGGACGTGGTCAAGGGTGGAAGACATCGGTAAAAGAGCAGGTCATGCCACATGTAGTGCCTGTCTTTCTGGACATCGTAGATATACCGGTACCGGTCAAGATAGCCGGGAACCTCGTCGTCGCCGCCATAATCGCTGCTGACCCATTGGACTAACCGGAAACTGTCGGGTATCCCGTCGCCATCGGTGTCCGGCCCGAAAAAGAAACCATTGTTGCATCCGTCGGGAAAACGGCACTCGCCGATAACCACTCCCCGGTGCTTGGGTGACGGGAAATAGTAGAGACGATATCGGGGAAAGAAACCCTCCCACCTGATCTCCAGTCTTTCCCCGGACTGTGCCCTGATGGGCTCTCCCAGCGTTCCCCTCTCTCCGAAGAGATTCCCGTTCCGGGCCGAAACGGGGTTTATACCAAACCTTTTCAGCCCTTCTCTTTCAAAAACGTTTACGTCCTCTTCATTGCGGCCGAAGGGGCCGGAGCGGCTGTCCGCCCTTACATTGGGCCGCGTGGTCTCTTCCCGTTCGCATTCCTTAGCATCATTGACAGCAATGGTGACAAGCTCGCCGGGCATTGCGAGGCCCCTTAAGGGGATTATTTTCCCGTCGACCGTCAGCACATGGTTCCAGTAGTCATGGTTTCTCAGGGATATGGTACCGACGTGGCGAAGAAGGGCTGCAGAATTATCCGGACCCGGCTCAATCCTGTAATATTCAAAGACGCCGGCCGAGGGGCTCTCGACCTTTATCATCCAGAGTCCCTCGCCGGCTCGATACTGATATGTCTCCCGCACGGGTGCGAGATCGACGGAATTAACGAAATCAAGATAAAGGGCGGCCCCGTTCTTGACGGGAACCGAAAAGACCGTCTTGGCCTCTTCGCCCCGCGCGACGTTAAGGCACGCGGCCCCCGTTGCGCCCGCCATGGAAAGGAGGGCCGCAAACCCGACGAGCAACACCATCAGGCGTAGGGCCATAGTCCTCATCATAGAAGTTCAGAGGGCCTTGCGGTGCTAGCCCTCAAGTCTCTTAAGGAGTTCCTTCAACTGTGCCGCCAGCGCTTCCGGCAGCCGGTCTCCAAACTGCGAAAAATGCTCCTGCATGTCTTTCGCTTCTTCTTTCCAGCCGGCGATATCGACTCGTAATAATTCTTTCACGTCTTCGACCGGCACGTCAAGACCGGCAAGGTCAAGGTCTTCAACGCCGGGCATATAACCTATGGCAGTTTTCTGCAGCGCCCGCTTTGCCGTCAACGCGGTCGCACATCCATTTCAGGACCCGGCTGTTCTCTCCAAATCCCGGCCAGAGCCATCTGCCGTCTTCGGTCTTCCGGAACCAGTTCGTATAGAAGATCCGGGGGGCCTTGTCGCCCAGGCGCTGGCCCATTGTGAGCCAGTGGTCGAAATAATCTCCCATGTGATATCCGCAGAAAGGCTTCATGGCGAAGGGGTCACGCCTGACATTTCCGATCGCCCCGATGTTCGCGGCGGTAGTTTCGGAAGAAGCGGTTGCGCCCATAAAAACCCCGTGTTCCCAGTTGAATGCCTCATGGACAAGCGGGACTATGGATGCCCGGCGGCCGCCGAATATAAAAATATCTATGGGCACGCCTTCCGGTTTCTCCCAGTCGGGGCTAATGATCGGGCACTGATGCGCCGGCGCGGTGAAACGCGCGTTGGCATGCGCGGTTGGCTCTTTAGAATCGGGTGTCCAATCCTGTCCGCGCCAGTCGATGGTATGGGCCGGAGGCTCTTCGGTCATGCCTTCCCACCATATATCACCATCATCGGTAAGTCCGCAGTTCGTAAATATGCAATTTTCCTTAATTGTATCCATGGCTGCCGGATTTGACGAATACGAGGTCCCGGGAGCTACGCCAAAAAAACCTGATTCCGGGTTGATCGCATACAGCCTTCCGTCCGGCCCTATCTTCATCCAGGATATGTCGTCGCCGACACATTCGGCCTTCCAGCCGGGGATCGTCGGGTATATCATGGCAAGGTTTGTCTTTCCCGATGCTGACGGGAATGCGGCGGCAATATGGTACTGCCTCCCTTCAGGGTTCGTCAGCCTGAGGATAAGCATGTGCTCAGCCATCCAGCCTTCACGGCGCGCCATTGCGGAGGCGATCCTGAGGGCAAGGCATTTCTTCCCGAGAAGCGCATTTCCGCCATAGCCTGAACCGTATGACCAGATAAGGTTCTCTTCGGGGAAATGGCTGATATATTTCTTGTCCATTGGCGCACAGGGCCACGGCACATCTTTTTCCCCCGGCGCCAATGGTGCGCCGACCGAATGGAGGCACGGGATGAATTCTCCGTCGGGACCGAGCTGTTCCATCACTTTCGTCCCTACCCGTGTCATAATGTGCATATTGCAGACGACATACGGACTGTCCGTTATCTCGATACCGATCTTTGCGATGGGCGATCCGATGGGCCCCATGGAAAACGGGATAACATACAGGGTCCTGCCCTTCATGCACCCGTCATACAAACCGCGCATAATGGCCTTCAATTCATCGGGTTCGACCCAGTTATTTGTCGGCCCCGCTTCGTCTCTGTCGCGAGTGCTGATATACGTGCGGTCCTCTACACGCGCTACGTCAGACGGTTGTGAACGGAAGAGGAAACTGTTCGGCCGCTTCTTAAGCGGCGTGGCGGAACCGCCTTCCACCATGCCTGCCATGAGGCGGTCATACTCTTCTTTGGAACCGTCGCACCAGTAAACGCTGTCAGGTTTGCACATGCGCGCTATCTCGTCGACCCATTGGAGAAGCTTTTTGTTTTCTGTGTTCGCGCTGTTCATGTTTTTAGATCCTCCTGTCAATATCTGCAGCGGAATAGTTAACAATAAATCATCCGTATTTCAATAAAGAAGATGGGTTTTGGTTAAGGGGTTATTGGTGATGGTAGGTATTAATCCTATCACCTGCTGTCATCCCGGATTGCCGGGATCTAGAGTGTTTGTCATCTTGTCATTATTAAGTAATAAATGATTATACTTGAGAATATACGGCGCACTGAGTCTTTAATTTCCATTTCTCTGGTGTCACGCATATACCAGATCACTGCTTATTCTGTTTTATAATTTTTTTCTATTATCCAGCGAGCTCTTTATGGTGAGGGGGTCTATGTAGACGATATCGCCGCCGACGGGTATGCCGGAGGCGATGCGGGTGATCCTGACATCATAGGGCTTGAGGATCTCCGCGATGTAGTGGGCGGTGGTGTTTCCTTCTATGTTGGGATTGGTCGCGACTATAACCTCGGTGATGCCTTCACGGACAATGCGATCGCGAAGTTCATTGATCCTGATGTCATCAGGGCCGATGCCTTCGAGGGGATTTATAACGCCATGAAGGATATGATAGCGGAATGCCCGGGATTTGAGGATTCGATGACCATCATGTGTGACGATTCCTCGACAACGCAGACAGAGGTCTTGTCGCGCCTTTCATCCCTGCAGATAACGCAGGGATCGGTATCGGTTATATTAAAGCATACACTGCACAGGCGTATTTTTTCCTTGATATCGATAAGGCTGTGCGAAAGGTCCGTTATATATCCCTCACGCGCGTTGAGAAGGAAAAATGCGAGCCTCGTCGCCGTCTTCCTCCCGATGCCGGGAAGCCGTGTCAGGTTATCTATGAGCCGTTCAATTGGTTCGGGGTAAAACACGGTAATTACATCCCGAAAGGCATCTGCATACCGCCGGTCACTTTCGACATTTCTTCCTGGACCATCTCGCGGGAGCGGTTAAGCCCTTCATTAATTGCCGCTATGATAAGGTCTTCAAGAAGTTCGTTGTCTTTTTCTTCAAGCACTTCAGGTGATATCTTGAGCGACACTATCTCCTGCCTGCCGTTGACAACGCACGTGACCATTCCGCCGCCGGACTGGGCCTCAACTGTCTTGTCGCCCATCTCTTCCTGAAGTTTCACAAGGCGGTCCTGCATCTTTTTTGCCTGCTGCAATATCTGATTAAATCCTTTTGCCATATTTCCTCCTCTTAGCGATTGAAGAGAGATTCCGCTTCCTTTACATATTCTTCCAGGATGTTCCTCTTCTTGTCCGAGGCATCCCTGAAATCAACCTTCATGACCCTGCCAAAAAATTGATTCGTCAGGTCCTTTATCTCTTCATACTCGCTCTTTATAAAATTACCATACTTTTTGTCGATGAGGACGATGAATTCTTCTCCCTCCAGCAAGCACTCGCACGAATCGAACATGCTTCCGAGAAAAGGTTTTTTCTTCTTGAGGAATTCGACAAACCCATGGACGTCTTCGGCCTGGACGTTCACTTCGGGCCGTTTCGTCCCGCGGGGAATTTCCTGTATCCCTTCGTCAGCCTTTGGCGTAAATGCCGGTCTTGGCAGGGCAGCTTCATCCCTGCCGGCATTGGCTGAACCGGGCGCGTGTGGGCGCGGTGCCGGGCCGGGTGGTGCCGGTTGGCCCTGTCGAGTTCGGCGATCACCCTGTCCACATCTTTTAGCTGCGACAGGTTATAGAGGTTAATATAGAGGGTCTCCAGCGCTATTTTCGGAAACATGCCGCGCATAAGGTCTTCACTGCGCAGCATGTAATAAAGCATGTTCTGTATCTCATAATACTCGATATCGCGGATCAGCTTCTTGAGATCTTCCTTTTCCTCTTCGCCCATCGAAATGAAATCAGGCACGCCGCCGCAGGCTTTGACGATCATCATGTTCCTGAGGTACGAGACGAGCCCCCGGTATATCTGGCCGACATCATATCCCTCGCTCAAGGTCGATTCGATCGCGGACAGGCCTCCTGTAAGGTCTTTCTCAATGATCGACCAGACGATCCGCGGATATGACGTTCTTCTCGACGATCCCGATGATATTTATCACGTCGCTTTCGGAAATGTGCTTTCCGCTGTATGCAATGATCTGCTCCAGAATGGATTGAGCATCCCGCATCGAACCGTCAGCCTCGATAGCGACATGATGGAAAGCCCCCGCATCGAACGTGATGCCGTCCTTTGTGCAGATGGCTTCAAGCTGGGCTGTGATCTCGCGCTCGGTAATGCGCCTGAAATCGAATCGCTGGCAGCGGGACATGATCGTGTAGGGGATCTTTTGCAATTCCGTCGTGGCAAGGATGAATATATTGTGTCCGGGAGGTTCTTCGAGGGTTTTCAAAAATGCGTTGCGGGCCTGGTCCGTCAGCATGTGCGCCTCGTCGAGGATATAAACCTTATACTTCGCCTTCATGGGAAGGTAGCGAACGGTCTCGCGAAGCTCCTTGATATCGTCAATGCCGCGGGTTGATGCCGCATCGATCTCGATAACATCGACAAAATTGCCGCTCGCTATGCCGACACAATTCTCGCATACATTGCACGGCTCATCGGTCGGCCCGTTTATGCAGTTGACCGCCTTTGCAAAGATGCGCGCGAGCGATGTCTTTCCGACACCCCTCGGGCCCGTGAAAAGGAAAGCGTGGGCGATCCGGCCTGCTTTGATCGAATTTTTCAGCGTCGTGATAATGTGCGGCTGCCCGACGAGATCGTCGAATCTCTGGGGCCTGAATCGTCGTGCGATAACTGTGTAGCTCAAATTGCAGCGCCTCTTTGGAGGTTCATAATGCTCGATTAAAAAAGCCAGGCTACCTGCGGCACACGGATCAGCTATTACCGCTGCTTCCTTCCGGACCTGACGGGGTTCATAACCTCCACGTTGCGCAGGGCCTGGCCATTCAAATCGAAATGGCGGACCCGGATGCGGCCAATTCGAACTGCATCCGAAATGCCCGAGCAATACGGTACGGTTGAAAGGCGTACATAAACATAG
>CAWGMJ010000012.1:0-80878 GCA_963823725.1 uncultured delta proteobacterium
GGCTAAAAGTATGGGTGATAGCGGCGTGTTGCCTGGTATTTTTTCAGGCATCCGCTAAATTCGATAGACGGATATCCGTAAAAATTATATAAATTCGAATAATATCTCTTAAGGGGGCGCTTATATGCGGGAATCGCGGGAAAAGTCGTTGTTCGGTTGTATTTTACAGCCTGTGCTGTTTCGATCTCCGGTCTTTTGCATTATCGCGGGATTATTCCTGGTGCTGTGTGCGGCACCGCTTTTTGCAGGGCCCCCGATTACGGCGAAGGCGGTTTTTGTGCCTGATGGGTCCCTGATGGATACAGTGCGAAAGGCATGTTCAGGCGAAGAAGATTTCATGTCATGTTATGTGAGGCTTATCAAAAATGCGGGTGCGCCGGATGATGCGGTAAATTTTGTCAAATTAACGGATGAACCGGGCTATTTGAGAAAACTGAAAAAGGTCGGCCCGGTTGATATAGCTTTCGCCGATTTCCCGTTCAGGGCGAACGAGAACCATGGGATATTCCTCGTCAACGGCACGCCGGGGATCATAAACGTTGATGACCTGTCTGCGATGAAGGCCCAATGCTCGAAGAGGATCCCGGGTACAGGCCTTGAAAAAGAAATATCCCGATATCGGCGCTTTTCATGGGAGACCGTTTTTCCGACAATTCAATATCGGTCGAGCGCCTGAAAACAGGGAAACTTAAATTCACGGTCCCATACCGGCTGACCACCGGGTGCCGCGCCTGTGAAGACGAGGGTACTGCCCGTATAGCGTTTTATTTCGACCGCAAGGGCGCGTTCGAAGGAAGAAAACTGATCGACATACGTCCCGCAAAAAATTGATCAAGCCGTAAAAACGCGGCCTTTTATATTGTTCCACCATCTCAACCCTGCGGTTCTTGGCCCGGCCGGCTTCGGCACTATTCGAGGCAACCGGGGCTAAAGATGCTACGCCCTTTGCGATAAGCCTTGACTGACTTACCTTGTATTTTGTCGTCAATTCTTTAACAACGGATTCGGCGCGCTTCTGGGAAAGCGTCTGGTTATGGGCGAACGTCCCGGCATTATCGGTATGCCCGACGATAAATACTTTCAATTTCGGTTTTTGGCCTCAAAAGCCTGGCCATTTCTTTCAGGGTTGGCTCTGAAGCCGGCTTGATATCGGCCTTGTCGGTGTCGAAATAGATGCCGTAGATCGCAACATGGCCCGGTCTTCTCTATATCGCCGCCCATTGCTGCCGCATCGACTGTAACCATTGCCTTTTCCATGCCTTTTGTTTCGACGATCTGAAGAAGGACTAAGGGCCGGTTTGCGGTTTCCTTGAAATGATCGAACGTTTCAATAGCTATATAGAGGGAAACATACACATCCCCTTCGGGCCGTGAGAGCTTCGCGGACAGATAGCGCTGGTCCTTCGGATGGGAAAACGCGTATTCGCCCATCTGGCCCCGATTTGCCAGCTTGTTCTTGAGAGGATACATAACATGGTGGAAGTTTTGGCCGCAATCGTCCTGGCTGCAGCTGAAGAGATTCACAAAACCCGCCTTCAGCGAGGGCGGTTTCATAGTTGCGAAAGACCTCGAGGGAGGAACGCTCTTCCGGCAGCACATAGAAGATCCGGGTATATTTCCCTTCGATCCGCTGGGACTTTGCCAGAGGCTCTGATTCGGTGTGCGATCTGACCTGCTTCCCCAGAGGAAGCTTGAATTCGTCAAATGCCCTTTGCTCATACCCGATTATATACGAACCTTTGTAACGGGAAATGAGCGGATTGTCTTTCGATCCCGCCACATCTTTTGGTTGCCCGTACACGGACAGGGCATACAAAACGGCGAAAACAAGCACAAGACATATCCTGATCGTATTTTTCATGAACGGCCTCCTTTTCTGATCGTGGTCCTGTCTATCATACAACGATGTTTTTGAAAATTACAATGGCTAAAGGGGATCGGTAAATCAAATAAAAAAGGGCAGGTCACGATATAAAGCGGCCTGCCCCGGCAACACTATAATATCTTGTTACTTATCGCCTTTCTTCGGCTCTTCTTTCTTCTCTACTTTTTTACCCTTATTCGCGTCCTTGGGGTCCTTTTTTTCTTCTTTCTTCGGCTCTGTTGCCTTCGTCTTGTCAACTTTTGTGTTCGGCGGGTTGACCTTTGCCTTGTCATCCTGCTTTATCGGGGGGGTTTCTGTCTTGATCTTGCCCTCAGGGGCTGCGAAAGAAACGCATGCAAAGGCTAATACGGCGAACAATACGAACATAACGGTGAGAAATCTTTTCATTACTACTCCTCCTGTAATTTGGAAATATATTTTTGGAACGTCTCGTAACAAATATCATATGTCGTACAAAGTATCAATACAGAAAAAGGGCCCTTGACAGGGCCCTCATGATCGTATCTGTTCGTGTATTACCCTACAGGATATCCCAGCCTTCGACCGCGAAAGGGTTCCCGGAAAGTTCGGTCGCCGGTTGGGTGCCTGCGGAGCCCGGTATCTTACCCACATTTTCGCGGCGACCACGACACCGACAGCCAGTGCGGCCTGGACCGCATACGCTGCGATATGTCTCGGGATCATGGAAGATACGGGTTATATATGGATCGCTTGCGATCATCTCGCCGGCTACCCTGCCAAGCACCGCCGCGCCAAGGACCACGATTACCGGGAACCTGTCCATGAGCCGGGTGATCAATTTGCTGGCAAACACGACGATCGGTATGCTCGTCGCGAGGCCGATAAGAAGGAGGAGCATATTGCCGTTTGATGCTCCCGCCACGCCGAGCACATTGTCGAGGCTCATAACAAGGTCCGCCATGAGGATGGTCCCTATGGCCTGCATCAATCCGTTGACCTGTTTTTCTTTGCCTTCATCCGAATCGCCCAGAAGAAGCTTGAAAGCGATCCACAGTATGAGAAGGCCGCCTGCCAGCTTGACGAAGGGAATGTCGAGAAGCTTGGCCGCAACAAAGGTAAGGCCGATCCTCAATATTACGGCTACCGGCCGTTCCAAGGATGATCCCCCGCTGCCTCTGCTTATCCGGGAGCGACCGGACGGCCATTGCGATAACTACCGCATTATCGCCGGAGAGAATGATGTTGATGAAGATGATATTAAGTAAAGCGAAGAAAAATGTTACATTTATTATATTTGCAAGATCCATGGTGTCCTCCTGTCGGGTGTCTATCGTATCCTGTTCTTAGTATAGAATCACAATAGATTCCCAACAATCGGGACATTCCTGAATTGGACCTCGTATTTTACTGAAACGGCTGAGGGAAAACCGGGGGTTCCTTACGCAATAACCCCTATCGCTCCTAATAGAAATCCTTTTTTCCGCCGCGGAATTTGGCAGGGCCCTGTCAAGCACGGCCCACAGGTCGATAAAAACCGTTTTTATCTCTTCCCATGCCTCTGAGGACGATCCCCTGGTCCTGTTCATATTTCTATGGATATCTTCGTTTTTCTCTTCGAGTTCGGCGAGCCGGCGGCGCAGCAGGTTGTCAACGCCTTCTTTTCGCTCTTCTATACCTTTCTCGACGGCGTCAAGCTTTTCGGTCAGATGCTCGAGATGATCTTCAAGGGCTTCGTCAGCATTCATCAACAGGAGAGACGGGCCCGGCATTTCATCCGGTCTTTCGTCAGGATATGTCGGTACAACCAGCACCGGGCACGGGGTGAGGCGCAAAGACCTTTTCAGCTACCGAACCAAAGACCAGGCCGCCCTTTTCCCCGCCTTCCGTGACTCGATATGACGATAAGGTCGACATCTTCTTTTCGCGCCTGCCGGGTGATGCGTTCGGACGGGTTCCCCTGAAGAGCCACCGACCGGATCTTTATGTCGTTATTATCATCTATCCGGTGCGCTATTTTCTTAAGGGAGCTCTGAGATGACGTAACGAGGGCCTTTTTATATCCGTCAATATCAAAATTCGTCGAAATTGCCTCAGGAGGGGTCGGGACATCGGAGATGACATTGAGCAGGATAAGCTCGGCTTCAAAATATTGCGCCAGTTCCCTGGCGACATCTATAGCATGCCGTGAAGATTCACTGAAATCGGTGGGACAGAGGATCTTTTGAATCGGCAGCATACTCCGGCCTGCGTTGACGTCAAAATTATGTTCTGTTATTCATTACTGCTCCAGCGTGCTTAAAGATCGAATATTCCCGAAAAGGCGAATGGTACTATGTCCTGGTTTTACGAAATAACTCAGCGCATCGGTTGCCTTGCGTAAGATCTCTGCGCTTTTTCTGAGTTCTGATCTTTCAGCAGCATCGAGAGGAAGCGGCAGGCTGGCAATGGTCCCGCTCCCGCCAACAATATGGGGGAGCGAAAGCGTGACATCACGGATACCTTCACACTCATGGACGAATGTGCTTACGGTAAGGATGGCCCTGTGATCGTGTACAATTACGTCGACAATGTGGGCGAGGGCGCTTCCAATACCGTAATAGGTCGCTCCCTTTCCCCAAGATAATGTCGTGGCCGGCATGGCGGACATCGTCAGCGATCATTTGCTTCCGATGATCATTAAATTCCTTGCCAAGGTATTCACATACCTCGCCGATGGTCAATCCTCCAACACGTGCCAGGGACCAGGCCATTACCTCCGAGTCGCCATGCTCGCCCAGGACATATGCGTGGATATGACTGCTTTCAACATCCAGGAAACCTCCCAGCAATGTCCGGAAACGGGCTGTATCGAGGACAGTTCCCGTCCCGATTACCAACTCCGGCGGCACATCGAGGTTAACCGCGATCCGTGTGGCAACATGCGTCATTATATCGACCGGGTTCGTCGTAACAATAAGCACGGCGCATGGGGAATATTCGAGGATCGCCGGGATAACTTCACGGAAGATGGCTGCATTATCGAAGGCCAGTTCATGACGGGACTGCCCGGCCACCCTGCTTCTCCCTGCCGCCACTATTACAGCCGTGCACCCTTCGAGATCGGGATAATTACCCTGCCGGATATTGACTGAATGCCCGAATGGGATGGCGTGCCGGATATCGGCGGCTTCGGCCGCCGCGCGGGCGGTATTCTTGTCAATAAGAACGATCTCGGTCCCGAGCCCTTTCATGACAAGCGTATACGCCGCGGTTGAACCGACAAAACCTGTCCCGACAATCCCAATCTTCATAATTTTGTGCCCTATGAACTACACCTGCACCGGTCAATAGCGAAATATAGCTGCCGGTGACGGGACATTTGTGTCGGGGGCGACTTCATATATTGCGCCCCCTTTCAGGTGGGTATACAACGCTGCGAGGTCCAGGAGGTCCTGATCGTTCACATCGGGGTTTGTATGGACATCTGCCTTTAATGCGGCAGTGTCGAAAATTCCCCACGCGACAGTTTCCGGTGAGATAAAAAGTGTATCGACCCGGCCCTCAAAGGCCCGGGGCAAAATAGCCTCAATGTCCGATGCCGTTTTTCCGGTTGCGGCAAGGTCATGATACGTCTCTATCGCCCGGTTGCGATTGGCGAGAAAATACGGGTCCATTATTTCTATGGCCCTCGCGTGGAGCTCTTCGGTCTCATATCGCCAGGATTCATGGCTATGTAATTGGTCTTCGATGAAGAACGCATAGCTGTTCGCTTTTTTGTAGGTCCCGAAATGTTGTTCGAGTCCGGCGAACAAAAGCGGTGCGTTTTCCTGGCCGATCACATCGGATATCCCGTGTGCAACTTTTTTGAAATATTCGACAATGTCGGCTTTTTTGCCATCCATTCCGCCCCCAGAGCCATGAAAGGCTACCCCGGCCTCCCTTGTGCCCGATGGGGCGCTGTTCGTATGGAATTGGATCTCTCGTTCAATAACGCTGTATTTTGTCGCCTCCTCAAAATTCTCCGGAACATTCGGGAGCGGGATCTCGTTGATGCCAAAACGGGAACATTGATATAATTTTGGCCCTTCGAGGCCAAGGGAGATCATAAAGAACCGGTTGTCATTAAGGGCCATCCCCAGCAAAGGCTTGATGTAATAGCGGTCCATGACCGTCACGTTTTCCTTGAAATGAACCGGCACCCTGAAATACATAGAAGTCCCCCGGTGACATGAAAGCACAAAAACCGTCACTCTGAAAAAATGACCAGAAAATATCGTCACCAAATAATGGCCGTGCGGGAGACAACAGTTTGTCAATATCCGATCCGCGCAAACCCTTTTTGACAAGTTCATCCTCGGCCTTGCGCACGAGGTTCTTGAACCGCACCTGGTTTTGCCTTTTTTCAGGATTTGCACGGTACGAAGGCATGTATACGGATATGCACACCTCATCCCTGTATTCAGATAAATAGGTCAACTGCGCTTTAGAAAGAAGGTCCATTTGTCCACCATCCTCGGGTTGCACAAGGCACAACGGCAGACCGCCATTTTTGGCCCTGTGTTGAAAGATGGGATGCAAGGCCGATGCCAGCAGATCAATTGCCTGTGAAACCGGATAGTTCCCCGCCTAAAAAGGTATGCGTTCTGTATGTCTCCTGCAAAACGGGGTATTATGCCACGGACAATTAAAGATAAAACGAGGGACGTTCAGATCGAGACGCCTGTATCGGGGTCGCCTGAAGCTTCAGGGTCTTCCTGCAATTGCGCCTCGACAAGGAGCGGAAGGTGGTCCGAGGCCATTTTCGCATCCATAGACCGGGGAACCCTGCAGGTCCTTACAGTAATCCCCTTCGAAACAAAGACATGATCAAGGCGAAGAAATGGGCTTATGCTCGGCCACGTGCGTCTCGGCCGGTTTTTTCCGGGGAGCAGAAGCTGGGCATCCGTAAGCTTTTGCGAGAAATTAAAATGGACATATGACCCCGGCGTCGCGTTCATATCACCGCACAGGATAATGGGGGGCCTGCATTGTTCATTACCGAGCCATTCAGGGCCCACGAGCGTCTGAGATTGCATCCTGCGCCGAACGGGTGTAACCCCAAGATGGGTGTTAATTACCTGTATATTGTGGCCTTTAAAGTCAATCTCGACCCAGAGGGCGCCCCGGCGCGGTTCCTTTCTTCGCGATGGCAGTCCGCCCGCCTTTACCGGCCGAATGGGATACCGGCTCAATATCGCGTTCCCGTAACGCCCGTCCTCAATGCACAGGCTCGGATGAAAGTGAAAATACATATCGAGCTCACAGGCGATGAGCTCCGCCTGGTCGACACACCCTGTCCTCGTCAAACCGACGTCGAGTTCCTGCAATGCCACCATATCAGGATGCATTCCCGCTATTATTTTCGCTATTCTCATCGGCAGGTTCTTCCCGTCATTTCCGATGCAGCTATGGACATTGTATGTCATGATCGAAAATCTGAAAGAACCGGGCATAACGTAAAGATATGATTTAAATCGGGGATTGTAAAGAATAACGAAGACAGTAAGGAGTAAGGCGTCAAGGCGTGAGGCGTTACCAACATTCTAATGGATGCCCGAACTGGGAACAATTTCCGGGAATGATGATTTTTACTCCTTACCACTTACTCCTTACGTCTTTACTATTTCTTATTCTCTTCCTTAAGGACGGTAAAAAAGGTCGAGCCTGTCCGGTCGAACATGACTAACGTGCCTTTTTCGGGGTCTGATCTTTTTACGGCAGACAGGAAGTCTTTTTCATCTTTTATTTTGCGGCCGTCGACACGCACGACAATGTCGTCTACCATGAGAGCAGCCGCATGTGCCGGAGACCCTGCCTCGATCGCCGTGACAATAACCCCCTCCATATCCGGCTGGTCGAGTTTTTGCGCTATCCCGGGCGTTATGGTCTTCACCAGAAGCCCGAAGGGTCCCCGGGCGTCGACAGTTGTGACACGGACCCGGCTATTTGGCTGTTTCTCCTCGTCACCGGTAGTTATTTTCGCCGTGAAGCGCTTCCCGTTGCGTATTGCCTCCATTGCAACAACCTGGCCTATTCTTTTATTGAGAACGCCATTGAGCACGCATTGAGGGTTCGATGCCTCCTTCCCCTCGACCGACACTATAATATCACCCGGTTTTAAACCGGCATTATCGCACGGGCCTTTTTCAACAACCTGCCGCACCATTGTTCCCGGAACTTCGACACCAAAATATTTTTTCATTTCCGGGGTCAACTCCTGAAGGCCGATGCCGAGCCATGGGCGCATTACCCGTCCCGACCGGATAAGATCATCCATCACCCTTTTCACCATATTGATCGGAATCGCGAACCCGATCCCCTGACCGGGCCTGACAACGATCGAATTGATCCCGATTATCTCACCTTTGATATTTACGAGAGGCCCGCCGCTGTTGCCCGGATTTATCGACGCATCTGTCTGGATAAGTTCACCGGCAGGAGTCATAGAATTCAAACCCGGTCTGCTTCTTGCGCTGATAACGCCGAGCGTTACACTTTTGTCGAAACCATAGGGCGAGCCTATCGCTATTGCCCATTCCCCCGGCTCAACCCGGTCGGAATCTCCAAACCTTGGAACCTTGAGACCTCTTGCCTTGACCCGGATAACGGCAAGGTCAGTTTTGCTGTCCGAACCGATCACGCTTGCATCGAGGCTTGTCCCATCGTAAAGGTTGACGGTTATTTTCGTTGCGTCCGCGACGACATGGTGATTCGTAAGGATATGTCCGTCTTCCCTGATAATAATACCCGATGCCTCCCGTATCCCGACCCTCTTCTTGCGTTTGAAAAGGTCCTCAAGAAACTGGCGCAGGGCTTTTTCATCGACTCCATCTTCATGGGTCTGTATCTGCAATCCCTCGACCAGCGCCTCGGCACGGATAGATACTACAGACGGCCCGACATCACGCACCACCGCAACAAACGCATTATCGGCATCGGCATTGCCCGGGTGGAACGGCAATACCCTCGCGTGCGCATGACACAGGCACGCCGGTCAATGCCTGGATACCGAGAAAAAACCCAATAAAAATAATACGGAACAGAAACATCACATTAATTTCCTTACAGGAAGATCACCTTCCCGTCTGATGACCGGGCTTTTGCTTTTCCCAAACCTTTATTCAGGAAACCAAGCCCTTCGAGCCCCTTGAGAACACGGTATGCGCCGTTGGAAACGGTTGTATGTGCGGTTTCTATGTGAATTTCAGGAGATGATGGTTTTTCATAAGGAATGCCGGGGCCGGGGAGTGTCTTGATCTCGCCCAGGTCGGCCTTTTTCCACAGGCCTTTCGGGTCACGTGCCCTGCAGAGCGCCTCCGGGCAATCCACATAAACCTCAGCAAATTTCTCTATATGCAGCCGGGCGGTCGCACGGTAATACCGGCGGGGACCGGTTGCCGAGAGCGCCACGTTGACCCCGCTTTCTGTCAGGTGCTCAGCAAGGTAGACCATAACGCTGTAAAACCAGTCACGCTCCTCGTCCGTATACTTGGGGCGCGGCGTAAGAACCCTGCGTAATTCATCCGAATCAAAAAGCACGATCGTTATCCCCTGTTCTGCTAAGATCTGGCACATTTTTTCAGCGATCGATGTCTTCCCGGAGGCCGGCAATCCCGTAAACCATACCGCAAATCCTGATTTTGCTGCCGAATTAATTGCCATCTCCACCCTCCTATACTATGTATTCATTTACCTTGCGGTAATCAAACCGCTTGACCTTCAATATCCTGTGGATAAATTGAAAGAGACTCTTCCTTACATTTTCCGAAATGTCCGGGTACCACAGCGGGCTCGCCAGGACGAGGCAGCGCCAGGCAAACCATGGCTGCACGACATAGGGAAGGCCGTCGTCCGGGTGAAAGGATAGGTAGCTTTTCCAGAAAAGGTCGTGAAGTTCTTTGAAAGGCCCCTCCAGCCGGCCATAACGCTGCAGCGAAAAGAAGAGATAATTGACCGCCATGCAGCTGACATCATCTGCAGAATCCCCCCAGGGACCTCTGCTGCGGTCGAGAACCCAGAACATGTCCTCTTTTTCGAAAACTGATATTGAATGGGTGAAAATCGCCGTGCACCTGGCAAAGCCGTCCTGAAACACCCTTGAGCCGCCATCTCCAGACATTTGCCGCCTCTTCTATCGAACGCAGGTCTTTTTCGCTTAAGCCGGCTTTATCGGCTTTATAACTATCCGTAAGCCCCATGATCCCCTCACCGTGGCCTATAAGGTCCCTCAATCTGCGCGACCACAGCATGGGTTCATCGAGCCGCAACTGATGGATCTGGGAAAGGTACGATGCCAATTTCTGGGTCCGCCTGCGGTCAAGGCCCGTCAATTCCTCTTTATCGCGGATACGCATGAGATCGTGTGCATAGGGAACACCCCGTTTAAATGCCGTCACGAGGACAAGCTCCCGTGCATGGCCGAGCGAACTCATTTCCCCGGTATCCTGAACGGCCACCATATCGATAGCCGGAACATGCTGCGGCAAATTATTGAAGGACTGAAAATCGAGCCATACAGCTGCCGCCCGGTCATCTTCACGTTCTCTGCCAAAGGAGTTGGGGCGTATCCTGTGAAACACGAAACGTTTCCTTTTGCCCCCTATGACGCAAAGAACCAGGAAGGGCCGGCCGTAGCCGAACCTTTTCATGTCGGTATCAGGAACGGTTTTGCCCGATAGTTCGGACATCTCCATTATCCGGACGTGCTCGGAAAACCGTTCGGACAGATAACGGCATATTTCGGTTTCAGTGATCTCCATTCTCCGTGATAAAAGCAACATCGATGCCATGTTGGCCATCGGTTCTAATTGTGTTTTCTTACGGGGTCTTAGATGATCTGCTCCGAGTGATGCACAGGACACTGTGGGGCAGTATGCCTCAATGGTAGCCTTTTTAGTCCCAAATTTCCGGTGAAAAAAACACGGTCCGGATCACACGCAGCCGCCAGGATACATTGCAGGCCGGAAATATCTGAAACGGGACCATTCTGGCATATTTCTTGATACTATCGTCCGCACGGATCAGGCTAATTCAATTTTAGAAGGAGGTTTTATGTTATCACTGATACCCAGCAACATCGAGAGGCTTGAAGGCAAAGAACTGGACATGGAGATCCTTCGCGCCGCCATTATTGCCGAATTTGACGCGATCAACCTTTACAGCCAGATGGCCGCATTGACAGCAAATGAAAACCTTAGGAAGATCCTTTTCGACGTCGCAAAAGAAGAAAAGACCCACGTGGGTGAATTTCAGGCACTGCTTCTCAGCACCGATCCCGAGCATGCCCGGGAACTCGAGCATGGAAAAGAAGAGGTGAAGGAACTTATTGGAGAAAAATGAAAACTAACGGGCAATAGGTGATAGGTGATAGGTAATGGGGGTAATGGGCTCTACCAGATGATAGGTAATTAGGTGATGGGCGGTTGTGGTACCCATCACCAACTACCTGTTTTGTGGGGTGGAGTGAAGCTTTTATCTGATCATAGGTGGGCCGGCGGGTTTTCAATTACCCATAACCCATTACCCATGACCCGTCTTCTTATTTTATTAAGGTCAGGACATCCACTTTGACCTTGGCGGCCTTTTTCAGCATACGGCGGTTATACAGCACGACATCGTCGATTATTTCTCCGCATTTGATGCAGCGCCATACCCAGATATGCGCGCACATTCCGTAAAACCTTTCATGAACGAGCGCAGCATTGCACCGGGGGCAATTGTGTGTCTCCTGGGCATCGAATTTACTTTTGGGTGGTTTTCTGCGCGTCAATGTAATTTTTCTTGCCATATTTCCTCCTTGTTCTCCATCTGAATCCCATGCCTCTCATAACCATTCGGTATTTCAACCGGCGAGGGTCCCGGGAAGTAGTCCGCACCAAAATTGCAAAACACACGCCAAAGGATGAGAAAATGCGAATATCACGCGTAGAACAAGGAATGGACGGGGTTATAGATTATTATATTGCTTTTCAGCCCTACGGATATACTGGGGCAAAATACCCGGGAAGCGAGGCATTTTGCCCTATTTTCATTATCAAACCGTTTTTATTCGTTTTTGAGTTTTCGATAGAGGGTTTTTCTGTCAATCCCGAGGATCTCGGCTGCCCGGGACCGGTTGCCCCTGCACCTGGGACAGGACATGCCGGACATATTCCTGTTTCCAGTTCCTCAAGTGTATGGCCTCTTCCCAGAGCCCGGTCGATGAAGGATTCATCGTTGGTCCTTGGTCATGATCGCAGGAAGGTCGTCGGGGACCACCGTTTCGCTGCGGCAAAGGTTACGGCGCGCTGGACGACATTTTCCAAGTTCCCTGACATTCCCGGGCCACGAATAATCCATAAAGATCTTCATCGCCTCGTTGGAAACCTGGCCGACCTTTTTTTTCAGGTCCTTGGTGAACCTGGTTGAGAAAATGCCTTACAAGCAGGGGGATATCTTCCTTTCTGTCCCTTAAGGGCGGAAGATCAATATCGATAACCCTTAGCCGGTAATAGAGGTCGCTGCGAAAAAGGCCTTCATCGATACGGGTCTGGATATCCCTGTTTGATGTCGAGATTATGCGGACATCCGTAGGATAGGATCGTCGTCCCTCCCAGGGGGCGGACCTCCCTCGCCTCGATCACCCGCAATATCTTGGCCTGGAGCGAAGGCGGCATCTCCGTCACTTCATCGAGAAAAAGTGTCCCGCCGGATGCGCCGATAACAAGGCCTTCCTTGTCCGTTTTTGCATCGGTAAAAGCCCCCTTCCTGTAGCCGAACAATTCGCTTTCAAGAAGATTTTCCGGTATAGCGGCACAATTTACCGCCATAAAAGGCCCATTCTTCCTTACCCCGTTATAGTGGATAGCTTTTGCGACGAGTTCTTTCCCTGTTCCGCTTTCGCCGGTTATCAGAACATTTGATGATGTATCGCAGACCATTTCGATGAGCTGATATATCCTTTGCATGAGAGGGCTTTTACCGATCATCTTATGGAAACTGTACTGGGATTCCAGTTTTCTTCTGAGGCCCAGCACCTCTTTCCGCAATGATTTGGTTTCGAGGGCCTTCTCGACGGTAAGCACGAGTTCGCTCATATCGCCGCTCTTGGTGATAAAATCATAGGCGCCGAGCTTCATAGCCTGTACGGCGGAGTCGATAGACCCGAAAGCAGTGATCAGAATAACCGGGGTCGTCGGGGTGATCTTCTTTGTCTCTTCAAGAAGTTCAAGGCCGTCTTTTCCCGCCATCCTGAGGTCGGTCAGGATAACATCAAAGTCGACCTGGTTTATAAGCTCTGAGGCGACGGTGCTGTTGTTCGCGACAGTGACATCAAATCCTTCACTGGCGAGAGTATCCTTCAAAAGTTCGCACCAGCGTACCTCATCATCTATTACAAGAATTTTTCGCAACCGGTCCTTCATATTCTGTCCTGTCGATCATGAATTTAGCGAATTTGATCATGCACCTTCCGCACGATTATTGTACAGGATAAATACTGAATGGTAAAGTCACCGGATGGGGCATAAGACCACCAGTAGGGGCAAAAAGTCCCGATTTTAGCGGGTCATCTGAGCGACAACGAAAAATATATTATCCATTGTTTTTTTTCAGAAAATTGATTTTGGTACGTATTTTGCTCTTCCGGGTGCGCATCGCCAGCTATATGCGGCAATGGAGGAGCTATTACATGATATCTGTACCGAAAAGCGGGGAGAAGATACGGAGTAAATTCAACGGAAGAGAATTTATCATCGAGCTTGTCGGTGAAAGGATGATCGTCCTGGAAGAGAGGAGCACTGGCGATAAAGTTTCGTTACCACAATAGACAATTTGAGGTCATTCTATGAATATGCCAGGGGATGAAAAAACTTTTCTGGCGCAACCAAAAAAGGAGGATTGACATGAAAAAAACATTATTAAGCGCCGTCCTGGCGAATCGTATTGCTTCTGGTATTTGTGGCTGCCGGGCTTTCGATAGAAAGCGGCGCAACGAGAACAATAACGGGTAAGGTTATCGGCATCGATGATGCCGGAAGGGGACTGTCCGTATCATCTACGGCGGGCGGCAAGGAAATGGTCGCCGGCGCGATCGTTAATGATTCGACCGATATCAGGATCAAAGGCAAGAAAGGTGATCTCACGCAAATAAAGGCCGGTGACACGGTCACAATGACATATGCGTATCAGAACAACGACCTTTATGCAAAGAAGGTCACGAAGAAGGTAGGGAGGGGTTGGCATATCCCCGGCTGCTTTAATTGAGCGCCGGGGATATTTTTTCATTCAGGCAGTGTAAAGTAAAATGTGGCTCCCATTCCGGGCTGGCTTTCCGCCCAGATACGGCCCCCGTGCCGATGGATGATCCTTTTCACGGTGGCAAGGCCGATACCGGTGCCTTTATATTCATTTTCCTCATGGAAACGGGCAAAAGGCTGAAAAAGGCGGCCGGCCCTGTTCATATCAAAACCGCACCCGTTATCCCGGACATAAACGACCAGGTCATCTTCGTCCCGGTATGACCCGACCTCGATGGTGGCCTCGCCGTCATTTTTCGCCGTGAATTTGTACGAATTGCCTATGAGATTCTCCATTACTATCTTGAGAAGGTTATAATCTCCCGGTCACACGCACATCGTCCTGGGTTACCATCCGCACCGATCTTCCCGGGTAAAGCCCCCGAAAATACTGCTGAAGTGAAAGCGCCATTTGCGCGATGTCAACCGTTGTCCTGTTGATCTCTCCCCGGGCTATCTTGAAAAGCCTCAAGAGGTCCCGGACCAGGAACAGGGCATTCTGGCTTGTCTCCCGTATGTACTCTATATACTCCTGGCTTTTTTCCGCAAACCCTTCCGGCGGAAGCTCGAGAAGCCTTCGGCTGAACCCGTTGATAACCACGAGCGGGGACCTGATATCATGGGTCACGGAATGCACAAATGCCTCAAGCTCTTTATTTGTATCTTCAACGAGCAAAAGATTTTTTGCCAGCTCTGTGTTCAAGGTCTTTATAGATTCCTCTGACCGCTTGATCTTCGTAATGTCTATGAAACTGCCGACCGCGCCCACGATCTCGCCGCCGATCACAAAAGGGGTCGTGTTCGCGAGGACCGGGAACGGTTTGCCCATCGGGCCTTACGATAGCCATTTCCTCACCGCGAACAGTTTCGCCATTCAGAAGGGAACGGTTCAAGGGCAATTCCTCGGGAGGATATGTCTGGCCGTCAGGCCTCATTATCTGCGTCGCGAGGAGGTTATCGACCACTTCAATGTCCGGCTGCGGTTTACGTCCAAAGAGCCCCTGGGCAAGCCGGTTTATAAAGGCTATCTGCCCTTCCCGGCCTTCGACGACAACGACCCCGGCAGGCACGACATTCAATATTGTCTCAAGGCGCTGCTTTTCGAGCAAGCACCCTTGTTTCCGACAACCGCAGTTCTTCCTGGGCCCTGTTAAGGCCCATCAGGATATCTTTCAAATTCCGGTTCTGCACCCTGAGGCTTTCGGTGCGTTTCCTGACCATCGCATCGAGGTCCCTGTTCAACCTTTGCAGTTCGGCTTCTTTTCGTTTAAGGCCGGATATATCGCCAATCGACCCTATCCATCCTATCCGGCGGCCGGAATTATCATAGAAGGCGGAATACATTATAAGTGCGTCAAAACGGGTGCCATCGCGCCGTTTAAGGGTAAGCTCAAATGAACCCGATGTTTTCTTGTCCTTGCGAATTTTAAGGAATATCCGCATGGCTTTTCTCCGTTCATCCTGCGGCCAGTACACGTAGGGAAATCGCATTCCCAGCAATTCTTCGCTGTTCCAGCCGACGATCCTGCAAAAGGCCGGATTGACATATATCTGCCTGCCCTGATCATCAATGGCCCCGATGCCTATGCTGAGCGACCGGCCGATCGCCTTCCGAAATGAATGCTCTGCCTGAATAACCTGTTCATTATGTTTCAGTGCCGTCAGGTCCCGCATAATACCGAGAATCGTGCGAGCTTCCCCTTCTCTGCCTATCTCCGGGATCAACCGCAGATTGAAATACGTCGGATTCCCGGCATGATCGTTCTTGAGCTCGATCTCCTGCGGCATTAATGTCCCGAATACCTTTCGGACAGATTGTTTTACCAGCGCCATGGCATCAGCTGACAGAAAATCCCAATCATTGAGCGATGAGTCGAGAAGGACATCCCGCGTCACCCCCGCAATGTCGGTCATGACAGGATTCACGAAAATATGCTTAAGATTCCGGTCGAGACGGAAGATGGCGTCGGGTATATTGTCGGCAAACCTTTTCAGGCTTTCGTCGGGTAATGCCGGGACCTCTCCTGAAGAATTTCCGAGATAAATTACGGCGGCATCGATCGAAGCCCCCGACTTTCTTCTTGTTGACAGAGCTCCGGATGATCGTGCGGACCCGTTTGCCGTCCCTTTTGAGAAAGGTCAGCTCGGTTAGCTGCTCTTCACCCGAGGCAAGGAGTTCTTCCAGGTAATAACGAAATGTTGTTCTTGATCCGTCAGTAAGAAACCGGAAAAAGGAAACACCGGTCAATGAGCCGTCCTTTACACCAAGGAGGTCCGCCATATGCCGGTTGGCCTTCAGCACGCACCCCCCTTCATCAAGGCAAACAAGGCCCACGGGCGCGTTCTTTACGCTCTGCCCGGCCTGAGGCGGCCTTGACCGGCCGGTCTTTATCGACTGCTGAATGATCCTTCTTTTCCACCAAGCATCTATTATAACATAAAAGTTATTTTGTCGAGGGCACTCGTTCGCTGGAGCGGGGCTAAATGCTACAGAACAGGGGCAAATAATCCCATTTTAACGTGTATTTACAAAACCCGATATTTCCGTCTGTAAAAAAAACATCATCATATAATATTACCGGGGTTGGCTCGGATCCGTCCTGCGAGGCATAAATCTTGCTCTATGGACATCGGGCCGAGATCACGGATGGAAAAGGCCCAGGGGGTATTTATCGTGAATAATGACAAAAAGATAATATTGATCATCGATGATGACGAGTATTTTGTAAGGCTGCTTTCGGATGAACTGGGCGACGAGGGTTATCAGACAAAGCATGCTGCCAACGGAGCCGAGGCTATCCTGATGCTGCGGCATCTGAAGCCGAGCCTTATCATACTCGATATTGTCATGCCTGTTATGGACGGCATGGAAGTCCTGGGGCCCATAGTGCGAAGATATGAGGACGTGCCGATCATCCTGCATTCATCATATGAAGATTTCCGGAAGGATTTTAAGAGCTGGGCCGCAGATGCCTATCTCGTCAAATCAGGTGATTTTACGGAACTGAAAGCAGTGGTCCGCCGGCTTTTACGGCCAAATAACACGAACAAAACGGCCCGCGTCCTCTATTCCGAAACCTGAAAGATGCAGGGAACTCATATCTGGCCACATCTGAAAGTTCCCTGGCGCTGTTTAATTCTCGTTCCTCGTCGCAATATTTGATTAATTTTTCAATATAATCCCTTCTTTTCCGCAGGAAAATCCTGATGTAAAAATAACGTTGACTATCATGCATCCCCTGTGATAGATAAAAAGAGCCGCAAGCGGAACGCTAATGACCCTTCAGGATAGCAAAAAAGACATATATAAGACACTTCTAAACTACAGTGCCTTGGGTCTTGAGATGGGTTTCTCGGTTATAATTGGTCTTGCGGCGGGGTTTTACGCCGATAAGTATTTGGGTACATATCCCTATCTTACGTTTGTTTTTATGATTTTTGGAATGGTTGCCGCTTTCCGGGCGGTTTATCGGGCATATAAAAGACTTAAAAAGGAAGACGATGAGGGAGATTACCATAACCCAGGTTGAACGCTGCAACCTGGCGATTTTCATACTCGGTTCCATCGCAGTCGCGGTTTTTATCCGTGACCTCATGGCTTTCTTCAGTTTTGCTGTTGCCAGCGCCATTGTTATCTTTAATTTCCGCCTGTTAAAAAATATCATAACAAAACTTGTCCTGAAGCAGGAGATAAGCAAGAAGGACCTTTTCCTTACACTTCCCGCAAAATTTATCCTTCTTCTGGGACTTCTTACCGTTATTGTGGTCTATGGGAACATCAAGCCGTTCTATTTTCTCATGGGCCTGTCAACCGTCTTTGTATCCATACTGGTAAGTCAATTATTACCGGTTTTCAGTTCCAGCTCACAAAGGAGACAAGATAATGGGGCATGAAGCATTCACCTGGGCGTCATACATTCCTTTTCTGAAGACCCTGCCACCGCATGTATCCAATGCTATCATCGTATCGATCATCCTTTTGATCATCGTATTGCTTGGTTACAAGCAGGTCAAAAAGATGGAAGACAACATCATTCCGGACGAAAAATTCACCTTCAGGAACTTCGTTGAGCTCTTGGTCGAAGGGATCAATGGTTTCGTCAAGGAGAACATGGGCGAGAACGGTCCGAAGTTCATGCTCATCATCGGGACACTCGCGATCTTCATCCTGTTCAACAACCTGTCGGGATTGATCCCCGGTTTTCTCCCCGCAACCGACAATGTCAACACGACGTTCGCCTGTTCTTTAACAGTGTTCGTCCTTACACATTTTTACGGATTAAAGGAGCACGGCATTAAGTACCTCAGGCAGTTCATTTTCGTAAGCGACATGATGCCCTGGTATGCGAACGTGATCCTCAGCATACTCATGTGCCCGATCGAGCTCATAAGCCATATCGCACGGCCGATGTCGCTCGGTATTCGTCTTTTCGGAAACATAACGGGTGACCACCTTGTAACCATGATATTCTTCGGCCTGGTACCTTTACTTGTTCCGGTCATTTTTATGTTCCTGGGATTGTTTGTAGCCTTCGTGCAGACATTCGTCTTTACCCTGCTCTCCATGGTTTACTTTGCGGGCGCAGTATCACACGAAGGGCATTAATAAACACGCTTCAAAGAAATTTAAACTAATGAAAGGAGTAACTGTGATGAAAAAAGTAGTCTCCATTTTGATGCTCAGCGGTTTGATCCTTGTTTTATCCTGCGGCTTCGTGCTGGCAGCTGAAGAAGCTGCAAAAGCCCCGTTAGCCGACAACGTAAAGGCCATGTTGGCTATCGGTGCCGGTGCTGCTATCGGTATCGCCGCTCTCGGCGGAGCATTGGGCCAGGGCAAAGCTGCAGCAGCAGCCCTTGAAGGTATTGCAAGGAACCCCGGTGCATCCGGAAAGATCTTTGCCCCGATGATCATCGGTCTCGCACTTATTGAGTCATTGGTCATTTACGCTCTGGTTATTGCTTTTATCTTCGTCGGTAAACTCTAAGAGCTAATAACACGTAAAATGACGGGGATGGTCCCAAAGACCATCCCCGTATTTTTTTGATCGTAATGCATCAGTCCCAAGTCGTAAGGTGTCATCGCTTCATTCAGCATGTGACCTGCCGCTATACAGTGGCCCGGTGAACACGGATGCCTGAGTCCAGGTATCATCGCCATCTCAGCTTCGTCATCCCGGGTCAAGACACTGTATCTATTCCCCGGCCGTCATGGCTATTTCGCGACATCATCCGGACAGCACCCGTTTATCACCCTCCGTCACACGGGGCATTATCCGTAAGCGGCCATTCCCCAACGTTGGGGAGATTTCGATAGCAGTCCTTCGCAGGTATGACGGGAGGGATGTGCGATACAGTCTCGCTAGGCCGGGAGATAACGGCATTCATCGTATGTGCCCGCCGCTATACAATGGCCCGGTGAACATGGATGCCTGAGTCCAGGTATCATCGCTTGTCTCAGCTTCGTCATCCCGGGTCAAGACAGTGCATCTATTCCCTCGCCCGTCATCCCGGGACATCATCCGGAAGCACCTATTGCCCGTCCTCCGCCATACGGAGCAATTCCCGGAGATTCGGGCGCTACCTTCAGGCGCGGCTTTCTGTGCCATGTCATCGAGTAGCCGAGGAATTTACTGGCCGATGGTTTTGTTGCTTTGCTCTTGTCCTTGTTTACCTTCAGGCGAAGTTTCTTCTCCAGATAGCGGGTTATGGATTCCATTACCCGTTCCGCCGCTTTCTGAGACCCGACATAGATGTTGCAGTCGTCGGCATAGCGGCAGAAGACATGACCCCTTCTTTCTAATTCTTTATCCAGTTCGTCAAGCAGGATATTGGACAGAAGCGGAGATAGTGGCGATCCCTGTGGAGTTCCTTGTGTATGTGCCTCGACGACCCCTTCATGCATGATGCCGGATGTTATGAACGCCCGGACGAGCTTCAAGAGCCTTTTGTCCTTTACCCGCCGTGCCACGCGTGCCATGAGCATGTCGTGATTGACGGTGTCGAAGAACTTTTCGAGATCGATGTCCACGACAAATTTGTGTCCGGCCTCTACGTATTGCCGGGCTTTCATTACCGCGTCATGGGCGCTTCTGCCCGGCCTGAAGCCGTAGCTTGATTCACTGAATGTGGGGTCAAATATCGGAGTTAATATTTGAAGACACGCCTGCTGGATGAACCGGTCGAGCACGGTGGGTATCCCTAAGGAGCGGATTCCTTTCCCTGAGGGTTTGGGTATATCGACCCTTTTTACCGGTTGGGGGTTATACGTCCCCGACAGGAGCTGTTGTTTGATACGCGGCCATTTATCCTCAAGATAGGGCTTTAAGGTCTCGACGGTCATGCCGTCTATACCAGGTGCACCTTTGTTGGCCCGGACCTTGCGGTGTGCTGTTATCAGGTTCTCGCGGCGCAGCACCTCCTCCAAAAGCATCGTTGTCTCCGGTCGGGATTCTTCCTTTACCGCTGCGGACGCTTGACGCTCCCTGCCCGTATCCAAAGAGGTTCCGCCTCTTCCTGTCCGGGAGTCCTCGGGTATCTCACCCCTCCTGCCTGCGTCTTTGCCGTTCGTCAAGGTGTTTAGGTCTCCTTTACATCTGCATCTCTTCACTCGCGCTTCATCCCGGGACATCATCCGGAAGCACCCATTCCCCACCCACCGTCATACGGGGCATTATCCATAAGAGCCCATCCCCCACCGCACCGTCATACGGGGCATTATCAGTAAGCGGCCATTCCCCTCCGCCGTCATCCCCGGTGCTTACCGGGATCCAGTGTCTTTTCTTTGTCTTATTAACAAGTTACAAATCTTATAGGCGCCATAATCTGAACGAACATCTCGCGTATATATCCTTGCCATTAGAAGTAATGGGACCTTACATACCGGTGTGACATAACTTGCAAGACCTATACGGAAACGTGAGGTTAAGTTCATTTTTTACGCCTTGCACTTTACGAAAGACGACGAAACGGGCAATAAAAAACCCCGCTTCCTGTGTGAAAGCGGGGTTCGCTATGTCTTAAGAGGTTATTTTGCTTCTTCTTTCTTTTCCTCTTTCTTTGGTGCGGGCTTCTTGGCTTTCTTGGCGGCTTTCTTCTCATCTGCAGGTTTCTGCTCGCCAACCGCGGCTTCGTCTTTCTTCTCTTTCTTCGGTTTTGCTACAGCCGCTTTTGCTTTCTTTGCTCCGGCGATCTTGGTAACCGTCAGTGCGCCTTTTTTGTCGTACTTCATGGCAATCTTGTCGCCAACGGTAATATCATCGGCGGCCTTGTAGCCTTTAAATTTCGCAGTCGGACACGTCAAATGTCACGACATCTTTGCCCTTCTGTACGCTGACGCTCTTATATACGGAGTCAGTCACCGTTACTTTGCCAACGAAACCGGCCATTGGTTTTGCTTTCGGTTTCTCAGCGGCGGGTTTTGCTGTATCTGCTGCCGGTGCTTCTTCCTTTGCCGGCTCTGCTTTCTCGGCTGCGGGTTTTGCTTTTTCAGCTTTTTTCTCGGGTGCCGGTGCCTTTTTCTCTGCTGCCGGTGCTGGTTTTGCTTTATCCTGGGCGAAACCGGTGCTGACGAAAGCTATGCCAATCAGCAAGACAAGTGCAAACAATAAAACCTTTTTCATAACCCCTTCCTCCTATTTAGATTTAATGAATTATTAATGCTTAAATCTTTAAACTTTTGACAGCATCATGTCAAGAGCTTTTGTTTAATGGGGCGCATCTACGTAAACTTTTTTTGACATAACAGTAATATTGTATTGCAAACGTCATGTCGTACATCGTATATCGGCATTTTCGGCAAAGCCTTAACCTCGGGCTGACTTTCATTTTTTGACACGGGTATAAAAGGACATTAAACTATTGACCATGAATCCATTTAAGCTGATCAGCGACTATGATGCCAAAGGTGACCAGCCGGAGGCTATCGACAAGCTCTCAACCAATATTATGAACGGTATACCTCACCAGGTGCTTCTCGGTGTTACCGGGTCGGGTAAGACATTTACAATGGCCAACGTAATCGAGCGTGTTAACAGGCCAACGCTCATCATTTCCCACAATAAAACCCTGGCTGCCCAGCTTTACTCCGAATTCAAAATGCTTTTTCCGGAAAATGAGGTCCATTTTTTCGTAAGCTATTATGATTATTACCAGCCGGAGGCATACATCCCGTCTTCCGATACGTTTATCGAGAAAGACTCGTCGATCAACGAAGAGATCGACCGGCTCAGGCTCCTCGCAACGAATGCCCTTTTCGAGCGGGATGATATCATCATAGTTGCCAGCGTCTCGTGCATTTATGGTATCGGTTCACCGGAAACATATTACGGAATGCTGCTGCACATTGAAGAAGGACAGGCCATTGAACGTCAGGCAATACTGAAAAAGCTCATTCAATGCCAGTATGAACGCAATGATATTGATTTTTACAGGGGGAAATTCCGCGTTCGGGGCGGAACGATCGACATATATCCCCCCTATGAAGCGGACAGGGGCTACAGGATCATCCACGACGAAGACCGCATAACATCCATCTCGAGCATTGATCCCCTGACAGGAAAACTCCTTGAGAGGTTCCGCCGGTTAACGATATTTCCCACGACCCATTACGTCATGCCGAGGGAAACCATAGATCGGGCCATCCAGTCTATCGGGGAGGAATTGGACCAGCACCTTCAACTATTGAGGTCGCAGAAGAAGCTCCTCGAGGCGCAGAGGCTTGAGATGCGCACCAGGTATGATCTCGAGATGCTCGCCGAACTTGGGTATTGCTCCGGTGTTGAGAACTATTCACGCCATTTTACGGGAAGGTCCCCCGGCGAACCGCCGCCTACCCT
This sequence comes from uncultured delta proteobacterium, assembly GCA_963823725.1. Classification (GTDB taxonomy): domain Bacteria; phylum Desulfobacterota; class Syntrophorhabdia; order Syntrophorhabdales; family Syntrophorhabdaceae; genus Delta-02. The sequence goes on from CAWGMJ010000012.1 coordinate 22,974, forward strand.
GATGGACTATCTTCCCCAGAATGCCCTGATAATGATAGACGAAAGCCACGTTTCCGTACCCCAGTTGTCCGCCATGTACCGCGGAGACAGGTCGCGCAAAACAACGCTGGTCGAACACGGTTTCCGGCTTCCCTCGGCCCTGGATAACCGCCCGTTGACGTTTGAAGAATTTGAGGCGCGGGAAAAACAGGTCCTTTATATCTCGGCGACGCCGGCCCAGTATGAACTGATAAAATCCCGCGGACACGTGGCGGAGCAGGTCATACGGCCGACCGGTCTTATGGACCCCGAGATCATACTCAAGCCGGCAAAAGATCAGGTTGATTCCCTGATCGTCGAGATCAAGCAAACGGTACAGAATAAAGAACGTGTCCTGGTAACAACCCTTACCAAGCGCTTCGCCGAGGACCTGACCGATTTTCTGCTCGACAAGGGTATAAAAACCAAATATTTGCATTCCGATATTGATACCCTTGAAAGGGTCGCTATTGTCAGGGACCTCCGGCTGGGAAAATTTGACGTTCTTGTCGGTGTAAACCTGTTGCGTGAGGGGCTTGATCTCCCGGAGGTGTCCCTCGTTGCTATTCTCGATGCCGACAAAGAGGGGTTTTTACGGTCGCAGACATCCCTTATTCAAACGTGCGGACGTGCCGCTCGCAATCTGAACGGCAAAGTGATCATGTTTGCCGATACCATAACGGCGTCCATGCGCCGGGCCATCGATGAAACCGAGCGCAGGCGTGCCGTTCAGCGCGAATATAACGAGAAGAACGGGATAACACCCGAGGGTATCAAGAAGTCAATCGTTGATGTCCTGTCGTCTATCTATGAAAAAGATTACTACGAGGCGCCTGTTGATCTGGCTCGATGTGAAAGCCTTGAAACCGAAACAGCTCTCAAAAATGGTCAGAAGACTAAAAAAAGAGATTGCACAAGCCGCAAAGCAATGGGATTTTGAAAAAGCAACCCAATTACGGGACAGGCTCCTTACCCTGGAGCAGGCGGAACTTACATTGTGATCGACGAACCTGCCATTGACGGGCTGCCTGAATCACCGGGAGTATACGTCTTCAAAGACGGTACCGATGAAATAATTTATGTGGGCAAGGCAAGAAATATCCGCGACCGGGTCAAAAGCTATTTTCGCAATGATGTAAAGGACGCAAAGACGAAACTGCTTGTAGAGAGCATAGACCTGATTGATTTTATCCTGACAGCCAATGAAAAAGAGGCATTTCTTCTTGAAAATAACCTGATAAAACAGCATACCCCGAAATATAATATCGTCCTCAAGGATGACAAATCGTATTTGTCCCTCAAGCTGACCATAAAGGACGATTATCCGGGTCTTTTTGCGACACGCAAGATCGTTGACGACGGATCGATATATTTCGGACCATACCCGCATGGCCGGGAGGTCCGGGATATCCTGAAATTAATGCAGCACCTTTACCCTACCCGGAAATGCAAGGAATCCGTGTTCCGGAAACGAAAAAGGACGTGCATACTCTATGAGCTCGGAAAATGTCCCGGCCCGTGCGTTATACCGGTCGATCAGGCTGAATATGCAAAAACGATCGATCAGGTAAAAGATTTCCTTTCGGGCAGGGACGAGAAACTATTAAAAGAATTAGAATCCGACATTGCAAAGAAAATTGCGTCATGGGATTTCGAAGCGGCCCAGGTCCTCAAAGAACGTTATCTGGCCATAAAGGCCATGACGGAAAAGCAGCATGTTCATGAACATTTCGGCAAGAACCGTGATGTCTGGGCTTTTTCGGAACGCGCGCAAGATCATTTCGATCGTTGTCCTTACCGTCCGGGCAGGCGTGCTTCTGTCAAGGCGTCTTTACAAGGAAAGCTTTTATGCGCAGGATGTTGGCGAAACTTTAATGACATTTCTATTCCAGTATTATTCGGCACGGCCGATACCCGACGAGATCATTCTTTCCGAGGAATTGGATGACAGGGATATCCTGGAGAAGTATCTTGCCGAAAAAAAGGAAGGATCGGTAAAGATCCTCGGGCCCGGCCACAGAGGGGCACGGGACATCGTCCGCCTTGCCATTGAAAATCTCCATGAAACGGAGACGCTGCCTCTCGACCAGGCGTTCAAGGATGCCTTGCGGTTAAAAAATGCCCCGCAGCGCATCGAGATCTATGATATCTCGCATATAAGCGGAAAAAACCCGACAGGCGCGATGACCGTCTTTAAAAATTTCAAGCCGGCAAAGGACCAGTACCGCGTATTCCATATTCGCGGCGAGGAAACGCTCGATGATATCGCAATGATAACGGAGGTATTGACCCGCAGGGTAAACAATACAACGCTGGGCCCCCTGCCTGACCTCTACATAATAGACGGCGGCAAAGGACAGCTTGCCGCGGCACACAAAGTATTACGGTCGCACAATATCGAGGCCGATATAATATCCATCGCAAAGGGGGAAGGCAGAAAGCGCATGGAAGATGTCATCTATATACCGGCCCGCAAAAATCACCTGGCACTTCCCAGGGCCTCGGCCGTATTCAAGGAGATCGTTAAGATGCGCGATGAAGCCCATCGCTTCGCCGTATCTTCACACAGAAGGTGGAGAAAAAAAGAAAATTTGAAAAGACCGTAATAGGCGTAAGGCGTGAAAGAAGGAGTTAAAGAAACAGACCCCATTTCCCGGGTTCTTCACGTCTTACGCCTTCACTCCTTACGGTCTTTCGAAAGCACTTCCCCGATAATCGACAGGGCATTGTCATCTTTGAAAGGTTTATCGAGGAAACCGTCGACATTTAATTCCTGGAGCTTTTCCCTTTGCTGCTCGCTCATGAAGCCGCTCGATATGATGACTTTCATTTCTATTCTGTCCTTTCGGATCCGGCGCAGGACCTCATCACCTTTTATGCCCGGCATGATGACATCGAGAATGATAAGATCGATCGTAGTCCCTGTTGTCCCGGTAAATGCGCAATGCTTCCTCACCATTTTCCGCTTCCAGCAGAACTGCCCCTTTTGCCAGAAGGTAATTTTTCAGTAATTCCCGTATAAGGGGTTCATCATCAACAATAAGGATCTTTTTATTTTTCTATCGCTTTTTCAACTGCCTCAACGGCTGGCGCACTGTTTCGACCGGCTGCCCGGCAGGTACCGGCAGGTAAAGCTCGAAACAGGTACCTTTCTCAGTCTCACTTTTTATTTCGATGAAACCCCCGTGCTCTTTTATGACCTTATCCACGAGATAAAGGCCCATTCCAAGATTAACAACATCTTCCTTCGTGGAAAAATAAGGTTCAAATATTTTATGACGGAGCGTTTCATCAATGCCTTTTCCCGTATCCTCTATTTGAATACAGATACGGCCGTTCATCATATTTCGATGTTGACACCCTCAGAGTGCCATTCCCGTCCATCGCATCCCTGGCATTGATAAAAAGATTCAGGAACACATTTTGAAGCTCGGCTTCATCACCTTTCACGGCAGGCAGCATGTCTCAAAATCCCGTATTACTTTTATATTATGAAAACTCTTGTTTATCAGAAAAAGGACATCATCGAGAAGCAGGTTGATATCCACCAAACCGGTCGATCTTTTTTGCCTTCGTGAAAAATTGAGCAGATGTTTTGTCAGCCCCGAAGCGCGCTGGGCGGAATGTTCTATGGCCTCCGCGTAACGGCCCAGCTGAACGTCAGTTACCATTTTTTTCATAAGGGCCGAATAGCCCAGGATACCCGTCAGCATATTATTAAAATCATGCGCAATGCCGCCCGCGAGCATACCCACGCTTTCATTCCGTTTCCTTAAGAATTTTTCCTCTTCGTTTGCCTTTGGCTCGACCACATCCTTGAACACTATGGCCAGCCATTCGCCGCCCTCTCTTTCGGGAACAACGAAGCTTTCTACCCTGTATACCCTGTAATCATTATCTGACTTGTAGTTTATCTCGCCGCTGAAATGTTTACGGTCTTTTACGAGGGCTTCGGGAAGGCCCGGTATGGCCTTGTCGGCGCGCTCATTGAGAAAAAACCTTTTCTGGTTTCGAACTGCTGTTTTGCTTTTCGGTTGGCATAACCAATATATCCATTTATGTCAACGAGTATCAGAGGATCGGGAAAAGATTCCAGAACAGTCTCGAACATCGAATCTTCCTCGGATGCTGAACGAAGCGGGAACCACGCATGAGCGCCATGCCGTAGATCTCGCCGATGATCTCAAGTTCCCGTATCTGTGCCGGTTTCAGTCTCTACAGAGTAGCGCTTTCCGAGGACAAGGTATCCCGATGGTCCCCAGATTCCGCTTGATCGTATAAATATAGATCGTCCCATAATTGAATTGATCTTCAATAATGGTAGACCTGCCGGTCCTGGCTTTAAGATGCGTTATATCATTCTGTATTGATCGGGTCCAAATGTATCGTCGATAGCCCAGAAACCCTGCCGGACCAACCCGTCTTCATTGATAATTATTGTGCACATATCGAAAAATGATTCTTCGATAAAGATCCGGGGCGCCTCGCTGATAAGAAGGTCTCTTTCCTCGAGCTCCATTATGCGCATTATTATCGAATAATTATTTATGGCCCTTTCAAAAAAATTCCATCCGGCCTTCATTGATTCTGTGCGGGCATTATTCCGGTTCATCGCATATCCAGTTGCATAAATTTCATTATTTTCCGGACCTCGAAGTCTATCGCATCCCGTTCCTTTTCCAGTATAAAACCCTCGGGCGACTGGCTTCCCAGTGTTTTAGTAAAAAAGCGGTCGGATACAGCGACCAGCCTTAGAAGCACGTCATTATTATCGGGTAAGTTCCTTATGATGATTGCGGACAACCCGCGAAAAATCGGCCGGGAAATTTCCATTTCAGGGCTATAATATATCCTGTTTCCTGATGATCTATCCCGAAATGGTCTCTTTCCAGGGCGGCCAGGTCGGTACCCGGTTTTACTTCTTTCTGCATTTCCTTGTATTCCGGAGAAAATGCATAAAAGATTATCCTGCCGATGTCATGGAGCAAGGATGCAGTAAATACCTTTTGCGGGTCTTCGACCAGCAGACGTTCCGACAATATACGGGCAGCGCACGCCACCTCAATAGAATGCTTCCAGAGGCTCAGCAGGTCCTCCTCGTTAAGCTTGAGCAATTTCATAATGCCTTCCATCAGGAGAATACACGTGACAATGCTCCGGACCTCTTCGAACCCGATGGTGAGCATTGCGCGCTGCAGGTTGAATATTTCAACGCCCCTGCTGTAATATGCCGAATTGGCAATGCTGATTATTTTTGATGTGATCGCCTGATCATACCTGACAATATCCGAGAGGTCATTAAAGGATGAATTGCTGTTATCGAGGACAGTGAACACCCTGTCGGCAATCGTATGCAGCGTCGGTATCACCTTGATTTCGCTGGCCCGACTTATCAGATGCTTCTCTTGGGATAGTATTTGTAGTGGGCATATATTAAGTTATTCGGATATAAGGGACATTTCAATTAAGTTTTTTATATGCATTTTTTATATGGCCGAACCGCCCGTACGACAGGGGCCATCGAACCGAATTCATCTTGACTTTCGAGGAGTTTTTGACTATTATGTTACAATTTTTCGGAGGTGTCCACCATGGCATTAGGTCTCATTGGAAAGAAACTGGGTATGTCACAGATATTTGACGAACACGGGAATGTTATTCCTGTTACGGTTATAAAAGCCGGTCCCTGTTATGTTGTACAGAAAAAAAGCGCAGAGAAAGAAGGCTACAATGCCGTGCAGATCGGTTTTGATGAGGTCATTAAGGTCCAGCGCGTAAATAAGCCGGAAACGGGTCATTTCAAAAAAGCAGATGTTACACCCACCAAAGTCTTAAAAGAGATCAAGGTAACCCCGGAAGATCTCGCGTCAAGCGATGTAGGCTCAATTTATTCAGTGGATATTTTTGAACCGGGCGATTTCGTGGACATAACGGGAACATCAAAGGGCAAGGGTTTTGCCGGCGTCATGAAACGCCATGGATTCCACGGTGCTCCCGCATCACACGGTTCCCACGAAGCTTTCAGGCATGGCGGCTCAATAGGCCAGAACATGACCCCCGGACGCACCATGAAAGGCATGAAAATGCCGGGGCATATGGGGTCAAAGAAAGTAACGATCCAGAACCTGAAGATCGTTGACGTGCGCAGCGATGTCAACCTGCTTCTCATCGAAGGAGCGATCCCCGGCCCCACAACAGGATACGTAGTTATCAAACAGGCCATCAAAAAAACGCAAATAGATAAATAACAATAAATAAAAAAGGCTTCGATCCCGAAGCCTTTTTTATTTATTCAGGTAATAGGTAATAGGTTATGGGTTATCGGAAAACCAAAATTTTTCCCATTACCTATTACCCATTACCTATTACCCATCTTCTTGACTTTCCACCCTTCCAGACGATAGAGTATGGCATGTTCACATTATGTGTAAAAGATTCATTTGCCGCGGCTCACCGCCTTGTCGGCTATAAGGGAAAATGCGAGGAATTGCACGGACATAATTTTACCGTGGAGGTCTGCGTTGCAGGGAAGGAGCTTCAGGATGACGGGATGCTGATAGATTTTACCGTTTTAAAAGGCCATCTCCACGAGATCCTCGACGTTCTCGACCATAAATACATCAATGACATACCATTTTTTTCCGGGCACGCAAGCTCCGCCGAGTATATTGCGATGTACGTTTTCTCGGAAATGGAAAAGCGTATAGGCAATGACCGCGTATCCATGAAGAAGGTCCGGGTATGGGAATCAGACAGGGCCTATGCATCGTATGAAAGATAGACCCGAAATGGCAGATGTCCAGAACATGTATGACGGCCGCGAGATAGAGATCGACAAGGTAGGTGTGAAGAATGTCAAGTACCCGATCATAGTCCTTGACAGGGCAAACGGCCATCAGAACACGATCGCCACCATCGACATGTACGTCAATCTGCCCCATCATTACAAGGGCACGCATATGAGCCGCTTCGTCGAGATCCTTCATGAATACAAGAATATGATCAACATGAAAAATTTCCCGGATATCCTGAGGGAAATGAAGATGAGGCTCGATGCCGAGGCGGCGCATATGTCCGTCAGTTTTCCTTATTTCATCAAGAAGGAAGCGCCGGTATCGAAAACGCCGAGCTATATGGAATATCAGTGCGGATTCAGAGGTTCGATGGATGCGGAAAATACAATGACGGAATTTATCGTCTTCGTATCCGTCCCTATAAATACCCTGTGCCCCTGTTCCAAAGAGATCAGCGAGTACGGCGCCCATAACCAGCGGGGGATCACCCGGGTGGAGGTCAATACCAGGAAATTTTTCTGGATAGAGGACCTTATCACAATTATCGAAAACAGTGCAAGCAGCGACATATACTCGATCCTGAAGAGAGAAGACGAAAAATACATAACCGAGCACGCATTCGACAACCCAAAGTTTGTTGAAGATGTTGTACGGGACATTTCGGAAAAATTGTCACAGGATGCCAATGTCCGGTGGTTTTCGATCGAAGCGGAAAATTTTGAGAGCATACACAATCACAGTGCGTATGCATATCTTGAAAGAGATAAAAAGGGAGGGAGCATATGAAAAAATTGATCAGTTATCTGTTTTGCATTATCGCTGATATGCGTGGGATGCGCAGCTTTCAAACAGCAGGGACGACCTCCGATACCCCGGCCCCGGCGAAGACGCAGGGATTTAATCAGCAATTCTATGGCTTCCCCGATGTTCCGGTCCCGAAAGAGGTGGAGATCGTCAACGAGCGCAGCTTCGTGTACGAGACGCCGAGCTTTAAAGCGGGCGTTATCGTCTTCAGCGGAAATGTCGACCCGGCATCGCTCGAGACTTATTTTAAGATCAATATGCCGAAGAATGGCTGGAGATACATAAATAGCTTCAGATACAAAGATATCGTGCTCAACTACGTGAAAGATGATAAAACGTGTAATATCAAGATCTCCCGCGGAGCATTCCTAGACCGAGCTGGAAGTTTGGGTAGGCCCCGCAGATAAGGGGTCCATGACAAAACCAGGCCCCGCGGATGGAACGAAATAAACAGATCAATGTTCACACAATCGAGAGCATCTTTGAGATGGATATGATCAAGGATGCTCTCGATGCAGAAGGCATATCGTACACAATAAAGGAACACCGGGATACTGCATATGACGGTCTTTTTATCCTGCAGAAAGGGTATGCATCCCTTTTTGTGCAGGAAAATGAAAAAGACCGCGTCCTCGATATAGTAAAACGAATTCGCACCCTTCCCTATGTTGCATATTCAAAGGACGAATGACCCGTACCGTCTGATCGAGGGCGTTAAATTCGCGTCCTTTGTGGGCGGCAGGCGGAAAAACAACCCTGATAGAGCGCCTGGCGCAGTTCCTGTCTTGCCCACAACAGGTCCGTAGCAATAGCCACGACAACAAAGATATTTGCCGTCGAGCCATTTTTGACTTTTGATGACTGGAAAATCAAAAGGGTCCGGACACATCCTTTGCCCGTATCGGAAAAACTGTCGAGAATGGGAAGCTTACCGGGCTTATCACCTGATGAGGTCAGGTTGCTTGGCGCCGTGTACGACGTGGTGCTCGTCGAAGCGGATGGCGCAAAAAACTGTCCGCTCAAATTCCCGGCGCGACAACGAGCCCGTCATCATGCCCTTACTCTGACAAGGTATTCATCGTTGCAGGCATGGACGCACTTTTCAAGCCTTTTGCAGAGGCCGTCTTTCGAAGCGAGCTCTTTCGCGAGCGGACCGGTCTTGATCCCCGCCTCGTATATCCCGACATATTTCTCCGCCTCTTTTCCGATGACGCCCTTTTAAAAGGCACCGCCGGAATGAACCGGACCGTGGTCCTCAACAAGTACGACACATACCCCCACCGCCACATGGCAGCCATCCTCCTCGGGAAGATAATGGAACAGACAGGCATCACCGAAGGCGTGATCGCGGCGGCGAAATATGGGATATGGTATCAGAAGGCGAACGGCTAAGCAGGCTAAGCAGTGAAAATCCTGATCGAAGAGCGCTGAAAGTCTTGCTGTATTCATAGCATCCGGAAGTCGGCGTTTATAATTCTTGCCTGAAACATTCACTTGACCGTAGCACGCCTTAGCCGTTCTTTTTATCTTGCTTTTTTACCAATATATTCATATATTTATGCCTTATGGAAGCTCCTGTTATAGCATCTGCGACACTGGCGGAGATATACCTCGAGCAGGGGTATATCGAGATGTCGATCCAGATATATGCCGAGCTTGTACGGCGGGAACCCGGCAACAAGACTATATTCGGATCGCCTTAAGTATCTGAAGAAACAATTCAAGGCAAGCCAGAAAAAAGGCGTCCTGAAAAATCTTCAGAATAAATTATGGACACCGATGAGACGCGAATTGCGCATAGAACGGCTGCAGGAGCTCCTGAGGGAAATGGGGCTTGACGGCTGCGTTCTCAAGGGGATGGACAATATCTTCTACCTGACCGGCTTCAGGGGTTCCGAGGGAATGCTCTTCGTGACGCGCGGCGATGTCGTCCTTATTGTCGATTTCCGTTATATAACGCACGCGCGGGAAGTAACGAGCGGCATCCACATCCACGAGATGCGGCCGGGCGATGATGCGCTCTACACCCTGTGCACCAAATACAAGGTCTCAAAACTTGGGATTCGACGGGGCGCACGTCTCTCTACAATACATACAGTACCTGGTCTGAAAATCTTCCCGGTGATCAGCCTGGTTCCCATGAATTCCTCCATCGAAGAGATACGCAGGAATAAAGAGGCCGAGGAAATAGCGCTCATCATGGATGCCATATCCATCGCCACCCAGGCTTTCAGCGATATCATAGGGATCATCAAGCCGGGTGAAACGGAAAAGGATATAGCGGACGAATTCGATCATATCATGCGCAAGCGCGGCGCACAGGGGCCGTCATTCGATACCATTGTCGCGTCGGGCCCGCGCTCGGCCCTTCCCCATGCCGAACCGACCGGCAGGAAACTTGAGAAGGGTGACACGGTTATTCTCGATTTTGGAGCAGCCGTGTTCGGGTTACTGCAGTGACGAAACCGTGACTGTGTGCCTCGGGGAGATCCCCGATAAACTTGGCCGAGATATACACAATCGTCAATGATGCCAGGAAACTCGGCATCGAAAAAGCGGTCGCGGGAACGCCGATCAAGCAGCTGGACAGTATCGTCAGGGGATATATCGAGGAAAAAGGATACGGTGATTATTTCCGCCATGGTGTCGGGCACGGCGTCGGGATAGCGGTCCATGAAGCGCCGGCGATCAACAGCCCGCAAAGGGGATCCTCGAAGACAACATGGTGATCACGATCGAGCCCGGCATATACCTGCCGAATATCGGTGGCGTAAGGCTGGAAGATATGGTACTAATAACAGAAGACACACCCCGGATCTTAACTCACATCAGAAAAGATATGATGAAAATATAGGATCGTAAATCGTGAGACGTAAGGCGTAAGGAGTTAAAAAACCAAAAAGATAGAAGATCGGAAATTATTGGGTTTTATTTGTTTTTACACCTTACGATTTACGCTTCACGCTTTACGGTTTTATCAAAGCAGGAGGAAAAATATGATCGTCGATACAACAGAATTCAGAAAAGGCCTCAGAATTCTCCAGGATGACGAGCCGTTCACAATTGTGGAATTTCAGCATGTCAAACCCGGCAAGGGCGGTGCTTTTGTCAGGACCCGGATGAAAAGCCTCATCACGGGTAACGTTCTCGATAAGACCTTCAGGTCGGGTGATAAAGCGGAAGTCCCCGACGTCGAAGAAAAGCAGATGCAGTTCCTGTATAAAGAAGGAACACAATATCATTTCATGGATGAGGCCACGTACGACCAGATCTTTATCAATGAGGAAAATCTTGGCGATACCAAGAATTACCTCAAGGAAAGCATGGTCATAACGGTCCTTTTTTATAAAGGAAAGACTATCGGCGTCGATATCCAGAATTTTGTCACCCTCACGATCGCCGAGACCGAACCGGGAATTAAGGGAGATACAGCCCAGAATGCAACTAAACCGGCCGTCCTGGAAACAGGATATACGGTGCAGGTACCTCTTTTTGTTGAACAGGGCGATAAGGTAAAGGTTGACACGACGAACCGGTCAGTATATAGAGCGTGTACAGAAATAGGGCACCATGCTGATCACGTTTGAAGGCATCGAGGGGTGCGGCAAAACAACGCAGATCGAGCTCCTGAGCGATCACCTGACCAGGCAGGGTTATTCCGTGGTGAAGACACGCGAACCCGGCGGGACGGGCTTCGGCGAGGCGCTGCGCGAGCTTCTTCTGAAAAAAGGCATGAACGTCGATCCCCTGTGCGAGCTCCTGGTATTCATGGCAATGAGGGCCCAGCATGTGGATGAGGTCATCCTGCCGGCAATTCAGGATGGCAAGATCGTCCTGTGCGACCGATTTACCGATGCCACATACGCCTACCAGGGATCCGGAAGGAAAATAGATACAGGTATCATCGATACCCTCAATACGATGGTCACAAAAGGCATTCGGCCCAATCTGACGATCCTCCTTGATATCACGGTCGAAAAAGGGCTGAAGCGCAGGGCGGCATCATCGGATATGGACAGGATAGAAGAAGAAAAGACCTCGTTCCATCAAAGGGTCAGGAAAGCATACGATAGGCTTGCGAAAGAAGATCCTAAAAGGTTTTTTGTCGTGGATGCCAATCTCAAGATCGAGGCGATCCACGATCTCATCAGGACAAAAGTCAACTAATACACTGAAAAGCTATGGCATTTGAAGATATCATCGGACATGACAGGCAAAAACGTTTTCTGAAGTTTTTCCTGGAAAATAAGAACATTCCCCACGCTTTTTTATTCTGCGGACAGGAAGGGATCGGCAAAAAGAAAATAGCCTTTGAATTTGTGCGGCATCTTTTTTGCGAGACAGGCAACGCGTGCGGCACATGCCGGCCATGCCTCAAAATTGACCGGGGAAGCCATCCCGACCTTATTGTCATTCAAAATGAGGGGTCGATTGGCATCGACGATTCCCGCATGATATCAAAAGAGATATCCGAACATCCCTTCGAAAGCGAAAAAAGGGTCATAATAATCGATAATGCGGAGACGATGACCATTGAAGCGGCAAATGCCCTTCTGAAAACCATAGAAGAGCCTCCGCCCCACAATCATTTCTTCATTATCACCTCGTCCGAACGGGACATTCCCATGACGATCCGGTCGCGATGCACCCGTGTCCCATTTTCTCTTCTCTCGACAGTACAGCTCGAGCATTATTTTCAGAGTCAGAAAAAATATCGACCCGGAAAAGGCATCGCTTATCGTCCTCAATATCTTTCGGAAGTATCGGCAGCGGGCTCTTCTGGCTTGATGATGAACAATTTTTCGTTGAGGTTGAAGCTCGCCGAGATCATATCGGGCAGAAGAACGGGGTTTGTCGCCTCTTCTTCCGTTGCCGAAATAGCTTCGCGTACCGACAGAAACGCGGCAATGTATCTGGCCTTCCTGCTTGTCTTATTTCAGGGACCTTTTTGTCAGGCATGAGACGGGCGACACTGTCGCTCATTGTTAACACAGATCTGGTTGATGAGCTCAATGCAGACGAAATACGACACCGGCTGGGTGGAACAATCAATAAAAAGAATACAGGAAAGCATTCGTGTAATGAGGTATAATGTAAACCGATGGCTCATTTTTGAAAATCTTCTCATTCAGATTGCGGGGAACAGGCAATGAAAAGTTGTTACGTTAATATCGACAGGTTGACCGGCGTTGTCGAGCTGGAAACCATCGATGATATAAAGATCGGGGATGTAATCGTCAGCGAACTCGACAAGGGGACCTGTCTCGGTACCGTTATTACGGAACCGGCGGAAACCGAGCGGGAAGGCCTCGCCAAGATCTCACGAAAGGCTACGGACCAGGAGATCCGCGACCATGCGGCTTTAAAGGAGAAAGAAAAATACGCCTTTGATTTCTGCAGGAAGAAGATCCAGGAAATGTCCCTCCCCATGAAGCTCCTGTCGACCGAATATCTCTTCGGCGGCACAAAACTTCTTTTTTATTTCATTTCTGAGAACCGGGTCGATTTCCGGGAATTGGTCAAGGAACTGGCAAAGGAGTTCAAGATCAGGATCGAATTAAGGCAGGTCGGGGTCCGGGATGAAGCAAAGATCGTCGGCGGCCTCGGCAATTGCGGGAATGCCGTCTGCTGCAGGCGGTTTCTTAATAATTTTTCGATCGTATCCATTAAAATGGTAAAAGAACAGGGGCTTGCGCTTAATCCCGCCAAGATCTCCGGTATCTGCGGCAGGCTCATGTGTTGCCTTGCATATGAATATGAAACCTATTGCGCTTTGAAAAAGAATTTTCCCAGGATCGGAAAAAGGGTAAAAACCCCGCAGGGTGAAGGGAAAGTGGTGAAACACAATGCCCTGACGGGTGCTGTTTCCGTCCAGCTCGATGAGGGAAAAGAGATCACCCTTGCCTTTAATGAGGTATCTATCGTTGACCAGCCAAAAGGCGCCCCGGCTCGCAAACCACGGCAGATAAAAACAAGAAAACAGATAACGAAAAACCCCAGGCAAGAGAAAAACAGCCGGGCGCAGGAGACCAGAAGAGATCCAGGACATGATAATCCAGGTCTTCTGCACGTGACAGGGACAGACCAATCCCGGCGATCCCGATAAACCGAAAAATAACAACCACGGAAACCATAAAAACAACAGCAGATAGATGAAAGGTGCTTGAGATCTGATGGACAAAAAATACTATATAACTACACCGATCTATTATATCAATGATATTCCCCACATAGGCCATGCCTACACAACGATAGCCGGCGATATCATGGCCCGTTATAAAAGGCTGCAGGGCTACCGTGTTTTTTTTCTCACAGGGACCGACGAACACGGGCAGAAAGGTGGAAAAAGCGGCTGCGGCTCAAGGCATACACCCGAAAGAACATGCCGACCTGATGGTCAATCGATTTGTGGATCTCTGGCAAAAGCTCAATATTACCAATACCGGATTTATACGAACAACCGAAGAACGCCACAAGAAGGTCGTCCAGCATATATTTCAGAAGGTCCGGGAAAAAGGGGATATCTATCTCGGCGAATACGAGGACTGGTATTGCGTTCCCTGTGAAGGCTATTATACCGAGCTTCAGCTGAAAGACGGCCTGTGCCCGGATTGCCTGAGGAAACCCGAAAAGCTTAAAGAAGAAAGCTATTTTTTCCGTATGTCAAAATATACCCAGCCCCTCCTTGAACTCCTTGAGCAGCGCCGCGATTTCGTCATGCCCGAGATACGCTATAACGAGGTGGCGAGCTTCGTAAAGGGCGGCCTGCGCGATCTTTCCGTAAGCCGGACCAGTTTCAACTGGGGGATCAAGGTCCCGTCCGACGAGAGACATGTCGTTTACGTCTGGTTCGACGCCCTGACCAATTACCTCACAGGTATAGGATTTCTTGAAAATGACGAGGAGTTCAACGCATTCTGGCCCTGCGACGTGCATCTCATCGGAAAGGACATACTGCGGTTCCATGCCGTCTACTGGCCGAGCTTCCTCATGTCATACGGCCTCGAACCGCCGAAACATGTATTCGCCCATGGATGGTGGACGCGCGAAGGTCAGAAAATGTCAAAGAGCATGGGCAATGTTATTGACCCCCACGAGGTGGTGGATACATATGGCGTTGATGAGTTCCGGTTCTTCCTTTTCCGGGAGGTTCCCTTCGGGCTGGATGGTGATTTTTCAAAACAGGCCGTCATCCACCGGATAAACGGCGATCTTGCCAACGATTTCGGCAACCTGACAAGCCGTACCGTCACAATGATCGGCAAATTCCTGAAAGGGAAGATCGCCGACGCCCGAAAAGAAGGGCGGGATGGACGACACCGTTCAGGAAACAACAATGAACCTTATTGAGGAATACCGGAAAGAAATGGACATCCTTGCCTTCCACAAGGCCCTCAATAATGTTTTTGAGATAATGTCCATCCTGAACAAATACATTGATACCGAAGCGCCCTGGAAACTCGCCAAGGAAAACGATGTGCGCGTGAAGACCGTAATGTACAATCTCTGGAACGGTATCCGCATCGCGGCGATGCTCCTTAACCCCTTCATGCCCACCAAGTCGCAGGAGATCTGGAAGGCCCTCGGCATCGGCAGACAGATCGAAAACGCAAACTGGGACGAAGAGATGAGGTTCTATACCCCATCTGATACGGCTGCAGATCGATAAAATACCGCCTATCTTTCCCCGCATCGAAGAAACTACATAGAAAAATGGCCTTCACGCCCATCCAGAAAACCCTTGCAAGGGTCCTTAAAGGGTTTAACATCAAGGACCTTGAATCGATCAAGATCTTTGCGATCTGGGACCGGATAGCTGGAGAAAAACTGGCCGCGCACTGTCAGCCCGTACGAATAGACCGGGGAATACTCTACGTCGAGGTGGACGATCCCATATGGCTCGCGCAGCTAAAATACATGAAGATCGACATTCAGAACAAAATAACCGACACACTTGAAAAGGAGACCCTCAAGGATATCCGGTTTTATTTGAAACAGTGAAGCGTAGGCGTTAGCGTTACTAGCGTTATCATTCTGAACATCTTCTGAGTCGGAGGTACTTGGCTCGCGTTGAACGGTCCAGTGTACGGTTTGAACTACTTCTACGTCTATTATCTCTTTTTTGATCTGCTCGAGTGCTTCGCGGTAGGGGATATTTTTTGCGTCCGCGATTGCTTTGACATCATCGAACTCGATATGTGTCTTGATGATCCTGCCGGACCTGTCAAAACCTTTCTTTACGCGAACCGGGCCGTATGACGTGCCGACCGTTTCCTCTTCCCGGCGTAAGATGCGTCTGAAGCTCAAGTGCCAGCGCAATCCGAATGTGGTCGTTTCGGCAAATATCGTATCAGCTATATTTTCGAAGCGGGATGATGTCGGCAGCGACACTTAGCCTTACGCCCATCCTGCCCTTTTTCATCGATACCGGGAAATGAACGACATCGATGGCGCCGGCTGAACGGATGCGTTCGATCACTGCTCCAAGATATTCCATCTCCATATCATCGATGTCCGCCTCGATCATGAGGACCTCTTCGTCGAAGCCGACGTCATCGGTTTCACCGACAAATATTCTCAGGACATCGGGACGGGATGATTGATAGGTCCCGACGCCATACCCTCTCGTTGATTTCCCTGAAAGCCGGGACCCTGCCCTTTTTTTCGGCGTAATAAGCGACGATCGCCGCACCCGTCGGGGTGGTCAATTCAAGATTCTCGGGATAAAAAACAAGCTTATGGCCTTTCAGGATCTCGAGGGTAACCGGCGGAGGGTTGGGGATGATCCCGTGAGATGTGTTGATGGTGCCGCTGCCGCACGGAACGGGCCCGCAAAATACCGCGTCCGCACCGATTGACCGCATCCCGTATGCGACTGAGACAAGATCTATAATGGTATCGATATGCGATAATTCGTGGAAATGCACCTGGTCACGCGAAACCTCGTGGACCTTCGCCTCGGCGTTCACTATGATGTCGAGCATTCCCAGGGCGTCATCTTTTACGCTCCTGCCCGATATCGAGAGAGCCGATGATCTTCTCCATATCAGCCACGGAAAAATGCCGGTCAGACCGGCCGATCTCGAGATGGACCCCGCTCAATATTCCCTGTTTAAGCCGGACCGGCCTTATATCGGGAATGTCCGGAACATCGGCCAGGACCTTCTGCAGGGCCTCAAAAGGAACGCCGGCATCGACAAGCGCGCTTATCATCATATCGCCGCTGATCCCGAAAACAGGGTCTATAAAAATTATCTTCATAACCGGTTTATAAGCGTCGCATAGTAGGCGGCGCCAAATCCATTATCGATATTAAAAACAGCGACCGTGGAACAGGAATTAAGCATCGCGAGAAGGGCCGTCAATCCGGAAAAGCTTGCCCCGTAACCCACACTCGTGGGGACGGCAATTACGGGAACACCAACGATACCGGCGATGATGGACGGAAGCGCGCCTTCCATGCCGGCCGCCACGATGATAACGCGGGCGCGCCGTAATTTTTCCATGTTCTGAAAAAGACGGTGGATCCCCGCCACACCGACATCATATAGCTTTTCCGTGTCGTTCCCAAAAAAAAGTGATGTCTGATAGGCCTCCTCGGCAACCCTTGCATCGCTTGTCCCGGCTGAAACGACAAGGACCATGCCTTTGCCTTCGGCAGGCCGCTCCTTGCGGATAAAAAAACACCGCGCTTCGCCGCGATATGTTCCCTCCGGGATATGTCCGGATCAAGTTCTTCTCCGTATCCGGCATCTATCCGGGTAACAAGGACATCAAGGTCCTTTTGCCTGAACGAAGCCGACGATATCGAACAATTGCGAAAGGGTTTTGCCTTCTCCGAAAACAACCTCCTGCACGCCTTTCCTTAAGAGCCGGTGATGGTCGATCTTTGAATGCTCGAGATCGTCGTAGGGCATACTGTTTGAGGCCTTCATAGGCATCCGCCACGGAAAGCTGCCCGTCACGGACCGCATCGAGAAGTTCGATCAGCTTTTCATCGATCATCTGTCCTCTCCGAATGCATGCTTGATCACTTTTACATTATCGCCGTCTATTCCGACAACGTCAAACCGGATCCTTCTGTCAAGGCAATGGTTGGCCTTGAGATAGACCTGTGCGGAGCGTATAATGTGAAGCTTTTTCCGGGAATCGATCGCTTCGAAGGATGTCCCGAAATTCTGTCCCGTTTCGCCTTTTTACCTCTATGAAAACCAGGTAATCCTTATCCTCGGCAATGATATCGATCTCTCCAAAAGGGCTTCTATAATTCCTGGTCAGAATTCTATAGCCTTGCTTCCTGAGGATAGCCGCCGCCCTGATCTTCCCCTTCATTTCCCGTCAGCCTTTTATCACTCACAATATTCCCTGACGCCTCTGAAGGTCCTGCGATGGATCGGGGTTATGCCGAACTCCTTTATGGCCGCCCGGTGTTCAGGTGTCGGGTATCCTTTGTTATTCTTGAAATTATACGGGGGATATACCCTGTCGTACTCATCCATGGCCCGGTCACGGACAACTTTTGCCATGATCGAGGCGCTTGCCATGAAGAAGCATTTGCGGTCGCCGCGGACAACCGGCCGTGCTTTCGGATAATTCGTGAAGTCCCCGGTTCCCATCGACCAGGAGGACGTCGGGATCAATCCCGGCGGCCCGGAAAGCGCGTTCCATGGAAAGGATGGCGGCATTGAGAATGTTGATGCTGTCAATTTCCTCGTGCGTTGCCATACCGATGCCAACACTCAGCGCATTATCCATGATCCACGAAAAAAGGCCGACTCGCTCCTTTTCTGTCAGAAGCTTTGAGTCGGCCACACCATTTGTCGTTTCCGGCACTTTTTCCCAGATTACACAGGACGAGACAACCGGGCCTGCGAGGGGACCCCGTCCGGCCTCGTCTATCCCGCCCACCAGGCCTGTCAGCCGGCAGATCATATGTATCGTTAGTCCCTTTTTTCTTTCAGTTTTGCCGCTTTTCCTCTCAAGTTTCTCAGATAGTAGAGTTTTGAACGCCTGATCTTGGCCTTGCTGACCCTTTCTATGCGATCGATAAGCGGTGAATGAACAGGAAAAGTTTTTTCTACGCCCACACTGTACGATACTTTTCGAACAGTGAACGTGGCGCGCGTGTTGCCGCCTCTTTTGCGGATAACAACGCCTTCAAATATCTGGATCCTCTCTTTTTCCCCTTCAAAGATCCGTGTATAGACTTTTACGTTATCGCCTATGCCGACCTCCGGAAGGTCGAGTCTCATATGCTCTTTTTCAAGCAGATCGACCATTTCATTCATGGTTTCCTCCTCTTTGACTAAAAATTCTATCCATTATGATACCCAGGGCAACGCGCAGGGAAAGATGATTGTAATCACCGGCGCCGCTGATGGGTTCAAGCATTCTGTCGCATTTTTCGACAACCTCTTCCGTCAGGCCCCAACCGGTTCCAAAGAGTACAAGGGCCGGCTGCTGCCCTTTCTGGATGAGATCGTAGAAATCACCGCAGGACATCATTTTTCCGTCCCGTATCCGGGAGGACGTACCGACGACGAAAGGCTTTTGATCAGCACTGTAATCACCGATCATCGTATCGATATCCTGTCTGATCCTCACTTTCTGGAGGGCCTGCCCCCGTTTCGGGTTATATGTCGCCCCATAACCGTGTATCCAGTGATGGATCAATTTTTCCGCAATCTCCCGCTGCCTGGCGAGAGGTGACACAATATAGCACAGGTCTATACCAAAAGTCATGCAAGTTCTTGCCATATCATGTATTTCCAAGTTCGTAAGGCTCGTTGCCACGACATCTCCGCGTTTATCGTAAACAGGGTAATGGATAACCCCTATGCTGACATTATTCAGGGATCTCCTCCATTATCTCGCGCATGAAACGCCTGTCTTCTTCGCTCATCTGAAAGCCCTCAAGAAGGTCGGAACGTTTCAGGAGCGTCTTGCGGATGGCTTCCTTCCGTCTCCATTTCCGTATCTCTTCATGGTTCCCCGAAAGCAGCACCGGGGGGACCGACGAATCCATAAATGTTTCCGGCCTCGTATACTGGGGATATTCCAGAAGCGGCTCCTTGAAAGTCTCTGAATGGATCGATGCGTCGTTTCCGAGAACGCCCGGGATAAATCGCGAAACTGCATCGATCACAATGAGGGCCGGGAATTCACCTCCCGATGTAACGTAATCACCGACCGATATCTCTTCGTCTATATAGTCGAGGACCCGCTCATCCACTCCTTCGTACCTTCCACAGACAAGGCAGATATGCGGTGACCGGGCAAAACGCTCGGCCGTGAAATGATCGAACCTGCGTCCCTGCGGGGTCAGAAGCACCACTTTTACCCTGCCGCTTTTTTCTCTGACATGTTCTATGGCCCTGTAGATGGGCTCCACTTTCATGACCATCCCGGGACCGCCGCCATAGGGTGCATCGTCACATGACCGGTGCGGATCGTCCGCAAAATCCCGGATATTTATGATATCGAAATTGACAAGGCCTTTTTCGGCGGCCTTGCCAAGTATGCTTTCCTTGAGCGGCGACGCAAATATGCCGGGAAATAACGTAAGGATAGAAAAATTCATACTGCAAGCCCTTCTATGTTGACCTCTACCGTGCCATTCTCAATATTGACGGAAATGATGAAGCCTTCCACCATGGGGACCAGATATTCCCGTTCGCCTTTCACAACGAGGATATCATTGGCGCCGGTATGCAGGACCGATTGCACTTTTCCGAGCGGCGCGCCGTCGACATCTATTACATTGAGCCCGATCAGCTGGTACTCGTAATATTCGTCATTATCTAATGGCCGGAGGTCTTCCTCCCGGACAAAAAGTTCTTTTGTCACGAGGAAAGAGACCTCCTCAACTGTTGAAAGCCCACGAAATGAGAGATAAAAAAAATGCTTTCTGTACTTTGCCCCTTCGGGCTTAAGCTCTATATATTCATCGCCTTTAAGGGCAAACAACGAGGTGTAGTCAAAAAATTCTTCCTTCACCTCGTTGTAATAGTAAAACTTTACCTCACCCCGTATGCCGCTTGTCGACACCACACGGCCGACAGGGATCCATTTCATTATTCAATGATCTCGAGGACCGCTCTCTTTTTGACCTTTGTCGAGGCCGCGCTTAATATCGTCCTCATGGCCCGAGCAGTTCTGCCTTGTTTCCCGATGACTTTCCCAAGGTCATCTTTGGCAACATTCAGCTCGATAACCGATGTTTTTTCCCCTTCGATCTCGGAGACCCTTACAGAATCAGGATTATCAACTAATGCCTTCGCAATATACTCAATCAACTCTTTCAACATGATCCACCTCCGTACGGTTTTAAGAAAGCTCCTTCAGAACCCCCTCTCTCTTGAACAGACTTTCAACGGTCCTCGTGGGCCTTACCCCTTTTTCATACCACGTTTTGATCTTTTCTTTATCGAGGCTTATCTCCGCCGGATTCTTTAATGGATCATAAAACCCGACCTTATCGATGAATCTCCCGTCCCTGGGGGAACGTTCGTCCGCCACGACAATGCGGTAAAATGGTTTCTTCTTTGCACCAAACCTCGACAATCTAAATTTTACAGCCAAAATCCCACCTCCTTATTTATTGAAAAGTTGTCTTTGGAGGCCCTTGGCGCCTCCCTTCGTAAACTTCTTCAGCAATTTTTTTGTTTCCATATATTTTTTCAGGAGATCATTGACATCCTGGACCTGGGTCCCGCTCCCTTTCGATATGCGCAACCGCCGGCTGCCGTCGATAATATTGGGCTTGGTCCGTTCCCTTCGATGTCATGGAATTGATGATCGCCTCTGTCTTCTTGATATCTTTTTCTGCTTCTGCGAAGTTGATGGCGCCTTTCAGTTTGCCCATTCCCGGGATCATGCCGATGATCGATTCCAATGAACCCATTTTTTTCATCTGGCGTATCTGATCGCGAAAATCTTCAAGGGTGAATTCATCCTTGCGGAATTTACGTTCCAGTTCCCTGGCCTGTTTTTCGTCGAAAATGTCCTGGGCCTTTTCGACAAGCGAGACCACATCTCCCATTCCGAGTATGCGTGATGCCAGTCTGTCGGGGAAAAATGGCTCAAGGGCATCCAGTTTCTCGCCGACGCCGATGAATTTGATCGGCTTGCCGGTCACTGCCTTTATCGATATGGCCGCGCCGCCGCGGGTGTCGCCATCGAGCTTCGTCAGGATGATGCCGTCTATGCCGAGCTTTTCGTTAAAAACACTGGCTATGCTCACGGCATCCTGGCCCGTCATCGCGTCGAGGACGAGGAGCGTTTCCTTCGGATTGAGCACTTTCTTCTGCTCGACAAGCTCATTGACCATATTGTCATCGATATGCAGACGGCCTGCCGTATCGATGATTATCGTATCGTAGCCATTGCGCATGGCGTATATCTTGGCTTCTTTGCAGATCGTAACCGGGTCTTTTACGACATCCATCGTAAAAGCCTCGACATTGATCTGCTTTCCCAGCGTGACAAGCTGTTCTATAGCGGCCGGCCGGTAAATATCGGAAGGCACCAGCAGGGGCTTACGCCCCATTTTGCGGATATGGATGGCAAGTTTCGCCGAGGTCGTCGTTTTGCCGGAGCCCTGCAAGCCGATGAGCATGACCGGTACAGGCGGCGCCGCAGCTATATCAAGGGGTTTATTGGCGCTTCCGAGGACTTCGCAAAGCTCATCATAGACGATCTTGACAAACTGCTGCCCGGGCGTGATGCTTGACAGCACCTCTTCGCCCATGGCCTTTTCCCTGACCTTTTCAAGGAAATCCTTCGCTACCTTAAAATTGACATCAGCTTCCAGAAGCGCTACCCTTACCTCGCGCAGCGTGTCTTTGATGTTATTTTCGGTAAGCTTCCCGTATCCCCGAACCTTCTTGAAGGTCGATTCAAATCTTTCCTGTAATTTTTCAAACATAGTCTTATACGGGTATATTCTAATGGAATTAACCCGGATAGTCAATGTTAATTAAGGAGTTACCCACCAGTGATTACAATGTATTACATAAACCAGGCACATGATCCGGGTACAATATGGCTCATTTGGGATAGGGTGGTGCCAGATTCTCATGCTAAACATTCGCAATGTCTGACCATACTGAACACAAAGTTTATTGTATGAGGATAATACGCAATACGGATCATTTAAGGAGAAGGCAAGGTATTTTTCCGGGTTCCGGCTTATCGCCCCTTCAATACGGTCATTGTCTATCCCGAGCGCCCTGAGGCGCGCTGCCGCGCCGGTGATGGTCATCGAGCCGCCGCGAAGCCTGCCCGTATCGTCTCTTAGCGCCTGGTCTCCGCCATCCCGGCAATGACCCCCGCACCATGTCGGAGACTATTATGATCCGTACGGGTCCTTTACCCTGAAGATAAATTCGATAAGCCTGTCGGACAGATGATACGGATCGGCGATCACCTCGATATATATGTCCGGGTCCATAAGGGCAAAACCGGCAATTCCCGGTTCCCGGTGATGAAACGGCGCGCATCGCGTTAAAAACATGTGTGATGCCGCGCGCGCCTGCCCTTATACCCGGCTTCGGCCTCGCCATATGTCGCGTTTGAATGGCCCATGCTGACGATAATACCCCTGTCTGACAAAAACCTGATCAATGCAGGTGACCCGTCAAGCTCGGGCGCTACTGTAACCACCCTGACCACGTCCTCGAACCCGTCAATGAGCCTCATGTAATTGTCGATCGTCGGCAGGAGAAACGAACTTTTATCCAGGGCGCCTGCCATGTCAGGATTCAGAAAAGGCCCTTCGAGATGGATCCCGAGAATTTCCGCATCCTGCCCATCGCCTGTCAATGATGAATTTTCGCGCTGATATTCCATTGCCGTCTTTATGGCCACCATATCGCGCCTCATAGTAGTGATCGATGAGGCAGTAAACGGCCGGCAATATAGCGTCGACACCCGACGAGGCATGAAACCGGGCCATCCCGATGATGTCATCCGGATCGCCGCTTCCTGTTTCATGAGGTCCAAAACCGTGCGTATGAATATCGATTACCCGCATCGCGAACAATATCCCGTAACGATTGGCATAAACCGATTATAACAGGTTTATCACGGAAATAATAATAGAGCTGTGCAAGGCAGCCTGTTTCAAGTTTTATTGATTTTTTCCGTAAAGGGGATTATTGTTTGGTTTCTGCATTCGAAAAAGGTAACCCAAAACTCCGGTTAAGCCTATGAGATCGATCATTTTTATTATTATCATAATTACCGCCTTCATACCGCTTCGCGTCATGGCCGAAACGAGCGGATAATTTCAGCCAATGCGCATTGATAGAGGATGATAATGCCCGGCTTAAATGTTACGACAATGCTTCGGGCAGACCCGTCAAGGCATCCGGGACGGACACATCTTCCGGGCCTCTCCCGGCCGCGGCAGTCCCTGAGAAAGATCCTCAAATGGCAGGAAAACTCAAAGGTGAGCCTGATCCAACGGGCGCATCGGTCCTCGCCAGGCAATGGGACCTCGATGAGACGAACCGGGCCAGAAAATTTGTGATCAAGACCCACCGCTCGAACTATATTCTACCGGTCGCCTACAACACTTCCCCGAACGCGGATTCCAACCTTGACCTTGACCCAAATGCGAAACCCCAGCAAACCGAGGCAAAGTTTCAGCTCAGCTTTAAGGTGAAGCTGTGGGAAGATATTTTTGGCCAGGACATGGACCTCTGGTTCGCATACACGCAGCTCGCATTCTGGCAAGTCTACAATACGGCATTCTCATCGCCTTTCCGGGAAACAAATTACGAACCCGAACTGCTCCTTAATTTCCGGACGGATTATAACCTCTTCGGCCTTAAAGGAAAAATAATCAACATTGGATTGAACCATCAGTCAAACGGCAGGTCAGAACCCCTGTCCCGTAGTTGGAACAGGGTAGTTGCTAATTTCGGTTTCGAGCGGGGCCAGTTCAACCTGCTTCTCAAAACGTGGTATAGGATACCGGAAAACGAGAAGGATGACGACAACAGCGACATTGAAAAATATATGGGCTACGGAGAATTATGGGGATATTATTTCTGGAAGAAGACGAGATTTGGTGCGATGGTCCGGAATAATCTCCGCTCAGACAATAAAGGCGCCGTGCAATTGGAATGGGCCTTTCCCCTGATCGAACGCATCAGCGGCTATCTCCAGTATTTCAATGGCTACGGCGAAAGCCTCATTGATTACAATAAGAGCGTCAACCGGTTCAGCATAGGGTTCATGGTGACGGATTGGTATTGAGATGAGAGGTTACAGGTAATTGGTTATGGGATATGGGCAACATATAATGGGTGTCGGGGTTCCGGGACGTTAATTATGCAAGTGACAGTCCGTCATTCCGATATCGTTAAAATGGGGGCTATAATGGCTGTGCATATATCACTCGGAAGATGGACGGAGGCGGAAATAGACCTGTTTCTCGCCACGGCGTCCCGCCTCGAGGATGTCGGGGAACGGATTCAGTATATTTCGGGGAAATTCCTGGAAATTCCTTACCAGGAATCAACCCTCATAGGGAATTCGCAAACAGATGAAGAATTCGTTGTAAATTTTTCGGGGATCGACTGCTTTACATTTCTCGATTATGTCGAGGCCCTTCGCCGGTCCTTCTCATTCGCGGAATTCCTCGAAAGGCTCAAAAAAATACGGTATAGATCGGGCAATGTATCATATACGATGCGTAATCATTTCTTCACGGATTGGCGCGAATTCAACGGCGGCTCCATAGTGGACATTACGCGGGAGATAGGCGGTGAAAAAACCCGGAGCATCTTTGAAATCCCTCAACCTGAGATCGGACGGGACGCTTTTTCTCGATGGCATCCCGTGTCGAATCACGATCGATAGATTACATCCCCACCGCCTCAATCGACGAGAAGTCCTCAATGCCTTGAATACAGGGGATTATATAGGGATATATACGGAAACGGACGGCCTCGATGTCTCACATGTAGGAATAGCGATAAAACATGATGATGGGGTATACCTGCGCCATGCCTCGTCAGCGGCATCGTGCCGATAAGGTAACCGATAGATTATTCATGAATTACACGAAAGAAAAACCCGGCATCGTGGTGTTAAGACCTCAGTCATTCCACTTCGAGATCTTCCGCGATAAGATATAACCTTAAGAATTTATTAAAGGGCCCGGGTAACCGGGCCCTTTTATTTAAGGTTTTATGATTTTGTTACGTTTGCCGCCTGAAGCCCCTTGGGACCTTTGACGACGTCAAAATTGACTTCCTGGCCTTCCGCAAGGGTTTTGAAACCGGAGTCCTGGATCGCTGAATAATGAACGAAAACGTCCACGCCGTCATCCTGAGTTATAAAACCAAAACCTTTGGACTCATTAAACCACTTCACAGTTCCTTTTGCCATCTTACTAAAGTCCTCCTTAAAATATTTTTGAAGATAACGGAACTGCGTCGTGGATGTTGATGTACGTAGGCACTTCATCACTACTGACAGCGACTTCCGAAACTTCATTGTCAGTATCCCACAGTATCAAAAACCTGTCAATGAAATTTATGAAAAAACTTTAATAAATCTTTAACAAAAATAAAGTCCATGAAAGATAAAGGCAAAAACGGATTACTGATGCGTTCTTGTCGAGTAAAATAATTTCCTTTTTCAGATACAATAAAAGTGCCAGTCCCGGTATTGCGGCTATCATCGTGAACAGGAAAAAAACGGCCCATCCAACATATGTCACGATATAGCCCGACGTCGGGGATATCACGACGCGTCCCAGAACGGCAAGAGACGACAGGAGGGCAAACTGGGTCGCCGTGAACCGTTTATTGCAAAGCGCCATGACAAAAGCCACAAAGGCCGTCGAACCCATTCCTCCGGTAATATTCTCAAAAGCGACCGCAACGATGGCTGCGGTATAGCTCTTTCCGATAATGGCCAGTACCATAAAGGAAAAATTCGATACTGTCTGGAGGATACCGAAATACCACAATGAGCGGAAAAGCCCCATTTTGACCATCAGGGTCCCGCCAAAAAGAGCCCCGACAATTGTCGCAATGATCCCTATCAATTTATTGATGATCGCCAGTTCGCTCAAGGGTAAAATGCACGCCGCGGATGAGGAATGCTGTTGTCAGGGCCCCGGCATATGCATCGCCAAGCTTGTAAAGGATAATAAACAGCATTATTACGATAGCCGATTTGCGCGAAAAGAAATCTTTTAAGGGACCCCAGACCGCCTCGCTCATGCTCCGGGGCGGAACGATCGTGCCATCCGGTTCACGCCCTGCAAAAGAACCCAGCATGCCGAGGATCATGAGGCACGCCATAAAAATATATGTTTTCTGCCACCCTACCCTGTCGGCCATCATCAGGGCGATGGCACCCGCAACGAGAAACGCTATCCTGTAGCCAAATATAAAAACGGCAACTCCGGTGCCCCTCTCATTTGCCGGCAGAACATCCGTCCGGTAAGCATCGACGACGATATCCTGCGAGGCGGAAAAAAATGCGACACAAAGGGCGATAATGCCGAGCGCAAGGGGCATGTTCTCGGGCGACATGAGGGCCATGACGGCAATACCGGCAAGAAGGGCGATCTGCGTGCAGATGATCCAGCCCCTCCGCCTGCCGAGAAATGGCGGGACAAACCTGTCCATGAAAGGCGACCAGAGAAATTTCAAGGTATAGGGAAGGCCGACGATGGAAAAAATACCGATCATCTTTATGTCAATACCTGCCGTGGTCAGCCATGCCTGAAGCGTGCCTGACGTTAACGGCAATGGCAGGCCCGAGGCAAAACCCAGAACGACCATGATGACCATGCGGTGACTGGCAAAGGCCTGCACATATGGCGAGTTCTTTATTTTCGTCAGTACTCCGGCGTTCGCAGTGACAGTATTCATACAGCCCTTTATGTCCTTAATGTTTAATTTCGGGCAGGACTGTTCCGGAAATGTTTTCCCGGTCACACCGTTCAAAGCCCTAATGTATCGCTTATCTCAAGCATCGCCGCGATAGACAGTTCGGCAAATTCATTGAGAGGAATGCCTATCAGCTCGCATTCCATGATTATGTCCCGGTTCACCGAGGCTGCAAACGCCTTCTCCTTCATACGCTTGACGACCGATTTCGTTTTCACGCTGGCAAGTTTTTTGTCGGGATACACGAGCGTCGTCGCAATAATGAGCCCCGTGATCGTCTCGCCGGCTGCGAGCGCATGATGAAAACGGGTGCTCCTTTTCTTGCCTGCAGCCATCTCGTTATGCATCGCTATGGCATCGACTATCTCGGGATCGAGGCCATTCTCTGTCAATATCCTTTGAGCTTCGAGCCCGTGGCGGGTAAGGTCGGCATCGGTCACTTCGATGTCGATATCATGAAGAAGACCTGCGACCGCCCATTTCTCTTCATCTTCCCCTAACCTTCGCGCGATGGCCCGCATCACTGCCTCGGCCGCATAACAATGATTAAGCATACGATCGTTCGTAACATACTGCTTCAGCAATTTCACAGCATCATCCCGCGTCATTCGATCCCCGATCTACCGTCCCTTTTCAAGAAGTTCAATGAGAAGCCGGTTAGGCAAAAGGAAAAAAGATATTTTCGTAACACCATCGCAGGTACGGCTTAAATTCTCATCGTATGCCGGGCACAAGGCCGGGGAAGACACCATCTTGAAACCTATTTTTCTCGAGTTCCTCTGAGGCTTTTTCGATGTCATCCACTTCAAAACATAAATGGTGCAGGCCTCCGCCGGTTTTTTCCAGAAAACTCGAAACAACGGATGTTCACCTATCGGCTCGAGCACTTCAAGATATACATCATCATTCCCGCCGATGGCGACAAACGAAGCATTGACATTATTGTTATAGTCCGGCACCGGACGGGTCAATGCGCCAAATCCGATCGCCTTCAGATACTTGTGCAAACTCGTCAATCTTCTTAACAACAAAACCGATATGGTCGAGTTTCAATTGTCCGCCCTTAAGGGTTAATATTACCCGACAAGGGCCATGATTACCACAGGAAAAATAACATGGGGCAAGAAAGTACAACGGCCGCTTATCCGGCCCATTGCACTTTCTTTAAGATATCGCCTTTATTTCAGATAACTGCTGAACCGGCCTTGACCGCCCTGCCCTCTTCATCTATCAATTGCATCTTGAGCATACGGAATTTCGTGACATTAAAATCGTGCGCCGCGCATATGGGAAGGTTGTTTGAATTAAGGAACCAGTCTCCCGATTTCGGTTTTTTAACTTCGCCGGTAACTACAAACCTTATTTCCCGTACCATTTTGTTTGCCTCCTTTTTTGTTAGCCGGGTGCATCACTTCCCGAAGCGCCCCGCATCCCGAAAAGATAGAAGCAAATTCTTTGCTTCGCTTTCACCTCACCTCGCACTATGGACAGTATAGCACTGAGAAAAACACCGCACTGACAATGACTCGAGTCACAGTCGGAGCAGAAAAAATGGGAGCTAAATCACAGTTTCGCCTTTCATGACAGTTACGGCTTCGCCGATAAGGTGGACCCGTTCGCCCTCAATATGCATTCCTACCACCCCGCCGCGCTCAGAGACCTGACGTGCGACAAGGTCGTTTTTCCCGAGACGTTTTGACCAGTACGAGGCGAGGCAGCAATGGGCCGAACCGGTAACAGGGTCTTCATTTATCCCGATCTTCGGAGCGAAAAAACGGGATACAAAATCGAATTCCTGTGAGTCAGCCCTGCTTGTGACAATAACGCCCCGCATGGGCAATTCAAGCATTAAATTATAGTCTGGCGTTATCTTTTTCACGGCCTCTTCAGATTCCGCCTCGACGATAATGTCCCAGGCGCTCGCCCCTACATTTACCGGGGATATCCCGAGGGAACGGGCGAGACCAGCCGGAGGATCTATCTGATGTTCCGGCAGTAAAGGAAAATCCAGGATAATTGAACGTTCCTGGCGGCGGCAGGTCAGGTTGCCGCTTCGTGTATTGAAAAGTATTGCCTCGTCTTCCCGGGCAAGCCCTTCCTGCCAGATAATATGCGCACTTGCCAGCGTGCCGTGGCCGCATAGATCGACTTCCGTTTTCGGTGTGAACCACCGGAGATTATATCCTTTTGCGCTGCGCATAATAAACGATGTTTCCGGCAGGTTCATTTCAGCTGCAATATTGAGCATCCAGGAATCGACCTTGGGATGTGTCAGTATGCAAACTCCCGCCGGATTCCCTCCGAACGGCCTGGAGGTAAAGGAATCGACATGGAAGATCTTCATTTAAGGGCCCTCGTTTTCAAGGCATTCATTCGCAGAAATTGTGCACCGCGTATCCTTTATTGTCAATATCCTTTAGGTTATTGACAATTAGAATCCTTTTGCATATCCTGTTGTCAGGCATGGTTTTACAGACAGTATTGCGTTAAATGGGGGTTGTAATGAAGTTAATTACCAAAATAATTATTTCCGTGCTTGTCATGCTTTCCGTGTCAAGCATATGCTTTGCAGATCCTCCGGACCCGCCAAAACCGCCTGAAAAGGCCGGGACAACGGTTTGCGCACCCCGCTGACGGGTCGGAAGAGGCAAATTGTGAAACGATTTTGTTTTATATTGCTGCTGGCGATTTCGCTGGTTTCCTCTGTTAACCTCTGCCTGGCAGACAAAGGACGGGACCCCCCTGACCCGCCCGCCATACCAACGATCATAGATGCGGATCACTCAAAGGCATTGCCCGATAACCGCCTGACCATAATACCTGAAGAAAAGCCGGACGATTGTCTCCCGGGAAAAAACAGATCATAGACGATGCGCGGAATTGGGAAACTAAAGCTGCCTGGGATATATCACGGGTAGACATACGAAAATCAAACAGAGGATTTCCGGCGATCATGATCACATTCAAATATCTATTTTCTTTTTTTATCATTGCTCTTTTGTCTTTTTTTTCTCGCTGCCGGGTATGCATATTCAGGCGCTTCACCACCTCTCACGGATGAACAATCGGAGGTATACGAATCGCTGGTCAAAGCATACAAGGCTTCAGAAGGCCGCTTTTGGACCGCATTCGGCGATAATGACGAAAAAATAAACGGGCCCGTATTGGAAAAACTGCTGGGGTACGCCATCGAGGTCCGCGATGACGCATTGATAAATATCGTTCTTGAAGGCGCGCGAAAAAAGAATGATGAAAAAGTTTTGACAGCAATGGTGCTGACTTCTGCCGATTATTTCCTTTTTGCTTCCCGATTAGACCAGAGCCTGAAACTTTACGATGCTTCGATGCCGCTTGCCCGCCATTCAGAGGATACCATCCTTATAGCCCGTTCATACGAAGGCAACGGTGATGCCGCATTTTATCAGGGTAATCCGACGAATGCCCTCCTGATGTACAATAAGGCGTCGGACATATACGCTAAAGATGGGTCCAATGTAGATAGGGGCATTATAGCCCGTAAAATGGCAGATGTTTACAGCCAGACGGGCGATGGGGCAAAATCAGCCAAACTTATCGAAACATCTCTTAAGATCCTCTCCCGGGAGAGATCCCCCATCGAAGAAGCACATGCTTATCGCAGCATGGGGTACGCGGCCATGAGGCAGCGCGACTACAAGACCGCCCTCGGCGCATTGGAACTCGCCGCCCAGCGATATAGGGCCGCTTCCAGCGCGACCGGCGAGGCAGACATATATCGTGCTTTCGGGGATATCGACCTCAAAACCGGGGATAGTGAAAAGGCTGCGGAGAATTACGCGAAGGCCCAGGAGATATACAGGAAAACCGGCTTTCTTATCGGCGATGCTTATACGCAGAAAGGCCTCGCAGATATCGCGTATTTTTCCGGAAAGAATGACGAAGCGTTTGACATGTACCAAAAGGCACTGGAAATGTTCAGATCTGCCGGTTATCCGCTCGGACAGGCGGATGTCTTAAGGCGCCTCGGCCAGTTGAACCTTCGCAGGGGTAATCTCAGCGCGGTATCCGAATCGTATGAAACGGCCCTTCCCATTTACCGGAAATTGAGGGAACCCGTGGGTCAGGCCGACATTTACAAAGGCCTCGGAGATATCGCGTTATTATAACCGTAATTTTTCGCGGGCCCTCGAAATGTACGATCGGGCCCTCCCGTACTATATTGAGTCAAACGAACCCCTTGGCCAGGGAAATGTGCAGCGCTCACTGGGAGATATCTATTTCTATGCGGGCGATTACGCCAAAGCGATGAACTATTATGAAAACGCGCTCAGGCTGTATATAAAGGCAAATTCGCCGCTGGGCCAGGCAAATACATACCGGATGATGGGCGAAACATATCTGCGGCTCAAAAAGACTGACCATGCCCTTGCGATGTTCACCTCCGCGATGGCCCTTTATAAAAAGACACGCGAGCCTATCGGGCAGGGTGACATCTATAAAACCCTCGGCGAGATCTACCTCGAAAAGGGAAATAAAATGGGGGCCCTCGATATGTTCCAGGAGGCCCTTCGCCTTGTAAAGGCCGCAAATTCCCTGATTGATCAGGGACATGCATATCAGGGGATCGGGGATGTTTTCTTTTCGGCGGCAGACCTCGACCGGGCCGATGAAAATTACGACCTTGCCCTCGGCCTTTACGGCCAGATGCAGGACGCGGAATCACAGGGTTTGACCCTTTTAAAAAAGGCCGCCGTTTCCGGCCGGAGAGACGATGCAAAAGAAGCGGCCCGGCTTTACGATGCCGGGCTTGCGAAGTTCGAACAGGTAAGGTCCCAGGCCGTATTTTCGGAGCTCAAAAGAAGCTACATGGAAAAAATATACGATCACTATGAAGGCGCCGCCCTGTACATGCTCGGTAATGATCAGGGAGAGAAGGCCTTTCAATATATTGAAGTCCATGAAAGCCAGGATGTTCCTTGACCAGCTCGCTGAGGCAAGTGTAGACCTTGAAAAGGGCATTGATCCGGACCTGAAAAAAGAGCGCGATACACTGGAGAATGAGCTCCTGATGCTGAAGAAGAAGCTCGCAGAGGAATCTCAGGCAAAATTTCCCGATAAAAAGGTCATCGAACAGTTGAAAAATGAGGCAGGCGCCGCGCAAGAAAAACTTGATATTTTAAGGCGCGAGATCCGGTATAAAAACCCTTTGTATGCCTCGGTGCAGTATCCTCAACCCATAACTGCGAGATCACTTCAGGACAATGTGCTCCGGGAGAACGAGGTCCTTCTTGAATATTTTCTGGCAAAAAAGGGTGTCTATTGCCTTGTGATAGGAAAAAAGGATTTCAATGTCGTCAAACTTCCCGTTGAATACGCCGATATTGTCGCCAGAGTTCAGAAATTGCTCGGCAACATCAGGGGATATCAGAGAACGAGCGTTTCCGTGATGATCTCGCTGAAGAGCTGTATGCGGCACTCGTAAGCCTGCCGAAGAATATATTGATGGAAAAACTCTTATAATAGCCCCGCAGGGGATCCTTGCCTACCTTCCGTTTGAGGCGCTTAATGACCGGAAAGAGAAGGGGAGAAAATCTTCATGATCGAAAAATATCCCATGACATATATGCAATCGGGTACTGTCCTCGGCATTCTCAGAAGTCAGCATGGAACGGAAAATACACAAGGGGGGTTTGTCGGTTTCGGCGACCCCGTGTATGATATCAAGGAATATATCGCGGAAACCGGGGCCGACAAAAAAGAGACCAAAACGGAAAAAAATGGAGATGGATCAGATGCCGACCTCAAGGAAAGATCCGTAGCCGAAGATTTTTCGCCGGGCGCTATATTCATCAAGAATAATTATCTCCGGTCCGGCGGTACGCTTACCCGTCTTAAGGGAACAGCTGAAGAGATCGAAGCAATACACTCCATGTGCGAAAAAGCGGGGGCCAGGCATCAGATATATCTCAGGATGGACGCCAGCGAAGAAAACGCGAAGTCGCCTGAAATGACCCGGTACTCATATATTCATTTCTCTACACACGGTATTCTGCAGCCCGGTTTCCAGGCGATTGCCTTAAGCCAGATACCGTCAGACAAGGAAGACGGTTTTCTGACCATCGGTGAGATCATGAACACGCGTTTTAATGCGCGGCTCGTCGTTCTTTCAGCCTGTGAGACAGGTCTCGGGGACGTAAGCAACGCCGAGGGTGTAACCGGGCTTACGCGTGCGGTCATGTATGCCGGAAGCCCTGCCGCTCTCGTCAGCCTCTGGGGCGTTGCCGACGAGCCGACCCGCGACCTGATGACCCTTTTCTACGATGGATTGATAAACAAAGGACTGCCAAAAATCACCGCCCTGCGTGAAGCGAAGATCTCCCTCCTGAAAGACACCAAACCCGGCGGGTTCACCCATCCCTTCTTCTGGTCAGCCTTCGTGATGTATGGAGAGTAGAGGTTATAGGTAATAGGTTATAGGTTATGGGTGAAATTTCATACTGTACAAAAAATTCCCGGGATTAAAGTTCCGGGAACTTTTGTTACTGACGCCTTACGCCTTACGGTTTTACCCATTACCTATTACCCATAACCCATCACCCGTCTTATTTATATATTCCGCAGCCTATGTACACGTCTCCCACGCGCTGGCAGTATGTCATCTTTACCATGATCCGCCCGGTGACGGGATCCATCCACTTATATTCGACCCATCCTTTTCCCTTGGACGCAGCTACTTCAGTGATCTCCCGCATAAAATACTTTCCGTCGGCATCCTTGAGGTCGAGCATGAATTTTCCGACAAGTTTCTGGTTTTGCCCGTGGGCCTCAGTGACGCCTTCGATCGTGTTGACAAAAACATACAGTTCACCCTTGACGAAGCGGCCATGGGGATCGGACATTTCGCGGTATACCTTTTGTTTATCGCGGGAATTTCTCAAATAATCGGCAGCTTTTTCAACGAAAGCCATGACCTCTTCCTTCGTTGCCGAAGATCTGTTCGAGGACGTATTCTCCTGCAGTTTGAATTCATTGGCAAGCCTGGTAAGCTGAACCGAAAGGTTTGAAAGGTTCGATGAAGCCTCGGCATTCTCAGCGATGCTTTTTGCCGCGTTTTCGACTATCTTTGAGATCTTCTGGATATTATTATTGATCTCGCTTGTCGTCGCGCTTTGCTCCTCCGACGCGACAGCGATCTGATTGATCTGGGAACCCAGTGTATTGATCTGGTGCAATATCTCTTTTAATGCATTACCTGATTTTGCGGTTTCGTTATTCCCTACTTCAACCTCTTTTACACCGCCTTCCATAGAGACTACGGCATTTTTCATTTCACTCTGCATTGTTTGTATCGTCTCACCGATCTGTTTCGTCGCGCCTGTCGTTCTCTCCGCCAATTTACGGACCTCATCGGCGACAACGGCAAAACCTCTGCCGTGCTCCCCGGCGCGGGCCGCCTCGATTGCGGCATTCAATGCAAGGAGGTTCGTCTGTTCGGCAATATCATTGATGATCCCGGCAATCTCGCCGATCTGGTCGGAGCGTTCCCCGAGCTTATGGATAATGAGGGCCGATTCCTTGACGCTTTCGTCTATACGCCCCATGCTGCGGATGATCTCCTGAATGATGTTCTCGCCCGTCACCGCGGAATTGTTGGCAATCTCTGAACTCCTGGCGGCTGCGATGCAGTTATTTGTTATTTCATTCGCCGTTGCCGACATCTCTTCACTGGCGGTTGCAACCGACGTTATCTCGGTCACAATGACATCAGTCCCCTTCGCCATCTGGTTCGCTGTGGCATCAAGGGTATTTACCGCGAAGGATATCTGGCTGCTTGAATCCGTTACCCCGGACAAGGCCGTGCTGACACGGTCCACAAAGTCATTGAAGTTCTTTCCCATCGCCGCAAATTCACCACCGGATGCGCTATCCATGCGTTTTGTAAGGTCACCCTGTGAAAGGCTCTCGAATGATCTTTCAAGCTCTTTCAGCGGGGCGCGCATAAGGCTGGCGGTATAATAACCGGCTGCAAGGGTGACAACGATGCCCGCTCCGAGAATTATATAGAGGATTGTGCCGGTTCCCGGCGAATTCATAGCTAAAAGACCGGCGATGATGAGAAATACTGCCGCCATAACGGGTGCGAACAGCGCCTTTTGCGTAATTGATAGCCTTTCCATAAATGTTTTCACCTCTAACCCCTCCAAAGTGAATTCCTTTTGAATTTTTTATCGCACGTGTTGGAGGAAAATTAAGCGAAAAGATGAAATTTACTGTTTTTTGACGTAAAATGCGATTGCATTCTTTTTTGCCTGCGACAGGCGTTCGGCTTCTTCCCTGTCGGATCAGGCTCAGGATAACCCTGTCAAATGGCTTGATATGGGCGACTTTATCCAGGTCTACATCAATTATAATGGCCAGCCGGGCATAACCGCCTATCGTTCTCTCTACGCAGTTTATGATCGGCAAGCCATCCGGCGGCACCTGTATCGTTCCCGGCAGGATGCCTTCCGATATAATGCTCTGTTCGACCTTATCCCTGAATTTAATTGCGGGGCCCTCGAGACGAATGCCTGTCCTGTTGAGGCGTGCGGAAGCTTTGAAAACAGGCGCTTCATTCCGGTTAGACAGGAACTTTACCGAGGCGGGACTGAAATGCCCAGCTTCGGGTCCGGGAAGCACCCTTAAAATGTGGGGTTCGCACATGGAAGGGATCAGTGCATCCGGGAGGCTGACATGTTCGGGCCGGATCGTAAAGGTCGCGAATTTAAGTACATCTCCTTTCATGAGCGGCCGTCCCTGAAATCCCCCGAACCTGCATTCCAGGTTTGTTGAATAACTGCCCATTACCGGTTCAATGTCGATAATGCCCGAAAATCCAATATAATAACGGAGGCCTTCCAGAACCTCCGATACCTTTAAAATACTCCCTTTCGGGGCGTTGACGTGTGACCAGGACCCGACCGGAACATCATCAAGGGTTGCCTTAACACGCGCCCCGGTAATGGCAAAGGCGGCCGTTTCTGAAAACAGGAGTGAAAGATCGTTCCCCATGATCTCAAGGACCGGGGCAGTATCGGGATTTCCGAGAATGAATCGGGCCATCGCCATGGAGAAGCGGTCGAGGCCGGATGACGGCGGGACGCCGATATAACCGTAGCCGAATCTGCCGTTATCGACAATTATCGAGAGAAAGGCAGGATTAAGAACTGTTATCATACCCTGACAAACCTCACGGTATCTCCAAAATTAAGGACGCTGTACGGGGGCCTGGTATGGTCGAAGAGACGCATCATTGTTCTGCCGATGATGCGCCAGCCGGCGGGCGATTCAAACGGGTAGATGCCGGTCTGCAGTTGTGCGATCCCGACCGAGCCCTGAGGCACTTTAAGGACCGGGGTGGCCTGCCTCGGCACGTACAGTCGTTTATCGAGGGGCCCGAGGTACGGAAAGCCGGGCATAAAGCCTACTGCATAGACGCGATATATCGATGCCGTGTGGATCTCGATGATCTCTTCCGGCCGAAGCCCCGAATAAGAACAGACAAAATCCATGTCCGGGCCGTAATCACCCCCATACCTTACCGGAATTTCCAGCCGCGGGGCATCAGGCAGTACCATGTTTTTCCTGTAGGTATCAGCTTTTGTCAATGTAGTTCGCACAGCTCATCATACCGGACCCGGTCGTTGTCGAAATGGATGAGGCACGTCCGAAAAGACGGGATGATATCGACTATCCCCGGTATGTTGAGTGATTTGAAGTGGAGAAAAAAACGCCGGACCATTTCATGGGTGGCCTCATCAATCGTATCCCCAAAGATGATCCTGATCCCGGATTCCCCA
The DNA here is from genome assembly GCA_963823725.1 of uncultured delta proteobacterium. Taxonomy (GTDB): domain Bacteria; phylum Desulfobacterota; class Syntrophorhabdia; order Syntrophorhabdales; family Syntrophorhabdaceae; genus Delta-02. Next base: position 60,324 of record CAWGMJ010000012.1, read on the forward strand.
TAGCGTTCCCTGAACATAGGCATTTTCACGCGCCCAAAGCCTTGATCGTTATCCCCTCGTTCTGAGAATGGTCGCGGATGAGCGAAGCGGCCCTGATGCTTGCATCGTTGTCGCCATGAATGCACAAGGTATCGATCTCGAGTTCTATCCGGCGCCCGTTCACGCTTGTGACACCCCGTTCTTTGACCATCATCAATGCCCGCCGCGCTATCGTTTCCGGGTCCCTGATAACGGCCTCGGGATGTTTCCTCGGCAAAAGCGTCCCTTCATCTGTATATGCCCGGTCGGGAAAAGCCTCGAGTGCGAGCCTGATGCCGTGTGATGCGCACGATTGCTTTAACATTACAGACCTGCTCGTTGCAAGTGTAAGAAAAATGATATCGCCGAACGTTTTATGCAGCGCCCGCACGATATCGAGAAAAAGGCTTTCTTTTTTCAGGGCGTAATGGTACAGGGCGCCGTGAAGTTTAACATGCTTAAGGGGTATTCCGAAATGGTCCGTGAATGCTTTGAGAGCGCCTACCTGATATATAACACTGTCAATGATCTCATCGTCTTCCATTTCGATCTGGCGCCGGCCGAAACCCGCGAGGTCCGGATAGCCCGGATGGGCCCCGGCCATGACATTATGGTCCCTGCACAGGCGGACCGTTTTTTTCATTACGGTGGGATCGGACGCATGCATGCCGCAGGCAATATTTGCCGAGGAGACGTACTTTACTGCCTCGGCATCATTGCCGATCGTATATGTTCCGAAGGATTCGCCCATGTCGCAGTTGAGGTCGACAGTCAGCATGGGGACATTGTAGCATCTTTTTATTCTCCCGTCATTACGGGCCGGAGCTTAAGACCTTATTTTATTCCTTGATCGAAAACGGTACCGAGGAGGGCGTAAACCTCTTCCCGCATTCTAAGCCTCACGGCCTTGTTCGCCTTCTTTGCAGCCAGGGCCGACCCATAAATATTCCCGATATAAAACGGCGTACCCACCCCACCGACGAGAGCACCCACGGCATAGAGTTCTTGTGCAAAGGCTGCCCATGTTCCCGCGATAAAAGCGCCGTTTACGACGAATGACATGAGGGCGGTGGGGAGGTCGCCAGCGTAGGCGTACCCTGCGCCGGGGATGACCGCCGATAATATGCCGGCCAGCACCTCGGATTTCTGGGGCAGTTCGCTATACCGGTCAATAATAGTGATGGCTTCATAAACATTTTCCCTTTCGCCGCGGTCCGGGTAATCGTTTGTGAACCGGGTGAGCAGGTCCCGTGATGCCTCGAGGTTATCGGCATCCAGTTCCACAAGGGAGGCAGCAATGAGAGCTTGCGGGGAGTAAGGGGAATCCGGATATTTTTTCTCCATGTCGAGAAAGGTGCTGCAAGATTCGCGTGTTTTTTTGGCCTTCCACTTAGCCACCCCGATATAAAAAAAAGAAGCATCAGCGTAAGGGGTCAACGGGTACCGCTCTTGCAGCGATTCAAGGTTCCTGATCGCACTGTCCGTGTCCCCGCCGTTCAGGTATGCAATGCCCGTTTGAAAGAGCGCGTAATCTCCGCGGGCAGAATCAGGAAAAAGGATGAGATATCGCTTGTACTCGGTTATAGCCCGATAATATTCCTCTTCTTCCATGAAAGCGTCCGCAACACGGAGCTGCACTTCCTCGGTCACAAGGATTGCCGCTTCGGTTGCAAACAGGGCGGGAACAAGAAATAAAAGGAAGGCGCCGGCAAGCGCAATATGCGGATCACTGGTTCGGTCCCTCTTTAATGAGGTTTTGCCAGGGCGGATCAAGGAGTTTCCCGCCCGGCAAAAGCGGGTAAGCCGAACCGGGTTTTTTCCAAATGTTGCAGCGCATTAATCGATCTGCCGTCATCATCATACCCGTCACGGGCCCATATTCGCTGATCGACAGGGATGCGAAGGCCGAGCAGCTGGGCCGAAAACCGCACCTGTCGGGATTGATGCGGGATACGGAGACCTGGTAAGAGCGGATCGCGCCGCGCATGGCGAGTTTGACCGGCGAACTCTCTATCGTTACGGACGGCGTATCCGGCCGCAATAAGGGAGCCGGTCCCCGCATATCGCCCCCGAAGGCGACAGGAACAGGCCACGTACACCAAAAAATATCGAGGAGCAGCATCAGGGTAAAGACAATGCATTCGGGCTTTCGCATAAATACCCCGGTCATGTTGCTCAGAGCCTGGAGGCCGCATCGGACGGGGATATGCCCGCCTCGTTCCTGCATGCCCGGCGATGAGTCTAAGATATTTATTTACCCGCGTTTTCGAGCACTTTCTTTTTGGCTTCCTCGTACTGCTCTCTCGTGATGAGCCCTTTCTTATAAGCGTCTTCGAGGCTCTGCAGCTCGGTTCCGATCGAGGGACTGGCCCCGGGCGGAGCCTGGATGACGATCGGCTGTTTCTCGACTGTCGTGGAATCTCCACCGCAACAACCAGACAGAACGGCAAGAAAACCTGTGAATAGAACAATTGCTAATATTCTGGCGCCTGCGCCCATGCTGTTTGTCCTCCCTTTTAAAATAAAACTGACCGACATCTTTCTAATTTCTACAGACATTGTATCAGGCCTACCAGCAGAATTCAAAGCGGCAGCCTTAATTACATCTCCTATCTTTACAACAGTATACCGTTTTGCTATGTTGTGAGACTATGGCAGCAAAGAATACAAAACAGCCCGTTAAAAAGACGCATGAGGACAAAACGCGGATGAGGCGGTTTCTCTTTCTCTGGCCCCCCATCATTTGCCTGGTTCTTATCGGCGTGTACGCTTCCGCGCTCGATCCCCCGCGGCCGACCGGCAGATTGATAAAGGGCAGCGTTGCCGAGATCAAAAGATCGAGCCAACAGCCGGCGTCGGTTTTATATAAGATCAAACTGGAGACCGGCGAGGAGATCGAGGTCCCCGTGCCCGAGAACCAAAAGCCGACCGGAAACCAGGTCGTGATCGAAGAATTCTCGACCGCCCTTCTCAAGAAAAAGACATACCAGATCAGGGATTCGGTCAAATAAATCTTAGAAAATTATTTCAAGCCCGCCTATCATTACGAGAAGCGATCCCGATACAATTGCGCTATATCGCCCGAGCCATCGAAAGGTGCGGGAATTCCCGGCCGTTGCTCCGAAAGCTATGGCCATTAGGCTGAACAATAGAGTGACCCCGGTCAGGAGAAAAATATTGAGGCCCATCAATCCCGCGGCGAACCCGGTAACAAAATTACTCATAGTAAGGCCCAAACCGATCAGGGCCGTCTCCCATGCCCCCATTGAGCCCAGGCATACGGGGTTTGCGTTAAAAGGGTTCATGACAATGCTCCACACTTTCCTGAGCAGCGGAAAAGGCATAGATGCCTCTGACTGGATGCGAAACGTGTCATCGGCCGGCTCGCCGCGTCCCGTCTTTACGATCCCTTGCACAATAACCGTCACACCGACGGCAATGATCATCGATCCGCCGGCCAGCTGTGATATCCGGGGCACGACCAGGACATATATCCAATTTCCCGCAAGCATGGCAAGCAGAGTACCCGAACTATTAAGAATGGCGATCACGAGATTGGACCGGAAAGAGATGCAGATGCCGCGCATGCCGTATGCCAGCCCAACACCGAGATTATCAAAATTACTTGAAATGGCAAGGGCGAAGATAGAGACGATATGGATCGGGTGCATACCGGCCTATGATGATTCCCGGCCCTTATCGCCTACAACCAAAGGTTTTTCACGGACCACTTCGCGCGGGGATTTATCTTCGCGCAATCCAATAAAGGTGGGTTGGCGCATAAGGCCGTCATTGGTCCAGCCGTGGAAGAATACCTCGCAGACAAGTTCGGGCTCGACCCATTTCACGGCCCTGTTTGTCTTCGGCTTGATCTTAAAGGGGGATGTTTTACGGACAAGCGGTTCAAGCTTATCACGGATCTCGGTAAGGGTCTTTTCACTAAAGCCCCCTCCCGTATGACCGATATAGACGAGATCGTCATTTTCATAAACCCCCAGGATGAGCGCACCAAAATGCTTTCGTACCCCGCCCGGTTCGGTAAACCCCCCGATGACGGCCTCCTGTGTCATCCTTGATTTTACCTTAAGCCATTGCAGGCTTCTTCTGCCCATCTGGTACACGCTGCGGGAATGCTTGGCGACCATCCCCTCGAGCCCTTTTTCTTTGACAATATCGAAGAATACGACCCCATCCCGCGTGATATGGTCGGTGTACCGTATCCCCGGAAGGGACGGAAGGACCTTCTTCAGGATATCTCTTTCTCCTGATAAGCGGAAGATTTGTCAGGTCATGGCCGTCACAAATAGATGAAGATCAAAAACGTAATAGAGAAGATGCCCTGTTTTGACCTGCGATAATCCTGGAGCATATGAAAATCGGGATAACCGGCATCATCGACAACAACGATCTCTCCATCAAGAACGGCATCAAACCGTATCTTTTTCAGCGATTGATAAATGGCGGGAAATCTGTCTCTCAAAGAAAGCAGGTTGCGGGAATAGAGAGACACGTCCCCGCCATGTATCTCGGCTATTGCCCGATACCCATCCCATTTAACCTCATATATCCATTCCTCGTCATTGAACGGTTCCTTGACGAGGGTCGCCAGCATGGGTTTTATGCGGTGCGGCATATCGGTGACCGGGGCATCGGAAAGGTCTTCCTTTTCCGATGACTCTTCCCTGCGGATGCGCTCTATCTTTCTTGTGTTTGGGTACGCAGTCTCGGGATCATCGCGGGACACGTCTTCGAGTGTTCTTTCCGAAACAACGGAGCGATTGTCCTGCGCTATGTTGCCCCCCACAGCTTCGGCATCTTTTTTCTTTATGAGAAGCCATGATCGCGGGTCTTTGCCTGTTTTAACAAGCGCGAACTGGCCGTGCAGCTTTTCCCCTTCAAGGACAAATTTCAGATTTCCCTTATTTAATCCCTCTTCAAGCAGGTCTTCGCTTGCTGTCCCGGTTTCATCGTCCGGATGTCGCCAGTAACCCTTATCCCAGATGATCACGTTCCCCGCGCCGTAATTGCCCTCGGGGATAACGCCCTCGAAATCCTTATAATCATACGGATGGTCCTCGACCATCATGGCGAGCCGCTTAATAGTCGGGTCAAGCGACGGACCTTTTGGCACTGCCCAGCTTTTCAGCACTCCGCCCAGTTCGAGCCTCAGATCGTAATGCAGGGCCCGGGCGGCATGTTTATGAACAACAAAAATAAGCCGGTTGCCCTTATGAACGGGCCCCGGCGGCGGTTCGGGTGTTTCCTCGAATTTTCGTTTTAGATGTATAGTCTTTCAGTCCCATATTATAAATAGGGAAGTTTCTGTCTTTGTTTCAGAACATCGGCAAAAAGATCGCCGTGCTTTTCGGCCCTGTCGATCACCTGCGAAAAAATGAACTGGAAACCTTCCGGGTTGCCCTGCCGTGCGAGATTGTCGACCTCGTCCCATGTGAGCGGCGTTGAAACGGTCGGTTTCGGGGCAGCGCGAAGCGAATATACGCAGACTGTTGTGTTCGATGTCCCGTTCTGCGCCCAGTTGATAAAAACCTTTCCCTTTCGCATATCTTTGGCCATTATCGCCGTAATAGTATCGGGATAATTTCGCTGCATGACCTCTGCGACGGTGCGTGAAAATCTCTTGGTATCGTCAAAGGTCACCTTTTTGTTATTTAAAGGAACATAGACATGGAGGCCTTTTTTGCCGGAGGTTTTCGGATACGATTGAAGTTTAAGGTCGTCAAGCACGTTGCGCAGCATAAATGCCACGTGTGCGCAGTCAAGGATGTCCACGCCTTCGCCGGGATCGAGGTCGAAAACCATGAAATCCGGCGTTCCCGGACTTGATGCCCGCGCCATCGGGACATGCAATTCCAGTGATGCAAGATTTCCGACCCAGATCAGGGTATCGAGATCATTAACGAGGCATACCGTCATTTTGTCTCCGTCGGCCTGGGGCACATCCGCCGTTTTGATCCACGAGGGACGATAGCGGGGACAGCGTTTCTCAAAGAAAAAATCTCCTTCTGCGCCGTTGGGATACCTTTTGAGAGTCAGTGCGCGGTCCTTCAGGTGCGGAAGAATGTACGGCGATATCCTTCGGTAATATTCCAGGATATGGGCCTTTGTAAAGCCGAACGAGGGATAGAGGTCCTTATCCAGGTTTGAAAGCGAAAGGTTTTTCTCTCCAATACGGGCCGTCATCTTTTTCATCGGGCCGCCTTCACCTTGCGGACGCTTTCCTGAAGCACGGAAACAAGGTCTTCCGGGCCTTCTGGTGACTTCTTCCCCGGTTACCGGGGATTCCACCGTCTGCTTCTTGGCTTTCTTTTCCAGAAGGCCGACTATCTTCTTTTTGCGTTCATTTGCATATTTCTCGGGTTTAAAGGCGGATTTCATACTTCTTGATCAATTGTATCATCTCGTCTGCGGCCTTGAGGCGGTTCCGGCCTTTTCCGGCAAAATGCCTTCCTCCGGAACTATTTCATCATTGTAGTGAAGCGTGATCAGCGAAAGCGCCTGCCCTGTCGATCTTACGAGGACCAGGTATTCCCGTTCGCCGAGCACGAATTTCGCAATACCTGCCCGGCCGGTTTCCCGCATCACCTCGACCAGCAGCGAATAGGCCTTTTCGCCCCCTTTTGCCGGGACAAGATAATAGGGACGGCCATAATAAACCGGGTCAACCTCGCCGATATCGATAAAATCGGTTATTTCTATGGCCCTCGAGCGCTCGGGCGACACCGATTCGAGTTCTTCCTCGGTCATGACAATGTATTTATCGGGACCGATCTCAAATCCCCGCACGATCTCATTCGCAGGTACGATCTTTTCCTCGTCCGGGCAGAACATACTTCGGGACAACGGCGAATAATCTTTCGCATGGAGCATCCGGAACGATATCCGGCTTGCCGTAACAGCCGTGACGAGCTGTACGGGGATCGCAACCAGGCTGAAACTGATCGTTCCTGTCCATATCGCATGAACCGCCATGAACGTGCCTCCTTTAAATCATTACCGATTATTACCCGACTTTTTTCAGGCTTGCCTCAAGTGTCTCGAGGAGCCTGTCGGGTGCGGTCGCCTTCTTTTTCTTCGGGCGCAAAATGGATATCTTTTCCCCGGCCGCTTTTCTGTCGATCATCTCCTGTAATTTCTTCTGATGTTCGTTTTCGAATTTGTCCGGCTGAAACGGCCCGGTCAGCGCCCTGACAAGGTCGGCCCCTACCTTCAATTCCTTTTCGGACAATTCGACCCGGGGAAGATCGAGCGATTTGCCGCGACAACCTCGTCCGCATATCGCAGCGTGGTCAGCCTGATCATCCTCCCCGTGCTTTCAATGACCCGAAATAGGATCTCTTCCTCATCGTCCAGGTGCATACCCCTTCCATGCCCGCATCGGACAGGGCCGCCGCAAGGTGCCGTATTCCTTATGTGAGGCATCGGGGCCGAGATAATATGTCCTTTCAAAATACAGAGGATCGATATCGCCCGACTTTACAAATTCATGGACCTCGATCATCCGGCTCTCTTCCGGCTCGAGCTGCTCGAATTCCTCGATCGTCGACAATGACAATTTGCCGTCCTCCAATTCAAAACCCCTTACCTGTTCGTCCCGGGGAACGGGTACATGCTCGTATGCGCATACCATCTGCTGCCTGAGCCTTATCTGGTCATTGCCTGTGCAGGAGATGGAATTGTATCCGCTGTTCCCGGACCGCGGTATGAAGCTTAACAGGTATGTTGTATTCCCCGAAATGTATCCGGCCTTTCCAGATGGCGCGCATCCGTCATAAAGACTCCTTATTACCCTTAGATATGTATGAAATCAAGGATTGTCAAATCAATCGAAAGCGGTTGGGGCAGACCGTTTACAATTGACGGGAGCCATGAGCAGAAATCCGTTTAAATTTCCTGTCTTCACGTTTATAATAGTCAGATCATAGATCCGGGGGATCTCCAGAACGTGAAGCAGATAATGTGCGCCAAATGTAATGTTTCGATCGAGTATTTGTCTGACGCCGGGGGACCAACCGGTTTATTGCTCCCGGTGCGGTTCACCGCTCGTCCTTCTCACGGATGAAACCTCTGGGGAACACAGGCGCTATGATTTCGAGTTCACTGCTTCTGCAAGCGAGTATTTCAGGATATGGATAGTCAATTTATTCCTTACGATAATTACCATTGGGATATATGCAGCCTGGGCAAAGGTGCGCACCCGACGTTATATCTGGGCAAATACGAGCCTCGCGGGCCATCCGTTTACCTTCCACGGAAAACCTGCCGCTATACTAAAAGGTAATTTGATAATAGCCGCGATGTTCATCATATATGTCGCGATGAAGAGATTTGAACCTGTCATAGCCGGGACCCTGTTCATCGTCTTCGGTTTTATCTTTCCTTTCCTTGTTTACAAGTCGCTGAGATTCAATGCGCACAATACATCGTATAGAAATATACGATTTCGGTTTCTGGGGCGCTTGCGGGAAAGTTATGAGACATATCTTCTTTTTGCAGGGATTCTCCCGTGCACGCTTTTCATATTTTTTCCTGCGTGGCAATTTTACAAAAAGAGGTTCTTTTTCAACAACCTCGCCTACGGCACGACACGAAGCTCTTTTTCCGGAAGGAAGGGGCCGTTTTACGGGGCCTATTTTTTCGGCTGCGATAACGGGCATTGCAGCGTTCATGTTTTTCAGCTGGGTCGGATCGTACTGGTTTAACCGGTTCTCGATGAGATCGGGGGCCTCACCCAACACGTTTAACATGATCTATAGGTTTTTCTTCAGTTCTTTTGTCGCGGCCAGTTATCCTTTATACCCTGCAGGCGGCCATATATTCGATTACCATGAATCATTGCTGGTCACAGACGCGCTTTGGGAACCTGCAATTCAAGAGCACATTCACGACACGCCATCTTGTTTTCATCAGGATAACGAATATCGCCGCAATCATATTTTCGCTGGGACTTCTCGTCCCCTGGGCAAAAATACGCCGGCTGAAATATATCTTCGCAAAATCTGAGCATTGTCTCAACGCAGGACCTCAATAATTTTAATGGGATCGCCGGGGTCCGACACGAGCGCGCTCGGCGATGCGGCAACCGATTTTATCGGAATAGAGATTGGCCTATGATACATTTTACTGCCGACTATTTTGATGGAAGAACATCCCGGGCATATCCTGTCCGCGTAATGTTCGATGGGATCGCACTGGTCATATCGGATGACATTGAGGAGAATTTTTATAATGCCCAATATGCTTCGATCGAGATCGATCCGGCCCTCGGCCGACAAAGCGTTCGATAAGGCTTCCCAATGGATCGTTACTGCAGACCCGACGACCACGAAGCCGTCAAAGCCATCGAAACAGCAACGGGAATAAACCGCTCGTGGAATTGGGTCCACTATCTCGAAACACACTGGAGAGCGGTTGTTGCCTGCATGTTCCTCATCGTTGCAGCCATTTTCGCGCTCGTCGCCTATGCCATACCCTACGGGGCGAATTACGCTGCACAGGCGATACCTTTACATGTCACGAATTCAGCCAGCAAACAGGCGCTAAGAATGTTCGACCAGAATTTCTTCAGGCCGAGCCGGATCAATGACGACCGTAAAGAAGAAATAACCTCTTTGTTCGGACAGACGTTGTCCCGAATTGACCCCGCGCATGCAAAGGATTATATGATCGTGTTTCGCAAGGGAATGAAGCTCGGAGCAAATGCCTTTGCGCTTCCATCCGGCATCATCGTTGTTACCGACGAACTTGTCGAACTTTCCGATAATGATGATGAACTCATGGCTATCTTTGCCCACGAGATCAATCATGTCAAACGGCGCCATGCCCTCAGGAGCATACTGCAGAGTACCGGTTTGTTCTTCCTTGTCACGATGCTTACCGGGGATGTCACGTCTATCGCTAATTTCGCCTCGTTTCTCCCTGCACTGCTCATCGAAAACGGGTATTCACGGGATTTTGAACGCGAGGCCGACCATGAGGCAGGATCGCTCCTCATCAGCCTGGGGAAAGGGACCGGGCCTTTCCAGAACATTCTTCAGAAGATCGATTCAAGCCATCCTCAGACCCTTAAACTCGGAGTATTTTCAACCCACCCCGAAACGGTACGGCGGATCGAAGACCTTAAACAACTCGACCGGATATCAAAAAAAGGAACGGTCTTCACACGGTTATTTCCATGAAAGAGCCCCTGTTATAATGGTTGGATACCACATCCGGAGATTATATGAAAATTAGCCGTTATCGATCATTCCTGATCACAGTGGTACTCCTGATAAGCCTTGTTTCACCGCAGGCTATACTGGCGGCCGAAAGGCATTTCCTCTGGCGTGCTACGGCCGGCGCGTCGACCGTTTATCTGCTCGGCTCCGTTCATTTCATGAAAAAGGACGCGTATCCTTTAAGCCCGGTTATCGAGGAAGCATTCGACACATGCGACACCCTTGCAGTCGAAGCAGACATCAATAATATCGGGCCCGGTACGCTTCAGATGCTTCGCCGGGCCGGTTTCTACGAGCCAGACGATTCGCTCGCAAACCATATATCCCTGCAAGCGTATACATATGTGACGGAAGAAGCGGCACGGCTGGGATTTCCATCGCTTGTGCTCAATCGTCAGAAACCCTGGTTCCTCGGAATTACACTGTCATCTATGGAGCTCATGCGGTCAGGTTACGACCCTGATCACGGTATCGATAAATATTTCTTGACCAGGGCATCGGGGCACAAGAAAATAGTTGAACTTGAAAGCATCGAATACCAGATCGGCCTTCTCGCGGGCTTGCCCGGGAACGAGCAGGAATCCTTTCTTCTCTATGCGATCAAAGACTTAAAAACTATGGGAGAACAGGCTGATGCCCTGATTGCCGCATGGGAGACAGGTGATAGCGAACATATGGCGTCTATCCTTATACGTTCAGTCGAAAATGATGAACGTCTCAAAGCGGTTTATAAAAAGATCATGACCGACAGGAACCGGAATATGGCAAAAAAGATATCAACGTACCTTAAATCCAACAGACAGGTATTTGTTGTTGTCGGCGCCGGTCACATGGTCGGGAATGAAGGAATTATCGAGCTCCTCAGGAAACAAGGTTACCGGGTAGATCAATTGTAAACAAAAAAGGAGAGTGTTTCCCATGTTGCGAATGGTCCTATTGCGTCACGGCGAAAGTCAGTGGAATCTTGAGAATAGATTTACGGGATGGACGGACGTTGACCTGTCCGAAAAAGGAATGGAAGAGGCAAAAGCGGCCGGACGGGCGCTCAAAGACGCCGGGTTTACTTTCGATGTCGCATTTACATCGGTCTTAAAGAGAGCGATCCGGACGCTGTGGATAGTCCTCGAAGAGTTAGACCAGATGTGGATACCCCAGCGGAAGAGCTGGAGGCTCAATGAACGGCATTACGGGGCTTTACAGGGCCTCAATAAGATCGAGACAGCTGATACGTACGGCGAGGAGCAGGTGAGGCTCTGGCGGCGAAGCTTTGACGTGCCGCCGCCGCCGCTCGAACGCGCTGATGAACGGTTTTCCGGCAATGACCCGCGATATGATGCACTGATGCCGGAAGAACTCCCCGTTGCCGAAAGCTTGAAAGATACGGCCATTCGTGTGCTTCCCTACTGGGAAAGCACCATCGTGCCGATACTTGCCCGAGGTGCAAAAATAATAGTGGCAGCGCATGGAAATAGCCTGCGGTCACTGGTGAAGCATCTCGACAATATATCTGAGGAAGATATACCGTCCATCGAGATACCCACAGGTAAACCGCTGGTATACGAGTTTTCAAACGACCTTAAACCGGTGAAACATTATTATTTGTAACCGTAAGCGTAGGCGTTAGGCGTAAAAAATGAAAATACTGGATTTGGCGCTCATAGGTGCCGAGGGTGACGCTTCGGTTGAAACTCAGCCTCACGCCTCACGCCTTACGCCTTACGGTCCTAAACCTCGATCTCTAAACCGTCGTAGGCGAGGTCGATCTTCATCGTGCTTTCCGGATCGTAAATTTCAAGATATCGCCGTGTCTCATGGAGAAATATATCAAGATCGGCATCGTTGACCGTCGGTTCATTATGGAACATGCATAGATGCTTGACCCCTGCCCGTGCGCCAAGTTCGGCAACAACGGCATTACTTGAGTGTCCCCAGTTTTCCTTTGCCCCGAAGGCATCATCGGCCCGGTACTGGGCGTCTATGATAAGAAGATCGGCATTTTTAAAGAAATCCATGAATGGATAATCATTCGATTCATAATCCTGGTGTTCACAATCACTGGAGTAAACAATGGCTTTACCGTTTTGTTCGAAGCGGTACCCGTACGAATCTCCGGGATGTCTCTGTAAGATAGGCGTTACGGCAAATCCGGCGATATCATACTGCTTACCGGGTTTAAGGGTTGCGAACCTGGTATTCGCCCTCAGGGTGAGCGATATATTGGAGCCTTCCTGCTGGCAGGCAATGGCTTCTTCAATATCCGAGTGACCCCCGTATATTACAATCGTATTTCCGGAAATGCAGCGGGGCATGAAAAACGGGAATCCCTGGATATGGTCCCAATGCAGATGCGACAGAAAAATATTGAAACGTCAGGTCGCGCCCTTTGTTAGACGTAAGTATGTGGCGGGAAAAATCCTGGATACCCGATCCGGCATCACAGATAACGTATTGATCGCCGCCGGCTAGTTCGACACAGGACGTATTTGTCCCGTAATAACCTGACCGGGAGACAGGGAATTGAGTATCGACAAATTTTACGATATCGTTGTGGTTCGAAAATTCCCTGCCCCGGGACGCCTTAATGATATCGATCATCTTTTGCCGCAGTTCCAGGGTATCGGCTGCCGCCGGCAGCGAACCCCGCGTACCCCAGAAACGAGCTTTCATCTCACCATCGGTCCCATGCGTGGGAATTCATATCAGGTACTTAGTAACAAATCATTTCCGGAATTGCTATGAAAATCTTTGGCATTCTCCCTTCCATACTTTATAATCTTGAAAAAAGAGGAGCATACATCTATGGAATTGGAAAAATACGGGAGCGGCGGCGTACCCGTGCTGTTCATCCACGGTGCCGGGGGTTCCACCCTCTCATGGGCCTTTCAAATAAAGCACTTTGAAAGAACGCATACCGTAGTCCTTGTCGACCTTCCCGGCCATGGCACCTCCGAAGGCACGTCGTTAACCTCAATTACGGGTTACGCCGACGCGCTGAAGAAGGCATTAGATGATAATGCCGTCACCTCTGCATTTATCGTGGGGCATTCAATGGGGGGCGCTGTCGCAATTGATCTCGCCATGCGGTATCCTGCCCTCGCACGGGGGATCGTCCTTGTCGGGACAGGTGCGCGACTGAAAGTTTACCCCGAAATACTGGAAGGCATTCTTAAAGAGAAGGAAAAGACTGCGCGTATGATAATCGATACGGCATTTTCACCCGCCTTTCCGGCCGGGTTGAAAGAAAAGGCTTTCACAGAATATATGAAGAATGACGCTGAGACGGTCTTTAACGATTTTTTGGCGTGTGACGGTTTTAATGTCATGGATCGAGTGAATTCAGTATCGAACCCCACCCTCGTCATATGCGGCACAGAGGACCGTTTCACGCCAGTGAAATATTCGCAGTACCTGGCCGGCAGCATACCGGGGGCGGAGCTTAAGCTCATCGAAGGGGCCGGCCATATGGTCATGATCGAAAGACCGGATGAGTTCAACAAGGCTATCGACACATTTGTCGAAAATATCACTGCCCGGTTCCGCCCACCCGGAGGGTACCCGGCGGCGGAATGACGGGGAAATTATAATTGCGACAAATTCTCATCTTGTTTTTTCTTATTAGACGGTCAGGTTCACAATGTAAGTAACTACGACAGGGCGCTATGAGAGACAGATGAGTTTAAGCGGTCTCCATGAAGCGGCAAAAGACCAACAGCTCGAGGCTATGGCCGGGCAGGCTCAAATTCCTTGGGGAAAGGACATCAACCTTCGTTCGAGATCTGCTCCATCATATCTTTGAAGTATAGTTTCTTTTTCTTAAGAAGCTTCACTTCAAGCTCTTCATCCTCGGTCAAGTAAGGCTTGGCCTGCAGTATCTGAAGTTTTTCATCGAGCGATTTATGAAGGATGCGTGCTTCGTTGTATCGTTCCTCTTTGCTTTTCTTTTCTTCCATGGGAACTATTATAGACGTTCCCGGCCTCATATTCAATGTTTACAACAAATTAATATCGACATGCAGGGCTGACCCCTAACTTAGAACCTTGAAAGGCCTGATGCCCTTAAACAGCGGATTCGCTGAACACCCGATTGCCTCACCCATCTCAAGCACATATGATGGCCGGGCAGCATCCCTCCATCTTGGATAACCGCCTTGCCAGACATATTGTATAAGCTCATGAAACACACGTACGGAAAAGAGGTACCCTCCGATATCAACGGTACTGCGTACAGGATCGGCTGAGATATTGATCGGCCGCATCCGGGCATATGCATGTATGATCTCCTCAATAACAGCACGGTTTCGGGACCCCTCAGGCTGCTGGCGGAATTTTTCGGCTTCTTTCGGAAATGGGTATAGCTTATAGACCTCGCCGATAAATCCCCTGAAGTCAATCCCATGTATGGAACCCATCAGATTCCCGATCCGGGACGCATCAAGAGTGTACGCATCAAGGCTGACCGATGCGGCATTTTCTTCTTCCCTCAAAGCCAGATTATCGATCGCTGCGCAGAAATCATCGGCAAAAAAGAAATGAACATCGAGGAGCAGCATGTCCGTTTCTATATTAAAAAATCCGAACGCAACCTGACCGTGGCTGATAGATTCAAATGCAAGCGGCATAATACCCCCCTGGAAAAATTATTTCACAAAAGGCCCGGGATCGACCTTTACCGCTCATTATACCCTATCCGAATATACTACGGGCTATTTTTCACATTTTCTACTATCCACTGAGGCCATTATCTGACCGGACAAAGATCCTGATTTTTTTGTTCATCTTTCATCGCGAACTATGAGAATATAGGTAACCGAACGCATCATCCCGGAATCGCACGAAGATGCTGGATGATCTCGTCTTTATCAAAGGGAGGAAGAAAACCATGGAAAAAAGATACAGTATATTTTTCGTCATCGCGATCGTCGTCATGATGTGCGTGACATTCTCTGCAACAGGCCAGGCCCAGCCTGCCGCAGATACAAAAGACCCCGATTATTACAGACTGGTAAAGCAATTAAAGAATAATGATATGAGCATTGATTTTCAGGTTTTACGGCTCGCTTACACGCGGACCCCTGATTACAAACCGTATGGAGCGGACAGTAATGATAAGGATGCTGCATTCAAAGCCCTCGGCAAAAAAGATTTCCCGGAAGCACTAAGGCTGGCCCAATCTGCCCTGGAGACCAACTATGTAGACCTCGACATGCATCTATTATGCAAGATCGCCTATCGAGAAATGAGAAATTCGGAAAGAGATGCATTTCATACCTCGGTCTTGAAGGGCCTCGTCAATTCCATTTATACCTCCGGTGACGGGAGCACGCCTGAAAAAGCAATGACCGTCATATCCGTACCGGAAGAATACTTCATATTGAATGCGAATGGACTCAAGATGATCAAGACAAAAACCTTAACAGTCAACGGACATGATTACGACGGTATGGATGTCGAAAATAAGAAGACCGGCGAAAAAAAGACTGTGTATTTCAATATCGATCTTCCCCGGCAATACCTGACAAAGCAGCTTAAGCAGAAATGACCGGTTGATTGAATATTGCAAAAAAACTGCATATGGGAGAAAATTTTAAGATATGGATCCCTATGTCGATAACGATCTCAAAGATATCGAGGCGGCAGTCCGTGAGTTTTGCTCAAAAGAGATAGACGAGGACCATCTCCACGATCTTGAGGACCGGCACGCCTATCCGATGGAGCTGTACAGGGAGATCGGGGACCTGGGGATCATAGGGGCCGGTTTTTCGGAGGACGTCGGCGGTTCAGGCTACGGGGCAATGGGGCACATCACCACAGTCACGGAATTGTGCCGGAACCTGCCCGGAATGGGTATGGCGCTCAGCCTTGGGTACATCCCGGGTTTTGTCATCGATGTCTACGGAAGCGCCGCCCAGCGTGAAAAATACATCCGCCCGGTTGTCGAGGGAAGATATATTTCCGCGGTAAGCGTCACCGAACCGGATAGCGGCAGTGATCTCGGATCGGCAAAAACAAGGATGGACGAAAAGGACGACCATTATCTCGTCAATGGCTCCAAAGTTTTTACAACGAACGCCGGGTATGCCGATTTTTATACGCTCATGGGACGGGACGGGGACGGCCTCTCGCTGATAATAATCGACAAAGATGCGATAGAATCGAATGGTTCCGGACATTTCGAGATCAACGACCTGGGGCGGAAAATGGGCATCAACACGACAACCTCAGGAGAACTTGTTTTCAATGATCTCCGGATACCGAAGGGCAATGTCCTCGGGCAGCGCGGCAAAGGGCTCAAAATGGTCCTCGACGGATTTGAGCTCGGCAGGATCGTAATAGCAGCACAGGCTTTGGGCTCGATGCTTTACGGATACGAGAGAGCTGTAAAGCATGCTAAAAAGCGAAGTCAATTTGGACGGCCGATAATTAAATTCCAGTCTATCGAACACGATCTGGTAGATATGTATGTCGAGATCGAAAAATGCCGGAACCTTTTGTACAAGGCCGCCTGGCTCTATGACAAAAAAGACCCCGAATCAAAGAAGTATTCTTCGATGGTCAAACTGACCATTCCCCGGAATGCGATAGATATCCTGAACCGGGCTATCGATATCCTCGGCGGTTACGGATACATGCGCGATCAGGGCCTCGAAGGGGCCTTAAGAGATGTCCGGATCACCTCCATATACGAAGGCACCGGGAATATACAGAAGAACGTCATCGCGAAGATGCTTTTTTGAGTTCAATATTTTTTAACAAATCGTAAGGCGTGAGAGCGTGATTATCGATTCGAGAAGAATCGTGGTACGTACTTGTCTCGATCATATCATCGATGCAATTCCGGTTTTCAAAACGTCTTACGTCTTATGATTAAGTTTAACGTAGAACGTAGAACCTGTTCTAAATTTCCTGCAATCTCTGTTCAAATTCCCTCGCAAGCGCATCATGCTCTACTGTAATAACTTCGAGTTCGTCAAAAAGGTTGTCGATGTTCTTTTTCACATCGTGAATGGACATTGAAAGGGTCATGATCGCTTTTCCGTCACCCCGCCGGGATGCGGCAACGAGCGATTCATTGTCGCGGGTGAGCTGTCTTTCCGCGGAGGTGATCGCCGATTCTATTTCAAGTATACGATCTTTCAAGGGCGACATGGCCCGGGATCGTTCGTTGATAATATCGGCCCGGAGCCTTTTGGATTCCTTTTTTAGGGCGCTTTTTGCCGGACCCTCATCCGCAGGTAATCTATCTCCATCGCGCTCAGACTCGTCTTCCCAGCCGACCCGAGAGAGAAAATCTTCATAGTTCCCGTCAAAGAGATCGACCTTGCTCCCGTCGAACACGATAAGCCTCTCGGCCACTGCATCGAGTATCATTTCGCTATGTGTTACAATGACAACTGCGCCGTCAAAATTGTTTATGGCTTCGACCAGCGAGTCGATAGACTCCATATCGAGATGGTTGGTCGGTTCATCAAGGAGCAGAAGGTTTGCGGGCTCGGCAATGATCTTGCCGAGGAGGACGCGGCTTCTTTCACCCCCCGATAAAACCCCTATCTTCTTCAGGGCTTTGTCACCGTCGAACATCATGGCCCCGCATATGCCCCTGACCGCGGTCTTACTTCGCGAAGGTTCGGCGCTCCATATTTCGTCTTCTATCGTTATATTCGGATCAAGGCGGTCAACATTCATCTGCCCGAAATATCTCATTTTGAGATTCTGGCTATACGTGATCGTGCCGTTAACGGGTTTCAATTCTCCTGCCAGAACATTGAGGAGAGTCGTCTTGCCTTTGCCGTTCTTGCCGATGATCCCAATGCGGTCGCGCTTTTTTATGGCGATCGTAAAATCCCGGATGAGGTCAGGCCCTTCGGGGCTGTATGAAAAATTGACCCCGTCCGCCTCAAGGAGCCATCGTCCCGGGAAAGGGGCTGTCTTGAAGGAAAACTCAAGGTTTTCCAGGGTTGAAAGCTTATCCATTTTTTCTTTTTTCTGGAGCTGGCGTATCCGCGACTGAACGGAGCGTGCCCGGGTTGCCTGGGCCCGGAACCGGTTGATGAAAAGCTCTATCTCCTTGCGCTTTTTTTCCTCATTGGCCCGTGTCTGCTCATAGATCTCTTCTTCCTCTATTATCTGTTCATACAATTTATGGGTTGAGCCCGGGATCTTGCGCATTCTCATTCGATGGATAACCATCGTATGGGTCGTTACGGAATCCATGAAATCGCGATCGTGCGTTATAAGGATCATCTCTCCTTTCCAGCTCCTCAGGAATTGAACGAGCCACCGGATCGAAACAATGTCCAGATAGTTTGTAGGTTCGTCGAGAAGAAGCATCATGGGTTCGGAGATCAATATCCTGGCAAGGTTAAGCCTGACCTGGTACCCGCCGCTCAATTTTCGCGGATCATTAAAAGGTCAGCCTCGGTGAAACCAAGCCCTGCAAGGACGGTCTTTGCTTTGTATGTCTCGTCACGGCCGTCGTCATGGGCGGGGATATCGGAAGAAGCCTCGGCAAGCACCGAGCTTTTACTGAATGAAATATGCTGGGACAGGTGGCGGATCGAGTAGCCCCGGGGGATAGTTATCTCTCCGGAATCCGGTATCTCTTCGCCCAGTATCATTCTGAAAAGAGTTGTCTTCCCTGTTCCATTACGCCCGACGAGCCCCAACCGCTCACCGGTGCCGACAGTAAAGCTCGCCTCATTGAAAAGGGTCTGGGTGCCATAGGCTTTTGAAAGATTATTTACGATTAACATGGAAGTAAGCGCCGTGGTGGTTCAAAAAACGCTTTATAATAGCGCACCATGGCAAATAAAACAAGGTTATGGGTCATAGGTTATGGGTTATCGGAAAATCTCCGGCCCATTACCTATAACCCATAACCCAGAACCTATCTTCTTAAGGCATCATCATTGGCCCGGATGGAAGCACAAGGCGGGCTAGAACATTGATAACGATCGATATCACAATACTGACAACTATTATGACCACAAAATAACCGAGCGTCTTTTCCTTTGGCGTGTCCATGAGGACGGGGAGACCGATATAAAGGATATAGAGGCCGTATAATGACGCAAGCAGGGTGAGGATGCCCAGCATCGGAATGATCATGAAGATACCGCCGATCCAGGCCGGGGTAAACGAGAACACCGCGACTTTTACGGCCGACAGGATATCCTTGCGCGAATTGAACGAAGGGGCCAGCGCATCAATAATAAAAGCCACGACATAAACCCCGACAAGACTCAAGACATACGACACGATCGCATGGACGATTCCTGCCACAAAAGGGATACGGAAATGGATGCCCAGCATTGAGGTGCCTATGAGGGACATGCCGATGAATGCTGCTATCGCAGGGATTATAGCAAGAATAGCGGCATACGATACAAAAAGCTCTTTGATAGTGGTCTGCTCATTTTTTACGACAGTCCATGTCTCCGACGGTCTAAACATGATGCTTTTCGCCCGTTCTACCAGGTTCATAAAGCCTCCTCGTTCCTATAAATTTTTACTTTTTTGTTTGGATTAGTGAAGAATTAAAGTCATTCTTACCACAGCGCATAAAACTGCACAAGCATTTTACTGATTTTCGGTATTTTTTTTACGGGCTGCGATCCCAACGAGCATCACAATCACGATATATGCTGTCACCGGCCACACGGGATGAATGATCCTGTGCAGGCCGAAAACGAATGAAGCTCCAACGATAATGACCGTTCCCAGGAGTGCCGCAAATGCGAAGGCGCTTTTGATCCCGGGCAGGAACCACCCTGCGAAAACGATATAAACGATTGCGCTTAAGAATACTGCGAGCCATGTGACCTCGCGCAGGATCTCCCTGACAAAAAACCCGAGGACAAGAGACAACCCGCCTATGGCAAGCGTTGTCAGGCGCGAGACGAGAAGCACCCGCCTGTCATTCTCGATCTTGAAAAAGGGGTGCCAGGTACCCCTTTACGGCAAGTGTCGTTGCCCCCATCAGGAAAGGTGAACCTGAACTCATGAGCGGGGCCCACATGCTGATAAGAAAAAAAACAGCGACAAAAGGGGGCACGATAGCCAAAAGAGAAGGAAGGGCGGCAATTGAATTGATCTCGGGGAAACGGTATTTCGCGATTATGCCGCACAGGGCCGCCATGATAACGACCGGGATCGCGATCAGGTTCCCTATTATTATCCCTTTTTTCCCCTCGCCCAGTGTCTTTGCCGACGATGCCGTATTTATGACAGGCTGGGCAAGGACTCCGAGCGTGAAATTAATGAAGCACCAGCTGAGCGCCTGGGATGCCCCCAGGTCGCCGAATG
>CAWGMJ010000013.1:0-64491 GCA_963823725.1 uncultured delta proteobacterium
TTCGGGCCCTTTCTTTTCATCGTACTCCCCCTCGGCCCACAATCCCACAGCCTTTTCGGCGCTTTCACCCTAGGATCAGGTTATCCTTCCGACGAGGATGTTGGCCCTCCTGCGGGGCTACCGCATGCTGACACGCCCGCCGCGCCGAGCCCGTCGCGTCTTCTGGGTGTGTGTGTCTTGTCCTCGGCCCTTCGGTCCTCGCCTCCCCGGGCCGCATCACACAGCTCACCCACGACCTCGCGGGGGCCGCGAAACGGCGCGCCCACCGGGGCCATCACGTCCATAACGCAGACGCCCGACGGCTACCTGTGGATCGGAACGGCCGCCGAGGGGCTGGTACGCTTCGACGGCGTGCGTTTCCGCCGCGCGGAGGAGCTCGACGCGCTCTTCCCGCTGCGGGCCGACGAGATCCGCTCGGTCCTGACGGCCCGCGACGGGACGCTCTGGGTGGGCACGGCCCATGGCATCGGCCGCCGGGTCGCGGGGCGCTTCGAGCTCGTCGAGGAGGGACGGAGCCGCTCGACGGCCACCCTCACCGAGGCCCCGACGGCCGCCTGGTCTTCGCCCGGGGACAAGGAGGGGCTCGGCATCCTCCACGAGGGGCGCATCGAGTTCCTGCGGGCCCCCGACGTCAGATCGAACGTCGCCACCGTGGACCGGGACGGCGACGGCGTCGGCGGCCTCGGGCAGTCCGGGGAAGGTCTGGTCGCCGGAGTAGACGACGGTGGGAACGGTGACAGCGGCCCAGCGGCTGCGCCAGTCGGGATCGGTCTCGATGTCGTGCGAGGCCTTGTGGTCGTAGACGAGGGTGGGCGCAACCGCTACGAGGCCAGGCCACCATGGCGCCTGCGCCATCTCCTCGACCGCCTCAGCGGGCAGCCCGATAATTGCCGTCATGTTGTAGCGGGTCGCTTCGTCGAGCTGGCCGGCGTTGAGCATTCGCTCGAGCGTGGCGATGTGCTCGGTGCCGTCGGATCCGGCGAAGTAGGGCGGCTCGTATAGAGCAAGCGCTGACACGTCCAACCCCGCTGTCACCGCGGCGAGTGCGATTCCGGCGCCTGAGGAGCTTGTGTAGAGGGCGGCGGGCGCTCCGGCGGCTTCGATCAAGGCCGCGACATCCTCGACCTCGCGGCCCAGCGACCAGGGCGGTGTGTCGCCGGATCGGTCACGACCGCGCCGGTCGTAGTCGACGGCGGTGAAGCCTTCCGCTGCTAACTGCTTGGCGATCTCAGTCGTGCGCTGATCAATGGCGCGGTGCTGACTTGCGCCGCCGATGAAGATGACTGTCGGTCCATTGCCGTAGGCGTCGTAGTCGATGATGGTGCCATCGGCCGAGGTCACGGTGCTCATGGGTTCCACCTTTCTCGCGGTTGTGCTCAGACAGACTCAAGAACTGAAGAAACTGAGCGGCAGCTGGGGCTCGTACGGACGGCGGCATTCCCGGTGTGTCTGGCGAACAGCTGGCCAGAGTGCCATCCGCCGCACACAATCAACGCCGCAGGGATGGCCGGGTCGCTCTTTACCTGGTGGATCGTAAAACGCGCCGAGCAGAATATGCGCAATGAACTTCTTCAAGAGGCAAAACTGATCGAACGCGCTATCAGTGTTGAGCGGATAAAAAAGGCTTAAAGGAAACGAGACCGATCTTGGGTCTCCCGATTACCGCCGGTTAAAGGAATACCTTGCCATCGTGAGAAAAGCAGACGATAAGGTCAGGTTCCTTTACCTGATGGGACGCAAGCCGGATGGCAGCATATTTATCTACGTGGATTCAGAGTCTGTAGAATCAAAAGATTATTCACCGCCGGGGCAACCCTATGAAGAAGCCCCAACGGGCTATAGAGGTGTATTTGAATCAGGGGTCTCGTCCGTCGTGGGCCCCGTTGAAGACCGCTGGGGCACCTGGATATCTGCCCTCATACCTATAATTGACCCTTCGACGGACGCACTGGTCGCGGTCATGGGGATCGATGTCGATGCCAGTACGTGGAAAAGAAGCATAGTCGGCGTAGCGGTGATCCCTGTTGCGATGCAGTTCCTTCTCCTCGTAGCCGGTGTTCTGGGCATAGTAACCGCATTTTCGCGCTCCGAGCTGCATAAGAGCGAAGGACTCCTCAGTTGGAAAACGGCGCTTTTAGAAGCCCAGATGAATGCCACCGTAGATGCTACGATAGTGATTGGAGAGGTCCGGAAAAGGCTTTCTATAAATCAGCGGCTGATCGATCTATTCAACGTACCCGGGCATGTCATTGAAGATGAAGACAGTATCGGCCTGCTTCATTATATTGCCGGCATGAGCGGCCAGCCTCAGGAATTTATCGAAAAATCCGTCTATTTCACAGACCATCCGAACGAGGCAAGCACATTTGAAATGGGCCTTAACGGCGGAGTTACCCTCGAATGTTATTCGGCGCCTGTAGTGGGCGATGACGGAGAATATTACGGCAGGATATGGACATTCCGTGATATAACTGACCGCAGGCGGATGGATGAAGAAGTCCGTCATAGCGAAAAATTAGCGGCGGCCCTGGAAATGGCCGGAGCGGTTTGTCATGAGCTCAATCAGCCATTGCAGGTGATCAGCGCGCGGGTCGACCTTCTCCGAATGCAAAGGAGTAATGACCCCATAAGCAAAACCCTGCAGGTAATTTCCGACCCACGTGCTGAAGATGGGCGCCATAACAAGAAAAATAATGGGACTGGAGAAATATTCGAACCGTAAATATATAGGAGACATCAAGATAACCGATATAGACCAGATACATAAGGACGATGCCGAATAAGCATCGCCGGGAAGTTTCGTTATGTCCCAAAAAAGAATACTGATCGTCGATGACGAAGCCGCAATACTGGATATTCTCAAAGAAATTTTTACATTAAGCGGCTACGATGTCGTGACGGCCGCGAGTGCGGAAACGGCCCTGGAAATATTGCGCTCTGAACAGATAATGGTGATGTTCCTCGATCTCAAACTTCCGGAAATGAGCGGCATAGACCTGTGTAAAGAAATACGGAAAACAAACAAGGTAGCCATAATACACGCATTGACGGGGTATGTTAACAATTTTGGCGCGGATGAATGCCGCAGTGCCGGGTTCGATGACTACTTTATCAAACCTGTTCAGATGAAGTCCTTGGTAGATGCAGCTGAGAATGCATTTAACAAACTGAAAAGATGGGAGCCTTAGACTAATTCCGCTATCCCCGGGCCTAAGAACACATATGTCCGGATCCCCGCATTATGCAGCACCGTGGAGTACCTCCAAACAAGAATCAACTGTATTCTTATAAGGGAATAATAGCATAAAGTAGTGCAACAGGGTAAAATAACAGGATTATCTGTTTATTGATAAGATTATCTTGACAAATGCTCTGATGAAATTGTTTATATATGTGTTCGGGATAAATAAAATTAAAATAGCCGTCCGGCTTATATATGTATTTCAGCATCTGAGAGGTGAAGCACAATGAAATCCCCCGCAACAAATGAACCGAAATCGTCGTCTGCCAAGAGATCGGAAAAAGAATCGGCCATGAAGATCCACGCCCTTGAGGAGACGAATGAAGCGTTGAAGATACTCCTTGAACGCGGCGAAGATGAGAAAGAAACTGCTTGAAGATCGAATCAAATCAAATGTCAAGGAACTCGTCATTGCCCTATATTGAAAAGCTAAAATACACGGGCCTTAATATCGAACAGCAGACATACGTCGAAATAGTGGAGACTACGGTAAAAAATGTATTTTCTTCGTTTCTCCAGAAAATAACGTCAAAGCAATACCACTTTACACCAAAGGAAATACAGGTCGCCACACTGATCCGTGAGGGAAAGACTACGAAGCAAATAGCCGATATTATGAAAGTAACGAGAAGCGCGATCGGGCTTCATCGTCATCATATCAGGAATAAACTGGGTCTCGGCAAGGCAAAGGTCAACCTGCGTTCATATCTCTTATCATTACAGTAAAATTAGCGATATAAGATACAATTGACTTTGTACGGATTTTTGTGATATTATCATGCAATGCCGGGCCGGCAGATCACACCCGGACCGGCTATTTTTAGATTGCATCACGAAGAGGACATATGGTAATTGTCCGGAAATCGCCGATAAGCTCATGCCCGTTGGCCAGGCTGTTTCCCGTTTCATCCCGGACGGATGCCAGCTGGCTATCGGGGGGTTTTCAATAACCCGCAACCCCATGGCGCTTGCCTATGAGATCGTGCGGCAGCGCGTCAGGGACCTCCATGTTGTTTGCCATTCGCATGGACAGGCGCTTGACGTCCTTATAGGCGCCGGGTGCGTAAAAAGGCTGGAGATTGCATATGGCGGAAACGGCCGTTATGCCCCGACATGCGTCCGGTTCAAAAAGGCGGTTGAACGCTCTGAAATCGAGTTCGAGGATTATTCCAATTATCCAGATGTCGCTGCGATTCCTCGCCGGCGCTCTCGGAATCCCGTTCATTCCGACAAAATCAGGGCTTGGTTCGGATATATTGAAGTATGAAGGTTTTTCGCCTGAGGTACGGATCGGAGCCGAAAGTCGCGAATAAGAAATATGCGAGGATGCAGAATCCATTTCATGAAGATAAAGATGAGGTTGTCCTTCTTCCGGCACTTACACCGGATGTTTCAATAATTCATGTACAGTATGTTGGAGACGACGGTACGGTCCGGATCAAGGGCCTGACATTTGCCGACGTAGAGCAGGCCAAGGCGGCGGACAGAGTGATCGTTACCTGCGAAGAGATCGTGCCCCGTTCGTTTATCAGGGAAGACCCCGATCAGAATTGCCTGCCTTCCTTTTTCGTGGACGCGATAGTGAAGATCCCATACGGGGCCCATCCCACGGCCTGCTTTAATTTTTATGATTACGATCCGATGCATCTGAACATGTACCACGACCTGGCTAAAGACGATCGGCGATTCAAAGAATACCTCGACGCATGGGTCTATGGAGTTCACTCCTGGGAAGAATACCTCGAAAAGGTTGGGATCGAGAGCGATCCTCGCAATAAAGGCGAACCCGTGCGATCGGATACGCGCCGGGACTTGTCCGCAAGTAAGGAGATCTTTAAGTGCTCGAATACAGCGACAACGAGATGATGGCACTGTCGGCAGGACGTCTTATCAAGGACGGTGCCATCGTATTTGCCGGGACGGGGGTGTCCATGCTGGCGGCAACGGCTGCCAAGAGGATCTTTGCACCGGGGGCGGTCATTTTTTTCGAGAGCGGAGGGATCGATCCGTCCTTGAGTGAGATACCCATGGCTGTAGCCGATCCGAGGGTCATGAGCGGAACCTCGGTAAATTCAGGCCTTATCGATGCCTTTTCGATAGCAGGACATCGCAGGTTCCATACGATCGCCTTCCTTGGAGCGGCCCAGATAGACCGGTACGGGAACCTCAATTCGACCTCGATAGGAGATTATCTCAAGCCTACGACGCGATTTTCCGGCAGTGGGGGCGGCTGCGATGTGGCGAGTTTTGCGTCAGAGGTGATCACTTTCATCCAGCATGAAAGACGAAGGTTTGTGGAGAAGCTCGATTACCTGACAAGTGTCGGGTGGTATAAGGGTTTTGATTCGAGAAAAAGACTTGGCCTCGATCGCGGGGGTACGACTGCCGTAGTGACGAATCTCGGCGTCCTGAAATTCAAGGAAGATTCGAAAGAGATGTACCTGAGCGAATATTTCCCGGGAGTATCGATAGACGAGATAATAGAGAATACCGGTTTCCATCTCGACACCGTCGTCGGCCGTGGAAGCTGCTGCCCCGACCGCCCATGAGCTTTTGATACTTCGCCAGGAAGTCGATCCGCAGCATCTGATCTGTCACGTGTGACCATGCAATATCTTTGGCTTTTTAAACTTGGCCATACTTCCCGATTAAGCTATTCTCTTGCTGCTTTAAGTTATCCGCACCGCATACGAGCATTAACCTGCCTTTCTATTGCTAATTGGGAAAAGTTCAGTTTATAATAAGGCAGTTTTTACGGGACTTTGAGTCCCTTTTTCATGTCGGAGGTGGTATGAAAGTCCAAGTTGAAGCGCTTGATAGCGTGACGAAAAAAGTTGAAGTTCTTCTTCCCGGAAGAGGATATTGCCTCGATCAGGGAATCAATCTACGATGAGATCAGAAAGACTGCGAAAATCAAGGGCTTCAGACAGGGAAAGGTCCCGAGACCCATCATAACCCAGTATTACAAGGAATATATCGAAGAGGAAACGCGCAAGCGCATGCTTCAGGATACAATGTGGGAGGCCTTGCAAAGAGGCGAAAGATGGACCCTATCATGGAGCCTGTGGCCGATTTCCTTGAAGGGAGAACAAGGGTTATACTCTTGAATGCGAGGTTCTTCCCGAGATCGAACTGCCGCAATATAAGGGTGTCGAGATCGAGGCGGAGCCTGTCGTCGTGACGGATGCAGACGTCGAGAACCGGATCGAGAATATGCGCGCCTTTCACGCAAGCTTTGAAGCAAAAGAGGGTGACGCGGTCGCCGAAAAAGGCGATTTTATCGTTATCAAATACCAGGGATATCTCAATGGTGAACCGGTAAAGCAGATAATGGCGGAAAGTTATCCCCTTGAGCTCGGAAATGCTATGCTCATGCCGGAATTTGAAAATTCCCTTATCGGTATGAAGCAAGACGAAGAAAGGGATATAGATGTTCCTTTCCCGGATGATTATCCCGATAAGGAAATTGCCGGGAAAAAGATAACCTTCAAGGTCACGATCAAGGAAATAAAGCGGAAAGTTATCCCCGAGTTAAATGATGAGTTTGCCCGGGATATGAGCTATGAGAACCTCGAAGTCATGAAAAATGGCGCGAGAGAAGAACTGATCAAGGAAAAGGAAGGCTTCCGCAAGCGTGAACTGACGCAACAAGGCAATGGAAGCGCTTCTCAAGGATGTGGATGTCCCGGTGCCGAAGCGGTTCCTGGATAAGCGCGTGCACGGCATGATCGAAGAGGCGCAATCCCGGTATCAGCAGCAGAATTTCTCCGAAGAGGAAATGCAGTCCATTACCGAAAAGATGCACGCTGATTTTGGAAAAAGGGCCGAGGAAAGGATAAAGGTCGAGATCATACTCTCCCGTATTGCCGAGAAAGAAGGCTTTAAGGTAGAGGACAGCGAAATTGAAGAGCGTTTGAAAACAATTGCGCAGGACGCCAATAAAACATACAATGAAGTTAAGGGTATTTATGAGCAGTACGGCCTTATCCCGGGCGTAAAAGACCAGATCATGGAAGAAAAGGCCGTGGATTTCGTGCTTGAGAATGCCATTATTAAGGAAGTGGTTAAGGAGAAGGAAGAAGTTAAGGAGAAGGAATGAGTTTAGTACCAATAGTAATTGAAAAAGATGGAAGGGGCGAGAGGGCATATGATATCTATTCGCGCCTCCTCAAAGAACGCATTGTCTTTCTGGGCACCGGTGTCGACGATATGGTCGCCAATATTATCATCGCCCAGCTTCTTTTTCTTGAATCGGAAGATCCCTCAAAAGATATCTATCTTTACATCAATAGTCCCGGAGGCATAATAACGAGCGGGCTTGCGATCTATGATACAATGCAATATATTAAGGCTCCGGTCGTGACAACATGTATCGGCCAGGCGGCAAGCATGGGCGCGGTATTACTGGCAGGAGGCGAAAAAGGCAAACGTTTTGCCCTGCCTCATTCACGAATTCTCATACATCAGCCGCTTGGAGGCGCCCAGGGACAGGCGAGCGACATCGATATTCAGGCACGCGAAATTTTAAGAATGCGGGAAGCTATCAGCAACATACTTGTCCGGCATACCGGGCAACCCTTTGAAAAGGTCGCAAAGGATACGGAACGCGATTATTTCATGGATGCCGAGCAGGCCATCGAGTATGGTATTGTTGATCAGATCCTTATGAAGAGGTTGTAGAAAATGATCAAAAAAACAAACGGCAGGACCATCAAACTTAATTGCTCTTTCTGCGGAAAGAGCCAGGATGAGGTCAAGAAACTGATTGCCGGACCGATGGTTTATATATGCGATGAGTGTATTGAACTATGCAACGAGATTATTCAGGAAGAGGCCAAGAAGGAGCGTTTTGACTATATCAAGACAGCTATCCCGAAGCCCCATGAGATAAGCAAGCTTCTCGATGATTTTGTCATCGGGCAGGAACATGCCAAAAAAGTGCTTTCTGTTGCGGTCTACAATCATTATAAACGTATCGAGTCAAAGACACAGTTTGATGAGGTGGAGATCCAGAAAAGCAACATACTTCTGATCGGCCCTACGGGTTCAGGCAAGACATTACTTGCCCAGACGCTTGCAAAGATACTGCATGTGCCGTTCACGATCGCAGACGCGACGACGCTCACAGAGGCCGGTTACGTTGGCGAAGATGTCGAGAACATCATCCTTTATCTGCTCCAGTCAGCGGATTACAACGTCGAGAGGGCGGAGCGCGGTATTGTGTATATCGATGAGATCGACAAGATCTCCCGCAAGACCGACAGCCCGTCAATAACCCGGGACGTCTCGGGTGAAGGCGTGCAGCAGGCGCTCCTCAAGATCATAGAGGGGACAGTTGCAAATGTACCGCCTAAAGGCGGCAGGAAACATCCCCAGCAGGATTATATAAAGGTTGATACGTCAAATATACTGTTCATCTGCGGCGGCGCCTTTCACGGCATCGAAAGCCTTATCGCAGGCAGAATAGGGAAGAAGAGCATTGGTTTCGGTGTCGACGTCGAAGGCGGAAGAGATAAAATGTATTCCGAGCTGTTACGCGATATTCAGCCTGAAGACCTGTTGAAGTACGGCCTTATCCCTGAATTCATCGGCCGTCTCCCTATTACGGCAACTCTTGAAGAATTGTCGGAGGAAAACCTTGTCGAGATCCTGAAAAGGCCGAGAAATGCTATTGTTAAACAGTACAAGAAATTATTCGATCTCGAAAATGTAAAGCTCACCTTTACGGAAGGGTCGTTGCGGGGCATAGCCAAAGAGGCAATGAAGAAGAAAACCGGCGCCCGCGGCTTACGGTCCATCATGGAAAAGGTTATGCTGGACGTCATGTATGAAATACCGTCTTTATCGAATGTAAAGGAATGTGTTATAAGCGAAGAGGTCATCATGAATCACGAAAGACCGATCCTTATATACGAGGAAGAAGCTGAAAGTGCGTGAAAGGTTGACATTTCACGCTGAACCTGCTATATTGAACCCCATTGGGCGGGTAGCTCAGCGGGAGAGCATCGGCCTTACAAGCCGAGGGTCGCAGGTTCAAAACCTGTTCCGCCTACCATTTAGAGAAAAAAAGCGGGGTCGTAGTTAAGCCTGGTTATAACGCCGGCCTGTCACGCCGGAGGCCGCGAGTTCAATTCTCGTCGACCCCGCCATTATAATAAGTATTCAGCACCCAGAAAGAAATAGAAAACAAAGCCCGGGGAACCCGGGCTTTTTTTTATCAGCATTCTGCACAAGCGATAAAGCCAGGACCTGCTTCACATTTGGGGACTCTTCCCCCTGAAGTCTTTCCGCGGTAGTCGGTCAATATCTAAACGTATAATTTCATGAGGTAAAACACTCCCGAATGATCCGTTTCGAACATGTTAGCACTTGACACAGGCCCACTTTGTCAGGTATTCAATCCATACAAGTGTGCGTATATATGAATAATATAAATGAGGTACTATATGATAAGTAGGAGCAGGGGATTTATAACCAGATTGGCAATGGAGCAGCCGGTATGAAACTGATCATCTGTATTCATAATCATCAGCCAGTCGGGAACATGGACCATATTTTAGAAGAGGCCTTTACGCGTTCGTACATGCCTTTTTTTAATGTCCTCAAAAATTTTCCGGCCGTCAAACTGAATATCCATTTCACAGGGTATCTGTTCGAGTGGCTCAAAAAGCATAAGCCCGACTATATTACCCTTTTAAAAGAACTTCACAACAGGGGACAGCTTGAGATCGTATCGGGCGGGATGTATGAACCGATCCTTGCCCTTATCCCCGAAGACGATGCTGAGGCACAAATTGGGCTGCCACCGCGATCTGATGGAGGAAACCTTTGGTGTCCGGCCTAAGGGCATGTGGCTCGCAGAGCGGGTATATGAGCCGCAACTGCCGAAGGTGATGGCGCGGGCGGGCATCCAGTACACGATCATCGATGACAATCATTTCAAGTCGATCGGCCTGAAGGATGAGGAGCTTTACGGGTATTTTGTCAGTGAATTTCAAGGTGAAAAGATATTCATCTTTCCCGGCCTCGAAGTCCTTCGGTATGTCATCCCGTTCAAAAGCATAGAAAAGGTCGATGATTGCTTTAAGGACCTGAAAAATGCCGGCGCGGATGTTGCGATATTCGGAGATGACGGTGAAAAGTTCGGCCTCTGGCCTGGCACATATGATTATGTATTTGATAAAGAACACTGGCTCGAATCATTTTTCCGATATCTGACGGATAACGCATCCTGGCTGGAGACAGTGCATTTCTCCGATTATATAGAGACAACTCCGCCGAAGGGACGGATCTATCTGGCGTGCCAGTCATACAGGGAAATGGAGGAATGGTGCCTGCCGCCTGAACGCGCCCGCGAATACGACCGGCTCCTCCACGACGACACTCTGCCGTATCGTGAATTTTTCAAGGGCGGTTATTACCGGCATTTTCTCGTCAAATACAGCGAAAGCAACGACATGCACAAGAAAATGATGCGCCTGTCGAAGCTGGCTGAAGGCAATTCCGCGGCGAAGGAACACGTCTATATGGCGCAGGCCAATGACAGCTACTGGCATGGGGTGTTCGGCGGCCTCTACCTGCCGCACCTTCGCGGGTCGGTATGGCACCACCTCATAGAGGCAGGGAAGATCCTTGATCCGAAAGAGCCTTTTGTGGACGGGTACATAGATGATATCAATCTCGACGGCCACGACGAGGCCGTCATCAGGAATAACGAAATAGAGGCGACCTTTCGTTTGAAGGAAGGCGGGGTCCTTTACGGACTCGATTACAAGCCGTCTTCGGTCAATATAATGGCTACGCTGAAAAGGCGGTACGAAGGGTATCATGAAAAGATAAAGGAAGCGGTGGCTCAGCCTGCCGCCGACGGGACAAAGACCATTCATGATATGGTCATGGCCAAGGAAGAGGGCCTTGAGAAATACTTGCATTACGACTGGTACAGGCGGGCATCCCTTGTCGATCACATACTCGGGACCGGGGCAACGCTGGATGCATTTTACCGGTGCGAATATACCGAACCGGGTGATTTTGTGAAGGAACCATACCGGGCAGAATTGGCCAGAGAGAAGGACAGGGTAAACCTTATCCTGAGAAGGGACGGCCATTTCTGGCAAGGCGATAAGATGCTCCCGCTCGCAATCGAAAAAAATATTGCAATCGTCCAGGGTCAGGCTGGCCTTTCTGTCGATTACCGGTTGACGGGTGAGGTCGGTGTCCCGTTCCTTTTCGGTATCGAATTTAATTTCGGCTTTCTGGGAAGCGGCGGCGACAGGTACATGGAAACGGAGAAAGGCCTGTATGGACTTGTCCAGCACGGCGTTCTCGACGCGTCTTCAACGCTGAAATTTCATGACCCGTACCAGAATATCGATATATTTATTGAATTCAGCGAACCTGCTGAGCTCTGGACCTTTCCGGTCGAGGTTGTTTCTCTGTCCGAAAATGGTTTTGAGCGAAATTACCAGAGCACGATGGTCATGCCTGTATGGCAGGCCAATCTGGCCGAGGGGCGAGAAATATCCGCCTGACAATGCGTTTCGATAAGGCCGATCAAGCCTGAAGCTACCCATTCTAAGGAAAAGAGAGGATTTTGCGGGCCTATGCCAAAGGTCTCCGTTATAATCACAACTTTTAACCGGCGCCATTTTCTGCAGGATGCCTTTCAATCGGTTGCCGCGCAGGATTACAGGGACAGAGAGATCATAATTGTCGATGACGGATCGACCGATAATACCCGTGATGATGCCTTAATATTGCCCGCACGGTATATATGGAAGGAAAATGGCGGAATAAGCAGCGCGCGAAATGCCGGGCTCAATATCGCTCAAGGGGAATATATCGCTTTTCTCGATGTCGATGACCTCTGGAAGAAAAAGAAGCTCTCGATACAGATGCAGGCCATGGAAGAGACAGGCATGCTCCTGTCGTATACGGATGAGATCTGGCTGCGCAACGGAGAAAGGCTTAATCAGAAACTAAGGCACCGAAAATATTCAGGCATGATATTCGAGCATTGCCTTCCTCTTTGCATCATAAGCCCTTCCTCGGCGCTGATCCACCGGAGTATTTTTGACAATGTCGGAATATTCGATGAATCATTGCCCGTTTGCGAGGATTACGATATGTGGCTTAGAATAACGTCCCGTTATCCCGTATTGTTCATTGAAAAGCCGCTCATCATAAAACAGGGAGGGCATACCGACCAGTTGTCGAGGGCATACGACGGCATGGACCGCTTCAGGATCGCCAGCATAGCGCGGATCTGGACAGCGGAAGGCTTGACCCGGACTTCAACGGCAAAAGCGGTCAGGGAGCTGGTAAAGAAATGTCGGATATATGCGGGAGGGGCCCTCAAAAGGGGGAGAAAGGACGAGGCCGATCACTATCTCAATTTGGCTGCTTCTATGAAATGGCCAATCAGGGCCAAACGCTCGCGATGCTATTTTTTAACCACTGCAAACATTCTGTCTATCTGCAGTTTATGCCCCAAGGTGTCCTGAATAATTTCCTTGCACCAGCGTTAAATATTCGACGTCCTCTGTCTTGACGACCTCGTTATACCGGCTTTCAATAATAGACTGCTCGCTGTCCCGTGCGATGGCAAGCGCATTTATCATCTGCAGTTGACCGGAGCGTAGTTTAACGTATTACTCTGGACGCCCTTAATGATGGTTTGGGCCGCCATGATATTGAACGGGCGCCCTTTTTCGAAATGTTGGGGTTTTTTTTCGATGATGGCTTTCATCTTCTGGATATAGAGGACATGTTTTTTTTCCTGGGTGTCAATGCCGAACCAGAATTCCCGCGTGTTGGGGCCAGATCTCACCGCATGCATGGTAAAACTCGGCAATGATCATTGTTCAGATTGCTCCATATGGTCCAGAACATCCAGAATTCCTTTAAGATCACCCGAAATCAGAAGGTCCATATACCCTCGATTTGAACATATACAGATTGTACTTAGAAACACTACTAACGAGTTAAAAGTACCAAAACCGGCAAATTTATTCAATCATAAATGTCGGTCGAATGATTCAATTTATATGTAATGTATTCCAAGTACTTGATAAAAATGGTTAAGCCCTGTATATTTGTCGATACCGTACCCAGAATGGGATCCGGTTACCTGTCATGTAAAGGAGCCTTAAATGCCGTATGATGCGACGAAAATGGCGGACTGGCAGATATCAGAGGCCGCTGAAGAACAGATGAAGACCATCTGGCAGCTTCGCGATGAGATGGGACTTCAAGGCGAAGAAGTGATCCCGTATGGAAAAATGGGCCGGCTCAATTATGCCGCTATAATGGACCGCTTGAACAGCCGGCCGAACGGCAAATATATCGATGTGACCGCGATAACCCCGACACCGCTTGGGGAAGGGAAGACCACGACAACGATCGGCCTTCTCGAGGGCCTGGGAAAAAGGGGACAGATCGTCGGCGGCGCGATACGGCAGCCCTCAACCGGACCTACTATGAATGTAAAGGGCAGCGCCGGCGGCGGGGGAAATGCGCAGGTCGTTCCCTTGACCGAATTTTCCCTCGGGCTTACCGGCGATATCGACCGCATCATGAATGCCCATAATATCGCCATGGTGGCTCTTACGGCACGGATGCAGCATGAGCGCAATTATGGAGACAGGGAACTGGAAAAGAGGGGCCTTAAGCGTCTCGATGTCGATCCCACAAATATCCAGATGGGCTGGGTCATCGATTTCTGCGCCCAGGCCCTGCGCAATATTGTTGTCGGGATGGGCGGCAGGATGGACGGATTTACAATGCAGTCGCATTTCGATATCGGGGTCAGCTCCGAACTCATGGCGATCCTTTCTATTGTGCGGGACCTGAAAGACCTTCGCAAACGTATCGGCGAAATTACCGTGGCATACCGCAAGAACGGCGATCCGGTCACGACCGAGGACCTCGAAGTTGCCGGCGCCATGTGCGCGATCATGAAGGATACTATCAACCCGACGCTTATGCAGACAGTTGAAGGCCAGCCCATCATGGTCCATGCAGGGCCCTTTGCGAATATAGCGATCGGGCAGTCATCCATCATAGCCGACCTTCTCGGGCTTAAAGCTCTTCGATTATCATGTTACGGAGAGCGGTTTCGGCGCTGATATCGGGTTTGAGAAATTCTGGAACGTAAAATGCCGGTTGAGCGGCTTAAAACCCAATGTTTCCGTGATCACGGCCACAATACGGGCCCTCAAGATGCACGGCGGCGGGCCGCGCGTGGCCCCCGGTAACCCGCTTCCCCGGGAATATACGCATGAAGACCTGGGGCTTTTAGAAAAAGGGATCCCGAACCTGCTCCATCATATCCGTATCGTCAAGATGTCCGGGATGAAGCCCGTTGTATGCATCAATAGATTTACAACCGATACGCGAGACGAGATCGCCCTGGTCCGCCGGTTCGCGGAAGGGGAAGGAGCCCGGGTCGCCGTTTCCGAGCAATGGCTTAAAGGCGGCGAAGGGGCGCTTGGAACTCGCCGACGCAGTGATCGATGCATGCAAGCGAAAAAGTCGAATTCGGTTATCTCTATCCCCTCGAAATGCCCCTGATGCAGAGAGTGGATGTCATTGCAAAGAATGTGTACGGCGCGGACAGCGTCCTGTGGATCCCCGAGGCGGAAGAAAAGGCCAGGCGCCTTGAAGCAGACCCGGCAAAAAATGATTATTTCACCATGATGGTGAAGACGCACTTAAGCCTTTCCCATAAACCCGAACTGAAGGGTGTGCCGAAAGGATGGAGGCTTCCCGTCCGGGACGTCCTCGTCTTTACCGGCGCAAAATTTCTCTGTCCCGTAACCGGCGCGATAAGCCTCATGCCCGGCACAAGCTCAGACCCGGCATTCCGCAGGATAGATGTGGATGTGGAGACGGGGAAAGTGAAAGGGCTGTTTTAAAGATCGTCTAGCCGTTCGCTGAGCCGCTGGTACACGAGCTGCCAGAAAAGATTTGCCGCCTGATCCAAGATCAACGGTCCGCGGCATTCGTCCGTTCGCGGAAACATTTCCATGATTAAATTGTCATTCTCGGCAAGCGATGAAGTGTGTCCTGTCCCGGTAGCGCCGGAATCCATAGAGTTTCTCGCCTTCTCATGAACTCTGCGGCTCAGCGAAGCGCGTGAGTCTTTTACGGTTTCTTTTCTATAATTTCTCCCGTCTTGACCGAGAAAGTGTAGCTCTGGCCATCGACGGTTTTCAGAAATACCGTTCCTTCTTTATCATTGTACTTAAGGTCGCTTTGCCAGAAAAAATGGCTCACCGTGTGGCGCAATTTATCCGTGTCTTTTACCAGTTCGGAGATAGCGTATTGTTTCAGTTCTTTTCCTTCTTCGTAAAAGGCAATGGCCAGATCACTTGTCGATTGCGCCCAGGGGCCCATCCTTACGACGTGCTTGCCGTCGGAACTCGGATATACAGCGAATGAATACCAGTACACCTTCCATAAGGGTTCGTAGGGATTATCGTTAGTATACAACCCGGAATACCTGTATATTTTTCTTATCCGGGTATCTTTGGATGACCAGGTTCCTCTGTCCGGGGCCAGCATGACGAAGATATATTTGCCGTTTTCGGTTTCTTTCGTATAATCGCCTGGAGGCGCTTCCGAGTCGGCTATAACCGGTAAGCCGATACTTAACGAAAGTGCGATCAATAATATGGCCAGGCTTAATATGCTGAAAAGTTTCATATACCCTCCTTAATCCCGAAGTACTAGACTAATTATACCGGGTATAGAATACCGATTTAAGCCGGTACAATGACAGAATACAACACGACCGAATCTCGTCCGACGAAATAATACTATGACCAGCGGTCGCTTTATGATTCTTATGCAGGGCAAAAACGGATGTGGACCATCCCGCAAGCCGGACACAATGATTGGCCGCTTTTTATCGATGACGGGCGGATAAAAGAGATCATGAATTTCTTAAGTGGACCGCCAGATCCTGCAAAAACCGTGAGATATTCCGATATTAATCGATCTTTTCACTTAAATGTTACAGAAGCCTATGATTTCTTGTAGGTCAAACACCGACATTTTATTCATCCGCCTGCCTATACCAAAGCGATGATTTTTATTCTATTCTGCTGCTGTGGGACTGGTAATTTTAAGAAAACGCGGTTGTAAGTGCCGCAGTTTGTAAAAACTTCAAAGAGAAGGAGAACGAAAAATGGCAAACGAAACGGATTTCTACGACAAAGTGTTTAAGGTTCCTGACAGGGTAAGGGAAAAATCTTACGTCAAGAGCAGGGCAGAGTATGACAAGATGTATGCCGAATCAGTCAAAGACCCGAACGCATTCTGGGCAAAATTGGCGGAAGAGAGACTGAGCTGGTTCAAGATGTTCGACAAGAGCAAGGTCTCGGACTGGTCTTTTGCCGCTGATGACCTCCATGTGAAATGGTTCGAAGGCGGGAAGATGAATGTCTCCTACAACTGCCTCGACCGGCACCTGGAAACGAAGAAAACGAAAGCCGCCATCATCTTCGAGGGCAATGACCCGAACGATTGGAAGATATATACGTATTTTGATATGTACCGTGAAGTTAACAAATGCGCCAACGTTCTGAAGAAACTGGGCGTTAAGAAAGGCGACCGCGTTGCCATCTACCTGCCCATGATCCCCGAGCTCGCAATCACCATGTTGGCGTGTGCGCGCATCGGCGCCATCCATGCCATCGTATTCGGCGGGTTCTCTGCCGAAGCTTTGAGAGACCGCGTCAATGACTGCGAATGCTCGCTCCTTATCACGTGCGACGGAAGCTACCGCGGCGCAAAAGCAGTTCCTCAGAAAGAAAGCGCAGACAAGGCGCTTCCCCAGTGCCCGACAGTTAAGAAAATGATCGTCGTGAAACGCACGGGTACCCAGGTCCCCATGGTAGAGGGCCGCGATCTCTGGTACGAAGCATTAATGGCCGAAGCTGCACCGTATTGTGAGCCGGAGCCGATGGATGCCGAAGACCCGCTGTTTATCCTCTATACGTCAGGCTCTACCGGAAAGCCGAAGGGCGCCGTCCATAGCCAGGCCGGTTATCTTCTGTATGCATCGATGACACAGCAGTATGCATTCGACGTTCGCGATGAAGATGTTTTCTGGTGCACGGCCGATATCGGCTGGGTAACAGGCCACAGCTATGTTGTGTATGGACCGCTCTGCAACGGCTTTACCAGCATTCTCTTCGAGGGCGTTCCGAATTACCCGGCATTCGACCGGTTCTGGGCAGTTATCGAAAAATACAATGTCAATAATTTCTATACAGCACCTACCGTCATTCGCTCTGTTGCGAAAGAAGGTGATGCGCATGTTGATAAACACGATCTCTCCTCACTGCGCGTATTGGGTTCCGTCGGCGAACCGCTGAACCCCGAAGCATGGTGGTGGTACTACAGCAAGATCGGCGCGAGCCGCTGCACGATCGTCGACACCTGGTGGCAGACCGAGAATGGCGGCCACTTGATCCTTCCGATGCCCGGCGCGATGGACATTAAGCCGGCCAAGGCAATGCAGCCGTTCTTTGGCGTCGTACC
The DNA here is from genome assembly GCA_963823725.1 of uncultured delta proteobacterium. Classification (GTDB taxonomy): domain Bacteria; phylum Desulfobacterota; class Syntrophorhabdia; order Syntrophorhabdales; family Syntrophorhabdaceae; genus Delta-02. Next base: position 17,789 of record CAWGMJ010000013.1, read on the forward strand.
TGGTATTTACGATGTCGAGAGCGGAAAAGAGATTGAGGGCCCCGGAAGCGGTGCACTGTGCATCAAGAGCTGCTGGCCCGGAATGTTCAGGGGCATTTGGAAGAACCCTGATCTTTACAAGGAAAACTATTTCGTTCAGTATCCGGGAACATATTTCTCGGGTGACGGCGCAGAGCGCGATAAAGACGGCGACTACAAGATCACCGGCCGTATCGACGACGTTATCAACGTGTCCGGTCACAGGATCGGCACCGCCGAGGTGGAAAGCGCCCTTACACTGCATCCCGATGTCGCGGAAGCAGCCGTTGTCGGTTTCCCGCACGACATCAAGGGCCAGGGCATCTTCGCCTATGTTACACTGAACAATAACGTTGCAAAGACCGACGCGTTGAAGAAAGACCTCGTCGCGACAGTCCGTAAAGAGATCGGGCCTATCGCAACACCTGATCAGATCCAGTGGGCCGATGGGCTTCCGAAGACAAGGTCCGGCAAGATCATGCGTCGCGTGCTCCGTCAGGTTGCAGCAATGAAATTCGAAGACTTCGGCGATACGTCAACACTGGCGGAACCGACGTTGTTGATGATCTGGTATCAGAAAGAAAGAAACTCGGCTAATAAAAATGTACGTATGCCCGGCCGGCAATTTAGCCGGTCGGGCTTCTTCACTTCTTTAGGTTTCATCCACCGGTCGTATCCGTATATACGATCGGCGTCTGCCATAATTGGGGGGACTGTATCGGCAGCTCCCCTCAATTTCTTTTAAAGACAGGTCATAGGTGATGGGTAATTGGTAATGGGTATTAAATTATACCGATATTTATAGCCGATCATTCCGAAAAATCGAAGCCCTGTAATCAAAAAAAGGATCGGATATTCTCCGATCCCAATTTATTATTTGTGTTTGAATCTAATTACCTATAACCAATCACCCATTACCCAGGTCTCTCGACAACAATAGCATATTCCGTTCCTTTGCGTGGAGCTCGAAATGGCAATGATTGAGGACCTTGTTCATCGGCGCGTTTTCCTGCAGTATTTCGGCGTTGTACGACGCTATAGCCAAGATGGCGCGCAAGATCGAGGCATGCCTCGAGGAGGAGCCTGCCGAGTGTTTTCTGCTGCCACCTGTCGGTAACGATGACCGCATATTCGGCCTGGTCGGTAGCTCCGCATTTGATGAGGCGGGAGATGGCCACGAGTTTGCAGCGCCCCTGCTCGACGGTTTCTGCGACAACCGCTATCTCTTCATCGGGATCTATGTCGCAGAAACGCCGGGCATTATCGGGGGTGGGGCTGAAAGGTGAAAGAAAACGCATCCATAAGGATCTTTCAGAGCAGCTTTTGACGAAATCTGTCCACAGGTTGATATCATTTTGCGTGAGGAGCCTTAAGTGTATGCGGCGTTCATCAACGGTAAAGGAGCGTTCTTTTAAGAGCTCGATTGAGTTCTTCGATCCTGTTCTTCTGCTGTCTTTCGCGATATTTATACATTTCCGAGAGGACATCTATTGCCGCCTCAGGAGTCGAGTATACGGGAATTCCCTTATTTTCCATATTAATAACCCCCTCCATCATAAATTCTTTGCATGCAACGCAGCACAGGACAGGTTTCCCTCTATAGTTTATGTTTGCCAGTGTATCGACGTATGAATCGAGGATCTCTCCCTGCAGAATAACGATGATGCTGTGTACATCGTCGCTCGCAAGCCCTGTTTCTATGATGTTCTTTGCCTGGTCGGGGCCCATGCTGAAGGAGCAGTCAACGGGGTTTCTGACGTTAAGGTAACCGTCAAGATATGAGGAGAGACGTGTTTTCAGATGGAGTTCAAGCTCCGCGAGCTTAAGCCCGGAGCTGTAGATCATGTCTGTTGCCGCAACTCCGAGCGAACCGGTATAGGTAACGACAAAAACGCCGGGACCTTTTGGCAGCGGCTGTTTCGAAAAGGCGCGTATCAGGCCGAAGAGATGTTCGTTGTCCCGTGCCCGGATAACCCCGCTTTGGCGGAAGGCGGCGCTATTTATCGCATCGTTTCCCGCCATGGAAGCAGTGTGGGACGAAACCGCCTTTTTGCCTTCCTCGGTACGGCCCGTCTTCAGGGCTATTATGGGTTTTGACCGTGCAACGCGCCGGGCGACATCCATGAAATACCTGCCGCTTGTCACATCTTCCATGTACAGGGCAATGACCTTTATATTTTCATCACGGCCCATGAATTCCAGGATGTCCGTTTCGGTTATGTCCATTTTATTGCCGATCGTCGCGATGATCCCGAAGTTGATAATGTGCCTTAAGCCCGTTAAGATACCCGCTGCATAAACGCCTGCCTGGGCTATAAGGCCGACATTGCCTTTTTCGCAGCTCATCGATGACCCCGATCGACTGGACCATGTTGTGGTGCGTATTGATTATGCCCGAACAGTTGGGGCCAAGAAGGCGGCATTCGCTGGCCGCGATTACGGACTTGATATGGGATTGCACCTCACGTCCGGCTTGTCCGGTTTCCGCAAAACCTGCCGTTTCGACAATAATATACGGGATACCTCTTTGACAGCATTCCTCTATGGCCTGCGAGGCCGCTTCGGCCGGGACTATGATTATTGCCGTATCGACGGTCTCGGGGACATCGTTGATCGATGGATAGGCCGTTAAGACCCATTATCATGTCTTTTCGCGGATTGACCGGATAGATCTTTCCCCGGAAATAATGCGAGAGGAGATTGTATATCGACGTTGTACCCGAGCTTTCCCTTTGTGTCGGTGGCACCCAGTACTGCGATCGATCCCGGGTAGAAAAGCCGGGTAAGATCGTCATTTTTTCGTTCGATGCGATGCCTTGTTTTGGGAGCTGTCAACGAACATTCGGGCATCGACGGCCATATAGCCCGACGGGTAGAGGAATGCCGGATTTATATCGAGCTCCCGGATTGATGGATTGGAAAGCGCCAGGTTGGATACTTTGATAAGCAGGTCCTTTAATGCTTCGATGTCGACCTTACTGCCCCGGTATCCCGTAAGGAGAGAATATCCCTTGATTTCCTTTATCATTTCCATGACTGTATCGGGCGTAATTGGCAGTACCCTGAACGTTACATCGTTAAGGACCTCGGCAAATATTCCGCCGAGGCCGAACATGAGGACCGGCCCGAAGCTTTCATCGCGCGTAAAACCCACGATCACCTCGAGGCCGGGGGCGGCCATTTTCTGCACTGCTACCCCGATCATCTCTTTGCCGGCAAAAGAGGCGGCAATCTCCCGATAGGCCTGCCGTACACTATCTTCGTCTTTGAGGCCAAGTTTTACGCCGCCGGCATCCGTCTTGTGGACCACTGTTTTGGAAAGGACCTTCAAAACAACGGGATAACCGAGATGCAGTGCGATCTGCGACAGCGTCGTCCTCTGTTGACGCGACCTCGGCACCGGTCGTTTTTATGCCGTATGCCTCGAGAATTGCCTTGCTCTCATTTTCGAGAAGATAGGAGCGGTCTTCAGACTGGCTTTCTGTACGATATCAGAGGTGACGCTTGCGATCCGGGCGCAGTCGGGACATATATTAATGTGCGGCTTTGTATCTTTCATGACCCTATCATCCTTATTCTAATATTATCACTGGAACAAGGATAGCGGTATCAGCGGGGGACTGTTTGTTGTGTCAGGATGATGAGGGTAGAGTTTGACCGGATATGTCTGACAGGGTACGGACGAATTGACGGGTATTGCCTCAAGGTGCGAATCCGATAGCCTGAATTGCCGGATCGGCTCAGCAGCCTGTCAGACGATCAGGTTGTTCTTGACGGCATAAAGCGTCAACTCAGCATTTTTTTTCATATCCATCTTTTCAAGGATGCGTGTCCGGTATGTGCTTATGGTCTTCGCGGAGAGGCACAATTCGTCCGCGACCTCGCCTACGGATTGCCCTGAGGCAAGCATCAGCATGACCTGGTATTCGCGATTTGACAATCTTTCGTGGCGGGGTTTTTCGGCACCCGCATCAAGCTCGAAGGCAAGCTTTTCTGCGAGGGAGACAGTTACATATTTCCCGCCTTTCGATACTTTTCGTATAGCGTTCATCAATTCCTGCGGTGCGCTTGCCTTGGTCAGGTATCCGGCAGCGCCCGCACGAAGCATCCGGACGGCGTATTGCTCCTCGGGATGCATACTGAGGATAAGGACGGGTAGTTTCGGCTGCACGATCTTGATCTCTTCGAGCACTTCGAGCCCGCTTTTGCCGGGCATGGAGATATCAAGAAGAATAAGATCGTATTTTTTTGCAGCGATCTTGGACAGGACATCCTGCCCGCTTTCCGCCTCATCTTCGACGATCATATCGTCAAGTCCTGCCAGTATCTGTTTTATGCCTTCGCGGACAACCGCATGGTCGTCTGCGACGAGAATTCGTATCATGATCTTTCTCCCGTTTCTGATTGGGATTCGGACACTGACTTTCGTTCCTTTATACGGTTTCCCCGTGATATGTACGGTTCCACCCCAGAGATTTACCCTTTCGCGTATTCCGACTATCCCGAATGACGCGGGATTATCTATATCTTTCTCCGTTATCCCGATCCCGTTATCGCTTACATCAAGGCGCAGTTCATTGCCCTTTTGCAGAAGCCTTACCCGTACGTGGGTAGCATGTGCATGGCGGACTATATTGGTCAGGGTCTCCTGGAAAATTCGAAAAATGGCGGTTGCCAGGTCTTTTTCGACTACTGATTCCTTAAGGTCGAACCGGGCATCGCATTGTATGTCCGTTCGACTCCGGAATTCACCCGCCTGCCATTCCATCGCAGCGATGAGGCCAAGATCATCGAGCAGTATCGGCCTTAATTCCGTCGAGATCCTGTGTACGCTCTCTATTGTCGTATCGACAAGGTTTTTCATCCGCTGTATCTTTGTTGCCAAGTAGCAGGTCAGCCTGGGGTATCGAACCGCTGAGCCATGCAAGGTCCATCTGGAGGGCGGTGAGCGTATTGTCCGAGTTCATCGTGGATCTCCCTGGCGATCCGGGTGCTTTCCTTCTCGCGTACTGATTGCAGGTGAATTGACAGGTTGCGGAGCTTTTCACGTGAATTGGCGAGTTCCTGTTCGGCCTTTCTCTGTTCGGTTATATCTTCGTATGTTATCACGATCCTCCGCTGTTTCAATTCATCGCCGATGCGTGCGGATCTCATCCGGCACAGGATATCCCTGCCATCTTTGCGTCGGCAGTTGAATTCTGAAACGAATGTGCGCTGATGCTCCAGCGAGCTGTAAAAATGCCGGCCGATCTCTTCGGCTTCTTTCTCGTTCCGGTAAAAAAGAGTGACGCTTTTGCCGATCAATTCCTCAGGTTTCCATCCGAAGACCTCTTCCACGGCGGTATTGGCGAAATTTATCCGCCTGTTCTCGAGGCCGACGACGGCCTGGGGTATGGCATCAAGGATCGAAGCTTTCAGGGCATCAAATTCCTGAAGGCTTACTTTTGCCGACTTGTATTCAGTAATATCGAGAGAATTTCCGAGGACTGCCTTTTTTCCCTTGAACATTATCGGGACAACGGTCTCAAGGATCCATCGTGTTTCGCCGTCCTTCGAGATAAGCCGGTATTCATAGGGTGAAAAACGAAGCCCTTTTATCATGTTCGAGGCATCGATAACAGCCCTGTCCCGATCATCGGGATGAACAAGGTCGAGCGGGTCCATATCCATCATTTCTGCCCGCGAATAACCTGTATATTCCTGCAGATGGAAGTTCGTAAATTGCAGCCTTTTATCGACAGCGATGTATACGCCCAGCTGCAGGTTATTGGCCAGCGTCTTATACAGCTCATCTTCTGCTGTTTCTGTCGACTGGCGGTGCGAGCGCAGCCTGTTTCTTCGTCGCTACCATTGACTGTACAAGTTTCTTTTTCATCGCTGACCTCCGGCATTCATATCCGGCAACCTGCATGCTTCAAAGTATGAAAGGGTATAATGTATACCCGCTGACGATGGCCGCACAACGACTGGCCGTTGAGCCGCCACCAATGTGGGATTGGTAACTTCGTGGGTTTTTCTCAACTTAGGACCGGTAAGGGATAATACATTATGCCGCATCTCCCGATGTTCCGGCGTGTAAATTCTACAATGCCTGCTGATTTATGTCAATAAATTACAGGTAATAGGTGATAGGTGATGGGCGACGGGGAGGAAGGCAAAGGAACCATTCGGGCAACAGGCCGACAAGATCTGGGCCCTCCCAATTCCGGTCTTGAGATTGAACTCTTTTCGAGATAACATGAGTATAAGATCAACATACGTGAAAGGCGGGAAATGAACGTAAAGAAATGCCGGGGCAGCGGGCTGTTCTGCGCTTTGTTCCTGATCACTCTTTCTTTTCTGGTGCGCATCGACAGTTTATGCGGCGGACGGGAGGTCCAAAAATGTTATTTTGTTCGTCGCGGACGGCATGGGTTCGGCCCATACGACGATCGCGCGATGGTATAAAGGCTCCGCCCTTCATCTGGATTCAATGTATGTCGGGGGAATGCGGACGTATGGCGCTGATTCCCTGATAACGGATTCTGCCCCCGCTGCGACGGCTTTTGCCTGCGGGCAAAAATCAAACGATAAAATGATCGGGATAATGCCCTATCGTGCAACGGTCCCGGGCGTTCCCGAGCCGGGACGCCTGGCATATAAACCGATCGCCTCGGTTCTTGAGGGGGCGAAATTGTCCGGGATGTAAACGGGCCTTATAGCGACATCAAACATTCAGCACGCCACACCTGCCGCTTTTTCTTCCCACTGGCCTGACAGGAATGATTTCGAGGAGATCGCGAAGCAGCAGGTGTATCAAAATATTGATGTCGTCTTTGGAGGAGGCAGGAGATTCCTCCTTCCCGGCCAAAAGGGCGGGGTCAGGAAAGACGGCGAAGATCTTATCGATGTGCTTGCATCAAAAGGATATGCGATCGTGACAAATCGGAAAGATATGATGGATTCACAGTCTGAGCGGCTCTGGGGCCTGTTCGCAGACCTTGACATGGCTTACGAACTCTGATCGGAGAGACATTCTTTAATGGGGAACCGAGCCTTGCAGAAATGACGCGGAAAGCGATAGAAGCCCTTTCAAAGGGGAAAGGCTTCTTTCTTGTTGTCGAGGGAAGTAAAATAGACTGGGCATCCCATGCACATGATCCGGTCGGAGTTGTCGGCGACATCCTTGCTTTTGATGATGCTGTAGGGGCCGCACTCGATTTTGCAAGGAAAAACGGGAATACGGTCGTGATCTCCGTATCCGACCACGGAACTGGAGGAATGTCGCTGGGCAGTTCGACGGAGCGACAAAATATACTCCCGAATGCAATATGAAGACCTGGTATCCGTGCTGAAGAAGGCACGATGTACCGGAGAAGGCATTGAAAAGGTCTTGAAAGACCGGTCGAACGAAAATATCAGAGTACATCGTGCAAAAATATCTCGGCATAGACGATCTGACAGATAAGGAAATAAACGACCTAAAAAAGGCAAAAACCGGGGATATGATAGCGGTTACGGGGCCTATCATTTCGACGAGAAGCCATATCGGATGGACAACGCCCGGGCATACCGGAGAGGACCTGTTCTTTTATTATTGGGGAATCGAACATCCTATGCGGATCCTGGAAAATTCGGACATAGCGCATATTCTTGCAAAAGAAATGAATTTCGACCTTGCAGACGTTGACAGGCAACTCTTTGTTGATGCGGGCGAAGCATTTAAAGATGTCGGAGCATCTACGGCATTAGACAAAAGCATTCCCGGAAAGATTGAGCTGATTGTCGAGAAATACGGCAAAAAGGCGCAATTCACTATCAGCACGAATATCATGACGATGAACACGGGGCAGGTTAAGATCCACCAGTTGAACGGCATCGCCGTTTTCGCTCCCGCAACCGGTAAGAGTATATATTCCGCGCGAAGCTGTGAACATCTTTGAAGAGGCAATTCAGCGTTAGCGAAAGTTTATTGGGAGAGTCTTTCTGATATCTTGCGGGCTGTATTTATGAGGCGTTCGGCCATGTCCGGCAATTTTTCCGTTGGCATGGATCCGGTAAAACCGAGGATGCAGATGGCGCCTACCGGGTAATCATTGGCGTAAACCAGGGTCGCGATAGCCCTGACTCCCATGAGATATTCTTCAAGGTCAAGACTGTAATTCCGGTTTCGGGTAACCTTGATGTCTTCGATAAAACGGTCAATATCGGTTATGCTGTTCTCCGTATACTTCGGCAGGCCTTTTTCCTTGAGAAAATCACGGATCTCGCTATCCTGCATGGGGGCAAGGAAAGCCTTGCAGAAGACCGATGCCGTAATGGGAAGCCGCGTCCCGATGGGCGAGGATATTTTCAATTTTTTCCGGGTTTCAATGGTATCTATGACCTTGACGAGGCTGTCTTCCCGGACGCACAGGAACACGGTTTCATCGACGTCCTCGACGAGCTTTTCCATGAATGGCCGGGCAATGGCGCTGAGTTCTCCTCCCTGCAGCACCCTTTTCGCTATCTTAAAGAGCTCCTCACCGACTGCGTATCTCTTGGTCGACTTGCTCTTGACGATAAGGTTGCCTTCCTGAAGGGCCTTCAGAATGCCGAAAACAGTGCTTTTGCTGAGCGCAAGCGTCCGTGCGATCTCGGTTACACCGAGCGGCCTCTTACTGTCCACTACGAGAGAGAGGACCTCAAATGTTTTCTTTATGACAGGTGCACTATACATAATTCATTATGATGAACACTATATAATATCAATTAATATTTGTCAATGTTAATTTATTGAAAATACTGGTTGAAGTAATCGGCTGCCTCCTGTTTTGTATTTTAATTTATGATACTGAACGGGTATCCGTACGTGGGGGGACCGGCCAAATAAACTTCACATTAGGGTATGTTCAAAAATACGATAATTTGGTAGAATGATGTGTCTAAAATACTATGCCTACAGAATACAGAATAAAGTTTCTGCCGATAGATAGGATCTTTCCGGCCGAAAGGGGAGACAACTTACTTGAAACCGCCATGCAGGCGGGTGTGCATATTAATGCCTCGTGCGGCGGCCGGGGCGTATGCGGAAAATGCAGGGTCCGGATAGCCGGCGGCTCCGTTGAATCATCGTCTACCTCCCTCGTTTCCGAACAAGATTGGGCGATAGGTTTTCGGCTTGCGTGCGCCTCTTCCATCACAGAGGATACCATAGTCGAAATTCCGCTTGAATCACAGATTGACAGGAGTGTCCTGACACGGTCGGCTATTTTGACCGACATGGGTTCATTCGCCGCGGATGAGGCCCTTGCCCGCCACTATGGCGTTGATCCCCTGGTAGCGAGGTATAATTGCGAGCTTCCGAAACCTGATGCCAGTGACAACATATCGGATGCCGCACGGCTGCGTGCGGACTCTCCCGGCAATTGCCGATTGCGGCGAACCCGTCTTTCCGCTCAGCATACTGCGCGATCTCAGCAGGAATATACGCGAGGCGGATTGGAATATTACCGCAGATATTGCCTCTGACACCTGCGAGATAACCCGGGTCGCCGGGGGAACGAGGGACGGGGCGCATTATGCGGTTGCCGTAGATATCGGGACGACGACCATTTCGGCCGAACTCATTGACTGCTCTTTATCAGCCGGTTCGATGGTCCTGGCATCATCTACGGACTATAACGGGCAGATAAGCTACGGGGAAGACGTTATCTCGAGGATAATGTATTGCCGTAAACGCCGGGGACTGGCGAAGCTCCATGACATGGTGATGTTGACGATAAATGCGCTGATATCCGACATCATTCTCCAGGCAAAGATCGATATCAGAGATATTACCCATATCGTCGTAGCCGGGAATACAACAATGATGCACCTTTTTTACCGGATAGACCCGAAATACATCATGCTGGCGCCCTACACCCCGGCTGCAACGGCGTTTCCCCCGTCCGGTCCGGAGAGCCTGGGTTTTATGCCCGGCCTCGATGCGCGCATATATTCGATCCCCGGGATCTCGTCCTATGTCGGCGGCGATATCGTTTCCGGGGTTGCGTTGTCGGGAATGACGGAACAAAACGGGATATCGTTATTCATGGATATCGGGACAAACGGCGAGATCGTGCTCGGAAACAATGAATGGCTGCTCAGTGCATCCTGTTCCGCAGGGCCGGCCTTCGAGGGCGGCGGGATAACGTTTGGCATGCGGGCCGCGCCGGGGAGCAATTGAAAAGATCCATATTAACCCGGTTACCCTTGAGCCCATGATACTGACGATCGGTCATGCACGTCCGCTCGGTATATGCGGTTCAGGCCTTATCGATCTCATTGCAGAGCTTCTTATGGCGAAAATAATTGACCGGAACGGGAAATTCTCCTTACAGAGGCAGGGAATGCGCTTACGAGACGGCGCTAACGGCATGGAATACGTGCTTTGTTTTGCCTCTGAGACCGGGATCGAGCGGGACATAGTTTTAAGCGAGATAGATCTCGACAATATCATGAGAACAAAGGCTGCGGTATATGCGGGATGTACGGTGCTCCTGAAGAACGGAGGCGTGGAATTTACGGACCTTGATTCCGTGATCATAGCGGGAGGGTTCGGTCATTCGATCGATATTGAAAAGGCGATCATTATAGGGCTGCTCCCGCAATTGCCGGTCAATAAGTTCCGGTTCATGGGAAACGCATCGCTGGGCGGCGCGCGCATTGCCGCAATGTCCCGGGGATTTTTTGCAAAGACCGCTAAGATCGCGCGTTCAATGACCAATATTGAATTGTCCGGCAATACACAGTTCATGGATGAATTCATGGCTGCGATGTTCCTGCCTCATACGGATGACAGGGCATTTCCGGAAGTGATTAAGATGATGGGTGATGATGTAGTATGGGTCATGAAAAAGCTCCAGAGGAGTCTATGCCGAAAGTAATAGCTTTAGCGGGGAAGGGTGGTGTGGGCAAGACCACCATCGGGGGAATGCTTGTCCGGTATCTTGTCGAAGAGGTGAAGAAAGGCCCGGTCCTGGCAGTTGATGCCGACCCGAATTCAAATCTGAACGAGATGCTGGGTGTAACCGTACATTCTACGATAGGTGAAGCCCGGGAAAATCTCAAGAAAGATGTTCCGACCGGCATGAGCAAGGACAACTGGCTGGAATACAGGGTACAGGAAGCCGTTATAGAGGCGGCCGGTTTCGATCTTCTTGTTATGGGAAGACCGGAAGGCCCGGGCTGCTATTGTGCGGCAAACAGCCTGGCAAAGAAATATATTGACGCTCTGAAGGAAAATTACCCGTTTGTCGTTGTCGATAATGAAGCCGGTATGGAGCATATGAGCAGGCTCGTGACGCAGGATGTCGATGTCCTTTATGTCATATCAGACCCTACTCCGCGCGGCATCCTCACCGTATCCCGAATTCTGTCCATCATCAGAGAACTGGGCCTCAATATCCGGAAGACAGCTGTCATTATCAACCGTTTCGATGCCCGGAATGGAGATGCCCTTTTACGGACGGCGGCAGAGAAGTCGGTCGGGATCACGGGAACTGTAAGGAATGATGAGGCCCTGATACGCAATGATGCGGCCGGAAATACCATATTTGAACTGGATCGCACATCAGATGCATTATCCGATGCTTATGCGATCTTTCGAAAAACAATGGGAGAATTATGACGGCAAGGATCATAAGCGGGACCGAAACGGCGAAACAGGTTCGCGAGAGGATTGCGCAGGAAGTGATAAAATTGCGCGAGGCAAAAGGGGTTACCCCGGGGCTTGTCACGATCCTTGTCGGCAATAACCCCGCGTCGGTGAGCTATGTCACCGGGAAGCAGAAAACAGCAAAAGAACTGGGGTTTTATTCGGTGCAGGACGATCAGCCTGAGGATGTATCCGAAGATGATCTCGTACAGCTTATCGGGCACTATAATAACGATCCGAAGATCCACGGCATTCTTGTGCAGCTCCCTTTACCGCAGCACATCAATGAAACACGCGTCCTTAATGCAATAGACCCTGACAAGGACGTGGACGGCCTGCACCCTATGAACCTGGGACGGCTTATGATCGGCCAGGCACGCTTCTATCCCTGCACCCCATTCGGGATCAGGGAGCTTCTCGCTATAGCCGGCGTCGAGACGAAAGGGGCGGAGGTCGTCGTCGTTGGGCGGAGCAACCTGGTCGGCAAGCCTATCTCGATGATGCTCGTTCAGAAAGAGGCTGGCGCGAATGCTACGGTGACAATGTGCCACACGGCCACGCGCGACCTCGCGTCGCATACGAAAAGAGCCGATATCCTGATCGTGGCGGCGGGCCGGGCAAAGGCGATCACTGCAGACATGGTCAAGGACGGTGCGGTTGTCATCGATGTCGGGGTCAACAGGATCGGCATGACTGCCGAAGGCAAAGCAAAGCTGTGCGGCGATGTCGATTTTGAGACGGTCAAAGAAAAGGCGTCTGTCATTACGCCGGTTCCGGGCGGCGTCGGGCCGATGACGATCACGATGCTCATGCAGAATACGCTCAAAGCGGCCCAGTTGGCTGCGAAAGGATAGATATGGTATGAATAGTTATTCATATGATGAAAAGGAAGATTTTTCAGGAAAAAAGGTGAGGGTCCTCGGCCCGACATTTGAAGAAGGCAAGCCCGATCAAAGCGGGAACTGGCGCGAGAAGCTCTCCTCGCGCGATGAAAGGCTCGGATTTATACGTTCGGCGATGCGTTACTGGTACAATAATGACTGGTATGGCAGCGAGAAAAGAAAACAGGAAGCCTGATAATATCGGGTTCGATGAAGCCAGGAGGAAGAGATGGCATTTGAAATTCCTAAGGTGAAATATACAGGACAGATCCGGGAGGTCCTTGTCGGAAACGGGCCGAAGGCGGTTAAGGTCGGCGGCGCAAGCTGTTACCCTTTTTATCGTTTCGAGGGCGATATGCCCAATCCTCCCAGGGTTGCCTTCGAGGTCTGGGACAGCGAGCCTCAGGAATGGCAGGAATGGGCCATCGAGCCTTTCCGCGATGTTATCAGCGACCCCGTCCTGTGGGCGAAAAAATGCATTGAATCCTACGGGGCGGAGATGATAGTCCTTGCAGCTCAAGAGTGCAGACCCCAACGGGGAGAACAGGCCCGTTGAAGAGGTCGTTGAGGTCGTGAAAAAGGTTGTCGGATGCCATCGATGTTCCGCTCTCGTCTGGGGGACGGCAAATGATGACAAGGATTCCGAGCTCTTGCGCCGGATCGCTGAGATCAGCGAAGGCAAAAATATGGCGATCGGCCCTGTATCGGACAAGAATTACAAACAGATCGGCGCAATGGCGATCGGGTATAAGCAGGTGGTGATGGCATCATCCCCTATCGATGTCAACCTTGCGAAGCAGCTCAACATACTCCTCGCAAACCTGGGGGTCAATGAAGACAAGATCATTATGGACCCGACAACCGGCGGCCTCGGCTACGGGCTCGAATATACGTACTCGGTGATGGAGCGCGACAGGATGGCGGCGCTGACACAGGAAGATGCCAAACTCCAGTTCCCCATCATCTGCAACAGCGCGCCGGAGGTATGGAAGACGCGCGAGACGCGGCTCACGAAGGATGATGACCCGAAGCTGGGTGATGAAAAGAAGCGGTCTGTGCTGATGGAGGCGGTAACGGCGATGACGCTCTTCATGGCGGGAGCGGATATCGTGGTAATGCGCCACCCGGACAGCGTATCTCTTGTTAAGGACATGATCGGCGAGCTTTGCGCTTAAGAAGGAGAAACAATGGCCGATGGTAAGGAAAAAAGCGTCGACAGGGCGTCTGTCGAAATGATCGACAAGGCTGAACGGGAGGGTATCTCCACGGTCTTCTCGCGTGCCGATGAGCTTAAGCCCTGCCCGATCGGTGTCGAGGAAAGCTGCTGCAAGGTCTGCTCGATGGGGCCGTGCAGATTGCCCCGCTCGAAGAAAGGTGAGCAGAAACAGCGTGCCGGTGTATGCGGAGCGACGGTAGATACGGTGGTGGCCACGAAATTTTGCGCGCAAGATCGCCGCGGGCTCAGCCTCCCATTCGGACCATGCCCGGGAGGTTGCAAGGACCTTTCTGATGGCCGCGCGCGGCGAGACACCGGATTTCTCGATCAAGGACGAGATAAAGCTTTTCGAGGTTGCCCTCGATTTCGGGATCAACATCGAAAAACGCGACGTAAAAGAGATCGCGATAGAACTCGGCGAGAAGGCCCTCAATGAATTCGGCAAGCAAGAGCGGTGAGCTGATATATCACGGGAAAGGCCCCGCTGCGCAGGCAGGAGCTATGGAAAAAACACGGTGTTATGCCGCGCGGTATCGACCGCGAGATAGTCGAGGTCATGCACCGCACGCATATGGGCGTCGACCAGGATTACCGCCACATCCTTCAGCAGGCCACGCGGGCGGCCCTTGCCGATGGCTGGGGCGGTTCGATGATATCGACGGATCTGCAGGATATCATGTTCGGCACGCCGGTCCCGGTGCTCGGCTCGATCAATCTCGGGGTGTTGAAAGAGGACCACGTCAATATCGTCGTGCATGGCCACGAGCCGCTTCTGCCGGAGATGCTCGTCGTTGCGAGCCGCGACCCGGCGATCAAAGAGCTTGCGGAAAAGACAGGCGCGAAGGGGATAAATCTCGCGGGGATGTGCTGCAGCGCCAACGAGGTCCTCATGCGCCACGGGATACCCTGCGCCGGGAATTTTCTCCAGCAGGAACTGGCGCTTATAACCGGCGCCGTAGAATTGATGACCGTCGATGTCCAGTGCCAGATGCAGGGGCTGGCAAACGTAGCCGAATGCTTCCACACAAAGCTCATCACGACTTCCGACCGCGCCATGATCGAAGGTGCGGAGCATATCGAGTTCCATCCGGAAAAAGGCCTCGACACGGCGAAACGGATCCTGAGGATGGCCATCGAGAATTATCCGAACCGGCGCGACCCGGTGCATATTCCGTCCGAAAAGCAGGATATGGTGGCCGGGTTCAGCCACGAGACGATAACCTACCTGCTGGGAGGGCTTTTCCGGGCCAGCTACCGGCCTCTCAATGACAATATTGCCAACGGACGGGTGCGGGGCGTGGCAGGGGTCGTGGGATGCAACAATGTCCGCACCCAGCATGATGCCGCCCATCTCGCCATGATCAAGGAACTTATCAAGAACGACGTCCTCGTTCTGTCGACGGGATGCAGCGCCATGGCATGCGGCAAGGCAGGGCTTCTGACGCCGGAGGCGGCGCAGCTTTATGCGGGCACCGGTCTTGCCGAGGTATGCGAGGCCATCGGGATCCCGCCTGTCCTGCACATGGGCGCCTGTGTCGATAATTCACGGATACTCATTGCGGCAACGGCCATGGTCAAGGAAGGCGGCCTTGGAGAAGACCTATCCGACCTGCCCGTTGCAGGGGCGGCCCCTGAGTGGATGAGCGAAAAGGCGCTCGCCATCGGCCAGTATTTTGTCGCCTCGGGTGTCTTTACCGTTTTCGGCACGACCTGGCCGACACTCGGGCAGCGAGAACGTGACCCGGCATCTTTTCGAGGAATACGAGGATATGTACAAGGGAATGTGGGCCTTTGAGCCGGACCCGATCAAGGCGGCCCATCTCATGATCGCCCACATCGACAAGAAGCGAAAGGCCCTTGGCATAGACAAGGCACGGGACCGCGTCCTGTACGACATGGCCATGCGGCAGGGCAATGGACTGAAAGAGGTCAAACATGAAATGTCGAAGATAATTGCATCGGCGGCCATCCGCGGCGCCCGGAAGATATTCACCGAGGCCCGGCAAACCTATCAGAAGGCCCTTGAAAAATACGGGCCGGACCAGGAGATCGGGTTTCCCAATACCGCCTATTATCTGCCGATCATATACTCGATGACGGGATCGCCGTTTCCCGGATCAAGGACATGGAAAAGGTCCTCGACCTGTGCGGCCGGCTTATCCCGCCGCCCGTCAGGGAAATAACACCGCTTCCCTATCTTGCCCCGGCGCTTGATTCCGGCATGGCAACATTTTTTGCCGAAGAGATGATCGAGGCGGTGCGCTATCTTGAAGACCCCGACCGCTATGCGGCCGATTCCGAAGACTCGGCGACGGGAAGACAGTGGCTCGGCGCTGCCAATGATGTCATATTCAGGAAGAGGGGCGTGGAATTCGTGGACGGGACCGCTCCCGGGTTCGCGGCAATCGTCGGCGCCGCGCCCGATGCCGCCACCGCGGCAAAGATCGCCCTCGAATTGCAGGAAAAGAACCTCTATGTATTCATGTGCGGCGAGAACGGAGGGGTCCGTTTCTCGGACCAGCTGATAGAGGCCGGTGTTCAGATAGGCTGGCCGACGCGCCTTGTCCCGTTCGGCCCCGATATCTATCAGGCCGTCTTCGCCATCGGGTTCGCCTGCCGCGTCGCCATGGCGTTCGGCGGCGTGCGTCCGGGCGATTTCAGGCGAAACCTCATATACAACAAAGACCGCACCTATGCCTTCGTCCTTGCCCTCGGCGACGTGACGGACGAATGGTACGCCAATGCGGCGGGCGCGATTAACTGGGGTTTCCCCACGATCGCGGACACCCCGATCCCTGAGGTCCTGCCCACGGGCATCTGCACGTACGAGCACGTCGTGTCGAACATACCCCACGACCAGATCGTGCAGAAGGCGGTGGAGGTACGCGGCCTCAAGGTCCAGGTCGCGAAGGTGCCCATCCCCGTATCGTACGGCCCGGCATTCGAAGGGGAGCGCGTCCGCGGAGAGGACATCTATCTTGAGATGGGCGGCGGCAGGACCATCGCCGTCGAACTGACGACATCGAAAAATATGGAAGAGGTGGAGGACGGGCGGATCGAGGTCATCGGCCCCGATGTATCCGACATCGAGGCGGGCTCACGGCTCCATTTTGCCATGGTGGCGGAAGTGGCGGGCAGGAATTTCCAGGAGGATTTCGAACCGATCCTCGAGCGCCAGAACCATCATCTGATCAACCAGGCGCAGGGGGTCATGCATATCGGCCAGAGGGATATCGCGTGGATCAGGATATCGCGCCAGGCCGTGGAAAAGGGGTTCACGCTGAAGGATATCGGAAAGATCATCCACGCCAAATATCACCAGGATTTCGGGGCGATCTTCGATAAGGTCCAGATGAAGATATATACGGATGAAGCAAAGGTGCGCGAGGTGCTCGATACGGCCCGGGCGTCCTATGCCCACCGGGATGCACGCATCGAGGGCATGACGGACGAGAGCGTCGAGACATTCTACTCCTGCATTCTGTGCCAGTCTTTCGCCCCCAATCACGTCTGCGTGATAAGCCCCGAACGGACGGGCCTGTGCGGGGCCTATAACTGGCTCGATTGCCGCGCGGCATACGAGATCAATCCCGAAGGGCCCGAACCAGCCCATACAGAAAGGGGCTGTGATCGACGAGCGCTACGGCCAGTTCCGCGGGTGCAACGAATATATCCGGAAGGCCTCGCGGCAGAAGGTGGAGAACGTGAGCCTCTACAGCCTGATGGTCGATCCCATGACGACATGCGGCTGCTGCGAATGCATAGCCGCCATCCTGCCGATGTGCAACGCCATCATGACCGTTGACCGGGATTTTACCGACATGACGCCGTGCGGCATGAAATTCACGAGCCTTGCCGGTTCGGTCGGCGGCGGCGCCCAGGTGCCGGGTTTCCTGGGCCACAGCAAATACAATATCACCCAGAAGAAATTCTTAAGCGGCGACGGCGGCCTCCTGCGCATCGCATGGATGCCGAAGCGGCTCAAAGATGAGATCTACGAGCGCCTCAAGAAACGAGGCGAGGAGCTGGGATACCCCGACCTCCCCGACATGATAGCGGACGAAACAGTCGCCAAGACCGAAGACGAAGTACTGGAATACATAACGCAAAAAGGTCATCCGTGTTTGACGATGGAGGATCTTGTTGTCGTAATAGTGACAGGTAATACGTAATGCGTAATAGACGTAAAGAGTTGCATATTAAGACATATGTCATCACCTATAACGCATTACCGATACTTACGATCTTACGATTTTAATAAAGGAGAAAAAATGGCTTTAACGGGGATTCAGATCTTGAAGCTTCTTCCTAAGACCAATTGCGGCGAGTGCAAGTTCCCGACGTGCCTTGCCTTCGCCATGGCGCTTGCGGCGGGGAAAACCGAGCTTGACCTTTGTCCGCATGTCTCTGACATCCGCGCGGAGCGAATTGTCAGATGCAAGCGCTCCTCCCATCCGGCAGTTGTCCATCGGCGTTGACGATTATGCCGTAAAGATAGGCGGGGAGACGGTCCTCTTTCGCCATGAAAAGACATTCTTCAACAAGCCCGGCATCGGGGTCCTGATAACGGATACGATGGATGACGGTGAAGTCGAAAGACGCCTTGCCGCGCTTGAATATTTCCAGTATGAGCGGGTCGGGGTAACAATGAAACCCGAGATCGCCGCCATCAGATTTACCGGCAACAAGGACCGTTTTCTGGCCATTGCGAAGAAGCGCCTCCGTACGGCCCTGTTCGGTTATCATCATGTGCGATGATGCCGCGGTAATGAAGGAGGCCCTCGATATCTTGAGGAACAAAAAACCCCTCATTTATGCTGCGCGACCCGGACAATTACGAGGCATTCGGCGCCCTCGCGAAGGAATATTCCCTGCCCCTGGCTGTCGCAGGCAACGGATTCGACGAGGTTGCGGCATTGACGGAAAAATTGACTGCCATGGGACTTAAAGACCTGGTGATCGATACATCGAAACGGCAGGTCAAGGATGCCTTTATCGACCAGGTAGCCATAAGACGGGCGGCCCTGGTATCCAAATTCAAGCCTCTCGGATTTCCAACGATAACCTTTCCCTGCGAGATGACCTCCGACCCGATGAAAGAGATAGTCATTGCCTCACTTTTCGTTGCGAAGTATGCAGGGATCATCATCTTGAGCGATATCGCGGGAGAGACGATATTCCCGCTCCTTCTCCAGCGCCTCAATATTTACACCGACCCCCAGCGCCCGATGACGACGAAGGAAGGGATATACCCGATAAACAACCCGGATGAAAATTCGCCCGTGGTCGTTACGTGCAATTTCTCGCTGACTTATTTTATCGTGAGCGGCGAGATCGAGAATTCCCGCGTGCCGAGCTGGCTTTGCATCATGGATACGGAAGGTCTTTCGGTCATGACGGCATGGGCGGCCGGAAAATTCGTCGGTGACCTCGTCGGGTCATTTATAAAGAAATCGGGCATTGAGGACAATATCAAGCACCGCAGCCTTATCATCCCGGGATACGCGGCTGCGATTCTCGGCGACCTCGAAGAAGAGCTGAAAGGCTGGAAGATCCTGATAGGCCCGCGCGAAGCCGCACATATACCGGCATATCTGAAAAAGCTTGGGTAATAGGTAATAGCGTCAATAGGTCAATGGTAGAAAACAGGATATATCTTATAGTCCTTACGCCATAACCTATAACCTACGTTTCTTGGAGGGTTCATGTTCCTTATCGGAGAGAATCTAAACGTTATGTCGAAAAAGCTTGGCGAGGCGTTCCTTAAGAGGGATGCCGGGCCGATTCAGGACATGGCCCGGGCGCAGGCTGAAGCCGGTATGGACATGATCGATCTCAATATCGGCCCGGCCCGTAAAACGGGCCCCGATTTCATGGAATGGCTGGTCAATATCGTTCAGGAAGTGACCGATCTTCCCTTGTCGCTCGATACCTCGAATGCAGAGGCCATTGAAGCAGGGCTTAAGGCGGCAAGAGACGCGGCCGCTCATCAATTCTATCTCCGCACGGCCCGAGAGGATCGAGGCGCTTATGCCCATGGCAAAAAAATACAATGCTCCTTTCATCGGGCTGACATTGAGCGCGGAAGGGATCCCGCGAGATGCCAACGAGCGAGGGCTGTGCGCTGCAGAGATCCTGGCCGCCGCAGCAGGGCTACGGCATACCGGAGGAAGACATATGGATCGACCCGATCATACTTCCCGTAAATACGCAGCAACTGCAGATCCAGGGCTGTACAGAATTTGTCATGATGCTTCCCGACCTTGCACCGGCGGCAAAATCGACCTGCGGGCTGTCCAATGTCTCGAATGGCGTACCTTCGCATTTGCGGGGCATCATGAACAGGACGTACCTGATAATGCTGAAACGGTACGGGATCTATTCGGCCATCGTCGACGCGTTCGACGAAAAATTGATCGCTATCGCCCGGGACAGGGAACCTGAACTCGAGGCCCTCATTCATAGAGTCATGGACGGCGAAGATATCGATATTTCCAAACTTTCCAGGGAAAATACCGATTACGTCAAGACGGCCCGCGTGCTTATGGGGCAGACGCTTTACTCGGATTCGTGGCTGGAAATATAAGAGAGCGATCCAGGTTCGACGAAGAAAGATCGAAGCTGATTATCAGGAGTTGCCGGGCCCAATTATCAGGTTGAGATGAACCCGGTGTTATAGTACAGTTTCTTCGTAGCTGTTGTTCCCTACAGATCAGGAGGAGCATAATGAATAAGCTTTTTGCACACACGTTGGTATGGTTCCTTGTATTATCTCTGGTTATCCCTGCTGGTTTATCGGCGCAATCAAAGCCGGTTTACAAACAGGAAGAACTTAACCAGATCCTTGCACCGATCGCGCTGTATCCCGATGATCTTATAGCGCAGATCCTTATGGCATCGACATATCCGCTGGAAGTCGTGGAAGCGGCGCGGTGGGTAAAGGCAAACCCGAACCTGAAAGGGTCACAGTTGACGGCAGCCCTGGAAAAGCAAAACTGGGACCCGAGCGTCAAATCTCTTGTGAACTTTCCCCAGGTGCTTACCATGATGAACGACAAGCTTGACTGGACGCAGAAAATGGGAGATGCTTTTCTCGCCCAGCAAAAGGATGTGATGAACACTATCCAGAGTTTAAGGGCAAAGGCACAGGCGCAGGGGAACCTCAAGACGACCAAGGAACAGAAGGTTGTCGTTCAGGACCAGGTGATCGTCATACAGCCTGCCGATCCGCAGGTTGTATACGTTCCCACGTATAATCCCACCGTTGTTTACGGGGCGTGGCCGTATCCCGCGTACCCGCCGTACTTCTTATTACCCGCCCGGATACACGGCAGGCGCGGCTATGTTTACTTTTGCCGCGGGGGTAGCCGTCGGAGCGGCCTGGGGATATGCCTGGGGCAACTGCAACTGGAATCATGGAGACGTCAACGTCAATGTCAACAAGAACGCGACCATCAACAACCAGATCAACCGGAATGCCTATGTAAATAAGGTATCGACAAATCCTAACGGGACCGGTCAATGGCAGCACGACCCGGACCACAGGAAGGGCGTCGCTTATCAGGACCAGGCAACGGCGGAAAAATATGGCCAGCAGACGAGGCCGGGATCAGACACGCGAAAAGACTACCGGGGCTACACACCGGATTCCCGCGGGCAGCAGGCTGGCAACCGTCCCGGGCTCCCAGGGGCAGGGAAGCAGATTCCATGGCGGGTCAGCAAAGGCCGTCCCAGGACCGGCAGGAGCGGGCAGCAGGCTTCGCAATCCAAGACCCAGAGACCACAGTCCGGCAATGCATTTGAAGGTATGGACAGAGGCCAGGCGGAGACAAAGATGTCGAGTGACCGCGGCCGGGAGAGCCAGCAAAGCATGTCCGGGATCCCGTTCCGAAGGCGCCGGGAGATCAGGCGGTTTCGGCCATTCGGGTGGCGGCCGTCGCCGGTAATCCGGTCACGATAGAACTGTACGAGGAGGAGAACGTATGGATCGCGTTATGAATAGATCAAGGAGTGATGTACAGATTCTGCATATTTTTCTGCATCGCCGTCTTGCTTGCCGGTATTGTGATGGTAACTCGGAAGGGTTGGCCGCTTCAAAAACCGTGAAGCAAAAGACATTCAATTCGGCCGAGGATGCATCGCAGGCGCTTTTCAATGCAGCAAGATCGAAGGACAGCAAAGAGATGACCGCGCTCTTCGGGCCGACGGGAAAAGATGCTGTCATATCGCGTGACGAGGCGGTCAATAAGGACCTTTACGAACGCTTCGTAAAAGCATACGAGGAAAAGAACAGGCTCGATATATCCCCGGACAACAAGGCGCTGCTGTATGTCGGAAATAACGAATGGCCATTTCCCGGTCCCGATCGTCAAAAAAGGGGACAAATGGTTTTTTGATACCAAACAGGGCAGGGCGGAAATACTGCAGAGAAGGATCGGAAGAAACGAACTCGACACGATCCAGTCGTGTCTCGCATATGTCGACGCCCAGAAAGATTACGCCAGGATGACAGGGTCCAAAGACGCCCAGGGTGAATATGCCCAAAAGTTTATATCTGATCCGGGTACGCGCAACGGGCTCTACTGGGAAACGAAAGAGGGCGAAGAGCCGAGCCCGCTGGGAATCTTCATGGCCCGTGCACGCAAAGAAGGGATCTCAGCCGAAAAAGTCCGACAAACCGGTGCCATATCATGGATATTACTACAAGATACTGACATCCCAGGGAAAGAACGCGCCCGGCGGTGCACAGAATTATATCGTGAACGGCAGGATGACCGGAGGGCTTCGGCCTTGTCGCATACCCTGCCCAATACGGGATGACGGGGGTGATGACCTTTATCGTAAATCAGGACGGCGTTGTTTATGAAAAGAACCTTGGCAAAAATACGGCGAAAGCCGCGAATGCGATCAAGGCCTTCGATCCCGATAAAACCTGGAAACAGGTACGGTAATATTGTTGAGAATGAAAGACGGTATGAGATCTGAGGTGCGGCAGCTTGCCGCTAATGCTGGGCAAGATTGATCGGGGGTATTTTAGCTGTGATCGGTTTCGGCGGCCTGGTATATATTTCGACAAGACCGCCGAAACCGGCGGTACTTTCAATAGCACTCTATGCCATTGCCGGCATTGCCGGCATTGCCGTATTTATTGTCTGTGCGAGGATAATGTCGTCACGGGCCGATAACCGGGTTCCGGAAACCGCCCGTAAAAGAACCTCAGGGCTCAAAAGTCCTGCCATGGGTCATCCTTCTGGCATTGGCGGCAATTGTTATTGCCATTATTTTGCTGATCTCCCCCTAGGGGAAACGAGGCCATTATGGCATCAGTCAGCCTCGGAATAAACGTGGGGAAAAGTTTCGGGAAGTATTGAAGAGGATATATGTATGAAGGGTCTATTGGATTTTTGCGATCTGTCGTGCAAATATGCGAAGATGCCGAAGGATACCGGGGTTGACGGATCGGGCAGCTGCAGGACATTCGTGGCTATTCGGTGCGAACTCAAGAAAATGCTGGTCCATAAGAATATGCCCTGCAGTCAGAAAGTGCTCGCATCTTCCAAAAAGAAACATTGACGGACACCTGCCGGACTGTCAACGCCAGCCCGGTCTGACATTGATCCGGGCTATAGAGTTTCCTCTTTCGGATGTACCTGCAGCTTGCGCCTTCTCCATCGCCAATCTGTTTGCTTCCTGAATTATTTTGATCAATTTTTCCAGTTGATAACCGGATGACAAAGAGGCGCGATGCAGGAATTCGACCATGGCAAAACACCTCTTCAGTTCCTGAAGCATTTCCTTTTCTTCACCGTCTTTCTGCGACATGATCGAGATGCCGCCCGTGAAATACATCCAGGCGATCACCTCCTCGAATGCTTCCTTGCTGAACCAGAGAATACCCTGATAACGATTGACCTCGAGGAGAAACTGGACATCTCCATCGGCCATGAATGAATTGAGAATGGCGCGCGGGTCCTTTTCTTTGCACCAGTCCTGATGGGACGTGAATATCTTGATAAGAAGCTGGGAGGTATGGATCTCTTTATCGTCGTATCCCAGGTCCTTCAAGGTCTCGCCTATGATCCGCCCGAAGAGCCATTCATCGATCCAGCTTCGGCTTATCTCCTCACGGATGCCCTGATCGTCAATAAGGCCGCCGAGGATATGAACAAAAAGCCATGCCAGGTGAGAAGCGGACAATTCCCGGGATAAAAGGATATTGAGGTCGCTTTCGCCGTCAACAATATCCTGTACGAAGGGATGGGATTGAATCAATGCGGTAAATTTTCGTTTCACCTCGTCGACGATCACGGATTCGTCCTGAGACGAACCCAGGTATGTCTTGATCTCGTGAAGGAGATCATAGAGCTTTTACACTTGCCTCTTCGACAAGGGCATCCGGGGGCAGGAGCGCCTCGCGGTTCATAATGTCCTTGTGGTTCGCGAGGATATAGCGAAAGAATGAAGGGTTGACGAGCTCCCTGAAACTGCGGTGAATGGGCTGCAGAAATATCTCGCGGATCGTTTCGTCAATGCTCGGGACACCTCTGCCGTTCAGGTATCTGCATATTTGCCCGTAATGGTGCCATTCGTTATCCTCAACCTGGCGGAAATCGAGGAATACATGATACTGATATGCCTGTAATTCGATGAAAAGCCCTTTGTCCGACAGGTCCCGGTTTTCCCGGATATATTCCAGGTTTGAGACATGGTCCCTGAATATTGTGTAATATCCTCCATTGCTATTGAGGTCAAGGCCCTCCTTGAGGCTCTTCTGAACAAGATGGCGTGTTTCCCCATGGTCGTCCTTGACGGAAAAGGCCACCGACGTTCGGATCCATCCCTGGGCTGTCGCATACCTGTTATTAAAAACAAACAATGTTCCCGCATCGCCGTGCCGGTTGGAATATGCGAAGACGTCTTCATTGACACCTCCTTCCGGTGTAAAGAAATCGTAGAGGAGAAAATTCTCTACATCGGCAAACAGGTGGCGTTTATGAAGCAGGGGGGATATCTCGCGCTCGTGCCGGTCCATGAGGTATTGGTTCGGCGTCTCGTCCCAGTATGCCCGCCGGTATTCCATGCCGTATTTTTCGGCATAGCCTTCTATCTGCCCGTGACCGAACATGGGCAGTCCCGGCATGGTGACCATCATTGTGCAGACCCCGAAATATTTGTCACCCGTGCCGAATTGATCCACGGCGGTCCTTTCATCGGGGTTGTTCATGAAATTTACGAAGCGGCGCAGTATCTGGGGATCGAATTCCATCGTATTTTTCATTACGAGACGATATTTGGAATTCTCTTCATCACGAAGCATGTTCATAAAAGCGCTGTTATAAACACGATGCATTCCCAGGGTCCGGACAAAATACCCCTCGAGAAGCCAGAATGCCTCGGCAAGAAGAAGGGTGTCCGGGGCCTCGACGGCTACGCGGTCAACGACTTCCCGCCAGAATTCGTGCGGCATGGCCTTCGAGAAATCGTCATAGCTCAGGCTATGCTCTGCCCGGGTAGGAATAGCGCCGCCGGTGCCCGGTTCCGGGAACCACAGCCTCTGAAAATGCTTTTTCGTCAGGGTCATCGCGGCATCGAAACGGATGACGGGAAATTTACCGGCCACGTGAATAATGGTGCGGATCATGGCCTCCCTGACCTCCGGGTTAAGATAATTGAGCTGGGCGGTATCATTCCACGGCATGCTTGTTCCGTCATTGCCATGGTAGACGAATTTTTCGCTGCCCGTCCAGGTGTCGCGGCGTTTAAAAACTACCGCCGCATCGGTACGGTCATAATAATGATCCTCTATGTGAATGGAAACCCGGTCGTCGTGTGAGAGGTTCGCTCCGCCATAGGTATACCAGGGATAGGGATTCTGATCTATGGAAACGAACCAGTCGGGATGTTCTATCATCCAGCGTGAATATATACCGACATGATTCGGGACCATATCGCTTGCGAGCCTGATGCCCCTTCGTGTCGCCCGTTCCTTGAGTTCAAGAAAGGCAGGCTCGCCGCCTAAGTCCTCGGCGATTATATAGTCATGAAGCGAATACGCCGACGGGACCGCTTCGGGGTTGCCGCACATCTGCTTTATGCGCTGGGAGGCAGCGCTTCGCTCCCAGACACCGATAAGCCATATGCCGGTAAAACCGCGCCTGCGCAAGGTATCAAGTTCATCATCGGGTATTTCGTTAAGCTTCGTTATCGGACGGTGATATGCCTTTGAAAGCTGGTCGAGCCAGACATAAATATTCTTGGCCATAAGGATGATCCGGGGCATCCAATCCTTATCGGCGCTGAATTTCTCGGGCTCGAATTCGAGGCCGGTATAACGATAGATCTCGGCTTTGCCCGGTCCCATAAAGGGCATCTTCTCCTCTTCCTTGAAAAGGTCAAGGCTCTTGAGCATTCTTGATATAAACCGGGTGCCGAGGAGATATCCCCAGCGCTCCATGATGTATTCGAGCTGGCCTGACAGGGAATGGGGCACGGCAATGGCAGGGCTTCGAAGCATATCGATAATATTCTGGCCATCGGGGCCGAAGGGCGGCTGACTGTCAAAAAATGCCCGTAATTCGGCAATGGCCTTGAGATACGCGGTGTCTTTCTTAAGCGATGAATCGTCAAAAAGCTCAAGGAACGGGTGAAATGCCGGGTTCATATTCGCAAGCCACAGAAGGAGCATTTCCTCGAGGGAAATTTGCCGGTTTGCGACGCCTTCTGTCTGGCCGCTTAAATATTGCTCCGTATCGAGCATCCTCTGGTATACGGCGACAGGGGGAAATTCATCGGTGAATTGGCGGATGATCCTGTTCGTCTCTTCGACGTCCGAGTTTTGATTCCAGATGGCTCAGGGCGAGTTCCATTATATTTTTTTGCGTCGTATCGACATAGACACTGACGACGTAATGCAGGATCTCATCTATGAGCCCCATGGCGATGAGCGCTCCTGCCCGGACAGCGTTTTCGGGATAAAGGACCAGGTCTCTTTTCTGGTTCATTTTCTGGGCAAAGCTGCGTGCCGCGAGAAAATTGGTAAACACCACATTGCCATTCAAGGTGAACAGGGTATCGCTGAATTGATACCCGTCCCTTGCCCTGCGCGATACATGGAATTCTCTTATCGTTGTCATCATTAAGCGTTCACCTTGACTGTTATCAATAAAAGGAATGCTAACACAGCGTTACTGGCGAGTCAATAAAGCCCTTCATGCGCCTTAAGGCGATACGTGTTATTGCTCTATCTTCGGCGCAGAATCTTGAGATAAGAATTTTTAAAAGCCAGGCCGTAAATGACGATGGTAAGTGCGGCACTGACTGCAAGCGTCATAATGATGCTGCCCGGAAGCAGCCGGCGTTGAAGGACGATAAGAAGGACCAGTAATATTCCCGCCGAAAGCGATTTTATGATGTCTCTCATGGCGGACCGGGCCATGCCATAATTTATCTTGCGTTTCAGTACGATATAAAGAAATACGAAATTATAAAGGGATACGATCGATGTTGCCAGCGCGATGCCGAGATTTTTAAACGGCACCATGAATATCGATGCGATAATGGCATTGATTATAATGGAGGATATGCCGATGAGCGCAGGGGTTTTCATGTCGTGCATAGCATTGAATATCCGCACAAAAGAGATCGAAAGCGCATAGAAGAGAAGCCCCACGCTGTATCCGAATAATGCCCTGTTTGTCATCGCCGTATCGGCAGGGGTGAACGCGCCGCGCTCGTAAAGGATCTTCACGCAGATATCGCCGACCGAGCACAGAAGGATCGTGGCGGGTATCAGGGTGATGCAGATAATGACCATCGAACTGTCTATATGGGCCTTGAAATCTTTCATATCATTGTCGTGATAAAGCCGTGACAGCTTCGAGAACATCACCGTATAAACGGGCACAGCAAAGAGACTGAACGGCAGGATAAAGATCCTGAACGCGTATGAAAGGGACGCTACTTCGCCGTGCGGCAGGTACGACGCGATAATGCGGCCGACAAAGCTGTTGATCGGGACGATAGAGGTTGCGATGAGGGCCCCGGCAAATAAATTCTTTGCGGTGGCAATGGCGGGATGCTTGAGGTCCAGCGTCATCCGGTAGCGGATCCCCAACCTTCTCAGGTACGGGTACTGCATCACGATCTGCAGGAGCGAACCGATCGTCACGCCGATAGCAAGGCTGTAGATCCCGAGCTTTTTTCCGAGGACCAGCGCCGACGCAATGAACATGATATTCCATAGTATCCCGGATAATTCGGGGGCGGCAAAATGCTCCCTGGCATTGAGAAAAGCCTTCATGACGGAAAGGACCGTGTGAAAGGCGATAACGGGTATCATGATAATGAAGAGATTATTTGTGATCACCTTTGCTTCGGTCGTAAAGCCGGGCGCTATGAGCTTCACCACCGTACCGCTGAACAGAAAGAATACCAGCGAAACAAACAAGGTCAAAATTATGGAAATATTAATAAATGTCGAATAGATATGTGAATATTCTTCGCGATCGTTCAGATATTTTGTGCATACCGGGATCAAAAATGCGCTTGTCGCGCCGGAGAAGAACAGGGTCTGGATAAGTTCCGGAAAATTAAAGGCGACGATAAAGGCATCGACGAGGAGCGTTGCCCCGAAAAGATATGCCTGGATAGCTTCCCTGACATATCCGAGAGGCCTTGATATAAGCGTAATGATGGTTATTATGGAACCTTTTCGAATGATATCAAGGGCTGGATTTTTCCGTATGGATTCAGATGCTTTCTGTTCCAATATTCCGTCTCTTGACGATCTTGCGAAGTTTGTTAAGGGCTTTTTGTTCGATCTGGCGGATACGTTCCCGCGTTACGCCGAAGGTCTTTCCGATCAGTTCGAGTGTCTGCGGTTCGTCCCCATCAAGGCCGAAACGCAGAAGAATAACCTTTCTTTCATCGGAATTAAGCGCGTCGAGCCAGGAGGCGACTTCTTCCATCCGCCGTGTGTGTTCCAGGATCGAAAGAGGTTCTTCATTATCGGGATTGGGAATTACCTCTTCAAGGGTAAGTTTGCTGTTTTCGTCAATATAGCTCTCGAGTGAATAGGTCTTGATAGCCATTGTGAACAGGTTTCTGACAAAATCGACGCGAAACCCCGACTCCTGTGAAATTTCTTCGAGGGACGGTTCCCTGCCGTTTTTTTCAACGTAGACGCTGATTATCTTCGATATCCTGTTTACCCGCGAAGAAACATGAACGGGCAGCCGTATCGTGCGTGAATGGTTTGCGATCGACCTCTCGATAGACTGTTTTATCCACCATGTGGCGTACGTCGAGAAACGGCATTCTTTGGCGAGGTTGAATTTTTCGACCGCCTTGATGAGGCCGATATTTCCTTCTTCAATAAGATCGAGAAGGCTCAATCCCTGGTTTACGTATCTCCGCGCGATCTTGACGACAAGGCGCAGGTTTGCCTCGATCATCTTCTTACGTGCTTCAGGGTTGCCCTCGGCCACTTTGCGTGCGTAAAATCTTCTCCTCTTCGACGGTAATGACAGGCAGTTTGCGAAGGTCCCGCATATAGAGCCTTTCGACCTGGATATCATCATAACGGACATATTCATCGATCTTTTTCTCCGCTCATTCTCTCCATCCCTGTTCGCCTATCAGTTTTACGAACCGGCAGCTTCCATAATTTTCTTCCGTATAATTATTTTTTTCTTCACGGGTAAAGACGACGAGGTCCTGCGTGAATTCGTCACCGATCGGAATGATGAGCCGGCCTCTCATCGCAAGCTGCTCGAGAAGCGCAGCCGGGGGGCCCGGCGCGGCAGCGGTCACAATAATGCCGTCATAGGGGCTGTGTTCCTTCCATCCCAGGGTCCCGTCCCCGATATGGATTATCACATTGGAATATTTCAGCTGATCAAATATCTTCCGTGCGCGCTTCGCAATAGAGGGAATGCGTTCGACAGTGAATACCTGGTCTGCAAGCTCCGCCAGAACGGCGCATTGATAACCGGACCCCGTGCCGATCTCAAGGACCTTTTCCTTGCCCGTTAATCCAAGCAATTCCGACATCAGGGCAACAATATAGGGCTGCGAAATGGTCTGTTTCTCGCCAATGGGAAGCGGGTGGTCTTCATATGCCTCCGGCCAGAGGGCCTCGTCGACGAACAGATGGCGCGGGACTTTCAGCATCGCATTAATAACGCGCCTGTCTTTGATCCCCCGCCGGATGATCTGGGTATCGACCATTAACTGGCGTTTGCTCTGGTATTGATTCATCATGAGGACAGCTCTTTCGCCTTGCGTGCGGCCTTTTCGATCGCCTCAATAATATTTCCCTTAAAGGCGTTAGCCTCGAGCGACGCGAGTCCGCTTATCGTGGTGCCGCCGGGCGATGTTATCATTTCACGCATCAATGCGGGATGTATCTGTTCCTGCTCCAGCATCTCAATTGTTCCTTTGACAACCTGTATCGAGATGGCTTTCGCCTTGTCCCGGGGCAACCCGATATGTACTCCTGCATCTATCATGGCTTCAAGGAAAAGAAGAAAAAATGCCGGGCTGCTTGCGCCGAGAGATGTTATTGCGTCCATGTGCCCTTCGTCTACATCTACTATAAGACCTGCATTCGAGAAAAGCGACTTGATGGCAGAAAATTCATCGGCAGAAATATCCGTCGCTTGCCGTCATTCCAATAACACCCTGGTTTACCTTGATAGCAATATTCGGCATCATCCTTACAATCCTCATCGGTGTGCCCGCGAGGGAAATGATCCTTGGATATCGTTATGCCCGCCATTATGGATATCAGGATGTGGGAACCCGTCATAGAAGAGGCGATCTCGCGGCAAGATCTTTGCAGCATCCTGCGGTTTGACCGCAAGGACCATGATATCCGATCTTTTCGCCAGTTCGGTCATTTCACGGGCCTCATCGATACCGTATGTGTCTGCAATATAAAGGGCCCTTTCTTTTTTTGCCTCGATAAAGCATAAATTATTTTTTTCGACGCTATTTTTCAGCAGGGCCTTGAGAATAGACTCCCCCATATTCCCCGTGCCAATGATACCAACCCGTTCCATTGATTTCCTCCTTGTACCTTATAACCTAAGGAATCCTAAATTAAAGCTAAAACTGCCTGTTCGGACCTCAGGGGCCGCTTTACGGGTCGTGTCATTCAGGTATTGTCCTGATGCGCCTCGACAAGAAAAATATGCAACGCCCCCGCATGATCACACAAAGGATCCGGGTTATCGCCTGTCTGGTCCTGGTTATTTTCTCAAGGCCGTTCATGTACGGCCTCAGTACGTCAGGAACGGTTATCGTGCCGTCAGGGGTCTGATAATTCTCCATGACGGCCATGACCGTCCTGCCTATCGCAAGGCCCGAGCCGTTCAGCGTGTGGACAAATTCGGTTTTCCCACCCTGTCTGCGGAACCGGATCTTTGCCCTGCGCGCCTGAAAATCGGTAAAGCAGCTGCATGAGGATATTTCACGGTAAATTTCCTGTCCCGGAAGCCATACTTCGATGTCGTATGTCTTTGCGGAAGAAAACCCGAGATCGCCCGTGCACAGTGCGCTTACCCGGTAATGGATATTGAGCCTTTTCAATACATCTTCCGCATCGAGGAGAAGGCCCTCCAGTTCATCGAATGAATTGTCGGGATGTGCGAACTTGACAAGTTCGACCTTGTTGAATTGATGGAGCCGCGTTAAGCCCCGCGTATCCTTGCCGTGCGCGCCGGCTTCTTTACGGAAGCATGGGGTATATGCAACGTATTTTACGGGAAGCTGGTCCTCTTTCAGTATCTCGTCGGCGTGAATATTGGTCACGGGAACCTCGGCTGTCGGGATAAGGAAATAATCGACGCCTTCCAGATGGAATAATTCCTCTTCGAATTTCGGGAGCTGGCCCGTGCCGGTCATTGATGCGCGGTTTACCATAAAAGGCGGCAGGACTTCGGTGTACCCGTGCTCCCGGACGTGCAGATCGAGCATGAAGTTGATGAGCGCCCGTTCGAGCAATGGCCCCGTGAGATTTATACAGCGCAAACCGTGATCCGGTGATCTTTACAGCCCGTTTCGGATCGAGGATATCGAGGTCTTCACCCAGGTCCCAGTGGGCCTTTGGCGCAAAATCAAAGGCTGGTTTCTCACCCCAGGTTTTCACAACCTTGTTGTCTTCATCACATGTGCCGACAGGGACCGAGCTGTCCGGTATGTTCGGTATAATGAGCGCAAGCGATTCCCATTCATCCTCGGCCGCCTTGAGTTCCCGTCCGCAGAGTCTCGATCTTTTGACCCAGCGAACGCTGATACTCTATTTTGTCCGAGGCATCCGCGCCCGACTTTTTCAATTTTGCGATCTCATTGGACAGAACATTCTTTTCATTTTTCAATTTCTCCGTTTCCTGGATCAGACTGCGTCTTTTTTCATCTATTTCCTTTAATTTTCCGGTATCGAACGAAGCCTGTCTCTGTGCAAGGGCCATGTCCAGAATGTCGATATGTTCACGGATTATTTTTGGATCGATCATTTTAATCCTCCAGGATATGAGAGTTGAATTCTATCGGTTTATACGTATAGACGGTGCCGTTGATCGTAAAGAATGCCTGTCCGCCCGCGAGAAGCTGTACGTTTTTTGCCTTGTTAAAATTTGCAAGGAACGAATTTATAATTGAATACACCGTCTGGATCTCTGTCAGGGGGTCTGGCTTCATGGCGGTCAATTCATGTGAAAAATTAAGGAGCAGCGTCCCGTCCGTATCGGCGGCAAACTCTGTCAGAGAGACGTTCGCCGGCAGTATCTTGTCCTCTTTCAGCCCCGCGATAATGACATCGGCTTTTTCCTTTTCGGTCGAACTTGCCTTAACGGAAATAGTCTTAACGGCCAGTTTTGCCGGGGGAACGGGATAATAGAGCTTAAGTTCGATAGTGTCCGAAATTACAACGGGCTTAGGTTGGTTGGCGATCCTGAAATACCGGTAGGCATAGTAACCTCCCCCGGCTGCCAGGAGGAAAACAAGGATAATAATATACGGTGTTTTGGGCCGCGCACGGTCGGTTCGCCTGTTATCGGGCAGCATATCATCATTGCGCTGTTTGTTGTAAGGCATCATGACAGATCTTTTTCGGCCTCTGACATGAAATCATCGGATGTCATGACCCTGAAAATCGGATATATAGCTGAATTCCTGTATGCGTCAAGGCAATTGTCATGGATCTCTCTTTTGAACGCGGCGCTTGCGTCCTCGAGGATAACCGTAGAAAAATCGTTGCATACCGCATCGAAAGCGGTGGCAAGCACGCAGAAATGTGTATTTATCCCTCCGATCGCGACGGTATCGACACCGAATGTACGCAATGTCTGATCGAGGTCCGTCTTGAAAAAAGCGCTGAAACGCCGTTTATCGAGTATTATGTCCGATGCCTCGACTTCCAGTTCCTTAAGGGGTTTTGTCCCGCCCGTTCCCCTGATGGCGTGGGGCTTCATGCGGCCGCGGAATATAAAATCCTGTTCCAGAAAACTGTCACAGGCAAAGATCACCGGAATATTGCGGCTTCGGGCATGCTTGAGAAGGTCCCTGACAACCGGTACGATCTTCTCTTCATCCTTCTCATCCTTAAGGGGTTTCTGGTAATTTCCATCGAGCATATCGACAATAATGATTGCAGGCTTCATGAGCAGGTTCCTTTTATTTGTTTGAGAAACAGCCGTACGAAATTATCGCGCAGGATGCCGGCCATTTCTTCCGTTTTTATGTTCAGTTCTGCGGCAATTGCCGCAATGGTTATCTTAACATACCAGGGAAGGTTGCGCTTGCCGCGATGGGGGACAGGCGTAAGGAACGGCGCGTCGGTCTCCGCAAGCAGCCGCTCGCGCGGTATATAGCGGACCGCTTCCCGGAGTGTGCCGGCACTCTTATAGGTCACCGTTCCGGGGATCGAAATGAAGAACCCCATATCCAGGAATTCCCCTGCGGCAGCGCGATCATACGAAAAACAGTGGATAACACCGCGTCCCGTTTTGTATTCCCGTTTCAAGATCTCAACGGTATCCTGTCTCGCATCGCGCGAGTGAACAATGACGGGAAGGTCGAATTCGCCGGCAAGGGCAAGCTGCCGTGCGAATATCTTCTTCTGCATGTCCCGCGGCGAATGGTCCTTAAAAAAATCAAGCCCCACCTCGCCGTAGCCGACTATCTTGTTGTGCTTTACCGTTTGCCTGATGACATCCTCGGTGATATCGCTATAATCGCTGGCATTGTGGGGATGAATGCCGATAGCCCCGTAAATGAACGGGTGCCGTTCAATAAGATCGATCACCCCGGCAAAATAAGACTCCTCGGTACCGACCGTGAGGATATATTGCATCCCCTCATCAACGCATTTTCGAATAATATCTTCCCTATCGCCTTGATAGGATTCCATTTCGAGATGGCAGTGCGAATCGACGAACATCATTTTTTATACCATATTAGCAGGGGAGAATGAAACATTCGTGAGCGTCGTTAGGCGTAAGGCGTAACGTAGGCATGGCGACCTGATCGACCATAGATTCATATCCGGCATAGGTACACTTTCGGTTTTGCCCGTCAGCACATAGAACGTTACGCCTTACGGCCTCTCAAACATGGCACAAGTCCCGTGCCCTGCATTCCATGCATTGCCTGGTATCGAATGCGGCGAAAGGCTTGTCCGGGTCCAGCATATGGGCTATGACCGTCCTGATGCCGTCCGTATAAGCGGCGATCAAGGTTCCATTATCGTTTTGCTTGTTTTTGAAGAACGGCTCTTCCGAATTTTTCCCGAGTATGATGAGGCGTGCGGATATATTTTCGATGGGAATATCCCTTGCCGCCGAAAGGATGTTCATATATACCGGAAGCTGAAAAGAAGGGACATGGTCATGTATTGAAACGATATCCGTGAAATCGGTTTTCTTCAGTATCTGTGACGGGTATTGCCCTGACCTTGATCCTGATTTATAGTCGATGATCGCGTATCGCTCCCCTGAAGGATCACAGTCGATCCGGTCGACCTTTCCTGATAGTATCACCGGCACGCTGTCGATAAGAAATTGGGAGCTGAGCTTTTCTTCAAGATATCTTACGATGCACGGCTCCTTGAGATCCCTGAGATGGCCCTTTATAAACGACTCAAGCTTATACTGCGCCATATTCCGAAAAAGATAATATTCACCCGAACTATTCTGTTCAGTGAGATGTTTTTGCAGGGCCCTGTGAAGGCTTTCAAGGACCTCATTTTCCATTTCCCTTACCAGAGGTATTCCGGTAAAGGGCAAAAAGGTATCGAAGAGGATTCGGTGAATGACGTCACCGCGGCTTGATGCGTCTATATCAGGAGAAAAACCCTGGCGTTCCTCGAGACCCATGAGGCGCGTGAAGTAAAAGAGGAGGGGACACGCCACATACACATCGAGGGAACTCGGGGAAAAGCCTTTCATGCAGAGCGCCGAGATAACGGAAGCGGTTTTATCGATGACCGGCGGATAAATGTCCCGCTTGAGATTGACCGGCACAACAGTCTGCTGCACGGGCATGACGTTTATCTTCTTCTGCCGTCTTTCTTCATTCCATACGATCTCTTCGATGTACCTGCTCCTCGGCCTGTCGTCGCTTCCCCTGTAAATAAGGTGGACTTCCCGGGCGCTTCCGATGAGCCTGTAAAAATTATACCGGTATATTGCCTCGCTGAACTCGGGAGGCGGAATGCCGAGTGTTTCAAATACACCCAGGGGCACCACCGGGTTGATCTGGCGCGGTCCCGGCAGATACTCCCTCGTTCACGTCGAGGACCACAAGCCTTTCAAACGAAATATTTCGCGCTT
This sequence comes from uncultured delta proteobacterium, assembly GCA_963823725.1. Taxonomy (GTDB): domain Bacteria; phylum Desulfobacterota; class Syntrophorhabdia; order Syntrophorhabdales; family Syntrophorhabdaceae; genus Delta-02. Next base: position 53,390 of record CAWGMJ010000013.1, read on the forward strand.
CGAGCATCCCGAGGATCTCCAGTTGCTCTATCGGATGCGTGTCGAACGGAAGGTCGGCCATACCGAGATGCGAAAGTACAATATCATGCAGGGCGCGCATATTCTTTGCCGGGTTGCCGGATAACGGGGACCCGGCAAAAAGCGTCCGTCTCAATATCTGCAGGGCCTTGAATAAGCTGTCGAAGATGGGGCCTGACAATGCGTACGATGCGATCTCGGTAAAATTAAGGACCGCCTCGAGAACAGCCTCCAGATTTACGGCGATATCGTCTATCGTCACGGCATTTTGAAAATTGCGAAAAAGCAGCGTGTGGACTCTTTTAAATGCCTCGATTGATTCCGGATCGAACGGAGCGCCGTTAAATGCCGTCGAAACGGTCATCTCCAGATCGTCGGGCAAAACGGCCGATCTTCCCGGAAGGAACCCATCCGCGGCATCCCCTGATATGACGCGCTCGATATAAACGAGAAGCTTCCGGAGATCTGTGCCAGGGTACATATTCTTGATAAACGGGTGCAGTATGACGTTCAAATAAAGATCCGTGGGATAAAGCCCGTCCGGGCGCCGCTCACATGCCGCGTCGAGAATGTTCCGAACAAGGCTGTAAAGCGCCGTTCGATCCATGGGATGTCCGAGTGAGATATTGCACGGCAGATCTGTCCTGTCGCAACGAGATTCAAGACCGGAAAAAGAGAGTCCGGGACCGGCAGGACAATAGCTGTCCTTGTATGGATATCTTCGTGAATGATCCGGTATGCCTCAAGGGCCTCCGAATGGGTGTCATGGCCTGAATGCAGATGAATAACGGGGTGTTCCATCCCCGGCGGTTCTGTATATTCCACGCCTGCCTTCAGATAAGAGACGAATTCCTTCAAGAGCGGCCATTCTTCCGGGTTGCCGCTCATGATAACCCGTGCCCGGTCTTTATCCCAGAAGGACCTGACAACCTTCTTTTCGGTCGCCGTAAGGCCGAAGATGCCGGCAAAGAGGACAATGCCCCGGGTCCGAACCAGCCATGTTCCCGGCTTCTTCGGCTGCCGCCAGGTGTTTTGTTCCTCTCGTGAACCACGAGTCCCGGCAAGTGCGGCATGGAATTCCCGTCTCAGCACGGATATATTGGCGAGAAGCTCATTGACGCTTGACGGGATGTCGTAACCGATAGCGGCATTGCTTTCGACATGGGTAAGGGCATCATTGTCGACATCTTCCGTATCAAGGCGTTCGATAAAATGAAAAGATGAAATCCCCAGTTGAGAAATTCGCCGAAATCTTTCGTGCGGAATGGATGCCCTCCGAATACTGCCAGGGTCTTTATCAGCGTGAAAATAAGCCAGACGGCATTTATGCCATCAAGATCCTCAAATGAAGGGTATCTCTCCGGGCGATACGATCGATGAATTCTTCGAAAGAGAAGCATTGCTGGCGGAAAAAATGGCCTTTCCTCCTGTCCGTGCCGCGAGATGGGCTTTAAGATAAAGGGAAGGGCGCTTGCCCGGAAAAACGATCGTGATATTTTCATCTATGACAGGCCCGTCCAGCGATCATATCGGCAATTTCCTTGATAAGATCGCAGCCGAAAGGAATGGCGCGCAAACGGCTCATATCTCGACCACCTCGCCGCTTTCAATGTAGAGAATATATTTTCGTATCTCTTTGCCGGGATACATGTCGGAGATCAGCCTGCCGTAATGGCTTATCTGTTCCTTATGCTCGCCGGGATGCGTGTCGCCTGTCTTATAGTCTATGACCTCGATCATGATCAGGGCGGATAATGAGCCGGTCGATCTTGAAGGTGTTCCCCGACCCGTCGACGATCTCCTTTTCGTTATAGATCGGCGATGCCGGGCGCAAGGCTCAAAAAACCGGCCGAACAGCGGGATTACCAAAAAATGCCCTGACAGATGCGATGATATCGTCCGTGCTTTCGGGTATATGTTCGAGCGATGCGGCAATCCGGGCAATTGAGGCGATGCGGGCATCATCGACCGGCAGGGTGTCGAATAAGTGAAAGGGCGCGATGAACAGCGTCGCCTTTTTTTCGTGCCATGATCGTATGCGGTCCGTACCCTGCGGCACCGGATGATCGCGGTCTTTACGCGCACCGCCCATTGCGATTGGCCGCGCAAGATCACGGAGGAATGTCAAAGGTGCGCCCGAGGGGACATAATGCAGCGCCGCCGCGGCCGGCAGATCTCTTCGCCCCGAGAACGATCCGGTCACCGGATATATGCAGGGTTGAAATTCAGGAATATGAAAAAGATAGTCCCTGAGATAATTTTTTTTCATCTTTCTTTCGGTGAGCAGAATATAGAGCTCGTCCTGTGGCCCTGGTCATCGCGACATAGAGATTGTTAAGCTCGTCGGCCAGATATTCCCGTTCCTTCGAGCGGTAAAGTTCGTTCAGCTCGGGGGATGCCTCGATGTATTCTTTCTTGAGGTAAAGCATCTTGAGGCCGTCATCGCCCGCCTCAAAAAAGCGCTGCCGGTCCGCACCCGAAAGTGACCTGAATGATGTCAGGGAAATGAACGGGAGAATAACGATAGGGAATTGAAGCCCTTTGGCCTTGTGGATCGTAAGGACCTTTATTGCATTGAGCGATTCGGGGGTAGAAAGGAGCCATGCCCTGTCGTCTTCTTTTCCTGCCCCTGACGGCGCTCCGGACAGCACCGGCCACGCGGTCGGTGAGCCCTTTATCGTATTGATCCCGTCCTGCTCCAGGTCTTTTATGACCTCCAGCAAATGAAGGACATAGGGAATGTCATCGGGGAACCGGGCCATTATCTCCCAATGTTTGAGAATGCCGATCGTGAGATCATAAAGGGGAAGATAGCCGGACCGCTCGATGAAATGGCTGAAATCACTGTCATACAATTCCGTATGGTCATGCCTGAATTCCTGATAAAGCGAATGAGGAGGCCGCGACAGGCGTTTTCCTGTGAGCCAATTGATTATCGCAGACGCTTCCATGCCCGTTTTTTGCCTGAATATCTTTCCCGTGATAAATGACGCGAATGACAGATCGTCATCGGGTTTGTCGACAAATCTGAGAAAGTTGATAATCTCGCGTACAAGGGGATTATTTTTTATGCTGACCGTATATTCGGATTCTACATTAAGGTCCATGGAAAGAAGGATCCCGACCACCGTCCTTGCTTCTTCGCGGGTCCTGACAAGAAAGGCAATGTCGCGTTCTGTATAAACCCCGCGGCCAAGAAATCTTTTATAATAGCGCGGATCCTTTCCTCGACAACGATACCGGCTTCTTCTTTTGTCAGGGGCCCCGCGGCGTCTTCACCTCACCATCTGCCTACCGGTCGAGGTATTCAATGGATACATATCCCGCATTCGCGCTTCGCGTCGAGAAATTTTTGCGCGGATTGAGGTATGGACCGGTCAAATCTTCAATTTCCTTTTCAGAATGGCCCTCGAGGACTGCTCTCGCAAGATCCGCAAGATTCTTTTCATCAAAGAAGATATTGTTGAAAGAAACGATATGCTCCCCGCTGCGATAGTTTGTATCCAGATCAAGTTTTTCTACACCGTAGATCGCCATCATACCGTCTGTCACATCGTCGACGAGTTCGGCCCTGCCTCCGCGCCATCGATAGATGGCCTGTTTCTTGTCCCCAACGAGAAAGAGGGAGCCTCCCCGGCTTAACGCTTCATCGGCGAGGACCTCGATATTCTTCCATTGCAGGAGACTGGTATCCTGAAATTCATCGATCAGGAAGTGAAGATACTGTTCCGAAAGCGTATAGTAGATCTCCGGTATGAAATCCTTCCGGTCCATTATATTCTGGAGAAGCCGGTTTAATTGTTCGATCGGGATAACCCGTCTGCGGGATAGTATCTCCGTTGTGAATATCTGTTTGAAAAGCCCGAATACCTCGAGATAGGGAAGGACACTTCGACACCGACAGGATCTCGGCATACGACCGCCGAGCGATGATCAGGTTATTCCAGAGCAGTACGTATCCCGGTCATCCGGCGGGCTGCTTCCTTTTGTTACACAGTCTTCCAGGTCGCGATTGAAATAAGCGCTTGAAGCGAGCGGTTCCGTTGAGCACTTCTCGATGGCCTTCACGACGTTGGCAAGGGGACGCAAAGTGTTCTTTGCGGAGAATGAATCAAGAAGGCGGCGGGCTGTTTCGGCAATTTCCGCGCGCGCGGACCTGTGCGCGCCGTATGCGATGTCGGGCGGGACAAAAAATTCCTCGTTTTCCCGGGTCTCTTCATTCCATAATGTCGTGATCGTCGATGCAAGGGACCTTTTCGGGACCCAATCTGTTTGATCGCCCTCAAGGTCAATATAGCTCTCAATGAATTTGTCAAAGATCGCCCGGACCCTGGCATCTTCGCCTGTTTTCTGCAGGCATTCCTGCAGAGCGCAATCGATAAGCTCCTGTGTTTCGGTCGTCACATCAAAGTCCGGCGGCAGATCGAGCTGCATGGCCGATGCCTTGAGCGTGAGGTTGACAAAACTGTCGATCGTCCCGACATTGAAGTGGCCGAATTCATTGAGAAGTTCTGAAAAGCGCCTGTCCATCGCCTCAATGAGGTAATCGCGGACCTTCTGCGTCCGCTCGGCAGCGGGGCCGGCATCGTCGGGTCCGTCGAGGCCGGCCGGCATTGTCGTTATGCCCTGCATGATCGCATCAAGAGGTTTGACCGGGGAATTATCAAAGGGTATGTCCAGGATGATGCGCTTCATCCAGTCAATTATGCGCGACCGCATCTCCTGTGCAGCTTTATTGGTGAATGTTATGGCGACGATGTTCGCCATGCGTGTCTGAAGGGTGGAATCGTAAAGGGCGCTGGTGAGAAGCACCTTGAGGTAATGTTCGGCAAGCCGGTATGTCTTGCCTGAACCTGCCGATGACCGGACAGTGAGTATCTGGGGCTCGGTATCACGCTGTCAGGTCATCGGTCATTTATCAGGGTTGTTTATCTGTAATCCTGTTCCTGAGTGATCGCCGCAAGCCGCCAGCTGCGTTCGCCGACCTTGCGTGTATATGTCCAGTATTCAAGGAATTTGACCGGATCGGTCGAGCTTCCCGAGAGCACGCTGCCCGCCTCGTCCGTAATAAAATCGAGAAGGCTTGCCGTATAGCGGACTGTGATATATTCCTCACCCTGGTCCTGAACGGCATCGACGATCTCTACCTGCCGTACTGCAATATTCTCGAGACGGTTTATCTTCTTATCGGCTATGTACCGGTTGATGTCCGCCTGAAAAGTATCGCGCATCTGGGGCGTCAGAAGATCGTTGAAGACAGTCAGATCACGCCGCGTCCAACCGCCCTGGATCTTAAAGAAAAGATCTTCGGCCTTTTCGCGGAAGGCGTTTTCATTAAATGAAGGGTCCATTTCCGCAATATGCTTGAGACCGTCACCGACGGGATCGCCGGCGGGCTGAGTGTTGTAAGCGGTATTGCCGTAATCATAGGCCGGTTGTTCACTGTATGCATAGGAGGAACTATATCCCCCCGGAGATGCTGCGCTCATCTGCATCTGTTTTTTCGCTTTGTACCGCTTGTAAACGAAATAGAGGACGCCGGCAATGATAAGGAGGATTATGATATCCCCGAAGCCAAACCCTCCACCGCCTCCGCCCGTTCCAGCAAATCCTGAACGGCCGAAAAGCATGCTTCCGATCATACTGCCCGCGATGCCGCCGCCTAAGCCGTAAAGAAAGCTTCTTCCGGGGCTCGTGCCCGTCTGTTGCGGGGCAGTCGGCTGCCGCGTTGGGCTCGAAGGCGTCGAACGGTTATACGTGCTGCCCGAACTCCTGCTTCCGGAACTGAAGCTTCCGGACGATCTTCCTCCTCCTGCCCTTGCATCCGCCGCTGTTTCGAGGATTATGCAGGAAAGGAAAAACATTGTGATACCAAGAACCAGAGTTCCGAATATCCTTTTCCATTTTGTGTTCATTTTCACCTACCCCTTATGTAGTAAAAACATTCCTATTAGATATCAAAATATTCCCGATAGGATATCATATAATCTTTAATTGAGTCAAAAAAGCCGTCAGCAGAAAAAAGTCGCTTCTTTACGGTCACTTATCCGGGTCGATCGGGACTGTTTCCTCGGCCAATTTCTTTTTTTTTGAATCGGCCATTTTAACGACCAGGAACATCAGAAGGATAATGAATGCAATGCCTCCGGCCATGCTGGGGATCGTGACATATTTTGGCGGAAGGTATTCCTTAAGTCCGACAATACCGAACAGAATAAACACAATTGCCGCAAACCATTTCACTGCACGTTCCGGTATCTTTTTGCCGAGAACGATCCCGATAATAATGCCGATAGCGTCGGCAATGACCATGGCTGTCGTGGTGCCGAGCCATACGGTTATAATATCATTGTATTTTGTTGCCAGAGCGACCGTGGCAAGCTGGGTCTTGTCCCCCATTTCGGCAAAGAAAAAGGCGACTGCGACCGTCCAGAAAGGACTGAAATTGAATCGTTTGTCTTCCCCCTCCAGGGTGTCGCCGCGGATCGTCCACAGGCCGAAAAGTATAAAAGACGCGGATGCCCCTATCTGGATATACTGCATGGGAATGATCCGTGTTATGTAACTGCCCGCGACAACCGCCATGAAATGGTTTACGAGGGTTGCCACGAATACGCCGAGCTAAAACCGTTTGCCAGCGATACCGTGAGGCGAAAGCCATGGCGAGAAGCTGGGTCTTATCACCCATTTCAGCGAGAACGACAAAAATGACAGATGCGAGATAAACGCTCATAAGGTCCTCCTGGTCTAAAAAAAAGACCTTCAGCGGGTTATCCTCGCTGAAGGTCTCGCTTATTGGCTCATTTACCAACGGCAGAACCAGGGTTTCCCCAGTATGTTGATCCTGCCTTCGAAGCTACTCCCCTTCAAACAACACCTTACTATAAAAGGATTTTTTGCAAAAAGCAACATATTCATCAGGCGCTGTTCCAGACCTTTTATATAAAGCGGACACGGCCGTGTTCCATATTTAACAAACCCTGCTATAATCAGTTTAAGAAGGCAATGTTGCCTGTTCGCAATGCGTCTTTTTGTTAGAATTTCAACGTTTACCTTGATTTATTCCATACTCCACAAACCCTGCTATAATCACTCTAAGGGGAACTGCAGTGAGTAAGAAACCCACCCAAGAGGATCTGGAACAGAGGATACGAATTGTATGAGGAAGAAGCTAGAGAGCGTAATCAAACGATGAAGGCGCTTAAGGCGAGCGAGGAAAGGTTCCGGAAGTCTTTTTAATAATGCTGGCGAAGGAGGGTACTATACGACACCTGAGGGCCGGATAGTGGATGCAAATATGGCTTTTGCCAGGATGATCGGCTACGAATCTCCGCAAGAAGCCGTCAACAATATAACCGATATCGCCAGCCAGATATATGCCGATCCGGATGACAGAAGGAAAGTTTTGGGTCTTTTGACGGAAAAAGGATACCTCAATAATTTTGAATGCCGGATGCGCCGGAGAGATGGCACTATTTTCTGGGCCCTTATAAATGCCCGATTAGCATGCCTCCAGGAAGGCACCCCCTGTATTGAAGGATTCATTGCCGATATCACCCACCGCAAGCAGGCGGAAAAAGCGCTCAAGGAGAGTGAAGAACGGTTGTTCATAGCGTCGCTGATCACTACGGATGCCATCTGGGATTGGAATATCACGGAAGGTAAGATCGAATGGTTTGGTGACATAGATGCGATGCTTGGTTACAATACCGGAGAATTCCCCAGGACAGTTGAAGCCTGGGAAAAGGTAATACATCCCGATGATCGTGACCGGGTAATGACGGCCTTGGAACAGCATCTGCATACACAGGCTCCTTATGATGAAGAATATCGCGTTGTGCAGAAAAACGGGGGACTTCGTTATTGGACAGACCGCGGTATTGCCCTGCGCGACGAAGAAGACAATGCCTTCCGAATGATCGGCGCCTGTACTGATATCACCGGGCGCAAACAGACCGAAGAGACACTGAAGGCATCGGAAGAAAAATACCATGCCCTCCTGGATCATGCCGTGGATGGCATAATTATTTCTGACTTTGATGGAACGTTTCTGGAGGTGAACCGGAAGGTGGAGGAACTTCTTGGCTTCACCAGGGAAGAATTGCTTGGTATGAAGTTCACTGACATTCACCCCAAAGAAGAACTTGAAAAGGTGAGGGGTGCTTTCCAGGCAATGGCTGAAGGAAGGTCATATTCATGCAACGATACCAGGGTCCTGAGAAAGGATGGCGTATCCGTTCCCGTTGATATCAGGGGCGCTGCCGTCGAATATGCAGGAAAGAAAATAATGCAGGGAATTTTCAGGGATATCACCGAGCGCAAACGTGTGGAGGATGAACTGCACAAGGTTTATGATGAACTCGAACTTCGCGTGCAGGAACGAACCGTCGAGTTGAGCGAAGCCTATAAATCGCTTCAGCGCGAGATGGACGAGCGGAAGCGAGCTGAAGAGCTAGCTTCGCCAGTCCCAGAAAATGGAGGCCATCGGTACCCTCGCCGGGGGCATCGCCCACGACTTCAACAATATCCTTGCCGGTATTATGGGTTTTACCGAAATGGTGAGGGACGATATGGACCCGGACAGCCCCGAATATCACCGGCTGGGACTCGTGCTCAAAGGGGCGCATCGGGGGCGTGATCTTGTAAAGCAGATCCTGACCTTCAGCCGCCAGGCCGAACATGAGCAAAAACCCGTTGCATTAAGCGATATAGTGGAAGAAGGCCTTAAACTGCTCCGGCCTTTACTCCCCGCAACCACTCAAATACGATCGAAGGGCCTGACCGGTGACGACACAATACTGGCGGACTCCGCGCAGATACACCAGGTCCTCATGAATCTCTGCACCAATGGTGTCCAGGCCATGGGAAGGAAAGGCGGCGTGCTGGAGATCAGCGTGACGAGGGAACATTTTAAGAGGGACGTGATCATATGCCCGTTCCGGGCATGAAACCGGGGGATTATGTAACACTCAAGGTGCATGACACCGGCTGCGGTATGAAACCCGAGGTCATGGAGCGGATATTTGATCCTTTTTTTACCACCAAGGCCCATGGGGAAGGGACGGGCCTCGGACTTTCCGTGGTCCATGGCATCGTGAAGAGCCACGGCGGGTTCCTGACGGTCGAAAGTGAACCCGGAAAGGGCTCGCTATTTTCCATCTATCTGCCGAAGATAGACAAGGCAGGAAGACCGCGGCCGATGAGGAACTTCCCGTAAAGGGGGGAAAGGAGTGCATACTCTTCGTTGACGATGAAGATATGCTCGTTGAACTCAACAATGAGAGGCTGACCCAGTTCGGTTATGATGTGGTAGGCCACGACAAGAAGCCATGAGGCACTGAGGATCTTCAAAAAGGAACCCGGGAGGTTCCATCTTGTCATTACGGACTATACCATGCCGGACATGACCGGCGTGGAACTCGCGAAAAAACTGCTTCAGATGCGCAGTGATATCCCCATCATTCTCTGCACGGGTTATAACGACGAAATTTCTCCGGACAAGGCCAAGAAGGCCGGGATCAGGGAATTTCTTTTGAAACCGCAGTCAAAGTCTGAACTGGACCGGGCCATCCGCCGGACATTGGATGCAAGGCCCCAATAACAACGAGTCTGTCAGGATGTCGCTTCGCGGCGAATCTTGTTAGGAATTAAGTGGACTTATTCTGCAAGCATCGGAATAAGGACGGTTTATGGGTCCCCGTGTTTTTTGTCGCAGGCCAGTTCGTTTTCGTCGTTCCGATAAAAAACACATTCTTCGGACAACATTTTTTTAAGGCGGGCCCGGGCACGGTGCAGTGTGATCTTTGCGGCGGGGAGTTTCATCCCCAGAATATCTGCTATCTCTGTATCTTTGAAGCCCTCGATCTCACTCAGCACGATCGCAGTCCGGTAAGTGCCGGGAAGCCGGTCCACAATTCTGCGGACACACGAGCTCATTTCCTTCTTGATTGCCTGCTGCTCGATGGTCGGGACTTTTTGGCCCAATTTCAGCGCAACCAGATCAATGTCCTCAACGGGCTCAATTGCCTTGAAAGAAGGGCTGCGTAGCCGGTCGAGCGCCGTGTTTGTGGCGATCCTGTAAATCCAGGTGAGGATATTCGACTCATCCCGGAACCCTTCCAGTCCACGGCTGACCTTGGCAAACACTTCCTGGCTCAAGTCCTCGGCCTCGACATCGCCTACCATACGGGCGAGGTACCGGGTCACCCTCGCCCTGTAGGATTCGTAAATCCCATTGAATGTAAGTGGTTCCATAGTTTAATTATAACATCTCTGCGATCTTTGCCGCTACCCGCTCAGCATGTAACTTTATTTGCTCCTCGGGCATATCATCTATGCCGAAAAGGCTTCGGTCGAATTCGTAAAGTGTGTCCGCGAGGATTACCTCCGGGTGCAGGTCCGGGATCACGCCCTTCATCATCCGGCTCGCACATTCGAGGAAACACCCTTCAACGGCGACGACCCGCGTTCCGTTGCGCACCAGACCCCGCTGTCCCGTATCCTTCGTAAAGGCGCCGCCAAGGCACAGGCGGGCGGTTTTCCCGGGCGCCAGACTGTGACAGACCTTGTTCGCCGCCTGCCGGGCGATCTCACCCCTCAGGCATGCCCCTTCACAGCACATTACCACGACGGGTTTTGATGCCTGCCGTACAGCATAGTCTTCGCACATCGGACAGATATTCTGTGTCCGGGCTATCCGCACCGTTTCATATGCGGGCCGGCTGTCCGGCGATTGTTGGCCTTCACGGCATGTTTTCACAATATTCATAGTTCGTTCCTCCTGTTATTCATTTGTTCGGTCGTATGCCTGTGGTGCGGATACTTTCATCGCTCGTTCTCCTCCGGGTTCTTTGTGTGATCATTGCCGGCATGTTTGCCCATACAATGCATTGGTCCGCAGGGAAAGCGGCCGGTAAAGAACATCCTCATCATGAGGAGCATTAACACCCCGCAGATTATGAACATGAGAGGGAAAGCCCACCATAAAACTGAAAAAGGCACGTAATACCAAAGCCACATGTTTTCCTCCTTTCCGGGTTTTGATCCGGTTGTGTCCGTATACAAAGAGTTAAGACGGGGGAAAG
>CAWGMJ010000014.1:0-46799 GCA_963823725.1 uncultured delta proteobacterium
GGAAAGACCATTCTGATCCCCAAGATAATAGAAGAAAACGGTGACGGCGAAGAGATCGTGACGTTCAAAAGTTTTCCGATGAAGCCGTGGAAGAACAACGACGAGAAATATATGCTCGTCAAGGTTGCAAAAAGCTTCATGGGCGCACCATACAAGTACGGCGGTAATACCCTGCGAGGGCTTGATTGCTCGGCATATGTCAAGAAGATCTATGAGATCTTCGACGTACAGTTGCCGAGAAGCGCCCGCGAGCAGTATCAGGTAGGTTCCAAGATCGTCAGGAATGATCTCGCGGTGGGAGACCTTGTATTCTTTAAGACCAGGCGTTATGCCAAATATCCTACCCATGTGGGTATTTTTATCGGTGACGGCAACTTCATCCATGCTTCGTCCGGAAAAGGACGGTTGGGCGTAAAGATAGATTCGCTCAGTTCTGACTATTATTCCGGCGCCTTCATCGGCGCGACCCGCATCAAAGGGGTTTCGGACAGTGCAAGTCAGGGGTCCGGAAATACCTCGGGCGCAGACAAATCAAGCAATAATTCTTAGTTTTTCTATGTGATCTCACGAACTATTCCCGTTATTTTCGCACTGTTTTTATACGTTGCGGGGCATATTGCGCTGGCAGCGCGGTGGGAGCCGCTCATCTACTTCTTTTTTGTCACGTCCTGGTGGGCCTACATTATAATTCTCGACACGATCCTCTGGTTAAGATCGGGAAAACCTATGTTCCTGAACAGGAACCTGCCCGAAATGGTCATGATCTCATGCGGTTTCTGGTGCGTCTTCGAACTCATTAATCTTCGTCTGGAAAACTGGTTTTATATAAATCTCCCGTTTAAGGCGCCGGTCCGTTATTCCGGTTATTTTCTCGCCTACGGAACGGTCATTCCCGCCATTTGCCTGACATTCGAGGCCGTCTATCCTTTTTTCGCATCCTTAAGGACACGCCCGTTCACAGTCCGGTCTTACGCGGCTCGGGCGATAATGACAGGCACCTTCCTTTTTTTCCTGACGCTCCTCATGCCGGGATATCTCTTCGGCCTCGCCTGGGTATTTGGGATATTCGTGACCGACGGCATCAATTATCGGGCCGGATACCGGTCATTTATGGCAGATCTCGAAAAGGGCAGACCCGGACGGCTGCTGGCCGCGCTCGCCTCAGGTTTGGTCTGCGGGATCCTGTGGGAGAACTGGAACTTCATTTCTCCTGTGCGGTGGATCTATACCGTCCCTTTTCTTGAGGGGATGAAAGTATTCGAAATGCCCATCGTGGGATATATCGGTTTCCCCGTTTTTGCTGTGGAGACGGTCGCTTTTTTCGACTTCCTGCAGGGCATCCGGAAAAGAACCGCGGCACGCGCGGCTGTTTTAAGCGCTGCTGCGCTGATATCCGCCCTGTCGTTCCTCATGATCGACCGCTATACGGTCTTCTCTTACACCACTCCGATACGAGACCTGTCCTTTTTAACCGAGGACACCAAAAAGAAGTTGCTGGAATCCGGCGCGAGAACAAATCTCTCAATAGATCCTGGAATGCTCCGGCCGAACGAGGCTGATATATTGCAATTGGTTAACATGAAGGGCCTGGGATATGAGAACTACCTGAAATTGAAACGCGGCGGGGTAAGCCATGTACAGGACCTGAAGGACATGGACGACCGGCAGCTTTCCCGCATCCTTGATGAGAAAAACCTGCGCCGGGTGCATGTCTATCAGCACGCCGCCAAGAGATATTGATTATTGACATGGCATTGTATCTATGGTGAAATACCAACCACTATGGCAAGAAAAAGAGAGAAAGAGATCATCCATCAACCGGATATACTGATGCAGGCCTATGAATGGGTCCTGATGTACGTTCAGGAAAATACCCGGCAATGCATCTATGGTCTTGCAGCGCTGTGCATAATAATAGCAGCTGTCGCATCCTGGTTCATATATGCCAATTATCAGGACAGGAATACACAGTATCAGCTTGCCCAGGGGATCCGTGCAATGGACGCGTATGGACAGACAAGGGCCCAGGCGGATATTGATAAAGCAGAAGTCATCTTTCAAAAGATCGCGGGCCAGGCGGGCGGGAAACCCCGCTATATTTCGAAATTATATCTCGCCAATATCAGCATGATGCGGGGCAAACGCGATGAAGCGCTTAAGATGTACCAGGAAGTTTCCCGAAATTCATCCAACGATGTTCTGACCCGCCTCGCCAACACGGCGATCAAGGGAATAGAGAAAAAATAGGTTATAGGTAATCGGTGATGGGTAATGGGATTGTTAAATCCCGGAGGCCGGAATGACGAATACTTTTGTAATATCCCGGTTTTGCCTGGATGACGGCCTCTATGATTCTTTAACGTAGAATACATAACTTAGAACTTAGAACGGTTTTACTCCTCACGCCTCACGCCTCACGAATACAGTGCCTTTACCGGCTCATACTTCGTTCCTTCAATCGCAGGATAAATTCCGGCGAGGACGCCGATCACCATGCTGATGAAAAGAGCGAGCGGTATATTCATGGATACCACTATCGGGAACCCGCCGATAAGATCAACGAGGATGGTAATGAAGAACCCGGCAATTATCCCGCCTATCCCGCCGATAAGCGCCACGATCACGGATTCGGAGAGAAATTGAATTATGATGTCCCGCTTTTTTGACCCCACCACCCTTCTCACGCCGATTTCCATCTTTCTTTCCGATATGGACAGGAGCATGATGGCAAAGATCCCCAGGCCTCCGATGAGAAATGACACGGTTGAGGCAATGATCGTCAGGACCGATACGAGCCGTATGCCCTCTTCCTGGGTCCTCAGGATATCCTCCATCGTAAATATTGAGAAATCATCCTTCTGCTCGGGCCTCGTGTTGTGGATTTTCCGTATGAAACCCCTTAACGCCATTTTCATGTCCGCCAAAGAATATCCATCCTGTACCTGGACGTAGATCCCTTTTATGTAATCGACGTTGCTGTACCGCCGCATAAAAGCATTGAGCGGCACATAAACCTGCAGGTCCTGGTCCTGGCCGGCAAAATCCGTCCCTTTCTCCTGCATGACGCCTATAACTTCCGTAGGCACCCGGAATATCAGTATATTCTTGCCTATCGGATCCTCTGATGGAAAGAAATTCTCATACACCTTGAACCCTATTACAGCTTTTTTCTCCGCTTTTTCTTCTTCCTCCCCGGTAAAGAACCTTCCGGCAGCGAGGTCGATACTGCGTATATCGAAGATCTTGTTCGGGACACCCGCAACGGTCACAGTAAGGGTGTTCTCCTTATACCGGGCGGCGTAGCTGACATCAAAATACGGGACCACTTCCGCAACACCGGGAAGGGAATCCCTTATTAACTGCGCATCCTTGAGCTTCAATGTTTTTGATTCAGAAAATTGCCGGGTGCTGCGGCCGGCCGCAAATACCAGTCCAGCCCGGACGATAACGAGATTTTTACCAAATTTCCCTATTTCCGCTTCTATTTTTTTCTTCATGCCGCTGCTGATATTGCCAAAAGCGACAAGGCTCATAACGGCAAACAATATGCCCAGCAATGCGAGGGTCATCCTCGCTTTATGGACTACGAGGTTTTGAAGGGCTATTCTCAGGTAAAACGATATCTTGTGGATCATCCGCGGATGGCCTCGATAGGTTCGATCCGGCTTGCCGTAAGCGCCGGCTTCAATCCGGACAGAACGCCGGTCAGAAAACTGAAAAGAAGCGCGAATATTACCACCTTGAATGAGAACATCATCGGGATGTCAAATAATTTTTCGAATGTGCTCCCGAGAATGATGCTGAGCAATATCCCCGCAATGCCGCCGATAAATGTTATGAGGATCGACTCGAAAAGGAATGACAGGAGGATGCCCTTTTGCGTTGCGCCATAGGCCCTCCTGATCCCGATATCCTTTTTACGTTCCTGGATGGTCAGATAGAAAAGGTTTGCCAGGACAAAACCGCTCACGATAAGGGCAACGACGGCAGCGGTTCCCAGAAAAAGAAGGAGCGAGCCGGATATTACCGTTACAAAAGCCAGGATGTCCTTCGAGCTTCTCAGCGTAAAATCATCGTCGAGATTTCCTATCAGTCCGTGGCTTTGCCTTAAGCGTCGCCCGAATATCTTCTATTGTCTGGTCCAGGTCCCTGTTTGTCTTCAAGCGCACCACGCTCAAATAACGTTTTTCGTTGACTATCCGGGATGTCACGGTCGTCAGCGGCATTATGATCCTGTCATCAATGTTCGGCCCGCCGGTGCTGCCGCCTTTTTCCTCCAGTACGCCGATAACGCGTGTGGGAAGTTTGCCGACAACTATTGTTTTTCCCAACGGATCTTCACCCTTGAACAATTCTTCGTACACCTTGGCCCCTATTACGCAGACAGCCTCGGCCCTTCGAATAATCTTCTGCCGTATAGGGAGTGCCCATCTGAAATTTCCATGCAAGCGAATCAAAGTAATTCGTTGTCGAGCCAACGACCTGCGTTTGCCAGTTTCGGTCCTTATACCGCATCATGATATTCCGGGCCGAATATACCTCCATTATATCGTAGATGCCTTCCACGCGCCCGAGCAATTCGGCGTCTTCGACCTTCAGCGTATTCATGCGTATTCTCGCCGCCCGCTGTTTCTCCCCACCCCCGAAAACCATGATGGAATCGGGCCCTAAGGCCTCAAAGATCTCCTGCGCCTTTTTATTCGCCCCGTCAATGGTGGTGATTATGATGCAGATGGAGAGTATCCCAAGGGTCACGCCGGAAAATGAAAAAATAACCCTTCCCCGGTAGTAATACAGGATCTTTAATACTTCCTCAACAAATTCTCTAAGTTGTGATATCTTCTGAAATAGCGCCATCTTCTATCCTGACCAGGCGTTTTCCAAAGGAAGCCAGTTTGGGATCATGGGTAACGACAATGATGGTTTTTCCCTCATCATTGAGCATCTTGAAAAGGTCCATTATTTCCCCGCTCGTCTTTGAATCGAGGGCCCCGGTCGGTTCATCTGCCAGTATAAGCTCCGGGTCGTTGACAAGGGCCCGGGCAATTGCGACCCGCTGCTGCTCGCCTCCCGAAAGCTGTGTCGGTTTATTGTGGATCCTGTGTTCGAGCCCGAACTTCGCAAGGAGGGCTTTTGCCTTGTCCCGGGGATGCTTTATATCCTTCTTCGAATAAACGATCGGTATCAGGACATTTTCTATAGCGTCGAGATACGGAAGGAGAAAAAATTGCTGAAAGACAAAACCGATGTACCTGTTCCTCATATCCGCAAGGCTTTCGTCATCCAGCCCGTTAACGTCGGTCTTTTCAAAGGTATAGTCGCCTTCCGTCTGCTTGTCGAGAAGGCCGACGATATTCATGAGCGTTGTTTTGCCCGAGCCGGAAACACCCATGAGGATAACAAACTCTCCCTTGTTTATTGTCAGGTCGATACCTTTTAATATCAGCAGCTCCCTGTCTCCTACGAAATAACTTTTCTTTATGTTTTTAAGATCGATCACTTTCGGGGGCCCGCACTATTCTGGGGCTTTTTTGCGGCCGGCGCTACGGCAGGCACGATGATCTGCTGCCCTTCGGAAAGTCCGGATAGTTATTTCGGTATATTTCTGGTCCCTGACACCGGGAACAACCTCCTGCCGGGCCATTTTGCCGTTGACCTTAAGATAAACCACATTTTTTCGGTCTTCGAAACGCACGGCACCATTGGGGACCACAAGGACATTCGATTTTTCCTCGATTATGATCTTAACATGGCTCGTCATTTCCGGCTTCAGGGTCAGGGCATCTGCGGGGTCGATCTTTACTATGGCAAGGTAATATACAATATTTTCCTTGATCTCGGGCTGGGGATATATACGGTCTATGACCCCCTTGTATATCTTGTCGCGATAAGCGTCGACCCAGTATTCTATCTTGAGCCCGGGTTTGACCCTGCCGATATCTGTTTCATCGACATATATCCACATTTCGAGCTTGGCGGGATCAATGATGGTTATCAGATTCGGGGCGGATAATCCCGATACGACCGTTTCGCCCTCCTGTGTCGCCACGGCTGAAATATACCCGGAGATCGGCGCAAAGATCTTCGTATAACTGTGGCTGATACTAAGGGCTTTGAGCTTCTCCTGCGCTTCCTTTACCTTCGCCTTCCCGAGTTCCACCTGGGCGCGGGAGACATCCAGCTCGCGTTTCGCCTTTTCAACGCTGTCCTTCGTCGTATATTCTTTGGCCAGAAGGCGTTGTTCTCTTTCGTAATTTGTCTGGTTATACACATCCTGGGCTTTTTTTGCGTCGAGGTCCCTGCGCTGCTCGTCAACGACTGCTTCTGCATTACGGAGATTTGCGAGGATCTCGCGATCATCGATCTCGACGATAAGATCACCTTTTTTGACAAAATCACCGACCTGGAACTTGAGCCTCCTGAGGATGCCGGTCGCACGCGTGCCAACCTTGACTATCGCGCCCACCTGCGCCTTGATGATCCCCGTCTGTTCCGTAGAATATGTCACGTTGGCCCGTTTTACCGTGAAAGGTTCCCCGGTTTTCTGCCTGTCCCCTTTCCGGGTCACGGCAAAAACGATAAGCCCTATGACACACAGGGCAGCCACGACATATATGATCTTCTTTTTCATTAGTAGCGATCCTCTATATAGGCCGCCCTCTGAAGAACTGTCAGTGAAACACGGGCCCTCGCCAGGGAACTGACATAATTCTCGTTTGCCGCGGCGAGATCTCTTTCGCTGAGAAGGAGGTTGAGAATATCACCCTTTCCCTCGAGATATTCTCCATACAGCTGATTGAAATTTGATGTTGCTTCACGGACAAGTTCGGTATACATGGCAATATCGTCAATGCTCTGTTCGTAATCCTTCAGAGCCCTGGCTATATCGAGGCTTGACGTTCTTTTCGTTTCGGCCAGCCGCTGTTTCGCGGCGTTTACATTGCTCATTGCGCCCTGCATGTTGTAATACCGTCCGACGCCATCAAAAAGAGGAAAGGTAAAACTGATTATAACGGCATCACTCCTGCCTTCCGGAAAAAAACGAGTATCCTGCCTCGTTTGCTGGAGGGCACTGTCAATCTTGGGATACCAGGCGCTTTTTGTCTGGTCATAGACGTTCATCAGCCTGTCCACTTCTTTTTGCTGGGCTATGATCTCCGGTTTTACGGTAAGGGCCCTGTCATTCAAGGTCTTGTAATCAGCCCGGTATGAAGGCGCTGTAAGAGGGCCTTCCACATCAAAGGGTCTTTGCTTTCAATTATGATAAGTGACCGTACTGTTTCCAGGGATTTTTCATATTCCTTGCGCGCCCTCTGAAGATCGATCTTGGCATTGAGCAGCCGAACCTCAGCCTGTAATAACTCGCTTTTTTTCGCAACGCCTTCATCGTATCGTCCCCGGATGAGATTATATATTTTCTGGGAGGCCTGTACCGCCTCCTGTCTCTTTCCAACGATCATTTTTGCTCCGAGCGCAAGATAGAATGCATTCTTGATGTTAGAAAGGACCTCCTCGCGGACACTCTTGAATCTTTCCTTTTCCCGCTCCCATGCCGAAAAGGCCCCTCTCCTTTTTGCGAACCTTTCACCCCCATCAAATACCCTCCAGGAGATGGTGCCCGTAAAAGTAAATGTATTCCGGGAATCAGTCATATCGCTTAGATCGCTCGTGAATGTGCTTATCGGAGTCGTGGGCGATATGATCCGTATATAGGAAGAGTCGATATCAAACCGCGGGAGAAAGGGATCAATGGAAGAAATATAGGAAAAACGCGATGCCTTGACGAATTCCTCCTGCTCCTTGACAACATATGATTCACCAAGGCTGCTTTTTATTGCCTCTTCGAGGGTAATGGCCCAGGCTGGCATCAACAAGCCGGACAAACTGAAAATACTGACTGTGCATGCAAGGATACGGTAAAATAAACGGCAATCTCTTGACATCATACGTCTCGCGCCCTGTTTATAGTATATTAGGAATTCCGTTATTGTAGCATAACCATTAAACTCTCACAATTGAAAGGCGGTTCAAAATCGATCATAAAATGTTGTTTTACAGTATTATCGTAATAGGGAACTATTAGTCCATGTTCGCATCATGAGTGACACAACTGTGCTTGCCCGAAATACGGAATAACCAACAAAAAAGCCTTGATAAACAAGGCTTTCGAAGGTCGATCATCTATCAATTGGTGTAATTTAAGGCAAAAAGAAATGCCGAGGGACGGAATTGAACCGCCGACACGGGGATTTTCAGTCCCCTGCTCTACCGACTGAGCTACCTCGGCAACAGGTTTATTTAAAACATAACAGGTCATGGCCTGTCAACAGTTTCCTTCCAAGAACGACCTAAAACCTTTTGACACAACCCGCTTGCCTGTGTTACACAGATTCATTCCGGTGCTGCGCAGGATACTTTTAATGAAACCATTCAAGGGCATACTTTACAATACAGACAAGGCGGATGGCATCGCCGACCTGGTATGCCCGCCCTATGATGTGATCGAAAACACCGACCCCTATTATGCACGGAGCCCATTCAACGCAATACGGCTCGAGCTTCCGCGCGACCTTCCCGATACGGACAGGTACCAGAATGCGAAGAACACCATGCACGATTGGCTTTCACAGGGCATCCTTGTCCCGGACCCCCATGAATCCGTTTATGTCTACGAACAGGAATTTACCGTGGATTCCGGCAGTTTTCTCCGGACCGGTTTCATCTCGCTTCAGAGGCTTGACAAAAAACGCATCCTTACCCACGAACAAACGCGTAAAAAGGCAAAAGCAGACCGTGAGCAGCTGATCGGGACCCTCAAGACATATACCAGTTTCATTTTCGGCCTTTATGACGACAAAGAAAAACGATACGTCAGGCCATTAATAGTGCCTCGCGCGAAATTGTCTTTGATTTTACCGACGAACAGGGCATTAAGACCAGGTTTTACCGGATAAGCAGCAACGAATCGATTGAGGCCCTGGCTTCACTTGTTGAGAAAAAAAATATCTATATTGCAGATGGGCATCACAGGCTCGATGTCTCGTACCGTCTTAATGTTTCCCATGCTCCATTTTATCTGACCGATATGTACGACAGGGGGATCGTGATCTTCCCCTATCACAGGCTGGTGCGATTTTCGCGGAAGCGTGCATTGCCCGAACTGATAAGCACGCTTGAACCCTTTATGAAAATCGAAAAGATACCATTTCACGGCATGGATTCCCTGAAGCCTGTATTGACAGCCGTGGCCGCCTCCGAGGTCCTTGCGTTCGCTTTTTTTTCAACGGATGACCGCGAGCACATATACATGGCTTCTGAGATATCGCCGCTGCCGCTCTACAATGACAGCGCGGTCCATGAGAGCCTCAAAAAACTGAAAGTCAATGCGATCCACAGCGGCATCATCCGCGGCATAATGAATATCGATGACGAGGATATCTCCTTTACCGAGGATCACAGCTGGTCGATAGATTCCGTAATGAACGGTTCTGCCGACCTCGCGTTCTTCCTTCCGCCTACAACGGTTGACGAGGTCCGCGATATAGCGGAAAACGGGCTCGATATGCCTGCCAAATCGACATTTTTCTATCCTAAAATTTTGACAGGGCTTGTTTTTTACAGGTATGCGTGAGATCGTCGAAAAAGACGAGACTCTTGATATTCTGTGCAATGAACAACTCAGGATCATCCAGAAAAAACGGGGATATCGCTTCTCTATCGATGCGGTCTTGCTCGCTTCTTTCGTACGGCTTCGAAAGCATGAAAGGCTGTTGGATATCGGTTCAGGTTGTGGTATCATACCTATCTATATCGCAAGAAAAGGGTGTACGAACGATATGACGGGTGTGGAAATCCAAAAAGGCCTTTTCGATGCCGCACAGAAAAACAGGTTAATAAACGAATGCGCACATAATGTCCGGTTTATCAATGCGGACATTATGACCGTCATTAAGGATATGAAGAAAGACCCTTTTCAGGTTGTTGTTTCAAATCCGCCTTACACAAAACGGCGGAGCGGGAGAACATGTCCTGACGAATCACGTTTTCTGGCGCGCTACGAAGAGAAGCTTGATATCGAAATGCTGACCACGGCGGCCGCATCGCTTCTTTCGAAGAAAGGGCGCTTTTACGTGATATATCCGGCGCACCGTCTCGCAGAACTTGTCCATGCGGCACACTCAAAGAAATTGATGCTGAAAAAGCTGCGCGTCGTTTATCCCCGACAGAATGAAAAGGCAAATCTCATTCTCGCAGAGTTTTTGAAAGACGCAGGTATCGGCGTGACAATTGAAAAACCCCTCTATGTCTATAACGGAGACACAATTTCAGACGAAATCAAAAAATTCTATTCATTTGAGGATTAATTATGTCGGGATTCACGAAGATCATTCAGAAGGACCTTGATAAGCTCGAGTCATCCATTGACGAATTGATGAGCACCCGCGTCAATTACATAAAGGAAATAGTCACATATATCATTAAATCGGGCGGTAAAAGGGTCCGGCCCGTCCTCGTCATGTTATGCTCCAAATTATGCGGGTACAGAGGGAAAAAACATATCGCCTATGCCGCTATAATAGAATTTATCCATACGGCCACGCTTCTCCATGATGATGTCGTGGATAATGCCAAGACCCGCCGCGGGCTTTCAACGGTGAATACCGTCTGGGGCAACGAACCGAGCGTTCTCGTGGGTGATTTTCTTTACTCGCGCTCTTTCGAGCTTATGTCCCGGGACGGGAATAACGAAATACTCAAAACGATCTCGCAGGTGACGACGGCCCTGTCCGAGGGAGAGATCCTGGAAATAATCAAGACGGCTGATGTGGGGACAACAGAAAAGGATTACTACGAGATCATCGGAAATAAGACTGCCGTCCTTTTCGGCGCCGCGTGCGAGATTGGCGCTATTCTCGGCGGCCGGCCCCAGAATGAAAGAAGGGCATTGAGAAATTTCGGGTATAGTCTGGGCATTGCCTTTCAGCTTATGGATGATGTGCTCGACTATACTTCATACAACGATGTGCTGGGAAAACATGTCGGCACCGACCTTAAGGAAGGAAAGCTCACGCTTCCCCTCATCTACGTTCTCAATAATTCCAGCCCGACAAATAAAGCTTACATAGAATCCATATTTGCCAAACAAAAAATAACGAAGCGGGATTTCAACCGGGTCTTGAAAATAATTGAAAAGAATGGCGGCATTGCCTACACGATCGACGCAACCGAAAAGCACCTTAACAAGGCGAAAAAATACCTCGATGTTTTCCCAACGTCACAATACAAGACCGCATTACTTGAACTCGCCGACTACATGCTCAAACGGGAAATGTAAAAGAATGGTTCAACGTTCAAAGTTCCACGTTCCACGTTAAAAACCAATCATTTTGTATTTCCTGGATCGTTGATCGTTGATCGTTGAACGTTCTTAAAGAACCGCTCCTTTGGGGATGACTACAATCCCTTCATCGGTGACGAAGAATCTTTTGCGGTCTTTCTCCAGGTCATAGCCTATTTTCATCCCGTCGGGCACCCGGACGCCTTTGTCGATAATTGCTTTTCGTACCTTTGCCCGCATCCCTATAACGACATTATGGAAAAGGATCGATTCGGTCACTTCGGCATAACTGTTGACCCGGACGCCCGGCGACAGGACGGAAGCACTCACTTTCCCGCCGCTAATGATAACACCGCCGCAGATCACTGAATCGAGGGCCTTGCCGGCCCTGCCTTTTTTTTCATCGGCAAAGATGGTCTTGGCGGGCGGATACTGGCCCTGATATGTCCGTATCGGCCAATTATGATCGTAAAGGTTAAATTCAGGGGTTACCGATGCAAGGTCCATATTAGCTCTCCAATATGCATCGATAGTCCCTATATCGCGCCAGTAATTTTCATCCTTGCTTTTTCCTCCACCGAATTTATATACAAAAACGTTATGGTGCGGATACATATAGGGTATTACGTCATGTGCAAAGTCATGGAGCGAATCTTCCCGGGCTGCGTCTTTCATAAGCATGTCGATAAGGACGTCGCGCTTGAAGACGTAGACACCCATTGAAACCGATGCGCGATCGGGCCTTCCCGGCAAAGACCGTGGATTCGCCGGTTTTTCCTCAAAACCGGTGACCCGGCAATCCTGGCCGGCCTCGATGACGCCAAAACGCGAAGCATCGGCAATATCAACCTCGATTGACGAGATTGTAATGTCGGCCTTTTTGCTCTGGTGGTATCGAATAAAATTACTGTAATCCATTTTATAAATGTGATCGGCGGACAGAATAACCACATTATCTGCATCGACCTGCCTTAAGATGATATAGATTCTGATAAACCGCGTCGGCCGTTCCCCTGTACCATTCTTCACTGACCCTCATCTGCGGTGAAAGGTTCGAAACATATTCGCCCAGTTCGGGGTTCAATATGCTCCAGGCATCCCGGATATGTTCGATGAGCGAGTAAGATTTATATTGGGGTAGGACAAAGATCCTTCGGATCCCGGAATTAACGCAGTTGCTCAAAGTAAAATCTATAATGCGGTATTTGCCTCCGAAAACAACGGCAGGCTTGGCCCTGTCCCGTGTAAGAGGGTGCAGACGCTCGCCGGCCCCGCCGGCCAGAACGAATGCGACCGTCCTGTGCATTATCTTTGTTCTCATCTTCTCATATAATTATGCTGGTCCGGCGGTGTTTATTCAATGAAAATCGGGAATGCGGGTCATTTTTCACAACCTGCCACTATAAATGCATATTCACCAAGCTTCTCGTGTTCCGACAAGCTCATCCATCACCTCGCGTACTGTCCCCCGGTATGTCCTTTCGAACAATTTGGTCATCTCCTTAACGACCGCTATTTTGCGATCGCCCATTATGTCGAGGACGAAACCAAGGGTTTCTTCAATTCTTCGCGGCGATTCATAAAAAACTATCGGATAGGGAAGCGCCGCGAGTTCCTGCAGCGCCTTTTTCCGCTTTCCCTTTTTGAGGGGAAGAAATCCGTAAAAGAGGAACCGGTCTGCAAAAAGCCCTGAAATTGACACAAGGGAAACCACCGCGCTTGCACCCGGAATGGGGCATACCTCGATATCCTCTTCAACGCACTTGTTGACCAGAATGCTTCCGGGGTCTGAGATGCAGGGGGTCCCGGCGCTCGTGATGAGCGCAATATTCTTCCCTGCCTTCAGGCTTCTGATCAGGGATGCCGATCGCCTTTCTTCGTTATAACTGCTTACAGTTACAATCGTCTTTTTTATGCCGTAATGGGTAAACAGCTTCAAGGCCCGCGCGGTGCTCTCTGCGACCACGATATCCGCTTCTTTGAGGATTTCTATTGCCCTGAACGTGATATCTCCGAGATTGCCGATCGGCGTTGCCACTACATATAGAATCCCTTGTAAACTCATGTGTATCAAGCATAGTACAGTCCAAATGTCTTGACAAGGAGAAAAAAGTTTAAGAAAATGAATCATGACTCTACGGGGAGCATTGATGTTAGTTTTGTGTCTTTTTCCGCTCGCGGCGTTCCCTGCCATATACACATACGTCGACAACGATGGCATATCGCATTTTACGAACATCATCCCTCACGGAAAAAAATTTCGTGTTGTGATATCCGATCGCATTAAATATGTCGTCTCGCGGGTCTTTAACAACACAACTTACGATGGCATCATCGAGCGCCATGCGCAATTACACGGGATAGACCCAAATCTCATTAAAGCGGTCATGAAGGCGGAATCCAATTTTAACCCGAATGCCATGTCGCATAAAGGCGCGCAGGGGCTTATGCAGCTCATGCCGGACACGGCGCGGTTAATGAAGGTCGACAACCCTTTCGATCCTGACGAAAACATCCGCGGCGGAACAAAATATCTGAAATACCTGGACGAGACTTTTAGTGGCAATCTGGACCTTATACTCGCAGCATATAATGCGGGGCCGGCCCGTGTAAAAGAATATAATATGAATATCCCGCCATATGACGAAACGCGAACCTATGTTCAGCGGGTCAAACGTATTACAATTCCTTTAAGAAGAATTAATGAAGGCAAAAGACGAACAGTTGCCTCTGTGGACACTTCCTAACAGGTTGTGTATTATCCGTATTTTATTTATCCCGTTGATAATATGTTTTTATCGAGAGGGAATACGTCGCGTTTGTTCTTTTTATTCTGGCGGGAATAACTGACGGCCTGGATGGTTTTGTCGCGCGCAGGTATCAGCTGACATCAAAACTCGGGCTGTATCTCGATCCTATAGCCGATAAACTGCTCGTATCTTCGGTCCTTATCACATTGACCTACTATCACCGCATACCGTTATGGATCACCATCATTCTCGTATGCAGGGAATTTATTATCAATGGCCTGAGATCATTTTATGCTCTTGAAGGGATAACGATATATCCGTCCATTACCGGAAAGCTGAAGACAACCCTGCAAATTGTGGGGATCTCCTGTATTCTTCTCGATCATAACCTTACAAATCTGATCGGCCTGTACGTTATGTATGCCGCCCTGTTTTTCAGCATGTACTCTGCCATAAATTATATCACGGCCATATTCAAACCCAAGAAGGAAGTTATAGAATTAGAAACGGACCTCGCAGCCGATACAACTCAGCCTGAAGCCCGAAAATAAACGATTATACCACCATCAGGTTATATCGTCCTTTGCCTTACAGATCCCGCATTTCATGCACTGGCTTTCTTCAGCATTATCATCATAATAGCCTGTTTTACCGGAAGGACTCGTAAGCCTTACCATTGTCGTCTTTTCCAGGAATTGAACATGGTCCGGGTCAACCGGTATTTTTCCCAGCCCGCCCGGGATATCAAGAGCATATCGCGGTATGGCCAGACCCGAAGCATGCAAATTCAAAAATGCCATGATCTCGCGGCCTCGACCGAGCCTCACCTTGAAATGGGATACCCCGCTTCACGTCGTCGAGCTGAAACAGGTAGTATGGCTTTATGCCCGCCTCAATGAGCGATTCAAAGAGCTTGAGAAGAACATGCGGGCAATCGTTAATATTGCGAAGCAGTACAGTCTGGCTTACCAGGGAAGCACCCGACTTTCTGAGGCTGTCGGACCTTTTTCAAAAATTGCTCTGTAATTTCCCGGGGATGATTGATGTGGATTATAACCCAAACCGGAGAGGCATCCTTGATCGCCTTGAGATGGCCCGATTGTCAGCCCTTCAGGATAAACGACGGGCAATCGGGTGCTTAACCGGATGGTCAGCCGCTTATTCATCGAACGCAACCGTGACAGGATGGAATGCAGCTTATCCGGCTCAAGCATAAAGGGATCGCCGCCTGATAAAATAACTTCCCGGATATCCGGGTCATTTTCAATATACGACAGAGACTCTTCGATGTAAGGTTCCGGGTCAATGGCCTTTCCTGCAAAACGTCTGCGATTGCAGAACCGGCAATACATTGCACATTCAGAGCTCACGAGCAAGACACAACGATCGGGATGCCGTTTTATGAGAATTGGCGTCACCGAGAATTCCGCTTCGTTAAGCGGGTCGTCATCTCCTGACTTCTCTGCTTCCCTCAATGACGGTATCGCCTGTCCTCTGATGGGACAATAAGGGTCGTTAAAATCGATGAGATCAAGATAGTAGCGGGGAATCCTGAAACTGTGACCGAGCCGCGACTTCTTCCAGAGACCGGATGATTGCTGGCTGGATGGTTGAATTATTACCTAATTCTCCGAGGGAGAAAAGAAAAGGGAGGGTATGAGATTTAGTACCCCCCTCCTCGCTTTTCTTGTCTTTTTTACTGGAGCGCCAGAAAATGTGCTCTTCTGTTTTTCGCCCAAGCTGCTTCGTTGTGTCCCGGATCAACCGGTTTCTCTTTGCCATAGCTTACAGTCTCGAGAAGCCTTGTATCTGCGCCGAGATTTACGAGGAAATTCTTTGCAGAGTCTGCTCTCTTCTGGCCGAGGACAAGGTTGTACTCCACTGTGCCTCTTTCGTCACAATGGCCTTCGATCCTCACCTTTTTGCCGCGGTTTTCTTTGGCGTTAAGCCAATTCATGTTTTCCTTCAAGATCGCGGCATCCGTATCCCTGATGGCATACTTGTCGAAATCGAAGTTGATGTCCTTAAGCGGTGCAATAGCTACGGGGACTTCAACTTTCTGTTCCGGCGGTGCAACCTTTACAGGTTCCGCGGCGGGAGGCGGGGTCTCACCTTTCATCTGCTGATAAAAACATCCGCAACCACCCAGGGAAATACCGATAAGGGCAACGAGTAAAATAAGAGACAATGATTTTATTTTCATGTTCCACCCCTTCCTTCAAAAATTAGAGGGTATACCCAATATCACCGGATATACCCTCGCATGCAACATTACTTTTTCTCCGGTGCCGGCTTCTCTGCTGCCGGTTTCTCTGCTGCTGGTTTCTCTGCCGGTGCCGGCTCTGCCTTCTGCTCTGCTGGAGGCGGCGTCGGTTTTGCCTCTTCCTTCGGTGGTGCCGGTTTTGGAGGCTCTGCTGACGGACCACATCCGATCAGTGAAAAACCTGCAAAAAAAGCGATAGCTATCATTAATGCGACGAGCTTCTTCATCTATTTTCACCTCCTTTCTTATTAATCTCTGCCTATATTGAATACATATATACTAACAATGGTAATATGTAAATTAAAATTTTTCAATAATTACTTCTTCCTTGATAGTATTTACGTCATTTTTGCGGCAAACGGTGCCTGATACACCAAGCGTTGTAGCGGTTCCGCAAGCGACCCCTGTTTTCAGGGATTTTTCAAAAGAACCGGTTTGTTCCATCGCAAAAATGAAACCTCCTAAAAGTGAATCTCCGGCGCCCGATGAGTTCCGGACGTTTACTCTGGGCGGTTTTGCATAATAATTTCCCTCTTTTGAAAAACCGATCGCCCCCCGCGCACCCAGAGACACAATAATGTATTCGACATTATCCAGATAAGGCTTAACTATTTCTTTAATTTCTTCCGGCTGAGCAGCCTGTGATCCCGCCAGCCGGTTAAGCTCGAAAATATTCGGCTTGATCATGAAGGGGCCTGCAGCGACCCCCAATTTAAAGCCTTCATGGTCGGAATCAAGAAACGTCTTGATATTCCTTTTATTAAAGTTTGTGATCAGGTCGGCAAAAAAGCTGCTTTTGATCCCGGATGGAATATTACCGCTTATGACCACTGAACTGCCGTCAGGTATTGTATCCGTCCTGTGCCGAGAACGCATCGATCTCGGATTGTTCCAGAACGGGCTGCTCGGTGCGTAACAATGTTTGTATCTTCTTTTTCCTCTGAAATATGGTCAGGCTGGACCGGGTTTCATGTTTTATCCGGGTAAAATCTGCCTCAATACCTTCTGCAGCAAGAAGGTCGGTCAGCTCCAATCCGGCATATCCTCCTGCAAAACCAAGCGATATGCTCTTCCCGCCCAGTTCCTTGATAACCCTCGAAACATCAATTCCTTTACCGGCAGGCCTTCTTTGATCCTCATCGATACAATTGACGTCGTCATACACCAATTCTTCTACCCAGACAATTCTATCAAGCATCGGATCTAAAGTGACGGTGTATATCATTGATTCTAAAAGTTATTGTATTACTTACAGAAAAAAATGGCTACAAAAATTTTACTTTTTTAGCCATAGGAGGATGAATAGTCTTTATTTTGCTAATATGGTATTACAAAATGACCTGATGTTTATGCATGCCTGAATTTAGACGGACAATCGGTCTTTAAGCACATTGACAATGTGATCAACGCTGAGCGGCAGCTCCTCCTGGGTTTTTCCCGTCATATTCCTTAATGTTATTATATTCTTTTCTATCTCGTCATCCCCAAGAATAAGGACGAGATCACATTTGAGATTGTCTGCATACCGCATTTGTGCCTTGAGCGACTTTGCTTCATATGAGTACCTTAAGGGTATGCCTTCAGACGAACATGCTTTGAGGAGCAATATCAGGTATTCTTTTGCGCGGTCGCCTATACAGGCAAAGAAACACTCCTTGTCCGGTTCCTTCACTTTTTGGGGTAAAAGCATGGCGAGCCTCTCCACCCCTACGGCAAAACCGATGCCGGCAGTAGCCGGACCTCCCATTTCCTCGACGAGGTTGTCATACCTTCCGCCTGCAATAAACGCCTTCTGCGCCCCAAGATCATCGGAAGTGATCTCAAAAACTGTCTTCGTGTAATAATCCAGACCTCTTACGAGGCGCTTATTGATCTCGACATTGATGCCGAAACTGCTCACATATTTTTGGAAAAGGTCAAAATGGTCCTTGCATTCATCGCATAACGAATTGAATAAAAGAGGTGATTCCGCCGTTACCCCGATGCATTGCTCATTTTTGCAGTCAAAGATCCTTAAGGGGTTCTTTTCAAGCCTTCGTAAACAATCTCCACACAGTTCGTTTTTTCTCGTGTCAAAAAATTCAATGAGGACCTTGCGGAAAGACTCCCGGCAGGTCTTGCACCCGACACTATTGACCTCTATATGGTACCGGTTAACATCGAGGTCATCGAGAAACATCCGGATCATAAATATCAATTCGGCATCGATGAGGGGTTCCTTTACTCCGAACACCTCCACATCGACTCTGATGAAATTCCCGATACCTGCCTTTCTGGGGCCTCTCATGCCGAAACATGGGCCCTATCGTGCAAACCTTTGTCAGCCTTTCGGTCGCATAAAGGCCTTCCTGCAGATATGACCTGACCATGCCCGCCGTTGCTTCCGGCCTCATTGACAATGAATCGCCGCCGGCATCGATGAAGGTGAACATTTCTTTTTCCACAATGTCTGTCGTATCGCCGATGCTCCGCACGAATAGTTCGGTTTTTTCGAGAACAGGAAGTTCGATCTCCCGGAAGCCAAGACGTGTGCTGTATTTTCGAAATGCTTGTTCGATCTTTTTAAATTTCTCGAGCTCATCGCCGAGAATGTCCCGAAAACCGCGAAGTGTCCTTATTTTTTCCATTGTTGCTCCACTGTCAGATATTTCGACATCATTTAGGTATCATACAATAAAGAATAAATGAAAGTGAATTTTCCTACAGTATGATATAGTACGACAGAAACCGTAAGGCGTGAGGCGTGAGGCGTAAGGAGTCATAAGACCGGATAAATTCATTTGATTAAGGCATTATCCGGGTTGGCCCAAAGAATAGATTCTTAGTTTTACGCCTAACGCCTTACGCCTTACGGCCTCACGAGGTACTCATATGACCGAATACAGCAAAACAATTGTTGAACATTTTGAAAATCGGCGCAATTGCGGGAGCATGGAGGATCCTGATGGGATCGGGCTTGTCGGCGACCCTTCCCAGGGAGATTTTCTCAAGGTATATATCAGGGTCAAGGGCACTATCATCACCGACGTAAAATACCTGACCCGGGGTTGCCCCGTCTGTATTGCCTGTGCCAGCATAATGACGGAGCTTGCCATCGGGAAAGACCTCGACCAGGCAATGATGATCGAAGGCGAAGATATTATAAATGCATTCGGCGGAATACCCGAAAACAAGGTCCATTGCGCGAACCGCGGCGCAAAAGGCATCCAGGAAGCCGTAATCGACCATGTGTACGGTCATGCCGGCTCGAGGTCAAAAAGCTGAGCAATTTTCCTTCCGGCCTGATCTAAAAGCTGTTTTTTCAGGTCATCGTCAGGCGGGTCCGAAGCCAGAAGTTCTTCGTTGCCGTACACGTCCCCGCCGAGGATAAGAAGCGCTTCCACGGCGATCTCGTTCAGGCGGGCGATGGACAATCCCTCAGACAATTTTTCATTAACCATCCCAAGATGCTCAAGGACCAGGAAGATAAATCCTGTCATACAAAGAAACGATGAACACGAATCGAGGCTTGGCTCGCCGCCCGCGCCGTAGATGGAACATCGGCCATCCTTAAAAAAACAGCAGGGCCTTGCGGTATCGTCTATCCACATGAGGGACCGGTAATCACGCCCTTTCGGCATGTCGCGCGACAAGATGCGCGCCGAGTGCATGCATCTTTCCGCCGGGGGAAGATAACCGAGGCAATGCCGTCATATTTCACGATTTCATATGGTGAAAAAAGATCCTGCGCATTTTCGATCCCGGCCACAGGAAAGAATTCCAGAAAATCCGTTTCATCGAGGCCGTTTTCCTGAAATACTCCCTGACCGCTTTGAGCTTCCAGGCCCCTATCGTAACCCCGTGGAGAAACATGCTTTCCTTGAAATGACAGCAATAGGCCGGACAGGAAGCAACAGGGCATGACGGTTTATGGAATACACCATCGAACGCCTCGTTAAGGATGCCGGCCGCCCGATTGATCGTATCGATGCGCCCGTAATTAGGATCGATGGCTATTGCCTTCTTCATCTCTTCATCGGCAAGGTCATCCCTGCCGAGGGACGCAAGCAGCCGGGAACGTTCGTAATAATACTCGGGAATGCCGGGAGCAAGCTTTATCGCGCGTGATATGGCGCCGACGGCCCCCGCGGTATCTTCGGCCATCCCGAGGGCCCGCGCGAGCCCATACCAGGCATACGGCGTATCGCCGACATCGATGGCCTTCTGGAAAAATACGATCCCTTCTTCAAGATCGCCTTCATCAATAAGGCGCTCCCCCATGCAGTGAAAATATTTTTCGGTCAGCTTTTCAGGGTCTGTCATAATCATTCTCCCGCATACATGGTACCATGCTTCGCGCGCAAGTGCCAGCGCCGGTTCCGGGGGAAATATATTGAAAATTGGGACCCGCTCATTTAGAATGACTTCGTATGCCTTCCCGACCGGCGCCGCTCGTTTTCCGCTGGATCGTCATAACAGTTGCTTTCGGCGCATTCATGTCGAAGCTTGACAGCTACATTGTCAATATCTCGCTTCCCACGATCGCCGAACGTTTTAATGTGACATCTGCGGAAGTCTCATGGGTTATCCTCGTATACCTCCTGGTATCGACGAGCACGCTTCTTCTTTTCGGCAAACTGGGTGACCGTTTTGGGTTGAGAAGGGTATTCTTTTTCGGGTACCTGCTCTTCACTTTAGGCTCGCTTTTGTGCGGCGCGTCCATCTCTCTCGGAATGCTGATAATGTCCCGTTTCGTACAGGGCATCGGGTGCGCGATGATCCTGGCAATCGCCTTCGCCATAATACCAAAGTTTCTCCCGCCTGAGAAAACCGGCTGGGCCTTCGGGATCGCATCGACCGGGGCGGCCCTGGGAATTGCGATCGGGGCGCCCGCCGGCGGATTCATCACCGGTCTTTTATCGTGGCGATGGGTATTTTTCGTCAATGTCCCTTTCGGGATATTCGCCATGTATGCGGTAAACAAGTACATACCCGATGAGAGCACGGCCCGTTTACAGAAGCTCCGGAAAGCCGGTTTCGACATACTCGGCGCTGCGTTGAGTTTTGGGGGCCTGGCGCTTTTCATATATGCCCTGAGCACCGGCTGGGACTTCGGATGGACATCAGCGCGGATCTCGGTTCTTTCGGGGCTTCCGCTGTGCTTCTGGCCATATTCTTCGTACGGGAGGCAAAATGTGCGGAGCCGCTCCTCGAACTTGGCCTTTTCAGGAGCTTCCATTTCAGCGCAGCAGTAACCTCCACCTTATTCGCATACATGCTGCTCGCGGGCAATTCATTTCTTCTGCCCTTTTATCTTGAGGTAGGAAAAAAGATCCCCACGCAGAACGTCGGCCTCATCATCATGATCTACTCCGTGATTTATATGGCGGTAGGCCCTTTCGCCGGCCGCATATCCGATAAGATCCGTCCAAGCACGCTGTGCGCTTTCGCCATGCTTTCAGCCGCATTGTGCTCCTTTGTTTTTGCTTTCACCCTTCATATGCCGGGTATTGTTCCCGTCGTCATCTTTCTCATATGGATCGCCTTTTCTTTCGGTTTTTTCATTTCGCCAAACAATAACCAGGTCATGCGGCTGGCCCCCGCGCACAAACAGGGCAGCGCATCCGGGGTTTTCAATACCATCAACAGCCTCGGGCTGGCCCTCGGTGTATGCATTTTTGAATCCCTCATGTCCCGGACCTCGCCGGGCGACAGGACTGCGGACATTCCAATCCGCAGGCATGGCAGGATACAGCAACGCCTACTTTTTCGGCGGCATCGTCTGCATCATCGCGCTGTTCTTTTCGCTGTTAATCGGGTGGAATAGATAAAAAGATAGGTAATGGGTGATAGGTTATGGGTTATGGGAAAAACTTATAAATCCCGAGTCAATATGCTAAGATGCCCGTTCGTAAGCCTCGAGTTAAAAGACAAAGACGCTGGATTCCGCCGGGTGACGGCGGGAGGAACGATGTCTTCTCCGACGCGGATCAAATCGCGACGATTTGAGTCACCGATTATTATCGACCGCACTGCACCGGTATCTCGGTACACCGGGATTTGCGAGCCGCAGCTACGAAGTGAGCGCCAATATGGATTCTCTACATCGTGACGGACCAGTCGTCTTCTATTCCGACCCAATCCCGATATTTCTCTTCTCCTCCGCGTGCGCCCCAGTCGGAATCTATCGTCAGCTTCGAGCTGATGCCGCCCCGCGGGTGGCAGATCATGACGATGCGGACCCGGTCCGGTTCGTAGGTTTCCATGATATGTTCATACATGATATTGATGAGCCGTTCATAGGAAACAATAATATCCCTGAGCTGATATGAATATTGCTTGAGCGATTTCAACTCGATTATCTTCTTCTTCGGGTAGAATGTCAGGTATACGACGCCGAAATCAGGCTGTTCGTTTACGCCGAGAAATGTGAACTCCGGTATTTTTATCTTGATCTCATAGGCTTCCTTTGACGGGTTGGGAATCGATTTGAGGATCGACCTGTCGATATCTTTGTATGTCTTTACATTGGGTCCCATTTTATCTCTCCTTGTATTTAAAGCGTGCGGAACTGCTGCCGTACCTCGTCGGCGCTGCCGCATGAATATACCCCTTCCGGGCATGGGCCGCCGATGCAGGCAGGCCCCGCGTCATTAAAGATGGCAGGCGCGGTTTTTTTCGCCAGCTTGAGCATTTCGATCGCCATTGCGCGTATCTCCCATTGCGCCCGCCTGCAGCATCGCTGCGTAAAGAAATGAAGAAGCTCCCTTCCATTCATGGTCACGATTATCTTCGTTTCGGCTGCATTGGGAAGAACGAACCTGGCATCCTCGTATGCCGCCTCACCCTCGATGCCGCGATCATTCAGCGCGGTTATCAACCGATTGTAAAATTCCTGAATGCCTTCCATAAAAAACTCGAACTGTTCCTTGAGGGATGGGTCCTCTGCAATCGACGGCGGGACAATATATCCGAAACCGTCCTCCATGCTTACATACCTCTGGGATTGCTGGCTGTACGATGCCAGGCGGTGCCGCACCAGCTGATGGGAACACGCCCGCGATATGCCCTCTATCGCAAAAGTAAAAGAGGCATGCTCCATCGGGCTCAAATGCCCTGAATCGACCAGTTTTCCAATGAAAGGTTCCTGGTCTTTCGACGATACCATTTTTTTGATCGCATCAACATCGGACGCGCTGTAGCATAATTTTGCCGCAGCGGCCACAGTCTGTTCCGGGTCCGGTGTATATGCAAGCAGGGCCACATTCAATTTTGATTCCAATCGCTGTCTCCTCGCCTGAAATATTTCAGACATCTATCCCCTGTTTCCGAAGTTCTTCGGTTTTTTTCTTCGAACATTCCTCACACCGAAATTCAGGCTTCGGGTCGCGTGTCCTGTCATATCCTGTCGCCCTGACAATCCGGTAGCCTCGCGCTTCTTTCCCGCAATCGACGCATACAACCACATCCTTCACCTCCCACTGGACCGAGAGAAGCCGGGAGGTGAAGATAAATTTATCGATCCAGAAAAATATGAGGCCGCCTATGAGATTCGCAATCGTCGTTGCGACGAACTCGCCCGTATCGGCAAGCCAGTATAAGACCACCGCGAGAATGGGCGTCGATAACTGCCACCTTACAAGATAAAGCCCGTACCGCTTGAGGTTAACCTTCCCCATAACCCCTCCTTCGTTGCAGAGCACCCAAAAATTTTATCTGCACTGTACTTTTTTTGGTTATACCTTGTCAACCAAAATTAGTTCTGTGTTAACTGCTTCCCATACGTGTAGTTCAGGTCCTTTTCCCCATTACGGAATAACGCCAGGCATATCGGGATATTCTGCATTCGAAACCATTCGCCGCCAGTTTCGCCGACAGGTCCTTTGGTGGAAAAAACTTTGCCGGTTCTCCGAATATCTTCTCGCCCCGGGCAATGAGACGGCCAATAAACTTTTCCGGATCTATCTCAAATATTATAAGTATTCCGGCAGGCTTGAGCACCCTTCGGATCTCGCCGAGCGCCCGGTCGGGATCGTTAAAATGATGGAAGGCATCCCCGATCATGACCGCCGCGAAAAATTGGTCCGGAAAGGGTAACGACTCTGCCGCGCCAATTGTCTTTACGGCAAATCCGGGTGCATACTTGAGCATTCCGGGAGCAGGGTCAAGAAGGATAAACTTGAGATCGTTTCGTTCTGCAAATAAGAATTGGGACAGAATTCCTGTCCCTGACCCGGCATCAAGGACATGCGCGCCCCTATCGATCTGTTTTGCTAATAACTGGAGGCCGGTTTTGAATTCCTGAGGATATATCAAGGATGCGAATCTCTTGAAGACGGGCCCAAGATAATTGAAGGGTATCATGAGCTAATATATATCATACGGCATTTTTTACACAGTCCCGGACCTATGGCAATAATTCCTCTTCGTGCACCACTTCTCCCTTTATCCTTCCGAGAAGATGCTGGAGGACCGGCAGTACGTCCGTCCTGAAACGTCCTGCGACAAGGACGTACATTATATCATCCCCTACTTTGAGGTTCCCTTCGTTGATCCAGGCCTTGACTCCCGCTATCCCGTCACGGCTATTCGCCTCGGCAAGCACAGTTTCAAGAAGGTCCCTGTCGTACGACAGGCGCATTCCCTTTACTGGTTCGCCCTGTTTCGAACTCGCCCTGACCACACCGTTGTGGACGAGCATCATGCCGAGCATTTCGGGATCTACGGATCTTTTTATCTCTTCTAT
The DNA here is from genome assembly GCA_963823725.1 of uncultured delta proteobacterium. Lineage (GTDB taxonomy): Bacteria > Desulfobacterota > Syntrophorhabdia > Syntrophorhabdales > Syntrophorhabdaceae > Delta-02. The sequence continues at coordinate 25,077 of CAWGMJ010000014.1, forward strand.
CCATTTCTCGACCATGGTTTTCCTCCTTTCCCGTTTCTAACATTGATCATCGGGAAAAGCAACTCTCCAGCCTGAAAACAAGAACGGCTATGTCCGATTCCCGATTCATTGACAAAACGCGTTGGGACAATTACCCTTGCGTTAATGGCCGTGAGGATACTCGTTGGGCATGAATATACTACGTGAAAATCTGGATGGACACAGTTGAATATCTTGATTCCAGTGAGGATAAACCGGTACAATGTCCAATCAGAAAGGATGAAATAAATTAATGAACCCTTTTTTAGCAGCTATTATGGGGACCGTTCTGCACCTCAAAAGAAAATGCCCCAAATGCAAGCGGGAGCAGGTAACAAAACCGTCGCGAAAAAGATAAGACCGTCAAATGCAAATTCTGCGGAGCAAGCATACCCCCTCGGAAACCGTGAGGAGTAAACAGTAAGTGAGGAGAAATCTTCTTCTCCAACTCCTTACTTGACTTATTATGAGCATATGCTTATAATAAGTGTATGTCACGCCCGAAAAAATGCAGATGCACATGTTGTACGGTTGAATCGAATTATTTCAAGCCGAGGGGCATTCCGCTTTCGGACCTCGATGAGGTAAACCTTAATATAGATGAGGTCGAGGCGTTAAGGCTCGCTGATTATGAGGGCTTTACCAGGAAGATGCTGCCAAAAGGATGAATATTTCACGGGCAACCTTCGGGCGGATCGTCGAGGCCGCGCATCGCAAGATAGCGGACGCCATCCTTCACGGGAAGGCTGTCAAAATAGAATCGAAACAAGAAGCAGGAGGAGATATATGAAACTTTGTTTTGCTGTAACAAAAGATGAAGGCGCTGAAAGCGCGGTGTACGGACATTTCGGTTCTGCGCCGGCTTTTATCGTCGTGAATACCGAAGACAACGCAATGTCTAAGATCATTAACAGCGATATGAACCATATCCATGGGGCATGCAATCCCATGAAGGCTATCGGGGGCACCGAGGTTGATGCGGTTGTCGTCGGCGGCATTGGCGCAGGGGCGCTTACACGGCTTAATGCAGAAGGCATCAAGGTTTTCAAGGCCGTGGAAAACACGATAAAGGATAACCTTGCCCTGTTCCACGAGAACAGGCTGCCTGAACTGACCATGAACCATACCTGCGGCGGGCATGCAGGCGAGTGCGCCCATCACTAAAGGAGGTAAAAATGCCTATCTTTGAATATAAATGCGAAGACTGCGGAACAGTGAGCGAGTTTATCGTTTTTTCCGCGGATGAAGAAATCACCTGCCGTTCATGCAGCGGTACAAAATTGACAAAATTGATGTCGGCGCATAATACATCGTCGTCTTCAGGGCCGGGGCCTATGCCGAACTTTGGCGGCGGGTGCTGCGGTACACCGGGATCATGCGGATCACCGGGCGGCTGCTGCGCGGGTTAATTCGGGCTTGCCCGGCATTACGGGATATGGTAAACGTAAGCTGTTATCAGATGGGTAAAATGAAAAAGGCCATGCTTCTCTTAACGATCATTGCGGCTGCCATATCCCTTTTTGCCTGCGCATCCTGTCCCGTCCCGCCGATGCACCGAGGACATACTCGCTGCACGGCACCGGACGATACCAGGCAAAATAGCCGACGAGTAAAAGGAATAAACGATGGAATCCGGACCAGGCCATCAAAACGGGCCGCCTCCTATCATGGGATCGATCAGACAGTACAAATACATCACCAATATTATTCTCGCATGCATTGCCATCGCTCTGGAAGTCTACTACAGCATATGCGCCGGTTCCTGTTCGTACCTTCGCGGCAGCATCTTCGGTATCGACCTCCAGTACATAGGAATTGCCTACATGGCGCTTATCATACTGCTTTGCCTCCTGAAGCAGGATTTTCTCATTTTCCTGATAATTTCAGCCGGTGTCGGCATTGAATTCTACCTCATCGGCTTTCAGGTATGGTATGACACCTACTGCCCTTACTGCCTTGCCTTTGGCGGGATCATTTTTGTTCTCTACATAGTTAATTTCATCAGGCGGCGTCTTTTTTATTCCCTGTTTTTCATGGCTATGGGTCTGGCAGGTTTTGCACTGGTTTTCAAAGGCTCTGTTGCACCGACCTACACATATACATTTTTAGACAAATAGTCTTGAGGAGAAAATGAAAGAACGGGCAACACATAGAATGAAGATAGTCGCGATCGGGTGCGCAGGTTTTTGTATTCTGGTTTTCATGCTCGGCCTTGCCTGCCCGGATTGCCCGGCAGGCGAGACAGTGGTCCCGGCTTTCGGGGAAGGCAAGATTAACGTCAGGCTCTATACGGACTATTTTTGTCCTCCATGCAAGGACATGGAACCCGATATCGAGCCTGTACTGGCCGAACTGGTGCGCGAGAAAATTATAAGGCTGACATTTGTCGATACCCCGTTCTACAGGAGTTCCTCGCTCTATGCCCGTTATTTTCTCTATGCCATGAATGAGAAAATACATTGGACAATGCGTTTTTCGTGAGAAGATCTCTGATCGAGGCATCGAAGAAGCAAATAAACGATGCACAGAAACTCGAGGCTTTCCTTAACGAAGAAAGATCGGCTTTAGACCGTACGATGTAAAGCCTGTTTTTGAACTCCGCATTTCCGGCTACCTGAAACAGGATAATATAGAGAAGACTCCGAGCATGCCTGATAGAGATAAACGGCAAGCACGCATAAATATGAAGGCAAACCCGACATTACGGATGCCCTCGACAAATTGAAGGCAGACAAAAGTAATTCCAAGTAAGGCCGCCCTTGATCACGGAAATAAATAATAGAATGAACTATACTGTATCATGAGCATGACAGGAGAGAGACGACTCGCATTTACACTCCTCGTTACCCTCGCTATTATGGCGGGAGAACTGGTCGGCGGATATCTCAGCAACAGCCTTGCTCTACTCAGCGATGCCGGCCATATGGTAACCGACGCGCTGGCAATAATGCTCGGCCTTGTAGCTGCCATTATAAGCAGGAGACCGTCTGACAGGCGGGCCACGTTCGGCTATGAACGGGTTGGGCTTCTCGCGGCCCTTATCAACGGCTTAAGCCTCCTCATAATAGCGCTTGTCATATTCTATGAGTCATACGAAAGGTTCCGCGTGCCGCCGGCCGTCGATATCCGGGTCATGCTCGCGATCGCTTCGGTTGGATTGGCCGGAAACATGCTCATGGTCTTCATTGTGGGCCATAGCCACGACGACCTGACCTTAAAGAGCGTGTGGCTCCATATCCTTGGCGATACCCTGTCGTCCGTAGGGGTCATAATCTCGGGCCTGATAATTCACTTCACAGGCTGGACATATGCAGACCCTATCGCCAGCATGCTTATCGGCGGCGTTATCATATGGGGAGGGATAAGGCTGGTACGGGACACGATATCCATATTTCTCAATTTGACGCCCCGGGGTTTCGACGTGGAACAAATTGCCGCGGATATTGCGCAAATGCCCGATGTCATTGATGTCCATGATGTCCATTTATGGCCGGTCGCACATAACCAGGTCGCCTTCTCCGCCCATATACTCGTTGATGACAAAACATTGAAGGAAGCTGAAGAAACGAAGAAAAACATTGAGGCCCTGCTTAAAGAAGCGGGGGTCCATCACAGCACATTGCAGATCGAATGCAGCTGCATTGATTGCGACAACAATTTATTCTGCGCGATCAAGCCCAATTCTCAAAACCATCGATGCGGACCATCACCGATTGAACGGCATTATTTCTACGATCTCCCCGCCGGTATCTTCGGCTATCTAATAACCTTTTTCGAGGGACACCCTTTTATTTCCATGTATTTTTTACTTGTTCTATAATGTAATACTAATGAACAAACTGTTTGTAAAAATAAGTAAAATTAATGACTTGATAAAAAATAAAGGTATGGTATAGTAAAAATATTCCAACAATGGGGGCCGGGTAAATGGGTGATAAGAATTTAATTGTTCTGTACATCATCGCCGCATTAATAATGATAGGCGGTTTCGCCATGATCTTTATGACCCGCAGCACCGCCGTGCTGGCTGGCGGGGCGGTCCTGATCTTCATCGGACTGTTTGTCTTCCTGTTCGGACGGGAAAAAGCGAAAAAAGCAAGGGCTTAAGCTCAGTCCAATTTCTGGCTATATTTCATTGAAAGTCCTGCAATCGCAGGACTTTTTAGTTCGCCAAAGAACGTAAACGGTTGAATTCATGGGACTGTCATTGTAAAATTTGCGAATACCTGAACTAAGCGGAGAGCGGCGAGCACACCATGAATGAATCATTTCCTGAATACGACGACATTAAGCTTATCCGGCTTGAGGGAAGAATAGACAGCATTACCTGCCGGGCAGTAGAGTCGGTTTTCAGGAATGCGGTCATGGCCGGCACGAGAACTATTGTCGCCGATATGGCGGGGGTTAATTACGTCAGCAGCGCCGGCCTCCGCATATTCCTTTCTTTTCAAAAAGAACTGCGAAAGGCGGGTGGAGAAGTATGTTTTCTGAAAACATCCCCTGCCGTCTTTTCAATATTTGAGATAAGCGGATTCACGAATATTTTCAGGTTCCTTGCATCCCCCGATGAAATAAGCGCCCTTCGGATATCCGGGGCGCATACCGAGACCAAAGAGATGCATTTTTGAAGGCGGGACCTTGAAATTTCTCACCTCCGGCAAACCGGGAGGTTCTCTTTCGATCATCGGTACCGAGGAAAAACTATCATCGGCCGATTATACTGACAAAGATGTCAGGTCCGTACAGGCATCGAAGATCGATTTCGCTGCTGGCTTCGCGGCCCTTGGCAACGATTATGAAAATTTCAGGGATTATTTTGGCGAGTGCGCCGTTATTGACGGAAACATCTTCGTATATCCGGCCATACCGAGATCTGCGGTTGATTTCATTATACACAGCTCTGGAGAGCGCGATACCATCTATCATTTTCTCCATGGTTTTTCATTTACGAACAATTTCAGCCAGCTTGTTTCCTTCGAACCGGCAAATGATTACGTAACCCTTGATGAACTGATGCCTGAAATAACCTCCGCAGCCGCATCGCCCGTTATAGGGATAACGGGCATCTGTGAAAGCAAGGGGCTTTTTGGGATGCGCCTTAAAAAGGTCCCCCTTAAAGAGAATCACGGGGCCGGGCCGATAGATATTTTCTCTGCGGAAGCTTTTTCGGAATGGATCGATTATTCAGTAGAGGCTGAAGATATATATAACCTTGTGGTATTTACAGGAATTGCCGTAAGAGACCGTGCATCAGTCACAGGAAAGACAGGATCCATTATTCCTCAGTCAGGCCTTTTTCACGTGCATGGTATAATATTTGACAGGAAACCGTTTAATAAGGCTATCGATAATTTTTCCAACGAACTCAGGAGGATAACAACCAGCATGGAACCGCAAAGGGTCCTGCACCTTCTCGGCAAAACACGGATCGGCCACGGCCTTTTCGGCATCGTTGAACTTGACGGTTAGAAAATGGAACTATGGGTTGGCGCTCTTAACCTCGGTTTTCTCTATGCCTTTGTTGCGATTGGCGTTTATATAACATTCCGGATACACGATTTTCCCGACATAACGGTCGACGGCACATTCACGACGGGCGCCGCCGTCACGTCCATCATGATCGTTTCGGGTGTACACCCGCTCATTGCCCTGCCCGCATCTTTTTTTGCCTGTGCTGCCGCGGGAAGCATAACCGCGATCATAAATACCCGGCTTAACGTCAACAGCCTTCTTGCCGGCATACTCGTAATGACAGGCCTTTATTCGATCAACCTTCACATAATGGGCCGTTCGAACATCCCGCTTCTCAATACCACGGAGTTTTTTTCCCTTCTTGGCCGGATAAATCCCGGGGTCCCGCGCGAGATCTGGATAGCGATATGCCTTGTCGTTATTATCGCGATCGTGTGGCTGGGCGTCTCTTTTTTCTTTAAGACCGATTTTGGCCTGGCAATGCGGGCAAGCGGCAATAATCCCGTTATGGCCCGGGCATCCGGCATCAATGTCGACCGTGTAAAAATATTCGGTGTCGCGCTTGCAAACGGCCTCGTCGGCCTCTCGGGCGGCCTCGTTGCGCAATACCAGGGTTTTTCCGATATAGGCATGGGCATCGGGACTGTCGTGACGGGCCTTGCATCCGTCATCATCGGCGAGGCAATATTCAAAAGACATTCCGTTTATGCCTGGATCGCGAGCGCCATCCTCGGCTCGATAATATTCCGGTTCATGATCGCACTTGCCTTGTATGCCGGTATGGACCCCGTCGATCTCAAGCTGATGACGGCCATTTTCGTGCTTATCACGCTGTTTATCACAATGAGGATAACAAAGGGAAAGGCCGGGGCCAGAAAAAATCATTTCTTGAAAGCGGCCCTTGCGGCGGCGGTTATCATCGCGCGTCATTGCGGGTATCGGGTATGGCAAGTTCGGCAAATTGTCCCCCACAAGAAAACCAAGATCGGGGTTTTCCTGATGAGCGACAACCCCATACTCACTATCACGCGGGACAGTTTCCTGGCCCGGATGAAGGAGCTTGGCTATATCGACGGCAAAAACGCGATCTTCCTGGTCGAGAATGCCAACGGGGACATGGCGACGGCCAATACCATCGCGGATAAATTTATTCGCGAAAAAGTCGACATTGTTGTCCCGATATCCACAAATTGCACGCAGGTTGCCATTAACAAGATGAAAGAAACCCCGATCGTGTTCGCCACCGTTGCAAATCCGTTTATTATCGGGGCAGGCAAGTCGGATACAGACCATTTGCCGAATGTGACGGGGGTCTATGGGACAATGTCCATGGACAAGGTAATGGAGGTGGTGCGCAAGATATTCCCGGGCCATATAACGATAGGCGCGATCTGGGACCCCGGCCAGGCCAATTCGGAATACAGCATCGGCCTTCTGAAAAAAGCCCTGAAAGATTATCCTGATGTTGAATTCATAGGAGGCAACATAGCGAATTCTTCCGAGGTGTACGAGGTTGCCCGGTCGCTTGTCCAAAAGGGCATCAACGCTTTCGTCCAACCCACTGACAATATCGTGTTCTCGGCTTTCGATTCCGTCGTCAAGGCGGCCAAAGCAAAAAGATCCCCATTATTTATACCGATGTCAGCTATCCCGAAGGCGGGGCACTGGTCGTCTACGGGTATACCTATGAAACAAGCGGAAGACAGGCGGCCAGATCTTGTCGACCGCGTCATAAAAGGAGAGAAACCGGCAGGCATCCCCTTTGAACATTATAAGGAAATGGTCCTCGGCATCAACCTGAAGGTTGCAAAAGAACTCGGAATAACCATTCCCCGGGACGTGCTCGACAGGGCAACCCTGATCATCGACGAAACGGGCAAACGTCACCAAAAAGGAAGGCCGTCCGCGGATACACCGGGCCCGAACGGGAAAAGAATTGCGCTGTTCCAGTTCACGGACAACCTTATCCTGGAAACCGCTGCAAAGGGAGTCGTTGACGGGCTGAAAAAGAGCGGTATCCTCGATAGGGAAAAGATATCCATCGACCCCAAGAATGCGCATGGAGATTATGCCACAGCCCAATCCATCGGGCAGGAGATCGTGAGCAAAAAATACGATTACGTCATAACCCTGTCGACGCTGGCGGCCCAGGTCATGGTCAATCAGAACAAGAAGATCCCCCATGTTTTTGGCGCCGTTACCGATCCCGTTAAATCGGGGATCGCAAAAAGTCTCACCGGCCATCCCGACAATGTGACGGGAATTGCGACCCCGCAGCCTGTCGAATCGACAGTGCGGCTCATGCGCCGGGTATTCCCGAAGGCAAAGGTCATCGGTATGATCTGGAACCCGGCCGAAGCCAATTCGGAGATCTGCACGCTTCTGACACGTGAGTCTGCAAAAAAACTGGGATTCAAGGTCGTCGAAGTGCAGATATCGGGCACACAGGAGATAGAAGAGGCTTTGAAGTCCATCCTGCGCAAGAAGCCCGACATCTTCTTTACATCCGGAGATACTACCGTTTCATCGGTGATCCCCTCCCTGGCCGAGAAATTGAGACAGAAGAAGATACCCGTATATTACGAATACGCCGGCGGACATCGAATCGGGAGTCTTCATGAGCCTGGGCGCCGATTATTATGACGTGGGATTAAAGGCCGCCGAGCTTACGGCACGAATTATCAAGGGGGAAAAGCCGGCGGATATGCCGATAATCTCCTATGTCCCCGAACAGCTGACACTCAGTCTGAAGCTCGCCAAAGAATACGGTATCATGATACCCGACGACCTTATCAAGAAGGCTGCAAAGGTGGTGAAATAGCGTGATAGAAATATCCGATTACCACAAGACATTCAATACCGGCACACTCAATGAGGTGTACGCGCTTCGCGGCATTAATCTGCGCATAGAAAAAGGCGAGTTCCTCACCATTATAGGAACGAACGGATCGGGCAAATCGACGCTGCTCAATGCCATTGCGGGCACGTTCCGGCCTGACCGCGGGACGATCACGATCAACGGAACGGACATGGCAAGAAAAGCCGATTTTCAGCGTGCGCGGTTCATTTCGCGCGTCTTTCAAAATCCCTTTATGGGAACTGCGCCCGATATGACCATTGCGGAGAACATTCACCTGGCATTCATGAGAGGCAAAACCCGCTTTCCTGTCCCGGGGTTGACCGTGAATCGCCTTGCGGTATATCGGGAGGAGATACGAATGCTCGAGATGCAGCTCGAGGACAGGCTCGATAATACGATAGGAACGCTGTCAGGCGGCCAAAGGCAGGCCCTGACCCTGCTCATGGCAGTCATGAACGAACCGAAGGTGCTCCTTCTCGATGAACACACAGCGGCCCTCGATCCCAAATCAGCGTCTCAGATCGCTGCCCTTACCGAAAAATTCATCGCCCGCTATAACCTGACAACGGTCATGGTAACCCACAGTATGCAGCAGGCCCTCGAGATGGGAACGAGGACCATCCTTATGCACAAGGGGCAGATCATTGAAGAAATAGCAGAAAAGGACAAGAAGCTCCTCACCACCGCCGACCTCCTTGACCGCTTTGCAGACTTAAGGAAACAGGAAAGGCTCACAACCGAAATGATCGAGGAAATGAGGCGGGAATACCTGTGAGACCGTTAGGCGTTAGGCGTGAGGCGTAAGGAGTGAGGAGAAATTATGGCGCGAATTTTAGTGGTGTATCATTCGCAGACCGGCAATACACTGAAGATGGCCGAAGCTGTCGCTAATGGAGTTAAGGATGCTGCGAATTCGGAGGTTATTTTCAAAAAAGCTGTGGAAACATCTGCAGACGATATACGAAAATGCGACGCTATGGCATTGTGTTCGCCCGAATATTTTGGGTACATGTCAGGCATGATGAAGGACCTTTTCGACAGGACATATGAGGAATTAAAAGAGGACCCGCAATCCGTAAAGAAGCCTTACTGTATTGTAATAAGCGCCGGCAATGACGGCAGCGGCGCAGTAAGGCACATAGAACGCCTCTGCAAGGGATACCGGTTCAAAAAAGTGCAGAACCCGATAATATGCAAGGGACCGGTAACCGACAACGTCCTCGCACAATGTCGCGAACTAGGCGCAACCCTCGCCGAAGGCATCAACGCAAAGATATTTTAAACAGTCTACATAGGATCTTGCTTGTTTAAGCAGGAAAGCGGAAACCAGCGATACTTCGGGGGCTGCCTGTGTTGGCAGCCCCGCGCTGGTATCCGGTAGACTCTGAGATCAATAGCAATAATAGGTGTTTGGGGACGCTGCTTTCTTTAGTGAATTGCAGGGAATCTTCGTTTTGAACACAAATCCGGCGATACTGTAATTGCAGAGCGCATTTTGGCGCGCCGCATCGTTAGCGGACCCCAAAAAGGCGGTAGTGACCGCGGAATTCACGATCGACATGTCGCTTCCCAACCCGCTGATTACGGAGGGATTCACTGTCCCGTTTGCCCTGCCCGGGGCATCGCATGCAACCTGTTTCGCAACTGTATTGCTGCCGGGAACCGTGCAGGCGCGATAGCGGGAGTCAAGGTTATTAGCATAGGCACCGTTGCATGGTATCGAATAAGACGTCTGCTTGCCTACATCTTTCAGGGAATAGTCACAGTAGATCGCAGACGCGTCGTTTCGAGGGGTGCTAAACAACGAGACCTGGACGGGACCACCGGCCTGGCCGTTGGTCGGCACCAGTTGGATGGACGCCTGGGCCGTAGTCGGGCAGGTTACATAGTTCCTGGCACAATCGAAAGTCATGTAGTTGCCGGGCGCACCCACCACTTTGCATCCGGTGCACGCGGAACCTGCCAGGGTGCGGGTGCAGGAGTTGCCCAGTCCAAGGCAAGCGAGGGATCCGCCCATATCGAAAACTTTACCTGCTCCGCTCGAGGACGGACAGTAATCCCCCTTTCCCCCACATCTCATGTTGGAGGCGGTCCCCCAGACTTTGCCCATGCCTCCGGTTGGAGTATAACAGGTATCTCCTGTCGTCGCGCAGATCATATTAGAGGCGCTTGACGTGACGACCCATATTCCGTTGGCACCGCTTGATGTTTTACAGGCGGCTCCAAGAGGGCCGGCGGGGGTGGAGGTATTGCCTGAGTTTGGGCAATGCATTTTTCCGTACTGGTCCGTAAAACAGTTCTTCATTGCGTCTGCGGGCGATGTCTGAATGGGTATCTTTGGCGGCGGCTGTTTAGTGACCGGGATGGGTGTCTGCGGAAGAGGAGTAGCGGCGTACGATATAGCAGACAGGAGACAGACATTGAAAATCATAACAAAAATAGCAATCATTATGAATTGCAGCTTCAACGACTTTTTACCGCGAAACAGCTTAAAACAACCCAAATTGCTTCTTTCCATTGCCAGTACCTCCTAGAAGTGATGTCGAATAAGCGAGCGGAATCATAGCATGAGGCAAATCGGCTGATATGAAAAATGAAGATTTCAGTTATATTCAAATCTGCCCGTACTCAATACCCCCTTTAAACTTAATCAACAGATTATAGGTTTTGTCAAGGGAAATGGCTAGGCTTCCTCACTGTCTTTCACGGCTTGATGATCGGCGGCGGGTTACATCCTTCGATACTATCACAATCTTCAATGACCTTGGGCGGTTCGGGGCAGCCCTCTATGTTTGTGCAGTCAACCGCCACACACATACAGGAACCGTTCGATTGAAGGACGGGCCTGTAACCCTGGCCGCATGTCGTACTGTCGCAAGGCTGAGGTGTTTCGACCGCAACGCACATGCACGACCCATTGGATTGGAGGAGTGCCCTGTAACCGGGAGGGCACGAACTTGCGTCACATTGCGGATAGTTTTGTGCGCCGGAAGTCCCAATGCTCAATAAGGACATACTCAACATGATCAGCAATATCGAAAATGACCGGCTGCGTCTGCACATAGTGTTCCCCTTTTCCGCTTATATTTACTTATCTTAGACACTAAAGCGTAAATGAAAAAATGTAAAGGGAAAAGGCGGTTATATCCTCACCTCAGCAGTGTTCGTCTTGACAAACACGACAAATAACGTCATAATCCTTAACTACGTTGTAAATTAAACCCGTTTCTTTCTGATATGATTGTCAGGCCCTCAATCTGGAACCGGCCTTTAAAATTTGAATCTGGGACTCTTAGGGAAATGTCAGGAAGAAGAAAGGAAACCTTAATATGGCAAAACGGAATCAAAACACTTTTTTAAAGCGACAGAAAGAGATCAAGAGGCAGCAGAAAGCCCTGGAGAAGATGGCCAAGCGGCACGGCCAGAAAACTCAGGAAGAGATCTATCAGGAAGCGGCTGCAGCAAGAGAACAGGAAATGGCGGACAGGGAACAGGAAGCGGCAGCCGAAGAAACCGCGGACGACACCGCGAAAGAATAAGGCAGTCTTACACTTCGGATTCAATCAGAATACACTCAGTTCTCTCTACCTTTTTTTATCCTTTTCCATTTTCCTCTTCTCTTCGTCGCGGATCTCGCGGCGCAGGAGCTTTCCGACTTTCGATTTAGGCAGCATGTCGCGGAATTCGATGTAGCCCGGGACTTTGTACGGCGCAAGCCTGTCCCTGCACCACTTCAGGAGTTCATTGCTCCCTATACCTTTTGCGTCCTCCTTTAAGACGACGATGGCCTTTATTCTCTCCCCTACTCTCGGGTCAGGAATCCCGATGACGCACGCGCCGATAACGGTGGGGTGGTCCTGGAGCGCCGCCTCGACCTCCGATGCAGAGACGCGATATGCCTTGTATTTGATGATGTCCGCGGTCCTCTCGACAAATTCGATCTCACCGCGTTCATTTATCCTTCACATAATCGCCCATGCGGTAATAGATGTCGCCGTTCATTTGAACGTAGCAATATGTCGTTTCATCAGGCTTATTGAGGTATTCCTTCATCGTGTAGGGAGATGTTACGAGCAGTTCCCCTAGCTCTCCCGGCGGCAGTTTTTCCAGAGTTTCGCGGTCGACGACGATCGATTTGCTGGTCTTGAGCGGCGTCCCGATGACTGTCGGCGAAGGCTCCTGTGTAAGCAGGCTGTACGTGACATGGCCGATCTCGGTTGACCCGTACACCTGGTACAGGGGTATCGAATATTTTTCGCGCCATGTCTTGAAGACCTCGACGGGAAGGACATCGCCGCCGCAGTAGCAATACCTCAGCGAACTTAAGTCATACTGGTCGATCCTGTCATTTTCCAGCATCATCCGGTACAGGGCGGGCACGCCCAGCATCCATTTGATCTTATACCGTTCGATCGCAGACAACGTTGCGTCTACTTCAGGCAGCGGCAACAGAACAACGGTATTCCCATAATTGAACCCGAAGGCGATGGAAAAACCCTTTGCCATGATATGGAACAGCGGGTTCACCATCAGGACTGCGTCTCTCCCGGGTGTTACAAAATCTTTTATGACATCATCCATAATGTCGCGGATGTAGGTGACTTCCCCGATATGGTTCCCCGGGACACCCTTCGGAAATCCGGTCGTTCCGCCGGTATACATGATGTATGCCAGATCGGTCTTCGGATCGATATCGACCTCGGGCGGGATGGGCCGGGATTTATAGAGGATATTCTTGAAAGAGTATATTTTGTCGCCCTTTGAAACGGTACCGTGCGGTATCTTGTCGAAAAGAAAGCCGATGGCCCTCTTTACGGGCGAGACGAAATCGACGAGGTTCGTCACGATCACCCTTTTCAGGTTTGTTCTTTCCATGACCTCTTTCACATAGACAAAGTTTGTGTCGAGGCAGATGACCGTTTCGATACCGGCATCCTTTATCATGTACTCTATCTCGAATGCCGTATAGATAGGTGATACGGGGACCGTCACTGCGCCTATGCGGTTTATGGCGAAATTCGCAATTATCCATTGCGGACAGTTCGATATATACAGCATGACCCGGTCCTGCTTTTTTATGCCGAGGTCCGCCAAGCCCCGGGCAAATTGATGCACCAGGGTTTCCAGACGGCCGTACGTGAACGTCTCGCCAAGATAGATAAGCGCCGGCCTGGATATATACTTCTTGCATACTTCTTCAAAACCGAGTAAATGTATATTCCTTTTCCAAGGATGCCATGCCTCACCCCTTACACGCCGAAATAGGCGGATTTTACGTCGGGATTGTCCATCAATTCCTCGCGCGTCCCCGAAAGCACGCTCGAGCCGTTCTCAAGAATATATCCCTGATCGATAATGGGCATCACGGGCCGGGCATACTGTTCCGTGATAATGATCGAAATACCTTTCGAATCCCGGATGGCCTTTGTCCCGTTGATGACGATCTCCTGATAGGCGGGGCTTAAACCGAGAAGCGGCTCATCGAGAAGAAGCAGTTTCGGCGAAGCCATGAGCGCCCTGCCGATGGCCAGCATCTGCTGTTCACCGCCGCTTAAGAAACCCCCCTGCCTTTTCAGGTGGTCTTTCAGCCGCGGAAAAAGATCGAGCACATAATCGAGGTTCTTCCTGGTCTCGCGGCCGCTCGTCAGGTACGACCCGATCTTGAGGTTTTCGAGCACGGAGCTTTCGGGAAATATCCGCCTGCGTTCAGGGCACAGGACAATGCCCGCTTTCGCCCGGTTGTGCGGCTTGACCGCGCTTATATCCTTTCCGTTGAAAAAGACGCGGCCGTACACGGATATCCGCTCTCCGCCCCGCATCTCTTCCTTTCTTCTTGATATCGAGGATGATGCCCGATATGGCGTGCATGAACGTGCTTTTCCCTGCGCTGTTGGAGCCGAATATCCCGACGATCTTGCCCTCGCCGCAGCTGATGCTCACGTTGTTGAGGGCGATCATGTTCTCGAAGAATACCATCATCTCAAAGGCTTCAAACATGGGATCTACACTCCTTCGCTTCCGAGATATGCCTCTCGTACCCTCTTGTCCTCAATGACATCGAGCGGTTCGCCTTCCTGTATCTTCTCGCCGAAATTGAGCGCCATGACCCGTGTTGGCAACCTTGAAAAGCTCCCGCAGGCGGTGCTCCACCATGATGAGCGTGATGCCTTCATCCTTCATTTTTTCGATGAGCGGCAGCATTCCCGCGATCTCGCTCATGCTTAACCCCGAAAAGACCTCGTCGCAGAAGATTATCTCCGGCCTGCAGCGCCATGCACCGTGCCAGCTCAAGCCGCTTCTGGTACCCTGTCGGCAGGGTCGAGGCGATCTTGTACGGCACACGCGAGTCGCGCTCAAACCCGATCTCTTCCAGGATATCTACTGCAACCGTGTCCCGGTCCCCGTGCTTGCCGCCTCCGCGCCATCCGCCCGTTTTCCGGGCACGCGGCGACCACAGGGGAATGATGAGGTTCTTGAAGGCCGGCAGGGAATGATACGGCCGCATTATCTGGAATGTCCTGGCAATCCCGATATCCGCTATTTTATGCGGCTGCCAGCCGGTTATATCTTTGCCCTTGAAGATCACCCTGCCCGCATCCGTCTTGATAAAACCCGGTGATGCAGTTGATCAGCGTTGTTTTTCCCGACCCGTTGGGCCCGATGATGCCGAACACATCTCCCTGCTGGATATCGAAGCTCACATCCATGAGCGCCTTCAATCCCCCGAAGGATTTCGTGATTCCCTGTAACGGATAATACGGTCTGCGCGCTCATACCTTCACCCACCTTTCAAATTGGTGATACTTCCGCTGAAGGTAGACCATGATCCCCTCGCTCTTGAAGACGATGAAACCGGTAAGGATAATGCAGTAGATGACGATCCTGAATGTCCCGAACGCGCGCAGGAACTCCGACAGGGGCACGAGGATGAAGGCCCCTATCATTGCCCCGACCAGCGTCCCGCCGCCGCCGATAACAACAGCGGCGATCGGGATGATGGAGAAATCGAGCGCGAAGAGCGAGATCCCCGCCCACATGTAAAGATGCGCGATATATGCCCCGGCAAAGCATCCGATGAGGGATGCAATGAAGACCGCAATGATCCTCATCCGGGTCACGCTGATCCCCGATGCCCTGACGGCCTGGTCATTGTCCTTGACCCCCCGAAGGACAAGCCCGATATCCTGATTCACGAACCTGCGCATCCCGAAGAGGAAAATGAGCACGACGGCGATGATCGTATAATTTTCAACATATGCGTTGGGAAACGCATCGATCCCCGTCATGCCGTTCGTCCCGCCCAATATGTCGAGCGCCTCGATGATCCGGGTGAAAAGGAGCGGGTACATCAAGGTCACAATGGCAAAGTAGACACCCCGCAAGCGGCAGGCACGGCAGCAGGCAGAAGGTGCAGAAGGCCGCCCCGGCTATCGTCGCGAGCGGCATGGAAAGCCATATCGGCATCCCCAGCGTCGTGTTGAATATCGCGGCGAAGTATCCCCCCACCCCGGTGAAAAATGCCCCGCCAAGGCACACGAGGCCCACGTAGTTCGCGAGAAAATCAAAGGCCAGCGCCAGGAGAGCATAGGCGCACATGATGTTGATGACCTTTTTCCAGTACGGGGCAAGCTCAAATACGAAGGGAAGGGCGAAGAGCCCCGCGATGAGCAGGATCCTCGGCCCCATGAGATACAGGATCTCGCGCAGGGAAGATATCGCGTAGATCCCTTCCGTCCGCACCTTTAAGCCCCGGTCGATCCTTTCTTTCCGCATCATTGCATCCATATCACACCCGCTCTTCCAGTTCTTTTTGCTTGCCGAAAATGCCGGATGGCTTGATCAGCAAGGTGATAATAATCGCAAGAAGCGCAACCACCATCTGGTAATGGGCGGAAAGGAAAGATTCCGTGAGGATCTGGGCAAACCCGATAATGAATGATGCCACGACTGACGCCTCCCCAGCTCCCCAATCCTCCGATAACGCACACCGCAATGGCAAAGATGAGGACATTGTATCCTGTTTCAACAACGATATTTCCGAGAGGAAGAAGCAGTATCGCCGCAAGCCCCGCGAGCGCCGAACCTATGGCAAGGGAAAGGACGGCGGTAATATCGGAATTGATGCCGAGCATCATGGCCGCCCTTTCGTCCTGGGCAATGCCCCGGAAAGCAAGGCCGATCTTTGTGTAGCGCGTGAAGAGGTAAAGAAGGACAAACGTCAGGATCCCCGCCCCAACGATGATGAGGCGCTGGTAGTCCACGCTGACACCGAATATATCGACTGAACCCGCAAAAAAGGCGGGAAGGCTGAATGTCCCGCCCCGAAGGCCTCCCCACCTCAAGCCTTCCAGAATGGCAAGACCGATCGCGTATGTCGCGATGATCTCGGATATCTCCATGCCCCGTATCCGGACCAGTATGAACTGGTAGATGAGGGCCCCGACGAGGCCGTGATCGCGATGCCCAGGATGATCGCCAACAGGTACGGCATGCCCATGAACTTATTGAGGAAGAGCCAGGTGAGGTATCCCGAGGTAATGTACGGGCCCCGTGGGCAAAGTTCGGGACCCTGCTGATGCTGTAAACCAGGGTGAAACCAAGCGATATAAGGGAGAGGGTTATGCTGTTGATGATCCCGTATACGACAATTTCCATATGTCCCCTCTTTTCTTTCTTTTATTTCATCCAGGGCGGAAGCATAACCTTGCCCTCAGCCGTCGTTCGGAGGGAAGATCTGGACCCGTTTGCCCTTCTGCCACTGGATGATACCCGTTACCGCGCCTTCTTTCGGATCGAGCGACGGAATGATCTGGTGCGTCTTCGGGTCGAATCTCATTCTTCCATAAACACCCATGAGGTCCACGTTTTCAAGTGCCGTTATGACCTTATCGGGGTCGATGCTGCCTGCCTTTTCGATGGCGTCTTTGAGCTGGTAGACCGCCATATAGCTCGACGATGTTCCGTAACCTTCGGGTTCGAGCCCCCATTTCTTCTTGTAGGCATCGACGAATTTCATCGTCCAGGGGGTGATCTTTGCAGGCGCATTGCCGCCATTGACCAGGTTGACGATGAGATAATCGCCCTTACCGCCTGATGCCTTCGCAAAACCGGGCTGTTCGGCCGCGTTCACGAAGCCGACCGGGATCGATTTCATTTTCATATCTGCCCATTGCTTGAGAAGGATCGTGCTCTCGGGCATGTCCATCCAGAGGAAGAGTATCTGGGCGCCTTTCTTGGCTGCATCGGAAAGTCCGACAGAATAGTCCGTTGTACCGGTAGGATAGATCTTCGGTGCGATAACGGTCCATCCCTTGTCTGTAAGGGCCTTCTGCATTGCCTCGCCGCCTTTGCGGGCATGCTCGACATCCTGGACCATGATGGCCGCCGTCTTGAAACCGTAATTCTTTCTTCAAGTCCTCGAGCAGGGTCACGAACTCGCCCATCATCACGCCGACATGGCTCGTGTTCCGGAAGCAGTATTTGTATTTCTTGTAATTGCCTTCGATCTTCTTATGGTAGGCCGGCGTGAGAACGCCCGTCGTAATGATGCTGACCTTTTTATATTTGCTGAGAATGTCCATGGCCGCCAGCGCAGCCTCCGAACGCACCGGGCCGCCGATGATAAAATCCGCCTTCTTTTCCAGGATCAGTTTTTCAAGCCCGAGAAGCGCCTCGCTGACGGGAACCCCCGGTTCGAGGTCCCGCGTATCGATGACCTCGACTGCAAGCGGCCTCTTTGACCGCGCCGACCTTGACGCCGCCCGCGGCATTGATCTCCTCGGCTGCGAGCTTTATCCCCCTCTCGGCATCCCAGCCATACAGAAACGCGGTTGCAAGCGGAGCGCCGATGACGATCGGCTTTTCTGCAGCGTACATATAGCCGGGCAGAAATAAGCCGGCCACAAACAGGAAAATGATGATACACGACGCCTTTCTCATAATTCCCTCCCCTTGGCATTTGATTTGATCGCCCAAACCCTCGCGGTGCGAAAAAAGCAATATTTATGCCAATTTAAATACCGCTTGAAGGGCCTCCGAAGGGAAAGACATGTTTTCTGCGGGTTATGCATGACATCAGGACATTTATTAACTTTTGTGCTTGATCCGAATCCGGAAGGGGGAAAAGTGAAAGATATTTTCAATTCGCCCGGCGCATGATTGAAAGAAATGTTTATTTTTTGCGATTGGGTTTTCTTTTGACGATCCCGGCCTTGTTGATCTCTTTGACGAGGACATCTTCAGGAATTTGCAGTATAATGCTTGCTTTTTGCAAGTTCCAGCGCGTTTCTTCAAGGACTTTCCCGATATGCTCTTTCCGGATCTCTTGCAGGGTTTTCATGGACATGTCCGCGTATTCTGACTGCAATTGAAATGCCAGCAGGTGATCAGGCGGGAAGCGTAATGTCGTATTCCTTCAGCTTCTGACGCAGGGTTGGGCGAGATATTCCAAGGATATTGCAAGTTTTGCCAAAATGCCATCCGGTATATTCGAGGACGCGCAGGATATGGATCTTTTCAACATCGTGCAGGGTCATCGAACCGGGATGATTCTGAGCGCCATTCTCGGCCGGCGTTCCCTTTTCGAGCAGGACCAGCGATCAATTCATCGAGGATCACCTCGCCCAGCGTCGCTATGACGCCTCTCGTCAGCACATTCTCGAGTTCACGAACATTGCCGGGCCAGTGATATTCGAGCAGCCTTTCCATGGCCCGCTCCTCCACCCGTTTTATGCTGCGATGCAGTTCGTTGTTGATCTTCCTGAGGAGATATTGTACCAGGAGCGGGATGTCGCTTTTCCGGTCGCGAAGGGGCGGCACCCTGATCATGGCAACGCTCAGACGGTAAAAGAGGTCTTCCCGAAAGGTCCCCTCCCCGACCATGTGCCAGAGATCCCTGTTCGTTGCCGCAAGAACCCGCGCATTCGATTTCAGGCTCCTTTCGCCGCCGACATGCTCGAATTCTTTTTCCTGGAGAAACCGCAGGAGTTTTGCCTGAAGCTCAAACGGGATCTCGCTGACCTCATCGAGAAAGATCGTCCCGTCTCCGGCAAGTTCAAATTTTCCCTTTTTTGTCGCGATGGCGCCGGTGAAGGAACCCTTTTCATGCCCGAAAAGCTCGCTTTCGAGGAGCGTCCCGACGATCGAGGAGCAATTTATCGCAAGGAACGGCGCATCTTTTACCGGGCTGTGATAATGGATGGCCCGGGCTATCATCTCCTTGCCCGTTCCGGTTTCGCCCTCGATCAATACGGTTACCTTGTTTTCTGACAGAATGCCGATCGCCTTGAAAATCTCCTTCATTACCCGGCTCTTGCCGATGATCTTCCCTTTTTCATAGGTAAGGGACGGATCGAGCGACAGGGAATTCGTCCCTGCTGCCGGGGCCCCTGCCCTGGCCGCACGCCCGACAGCCTTTTCCAGTTCTTCGATATCGATGGGTTTCGGTATATATTCGCAGGCCCCGAACTTCATCGCCTTGATCGTCGTATCCATGTCATGAAAAGCGGTTATCATGATGACATTATTCTTACGTGACGCCTCGTGGAACTCTTTCAGCACCTCGAGCCCGTCCTTATCGGGCAGGCGAATATCCAGTATGACCACATCCGGCTTGAACGATGTGTTTTCGGCAACTGCCTCGGCCGCCGTGGTCGCGCATGCGACATCGTAGCCTTTTTCCGTAAAGAACATTTCCAGGGATTCCAGCAGTGATCTCTCATCATCGACGATGAGTATCTTCTTTTTCACCGGTATCAAGCCTTCCCGACAGGTATGGCCATCGACAGATGGACCCCGCCCGCCCGCTTTGTTATAATACCAACACTTCCCCCGTGGGCTTCAATGACCTTTTTCACATTCCAGAGACCGAGTCCCGTTCCTTTTTTCTTATTGCTGAAAAATGGATCGAACACATACGGCAGATCTTCCTGGGGAATGCCGGGGCCGTTGTCATCGATCTCTATTTCAACCTGCTGCACGCTCTGCGGGGCATATTTTGTGGTTATCCCGATCCATCCATCCTCGGGAACTGCATCGATCGAATTTTGCAGCACATTGATTATAGCCTGTTCGATCTTGTCCCGGTCAATGAGTATATTGGGGATAGACCGTGAAAATTTTTTGCGTACCTCTATCCCTTTCTCCTGGAACCGCACGGCCATGATCTCGAGACACGATGCGATAATAAGCGCTAATAGATGCGGGTTTGAGATCGAGCCTCAGCGGCTTTGCAAAGTCGAGCATCTCGCTCAATATCCGTTCGAGACGTGATATCTCCTCGGTCATGATCTCCATGCGCCGTTTGTCATTTCCGCTGAATTCTATTTTCTTGAGCAGTATCTGGATGTTCATCTTGACCGACGAAAGGGGGTTGCGGATCTCGTGGGCAAGTGATGTCGTAAGCTGCCCGATATGGGCGAGGCTCTCCGATTCCCGGACCTTTTTTTCCATTTCGATCCGTTCGGTAATGTCCCGGCAGATGCCCGCCACTGCTGTCTTACCCCGATAAATAATAAGCTTGACCTTGTTTTCTGTGGGCAGGGCCTTGCCATCCCGGGTGCGGCGGGAATAAACATAGAGGTCCTGGGCATACCCCTTTTCAACACGATTCTCGTACAGTTTTTTCACTTCCGCCCGTGATTCCGGGGATATGAAATCAATGTAGGGCCGGCCGACAACCTCGGCAACCGAATAATCGTGGAGGTCGCAAAATGCCTTGTTCGCAAAGACTATTGTTCCCTCCTGGTTGACGAAATACCCATCGTTTATGTCTTCAACCAGGACACGGTACTGGGCCTCTGATTCGGCGAGTTCCCGCGTTCTTTTATCGACCTGGTCTTTCAGGTCCTGCGCATGTTCCCGGATCTGTTTTTCGTGAAGCTGCTGGAAGTTGTCGCTGAACCGGGTGATCGTGTAATAAAGGCATTCATTGACCCGATCGAGTGCCCCCTGCAATCTCCAGCTTGCTCAGTTCTTTTGTCAGGGCCGGCGTCACCACTTTCCGGAACATCTCGTATGCGCCCTGCACCTCAGAAAGCGAAAAACCGCCAAGGAGCCTCAATCCCGTGATCCATCGAATGTGGCAATCGATCAGTTTATAATCGCGTTCGACCAGGACCGAGTAGCTCGCATCGAAGGCGGCCGCAACCGTGATATAGAGTTCTTCCCTGGGCCGGTTTCCATAACGGGGCCCATTCTCTAACTGAAGCCGGTCTATCCATTCGGCGATAAACTCGTCTCTGTGCCTTCGCAAAATATCCGCAATGCGCATTTATCAAATTGTATCCGCATGCAAGCATAGTTGCAAGGACAGAACACAAACGGGCAAGTGTCTAGCAGGAATAAAAGATAATCTCACGCCCGCTTCGCTGGAG
>CAWGMJ010000015.1:0-42487 GCA_963823725.1 uncultured delta proteobacterium
CGAAATTGTCATATCGTTCGACACTGCATCGTCTATGGCTCTTAATGTCCCTCGCGGTGATCTTGACGGCGCACTGGCAAACCGTCCTGATTATAAGGCGCGCAAAGGTGAAAATGTTCGAGGAGCGCGTCGCGTCCGCGAAGGGAAAACGGCTGCCTGACATATACGCGGCGGGAGATTACGGCGGCAGGGCCGGAGATAGATTCGCCTTCAAGGAAAACTGGACCCTGGGGGTACGCCTCATGTTTCCCGTATTTGATTTCGGGCGCATAAGCTCCGAGGTGGAACGGGAGCGGTACTCCCTCATGAATGCCAAAGAGGAAGAACGGGCCCTGCGCCTTGCGATCGCACGCGAGATAAAGGACGCACAAACGGCCATCTCGAATGCCGAGGAACGGATAGCCGTATCGGAAAAGGCGGTCGCCTCCGCGAAGGAACAGGCCCGTATAGAGGACCTGCGCTACAGGGCGGGGGACAATACCAGCACCGATGTGATAAACGCTGAGGCGGCCCTTGTCCGTTCACGCTCCGACCATTCCCAGGCTCTTTTCGACCGGCATATCGCAATTGCTTCCCTGAAGAAGGCGATGGGCGAAACCGGCAAGCCGAAAACGTACTCCCGGGCCAAACCCGGCACCGGGGATGAAGCAAAAGCCGCGATTCCCAACAACGGAGGAAGCACGATGATCCCGAAAAAGAGACTGGTCCCGGTCGTCATTATCGCCGTAATCGTTATTATAGCCGCCATATTGTCATTGTCCGTTACGTCCGCGACCGTGATGACGGCACAATGAAGATTGTCCGGCAATGTCGAGGTAACGGAACATAATATCGGGTTCAAGGTCCCCGGCAAGATAACGAAGCTCAATGTCGACGAAGGGGCACCGGGTAAAACAGGGGGACCTTCTTGCCGAGCTTTCAAGCGGCGATGTAAAAGCGCTCGTGGACCAGAACCGGGCGGCGCTGGAAGAGGCAAAGGTCAAGCTGGCCGAACTGCGGGCAGGTTCCCGCCGGCAGGAGATCGGACGGGCACGGGCCGACTCGGCCTCGCTCGAAGCGGAGCTTGTACGGGCGCGAAAGGATTTCGAGCGCGCCGAAATGCTCTATAACAACGGCGCGATATCGGCCTCCCGCTTCGATGCGGCGAAGAGTGCGTACGAGACACGCTCGGCACAGGTCAAAAGCGCAAAACAGCAGCAAAGCCTCGTTGAAGAGGGGCCGCGCAGGGAAGATATAAAGGCGGCCGAGCTTCGCGTTCAGCAGCTCGCGGCCCTCGTCGCAAATACGGAGGATAAACTCGCGGATACCCGACTGTTATGCGCCGATAACGGGGATAGTCTTCCGGAAGAACGTCGAGCTTGGCGAGATCGTCCAGCCGGGCGCGGCCATCTTTGTCGTCGGCGACCTGGAACGCCCCTGGGTGAAGGTGTACGTCAAGGAGGACAAACTGAGCCTTGTCAAGCTCGGCCAAAAGGCCCGGATAACGGTGGATACATACAAGGACCGCTACTATGAGGGCACCGTGACATTCATATCATCCGATGCCGAGTTCACGCCGAAAAATGTCCAGACCCAGGAAGAAAGGGTCAAACTCGTCTTCGGCGTCAAGGTCACCGTGCAGAATAAGAACCAGGAGCTCAAGCCCGGCATGCCCGCGGATGTCAGGATCATCCTGCAGGTGACCCGATGAATGACGCCGCCGTGATCAGGACCGAATCCCTGACAAAGGAATTCGCGGGCGTCAAAGCGCTCGAGGACATCACGCTGGAGGTCCGAAAGGGTGAGCTCTTCGGTCTCGTGGGCCCCGACGGCGCCGGGAAATCAACACTCATGCGGCTCTTGACGGCAGTCATGGAGCCAACCTCCGGCAATGCCTGGGTAGCATCGCACTCACATACGTCGAAGAATCGGAGGAGATCAAGGAAAAGATCGCCTACATGCCGCAGCGGTTCGGCCTTTACGAAGACCTGACCGTCATGGAGAATATTGTTTTCTATGCGGACATATTCAGCGTTCCCAAAAATGAACGCCCGGCACGCATAGAAAAACTCCTCGGGTTTTCAAATCTCACCCCGTTCACGGACCGGCTCGCGGGACAGCTCTCCGGCGGAATGAAGCAAAAGCTCGGCCTCGCATGCGCCCTTATCCATACCCCGGAGATACTTTTTCTCGACGAGCCGACAAACGGCGTTGACCCCGTGTCCCGCCGGGAGTTCTGGAAAATACTCTACGAGCTCCTCAAGGAAGGCGTGACGATCTTTGTTTCCACCTCGTATCTCGACGAGGCGGAACGCTGCACCGAGATAGGCCTCATATACGAAGGCAGGCTCCTCGAAAAGGATTCCCCGGGAGCTATCAAGGCGCGCCACCCCATGCCCATGATCGAGGTCTGGTGCACAAATGCCCGCGGCATAATGGAAACAATGAAGGACGATCAAAGGGTGACCAGTATCGGCATCTACGGCGACAGGCTTCATATAGGCCTCAAAGACAGGGAGCAGATACCGGCAGTCCTTGCGACGTCGTCGGAAAATGGCTGCCCGGCCGAGGATTATCGTGAGATCACGCCCTCGATAGAGGATATATTCTTTCGCAATGATCGGCAGAAGCGGTCCGGCAAGGAAGGCAGTCAATGACAAACAACCCGGGCGATGAAAAGCGACCTGCCGGCGGTACCCGCGGTAACGGTGCGCGGCCTTACCCGGACATTCGGGGAGTTCCGGGCCGTTGACAATATCGACCTCGACGTTGCCCGCGGCGAGGTCTTCGGGTTCTTAGGGCCGAACGGGGCCGGAAAATCGACGACGATCCGCATGCTGTGCGGGCTTCTCCTCCCCTCGTCCGGCACGGGTTCGGTCGGCGGTTTTGACATCATGACCGAGTCCGAGATGATCAAGAAAAATATCGGCTATATGTCCCAGCGGTTCTCTCTCTACGAGGACCTGACCATCGAGGAAAATATAGATTTCTTCAGCGGGATCTACGGAGTGCCTGATGAGAAGAAAAAGGAGCGGAAAGAATGGGTCCTCGACATCGCGGGCATTGCAGAGAAGCGCAAAGCCATAACACGTACGATGGCAAGCGGCTTTAAGCAGCGGCTTGCCCTGGGATGCGCCGTCATCCACGAACCCCCGATCATTTTCCTCGATGAGCCGACGTCCGGGGTTGACCCGATATCCCGGCGAAGGTTCTGGAACCTTATCTACGAAATGTCATCCCGGGGGACAACCGTTTTCGTCACCACTCATTACCTCGAAGAGGCCGAATATTGCGACCGGCTTGCGCTTATATACCGGGGAAAGATCATTGCCGAAGGCCGTCCCGACGTGATGAAAAAAGAGCACATGCACAAGGAGATCCTCGAGGTGTCCGTTGAAAGAATAGTCGAGGCCCTTGATGTCCTTGGCACGGCAAGGTTTCGATGCGGCGCTTTTCGGCAATGTCATCCATGCAACGGTAGACAGCGCCGACACGGCAGCGCCCGCTATCCGGTCGGCCCTTGACCGCGCAAATATAGCGGTCCTCAAGATCACCACCGTGCGCCCTTCCCTTGAAGACGTGTTCGTATCCCTGATCGAGGTGTCATGATCATGAACCTCAGCCGGGTCAAAGCGATCTCCCGAAAAGAGATAATACAGATCAAGCGAGACCCCTTAAGCCTTGCGCTTGCTTTTTTCATGCCGGTCATGCTCCTCTTTATTTTCGGATACGCCATTACCGTGGATGTCGACAGGCTGACGACGATCGTTTACGACAGGGACATGTCGAGCTTAAGCAGGGAGGTCATCCGCGGGCTCGAGGCATCCCGGTACTTTTCCATCGTCGGATATGTGAGCGACCCTGCCCTTATCGACAAGGCGCTCGATGAAGGCACCGCCTCGGTAGCAATATCGATACCCGAAGATTTTTCCCGGTATGCCCGAACGGGCGGCGACGCGCGCCTGCAGATCATCGTCGACGGAAGCGATTCGAACACCGCGACAATAGCGCTGGGGTACCTGAACGGTGCCCTCGGCCTTATGTCTCAGCATGCCGGTATCGCGCCGCTTACGCCTGTCATCGATGTACGTGCCCGCATCTGGTACAATCCGGAGCTAAAATCACGCAATTTTATCGTCCCGGGCCTGATAGCCGTCATCATGGCGATCATAGCGTCGCTTCTTACATCGCTGACAATTGCCAGGGAATGGGAACGCGGGACCATGGAACAGATCATATCGACGCCTGTCAAGCCGATAGAACTGATCATCGGCAAACTGATCCCTTATTTTGCGATAGGCATTATCGACACGATCCTGTCCGTGGTTATTGTCGTCTGGCTTTTTGGTGTCCCCTTAAAAGGCAGTTTCTTTCTCCTTCTGTTCATTTCCTCCCTGTTTCTCTTCGGGGGATTAAGCGTGGGGATCCTCATATCGATCGTCACAAAATCTCAATTGGCCGCCAGCCAGTTCGCCGTTGTATCATCGTATCTTCCGGCGCTTCTTTTATCCGGCTTTATGTTTTCGATCTTAAACATGCCCATTCCCCTTCAGGTCATGACCCATATTATTCCGGCCCGATATTTTGTATCGGCCCTCAAGGGGATCTTCCTCAAGGCAAATACGGCCGACATGCTCATAAAGGAGATGGGGCTTCTCGCTCTTTTCGGGGCGGTCGTATTTATTATCGCGGTCAAGAAATTATCAAAACGGGTTACCTAGCATGAGAGATATGCTGCGGCGCATCAAGCATATGGTTATCAAGGAATTTATCCAGATCTTCCGTGACAGGAAAATGAAGCCGATCATATTTGTAATTCCCGTTATCCAGCTTATTGTTTTTGGATATGCGGTCACAATGGATGTGACGAATATAAGGACCGCCGTGTATGATCTCGATAAAACATCGGTTACGCGTGAGATCGCCCGGCGTTTCGAGGCATCGGGGTATTTCAGGATCAATGCCTTCCCCGGTTCGGACAATGAGGTCCGGGAACTCCTCGACAGGGGCCGAACGACCGTGGTACTTCATTTTGACCGGGGTTTCACATCCGATCTTGAAGCACGGCGGCCGGCCGCGGTACAGGTTCTCCTTGACGGCACGGATTCAAATACCGCCCTTGTCGCGGCGGGCTACGCAAATTCCATCATTGTACCAATTCAGCCGGGATATCTCGATAAAAACAGCCGCGCGCACCAAAGGCGGCATGTTCGATGTGCGGCCGAGGGCATGGTATAATGCCGACCTTAAAAGCAAGAACTACAATGTGCCCGGCGTCATCGCGATCATGATCCTGGTTGTGTGCCTCCTCCTTACATCAATGGCGATCGTCCGTGAACGCGAGATAGGAACAATGGAACAGCTCATGGTAACGCCGATACGCCCGGCCGAGCTTATCCTGGGAAAGACAATACCGTTCGCGATCATCGGCTTTTTTGACATGTTCCTGGTTACTTTGGTCGGCGTGATCTGGTTTGATGTGCCTATACGCGGATCTATTCCGCTCCTTGTCCTCGCAACGGGGGTCTATCTCCTGTCTGTTCTTGGGATCGGCCTTTTCATATCGACCATTTCCAAAACGCAGCAGCAGGCGATGATGGCGACATTTCTTTTCTTTGCGCCTGCTGTCCTTTTATCGGGGCTCATGTTCCCGATCGAGAATATGCCTGTTGCTGTACAGATCATAACCTACCTCAACCCTTTGCGGTATTTTCTCGTCATCATCCGCGGCATCTTCCTGAAAGGAAGCGGCATAATGATCCTCTGGCCGCAATTCCTGCGCTCTTCATCCTCGGCAGTTCGGTCGTCGCGATAAGCTCGCTGAGATTCAAGAAGAGGCTGAGTTAGAGACGGTTAAAGCCTGAACCACCTTGGTTCGCTAAATAATTTCGTACTCCTCAGTATGCGGTTTGTATAATTGGTAACAAACTCGTTCTTAAGCTTATTTGTGACCTTATGGAACCCTTCGTTTCTCATGATACGGCCAATATCCTCAGGGTCTTTGAAAGTAGATTCAAGAACGATCTCGCAAAAGCCGCCGAGCACTATGTTCCAGCAATTCGTTACCTTGCCGTAGTCAATTTTTTCCATTGCAGGCAGATATTCATTGATCATGAAATGTTCGTATTCATCTTTCATCTCGGGCCTTATATCGTAATACTGATTATATTTCCATACCCCTTTCTGGATGGGATACCTTCCCAGGTTTACCGTGCCGTCAGGTTCTAAAATCGAGGTTTTTGAAATTGGCTACATATTTTTTCAAAACAAGGGTGAGGTCTTTGAAACCTTTGCCGGTAATAATTCTCGAAATATCTTCCAGGCTTTCCGAAGAGAATGCGGCGATGATCCTCGGGCCAAATCCGACTTCAACGTAATATCCCCCGACAGGGACAAAACCGAGCGTCGTAATTTCCGGAAGGTATGTGTTGATAATGTACCGCGAGTGGTCGGCCTCTTTGCCTTGAACAACATCCCAATATTGAAAAAATAAGATCGACATATTAACCCCCTTATCTTTTTCGGGGCTTCAAATCCCGCTGACGTGCCCCTCGTTTATTGTGCCGCCTTGAGAAATCGGTTGCTCTCCAAATCCCGGCAACTCCGCAGGGAATAGCCTCCCTTACATGCTAATACAATTATAGAATTTGTAACAACAAAACCTTAAAGAGTGACCCGGGACGCCATTGCCGCTGCAAATCCCGCTCGTTGCCAGGTAATACAGCAACGCGGGTACGAGAAGAATCTCATTGACTTTGCCCCGGTTCCAATACCAGAATGATAAAAGAGTTTCGACAAAATGAAAAACTATGATCCGCCGTCCGTACATATATGTCTTAATCGCAATCCTGCTTGTTTTCGCCGTTCAAGCTTGCTCCGGTCCGGGAAAAAAGGACAAAGGTGAGCGGCCGCCCATTCTTCCCCAGACACAATTCCTGTCAAGCATGTACGACACGAAGCCGTTCAATCTTAATACGGACCAGCTGCCTCCCATGTATACCGGCCATAACCCTGAGCTTCTTTACAACAATATCCGGTTAAGGCAGGAGATAGTAAAACGCTATCCGGACGAAACCATCGAGCAGCACAGGTCGAGAGTATCAGGAGATATATATGCCCCCTTAATGGGGTCGGTCGATTTTGACAGCATCTATGCATTCAGGATAATACCCGGGAAAAAAGCCTATAATGCCGGGTCAAGAGATCATTCAGCTCAGTCTTAAACTTGCGCCCGTTTTCGCAAAAGGTTTGGAGACTTCCAAAAGGGCATTCATGGTCCGCTATCAGCCGCAGCTCGATAATTCATATGTGGTTACAGACAAAAATGGTTCAAGAGA
Source organism: uncultured delta proteobacterium (assembly GCA_963823725.1). Lineage (GTDB taxonomy): Bacteria > Desulfobacterota > Syntrophorhabdia > Syntrophorhabdales > Syntrophorhabdaceae > Delta-02. The sequence continues at coordinate 7,317 of CAWGMJ010000015.1, forward strand.
GTGATCGAGGAGAAAGAAATTCAGTGAATATGCGATCATGCCTGTCAACAGCGCGGGCATCCCGGTCGAGAGCCGGGACACGATCATGACGGCCATACCAATGACCCCGGAAGAAGCGCAGAAAATCAGAAGGGGACCTGATGTTCCTTCTCATCGGCAGGCTCCAATCACCGTACATCTCATATGAAGAGGTCAACCGGAATCCCCTCCCCGGCACGTCCGGCACATACCTGGCCCGGTACTATTATTTGCATGTGCACGTCATTGATATATGGGCCTACAATGCAGCGAGCGGGAAAATACTTCAGAAAGGAGTGCTCAAGGTCCCGGCACCGTGAACGGCGTCTAGAATGTTCCCATACGACAGGGAGACTGCCCGGCTTAACCGGAGTTGGGGTGCGGAACTTACTTGTTTTAATCCTCTTTTGGCTGTAGAGTTTAATTATGGTGCCATTTAGAAATCCGGAATTTGCTCGGGCTTATCACCGGAAAGGCGAGGCCTGCCGCGATATCGGGAACAATGAACTGGCGCTTAAGAATTATATTCGGGCAACCGAGCTCGACTGCGAATTTCTTGAGGCGTTCCTTGATCTCGGTGACCTGCTGCAGGGACCTCGGAGAATTTCAGCGCGCAGCAAAAAACTATACGAAAGCTATCGACCTTGATCCTACACGAACAGAATCATTTATAAGCCGGGCGCATGTATACGGAGCTATGGGCAAACACGAGCTCGAGGTCGCCGATTATGACAGCGCTATCTGCCCTTATGCCGCACAACCCCATACTGCACGGAAGGCGCGGGGCGGCGCTTATCCTGCTGAAAAGTATGATGAGGCGATAGACGATTATTCGATACTCCTGGCATTGAAACCCACATTCCTGTGGGTCCGGGTTATCAGGGGCGACGCGTATGCGGCCGTGGGAAGGAACGAGGAGGCGATAGATGATTACACTGCGTTTATCGACCTTCATCCCGAGTATGCGGAGACATATGTCAGCCGGGGAAGGGCATGGCACAATCTCGGGGAATATCAAAAGGCGATCGATGATCACAACCAGGCGATCGAACTGAGCCCTGATCTTGGTGAGGCATATTACCGTCGCGGATTGTCACGGGAAGAATTGGGCATGACAATGCCTGCGGTCGCGGATTATCGCATGGCCGCCCAGCTCGGCGACGAAAACGCTCAAAAGCTCCTCAAAAAACGAAAGATATTTCAATAACAAAAAGGAAAAGGGGGTTCCGGCCCTGCTTAAAGGATTAAAACAGGACCGGACGTATGGAGTGCGGTCTTAGCCGGCTGATGTTGCAATTCTTTCTCTCTCGCCGGCATCGTTTTCAGTCGTAAATACCGGTTTAACGACGGCGACGGGGATTTTTCGTACGAGCGGCCATTTGTCGAAAAATGTATTGTAATAGAGGAAACACATAAGGAACACGAACTGCCCGGCAAGAATGCCCATGACAGGGAAGCCGTACCCGAGGTCATTTCCACCGAATGGGATCGACCGGAAGGTCTTGAGCCAAATGAAACCAAGCGCCGAGTCCCAGGGTGAGCCAGATACCGACCCGGATAAAAATGCGTGCAGCCTGATTTTTCACCAGTGCTTGAGACGGCCAGTCATCGAAAACATGGTGCCACAGCAGCGTTGCAATAACGATGGACAGGGCTAAAGAAGCGACAGGCACATCGGCGGGGACGCCCGGCATCAGGTTCATCGGATGAATGATCGCCTGAAGGAGCCGAAGCATACCGTAGCTCATCACGAGGCTGATGACGAGCCCGATCATGCCCATCAACGGCTGTTTTTTTGCAAATAATTTCATCGGGATAATTTTCTCCGCCTTCCGCAGGGATAAGGAAACACCATATGAAGCATTGCGCATAGGCGACAAACGTGGGCCACGAGCCCATTGGCTTGGATACGACCTGGTGGCCGCCAATGCTGAGGTTAAGAAGGCTCGGCAATATCAATGCAAACCATGCGAGAAGACAGAAATAGGAGCTCAGCGACATCGCGCCGACACCATCCCACGGCGCCTTGATATTCCCGGCAAACGGCCACTTATGGAACAAGGCGACATACCCGATATTTGCAAGAATTACGGCAAGCGCATAGAAATTGCTGGCTTCCCAGCCCTCGATCGCCATGTGCACTTCCTGTGCATTTTGCGGTGTGAAAAGAACGGAAAGGCTGAAAGGTTTCCACCACAGGCCGGTAAAACCTGTGACGATCATAAACCCGGCAAGACCAACGGCAAGCCCGACCAGCGTATACCATATCCCGGCTGCCGGCTGGCGCTTTGTCAGTGCGTATTTCCCGTAACCCCCGAAAACCAGGGTCTGCCAGATCCACGCGTTGATGATCATCCAAAAAAATGTTGCTTCGGCAAATACCTGGACGAATTTACCGGCAGTCCTGGCGTCGACCGTTTGGAGCCCCGGCGCGCCGAACGAGAGAATGATATATCGGGAGACGGACCCCCAGACAGGCCAATAGATGAGACTCGCAATGAAACAAACGGCAAAGGCCGCCATTCCCGTTGCAACCGGGCCTTTGAAGCTGCGTTTAACGATAAATTCATTCATAATATCCCCCGTAAAAACCACGTAAGGCGTAAGGCGTGAATCGTAAGCAGGCGTGACGAAAAATTGTGCGGCGCTCAGGGATCTCACCTGCAGCGCCGCACAAGATCTTTCCTTATCCTTCCCTGTGAGTCGAGCCTGGATCGCTTTTTATGGCAGACTGGGTAAAAAGCCATCCATACCGCGGCAGCTTTTCTTTTGTATATTGCATAAGCTCGATCGCTGCCAGGTCTTCTTTCATCTCGCTATTTTCGCGTCTATTGGTATCCATGGATCCCTCCGTTTGTGGCTTTCTTTTCCTTTCTATTTTCTTAACCGGAACCGCTGGATCTTTCCGGTTGCGGTTTTCGGGAGCTCTTCCACAAAGTATACGTCCCGAAGCCATTTATATTTCGGCAGCCTTTCGCTGACAAATTTCAAGATCTCACCGGTAAGCTCATCTTTACCGGACCGGTCTACATAGCCCTCATTGAGCGATACGTAACCAAATGCCTTGGAAAGCCCTTCGACATCATGGCCGACCACCGCCGCTTCGTTGACGGCCTGATGCTGAATAAGGACATTCTCGATCTCGACGGGAGATACCCAGATGCCGCCCACCTTCAGCATGTCATCGCCGCGGCCCTGATACGTAAAATACCCGTTCTCCTCGGTATACATGTCGCCGGTCTTGAACCAACCGTCATCAAGGAATTTTTCAGCATTTGTCTCGGGCTTCTGCCAGTATCCCCTCGTAACGCTTTCCCCGCGAATGATAAGCTGACCGCCCTCGCCTTCTTTTACCTCATTACCTTCATCATCTATGATCTTCGCCTCGTACCCGGGGACTATACGGCCGGATGCACCCGGTTTCACGTCGCCCGGCGTGTTCGAGATGAAGATGTGCAGGGCTTCGGTCGACCCGATGCCATCGAGGATCTCAAGACCGGTTTCTTCCTTCCATTTCCTGAAGATCTCAGGCGGAAGCGCCTCTCCTGCCGACGCGCATACCCGGACGGAATTAAAGGCATTTGCGCCTTCTGTATCCATTCTCTTCAGCACTGAATTATATTGTGTCGGCACACCGAAGAAGATGGTAGGTTTAAAAGTGGCAACGGTCTCCATCACACTCTCGGGACTTGGAGGGGTTGACAGGAGCACTGTGGATGCTCCATGCCTGAAGGGAATATGAAGACCATTGCCAAGGCCATATGCAAAGAAAAGCTTGCTGACTGAATAACATACATCGCTTTCTGTAATGCCAAGGACTTTCTTGCCGTAGTTGTCAGCGGAATGGATCATATCTATATGCCTGTGAGGCACGCCCTTCGGCCTGCCGGTGCTGCCTGAACTATAAAGCCAGAACGCGATATCCTCTTTCTGCGTTGGATATGTATCCGCTTCATTGGAAGCGGATTCCATGAGTGATTCCAATCCATGGTCTGCAAGAAGCTTGTAGCAGAACTGCGTTGCCTTCGCCTGGGCCGCCTTGCTGTCATGGACCGTCACAAGGACCCTGGCATCGCTGTTATCCAGCATATATTCGTAATCTTTCTCCTGGAGCATGGTATTGACAGCTACCGGCCAGGCACCGAACTTGATGCTCCCGAGGAATGCATACATGAACATCGGGGTATCGGGAAGAACGATCATAACCCGTTCGGTCGGCTTTATACCGAGAGCCTTAAGGACATTTGCGAATTTGTTTACATTCTCCTGAAGTTTTTTATAGGTAACTCTCTCTTCTCCGCAGAATATGGCGACTTTCTCACCGCGAAGTGCAACATTTTCTTCGAGAAGTTCCGATGCCGCATTAAATGTTTTTACTGCCTTTGATTTTTTCATCTCCAACCCCTTTTTAAAAAGTTTTGAACTGCCCATGGCTGTCCTTAGAGCAAACCGCATGCCAGACGTCTGAAAAATATTTTAATTAATAATTTCAGCTAATTACAAAAAGAGGAGGAATAAGATTTCAAATGTGGGGGTTTAAAAAAGTTTTAAATTTTTAAAAATATTTTAAATAATTGAAAATCAAATACGGCCCTGCCCCGGGAGGTCGCCCGGTCTACTTTTATTTAATTTCCGAAACCGATGCCTGTTTCGTGCGGGAATCGACGTCATAATACGACGCGAAGATCTCTTTCTTCGAACGGGCTTCCGGCAGAATATAGACGATGCCTTGCGTACCGGTAAAAACCGGGGTCACTACGCTTTCATAGAACTTTGCTGGAACATTGATACAGCCAAAGGAAATACGGTTGTCGAGCGGTGTTGGGGTGGCCAGGCGCTGCAGGCGGACCTTCACGGGTATCACCCGATGCAGGGAAAGGGCACCATTGTAGTCGATCCAGAGGATGTCCTTGCCTTTAAAATTGTGGCCCAGCGAGGCTACAAAGCGGCCCGCCGGTGTCGTGCGCTCCTCGGGACGGATGCTCGACAATTTTCTGCTGCCGATACCAGGGACGGAGTCGTCGCCCTTCGCGAGGCCGAGGAGGGCCGGAGCTGCGCCGCGAAGGCGTCCATCGGCGCCGAATACAAAGACTTTGGCATCAACTTTATCGATAATTACGAATGGAGTGCCGCCATTGTCACCTGAATCGACGACCCAGTCTGCCACGTTCTGGGCGTCCCGGGACTTATTTTCGCCCTCGAAGTTCGCTCGTTTGGGATGAAACGCAGGCTGCGTCTTAACCTCAGGCTGCTGTCTTAATTGCAGCGTTATTCGTAGAGGGAACCTGGACGGAGGTGCAGCTGACGACCAGGAGGCCAAGGAAAAGTACCTTGGCCAATATAGCAGAAAGCGTGCGCACGCTAGAAAAAACATAAGTAAGCCCGCCCCGTACCATAGTGCCCTACTCCTCTTTTAGACATTGAAACAAATTTTGTTAAAGCTTTTTAATCTTAGAATTACCGACAATCTTAGAATTACCGGCAGCTATTTGTCAAGACTTATAGCAAGCTCGCGGAAAGCCCGGGAAAAAAAAATTTTGAAAAACCTGCTTAAGGGCATTACATTCATATCATGTTGTTATTAATATTATTCAAAAGGGGGAACTGGATGAAGATGCCCTGTATTAAATGGCCTATCCTTGTTTTAGCCGGCCTGGTGATCCTGGGATGTACATCACCTGTATATTCCCAGTCGGGGATGCTGCGATGCGGACCGGAAATTGTCCAGATCGGTGATTCGATGTACCTCGTAAAAGAGCGCTGCGGACAGCCGGCTGATGTCAAGGTGTTCACATCAGATCCATACGGGGACGGCAGGCGCGATGGTTCGTATCAGGAAACAACGCGTGATGATCTACAATTGCGGAGGCACTGACTTCATCTACAAATTGACCTTTTCGGGTGACACCCTCACATACATTCAACCCATAGGGCGAGGTTCCGGGTCGGGGACGTGCAGATAGCCGCGTTCCTTAGGCGCTCCGGTTCGTTCCCCGTGATATTTAGGGCGACTGTATTACGGCTTGCGGATCAGGTTAGTGCGATACTGCATAAAAATGTCGCGCATCGCTATATACGGATCGACAGACGCATCCTTGAGCGCCTCGTATTCACCAAGATGAAGCGAAGTAAAGTTGACCCTTTCGTGAATAAAAATTCCCACGTTATATTCATTAAAAAATCCCGTACCGGCGTATGAGGTTGGCCTCATGGGCCAATCAAACAGCATGACCTGTGCCCTCACGGACGCTTGATGGGCCGAGGAAAGGCAGCACGATATAAAAACCGTAGCCAAATCCCCATTTGCCTAGAGTCTGACCGAAATCTGCGTAATCACGCTGGATGCCAAAACATTCCTTTGCACAATCTCTCAGGCCTCCGACCCCGATCGTCGAGTTTATCAGGAGGCTTAAAAACTCGGTTCCCGCACCACCCGGATCGCCCTGAAAAAGATTATTTATAATACGTACCGGCGCCTTCATATTTTCATAGAAATTGGCAAAAAGACCTCGCAGCTCTCCGGGTACAATATATTTGTAGCCTGTCGAAACAGGTTTCCATGCCCAAAAATAGACCTTATCATTGAAATGGTACATGGCAGTGTTAAAAGGCCTGATCGGATCGTATACCTCTTCTGCTGTATCTGCGCCTGTTAGGTCTTCTGTTGACACGTCTCCATATTCATCTGACGATTGCCGGGCCTTCGGGGCAATGCCCAGCTGTTCAGGGGTTACATCCCCATATTCATCGGAGGTTTCCGGGGATGCGGCCTTGATATCCGGTGTCTCCGGCGCCGTGTCTTTATTCTGGCCGGCAGGCTTCTCCTCGGCATATCTGACCACATCTTTGGTTTCAGTGAAACCGGCCATCATAACGGGAGATGTATCATCATCGATCTTCTGAAGGGCACGTATCGATACAGGGCCGGATTCCTGTGCATACAGCGGCGAGTTACCGGAACAGAGAAATAACACGAAAAGAAATACCGTCACAGGCATGAAAATAAGAACCTTCCTCAAGGCCTGCTCAGCGGTCAGAAAATATGCTTCATTTATTTCCCGCCTTTTTCTTGCGCAATGTATCGATAAGCGTTTGCGGCGGGTTATTGCCGAGAATATCCCTGAATTGCGTACGGTAATTGCTGACCAGGCTTACCCCCTCAATAACAACATCGTAGATCTTCCATTCATTGTTCTTTTTCATAACCTGTAATTGATCGGCGTTTGCGCACTGGCTGGAGACAACAACGGTCTGGACCTCAACGGTATTTTCCGTAAGGGGGAGCCTCTTTCGTAAAATTGATCTTTTCGTTGCGTGTATGCCGTGATCCTATCGATATAGGTATCCCTCAACATGCTCTTGAAAAGCTCCACGAATTCCTTGCGCTGATCGACCGTAAATTTGTTCCAGTTAAGGCCAAGGGTCCTTTTCGAGAGCTCGACATAGTCAAACATCTTGTCGGCGATCACCTCTATTTTTTGTTCTTTGGCCTTCTTTCCCGACGGTCCCTTAAGTTTCGGGTCTTTCAGGACATCAAGAACAGCAATGACATTTGTTTTTACTGAATCAAGGGCCGGGCCTGCAATTACACAGAACGGTGCCATCAATAAGATAAACATCATAAAACCGGCAAATAATCTTTTCAATGTATCCTCCTTATTACTTCGCAGGTCCTTCCTTTTCCTTGCCTGAATCTTTTTTCACATCCCCAAAGGCATATTTGCCTATGAGGTCCTCAATATCTGCCGGGACAGACGTCTGGGCTATATAGGATTTCGGCTTAAGTATCTCACCCGATCCACCCGGGTCTAATTTAACATATTTATCGCCGATAAGCCCTGCAGTCTTAATAGTCGCGCTTGCATCATCATATATTACCGTATTTTTATTAATCTTTATTCCTACAATTCCCATTTGCTTTTCATGATCTATGCTCAGGCTTTCGACGCTGCCGACCTGGATCCCGAAGACCTCTACCGAACTGCCCACCCTAAGCCCGGCAACGGAGGTAAACCTCGCATACAGAGGATATGTCTTATCGCCGAAAAGCGACACATTGCCAAGTTTTACCGTCATATATCCCACACAAATAAGACCAACCACAATGAAGATGCCAACCGCTGTCTCCATTGAATATTTTTTCATTATTCGTTACCTCCAAAATCGCAGCGGTGTATTGAAATGATCTCCTGTTTTGCACGTCCCTTTCTCGATGATCTGTTCTATGGAATCATCAGGAGAGACCTCCATTACCCCGGCACGTATGTAAATATCGAAGCATGTTCCGGACCCTGATCTCGCCGAAACCACGTTCTTGATGTGGTCGATCACACCGTTTTCCAATTCGTTCGAAAAATCCTGCACGAGTTTTCGGGCCTCATCCAGATCCTTGCGCGGGAAAATCGTAAGTATCTCATCCCTGCTGTGGCGGGCTGAAAATCCCCCAATATTATTAAAATAGCGGTTCGTATATTCGCCGAGCGCTTTGAGGACTTCGACGGATGCCTGCGCTCCCAGGGCCTCGTAGAGAATATTGAGCCGGACACTGAACAATGCGGCCGACGTTTTTTCCATGGATGTGCTGCCAAGCATGGCCGAATAATGCATCTTGAAGGCTTCCCGCGAAAGCAGGCCCGTCAGCTGGTCTTCAAAGCCGTCGAGGCTTCGCAAAAATTCCTCTATCATGGGCACCTTCAGCCGCAGCGCTTCTTCATACGGTCCCTGAAAACCGACGGTCCCCTCCCAGAGGATGATCACCCGGTCCGAAATGAAGAACACATCCGGGATATCATGGCTTATCATTACGGCCGTAAAACCGAACTTTTTTCTGTAATGGATTATCATGCTCAGGATCATATTCTTTCGGATAGGGTCCTGCCCTGTTGTCGGTTCGTCAAAAAGCACGATCTTGGGGTCGGTGACGAGCGCCCGCGCGAGTGCAACACGTTTCTGCATACCGCCGGAGAGCTCGGACGGGAATTTGCCGACTGCTTCGTCGAGCTCCAGGTCCTCGATCCGCTTCATGACCCGCTTGTCTATTTCGTTCTTGCCTAATTTGGTCGTCTGGCGCAGGGGAAATGCCACATTATCAAAAACCGTCATGGAATCGAAAAGCGCATTATTCTGAAACAGGTAGGCTATTTTACCTGCGATGGTCTTCCCATTCAGCTTTTTTCATCTTGCTGACCGGTTTGCCCTGAAAGAGGATCGAGCCTTCATCCGGCTTGAGAAGCCCAATGATATGCTTGAGGAGCACGCTTTTCCCGGTGCCGCTTTTTCCGATAATTGTCGTTACCTGATTTTCATAAATGCTCAGGTTCATATTGTCCAGCACGGTTTTTCCGTTAAACCGTTTCGTAACATTCCTGAATTCTATCAAAGGGGTTTCCATACCTATCCTACATTAAGAAGGAAGTCACGACATAATCCGAGATCAGGATCAGAACGCACGAGATCACGACTGCAGACACGGTTGCAAGGCCGACAGATTTGGCGCCGAAGCCATCCTTCCTCATATGGCAAAAATAACCCTGAAAACAGCAAACGCATGAAACGATCGCTCCGAAAACAAGGGCCTTGATAAATCCGCCGCGAATGTCAACGAGCCCCAGGGAAGACTGGACCCGGTAAAAGTACGTGCCCGCATTTGTACCAAGAAGAACGACACCTGTAATATAACCGCCAATTATGCCGATAAGATCAAAGAAAGCGGTTAGCAAGGGAAAACTGATAATGGAAGCCGCTATCCTCGGGCTTACCAAATACCTGAGCGGATCGACCCCCATTGCGTAAAGGGCATCGATCTGTTCTGAATTACGCAGGATCCCGATCTCCGCCGCCATTGCCGAACCGGCGCGGGCGGCTATCATTATTGCCGTAAGGACCGGGCCAAGCTCGCGAACAAGGGATAAGGCAATTGCAGAACCGAGTGCCCCGACAGAACCGAATTTCACCAGCGTGTAAAAAAGCTGGAGCCCGAGCACCATTCCGGTGAATAAACCGACAAGCATTACGATCAGGGATGATTTTGCACCGATAGAGTATGTCTGACTTGTTATCTCACGTATCTGCTTTGACCGGAAAATATTGATAAATGCCAGGAAAAAGAAAATTGACAGTGCGCCGAAATTACGGACCGAACGTATCGCAAACGCCCCTATGGACGCAAAGAAAGAGATGATAACACCCGGCTTTTCGGATGATGGCGCAGATCTTCCGGAAATTTTATTCTCACCTTCCATTACGGCAGTTCTTTCCCCGATGGGCCTTGTATATCAGCCTGGTCATTCATATCGTTCAAATAAACATCGCGACAACCGTGCCCCTATCTCCGGCACGACCGGACCCTCAATATAATAGGATAACTAAATAAACCTCGACCCTGTACGCCATTATAAGCAACCTTATGGGTGCTGTCAACAAAACGAAACTTAAAGATAAAAGGAAAATGTGACCATTAAAATTGCTGTCAGCTTCCGGCTCTAACCAGCGCTATGCCATCCACGGTCATCTTCCATTGCGTATTGAACGCAACCTTAAGATTCGATCAGCTTATCTTGAGTTAAATTGACAGATATTTTTTCATGCCTATAGTGTGAATAGAGCGTAACGTAATAGGTTTTACAGGACATAAAGATCCTTACGTCCATCTCAGAATGCTCGAAACAGCCCGGGAACACGGCTTCCGGTTCGATACCGTGCAGATGCCGCTCAATGCAATGGATGCTCATTTCCGAAGTTTTGAACATAATGTCCTTCCGGAACTGACAGCCGCATGACATCGGGGTTCTCGCCATGAAGCCGATGGGATCGGGTATCATTCTCCAAAGCAATACGCATGAGTCCAACCGAATGCCTTCAGTATACGATGAGCCTGCCTGTGTCCACCGTTATAACGGGCATAGACAGCATGGACATCCTCAAGCAGGACCTGGAAGCAGTTAAAACGTTCGAACCGTATGTCTGAGGCCGATCACAAATTCCTGCTTGAAAGGACCCGGGAAGCCGCCCGCCATGGCTCGTTTGAGACTATTCAAGACAACAAACGTATTCGATGCCACTGCCCATAACCCGGCGTGGCTTGAAGACCCGTAATGATACGGGGAGATACAAAGAGAGGTATTTTATGCCGGAATTGCCCGATGTGGAAATTTTTAGACAGTACATTGATCTGAACGCGCTTCATCAAACCATCGCAGATGTTGAAGTGCTTAACGGCAGCATCATAAAAGGCGTTTCGCCGGAAAGACTCGTCGATACGCTCAGAAAGAATTCTTTCGAAGAATCGCGCAGGCATGGGAAGCATCTTTTTATCCTCCTCAGGGAAAACGGCTGGCTTGCCATGCATTTCGGAATGACCGGATATCTTAAATATTTCAAGGACCGGTCGGAGGAACCTCCATATGACCGGCTCCTCATATCTTTTTCCCGCGGCAGCTATCTTTCGTACGCGTCGCAGAGAAAACTCGGACGGATAGAACTTATAGCTGATGTCGATGATTATATACGCCAGACGGGCCTTGGCCCGGATGCCATGTCGCGGTCGCTCGATTTTTCGTCATTCAAAAAGGCGCTTTCAAAAGCAAAAAGGTCGACCGTGAAAGCCGCGCTCATGGACCAGTCCTTGATCGCCGGTATCGGTAATGTATATTCGGATGAGATCATGTACCAGTCAAATATCCATCCTTCCCGCAAAATGAGCCAGCTCGATGAAGCGATGATGAAGCGGCTCTTTACAAAAACGAAGCATGTTCTGCGGAAAGCCATAGAATACAGGGCTGACCCCCGCAAATTCCCCGAATCCTGGATCACTCCCTACCGGAGAAGCAGACGGAAATTTGCCGGATGCGTGGGCCCCATCGAAAGCATCAAGGTGTCCGGCAGAACATCCTACTTTTGCCCGCAGTCGCAGAAGATTTGATTGGCGTAAGGCGTGAGACCGTAAGGCGTAAGGCGTATCAGCATCAATCTTCGTAGTAAGGCTGCAATGATTATTAAAACTCCTTACGCTCTCACGCCTTACGCCTTACGATCTTTTATCATTTATATTTAGACTCTACATATCGGAACTGTTTGTCCAGATCGGTGAAGGCATTGTCGAGATCGGTTTTCTGTTTCTCCCATGTTTCTGCCGAGCTTGATTGTACCGTCTGCAGCTTTTGCGCGGCATTGTCCCGCTGCCCGAGAAGGTTCTTCATATCCTGATCGTACTGTCCGCCTTTTGCGTTCTTTCCCGCGCTTTCCTGCACTTTTTTAATACTTTCATCATACTGGCCTAATTTCGTCTGCGCTTCTTTCAGATAATCCGCCTTCTGCTGGTCCGCGGACATTCTCGCTTCCCGAGCATCCTTTGCAACTTCTTTCCTTACCCCCTCAACCGGGTCCTGCTTTTCAGTTTTTGGCGATTCCTTCCTGCCGTCGCAGGCGACCAGGGCAAATAGCGCTATGATAATAATTATAAGGGATGTATATCTTCTTCATGTGGTCCTCCTTTTTATCTCCATCTCTTATCCGGCAATTCCTATGATCTCTTCCGCTTCAACCCTCAGGGACAGGAATTCAAGCATATCCTTGAGGGCCAGTATGCCTACGAGCCTATTTCCCGTAGCAACAAGCAGGCGGCTTGCCCCCGTCCGTGTCATGATCGACAGGGCCTTCATTGCGTCCGTTTGGGGGGCTACGACATTTTCCTCAGAGCATGGCAGTGAAATATCCGCCACGTGCTTTGTGCTCCATTCCTGACGCGGAACATCATTGACCTGTTCGGTCGTCACGCATCCGATCAGCTGCCCCGATTCTTCCACAATAGGGAACATTTTATGGTGGTATTTATAGACGTAATCATCAACAAGGTCTTTCACAAGGATTGACGGCCTGACCGTAATGGGATCCTTATTCATAAAACGCATAACCGGCTCACCTTTCAATGCCTGGCGGATGATTAACTCCTCGTACGCGGAACGCGCAGAGTTCCTCAAGAATATCCCGATGAGGAACCACCACATCCCGCCAATGAAACTGCCGGTAAAGAATTGGAAGATCCCAAGGGCGATAATGAATATCCCGAAACCCCTTCCAATGCGGGAGGCAACCCGCGTCGCCCAGCGCACGTCCTTTTTCCAGGCCCATAGACCGCTGCGCAGGAGACGGCCTCCATCCAACGGGAATGCAGGCAGCAAATTAAAGAGTGCGAGGATCACATTTATCATCGCCAGATACCAGAGCACCCCGGCAATCGGGCCCGGCTCGATGATGAATATAACGACACTGTAAAAGATGCGCGCTGAGGACGATGCTGGATATAGGGCCCGCAACCGCCATCAGGAATTCGGCCAGAGGCCCCGGCGAATCCTCGCCCATCTCTGCGACCCCGCCAAACATAAAGAGCGTAATGCCTTCGATCTTTGTCCCGACTTTTCTCGCGACTAGCGAATGCGATAACTCATGGAAGACTATCGAAAAAAACAGGCCCGAGCATTCCGACAATGCCCATAAGCCAGTACATTCTGATCGGCAATCCTCCATATTGTGACGGGAAAAGACCCATCGAAAGCGACCAGGCTACCAGTATTGCGAGAATGGTCCAGCTGGGATCGATGTTGACCTCAAAACCGAATACCCTGAAAAGCCTTATCCTTTTTTCAAACATGGCTTCCCTCTGATCCTTCTATGACCCCAAATGACTAAAAAAGGAATGATAGTCTTCATATACAGAATTTAACAACGATTGAAATTTATGCACGCCATATACATGAATGGTTCAATGTTCAACAGTTCAATGTTCAATGCGAAAAAGACGGGGTACCAAGCGGGTATGTAAGTATGCAGCTGAGTACGCAGCTTGTCGCAACGTTGAACATTGAACCTTTGAACGTTGAACTGTGGAACGTTGAACCGCTCTTATTTTTTTTGGGGACCGGTTGACCTTGATTGTGGGAATAGTTAAAATCAGCGGGGGATTTATGAAGGATATTCTTAGAAGAAATGGCCTGTTTTCCGCCGGTTTCGGGGCCCGATCCGCGTATATTGATCCTGGGTTCATTTCCCCGGAGGAATCGCTCAAGCGGAAACAGTACTACGGACATCCGCGCAATCAATTCTGGCGCATAATGGGAGATCTCTTCGGCGCCGGCCCGGACCTCAATTATGCTGAACGTACGGAAATATTGATAAGGAATGGCGTCAGTCTGTGGGATACGGTAAAGACCTGTTCGAGAACTACTTCCGCCGATGCCCGGATCCGTAATGCCGCGTATAATGATATTGACTCCTTTCTTCTGACCTATCCCGGCATCAAAGCGATATTTTTCGATGGCAGGACGGCTGCCAGCCTGTTTGAACGAGGACGGCGCGGAAAACCGGATATTCATGCTGCCCGTATAACCCTGCCATCAACAAGCCCGGCACATGCCGCGATGAAATACGAAGAAAAATTGGGAAGATGGAAAATAATTAAGAATTACTTGGAATTAAAAGTGAGGAGTGAGGAGTTTGTCCGAACGGAGACATAGGTAACAAAATATTCCGGACACATAGGTAACACTTTTTGTATCATTCATAGATGCCGAGGAGGTGTCTATGGGATGGAAAGGAGTTACCGTTATGGACCAGAAGATGCAGTTCATCCTTGAATGCCGGTATGGATTTTTTTCCTTAAGCGAGCTCTGCTCCCAGTTCGGCATCAGCAGAAAGACCGGGTATAAATGGTTGGATCGCTATCGTGAGGAAGGCCCTCAGGGGCTTCATGACAGGTCGAGGCGGCCCCATTCCTTCGGCCATGCCACAGACAGTGATATCGTTGATGCCATAGTGAGGGAGCGGTTGAAACACCCCACCTGGGGACCGAAGAAGCTCCTGGCCATCCTCTCGCCTCACTTCCCTGAACTCCCCGCCGTGTCCACGGCATCGGACATCCTGAAGAAGAAAGGCCTTATACAGGGCAATAAGCGGAAGATGAGGCGAAGACGCCCCGGGACCCCGCATTCCCTGGCCCTTTATCCCAATGATACATGGAGCGTCGATTACAAGGGGCAGTTCCGGATGAGAAACGGCATATACTGCTATCCCCTTACGGTATGCGACATGAGAACGAGGTACCTTTTGGATATTAATGCCCACGATACCGTATCGTTCGCAAAGACGAAGCAGTGTTTTACCCGGCTCTTTAATGACCACGGACTGCCTCAAAGGATACGCAGCGACAATGGGGTGCCCTTCGCATCGAACGCTGTTGCCCGTTTGTCGTCACTGTCCGTCTGGTGGATCAAACTGGGGATAATCCCCGAACAGATAGAGCCCGGCAAGCCGCAGCAGAACAGCCGGCACGAAAGGATGCACAAGACGCTAAAGAAGGAGGCGACGATACCCCCGGAGAGGGACATACGTGCCCAGCAGAGGCGGTTTGATTCTTTCCGTACCGAGTATAACGAGATAAGGCCCCATGAGTCCTTAGGCCAGAAGACGCCCGGGTCCATTTATACGTCATCCCCGAGGAAGATGCCCGGGAAGATGTCCTCTTTCGATTACCCGCTTCACTTCGAGATAAGACGGGTAAGCGGCAATAACTCCTGCATCCGGTGGAAGAACAAGTTCGTCTTTGTAAGTAGTGCCCTGGGGGGAGAATATATCGGGCTTGAGGAAATCGATGACCGGATGTACAATCTATACTTCTGCGAGATGCTCATAGGGCGCTTCAACGAGGAGAAGATGAGGGTTGAGGATATCATTGAAAGACTGCCCTTGAGGCAGATATATAACAGACCGGGAAGCATGAACCCGGGGAGAGTGTAACCTATGTGTCCGGAATAAAGTGTAACCTATGTGTCCGGACCATACCGTCTTAACTCCTTACTGTTTACTCTTTACTGTTTCTCACGCTTTTCCTATATTTCCGCCCAGAGACTTCCAGAACATATCTTCCATATCCGAGCCCAGTTGGTATATACCCTGCCTTTCCATTGATCGTACCCGCATGTCGTAGTTTTCTTCGAGTTCAGACATGATGCTCGTGACTTCCGCGGAATCCTTCAACCGCTCTGTTATTACCTGCCGCTGCCTGAGTGCCCTGTCAAATTCCTCTTTATCGATAGGTATATTGTAAAGGGTATTGAGGACCTCCATGAGCCTGACCTTTCCGAGATAATCCTCTTCCATGACAACGTATTGCGGTAATGAAACGATAAACACGGCAGCGTCTATCCCCGATTCCGCCGCTTTCTTTGTGATCAGGTTGGTATATGTGGAAGGCCCATGATATGTGATCGGCATCGCTCCTGCCATTCTTATATCCTGCAATGCGTTTTCGCCCATCCCGTAGCCGCTCACAAGCAATGGCCGTGTATGCGGCACGACATCATACATGCTTCCCAGGAGTATATACTTGCTTGCTTGCAGTCGTGTCAGAAGCTTAAGGACCGACTCTACAAACACGTGGGCATTTGTATGAGGTTCAAGGAGATCAAGGAGGACGAGGTCATTCTGTCCTTCCCGGCGCGCATACTGGATCGTAGTATTGGGAATGGACATTTCGTTAATGCCGCCTTCAATGGTGATAACGGGCCGATACCGCGTGAAGTCATAAAACCGGCCCGGTCTGGCCAACCTGCCGAGTTCAAACGCGGCAAATTGCTTCTGGATCTCTTTAAGGACCATGCTCCCGACATTATTTACATCTATCCAGGGCCTCAAGGTTGCAAACACGTAAGGCTCGGTTCAGCTTCGGAACCGGCTCAGTCAATTCAAATGCGCCTAACCTCAAAAAAACCTCCAGTCAAATAAATTAATGCGGTTGGCGATCATCTGTCAAGCAGGGAATGGATGAAGAGAGTAAGGAGTGAGGAGTAAACAGTGAGGAGTGAAATCCATCAGGAATTTGACCGGAAACCGGGAAAACAACACCTTGCATTCCGCCGTCAAGCACCGGGATGGCGTAGAGTGATTGTTTCCGACATGCAAAAACGCTATATGCTGGACCAAGAATTGCGACTCAGTTTCCTTGACGCCGGGATTCAGCGTCTTTTTTTCTGTTGACCTTAATCAAGTGAGAGGAAACCAGGACAAAAACACTGGTCCATGCACTCGGGGAGGTACTCTACCCGGATGACGGCTGCAGGAAAACATTGAACATGGAACGTCAGACTGTGTGAAAAGTCGTTGTGTTTTTTGTGTTTTTAACTCCTACATACGGTGCCTCTTATGGTATAATCCCTTATACACCAACGATCTACGGAGAAAAGATGGGATACCGAACGGGAATTGACAGGGACCAGGTCATGATGCTTCCGGAGGTAGTTGACGATTACGTCACGGATGATAATGTCGTACGCTTCGTGGATGTCTTCGCCGATCACCTCGACATTGCAGAACTCGGATTCACCCATGCGTATCCGGAGGCGACAGGGCGGCCGCCCTACGATCCCCGCGATCTTTTGAAGCTCTACCTCTACGGGTACATGAACAGGGTGCGGTCGAGCCGGTCACTGGAAAGGGAGACAAAGAGGAACCTCGAGGTGATCTGGCTCCTCAAAAAACTTACCCCTGATTTTAAGACAATTGCCGACTTCAGGAAGGACAATCTCGTTCCCGTCAGGAAGGTATCGCAGCAGTTCGTTCTTCTATGCAGGAACCTCGATCTGCTGGACAGGACAATGGTCGGGATCGACGGGAGCAAGATCCGCGCATGGAACGGGAAGAAACAGAATTTTACCGGGACGAGGCTCAAGCGGGTCATCCGGGAGATCGATGCGAAGATCGCGGGTTATCTCGAGGACCTCGACAGGAACGACCGGGACGAGACACAAAGTGAAGCGCCGGCAGGAGGGGCCATCCGGGAGAAGATCAGGCGATTTACCGAGCGCAAGGAACACTACGAGGCCCTCCGCACGATGATGGATAAGACAGGGCAATCCCAGGTGTCCATTACCGATCCCGACAGCAGGCAGATGCGCACCGACCAGCACACGGAGGTATGCTTCAATGTGCAGGCCACCGTCGATGCGAAGCACAAGATCATTGTCGATCATGAGGTAACGAACGAGCCCACCGATATTGACCAGCTCGGCAGCATGGCAACGCGGGCCAAAGATGTTCTCGGCACGGAAACACTCACGGTGCTGGCCGATAAAGGGTACCATAATGCGAACGAGATCAAGATATGCGTGGATGCCGGTATTACCCCCTGTATTCCCGAGAGGGAGGATAGGGCAGCCTTAAGCAGACAGTTTACCTACGATACCGTGCGGGATTGCTATATCTGCCCCCGGGGATCAATACTTACACGAGGGAAGGTGACCTGGCTCCATAAACGACGGGTGATCCCCTATCGCGCGAAGGATTGCCGCGACTTGTTTAACCCGGGCCGGCTGTACAAGAGGCAAGCGCAGGACCGTATTCCGGTGGGAACACGAGGAGATCCTCGAGGATATGAGGGCAAGAATGAACAAAGACCCTGCATTATACCGGATGCGCCAGTGGCTCTGCGAGCATCCCTTCGGCACATTGAAGCGGACCATGGATCAGGGCTACTTTCTCCTTAAGGGGCTCGACAAGGTACGCGCCGAGTTCAGCCTCTCTGTGCTTGCCTACAATATGAAGCGGGCAATACGGGTGCTGGGAGTGAAGACGCTGATCGAGGCGATAGGATAAGAGAAAAGGGAATTACGCTGCTGTCCCGCAGAGCAAGCTGAAGGGCGCGGATAAAACGTCGTGCATTCAAAACCCCGTCTCGAGGACGCTTCCTGAAAAATGCGACATGCGCTATATGCTGATTGCCATAATTAGAAACGAGTTTTTACACAGTCTGACGTTGAACGTGGAACCTTCTTTATTTAAACCACCGTGGTTCGTCGAACCGTTCCGTGCTGCGCAGGATCCTGTTGGTGTAATTGTCGGCGAATTCGTTGCGTAATTTCTGGGTTATGCGCCGGTAATCTTCATTGGCCAGGAGCCTTCCGACATCCATCGCATCTTTAAAGGTAAATTCTGCGATTATCTCGCTGACCCCGCCGATGGAGACATTCCAACCCCCTGTTACTTCGACATAATTTATCTTCTGCATAACAGGGATATGCTCGTTTATAACGAAATCGGCATAGCCCTTCTTTACTCCGGGCTTGAGATCGTAGTATTGATTGAGTTTCCAGACCCCTTTCTGAATGGTATATTTGCCTCTCTTTACGGATCCGGTCGGTTCCAGGATCGCGCCCCGGTAATTAATGATCTTTGTCTTAAGCTCCTGGATCAGGTCTTTGAATTTTTTGCTGGTGATGATCTTGAGGACCTCTTCGGTTTCGTTTACGCTGTAAACCCCTATTATGCGCGGTCCGAAGCCTACTTCAACATAATAGCCGCCGACCGGTACGAGGCCCATATCCGCCATCTCGGGAAGGTATGCGTCGACGATGAACTGTGAATATTCGGATTCTTTCCCATGGCTTATATCCCAGCTTTGTGTGTAAAGGACCGACATGGCTGCCTCCTATTTGGCACTTTAACTTCATTGCATTGTACAGCCTTTCGGATGTGACCGGCAATTCATTTATTCTGACGCCTGTTGCATCGTAAATAGCATTGAGAATGGCGGGTATGGTGGGCATTATAGCGCCTTCGCCGACCTCTTTGGCCCCAAACGGCCCGTTCGGCTCATTGCTTTCGATGATAATGGTCTTTACATTGGGCATGTCGAGCGGCGTCGGGATGCGGTATTCCCCCAGGGACGCATTGCAGACCCGGCCGTTCTCGTCAAATTTGACCTCTTCAAAAAGGGCTTCGCCAAGGCCCATGGACAACGACCCCTGCATCTGTCCTTCAACATTCGTCCTGTTGATCGCAAAACCGCAGTCATGGGCATCCGTCATGGCATCGATGGTGACCTTGCCGGTCTCCATATCGACGGAAACCTCGACGATCTGCGCGGAACAGCCGTATGCCGGTGAGGTCCCGACGGCGGCCCCTTTGTATTTTCCGCCCAGTTCGCCCGGCTTATATGCCCCATTCCCGACTATGACGCCGCGCTTAAGGAACGCAAGCCGCGCCGCTTCCTTGAATGTGAGGGCTTCGGGCAGGAGTTATGCGCCCAGCCGCGATGCTCTTTCTGCGTATGCCGATCGTACTGCGGAAAAATCGGGCACGCGTTTTGCGAAACGACGATGCCCTTCGCAGTGTCCATTTCGCCGCGCGGGCACATTCAATTCCTCGGAAAGGGCCTCGAGGACCTGCCTTTTCACATCTTCCGCCGCGGCTTTGACAGCGTGGCCGGACATAAGGGTCTGCCGCGACGAATACGCGCCGAGATCGACCCCGAAATCCGTGTCGCCCGAATGTACCTTCACGTCGTCGAACGCAACCCCAAGCGCTTCGGCGGCTATCTGGGAAAGGATCGTATCCGATCCCTGGCCGATCTCGGCCGCCGCCGTGTAAAGGTTCACCGTTCCCCCGTCTTCCGAGAGCCTGATCGTCGCCGTCGAGTGGAATGTTTCCGACCGATAGATCGGGATACCCGGCGCCGGATACGAAAAACCCGCAGGCGACCCCGATCCCTTTGCCTTTCGGGAGCTTTCCCTTCTTTTCGGTCCAGCCGGAACCGTCGCGCACCGCCTCCAGGCATTCCTTCATGCCGAGGCTCGACATGTTGAAATCATTACAGGTTACATCGCCCGTCTTCATGATGTTCTTGAGCCGGAATTCGACCGGGTCCATATCGAGTTCCCGGGCAATGATGTCGAGCTGCTGTTCCCAAGCCGGCGCGGGCGGCAACCCCGCCGTGTCCCCGCTGCGCCCCGCAGGCGGGCTTGTTCGTGTAGACGCGATACCCGTCGTATTTCATATTGGCGAGCTTATAGGGCGCGCCGAGGAGTGAGCCGGCATAATAGATCGTCGCGATGCCGAAGCTCGAATATGCCCCGCCGTCGAGATAGCACGTATTCTTGAGCGCCACGATAGTGCCGTCTTTTTTTACGCCGGTCGTCAATTCATGGAAGAACTGGTGGCGTGCGCGGGAATGGAGAAAGACCTGTTCGCGGGAAAATTCCATCTTGACCGGCCGCCCGGTCCGCATGGACAAAAGCGATGATGCAAGCTCTATCGTGTTCACTGCGGCCTTTGGCCCGAAACCTCCGCCGACGTACGGCTTTATGACCCGTACCTTCCCGATGGGTATGCCGAGCACCATCGAGAGGCTGCGCTGGACATAATGGACCGACTGGGTCGACGAACACAGGGTGAGGCGCCCGTTGAGATCGAACTGGGCAATACATGCCTGGGGTTCCAGAAAACCCCCGTCCTGCCTCTTGTTGACAAACCTGTCCGTCCTCACAATGTCGCATCCCTTGATGGCTTCCTCAAAATTGCCGAACTCCTGGTGGACCTCGGCGCTGATATTGCCCGGATAATCATCGTGGATGGGCATCGCCCCGTCCCGCATCGCCGATTCGATATCGAGGTAAGCAGGCAGTTCCTCATATTCAACCTTGATGAGCGATATCGCCTCCATGGCCGTCTCGAGATCTACGGCCGCAACCGCGGCTATCTCGTCCCCGACGTACCGGACCCTGTCGAAGCAGAAGATGGTTTCATCGTAACGGGCCGGGCTTACCCCGTATTTTACGGCGGCGCCTCTTTCGCCGTCACAATATCCCTCACCCCGGGAAGCTTTTTTGCCTGCGGAGGTATCGATATTGAGTATCTTCGCATGGGCGAGAGGACTCTGAAGGAGCGGCCCCGTAGAGCATGTTCGGCATGTGAAAGGTCGGCCGCATAACGGGCCTCTCCCGTTGCCTTGGCCCCGGCATCAACCCTTGGGATCCGTGTATTGATAACGTTATACGCCTTCATGGTCGTCTCTCCTTTATTATCCTCTCTTCAAGGTCTTCGCGGCTTCTTGCACGGCTTCGACGATCTTCTGGTAACCCGTGCACCGGCAAAGGTTGCCGGACAGCGCCTCCCTTATCTCGCTCTCTGTCGGCTGCGGGTTAGCATCAAGAAGGCTCTTCGCGGAAAGGATCATGCCCGGGGTGCAGAAACCGCACTGGATCGCCCCGAGGTCCACGAATGCCTGCTGGATGGGATGCAATCCTTCCGCACCGGCAACGCCTTCAATGGTGGTGATCTCACTGCCGTTCGCCTGCTACGGCCAGGATCAGGCAGGAATTAACAGCTTTGCCGTCCATGATGACCGTGCACGCACCGCAGTCACCCACACCGCAACCCTCTTTCGTGCCGAAAAGGCCAAGGTCATCACGCAATGCCTGCGTCAGCGTCCTGTTGGGTGCAACGGCCAGTTCATATTCCCGTCCATTGACATTCAGGGTTATCAGTTTTTTCATCGCGCACCTCCCGCTTCTTGTCCCCGTGCAGCCTCAGCGCCCCGGCCAGAGTCCTTTGCGTCAGTACGCCTACCATCTCCCGGCGGTATGCGGCCCCGCCGCGCATATCATCGATCGGCGATGCGTCGTTCATGGCCAGCTTTGCCGCCTCGGCGAAAAGTTCCTGCGACGGGCGCTCGCCGGTCAGCATTCGCTCTGCGGAAACGGCGTGGATAGCCTTTGGCGCAACCGCGCTGAGCACGATGCGGGCGTCTTTTATCGATCCGTCCGGCCTATCGAGGGTGATCCTCGAGGCAACGGCCACGATGGCTATCTCGAGGGCCGCCCTGTGCCCGAGCTTCATATAATCGGCGCCGGTAAAAGGGGGCGCTCCGGGAATAACGATCTTTGTCAGGATCTCGTCGTCGTCCATCACGGTGCTGCCGGGCCCTTTGAAAAACTCGTCGAGAGGCACCATCCTTTTCTTCCCTTTGCTTTTGAGCTCGACCTTTGCCCCGAGCACCATGAGCGCCGGCGGCAGGTCAGCGGCAGGCCGGGCGGTCACGATGTTGCCTCCTATGGTCGCGCGGTTCCTTATGAGCGGCGAACCGAGGGATGACTGCCGCCCTCGCAAGGGCGGGCACTGACCCGGTGATCATGCCGGAAGAAGCCAGTTCCGACACGGTCACATGGGAGCCGATCTCGATGGCGGCCTTTTTCGCAGTCTACCCCGCGCAAATGTCTATCCGCCTGAGAGCTTACAAGACACTGCGGGAGCAATAACACCTTTTTTCATATTCACCAGGAGATCGGTGCCTCCGGCGATGACCTTCGCCTTGCCTTTGAGCTCCGAAAATATCCGGAGGGCCTCCTGAAGGCTCTTGGGCTCCTCGTAATCAAATTTTGGCAGCAACAGCATGAAAACCTCCTTAGGTCTCTAAGAACATAGCCGGCTCTCGAGCGACCGGACAATACAAATCATTGACCAATTAATCAAATCACAACGACCGGCCAAAAGACAACAACTACCATGCACCGGACCTGCGTTGATACCATTGACCATCGGTTCCAGTTCGCACAGATCGCTTATGTTGAGCTCGAGCATCCTGACGCTTGCAAGGATGCGTTTCGTGTTGCGCCTCACCGCCTCGACATCGCCCGCTGCATCGAGAAGCTCCCGGGCCGTCTGCCCCAGGACCTTGATCTTTGCGTCCATCTCTTTTATCTTATCGTTTGTCGTCACCATGATTCCCCTGCAGAAAAAGTACCTTAATGCTCCTTCCTCAAGTCTTTAAAACGTTTCGCCTTAACCTCGTACCGGGGGACGGACCCCGAAAGGATGGACGGTGATCTTAAAGCCAAGGTTCACCTTGAGACGAAGCTGGTCCTTAAGACGGGGCAGCACCTCTTCTTTTTTTCCCTCGCAGCCGGGCTGCATCTCGATCTCAAGGTGGATCTCGTCGATGTCCCCTTTTTTGCTGACCGTCACCTGGTAGTCGTTACCGATCTCCGGTATGCTCCTGACAACCTCTTCTATTGCCGTGGGGGCGAGAAGAACGCCTTTTACCTTCGTGATATCATCCACCCTTCCCACAACCCCGCCGTCTATCATTCTGAAGGTCCTGCCGCATTCGCATGAATGATCGGCCCACCGGATAACATCCTTCGAATCAAAGCGTATGCAGGGCTTCGCCATCCTGTCGAAGGCCGTGATGACCATTTTTCCGTTCTTTCCCGGCTCGTCGATGATCTCCCCTGTTTCAACGTCCTCTATCTCGACAAGGAAGAAGGCGTCATTCACATGGAGGCCGCCCGGCTGTGCAAGGCATTCGTAACTCCAGGCCCCTATCTCCGTGGCTCCGACATGGTCGTAAACCTTCGCCCCCCATGCCTCCTCCATGCGCCTTTTCGTCGTCGTGATGCTGGCGCCCGGTTCACCGGCGCAGGTGATCCTGCGTATGGGGAGGTCCGACCGGGTTGATGCCCATCTTTCGCGCCGTGTCCGCCATTCCGAGCACGTAGGTCGGGGTCGCCATAAAAGCGGTGCACCTGAGCTCCTGCATCTTCAGGATCCGCGCCTCGGTGTCGAGAACGCCGCCGGGGACCACTTCGCAGCCTATCTTTTCCGCGGCGTAGTGCCCTGCCCAGAAAGCCACGAATATATTATAGCCGAACGGGAGAAAGACCCTGTCCGTTGCCCTGTACCCCTGGGCATAAAGGATATACGACCAGCACTCAGCCCACCATTCCCAGTCCTGCCAGGTGTCCGCCTGGTAAACGGGAACGCCGGTCGTTCCGCTCGTCTGCCGGAACTCGGTGACCTCGTCAAGGGGAACGCTGAGGATATCGCCATAGGGGAACGGCGGGTTCTCCTGAACGTGCCTCAGCATGCCTTTGTCCGTCTTCGGCACCCGGCGGATGTCATCAAAGGACCTGATGTCATTCGGCTCAATTCCCGCGTCACGGTAAAGCCTGCGGTAGAACGGGGAATTGTCATATGCCCACGAAACGATCCTTTTGAACTTCTTGAACTGGAGTTCTTTAAGCTTTTCCCCTGGCAGCGTCTCGAGCAGAGGATTCCAGTATATCCGTCTATCTTCAGCCATGATCAGAATATCCTCCCGGTTTGTCTGCCTTCGTACCGCCTTAAGGCCCGCAAGATCGGTGCTGCGGTTGTCCCTGCCGTATCGGTCAGGAAACGGGCGCAGGGCCCCGCAGCGCGCCTCGTCCGGCTATTTCTGGTACGTCTTCAGGTAATCGAGACAGAAGTTCAATGCCTCCTGGCCCGGCAGGCCTTTCGCCTGCAGTTCGGTGACGTATTCATTGATGACAGGCCTAACCGCCTTCGCCCACCTCTCGTCTTCCGCCTTTGAAAGCTTTATGAACTTGTTCTTGCGCTGCACCATGAAATCGCGGCCTTCCTTGTCGATCTCGTCCCACTGCTTTCCCTGCTTTTCGATCCACTCATCGTCAATTTCTTCGATGATCTTCTGAATGTCAGGCGGCAGCGAATTCCATTTTTGCTTGTTCATCACTACGAAGAAAGAGGTGCTGTAAGCCGAGCCGTAGTTTTCGATAGTGTAGTTGACAACCTCCCCGATCTTCCAGCCTTTCATGGCCTCTATCGGGTTTAAGATGCCCTGGACTATGCCGGTGCGGAGCGCTTCATAGGAATCCGTCTGGGGCATTGCCACGGGAGCGCCGCCGAGCGCGGCGACAACCTTTGCGCTGAAGCCCGTCGAGCGGATCTTCATCCCTTTGAGGTCCTCCAGCTTCGTGACGGGTTTTTTCGTAAAGAGTATGCCGGGCCCATGGGCGTGAAGATACAGGACCTTGACCTGATTGAATTCTTTCGGCTGAAATTTTTGATAATAGGCGTTTATCAATTTCGTTGCCACGTATCCGCTCTTATACCCCAGGGGCAGGTCGATGACCTCCGTAAGAGGGAATCTGCCTTTTGTATACCCGAGAACGCTCTCGCCGATATCGGCGATGCCGTTCGCCACGCTGTCATATGTCTGAGCTGCAGGAGTGAGGACCGCGCCGGGATAGTAGGCGATCTTGACCCGGCCCTTTGTTCTTTTCTCGACCTCCTTGCACCACTGGTCCATGATGATGCTGTTCTTGTGCGCAGTCGGGAAGAAATTCGAGAAAGTAAGGTGAGTCACCTTTTCCTGAGCGGAGGATAAAGACGGGGCCACAGAAAACACGCAGACCAAACAAGCAACACCAATAACATACCCAAAAAAACGCCTCTCCATATCGAACCCCCTATTATTGATATATCCCGTACCAGGGATATAATGCTGCCTTTCAATCCCGGTCTCGTCCATTCATCAGAGTTCGTTTTCTCAGGAGATCAGTTGTTTTCGGCTCGTCAGTTCAGTCATTCGTTTCTTAAAGCCGGGTTATTGGTATAATATTTATACCATACAAACTTTTTGTCAAGTCAATATTTATTGCATTAACGTATAGCTTGTACTAGGATGTACGTATGCCGACCTTCACCCCGATCAAACCCTTGCGTATATCGAACGAAGTGACCGAACAATTGAAGCAGTCCATACTTCTCGGCCATTTCAAGCCCGGCGACAAGCTGCCTTCCGAAAGGGAACTCGCCGAACAATTCCAGGTCAGTCGCGTCGCCATCAGGGAGGCCATCCGTTCACTGGAAAATTCGGGATTCATCGTAACACGCCAGGGAATAACGGGCGGCGCCTTTGTCACCGACCTGTCTTTTCAGCAGCTCACCAATTCATTCCTGGATCTTTTTCTTGCAGAAAAGATATCGATACCGGAATTATACCAGGTCAGGCGCCTCATAGAACCGGAGGTTGCCCGTCTTGCCGCCGTCGAGGGTGACCCCTGAATATGAAAAACGCCTCAGGGAAGCCCTTAAGGCCGAAAAGACCCCTGGTCCTACATTATCTGAAGAGGTCGACAGAAAAACATCGGTCCATTACATCCTCGCCGAGATGTGCGGGAACCGTTTCTTCGAAGCCCTGGTCAGCTCCGTCATGCGGATCACGAAGCAGGTTGTCGAGGCGGTTAAACCCGATACACAAAAACTCCACCCTGCCGGTCTGCATACAGCTGCTGTTAAAGCTGTGCTTGCCGGGGATCCTGAAAAGGCTGCCCGGGAAATGGAAAAACATGCCGTTGAATTCGGCAGGAACCTGATGGAAATGGAACAAGAGTACCATCGGAAGAGATCTCAGTCCGGATATTAATTCAAAAATAAATACGGCAATGCACGTAAACGGGCAGGAAGAAAATTCTTGTGGGCCTGTGCTAAAAGTAAGGTGTCAGCCCCCGAAATCGGGATTGATAAACTCTATTTTATCCCCATCATTAAGGACTGTCGAAGGATAGGTATAACCATGAACAAAACGGTTATTACACTCTACTATAAGATGCCTGTCGGCCTCCCCCGCACGGCTTATCAGGTCGGCTATTGTAGTGCCTGAGGGTACCTTTTCTCTTATACCGTTGAGAATGATCTCGATCTCTGCCATATTCATGAAGCATTCTAGATCACCGGAGAAATCCTTTCCATAAAAATCGTCACTCTATGCGGCAAACGCATAATTGACAGGGGGGCATCAGTACCGATAGAATGGAACACTATGACACCCATCCTGCTGTTAGGCTGCTTAGACAGGCGCACGACGCGCGGAAAATACCATGATCCCCTTTCTTGGAGCTGCAGCGGTCCTTGGCTTATCGGCAGGTTTCTCCCCCGGCCCTTTACTCGCGCTCGTAATTGCCCAGACGCTCCGATATGGCACGCGCGAAGGGATCAAGGTCTCGATCGCCCCTCTTGTTACCGACGCACCGATAATTGCGATATCTGTCTTTCTTATCTCCCGCCTGGCCAGGATACATTCCGTCCTCGGCTTAATATCGATAGTCGGCGGGATATTTGTCATTTACCTGGCATGGGAAACATTCCGCGCAAAGGCCCCATCGGCTGAAACGGCTGAGGGCCAGGCCCGGATCGCTTGGCAGCGGTATTGCCGTCAATGCCTTAAGCCCACACCCTTACATATTCTGGATGACCGTCGGGTCCCCTATAATTATCAGGGCGTACACGGAAAGCCCGGCAAATGCCGCCGTTTTCATAATCTCATTCCTTATCTGTCTCATCGGGGCGAAGGTGCTTGTCGCGTGCCTCGTTGGCCGGACAAAAAAGTTATTTACGGGAAAGGTTTACAGGTTTATTATGGGGTTCCTGGGGGCGGCCCTGTTTGTTTTTGCAGTTTCCTCATCAGGGACGGTTTTGCCCTGCTTAAGGATACCGGCCAAATTTCCTTGAACGCACGGCCATAACCAGATAAAATTATCACGGTAAGTAAACCTGACTAAGGAGAGGCCATGCCTGATTACAGCAAGATAGATACACCGGAAGTCCTGTCATACGTATTTTATGCCAGGGATGAATCCGGCCCGTGTCCGAAATATGCCTTCGATCATTTCATCCCCGTAGACGAAGCTGTAGCCGTCCATTGCCGCTTTTACAAGCAGGATGACTCCTGGCCCTGGATACTCTTTTTTCATGGCAATGGTGAGGTTGTCAGCGACTATGACGAGCTTTCAATGTTCTATTTCAAATACAAACTCAACATTGCTGTTGTGGACTACCGGGGGTATGGGAAAAGCAACGGTACGCCGACCGTCGCGAACATGTCCCGTGACGCCCACAAGGTCTTTGAATCAGCCCGGGCAGCCCTTAAGGAAAAAAACCTGAAGGATGACCTGTGGATCATGGGCCGGTCGCTCGGAAGCGTGTCCGCCTTTGAAATAGCGTACGGACATGGACCCGATATAAAAGGTTTGATCATTGAAAGCGGTTTTCCGAGCATATCGAGCCTGATCATCCGGCACGGTATAGCATCCGCGGATATGGCCCTCGATGCCATCACGGAAGAATGCCTCGGCATGCTGAAGGCAATTACCGTACCGCTCCTGGTGATACATGGCGAATATGACACGCTCGTACCTCCCGATGAGGCAGAAACGATCATGGAAAACACAGGCTCTTCGAACAAGAGCCTTCTCATGATACCGGGGGCGACCCACAACGATATAATGTTCGTAGGCCTCAGGCAGTATATGGAGGCGATCAGGCAATTCGTCGATTCGACGAACGCCTGACAGTATCCGGTACGAGATCCCGCTGCTGACGGATTATTACTTTGCGAGCGATCTGACCTTTTCGATCAATGCTATTAGTTTACTTTCTCTCTCTTTCAGGGCATCCCGGAATTCCCGCTTGTCGGTACGTCTTACCTCGACTTCAAGATGGGAATGATATCTTTCGAGGACGTTAAGCATCAATTTTGCCTCTTCATCGTTCATTTCCAAGGTAACCATATCTTCCTCCTTTCCTTTACAGGCCCTGTCCGTTTTTGATCTCGCGGCCCTCGCTGCCTGTATATTCAATGATAGGCACTCCATCGCCGCGGCGCAACCCGCTTGAAAGGTATCAATGAACAGGCTTTACCAGAAAGTCCTTACTATTTATTTAGCACAAGTCTGGAATAATTCAAGGACAACCGGCGAGAAACTCCGAATAGATGGATCTTGACGTAGAATATGGGTAGCGCAACGCGCGTAATTTTCATCCCCGGAACGTTGAACATAGAACCTTGTATGATACTCCCCATGGAATATCACAGACAATCCATGATAAAAAGAAAAAAGTAAGGTTACCGGTGTGGCAGGCCGTAAGAACCGAGGGATCAATATCCCGTATCCAAGCTCGGGCCGCCACACCCTCTCCTTATAAACCCGGACAGTTGCAGGGGACTCACAGGAGATCCCGCATTGCACAAGGAAGGGACAAGGAAAAAGGGGGCCATATCATGGACGACGTTTTCATCGGGATCGACATATCAAAGCAGTATTGTGACCTGGCAGTAATACCGGATGGAACACAAAAGAGATTTAACAATGACGAGGAAGGCCACGAGGCGATCCTTGCCTTCATAGTTCCCTTTAAGCCCTAGCCCGGATCGTCATTGAGGCGACAGGAGGATACGAGATGGGGGTGATGCGGGTCCTCGCAGACAACCGGCTTCCCGTTGTAGCGGTCAATCCCCGGCAGGTGAGGGACTTTGCAAAGGCAACCGGCAGGCTTTCGCAAAGACCGATACCATCGATGCGGATATCCTCGCACAGTTCGCGAAGGCCATTAAGCCTGATATACGGCCGCTGCCGGACGAAAGAGGCCGAAGTGCTCCGTGCGCTCGTTGCCCGCAGGAGGCAGCTCATCCAGATGCTAACGATGGAGAAGAACCGCCTCGAGAAATCACCCCCTGCCGGAAGCAAGGACATCCGGAACCACATATATTATCTCACCGAGGCCTTGAAAGAAGATCGACAAGGACATCTCGCGGACAATCAGGAAGAGCCCCCTGTGGAAGGAGAAGGAAACGATCTTCACGAGCATGCCCGGCATAGGCCCCGTTATCTCCTGCACCCTCATCGCAGCACTTCCCGAACTGGGGACATTGAACCGCAAGGCCATAGCCGCCCTTGTCGGGCTCGCTCCCTTCAACAGGGACAGCGGGAAATACAGGGGAAGAAGGACCATCTGGGGAGGAAGGTCGCATGTCAGGGCCAGCACTGTATATGGGAACCGTCAGCGCGATCAAGTTCAACCCTGCCATCAGGGCATTCTATCGAAGACTCATCGAAGCAGGAAAGGCTCAAGAAACTTGCCCTCACTGCCTGTATGAGGAAACTTCTGACCATCCTGAATACCATGATGAAGAATAAAACAACCTGGATTGAGGTCGAGTTCATGAAGAAGAAATTCAATTGACATCGAACACAGTTGTCGTAAACGTTGAACTGTGGAACGTTGAACCGCTCTTATATTTTTTTGGTGACCGGTTGACCTTGATTGTGGGAATAGTTAAAATCAGCGGGGGATTTATGAAGGATATTCTTAGAAAAATGGCCTGTTTTCCGCCGGTTTCGGGGCCCGATCCGCGTATATTGATCCTGGGTTCATTTCCCTCGGAGGAATCGCTCAAGCGGAAACAGTACTACGGACATCCGCGCAATCAATTCTGGCGCATAATGGGAGATCTCTTCGGCGCCGGCCCGGACCTCAATTATGCTGAACGTACGGAAATATTAATAAGGAGTGGCGTCAGTCTGTGGGATACGGTAAAGACCTGTTCGAGAACTACTTCCGCCGATGCCCGGATCCGTAATGCCGCGTATAATGATATTGACTCCTTTCTTCGGACCTATCCCGGCATCAAAGCGATATTTTTCGATGGCAGGACGGCTGCCAGCCTGTTTGAACGAGGACGGCGCGGAAAACCGGATATTTATGTTGCCCGTATAACCCTGCCATCAACAAGCCCGGCACATGCCGCGATGAAATACGAAGAAAAATTGAGGAGGTGGAAAATAATTAAAACTTTTGTGGAATTAGATCTGAGTAAGGCGTAAGGCGTGAGCTGTTTAATCTCCTTACGCCTTACGCCTTACGGTTTCTTACGCTTTTCCTATATTTCCGTCCAGAGACTTCCAGAACATATCTTCCATATCCGAGCCCAGTTGGTATATACCCTGCCTTTCCATTGATCGTACCCGCATGTCGTAATTTTCTTCGAGCTCCGACATGATGCTCGTGACTTCCGTGGAATCCTTCAACCGTTCTGTTATTACCTGCCGCTGCCTGAGCGCCTTATCAAATTCCTCATTATCGATAGGTATATTGTAAAGCGTATTGAGGACCTCCATCAGCCTGACCTTTCCGAGATAATCCTCCTCCATGACAACATATTGCGGCAATGAAACGATAAACACAGCAGCGTCTATCCCCGATTCCGCCGCTTTCTTTGTGATCAGGTTGGCATATGTGGAAGGCCCATGATATGTGATCGGCATCGCCCCTGCCATTCTTATATCCTGCAATGCGTTTTCGCCCATCCCATAGCCGCTCACAAGCAATGGCCGTGTATGCGGCACGACATCATACATGCTTCCCAGGAGTATATATTTGCTTGCTTGCAGTTTTGTCAGGAGCTTAAGGACCGACTCTACAAATACATGGGCATTTGCATGAGGTTCAAGGAGATCAAGGAGGACGAGGTCATTCTGTTCTTCCCGGCGCGCATACTGGATCGTAGTATTGGGAATGGACATTTCGTTGATGCCGCCTTCAATAGTGATAACGGGCCGATACCGCGTGAAGTCATAAAACCGGCCCGGTCTGGCCAACCTGCCGAGTTCGAACGCGGTAAATTGCTTCTGGATCTCTTTAAGGACCATGCTCCCGACATTATTTACATCTATCCAGGGTCTCAAGGTTGCAAACACGTAAGGCTGGTTCAGTTTCGGAACCGGCTCAGTCAATTCAAATGCGCCTAACCTCAAAAAGACCTCCAGTCAAATAAATTAATGCGGTTGGCAATCATCTGTCAAGCAGGGAAGGCATACATCGTGAACCGGTCACATCCTCACTGTTTCTTCTCTATTTAAACCACCGTGGTTCGTCGAACCGTTCCGTGCTGCGCAGGATCCTGTTGGTATAATTGTCGGCGAACTCGTTGCGTAATTTCTGGGTTATGCGCCGGTAATCTTCATTGGCCAGGAGCCTTCCGACATCCATCGCATCTTTAAAGGTAAATTCTGCGATTATCTCGCTGACCCCGCCGATGGAGACATTCCAACCCCCTGTCACTTCGACATAATTTATCTTCTGCATAACAGGGATATGCTCGTTTATAACGAAATCGGCATAGCCCTTCTTTACTCCGGGCTTGAGATCGTAGTATTGATTGAGTTTCCAGACCCCTTTCTGAATGGTATATTTGCCTCTCTTTACGGACCCGGTCGGTTCCAGGATCGCGCCCCGGTAATTAATGATCTTTGTCTTAAGCTCCTGGATCAGGTCTTTGAATTTTTTGCTGGTGATGATCTTGAGGACCTCTTCGGTTTCGTTTACGCTGTAAACCCCTATTATGCGCGGTCCGAAACCTACTTCAACATAATAGCCGCCGACCGGTACGAGGCCCATATCCGCCATCTCGGGAAGGTATGCGTCGACGATGAACTGTGAATATTCGGATTCTTTCCCATGGCTTATATCCCAGCTTTGTGTGTAAAGGACCGACATGGCTGCCTCCTATTTGGCCTTCAACTTCATTGCATTGTACAGCCTTTCGGATGTGACCGGCAACTCATTTATTCTGACGCCTGTTGCATCGTAAATAGCATTGAGAATGGCGGGTATGGTGGGCATTATAGCGCCCTCGCCGACCTCCTTGGCACCAAACGGCCCGTTCGGCTCATTGCTTTCAATAATGATGGTCTTTACATTGGGCATGTCGAGCATGGTCGGGATGCGGTACTCCCCGAGGGATGCGTTGCAAATCCGGCCGTCCTTGTCAAATTTAACCTCTTCAAACAGGGCTTCGCCAACGCCCATGGAAAGGGACCCCTGCATCTGTCCTTCGACATTCGTCCTGTTTATTGCAAAACCGCAGTCGTGGGCATCAGTCATGGAATCGATCGTCACCTTGCCGGTCTCCATGTCGACGGAGACTTCGACGATCTGGGCCGAGCAGCCGTACGCAGGTGATGTCCCCACGGCGGCCCCTTTGTATTTGCCGCCCAATTCGCCGGGCTTATATGCACCATTGCCGATAATGACCCCGCGCCTGAGGAACGCGAACCGTGCCGCTTCACGGAATGTAAGTTCAGCCTCGGGCAGATCTTCCTTCCAGCCGCGATGCTCCCTGACGTAGCTCAACTTAAGCGGAGAGAAATCGGGCAAACTTCCCGAAAAAACGATCCGACCGTCCCGGATGTCCATGTCCGCCGCGGGCACCGCCAATTCCCCGGAAAGGACCTCAAGGACCTGCCTTTTCACATCTTCCGCCGCGGCCTTGGCCGCGTGGCCCGCCATAAGGGTCTGCCGTGACGAATATGCCCCGAGATCGACCCCGAAATCGGTGTCCCCCGAATGGACGACCACATCCTCGAACTCAACTCCCAACGCCTCGGCGGCTATCTGGGATAGTATGGTATCCGACCCTTGCCCGATCTCGGCGGCGGCCGTGTAAAGGTTCACTATCCCGCCGTCCTCGGATAGCCGTATCGTCGCCGTGGAGTGGAACGTCTCCGAACGATAGATCGGGTACCCTGCGCCGGATACGAAGAACCCGCAGGCGACCCCGATCCCCTTGCCCTTCGGCAATTTGCCCCTTTTCCCGGTCCAGCCGGAACCGTCGCGCACCGCCTCGAGGCATTCTTTCATGCCGAGGCTCGACATGTTGAAATCATTACAGGTCACATCGCCCGTCTTCATGATGTTCCTGAGGCGAAACTCCACCGGGTCCATGCCAAGTTCCCCGGCTATTATGTCGAGCTGCTGCTCCCAGGCCGCGCGCGCGGCAACCCCTCCATGCCCGCGCTGGGCCCCGCAGGCAGGCTTGTTCGTGTAGACGCGGTACCCGTCGTATTTCATGTTGGCGAGTTTATATGGCGCCCCGAGCAGGGACCCTGCATAATAGATCGTCGCAATGCCGAAACTCGAGTATGCCCCGCCGTCGAGATAGCACGTATTCTTGAGCGCCACGATCGTGCCGTCCTTTTTAACACCGGTCGTCACCTCATGGTAGAACTGGTGGCGAGCGCGGGAATGGAGAAAGACCTGTTCGCGGGAAAATACCATCTTGACCGGCCGCCCTGTCCGCATCGACATCAGGGACGACGCAAGCTCTATCGTGTTCACCGCGGCCTTTGGCCCGAAGCCGCCGCCGACGTATGGTTTTATGACACGTACCTTGCCGATGGGTATGCCGAGCACCATCGAGAGGCTCCTCTGGACATAGTGGACCGATTGGGTTGACGAACGCAGGATAAGGTTCCCGTTGAGATCGAACTGGGCAATACATGCCTGGGGTTCCAGGAAGCCCCCGTCCTGTCTCTTGTTGACAAACCTGTCCGTCCTTACAATGTCGCAACCCTTGATGGCTTCCTCAAAATTGCCGAACTCCTGGTGGACCTCGGCGCTCAAATTGCCGGGGTAATCATCATGCAGGGGGATAGCACCGTCACTCATCGCCGATTCGATATCCAGATAAGCGGGGAGTTCTTCATATTCAACCTTGATGAGCGATAGTGCTTCCCTGGCCGTCTCGAGGTCTTCGGCCGCAACCGCGGCGATCTCGTCCCCGACATAACGCACCTTGTCTATGCAGAAGATCGTCTCATCGTAACGCGCCGGGCTTACCCCGTATTTTACGGATGGCGCCTCCTTCGCTGTCACGATATCCCTGACCCCGGGAAGCTTTTTTGCTTGAGTGACGTCGATACTGAGGATCTTCG
>CAWGMJ010000016.1:0-145003 GCA_963823725.1 uncultured delta proteobacterium
TGGACGTCAACCCTGTTTTTGTGTTATCTTCATACCGGTTACACGTTTGTTCTCAGTTGATCCCGGAGATTGCCCATGCCTTACAATCTGTGCAGCAAAATAATCGGAAATATGTCCCGGGTTATTGTCGGCAAAGAAGACTCGATCGAGCTTCTCATGATCGGGCTCCTTGCCGATGGCCATATACTGCTCGAGGACATACCGGGCGTCGGAAAGACCCTTATCGCCAAATCCCTTGCCAAAAGCATGGGCGCGAGTTTCAAGAGGGTACAGTTCACACCCGACCTTCTGCCTTCGGACATAACCGGGTTTAACGTGTACGACCAGCAGAAGGGGGAATTCGTCTTTCAATTCGGCCCCGTCATGACCCATGTGCTTCTCGCGGACGAGATCAACCGCACGATACCGCGGACCCAGTCGAGCCTTCTTGAAAGCATGGAAGAGAGGCAGGTTACCGTGGACGGCAGAACGTATCCCCTGCCCCATCCATTTTTTGTGATGGCGACACAGAACCCGATCGACCTTGAGGGCACTTTCCCCCTGCCCGAAGCCCAGCTCGACAGGTTCCTTCTTCGCGTCCATCTCGGGTACCCGGGACGTAACGAAGAAGTATCAATCCTGAAACGCTTCCAGGAAAACGACCCGCTGCAGGAATTAGAGGCGGTGGCGGCACCCGGTGAGGTTTCCCGTCTCCAGGACGTGAGGCGGAAGATACACGTCTCCGACCCGGTCAGGGAATACATAACGGACCTGGTGCGGGCAACACGGGACAACCCCGCATGTAATCTCGGTGCAAGTCCGCGCGGTTCGCTCGGCCTCATGCGGGCAGGACAGGCAATGGCCATATTGAGACAACGTGATTATGTCCTTCCCGACGATATCAAGCGGCTCGCCTCTCCCGTACTGGCGCATCGGCTGATACTCCATGAAGATGTCCGTCTCGAGGGAAAAACACAGGAACAGATCGTCGAAGAGGTCCTCGACAGGATCCCGGTCCCCGCGGGTGAATAACACGGCATGCAGACGGTCTCAAGGCGTGTATCCAGTGTCTTCATAACAACTCCCCTGCTTCTTATCGCATCTGTCCTTATGATCGCAGCGCTTTATTACAAGAGCAGGGACCTTTCGATGGTGCTCCTAATCATCCTCAGTATAGGGGGAGCCGCGAAGATCTGGACCATATTCGGGCACAACGGGATCGAAACCACAGTCAAAGTAAATAAGAAGAGGGTCTTCCCGGGACATGTTCTCGATTTCAGCCTCACGCTGACAAACAGCACGTATCTCCCCCTCTGGTGCCAGGCGATAATCCCTCTTAAGGGGCTCAAGCATCACGACGGGCAGGATACACGAACGGACATGGCGGGGCAAACCAGTCTGTTATGGCATGACATGAGCGGCTTCGAATGGAAACTGCGCGCTCCGGGGCGGGGCATTTTTCGCCCCGGGCCCATCTCCCTCACGTCCGGCGATCTTTTCGGGTTTTTCCCCCGGGAGAAAACCATCTATATCCCCGTCGAAATCATCGTTTATCCCCGATTGGTGCCGCTCAGGTCGTTCTCTGTTATCCGTCGTGATTTTTTCGGCATACCGGGAGATGAGAGCCCGGTTCGCGATCCCGTTTACATACTGGGTACACATGATTACCAGTTTGGACGGCCGGCCAGGTTCATACACTGGAAGGCAAGCGCGCGGCGCCGCGTTCTCCAGGAGAAGGTGTTCGAGCCGACTGAACAGGAGAAGGTATTTTTCGTAGCGCTGGCTGAGGATTTTGAAAAGGAGCAGGCCTTTGCCGAGTTCGAGCAAGTGCTTGAAGCGATAACATCAATAGCTGCGATCCTCGATGAGAGGGGCATTGCCACCGGTTTTGCGACGGATGCTTCGATGGACGGAAGCGGTGCTTTTTACAGATCCGTCCGGAAGGACCCGGGGCATCTGTCGGCTGTCCTCGAGATGCTTGCACGGATGCGTATGGAAAGGGGCCGGGATGTGCTCGAAGCCTTAAGAAACAACAGGGGCATGCCGTTCGGGGTGACATGCATGTGTTTTTCATACCGGATGGGCAACGCATCCCTGTCCGTGGCAGAGTATTTTCATGGTCGGCGAATACCGGTCATGAATTACGTCTGCAAGATGCCCTCGCCGGAAGGCGGGAACTCACCCGGTCCCGGCCGCATTCGGGCGCTCACCGATCTCCTCCTCAACGAGGATAAAGGGGCCGCCGGATGACGCGGTACGAAAAAATACCGCTGTATGTGTCCGGCATCATCATGGACCTGTCGTGGTTGTATGCGTGGGCGACATTTTCGGTCATATCCCTCGGAGGCAATCCCCTCCCGCTCAAGCAAATCATTGCGCTTTTCATTTCCGGTGCGGTCATCAGCCGCACCGTGCACGGAAGGGGTTTCAGGGTTGTAACGGTGGGATTGGTGCAGACACTGGCGGTTTGCGCGGCCCTGTTCTGGACCATGCACTTTTTGAGCGGGCCCCACCGGACGATCATCGATCTTGAGTGGGTGGCAGAATTTTTCATTACCCCTCACCCGGCAACTGAATGGCTGTACTTTATCCTCACCGCTTTCTGGACAGTTGCGATATGGCTAAGCGGGGTTTTTTTCCCGTTAAGGCCTGCTACGCACGAAAAGGTCGCTTCACGCTTCGATATCGGCCTTACCGCATTTCTTTGCCTTGTCCTCATCAGGTTCACAATAGAGATGAAGGGCGGGCCGTCGGCGCAGGGCGACCTCACCGTCATATCTGCATGCATCTTCTTTTTCTTCGGGCTCTTTGCCATCGGAATAACCAGGGCACACGGCCCCGGGGCGGCGAGCCTTATCTATGGCCGCCAGAAGATGGGAATAGTCCTCGGTTTTATTTCTGCGGTC
This sequence comes from uncultured delta proteobacterium, assembly GCA_963823725.1. Lineage (GTDB taxonomy): Bacteria > Desulfobacterota > Syntrophorhabdia > Syntrophorhabdales > Syntrophorhabdaceae > Delta-02. The sequence goes on from CAWGMJ010000016.1 coordinate 2,886, forward strand.
TTCCTTTCGGTTGTCAGCCTCGTTGTATTTATTCGCCAACCTTTATCACTGGTTGCAGGGGTGGGCTACAACGCCCTGGTACAGGCAGGGTCATCCGTAACATCACTTTTCGTGCGGTTCATCAGGTTCTTGTACCTGCCCCGGCAGGTCAGGATCAAAGAACCCGTGTCGGGCGGACAAGGCAGCATGTTCGATCACATGACTCCGTCAGGCGGCGGGCCATGGATGGAGACAGCCGCAAAGGTACTGGCCTGGCTGTTCGGTACATTCGTGGGAATAATGATCGTTATTATCATTGTCACGGGCGCTGTATGGATCATAAGACGGCTTCTGGCCCGTACCAAAAAAGAAGACCGGTCCACGGGAAGATCGTCCCATGTCCTGGCGACGCTGCTAAGGCTCAAGGCCTTATTTTCAGGATCGCTCCGGTACCTCGGCCGCTACAGGACAGCCTCTGATTTTTACCGGGCGCTCAAGGTCTGGTCGCGTTTAAGCGGCATACGGCACTCGGGATGTGAAACCCCATCGGAATTCTCCGATCGGATCAAGGAGACATTCCCGGCGATCGCCCTCGAGATAGATTCCATCACGCATGCTTTTAACAGGGAATATTACGGAGATATAACACTCGGCCGGGACGAGATCCGGTCGGTCCGATCAAGTTGGCGAAAGATGACAACCCCCCGGCTATGGCCTGGCAGGCTGAAAACCCTGGTGAAAGGGACGGTCAACATTCGTTCTTGATCCGTTCCATGATATCCTTAAATGTCGCCCTCTATCAGGCAGCGTTCGTATCCGTTCGTTTCGAGCCACCGATATGCATGGTACTTGCTGAGCATGCTGGCGACAAATTCTTCCGCAAGAGTGAAGTTGTCCAGAAAATAGACGGGGATTTCCCATCTTTCCTGTACTGCAACAATACTGCCGAGGACCGCATTAGGGTGGGCCTGTGATTCGTCGTAAGGTGTTTTCAAGGTGCTCAATGCTCCTTCAATCACAATACATTTTTTCTTAAAAGAAGCGAGCCTTTCACATTTCTTTATGAAGTCCTTCCTCTCCTGTATGATTGAGTTGACAAGGTCGGGAAGGGTTTTCCTCTCCACTGATATTTCGTCCTCCATTCCCAGCAAGGTGTAGTCTCCGGTGGGCAGTCTCCTGCGTCTTGTTCCGGAGAACCAGTTCGTGAACCTTTTAAAGGTGTAGCCCATGTGCTCTGCGGAATCTATAACAACGGTCGGCTTTGGGACGGCAATAGGTTTTCCATTCTGTCTCACCTTCAAGGAGGTTTTAGTCGGGGGAACCGGATAACGATAGCGGGTATCCTCTTCAAACCGGAAAGGTTGAAACTTCCCCCTCTTACACCGAGGGCATGTAATAGATGTTTCCGGCAGTATCAGGTAGACCGGGTTCTTGCACTTGTGACAGGTCATTCTTGTTGTTCTCGGGATAGCCTCCAGCCATATGTCGTCAAGTTTGGTCAGGGGCTTCTTGTATTTAACGATGACATAGTCTTTTTCTTTATCGCAGACAGGGCAATATACCCGTGCCGTCAGGCCATGGATCGGGCCTGAAACATCATGTATCGGCTCGTTCCTGTCGGCCTTTTTACTGTCCTTCCCGTAATACGGCCACGGGCCGCTTGTTTCGATAAAATAGCTGCAGTGACTGCAGGAGTACTCATATGTGTTCACGTATTGTCTCCAGAGGGAGGACAGACCTTAGGCCTGCCCCCCTCCCCTCCCGTTCATCATACCCTGTGGCCTCTGCGCTGCCGGGAACCTGCCATGTTCCCGACCTTCCCGCTTTCGGTCGTGCCGAAGAACGCCGCGTGAATGACCGTCTCCTGGTGGAGGAGAGCCGACCCCACGATCGATCGCCCTTCGTAACGGTAATCCCACCCGTGGCCCAGGGACTGATATTTTTCTTCCATGCAGGAGAGGGCATCCTGAAGGAACATTTTCGCCTGGCCCGTTGATACGGTGCAGCTCCCTTTCCCCTTCCTCGCATCCAGGTACGCGTCCATGGCGTAGCTCTTGACCAGCTTCTGATGCAGCGCTCCATAGGCAGATCCCAGGGAGACAACGTCAAAACCGGATACCTTCCCATTGACGAAGATGAGGAGCCCTCTCTGGCCGGGCACGAGGGGAAAGGCCTTCAGGTACTCATCAAGGTCCTCCTCTTTCGAATGGAAGACATCATTCATGGCGCCTGTGGATGAGTGCACCCCTGCATCGTGGGACATGGCTGCGATGTCGTCCCAGACCTCCCCCTGGTCTGACCTGAACGTGCAGGCCATCTTCAGGTTTTCATGGACCTTCCTCGCCTTTTTCCACCGTATGTTCTTCGAAAGGATGTTGCCGGATTCGTTGAACTCGTGGGAGCGATAGGACCATCGCCCATGCTCGGTGCAGCTGACGGGAATGACCGTCTCCGAGTGTTCCTTAAGGAGGATCGTCGTGTTGAGGACCCGGTTCTGCTTCGCACCCGAGAGTTCTTCCCCGTCGAGGAGCAGGATGGGTATGTCTGCCGTGCTGATCGCCATGAGCTCCGGTACCGAACCGCTCGTGTTCACCTCCGTAACGGTAAGAAGTTTTTTGTCCAATGCCTCCTTCAACGTCAGGTACTCCGGACCGTGGTTACCGGATGCAAAGATCGGAAAGACTGCCATGTTCAGGTACTCCTGCGGTTCTCCTAATTCCAGTTGCTCCAAAAACCTCGCCATTGCTGCTTCCATGTTCATGTGCCTCCACATGTTTGTTTAATTGTTTTGTAGGCAGTACGAGCTACGCGCGAACCTTAGAATGTGTATAGCGGCGGAACATCCCCCATCTGTATCATGGTGCCGGTTTTAAGCATACCTAATCATATCAGGCAGGAGTGACAACACTATGTCAGTGGGTTCCAGAGATAATTATTATGGGCCATATCAAAGGTAAAAACCCTCACCGTGGAAAATGAAACATTCTGACGAAGGGTTGTATGCTCGACCGGAGGGGGTGTGCCACACGATTAACAGTGACATACAGATCTCACTCTGCCATGATGCTCAAGCGGTTGCTGTCAACAATGTTACGACCTTTTGAAGGATATTTCCCTTGAATTGCAGGAGTCTAAATGGTAATCGATAGATGATGTCTGTTTTCGTGATGGCAGTGCGTTCACCTGCCCAAAAGAACAATAGTTGTTCAAACCAACACCCTTACGTCAGGAGGTAACTGTATGACCAAACCCAAACCCAAGCACCTAATTCTCGGGATTCACATTACAGAGCGGCTGCAACATGCACTGCCAGTACAGCAAGTCTTAACTGAATTTGGCGGCAATATCAAGACGCGGTTAGGATTACATGAGATCAGCGACAAGGAGACCACAACCAGCGGCGTAGTGCTGATCGAGTTTGTCGGGAGCGAATCCAGGTTCAACGAATTCACGCACAAATTAGACGCCATTGACGGCGTGGAAGCAAAGCCACTGGTATTTGACCATCCTTAAAGAAGAGCAGCTCGACGGGCATAGGACTGAATGCCCGTGGTTCCCTGCCAAACCAACAATAAAGAGGAGAATGAAACATGTCCCTTTTTCAAGTTTGCGGCTGAGTTACTTGAGTGGATCCCAACGCCCCGACAGTTAGCCGGCGCACACTCAGGTTTATCGATGGAACGCAGGTCGCTGTAAGTAACCTGCACGAAATAATGGCGGAGCTTCATTCCGTAGGTAAAAAGGCAAACAAAGAAACCGTGGAAGAGATCATTGCCGGATTGGAGGTAATGGGGAATTATATCTCTACATCCGAGGTGGTCCGCCGCGAATATCGAAGCGTTTTACTGAAGGAATACGAGGAATATATCGAGAGCCATAAAGATGAAACACCTCGGGAAACCTTCGAACATGATCCGGAGGAATAATCTAATGGACGATAAGATAATTATTTACGGTACGGATACCTGACCTTTTTGCAAACAGGCTCGGGAAGCCTACGGGGAAAGGGCAATTTTTATCGATGTAGAAAGACACCCGGATAAATTTGATGAAATGCTTAAATACTCCGGAGGAAAGGAAGAGGTCCCGGTCATAGTCGATGGAGACAAAATAACCGTTGGCTTCGCAGGTGATATATCCATGCGTGGCGGCATTCCTCTATTCGGTGGAGCCTGAACGGTGAGGAAACCCTCTCGGTGAGAGGGTTATTATCAAGTATTGTTTATTTTTTCGACTTCTTTTGCTTCAACTGGCTGAGGGCACTGATTATATCGGCACCCCCGACATGTTTGCTTGTTTTGCCGTTAACTTCTATAACGCATGAAGGGGTCGATTGTATCTGGTCTTCCTTCAGGTATCGCGACAGGATATCAAATGTTGGCTTGGGATCAAAAGGTTTCAGGGCTATCTTTTTTTCCTTCAGAAAGGTCTGCAATTTTTCCTCGCTGTCTATCATGCTCTTTGCAGCTTCTATGAGTGATCTTCTCACGAAGAGAGCGGTTTCCAGATCCTTATTCGCATTCATGGCGTACAGAAAATAACGTACATAGAGACTCGAATTTCTGTAGAATGGTGTATCGGCAAAAGTCAGACTTATTATCTTGTCTCGTATCAATTCGCTGATGACCGGTTCAAGACCCGGTTCCATGTCCCTGCAGGGAGGGCAGAAGTAATCAGTATAGAGCCTAACCTTCACTTTTCCGTCGCCGAAAGATGACAGAGAGGCCTCCTGGGATTCACCCATTGCCGGTATAAAAAAGAACATAGCAAGAGAGGCAAGGAGTCCAACAACTATTAAGATGCTTTTTGTTCTGGCAATTGTGATCAATGTTTTTGTCATTATATTACAAGAACCTTTTAATTTCTTCCACCGACAGCACCCGAAGAAATCCGTTATGCAGGGAACTTCCAGAGTGTACATCTATCCTAACCTGGCCCAAGTGCGCCATGCCTTTATAATGCCGCTTCTTATTTCTGCCTCTTCTATTGTTATCATTATTTTCCTTTTGTCTTAATGGTCAACATACCAACACAGCAAAACGTTGTCAATACGGCTGGCACGTAATTTTCCTGTTGACAGAACCATGGATTATGGTATTAATTCCTGTATCCGTTTAAACAGATGAATATCGGGGTGAGAAATGGAAGATATAACACAGATATACAGGGCTCTATCTGAACAAATGAGATTGCGCATACTCATGCTTCTCACACGGGGGGAATTGTGTGTATGCGATATCATGGCTGTTCTGGAAGAACCTCAGTCAAAGGTATCGCGGCACATCGCCTATTTGAAGAATTCGGGATTGATCCAGGGTAAAAGGGTAGGCACCTGGATGCATTATCATCTTAAGGATAACCTTGACGGTCTCCCTGCCGCGCACGTCGACTTCCTTAAAAAACAATTATCCGGTCTCGAGTGGGTCAAGGCGGATGCAAAAAAAATGAAGGAAATACAGGCGGACAAACTTTGCGATGCTGCCGCAGCATCGGTCAAGGAAGAATCAGCGGCACGAAGACTGAATAAATAGAGCTCATAAGGAGATACCAATGACAACGGAACATCTCGGTAAGAAGCTTTCCTTTCTGGATAGATACCTGACGTTGTGGATCTTTCTCGCCATGTTCATAGGTGTTGGCTGGGGCTATCTATATCCCGGTATTGTCAGTTTCTGGAACCAGTTCCAAAGCGGAACCACCAACGTTCCCATCGCTATAGGCCTTATTCTTATGATGTACCCTCCTCTCGCGAAAGTGAAATATGAGGAATTAGGAGAGGTTTTCAAGAATTACCGGGTGTTGGTCCTGTCCTTGATCCAGAACTGGGTCGTGGGGCCCATCCTGATGTTTATTCTCGCCATTGCATTTCTGAGAGGCTACCCCGAGTACATGGTGGGCCTCATCATGATAGGCCTTGCCAGGTGTATCGCAATGGTCATAGTATGGAACGATCTGGCAAAAGGGGATACGGAGTATTGCGCGGGACTTGTTGCCTTTAACTCTATTTTCCAGGTATTGTTCTTCTCGGTTTATGCCTATATCTTTATCACGGTTCTGCCTCCCATGCTCGGCTTAAAGGGCGTGGTTGTTAATATCACTATCGGCCAGATAGCAGAAAGCGTATTCATTTATCTCGGCATCCCGTTCATCGCAGGGGTGATCACGCGTTTTATTCTCATAAAGGTCAAGGACAAGACCTGGTATCACGAAAGGTTTATACCGAAGATCAGTCCCATCACACTCATCGCCCTTCTTTTTACGATCCTTGTCATGTTCTCCCTGAAGGGCGAATTTATCGTGAAGATCCCGATGGACGTGGTGCGGATCGCCATACCCCTCTTGATCTATTTCGTGATCATGTTCCTCGTCTCTTTTTACATGAGCACAAAGGCGAAGGCACATTATGGGCAAGCCGCCACTCTTTCCTTTACCGCCGCATCAAATAACTTCGAGCTTGCCATAGCGGTGGCCGTTGCCGTCTTCGGCATCAATTCCGGACAGGCATTCGCTGCCGTCATCGGGCCGCTCGTTGAGGTGCCGGTGCTTATTAACCTGGTGCACCTGTCGCTGTGGATCAAGAAGAAATACTTTCCCTATGCCGTTGAAACTCCGACAGGGGTTTGTTACATGTCGTGCAAGGAATGAAACTGCCAATAGGCCCAAGCGCCTTTGAGTTATATTAGATCATATGGAGGATAATACGTGAGAAGACTGACCATGATCGTTGCCATTTTGCTGATGGGGATTATTATGCTTAATGCATGTTCCGGAGGATGTAATTGCAGTAAATGGCAACCCAAAAAACCGCAAGAGGTAAAGGATGAAAAATAGAAATACCGATATTCGCAATGCCCCGTCAGTCAAGGGCCTGTCGTTGATAATTGTTCTTGGTTTATTGGCATTCGGTGCTATGGTGTATTCGACCGATATTTTTGCCGTTGAGGCGCTCGCAGGCCAGAAGGACGCCGCGACAACAAAAACACCTGCGACCCCTCCAGTTGCGCGTGAAATACCCTGCACTGGTCGATGTCGGTGCGAAACAATGCATCCCATGCAAGATGATGGCACCCATCCTTGATGAATTGAAGGCCGAATATGCCGGCCGACTCAGGGTGGAATTCATTGACGTGCAGATAGATCCTGAAACAGCAACGAAGCTCGGAGTCAGGGGTATTCCGACACAAATATTCTACGATGCATCGGGAAAGGAACGGCACCGGCACCTGGGCTATATCTCCAAAGAAGACATTCTTGCATCATTCAAGAAACTCAATATTGATCTGGCCAAAAAGGATCCCGGAAAAAAGAGTAAATGATCGAACAGATCTTCATAGCTTTAACCAGAGCCGTTGAAGGAACACCCGCCATCGCGCTCGGGGCATTGCCATAGGGCATTGTTCGATTATCGTCCTGGCCGGCACTTGCACGGAAACCGTGCAAGAATATTTGAACTGGAACGAACGGTCTGTCGGGGCAAAAGTCGTGAAGATCATCTGCGGCATCCTGGTTATCTTCGGGGGTGTGTACCTCCTGAGTTGAGTCGCTTGTTTTCCTGTGTGGTATATACTAAAATGCAAGCACGCCAGGATGATACGAGAAGACTCTCCAAAGGGCAAAGGTAAAATAACGCAGGTTTTGAGGCTCCTGAGCGAATTGCTATCGGACATAGCGGGGCCGGAGCGCAGGAGACTTCTGATTGCCGCCCTATTCATATGTATCTCCACCTTTGGCTCTCTCGCCGGACCGTTCCTGATAAAGGAGATCATAGATGTTGCACTTCCGGCCAAGAATGCCCGTCTCCTCGGCATTTACTCGGCGCTGTTGATCCTGACTAACGCCATTGCGCTCGTTTTTTGGTCAGCCCATTCCAACTTCGCCATACGGTCCTCGGAGAGGATTTTCCTGAGATTCCGGGAAAAACTCGTCTCCGCCGTTCTGCGAAAGAGGCTCGATTTCTTCTCTCGTTACGGGTCGGGTGACATCCTGACAAGGCTCAATAACGATCTCGACCTGGTAAGCCTTTTTCTGCATCAAACAGTACTGCGCTGCCTGGCCTTCTCCGTGTTCTCATTGATTCTCCTCACGGGCCTCATGGTCTGGAACTGGCGTCTAGGCCTTACATTTCTCCTTACCCTGCCCTTTCTCCAGGCCTATGCCTGGAAAACGTACGAGCCGGTGGCAAAAAGTTTCAGGCTCTCCAAAGAGAAGGTATCGGCACAGAGCGAGACCCTGCTCGACATTCTTGCCGGGGTTCCCGAGATCAGGTTCTACCAGCAGGGGCAGGCTGCCATACGGCGATTCCGTGAAGATGCTCAGGCATACACGGAGCAGAATATCCGGACGCTCATTCTCGGTGACCACTTCTCGAACGGGCTCGATTTCCTCGGGGTGTTGGTGCGGCTCCTGCCGTTCATCGTTGGCGGCCTTCTCATCTGCCTCGGCAGCACCGACATAACGATAGGCATGCTGGTAGCTTACTTCGTGATCTTCTTTCGGCTCGCGCTGCAGATCTTCGCCGTTTTTCAGGGCATAATTGCATCTGCGCAGGCACTGCCGTCCTTGCAGCGCCTGAAGGAGTTACTGGATTTTCCCGAGGATGAGGAGCCTTTACAGTTCGGTATCGATGAGATCCCGGATGCGACCGACATCGAGTTTCGCGACGTTTCCTTTTCCTATCCAGGCGGGCATCCCGTCTTCACCGGCCTTAACCTCCGGATACGGCAGGGGGAAAAGGTGGCGATCATGGGCCAGAGCGGTTCCGGAAAGAGCACAATGGCACAGTTGATCACGCGCTTTCTTGCTTCCGACGGGGGCCACGTCCTTTTTGGGGGGCAAGGATGTCAGCTCGTATCCTTTAGCCTTTTATCTGAGCTATTTCGCCTACGTCCGCCAGGAGACGCACCTGTTCAGGGTTAGCTTCAAGGATAACATCGCCATGGGGTGGTACGGGGTCCCCATGGACCGCATCAGGGAAGCGGCGTCCCTTGTCCGCATGAACGAGGTGATCGAGCGATTACCGAGACAGTACGAGACCGTGTATGCTGAGGAGGGGACCAATCTCTCCGGCGGGCAAAAACAGAGGATCGCCCTCGCGAGGGCGCTTATCCGGGACCCCCATATCCTGGTCCTCGACGAATTCACCTCCGGACTTGACCCTCAGGTGGAAAAAGAGATACTCGACGATCTGTTCGTGGTCTTCGAAAAACAGACAATTATCTGCATAACCCACAAACAGTCGGTGGCCGACAGGTTTCAGAGGACAATCGACATCGGGCAGGCTTTCCGCCCGCCCGCACCCTAAAAGAACAGGCCTTTACCACACTGATCGCGTACGAAAGTAAGACGATTCGGATAATTTTTAACGGTTTGGATCGCGGCTGTGAATGTATGACTTGATGGCGGCAAGGGTTTCCGATGCCACAAGGATGTCGTCATAATCTACGCGTGCATTATTATTGTATTGCAGGATAAGCGCATCTCCGATCGAAGAATGGGGCATGATCCCCGCAATAAAAAATCCGAGCTGTTCAAATTCAGAACAGGCCGTTGCAGTAAATGGCGACCCAAGCGGAAGCTCCATCGAGATATATCGGATATCCCTCGCCTTCAGATCCTGCAGCACTTCCCCGACGCAGCGAAAAATAGCCATGCCATACCTGTCGATTGTGATCTTTGCGACATCATGAGTTATCATGCTGAGTCTCATGGAAGCCCGTCCGGTAAAAGGCCGGTCATTCTTCGTTTCGGGGCTCAAAAAAGTCCGGTTTAAACCTGCGTCCTTGAAAAGCATGTCGATAAAATCCCGGTGGTGACCCGGAGGGTATATTGCGGTCTTTGGACCATCCCGTAGAGGCAGATACCCGATCGCCAGGGACGGTCTTCTTCCCGGCGCCGGATGCGATCCATCGTACGTCCTGCGATCCGAGACGATGCCCACCTGAAGCCCGATCCGCTTGAAACCGAATTTTTGACCCGCCTTTTGAGCAAACACATGATGCGTCGCGCTCTGACTGGCGATTCCCCAAAGGAAGTCTTTTCGCCCTTCCTGTATCACCGCTGCGAGCATTTGGGATTCGCAACCGATGTTGCGAAAAGGACGACTGACGACCGACATTTCAGCCTGGGCAATCCTGGCCCGGCGATTATCCTTCACCAATGCACAATGCCCGATCACATGGCCGCCCCGGGTGACGGCAACGGTCGAAACCATTTCTCCTCTCGACATTCTCTTCGTGAGATACCCCGCGTCGTAAACACCGGGATTACGGTAAGAGTCCCTATAAACCTCTTCAAACAGCGCCGGTATCTGCAGCACGTCGTTGCATTCCGCCTTTCGTACCTCGAATAAAAAGGTATCTTCAGGTCGGGCCGGTCGATCACATACAATGGCTCTGTTTGTGGATAAAATAGAAGATGTCATGGCTGTTTTCTCACCCTGAAAGCCCGATGATACGTTTTGTCATTCCCCTGCAATACCCTCCATACCCGGTCGATGTTCCGGAATCGGACGATATTTGATCAAATGGAGTTCTTTACCACCAGGGTGGTTCCTCACCATTACGTGATCGAAACTGCTTCGCATGATCTGAAAGCCGAGACCCGACTCAGGGTAACTGTCGATATCCTTTACGGCCGTTTCGTCCGGGTAAGCTGCAGCTTTACTATCGAACGGCTTGCCGTCATCCCGGACAATGATCGAAAACAGGGAATCCGTAATACGGAATATGATCTCATACGTCGCTTCTTCCCGCAGCGCCATATGAATGCGTGATAACATTGAGAATGGCCTCTTCAAGCCCAAGGCATACCTTGGCCCTGTCAAGCGCACCGAGTCGCGCTTTTTTCCCCAATTCATCCGTAAATGCCTTTGAAGCCGTAAGCGAATACAGATTATTCGGAAGCACCAATTTCGAACTATATCCCGTCTCGTTCATGCACGAACCCCCTTTTTTTAAGATCGATCAACCTATAGGAAGAGATGGATGTCATTCGGCGGACAGACCGGCAATATAAGAGCGAGGGGGAGCAATCCTATTATCCCGGGATTTTCTATTCAGCCATGTTGGGGGGTAATTAATGGCGCAGGCCAGCGCCAATGGATGATGCTTTTTTGATGCAAAGGCATATTTACCCGTTGATTCAGGAAAAACTCTCCGCTCGCCCGATGATAATTTCATAATTTTATGATATCAGCCAGGCTGCCTTTCGTCTGTCGTCCGATTTTGACAGGTGGTGTCGATGGATGATTATTTCTATTGCCGGGATATCAACCCTGTAATTAAACGACAGGTTACCGTAAAGCGGGATCAATCGGGCATTATCAGGCCATGTTTTATCGAAAATTTAATGAGCTCGGAGTAATCTTTCAGCATAAGCTTGTGTCATAATGCGATGCCGGTACGTCGCGACAGTGCTCGGCGCGAGAAAGAGTATCTCCGCCACTTCCCTGTTTGACTTCCCTTCCGATATAAGCTGGGTTATCTCTCTTTCCCGGCGGGTCAGTTTCTCGAAATAATCGCTTTTTTCCTCCCTGTCACGATACCTGATATAATCGTCTATGACAGTTCCGCTCACAGAATCGCAAATATACCGTTTACCGGAATATACCGCATTTATGGCACGGATGAGCTCTTCGCCGGCGAGCTCCTTCAGGAGATATGCTGACGCACCGGCCTTGAATGCCCGGAATATGTGCTCCTGGGAGGCATTCATCGTCAGATATGATAACCTTTATGTCCTGTCGTTCTTCGCGGATTGCATCCGTAGCATCGATGCCGTTCATCTCGGGCATGAAAATATCAAGGATAACAATGTCCGGTTTCTTTTTCAGGACTTCCCGTACTGCTTCACGGCCATTGAGATTTCACCGACGACGGTAATATTTTTTTCGTTCTCGAGAAGCAACCTTATCCCCTGCCTGAACATGACGTGATCGTCTGCCAGAAAAACGGTTATATTCATAAAGGAACCTCGACTGAAAGATGTGTCCCTTTTCCGGGATGCGACGTTATCATACACGTGCCGCCAATCAAAACAGCCCGTTCGCTCATTGATAAAAGGCCCATGCCGTTCCGGCTCGTTTTTTTCGCCGAACTGGACTTTTTGCACCCTGTCCCATTATCTTTAACATAAAGATGGAGGGCCTTATCATCCATATGGACACCGATCTCAACCAGGGTGGCCTTCGAATGTTTGGCGGCATTTGTCAGGGCTTCCCTTGCGATCAGAAAAAGCGCGCTTTCGATATGCGCCTCCGGCCGCGGATACAGGTCTTTTCCCCTGACATCCAGTTGAATCCCTGTTTTTTCCGAAAATTGACGTGGAGTACCAGTGCAAGGCGGCAAACAGGCCATAATCGTCGAGCACGGGAAGTCTCAATTCGGCCAGAATATTCCTTATCTTGGACGTGGTGTCCTTGAGCAGGGACAAGGAATCATCGATTAGTTTTTTTGTCGACATTGAGGATTCTTCGACATAACGGACTGTATCAGATTCAGGTTAAGACCGATCGTGCTGAGGTTTTGCCCGATCTGGTCATGGATCTCACGGGAGATCCTCTTTTTTTGCGCCTCTTCCGCCATAGCCAGGCGACGGATAAGAGACTTTAATTCCTCATAGATCTGATTCAATTCCAGGGTCCTTTCCCCGACCCGCATTTCCAATTCATCCCGGGCAGCCGTCAACTCTTTTTCCAGCTTTTTTTCCATGGTTATGTCATTGCCGACCGAAAGCACGTGGTAAATTTTTCCATCGTCATCCGCCAGGCCCTTATTGGTCCAGGCAATGAATACACGCTCCCCGATTTCAGGATGTTTTCATTGACGTTCTTGATATGCCGATCGGGATCCTTGCAGACATCCTTCATGACGCGATAGCTTGTGCCCTGAACTGTCGGTCTCAGGCACGATCGTCCCGATAATATTTGAACCTACAAGCGCGTCGCGTTCGAAACCGAAAAATTCAGACCCGTATTTGTTAATGTACTGTATCACACCCGTAGGCGACATCAGAAGTATGATACTGTTTGCCATCTCGGCGAGATCTTCGTAAAACTGCGACATTTTCTTCATATCCGGTTCCACCCCAATCTAAGTAATACACTATGGATTAATTATGTCAAAATAATTTCGGTTCTATCAAGTCCTGGTTAGTCTTTTCAATGGCCATCTACAATGTTTGTAATAAACGGACGACAGACGCGCCCTATCCTGCCGATTAAAATTGTGATCAAAAACAAAAAAGGATAGATGCTATGGGCCTGAGCAACGACCTGTTCAGAAAGAAATCGGTTTCATCCGTTTTAGCATCAGAATGTGAGGGTGGTACGGCAGGCGGCGGGACCGGGCTTGTCAGGGCGCTCGGGGTTAGGGACCTCACTGCCCTCGGGATCGCAGCCATCATCGGTGCCGGCATATTTTCCGCCATAGGAAATGCCGCGTACTGGGGCGGTCCTGCAATAATTTTTCTCTTTATTTTTACAGCTTTTGCATGCGGATGCACGGCCATGTGCTATGCACAGTTCGCTTCTTACATCCCGATATCGGGCTCCGCGTATACCTACGCCTATGTTGTCTTCGGCGAACTGGCCGCGTGGGTCATGGGGTGGGACCTGCTCATGGAATACGCGATCGGCAACATTGCCGTCGCGATCTCCTGGAGCAATTATTTCGTCGAACTCCTTGCAGGCTACAATATCACCATCCCCGATTTTCTTGTGATCGATTACCGGTCAGCCTTGAATGGAGCTAAGGCCGTCGAGGACCATCTCACTTCCGGCCAGACCCTGGATATGATCTCCCGGCTGCCGGGAGCAACTCTCCTCATGCGGTCCTTTGCAGCATGGCAGAGTGCACCCGTCTTATTTGGATACAAGATAATCTTCAACCTGCCGGCCCTCGTAATAATACTTCATGGTTACCGTGCTGATCTATATCGGTATCCAGGAATCGAAACGTGTGTCCAACGCGATGGTCCTCGTCAAAATTCTTACCATAATCCTCGTGATCGTCGCGGGCGTCTTTTATATACGGCCGGCCAACTGGTCGCCTTTTGCACCAAACGGTCTCGATGGTGTCATGAAAGGCGTGTCGGGGATCTTCTTTGCCTATATAGGTTTCGATGCCCTGTCAACAACGGCGGAGGAATGCAGGAACCCGCAGCGGGACCTGCCGCGGGCAATGTTCAGCGCATTGGGAGTATGCACGATACTTTATGTTGCCCTCGTTCTGGTCCTTACCGGAATGGTCCATTACAGCAAGCTGCAGGTCGGGGACCCTCTCGCATTTGCCTTTGGCAAGCTGGGTGCAAATGTACCATGGCTCATGGGAATAATAGCCGCAAGTGCAGTCGTTGCAATGGCATCCGTTCTCCTCGTCTTCATGTTGGGGCAACCCCGGATATGGATGGCCATGGCCCGTGACGGGCTCCTTCCCTCGGCATTCTCCGCAATTCACCGAAAGTTCAGGACCCCCTGGGTGGCGACAATAATGACGGGCCTGTGCGTGGGAATACCGTCTTTATTCATGAACCTCAACGAGGTTACCGACCTTTGCAGTATCGGCACCCTTTTTGCCTTCAGCGTCGTTTGTGCCGGAACTCTTATATTCGACATTACCGGTCATACCGGGACAGGCAAGTTCCATGTGCCGTATATTGACTCGCGCTACATATTCACCCCGGCCCTGATAATGATCGTTGCAGTATATTTTTATTTCTGCCCGCAAAAATTAAATCTTGTACAGCAGGGCATCCCCTTCTTCGGGTTAAAGTGCCCGGTTATTTTCTTTACGTTTGTTATCTGCCGCCCTTTGCTATTTTTCGTTCACACGCCGGCTATCCCTTATACCGCTCATCGGCCTTGAAAGCTGCATGTACCTTATGACCGAACTTACCTATGAATTCCTGGATGCGGTTTCACAATCTGGATGATCTTCGGATTGGCCATCTATTTTTTTTACAGCCGAAGCAAAAGCAAACTTGGCAATTCAACAAATAAACTTTCGACTTTGAGAGGCGCCCGTGGAAAATAGCGGAAACTGCAATAGTAATCGCAGGCGATACCGTATATGCATTCTTTGTCTGGTGGCTCTCGAAACGATGTCGTAGAGGTTTCCAGCTGGTCAAATAGTGAAGTTTTTTTATTTTGACCGACAGGATTATAAATATCCAACTACAGATATTCCGGGCACTCCGGGCTATTATGGCTACGTTAGCACAGTGAAATTTAATCATAATGGCGTTCGGAGGATCTACCGTGACATTTCGCAGTCTTACACGCAGGAAAGATGTTTCCCGCATCATTTCGGAAACTGCCCACGAACACGAAAAGAGCAATACCGGGACAGGTCTTCGCAAAGACTCGGGTAACCGATCTCGTAGCATTTGGTATTGCGCTGATAGTCGGCGCCGGTATTTTTTCAACGATTGGCAACGCCGCTTACTGGGGAGGGCCTGCCGTAATATTCCTCTATATATTCATGGCAGTGGCATGTGCCTGCACGGCCCTGTGTTATGCTGATTTCGCATCCCGCCTTCCCATTGCCGGGTCGGCATATACGTATTCCTACGTAGCCTTCGGGGAGATCGTAGCCTGGGTGATCGGCTGGACCCTGATAATGGAGTACACGATAGCCGCAAGTGCTGTCTCCATATCATGGAGTGACTATTTTACAGGGTTTATCTCCGGGTACGGGATCACTGTACCACACTACATGACCATGGATTATTTCAGCGCATCAAAGGGTGCCCAGACGATAGCAGGCCTTCTCAACCAGGGATACACACTCGAGTCTATCCGCCACATGCCGGGCATGACAGCGGCACTGCAGGGCTTCAAGCGGCCTGGGAAGGAGCTCCGCTAGTTCTTCGGGATCCCGATCGTGTTCGATCTCCCTGCACTATGCATCGTTTTTCTTATAACCGTTTTAAGCTATATCGGGATACGCGAATCAAAGCGCGTCACAAACGGGATCGTAGCGATCAAAATAGCAACGATCATCTTCGTTATAATTGCAGGTGCTTTCTATATCCGTCCCGAAAACTGGAGCCCGTTCGCCCCAAATGGCATGACCGGTGTTCTAAAGGGGGCTTCTGCGGTATTTTTTGCCTACCTTGGCTTCGATGCCATATCGAATACCGCTGAAGAGTGCAAAAATCCTCAGCGGGATCTCCCGCGGGGTATCATCTATTCATTACTACTCTGCACCCTCTTATATGTCGCACTCGCACTGGTGCTGACCGGGGTGGTCAATTATAAGAACCTGCGGGTTGGGTGACCCTCTGGTGGTCGCCTTCGCTGCGGACGGCGCTAACCTGCGGTTCATGTCAGGCCTTGTCGCCGCAAGCGCGGTCGTAACCATGGCAACGGTTGTTCTCGCCCTCATTATCAGCCAGCCCCGGGTCCTAATGTCCATGGGCAGGGATGGACTTCTGCCTTCCATTTTTTCGTCAATCCACCCGCGGTTTCGCACACCATGGTTCTCCACCATTCTTACGGGCGTCATTGTAGCCCTGCCGACACAGCTTATGAGCCTTACTGCCGTTACTGATCTGACGAGTATCGGGACGCTGTTTGCCTTTATCCTTGTCTGCGGGGGAGTACTC
The DNA here is from genome assembly GCA_963823725.1 of uncultured delta proteobacterium. GTDB lineage: Bacteria > Desulfobacterota > Syntrophorhabdia > Syntrophorhabdales > Syntrophorhabdaceae > Delta-02. The sequence goes on from CAWGMJ010000016.1 coordinate 19,467, forward strand.
GTCATTGACCAGAACCCGAATTTCCCCCGTGGGCAATTCAAAGCTTTTTTACGTTAATTCACGATATATATTTTCACCTGTGATCGCCGCGATCATCGTGGGCCTGTGGATACATGACCCCAATGACATAAGCGTCTTCAAACATCCCCACCTTATAGCCTTTTACGGAGCAACTGTAATCCTGGCATATTTAAGCTGCAGGAAAAAACTGTCCCTGATCCCTCTCATGGGAGTCGAGATATGCTTCTATCTCATGACGGAACTGGGGACCACCACATGGACCGGTTTTATCATCTGGTTATCGATCGGCCTTATCTGCTATTTCCTTTACGGCAGAAGAAACAGCAAATTGAATAGCCCTATAAAGCATTAAAAAACAACAATATCAGGAGGTAGTTCATGGAGATCAAAGGCAAACGGATTCTTGTCCTCGGCGGGTACGGGGAAGTAGGGTCGGCTGTCTGCCGCCAACTTCTCATTTACGAACCAGAAATGCTGGTCGTAACATCATTGCGGGAGAATGAGGCACGTGAAGCGGCAGAAGGAACTGAAAGCAGAGAATGGTACAGCCATGCGAAATAAAATATGAATACGGTAATCTTTTTGTGCGTTACGAACATCGGGATAAAACAATCGACCTTATAACCCGGGACCCATTGCTTATCGCATCAGGTGGTTGACGACAACCTCGCGGAATTCAACCAGGACATATTGCAGCGCATCGACACTTTATAGTTTCATAACGTTGAACAAATCCCGAATTATTATCGATTGCATTAATACCGCGACTGCCCTGGCATACAGGGACGTCTTCTACGCCTACATGCAAGATGCGTACCGATACGGCGTCCGGACAGTGTGCCGATCCTGCTGGATACCGGATATGCCGCTCCTTGCAACAATAGCGATCCCGCCGCTCATTCGTCACATCCAGATACTTGAATGAGGCAATGAAAAGAGTCGGGACACAGGTTTATCTGAAGATCGGGACAACCGGGACCGGTGGAATGGGGCTAAACATATCCGTTCACGCACGGAGAAGAGAGCCCGTCCCGCCTGCTTATGGCAAAATCGGCTATGTCGGGTGCGCAAACCATGCTTCTTTTTACCATGAGCAGGACACCGGGCTGGCCCGTCGATTAAAGAGATCAAGCCAGCCGCGATGATCGGTTGGAAAGGCTGGCGAAGGGAACGATAGCCCGGTCGGGAAAACCGATAGATGTTTATGATTGCAATGCCGCAGATGCATATTCCCTGAAAACTGGTTCAACTTTTGAACTAAACGGGCAAGGGACATGGCACACGATTGGGCAATAAGAAGATCGAAGGCGTCTTTGTTGATACCGGAGAGAATGGAGTATTTTCCCGGGATGAATTTAAGGTTATCACGGCACTTGGTCTTATGGAATTTGTAACCCCGGAAGAAATTGCCCATACCGCCATGCTGACCATATTTGGTATTGATGGGTCAAAAGATGTGATCGGCGCGATCGAAAGCGCGGTAATGGACCCGAGCTATCAGGCCGGTTGTCTCAGGGAATCTGCGGTAAAGCGCATGGATGCCATGGGAGTTGAGGGCACCGGATACGGCTACCTCGGCCCGCATCCCACAAAATTGATCTTTGAGGCAAGCCTGCTTCGAAAATGCTTCGGGACAATTGAAACAATGTTGGCCCTTTCCCCGGAAGAAATATCAAACATGATAGAAAAATATGTTTATGAAACTGACTCCTCACGGATCGAGCCGATCTCCATCGGTATTCCGATATTGACTGCCGATGGACATCGGCTGCTATTTGCCAGGCGGTCAAATGCGGATAAGGATTGGGAAATGAAGCCCTGGGCAATATCGGATGAAAGCATCAATAATTTTGCTTCACGGGAATGGATAGACCTGCGTCCTGACAACATGGCACTGTGGCAGGAACGTTTCGGAAAAGTCCTCGATGCCGTGAAATGCTCATCTACATCCCTGAGTTCCCGGGTCTACGGTGGTGAATGCCTCAAATCAGAAAACAGGGAAACACCCATAGACGCCGGTGAGATCGTAGCGCGCGTCCTCATTGATGAGTTCGGCGGCGGCCGCAATAAGGCATACACATCAACCGGCGGAAAATACATATAGCGATAACCCTCAATGTACCGGTGTCTGCACCCTCTTGAGTATTAGATGGTCCAGCCTGAAGAATCCTCCGTGCTTTACCCTGTATTGTATCGCAGGCACCGGTGCATGCTTGTTCGTTCTCGCAATTCCGCTTGATATATCCCGGGCCCGCTAAAAAGTTTCATGCTGCCTGACGAGGAATAATTTCTCTTGAGACCGAATATGCACAGAATTCGAAGAACTTGGATTTTTCATTGCGGGTATCAAGCCCTGTTCGTCGCCATGCAGGCCATTCATCGGTCAATATAAGGTTATTCTTTCACTTCCATAGGATCGTACATTTTTTCCCTGATAAATATACCGGGCAGCAGGGTAGCTATCAGGTAAGCGGCAGCGCACGTTGCAATTCCGGCAGCTACCGATCTTTCTGCGGCAACCCACCCAATCAATACGGGGGAAATCATCGATCCGATGCGGCCTACGTTATACGAAGTTGCCATTGCAGTTCCGCGGACCTTCGTCGGGAAACTTTCGGCCAGGTATGTGGCGTTTATGGCATAAAGGGCCCCATAGAGCCCGCCAAAGATCAAGAGAAGAAAAGATACATTAGACCGTGTGGCAAGAAATAAGATCGCCGGTATGGCGGCCGTAATGCACAGTCCGGTCACGACCCACATCAGGCGTCTTCCAAACCGGTCTGCGAGAGCGCCTATCAAGGGTTTTGAAAAGATTCCCATGGCATAGCTTGCTGCGAGAAACCAGCCCATATTTTTCAGATTTACGCCGAGATCCTTCACGAGATAACTGGGCAGCCATGTGTTGGCGCCATAATAGCCAAACTGGAGGAAAACGGATGCCGCACTCCACATGATAAAGGTCCTTCTCAATGACCTGTCTTTCCAGATGACAGTAAACTCATTTTTTCGGTCATATCTCGCCGATCCGTGTGCGGCAAACCAGCCCGGCGGATCAGAAATGCCGTACATCATTATCAGGCACACGAGACCGGGGACCGCTGCCAGAAAAAACAGCGGCCGCCAACCCCAGGAAGGTAACACCGCACTGGAAGCGAGGGCAGCCACAACATAGCCGACGGACCATCCCGCCATAACGATGCCCAAGACAGTGTTACGTATTTTTGTCGGGACATATTCGGCGGCAAGGAGATTACCCACGCTGTACACGGCAGCCAGGCCGAGACCCGATAAGATACGCATTGCGGCTATTTGCCAGTATTTATCACAAAGTCCAATGATACCGGTGCAGAGAGAAAAAATGAGAATGGACCACCATATAACCCGGACACGTCCTATGCGGTCTGCCGCCCAGCCTGCGCTTACTCCACCTATTCCCATGCCGATAAGGGTATATGTTCCCAGCATCCCGGCGAGAACAGGCGATATTTCGAGCTCTTTCATAAGGATCGGGAACACAAGGGCAAGAACCTGGAGATCTATGCCGTCCGCGATCATGGCCAGCGTGACGGCCGTTATGACGAACACGGATCTTCTGTTCATTTTCTGGCAGATAGTGATTTTTGCGTTTTCGGCAATCCCGACAATGCCGATGCGCAGCAGATAGCGTTATGATACGTTCTGCCCGCCCGGGATGTGTCTACATAAACAAAGTCAACCCCGACGGCCGGGCCGCCCATTCCGCTTCCTTCCCCGACGAGGCATAGAGAGCGATATATCAGGTTGCCGCTGATGCCGTCAGGAGCAAGGATGAAATTATATTTCTCGATAGCTTCCTCGAAAAGGATATACATACATGTTGCACGATACCCTTTTTTGGTCAAGGCATCTGCGGTCTTTTCCGCGCTCCGTATGCTTCGATCTGTTACCGCCGACCTGCCGATGTCCCCTTTTCGCCCTCCGCCGAGGACCGCAATATTCTCCTCGATCCCGAGCCGTCTCATGAGATCGGCCCCGAGCTGTCCGAGCCTTACCTTTTCGCGCACACCCCAGGCATCGTCGATGCCAACCGGAGCGAAGACGAACGGAGATGCGTGCGGGGGCTGCAATATGGCGAGCCGAAGGAGTTTGCTGATGCCAAACTGCGCCTTAAGGGCGTTCATTATCGGGTTAATGTCGAGGGAACCCCGGACGATACCTGCCACCTCCCCCTCTTTCAGCATGTCGACCAGTTTTGCTTCGGGAGATTCGGACACGACATTTTCGATACCTCCGGCCAGCCTCTCCCGGCTGACGATCACGACACGGGCGTATCCCAATTCTTCCGCTTTTTCAGCGCTCTCTATCACTTTCTTTTCATAGCCTTTTTCCGCACCGATGGCGATCCGGGCCCGGGACATCCGTGCCCGTTCAATTATCAGATCGGTTATCATTATGGCTACCACCTTTTTATCCGTTCGAGGCCTTTGTCGTCTTCGAGTGCAGACGAATATTTCTCTTCCGACAGGCCAAGCGCAGCCAGGGCACCAATGAGGCCTTTCTTGCCCGGCCCCGCTGGAATGAGCTGTACCCCATCGGCTCCATCGAGCGCATAAGCCTCATCCAGGGAGAGCATCCTTCTTTTTGCCTCCCAGCCGAAGGCATTCAGCCTTTCAGGGACCCCGATACCCTTCAATACCGCTATGCCGGCATCTTCCGAACGGGCCTGTGATGTGATGACGTCTACGACGGTTTTGACCAGAACATCCTGAAGGCCCGGCCGTACCGCAAAAGAGATAAATGACGACGTGCAATTAGTCGTTTTATAGGGGCACTTCGGCAAAAGCTGCGCGAACCTGACAAGCAGCGGCTCGATACCGTCAATCTTTGCCGCCTCGTTCCTCGCATTCAAAATAAGGGCAAAAGTTGCGCCTCCCGATGGGTCGTCGGTATCGTCTATCCCGAAACTCAGCTTTTCATAGAGCGGCGTAATAATTTCAACCTGTCCCGTTTTGTTGCCGCCGACATCGAGGTCTCCCTCGGTCGGGTACCAGGCCTCGATCACTCCGGGAGCCTGCGGCAATGAACCGCACGTGGAGAGGCTCATTCCCGCGATGCCGATCCATTTCGTCCGTACGCGATCGCCCTCCACCAGTGCGGCCCGCAAGGCCTGCCCGCCCTGTTCACGGTCCGCGGGCCCGAAATGCACATCGGCCTCCCCGATCTTCGCCTGCATGATCAGGGTTTTCCCGTACATTTCGCAGGATTCGATAATTCCACCGGCACGGCAGCGGTTTATCGCCGTCCATTCCGCACTGCCGGGATAGTACCCGAACGTCTCGACAATTTCTACCGCATTTTTAGGAATGTCGACCACTGTCAGGAATGATTCATAAAAAAATCTTCCGAAGCGTGCCCTTACCTCATCCGGGGTAAGCCTTATCATTTATGTCCTCCTTTTTTTAAAACCCCTTCAATGCAATTAAAGCATATCTCGTTTCTCATATCAGGGAGCGAATATGAAATCAATAGTTATCTACAGTCTTTTCTAAAACTGAACTACTCACATGGTTTATTGATCAATGATACAAATATTGCGGTTCGTCGGAAGAAGCTCTCTCCAGTACTCAAAGTAACGGTTCCCGGAATGGAGGCGCAGTGAAAATATTCAGAAATCTCTCTCAAACCCAGCTCATTTTCATCGGAATGTTTAGCGGGCTGATAATCGGGTTCGCCTTTCCTCAGGTAGGCGTCAAGCTTGAAACGGTCGGCCTTATTTTTATACGCCTTGTAAAATCGATCATTATCCCGATCATCTTCGCAACCCTGGTCGTAGGTATCGCGAAGCATTCGGACCTCAAGGCCGTCGGGAGAATGGGCATCAAGTCATTGATATATTTTGAAGTGATCACCACTGCGGCGCTGTTTATCGGCCTTATCGCAGCTAATGTAACAAAGCCGGGGGCCGGTATTACGCTCGGGTTCCAGGGCGGGGCAGCGGCTATCGGGCCGGCCAAACAAATGAGCATTAAGGAAATTATCATCCATATTTTTCCCGATAATGTCTTTGAATCGGCGTCCCGCGGCGACATTATGGAAGTTGTTGCTTTTACGATATTGTTCGCTATCGCGTTGAGCCTTATCGGCGATAAAAAGAAACCTGTAATCGAGTTCTGCGAATCACTTTCCGAAGTGAGATACCTCCCGTTCGTATCGCGTATCCCCCGATACCAATCTCCCGTTCCTACCCCCACGACATGTCCTATTTCATGATGAGCGATAGCCTGCATCGATATTCCGTTCGGGGAGGCAAGCTGGCCAGGTCGATCGACAGAGAAATTATGATGCTTGTTAAATATAATGGCCCATTGTCCATCGACTTGCCCGGTACCCGCGAGGGGGAGATACTGGTTGTCCATTTCGCAGAAATGAATTGTCGTATTTTCGGTATTTTTCGTCAGGATATTCCAGTAATCGAGTGCCCGCTGCATTACGGACTGATCCGGGTGTTCATACAACCCCGGATAAACAGGAAGACCCCCGAAATCAGCTTTCATCGCGGCATTGCCGTTTACAGCAATACCCGCAAAGATCATCAGGGCCGCAAAAAGGACCCACATTCGCGCAATGTTATTCAAAGCATCCCTCCCAAAGGTCCTCAAGCCGATTATAAATATGGAAGGATATTATTGTTTTTTAATATGTATTGTCTGTAGTCGGATATAGCATAGTGGCCCGATCACATTGGATTTAACAATGAACGGCGCCCCGGATTCGAGACTTCGGAGATGTGGCGTCAAGCGCCGGGATGGACACGGCCTCTTCGGGCTCTCAAGAGGGATAATCGCTAAATTTCTAAGGTTATAAAAATCAAATCCCTGTGATGCCTTAAGAAGGCTTCTATTCGACAGCCAGGGAAACATCAATGGCCTTAATAAGCAGCACCACTCGTTTACCCTGTTTGAGCCCCATTTCCTCGAGCTTTTTGGTACTGACAGCGGACCTGATATCAGTTCCGGGGTCCAGTTCTATCAGGGCCTCACTTAAGGGCCCTTCGGATCCCGTTACTTTCACCGTACCTTTCAAGACATTATGCATGCTGAATATCATGAACCCTCCTTTTTGTTATTTGATTCGGGGTATAAATTATAATGAATCTTGGAAAAATGTACAGACGGAAGTGGATAAGGAGATGGCATTTTTTAAGACCCGGACTACATAATAATGCTTCATTTTCTGTAAACATATATGTACATTGTTAAGATCAGTACTTCTTAAGGGGTGCGCATGATCTCCATTTATCTGGCAGATGACCATGTCATGTTCAGGCAGGGACTGAAACTTCTTCTCGAAAAACAGGACAATATGACGGTCATTGGCGAAGCCTCCAATGGCCGCGATGCTTATCGGGACATCATTAAGAATAAACCCGATATCGCAGTGCTGGATATTATCATGGAGGAAATGAACGGAATAGACGCTGCAGAAGCCATCCGCAAGGAATGCCCGGCCACCCGGGTTATAATACTCACGATGAACTCATCGCAGGAACATGTTTCACGGGCTTTGAAGGCCGGAGCCTCTGCCTATCTCCTCAAGGAATTTGCCGGCGAAGAACTGGTACGGGCGATCAATGCCGTGCATGCCGGAAAGCAGTACTTCAACTTCTCGGACAACGGGTCGGCTATCGATGAATATATCATGATAGGGGTTAAGGATAAGGACGGAGAGGTTCTCTCCCGGCTTTCACTCCGTGAAAGGGAAATATTGCAGCTTATTGCCGAGGGGAAATCGAATCGTAAAATTGGGGACCATTCTCTTCCTTGCTCCCAGCACGATCGCCACTTATCGTCACCGCATAATGGAAAAATTGAGGTTCAAGGACCAGTCCGAACTCATAAAATTCGCTATAAGACAGGGATTGATCGATCAGGATAAGCCATCGAACTAAATTTATATTAGAAGAAAAACCAGGCGGCGATCCTTTACCGATCAATTTCTCCGGAACGCTCTTGGCTGTCAGGGAAACCAATCGCAGGATATAGGGTGGCCCTGTTATAACCGGTGAACATTGTCATCCACCGGAGTCCGAACCTAATCACTGATTTGCGTCCTATAGAAGTTTATCCCATAGGTCTCATTCATGTTGACGTTATCCGGCAAAATATTTGCGGGTGCCGGCGCTGCAGTTATACTTCGGGTAACCGCACACGACATTGACGGACAGATCGTTTGTCAGCCACCAGGGTAACTGCGCGAAAGTATACCACATCGCTCATACGACGAACCCCTGCTTTCAATCAGATACTATAGTTTGTTAGGTTGGGGCAGAGACTACCCCCTGCCCCTGGCTGGGTATTAAGGTGTTCCTTCTGGTGAAGAAGGTTTTGAAGGCTTCAGGATGGTCCGGCACTTCGTGCTCAACCCATTTATAAAATCAATTACCAAAATCATGCACGTATAGTATAAGGTTATCGGCTTGTTGTCTGTAGGCACATAACGAAAAAAATGTCGTTCAAAATAAGTTTCTGCATATTTCTCGATTTTGAGGATCGGATCCCGGCAACATTTCCTCTTCGTAACGGTACAATTCGAATCATATCAGCGTAATTTGTTTCGAGTCTTGAACGTTACGCCGCACCAAATAAGAGAATGCCAGCATATTAAAGTACTGCTTGACACCTGATGCGTCCAGTTATATTATATATCAATATTTATTGATGCATCAGGAGGCGGTATGTTTACTAACCTTTCGCAATATGTCGTCTATAATTTATTCGGATTGGCCCGCGGCAGTAAATTGGGCGCTGCCCTGGATTTTTTTCTCTACGATACAGTAAAAATACTGATCCTTCTCCTGGTGATCATTTTTGCCATTTCCCTTGTACGAAGTTTTTTTCCGCCTGAAAAAACAAGGAAAATGTTGGCGCGTAAAAGAGAATTCGCAGGTAACGTGCTTGCCGCTCTTCTGGGTGTTGCCACACCTTTTTGTTCGTGCTCAGCCGTACCTTTATTCATCGGCTTCGTTGAAGGCGGTGTGCCTCTCGGGGTTACTTTCTCATTTTTAATATCGTCGCCGATGGTAAACGAAGTGGCGGTCGTGCTTTTATGGGGATTATTCGGATGGAAAATTACGGCGATCTATATTGGCACGGGACTTTGTGTCGCAATAATCGGAGGGTTTGTCATAGGAAAGTTGAAACTTGAGAAATGGGTCCAGGAATATGTTTACCAGATACATCTGGGCGAGACGGATGCCGGTTACCCTCAGAATTTCAAGGAACGGCTGGAGTATGCCAAAATAACAACGAAAGATATCCTCGGAAAGATCTGGCCCTGGGTGATCGGCGCCATCGCCATCGGGGCTTTTATTCACGGTTATGTCCCGGAAGATTTTCTGGTTCGTTACGCCGGAGCGGGCAATTGGTACGCTGTGCCTCTGGCTGTATTGGTCGGCGTTCCGCTGTACTCGAATGCGGCCGGGGTTATCCCGATCATTTATACGCTTATGAGCAAGGGAATAACTCTCGGTACGGCGCTGGCGTTCATGATGGCGGTGACTGCGCTTTCTCTTCCCGAGATGATCATTCTTCGGCAGGTGCTAAAGACAAAGCTGCTCGCAATTTTTGTCGGGATCATGGCGATTACCATCATGGCTGTCGGGTATCTCTTCAACGCGATCATGTGAGGTGGTAAATGTCTGACGATCTGCTCACTATATTTAAGGCCCTTTCGGACGAAACGCGGCTGAAAGTCATTGGGCTCCTTGAGCATGGAGAACTGTGTGTATGCGATATTATGGCTGCCTTCGATATGTCACAGTCAAAGGTATCTTTCCATCTGGGTGTTCTTAAGAATGCCGGTCTTGTTAAAAGCAGAAAGGATGGTAAATGGATGCATTATACGTTAGAGACCACTGATTATTTCAGGCGTCTCCTTACTTTGTCGGTCATCAAGGGAATGTCTGAAGAAACGTTGAAAAATGACAGGGAACGCCTTGAAGCCTTCATCAGGAATAAGGATGCCGTACAGCCGGCAACAAGAAATTGCTGTGCGAAAAAATCCGCAGTATAGCTGCGATATGAAAGGAGTGGACAATTATGAAAATTGAAATACTGGGCGCCGGATGTTCAAATTGTGAAAAGCTGGTGAAAAATGTCGAAAAAGCCGTAAAGGAACAGAATATAGAAGGCTGTGAGATTGAAAAAGTAACTGACCTCAAAAAGATCCTGGGATATGGCGTCATGATGACGCCGGGTCTCGTTATTGACGGCAAAGTCAAAAGCGTCGGCAAGGTCCTTTCATCGGACGATATAAAAAAGCTCTTATCAAAGTAGCACCCGGATTAATCTCCGATAATCACGGGCCTTAGAAAAATTGCTTAGTGAGTTCGGCGGGCTGCCAATGCAGCATGAAAGATCGGGACAAACAGGTAACCAGCTATGAAAAATAGAAATGTGAACCGTAATATCATTATCTTTTTCTTAATTGTTATCGTCGGGGTCAGTTCGTTGCACTTTTTTTCGCTTACGTCATCTGCAGCCGACGTGAATAGTGCCGGGAAAACCTCCCAGCCCGGAATTAAATACCCGGCTCTCGTCGATGTCGGCGCGAAACAGTGCATCCCGTGTAAGATGATGGCGCCCATTCTTGATGAATTGAAGGCCGAATATGCCGGTCGACTCAGAGTGGAATTCATAGACGTGCAGGTAGATCCCGATACCGCAACGAAACTTGGTGTAAGAGGTATCCCGACACAAATATTCTACGATGCATCGGGAAAGGAACGGCACCGTCATGTGGGCTATATATCGAAGGAAGACATACTGGCGGCCTTCAAGAAACTCAACATAGATCTGACCAAAAAAGATCCCGGAAAAAAGAGTAAATGATCGAACAGATCTTCATAACTTTAACCAGGGCCGTTGAAGGAACACCTGCCATCGCGCTCGGGGCATCCTTTGCGTGGGGTGTCCTTAGCCTGATATTGAGCCCCTGCCACCTTTCGAGCATCCCCCTTATCGTGGGTTTTATTGACGAGCAGGGACGAACATCTCCGAAAAGGGCCTTTTATACAGCCTCACTGTTTGCCCTGGGTATCATGATCAGCATTGGACTGGTAGGCATTGTCACGGCCCTGGCGGGAAGAATGATGGGCGATGTTGGCCGTTACGGCAATTATTTTGTAGCCATTGTGTTTTTTCTTGTCGGGCTGCATCTTGTCGGGATAATACCCATGCCCTGGTCCGGTCCGGGCAACATCGGATTGAAAAGAAAGGGCCTTCTCGCGGCCTTTATTCTGGGGGCAGTATTCGGTATTGCCCTCGGTCCTTGTACTTTCGCATATATGGCACCCATGCTCAGTATCACCTTCCAACTCGCAGCGACAAAGATATGGTATGGAATGATGCTCCTTCTGGCGTATGCCATAGGGCATTGTTCGATTATCGTCCTGGCCGGCACTTGCACGGAAACCGTGCAAGAATATTTGAACTGGAACGAACGTTCTGTCGGGGCAAAAGTCGTGAAGATCATCTGCGGCATCCTGGTTATCTTCGGGGGCGTGTACCTGGTATATACAGCCTGACAAATGATACTTGACCGACTGTCATTACGGTCTGTGACGAGGCCAGAGCAATGCTCCATTATCACCCTTCATATTTCTTCACGTACTCAAGTACGGTGCTGATAAACGTGGCATGGCTCCAGGTAAGAGGCGCCACTGACAGCGGCCGGTTCGTGAAAGGATCAAACTGCTCCGCGAGAACCCCGGAAGACAGGGCATTTGAAGCAACCCAATCGAGAAGAGGTATTGCTTCATGGAGCTGATCCTTGTTCTGTGCCTTTGCTATATACCACTCGGCAAGCCATAGCGTACAGATACACCAGGGATTGCCGGGCAGGTCGACCGTGCCGTCGGACAAACGGTAGTACAAATCACCTTCATACCTGGCAATCCCCCCGGTGGGCGTTCTCAGCCAGAGATGCTCTCTGATAGCCTCCATGGTACCTACAACCCTCGGATCATTCGGCTCGAACATGCCAAAATAGAACGGGGCGTACGTGCTGGCATCGACGGTAAGATCCGCAAAAAAGCCATCACCCCGGGGAATGATCGTTTTCAGAAACCGGTTGAACTCTCTGCTGTAAAGATGTAGATCGGTCGCAGAACGTATTTCGTCTGCCGCGTTTCCGTATATCCTGGCCCTTTCTACGTCTCCGAAAAAGCTGCTAAAATTCTCCGCAGCCCTCAACCCTGCGTAGACCGCCGAAACCGTAAACGTATGAATTCCCCACTTTTCTTCCCAGAGATCGTACGATGGCAGAGGAAGCCCGGTCTTAGTATCCCTGTATGACGCGAGGAAATCACCACACCGGATCACGAGACCTTCATACAGCCTCGTTGCAAATTCGATGTCCCTGAACCTGTCAAAATTGGACCAGAGCGCCCAGATCACGAACCCTGTGCTATCCTCCTGGATAGGGAGTTGTTTTCCTTCATCGGTTAGCCATGGATGCCATGAACTTCCGAGACATCCGTCCGGGTGGTACTTGTGCAGAAAATAGCCGCCCGATTCTTTTCCTTCTGAGACGAGATCGAGGCAAAACTCAAAGAAGGTCCTTGTCGACCCGAGATATCCGGCCTGATCGAGGCTGTACGCGGTAAACGCCCCGTCTCTCGGCCACATGTAACTGTACGTATCTCTGGCGAACTGGTCAATATCGGAGTCGTTCGCTGCAATTATCGCACCGCCCGCGTCGATGTTTGTCCTCAAAATCAGAAGGCTCTTCTTAAATAGATCGATAACCGGCTGCGGCAGGTCTCCGAAACGGAATTCCTCTCTATTGAGCCACGCTCTCCCGTAATTGTTGGTCCGTCGAATAAAATGTTCCGCCCCGTGCCTGAGGATCATTTTGTTCAGGTGACTCACGTCGGCATAATCCAACCCGGCGGCAATCCAGTAATAGAGTACCTGTCCCCCGGACGCTTCAATGTTTATTGTAAAACCACAGGTTGAATCAACCGAGCCTTGAGCTATCGGATTCCCCTGAAGCGTACCATCCTCAGCATCTTTCCACGTACCTTCAAGCTGATGGAATTCTTTCACGCCCGTGGCATACTGGTCCAATCCGTGTCTGTCCTCCCTCATCCCGCTGATGAGAAAATAGCGTTTCCCTTTGTAATGTATCAGAGCTTTCTCGTCGGGGTCATAGTACGCAGTGTCTCCAGCCGGAGATTCAAGGATATGAAAGTCGTGGCTGAAGAAGACACGGATCTCCCTTGGACGGTCTGCGAGATTCTTGAAAGTGATCTTTTTTATATAAACATTCTCCCGGTAATCGACCAGATCGCCGGAGTGGATGCTTATCTGCAGGTGTTGTCTGTATCCTGTAACGTGGGTCGAGAGGGTCTCGTCTGCATATGCCAGGCGGAGATTCCATCTGTCCTTGTCTAACCATTCAAAGCTTCCGTCAACCCAGATGCCGATCCTGAACTTATGGCCGTCTGTGTGGTTTTCTTTTCCGACATGAGGGTAATAGATATCCCTAAGGCAATAATCTTCATCAAAAGTAATGAGGAGGCTGCCATTTCCTACGGGTATATCACGAGGCAAGATCCCCTCCATCGAGGATTATTTTGGAAATCACATTACTTACGATAGTTAGACTGCAGCCGCCCAGCTCAGCACAATGGAAGACAGCGCGATCATCGGAATGGTCGGGAAGTAGTGACGTATGATCACTGAAGCTCACATATCAGCTTCGAACTATGCAAAGAGCGTAGCGATATAGTCATGCTGGGCAGCACCCGGCTTAACCCAGACTCTAGGGTCCGCCTCAGCCGTAAAATAGAAGTATTAACGCAACTATCCAAAATAAATGTATCATCACAATCCCTCCCTATGATGCTTATTAATTTCAGGGAATAAAGCGTTCCTTAATTTTCCGTTCCCGAAGGGCCATAATTTGTTTCTTAAGATACCGAAAATACCGAAGATGCCATCATCCATAATATTATTCTACCATACTTATACTACCGGGATTTTCTCTCTCATCTTTTGATAAACCTCATAATAAGGCCAATATCAGGGGTTTGCGGGCTTTTATGATCCATGAGGATTTGTGAGATTATCCTTTCGCGACAAAAAGCTGGCTTTCCTAATTACTGGAGGAGCCAAGTGTAAAAGGGGAAACGTGAAGGCAGGTTGGCATCCAATGTGTTATAATAACCTGTAAAGACTATACAGGTCTTGAAAAATTCTTTTGCCCGCAGGCCAAAGTAACAACAAAAACAAATAGCAGGCTGCTGGAGCTGAATTAAGGGTTCAAATCCTGAAAGTGAGAACACAATGAAAGCACTCCTTATCTATCCCCAATATCCCGTCACCTTCTGGAGCTTTAAGTACGCATTGAAGTACATCTCGAAGAAGGCCGCTTTCCCTCCCCTCGGTTTGTTGACTGTAGGGGCAATCCTCCCCAAAGACTGGGATATTCGCCTGGTGGATCTGAACATCCGCAATCTGAGAGACAGCGATCTTAAGTGGGCGGACTATGTTTTCATCAGCGCCATGCTTGTACAAAAGGAGTCTGTTGCTGAAGTCCTCAGAGGAGTGCCGTCGTTTGGGGAAAAAGGTCGTAGCCGGAGGGCCCCTCTTCAACGGTGCCTCTGAAGAATACTTGCCACTCGTCGACCACCTCATCCTGAACGAGGCAGAGTTGACACTGCCGGAATTCTTGAAAGATCTTACGCAGGGTAAGGCCAACAGAGTGTATCGATCGTCAGACTTCCCACCTTTATCTATGACGCCCGTTCCTCGATGGGACTTGATAGAAATTGAGGATTACGCTTCTCTCATGGTTCAATATTCACGAGGGTGTCCCTACAATTGTGACTTCTGTGACATTACCAGCATGTATGGTCGTACACCGAGATTGAAGAGCGCAGAGCAATTCTTAGATGAATTGCAGACGATCTACGATAAGGGATGGCGGGGCAGTCTCTTTGTTGTAGACGATAATTTTATTGGCAACCGTGCTGCTGTGAAGAAGATGCTGCCGCACATAATTGAATGGATGAAGATTCACGACTACCCCTTTGAGTTCTTTACTGAAGCTTCGATCAACATCGCTGACGATGAAACACTCATTCATCTCATGGTTGAAGCCGGATTCAAACGGGTGTTCATCGGGTTGGAAACGCCAAACGAGGAGAGTCTGCAGGAATGCTCAAAGGATCAAAACTGCAAGCGTGACCTGACAGCCACCATCAGAAAACTTCAAGCATCAGGTATTGAGGTCATGGGAGGCTACATTGTCGGATTTGACAGCGATGATGAAGGTATCTTTGCGAGGCAGATAAAGTTCATCCAGGAAAGCGGTGTGGTAACGGCCATGGTAGGGCTTTTGAACGCCTTGCCGAATACGAAACTATGGCAAAGACTGAGAGAGGCAGACCGTCTCGAACTGACTGCTTCCGGGGACAACACAGACGGAAGCATTAACTTTATTTCTAAAATGGACAGGATGAAGCTGATTGAAGGGTATCAAAGGATCATTAAGACCATATACAGCCCCAGGCCCTATTACCAGAGGATCTCCCAATTTTTGCGATATCATAACCCTTATGGGAAGCGGAAGATCACAAAAGGTGAGATCAAAGCCCTCCTGAAGTCTATTCTGTATATCGGGATCCTGGGTAATGGCAAGACCCAGTGGTACTATTGGAGGCTTCTTGTCAAAACTTTGTTGTTCTATCGAAGATCTTTTGCCGAAGTTATCACTCTCATGATCTATGGACAGCACTTCCGCAAGGTGGCAAAAAAGGTATGTTTAAGATAAAAGCATTTGTCAGGGTTAAGCTGCCGCAACATTCATAAGAACAGGGAGATGCTCCTATGGATGAATTACAAATTAATAAAGCCTTTACGTTATTGGAATCGGGGCCCGTTGTCCTTGTTACAACGAATGACGGAAAGAAGGACAACATCATGACGATTTCATGGACAATGGTTTTGGATTTCACACCGGTCTTTGCCATGACCACGGGAGAATGGAATTATTCTTTTACGGCTCTTCGGAAAACAAAAGAGTGTGTTATTTCAATCCCCACGGTTGATATGCTTGATAAAGTCGTTGGAATAGGAACGTGCTCCGGTGCTGATACAGACAAATTTACCAAATTCAAGCTCACTCCCGTAAAAGGTAGAATAGTAAAAGCACCATTGATAAAAGAATGCCTCGCTAATATCGAGTGTAACGTCGTCGACATCATCAAAAAACATAACATTGTCGTTCTCGAAGCCGGTGCGGCCTACTTTGACGCCTCGCGCAAAGAAAAACGAACTGTTCACGCTGTCGGCGATGGCACTTTTATTGTAGATGGACGTACGCTAGACCGAAAAAGATTGATGGTTTCCAAAATTCCAAATGGCCTTTAATTTAAATCAATAGAAGCTTATAACAAATATTAAAATAAAAGGGTCAAACCAAGAACCTGAATAACTTGCTGAATCTATTTTTCATGCTTACTTATACTCAATATGTATAACAGGAGGCCACCATGCCGAGAATAATAAAAAAAGGTGATACATCAAAAGAATTTACCCTTAAAGACCAGCACGATAGGGATGTCCGATTGTCGGATTTCCCGGGAAAGAAGGTACTCCTCTCCTTTCATCCTCTTGCCTGGACAAGTGTATGCGCGGAACAGATGAAGGCGTTGGAAGCACTTAAGGAAAGATTCGATACTCTCAATACTGTTGCCCTGGGTATCAGCATCGACGCTGTTCCGTCTAAACACGCCTGGGCTAAAGAACTTGGCATTAAGAACACAACGCTGCTTTCCGATTTCTGGCCCCACGGCATGATCGCAAAGGCATACGGCATATTCAGGGAAACGAATGGTTTCTCAGAACGGGCAAACATTGTTCTCGATGACAAACACCGTGTCATATTCGTGAAAGTATATCCCATCAAAGAGTTGCCCGACACAGAGGAAATTCTCCAGGTCCTTGCCGGCTGAAAACCGGATCTCCCTGTTGTCGCGTCTTCCCCGGCAAGATCATTGTTCCCCTGGCACGGTGAACACGATGGATAGCCCCCTGGCATATTGACTCAACAGCCCTCGTTTGTTTTGCCTGTCAGTTCGGCAAACAATTCTTTGACGGTTGTAAGCTTGTCAATACGATAACCATTAGCGCCAACCGTGTAGAGGGGCGCCTCCTGGTCAGGGTTATACCCGGCGGAACTGAGGAGGCCATTGCAGATGCAAAAACTTCCGCCGTCATCAAGTCGTGCACGGCACTGGTTGAAATGTCCTTCCCTATCCGGTCGCAGCACATACCCCTTATCACAACGGGGTTTTCCCTTCTTCTGGAGCGCGTTCTGGAAAGCGGGTGATTCCTTAATAACCATGAATGGCAAACCGCATGGAGAACCAGGGTTCTGTGCCACGATAATGTCCTCCTTACCGGCATTGATAACGGCCTGCTTATACTCATCGGTTGCACTGCTTTCCCGCGTAACGAGAAAGCGTGTTCCCATCTGTACCCCATCGGCACCCATCTTCAGAAATCTCACGATATCACCATGCGTGTAGATGCCCCCCGCTACGATAACAGGAAAGTCTCCATGTTTTTCTGCCATCTCCTTTACGCGGGGCAAAAGATTTTCGAGCTTGTTCGACTCGAGGTATATGTCCTCATATTTGAACCCCAGGTGACCGCCGGCCAGGGGTCCCTCAAGTACAACGGCATCAGGCCTGTAGCCTATCCGTTCCCATTTCTTGCATATGAGTTCAAGGGCCCTTGCCGAAGAGACGATGGGAATCAGGGCCGTATCGCCAGGGTTTTTGACAGCTGGCAGGCCGAGCGGCAGGCCCGCGCCGGAAATAATGACATCCGCCCCTGCGTCGATGGAAGCCTTTACTGTATCTTCATAGGTTTGTATAAGGGCAACCATGATGTTGATGCCCGATACCCCACCCCTTGCTTTCGCTTGCGATATTTCCTCAAAAACGGCTTCATATATGGTGTGTTTCTTGCCGGTCCTTTTTGTGACAAGCCTGTCAAGAGCTGCGCTCGACACGATGCCGACACCCCCTTCTTCTGCAACGGCGCTGGCGAGCGGAGAGAGTGACACACCCACGCCCATGCCGCCCTGGATAATAGGTATCCTTATTGTTTTCCCTTTAATGACCAAGGATGGTAATGTCGGTTTATGATCCATGATTCACACCTCTTGCCTGCAAGCTATCGTAGTTTTTTATGAGTACGACGCTCCTGAAATTACCATCTATTTTACCGCGTTATGGTTAGTTACTCCACTAGAATTATTAAATAGTGTTTGTAAGGTCGAGAACCCATATTGCCGTGAGAAATGTTCACCTGAAAGGGCAAACAATCAGGCAGGTTGTTACGCCAGCCTATTTTGAAAAATAATTACATATTTTAGTCTATTCGATATTGGCACTAACAACAGATGCCAGTTGCATCATATCGATAGTCTGACCTTCTTTTAACTTTGTAAAATCAGTTAATTTGCCAGTCTTGCTGGTAGTTTTGGTATTGTTAAATATTTTAATCAATTTCGCATCAGCCACAATATATTTGCCGGCATTTTCTGGTTTACCATTGATTGACTTGGTTTGTAGTTTGTTTGCCTTAATGTAATCCCACAACTTTTTGGTTATCTCAGTACGAGAAAGTGAGCTGGCACCCAGGAATGCCGCCAGGTCCGCTTTCAATTTTACCATTTTATTCAATCCTTTTTCTTCTGCCATGTTTGAGCCTCCGTTCTTTAAATTGTCTTAGTAAATATTTTGATCAGATATTACAGGGGGAATATAAGAACTTTCGGCTTTGCATGTCAAGGCAATATCGACCGCGAATTGTGTTTATAACGATGAAATCCAGGATTTTCGCCGCGTTTGGAGTTTTACTCATTTCAGGAAGTATCGAATAGAATCAGGTTTTGGGGCGAATCGAGTACTGGCAATTTGTGAGTTAGCGACTGATTCGGTAGAGATGGTCATCGGCGGGATTGGTGCCACTCTTGACAAACGCCAACGGAACACTATGAGTCCTTTAGGAGTTTCGCAAATGGTTCGTTTGGCTATCCATTGATTAAAAACAAATAGATGTCATAAGAACAAAAAGCGAAATAACGAATAGACCGGGAACCAGGGTATGGTTTCTGAAAACAAAAAAGGAGGTGAGAACTATGAAGTATTCTTTTAAATGCCCCGCACCCTGCAACCACGAAATCAAGGTCGATGCCCGGAACGACGAAGAGGCAAGTGAAAAACTTATGGCATCCGGCAAGATTCACGCCAAGGCCGCCCATCCCGATATGCCGCCTATGTCAGATAAAGAGATGAAAGATATGTTTAAGGCTGGCATGAAGAAGGAATAAACGGTAGAGATTGCCAACTACGCAGGATCTGGGCCGTACAAGGGGAGCAGGCGGAATCTCTTCCGCCTGCTTTTCACTTCCAGCTAAATATTGGCTCTTATTGGCTTTTCTTGCCGGTATAGACCACAACTATGCCATTGGTGAGTCTCTGCCAGGCAACATCTGAAAAACCTGAATCTTCCATGATCACTTTCACTGCTTCAGGCCGTGGGAATACCCGGATAGATTCAGCAAGGTACTTGAAAGGATCTGCTGTTCCGGTAATAGCTTTTCCAGCGAGCGGGATAACCTTGAAAGAGTAAAAGTGATAGAGTGCCCTTACCCAGAAACTTCTTGGTACGGAAAATTCAAGACTCAGCAATCGTCCACCCTTCTTTAAGACCCGGAACATCTCCAGGAGACCGCGTTCGAGGTGGATCAGGTTCCGAAGACCAAAGCCTACCGTCACTGCATCAAAGCTCCTGTCCGGAAAGGGTATTATTTCTGCATCTCCTTGAAGCCAGCTAATTGCCTGTTGATACCCGGATCGGCCAACCTTTCGTTGACCGGCTTTCAACATGTGCCTGTTGATATCATAGACTGTCACCGCGCCTTCGGGAGCCACTCTTTTGGCCGCAAGGATGGCGAAATCACCGGTTCCGCCGCAGACGTCGAGCACCCTATTTCCCCTGGTCAAGGCGAGTTGGCGAATGGCAAACCTTTTCCACCATGAATGGAGTCCGAAACTGAGCAGGGCATCTGCCAGGTCATACCGTCGGGCTATTTGATCAAAATGCCGATCGACCAGCCATCTCTTTTCTGCTGCCAGGACGTTTCTATACCCATAGGCCACTCGGGCCGCATCGGTTTCTGTATCATCGTGATATGGGAACTGGGGTGTCTGCATTCTATGTTTCTCTTTTTGAGAATGGCCTCTGCCCTGCTATTTTCAATATCCGGGTATCCCTGATGCAAGGATTGTTGACCCGGATGGATCCTTTTTACAATATAAGATTGCTGTAATGACATTGCCATGCCGGCGGCAACTCTTCATCCTTGTCTTCGCTTACGACTTAAGTCGATATGCGAGCAGAATACTGTCTGTCTCGAGCTTAGCTACTTAAGCTCTTCCTGCTGGCCCGCATTTGACATGATCCATTGAAAAATATAGATTTCTTCCCGTAATGCCCGGAAATATAATGGAGCAGCACTCCAATAGACTCCATTTTTTATCTAACCGGATTGAAAGGGGGAAATATGAAAATTAAGAAAATGGATCATTTTTGTATTGCCGTGAAGGATCTCGATGCCGCCAGGAAAGTATGGGAACCAATTCTTGGAAAGTCAAAACCGGATGACTCATATGTGGATACACCGGAGAAAATACGCGTTGCGCGTTACTGGGTTGACGGCGTGGGTTTTGAACTGATGGAATCCACGACACCTGACGGCCCCGTGGCTCAGTGGATTGACAAGCATGGAGAGGGAATTATGCTGATATCATTCAACGTTGAAAATACCCGTGAAGCCATTGTTGAGCTTGAGTCAAAAGAATACCCATTCATAAAAAACCCACATCCGATTGCTGACGACGTCACCGAAAAGGCCAGACCCTTTCGCGATTGTGAGTTCGCACTTATTCATCCCCACAAAACGAATGGTGTCATGGTCGAACTTATCGATTACAAATGGAAGGAACTTGAATAAGCAGTCTTGCGAGTCCATTGGGCGGCAAATGAAGCTGGAAGAATGGCTTCGGCCTTACTTGTTTAGCAATTCAAGCGCCCCGGCCAGGTCTTCGAGCCGGGGTCGTTCATTAATGTCGTGTATGTCTATATATCTGATAACCCCTTTCTTGTCGATAACGAAAAGAGCCCTTTCCGATTCTCCGGTGGAGCGGAGCACGCCATATTTCGAGGCCACCGAACCGTGGGGGTAGAAGTCGGACAATACAGGAAACCACAGCTTCTCATCGGACATTTGCCTGGTCCAGGCATAGAGTGTGGGGATATTATCTACCGTAATACCGAGAAGGATGGCCGCGTTTTTGTCGAAGAGCTCTTTGGATATGTTGTAGCCCGGCCACTGATCGGAGCAAACCGGTGTCCAGGCCGCAGGGACAAATGAGATGACCACGTTCTTTTTTCCGCGATATTGGCCGAGCGACACCCTGGCGCCTCCGACCGCAGGAAGGATGAAATCGGGCGCAAGGTCCCCCACCTTCAGTATTGGTTTGCTGTCTCTTGGTTTCAGTTTTCCCACCGGATAAATATTGCCCTTAAAAGCCGCAGACTCTCCATAGACCACAGCGGCTGAGGCCATGATCATGACAATAACAAGACAGGCAAGACCTTTTGGCAGGCCCTTCAGCCGTTCCATGTCCCTTCCTCCTATTCTAATCCTGACGCTTTAAGTATCTCGGCAAGGAACTGGGAAGCATCCTGGAATGCATTCGGCAGAAAATAAAACTGTTCCTGGGACCCCTTACCATCCACCTTAACCCCTATGAATGTGGGCGTATATCTCACGCCCAGCAATATGACAATATCCATCTCTTCGTCCGGGAAAACAGGAAAAGGCAACCCGTATTTCTCTTTGAACGATTTGGCCTCATAATCGCTGTTTCCTGCCGCTATCCCGATCATCCTTATCTTGTCCTTCAAATCGGGTCTTTCCTGTATCTTCCGGTACACCTCATCTACAAGAGGGGCCGACCGTTGGCAAAAGGGGCAATAGAAGCTGAAGATCTCAATGATAACAATCCCGGGTTTGATCTGTCCGACCTTAAATTTGCCTTTCCCGGAGAGGCCCAGGTAAGTTTTTTCAGATTCACTTCGGGGAACGGGAAGCTCGAATGCAGGGAGACTGGTTCTTTTGACCGAATATTCTTTCTGAGCTTCCTCAGCGGAAACAGCCGCAATGTTCCACTGCAGGACCCATCCGAACATAACGAGCGTAACTGCTGTAATTACCGCAATTCTCCATTTTATTTTCATTCCTATACAATAAGACCTCCTGATAAGATTGTCCACGTGGGCTATTTCGTAACAATGGTTTAAACAGAAGTTTTACTTCCTGTAAACGCAGGTTGACAACTTTCGCTGCAAACCATAGGTTTCAATTGGCAATCAATTTTCAAGTCTTTTCATCCTGGAAAGGAAAAAAGACCTATTTTCTCTTTGGTCAGTGGAGGATCCAGGCGCCAACTGAGGCAAGGTAACCTGTGATAAGAATAAAACGAATTTATGATGCCCCTTCCAGCAATGATGGCTATAGAGTGCTGGTAGATAGACTCTGGCCGCGGGGTATAAGTAAAGAAAAAGCCGGGATTGATATATGGCTGAAAGAGGCTGCTCCCAGCGATGAATTAAGGAAATGGTTCAATCATGAGCCGCAAAAATGGAGTGTTTTTAAAAAGAAATATTTTGTCGAGTTAGAAGATAAGCAAGAAATATTGGGCCCTATTATTGAAAAGCACGGAAAGGGTGTGACACTTCTTTATGGTGCAAAAGACCAGGACCACAATAACGCCGCGGCACTAAAAGAGTATTTGGAAAAGAAAATGGAGGCGAGCGATGAAAAAAGTATGGGTCGATGATACCTGTGTGGCTTGCGGGACATGCGTAGAAATATGCCCCGAGGTCTTTGAGCTCGAAGGAGAGCTTGCAACCATAAGCCAGGGCGCGGATCTGTCACTTGATACGAAGATCATTGAAGCTGCAGAGGAGTGTCCGGTGGAGGCAATTCACTACGAGTAATAGCGATGAAACATTCAAGACCACCATCGAGGCCGCGCAAAATGAACGACCGGCGCAGGGTCATGGTGGTAAACAAAGAGGGGTATATACCATGTTTATCATTATCATCAGTTTTCCACCGATCAAATCAGGCAAGGATGAGGAGTTCAGAGAGTGGTTTGCCTGGTCAAACAAAGAGTTTGCAAATTACAAAGGTCTTATCAGCCGACGTCTTTTAAAACCCTTGAAAGGCGGTAATTATGCTGCTGTCGTGGAGCATGAGAGCCATGAAACCTTCATGGCTATGCACAATAGTCCCGAGCATGGTGAAGCCGGTAAGCGGGTCGCGCCCTTGTTTGACGGCAACCCAACTCCCGAATTCTACGAGGTGATCATAGAATAAAAAATGGACCCTATTCCGACGGAATCAAGGGGTTACCTTTAGCGCGCACTACATTGACGATGTGCGGGAAGTTCTTGTCATTGAAAGAAGACCTCAATAAAAAAATAAGTTTTTCGAGGCAAATAATGCTAATATTTTTTTTAATTTATGGTGAAGAATGTGTGAATTTTGCGTCAAACATGGTGAGGGAGAGAAATGGTACCTGAATGCCAGGAACTATTCCGAAGACCTCTTGAGCGATATACATAGACGCAAATATATCGAGGAATTTCTTGGCCGGCCGGGTACGCTTGCACGAGCGAATAAATACCTTGGAATCCTGGGGAAAACACCCAGGTTGATCAGGAATGTCGTGGGCCGGGTTATCACCCGGAAGATGAAAGAGAATCACTTTGGCCAGGTCGTGCCAATTGAAGACGTAGAGGCCATCTTCGGTTTTGTAAATTCCATCGTCCGTATCGCCTGCATCTGCCGGGAGGTAACCTTAGGCCGTGAACAACGCTACTGTTATGCGGTAAGTTTGGGACCCGACGGCGGCGGGTTGGGGGAGATAATGCGGGGCATTGATAAAAGCTATCTCAATGGGCCCCATAATACCGAGAATGAAATGCTCACCAGGGATGAAGCCCTCGCATCTTTTCATGATCATGAAGAAGAAGGCCTCTGCCACAGCGTCTGGACATTCCAGACACCCTTCATTGCGGCCATATGCAACTGCAACCGGTCAGACTGCCTTGCAATGCGCACGAGTGTGACACACGCTATTCCCGTCATGTTCCGGGCCGAGTATGTCGCGGAAGTTTCCCCTGAACTTTGTATGGGATGCGGCTCCTGCCTATCCCTGTGTCAATTCGATGCTATTACCAGTCGCGCAACGGACAAAAAAGCCGTTATAGATCAACGACGGTGTTACGGTTGCGGGGTCTGCCGTTCAGGATGCAAAAAAAATGCGATCCAGCTTATAGAGCGTGAAAAAGTCCCGATTGCTTCGCAGCTCTGGTTATAAGGAGGCAAGCCGGATACTCACATCTTGGCATCGATCTTTTCGCGTAGGTCGTCGTAACCGGCCTTACCGATTCCACGGGCATCGCCAGAGGTTAAGGATAACACTATGAGCAGGGGCAGGCCCAGACCGTCTCGAGGTGCCGTATGGGACCCACCCCAATTATGAGTCTGGACGCCTGCTCATTTCATGTCGTGGTGATGGTATCAGTCCATCTTCACAATATATGTGATATAGATCTTTCCTTTGACTTCCGTCCACTGACCGGCAATCTTGTCGCCCTGTTTCAGATCCTTGGCAGCGTTAAAAGCGCCTTTGTAGCTCGCGTATCTTGTATCTCCGGTTTTTTCACCTTTGGCGGTCTTGACCGTGATAGACATCGCCCCGGGATCGGTCTTTGTTACTTCTCCCTTGAAAGTGCCCGATTTACCCTGAGCAATGGCCTTTGCAACCTCGTCAGTATCAGCTGTGGTCTGAGCAAATGGCGTGGCTATAAGGCCCAAGCCACAAAACAAGACAATCAATCCTACCCAAATAGCTTTTTTCATCGTAAATTCCCTCCTTTTTTTATTGGTGAAGCTTTGTATAAAGCTAAAGCACGACCAGAATTAGTCAGCCCCCACCGAATTGATTCGCCAGACTACCTTTTGAGAACATGCTATACAAACTCGGTTCGGCTAAAAACCGCATCTATTCTATCGGACGTGCACATGCTACTAACATGCTACTAAAAAAATATACATCAACAAAACTGCACCGTCTGTCGCCTTAAATAGCAATTTCTTGTAATAGATTTTCATGCCAGCCAGTCACCCGTTAGACCTACAATGAATTGGGCATGATCGATGAGTTCAATCGGAATTAAGACATGATGGCCCGGGTGAGCCATGAGCGGCCTTCTGCTGGACAGATAGCTGAAAAGGTAAGGCAGGTCAATAATTTACCGCTTTGGGAAGGAAGGGTGGAGTTCCTTCATCCGGCCGGAGTTACCGGATCCTTTATGGTTTAGGCCAAAGCGGTATGCTGCAAGAATGCTAATGAAAAAATAACACACATTAATCACATTGCAAGCCCTTCGTCCGTAAATCCTTGATAATTAACCAGAAAAAGACAGATACCAGATTCGACGTTCATTTTGATATCGCGCGCCCTGCCCGGATTGCATCGATTAGATATGTACCTAAAGAGCGGGCAATTCACGCTGTATATTTGGTGGTGAATCAGGAAAAGGAAATTTTAATTATTTGAAGCATTGTATTTGTTCTTAGAGATCATAATTCCCGAGCCTTTCCGGCTGATAGACAATTTCCATTATTTGCAGCCTGATGTCTGCTCCCGGGATGTGCCACTCTATTATATCGCCCTCTTTATAACCAATGAGGGCTATTCCGATGGGTGCCAGAATAGAGACCGCCTTGCCGCCGGCGCCCGCTTTTCCGGGAAATACCAGCGCAAAGGTCTTTTCTTCTCCGGTATCGAGGTCTTTGATGCGGACAATTGAATTCATGGTCACAACATTGCCCGGGACGTCTTTTGGCGGTAATACCCTGGCCTTATCGAGTTCTGCTTTCAGGCGCTCAAGGTATGGCGCGTCGTTTCCTGAGCATTCCGCGATCAGTAAACGCAGCCTGTTCATATCATGCTGGGTTATATAAATGTCCCTGCTTTTCACTTACGTCATCTCCTGGCACTATTTTTCGAACCGCTTAATTTTCTCTTCTGTCAATATCCTTGTTTCGAAATAGTTGAAACGCGGCAAGCACCTCAAAGATTTCAGTGACAGGAACGCACCTATTCCATTATTTTTTATGGAATTGCTTTAAAAGCAGACTTAAACTTACGGCGGCAAAAGGGGTATGAAGAAAGAAAGCGCATCAAAATCATGCACGAAAATACCACAAACTCATCCCGGTTGTCAAAACTGACGTGCAGCTGCCATAACTACCGGGTGCCAAAATTAAAGCGCGGCGTTTTAATGCACGAAATGAAAATGGAACAGGCACTTCCCGCCTTTTTCCGACGACTTTACGCTGTCTGCATTCCTGAGTATCAAAAGGCTTGAAAGCTCCGCGAGAGAAAATCCATCATTGATAAGATCGTTGTCCGGCTGTTTTGCGCCGGACAATTTCACGGGCTGTCCCGTGTATGAGATGCGGGCATCGAGGTTAAATTCATCGAAGGTTATACTTACCTGCACGTTCCCCCGGGCAAACCCCTCCTGGCTTACTAATTCGAAGAATTCATTGACAACAGCGGCGCAGCGCTGCACCACGTCCCGAAAAGCTCCCCATTCCGAGCCATGGTGCTCCATAAAATCAAATATCGTATCCGATGAATCAATCCCCGGCCTCAATTCAATATACGCAGACCTTGCAATGCCGATACGGAGCACCAAATTTAAAATTATTGCGGATACAGTTGCCAGAGATAAAGATGAGCTGAAGAAGGGCTTCACCCAGGGATGAACATTTTCGAAAAGGCCTGGTATGAGATCGATACTCAACCCGAAAACGACGGACACGCCGATGACAAAGGTCTTTCGTGCGTCCATCATCCGCGACATGAGGATCTGAATTCCGGCGAGGATCATAAAGCTCGCAGCAAAGACAAGGCTTGCCCCCATTACAGGAGTTGGCATTATCACAAAAACGGAGGCAAGTTTGGGAACAAAGGCGCTGATTATCAAAATGCCGCCTATAGAATACGCTATTGTGCGGCTTGCAGCCCCTGTTGCGATAGACAGGCCGACATTGCTGGAAGAAACAGATTGACCAAGGGCGCCCGTTATTCCTGAAATTACATTGCCGACTGCATTTGCCAGGATTCCCCGGCTTATGGATCCCATGTCAGGCCTTTTCCATTCAGCATCATTGATCTTCTGGCAGATGGTAAGGTCGCCCATTGTCTTGAGAGCAGAAGATAAGCTCGCGACAAGAAAAGGTATGAGCAGCGCGGCATTGAATGAAAGCCCGTATTGACCGAAAGAGGGCATTTGAAACGACGGCGCATCGATCAGGCGGCGAAGATGTCGGCACCTAACTCGCCGGCAAGAAAAGCTGCAATATACCCCACAGCCATCCCGATGAGAACGGAATACAACCGAAGCTTGCCCTTCCCCCATATATTGAATCCGACCATCGAGAAAAGGGTGATAAACCCAACGACGACAGCAGCAGGAACAGGTGACGAATTCGCCGCATCGATACCCATAAAACGTGAAACAGCGACCGGAATGATCTCGATCCCGACCATCATGACAATGGTACCGGTGACCTCTGCCGGGAAAACTGCGCGCAATCTCGGGACCACCCGCGAAAAAGCGCCTTCAAAAATCCCGCCGATGACCGTCATTCCAAAAATTAAAGATAAACCGCCGGTCTTACCCGCCAACAAGGAAGCTGAAAGAAAGGCGGGGCCATTAACCAGCGGGCACAAATAGCCCGACCCTATGAATCCCTTGTTAAGCCCCTGAAGGATAGTCGCGATCCCGGTTGCAAACATCGCCATGGATATGAGGTGTCGGGCTTGATCCGGCGTGCCGTGAATCGAATCAACGATAACGACGGGAAAAATAAAGGCAATGGACAGGACGAATATATGCTGAAAACCCAAGGAGAACGAAGGGACAAAAGACCCGGGTTTTCATTGACGCCATAAATAAGGTTTGCAGGCTTTTTTGCCATATTTTTAAGACTGTTCTATGTTATAGTATGTTCGTATGTTCTAAGTTCTATGTTATACATCATATCATATTTATAAAAGTATATTAGTGGCTTATGTTGCGCAGGGTCAGACTCCCGATTTGTTTAAATACCAACATAGAACTCAGAACGTAGAACCTATTTTTCTTCAGCACGAGATACATGATTTCAATACAGTTGATGATACCATAACGTATTGATTTTACTGTACTTTTATGGCTACATTCTTGACTTTGGAGAGGAGCATAGTACATTATTTCTAGTAGAGGCTCGATAAGCCGGAAGGGAAGTTGTTTTACATCGGGCGTTTAGGGGTCCCGGAAGTAATAACGTGATGTTGTATAAATAAAAAAAAGGAAGGTGCATCATGAAAAAAGGATCATTGTGGATTGCTTTACTGGTTTTATTGATTGGGACCACTTTAGGTGGCTGCGGATGTTTCCAGCAGAAAATGAAGGGTGAGACTCCGCCTCCGCCTGCCTCCTGCTCCAGTAGTCCAGCCTGCACCGGAGCCGCCGCCGCCTCCTCCTCCGCCGCCTCCGCCGCCTCCTCCTCCGCCGGCCAAACCGGACCGTCATTAATCAACCACTCTCGCCCTGCTCATTAAAAAGCAGGGCGAGAGCATATACTTGGTGGTCGCGGGTCAAAGATGAAGGTGATACGGCACGGTCGTTCTATAGAAATCAATATGATGCGGCCGTGCCGATCGGTAACCCTATCCGTCCGGGTTTTTTTCGCCTGTATTTTCCTCCTTGGTTCCATTTCAATCCATGCCCTGGCTGAAGACAGGGGATCATCAACGGTACCGGCTATGGAGTACCCGTTCACGAAATTACAGCCGGCCGTGGAACGCGGGAAAATCTATCTTTAACATCCGGATCTTTGCCCAAACGGGCTGATTTCAAAAAGGTGAAAAAATCACGCAGCGCCCAGAATGTTGCGGATTGGGTCGTGGATTCGGGCAATAATGAACGGATGCCATTCATAATTGTCGACAAGATAGATGCCACAGTGTTTGTATTCAATGCGGATGGCCAGCTCATCGCCTCGGCCCCTGCCCTTCTGGGCCTTGCAAAAGGTGATGATTCTTCTCCCGGTATAGGTGACAGGCATTTGTCGGCAATCCCTCCCAACGAACGTACTACGCCGGCGGGTCGCTTCGTAGGAATGCTTGGCCATAATACGGATGGAAGCAACGTTCTTTGGGTCGATCATGGAAAAGCCGTTTCCCTTCACCGGGTCATTACGGACCAACCCAGAGAACGCCGTCTTCAGCGCCTCGCAACGCCGACACCGCGCGACAACCGGATCTCTTATGGCTGCATTAACGTCCCTGTGAAATTCTTTGATGACGTTGTGCGCCCGGTTTTTGCCAATACTCCGGGCGTTATTTATGTCCTGCCGGAAATGCGGTCAAACATCGAGAACTTTCGAATCATATTATGAGATGGAATAAACAGTTCCGACCGAAAGACCTGAATTAGATCGGCACTATTTTCTTATTATTTCAAAAACGGTCACTTCAGGCGGGGTCAGGAAAGCGAATGGGCGGTCCCCAGGTTCCCGTTCCCCTGCTGACATACAGTACGCTGTTATCGTCGAGCGGATAAAGACCCGCCACCATCGGAAATGACGCCTGCGTGATGTATCTGAACGGGTACACCTGCCCCCCGTGAGTATGTCCTGATAACTGAAGGTCGAAAAGCCCGAGCAGACTCACTGTCAACTTCGGGGCGATGCTTTAGGAAAACCGTAAAGATATTCTCGGGGGACCTTTCGAGCAATTTCCTTATCTGATACCGAACTGCGCCTTCCCCAATGGCCTGTATCGTCCACTCCGACGATATTAACCATATTCTTTACCGTAACCGACTTTTTGGCGCAGTATTTCGAAACCAGCCTTTCGTGTAAAATCCTCGGAGATCCTCACGCCTGCATAAAATTCATGGTTTCCCATGATAGCGAATTTTCCGTAGCGCGGCTGTACGTTCTTTGAGTATGTCCGAAAGTCCATTCAGAGTATTAATCTGGC
Source organism: uncultured delta proteobacterium (assembly GCA_963823725.1). Classification (GTDB taxonomy): domain Bacteria; phylum Desulfobacterota; class Syntrophorhabdia; order Syntrophorhabdales; family Syntrophorhabdaceae; genus Delta-02. The sequence goes on from CAWGMJ010000016.1 coordinate 49,732, forward strand.
CGTCCACGAGGTCGCCTGTCGATACTATTATGTCGGGATCGATATCCTTTATGATCTCAACTGCCCGCCTCAACCGTACATCTTTATTTATAAGGCCGAGATGGACGTCGGAGATTTGTACGATCGTCAACTTATCAATGTCGGGAGGAAGCTTCGATGTCTCGATACCGATCCTCTCCGTACGGATAGACCGGGCTTCATGATACCCATATGCGGTTATCGCGACCGAGGCGGTTGCCGAAACAAGAAAAAAAACAAGGCCTGAATGGATGGTGTGCGGCAGATTGATCTTGGCTATAGATGAAAAAATTATAATGCATAACCTGCTGATATCGATACTTACAGAGATGACAAAAAAGATAAAGATCGTACACATCCAGATATATCCGCCATAGGCGAGAATGCGGGCGATCTCTTCATGTCCCTTATGTTCGAAAGTCTGCACCAGAAGCGGCATAAACAGGCATAGCAGGAATAAAAATATAATGATGCCCCCCGTTAAGAAACCGAACTTAAAGGCATTTAAGGCCTTTATAAAAACATATGCGTGCAATGCCGCATACAGACTGAAGAATATTATGAAGAACATGCTCATGAGATTTCCTGTTTTTTATTGTGCATTATGGTCTATAAGAGAGTCATTGCGGTCTTTTTCATAATGGGGGCCAATGTATGATCCAAGAATATATTATACACTATACCGGGGCTTTTTGCGCATCATGCGTTTTTTTCGGAAAATATTTCTCTTTCAGCTCGTCCAGGATGTCGTACGCAACCGGAATAACTATAAGTGTAAGGACAAGCGATGTGATGAGCCCGCCGATCGTAGCAAGCGCCATCGGCGATCGTGTTTCCGCACCCTCCCCTAATCCAATGGCGATAGGCATCATTCCCATGATCATGGCAAATGTTGTCATGAGGATGGGGCGCAGCCGGACCGGCCCCGCTTCAAGAAGGGCATCCTTGCGCGAAGCGCCTCTCTCCCGGAGAATATTCGTATAATCCACGAGAAGTATTGCATTTTTCTTAACAAGCCCCATAAGAAGAATAAGGCCGATTATGCTGAAGATATTCAATGTCTTCCCTGTCATAAAAAGCGCCCCGAAAGCCCCGATCAGGGAAAAAGGCATGGACAAAAGCACGGTGAACGGGTGGATAAAGCTCTCAAACTGAGCGGCCAGCACCATGTAGGCCATGACAATACCCAGAATTGCCGCGAAAAGGAGATAGCCGAACGATTCTTTCATCGTATCGGCCTGCCCCTTATAACTGCCGGAATACCCTGACGTCAAAACCTTTGCTGAAATATCGTCGAGTTCGGATTTCGCCTGTCCAAGCGGCTTGCCTTCGAGGTTGGCGAACATCGTGACCGCTCTTTGCCTGTCAACCCTGTTTATAATGCTTGCCCCGCCGCCTTCCTTCAGGCTCACGATATTCGAAAGCATAACAAGTTTCCCATCATTGGACCTGACATAGATCTGCCCGATATCGTCAGGGTTGGTCCTGTTCTCGGGGATTCAAACGGACCCGGACATCATAGCGGCGTCCGCGTGCCTCATCCTTAAATTTGGATATTTCGACCTCGCCGCTTAAAAGGAAATTAGCAGTCTCAGCGATAGTCGCCACATCTATCCCAAGGTCGGCTGCCTTGTCGCGGTCGATAAAGACCTTGACCTCGGGTTTGCCCTTTTCTAAAGATGTATCGAGGTCAACAATTCCCGGAAGTTTTCCAAACCTGTCCCGGATATCCCGCGTGTAACTCTCAAGCCTGTCAAGGTCTATGCCCCGTATGCTGTACATTATGGCGACCTGTCTCTGCCCGCCGCCGATAAGCGAAATATCTTCCACCGATGCCCGTAATCCGGGTATCTTTCGTAATGCCCTTCTCATTTCAGCCTTGATCTGGTCCTGGCTCTTCTTGCGGCTGGACTTGGGCACCAGGTTTACGGAAAGATTGGCTTTGTTGGTCTCAGATGTTCTCCCGCCGCCCTGGGTATAGAGGACGCTGCGGACCTCCGGGAATTTCCGCACTGTTTCTTCGGCCTGCCGGTTCATGCGGTCCACCTCATCGACCGAATAATCGATCGGGGTCTGCAGCCTGATCACAAAGCGGCTCTGGTCTTCCGAGGGGGTAAATTCCTTGCCAATGAAGAACATAAATGAAAGGCCGACCACAAAAGCGGCCGCCGCGAAGACAAGCACTTTTGTTCGATGGCTGAGGGCCCATGTCAGCGCGCCGCGGTACCGGCGCTCCAGTTTTCGTAGTAGATCTCCAGCTTATCTGACAAATTCCCGGCATGTCGGGCAATAGAGTACTTATCCATGACGCCCTGTATGCAGGCGGGCAATCGCCGGGATCTATTGGCACCCTCCCTTCCCTTCAGGTACAGGGAAGCGAGCATAGGCGTCAGGGTGAATGAAACGAACCATGACACCATGACGGCAAAGACGACCGTCATGCCGAATTGAAAGAAAAACCTTCCGATGATCCCTTTCATAAAGGCTACGGGAATGAATATGACTATAATGGCAAGAGTCGTTGCCGAAACAGCAAGACCAATCTCGGAGGTCGCAAAAAAGGCGGCCTCGCGCGGGGTCATCCCGTCCTCGATATGGCGCTGGATATTCTCAATGACAATAATGGCGTCGTCTATGAGGATGCCGATCGACAGGGAGAGGGCAAGCATCGACATATTGTTGAACGTAAAATTGAATGCGTTCATAATGGCGAATGTCGATATGACGGACGCGGGTATCGCGAGCGCGCTAATTATCGTTGTCCTGAAATTCCTCAAAAATAAGAGAACGGCGAGAATTGCGAAAAACCCGCCGTATATCAGGTGGTGCTGAACCTCTCCGATCGATCGCTTGATAAAATTGGACTGATCAAAGGCAATGGCCAGTTCCATGCCATTTGGCAGGGTCTTCGAGATCTCCTGAATTTCTTTTTTTATACGGTCAATAACCTCGACGGTATTTGTCCCCGACTGTTTCTGAATGCCGACGCTTACCGAAGGTATCCCGTTATAGCGGGCAATTGTCCTTTTTTCCTCCATCCCGTCTTCGGCACGGCCGATATCCCTCACACGGACTGGCGTTCCCTTGTGATATCCGACGACCAGCGCATTAAATTCCTGAATTGTCGGGAACTCTCCCTTCACCTTGATGGAGTATTCCTTGGTGCCGCTTTCTATCCTTCCCCCCGGAAGCTCTATATTCTCTCGCTGAAGCGCTTTCATGACATCGTGGGCCGTTACTCCGTACGACCGCAGCTTGTCATTGTCGAGCCATACCCTCGCCTGCCTCAGCCTCATTCCGTAAAGCCGGATGGCGCCGACCCCGTTTATCCTCTGCAACTGCTCCTTGAGGACCTCATCCGCATATGTCGAAAGATCACGTACCGATTTCTGTCCATGCAGGGCAAGCCACAGAACGGGGGTTGCATCGGGATCGACCTTCTCGACCACGGGTTCATCGATCTCATTGGGAAGCTTGGAGCGTATAACAGATATTTTTTCGCGTACATCCTGAACAGCGAGATCAATGTCCTTTTCGAGAACAAATTCGACCGTGATATTCGAAGCGCCTTCCGTACTTGACGACGTAATAGTCTTGACGCCGCTGATAGTGTTGATCGATTCCTCGATCTTATCGGTAACGTCAATATCCATTATCTCGGGGCTAGCCCCTTTCAGCCGGGTGGTAACATTGACGATGGGCAGATCGACCTTCGGAAAAAGGTCAACCCCGATGCTCGGGTAACTCACGATACCGAGAACGACAAGGGCGAGGACCAACATCGTGGCAAACACCGGTCTCTTGATGGATGTATCGGATAGCCACATACTTTAGGTCTCTAGCGCCTTTGGAAAAAGCCGAGAGTCATTATCTTTGCTGGTTGCCCTTAAGTCCGGCATTTTCCCTCTTTGTCGGTGATACTTTGGCGCCTTCGGACAAACTCTGCTGTCCGGCCACGACCACGGTCTGCCCCGCCTTCAATCCTTGCGCTATCTCCATGAATTCGCCATACTTATTGCCGAGCTTTACAGGCTTTTCATGCGCGATACTCCCTTCAACGACAAATACCCGGACTGTATCTCCTTCATACAGAAGTGATGTGACGGGAACCACGACCATGTCACGCGCTTCACCCGTATACAGGCGTACCTTCGCAAAAAGGCCCGGTTTAAGCTCATCCCGGTCATTGGGAATAATAGCCTGAACAGTCAGGCTTCGCGTCTTTTCCTCGAGGCTGGGAAAAACGATCGACACCTTACCGATAAATTCCCGTTCTGCAAAGGCATCGACCCGAACATGGACCTCCTGGCCCACCTTCATCTTTCCGATATCGCGCTCGGGCACGGAAAAGCGCAGCTTCAAGGGATCGGGCTGGATAAGAATGATCATCTGGGTCCCGTTCTTGACAAAATCGCCGACAGAGACCTTCTTATCCTTGACACGGGACGCGGTCGGAGCATAAAGCCTCGTTTTTGCAAGTTTCTGATTCGCTATGACGAGAGCAGCCTTCGCCCGCTCAACTTCCGATTCTGCAAGGGCCAACCGCATGAACACATCGTCATATTGCTGCCGGGTCACAAGCTGTTCTTTATACAGGGCGTCTTTTCGGGAAAATTCCATTTTTGTATTTGCAAGAGACGCCTCTGTCTGTTTCAGGGATGCTTTCGCACGAATTGCCTCGTGCACATACTCAGTATCGTCAAGCGTCGCGAGGAGCATCCCTTTCTTGATGATCGTCCCCTCGTCAACCTTGACACTCTTGACAATTCCGTCAATTTCCGCCCCCATCACTATCTCTTCGTTCGGGTTGAGAGTTCCGGTCGATTCTATATACGGGCGAAGTTGACGGCTTTCTACCGGCTGCACTATGACGTTTACAAGTTTCTCTTCAGGCTTTTTCTTCGAACATCCAAAGACCGGCAGGAGGAGCACAGGGATAAGAAAAAACAACACTCCCCTTGATCTCAAGGTTAATTTTTTCATTTTGCTCCTGTCTCCTTGCCAGCGATCGGATCCGCGGGTTTTTTTCCGTTAATGGATACGAGCAATGTCCCTGTCGACCGCTGAAGCCGCACAACAGCCTGCTGGAATTGATACAGGGCGTCAATAAGCTGCCGCTCGGCGGTAACGAGAAGCGTATTCGCGTCCATGACATCGATGCTTTGTGCGAGGCCGAATTCAAATTGTTTGTCCACCGCCCTGTAATTATCCGCAGCAAAGACCCATTGGTCTTCCAGGGATTTGAGAATGCCCTTTTGTGTTATAAAATCGAGATATGAGCTTTCCACTTCAACGGTAACTGATTTCTTGAGATCGGAAAAGGCATAATCAGTCTGCCTCTTCTTTGACTCAGCCTCACTGACCTCAGCCGAGCGAAGCCCGCCTTCAAAAAGCGGAAAATAGATCCTGACACCCCCGTACGCATTATCGCGTACGAGGCTTGTAGTTTCCGGGCTTTCCTTCCTTTGTACGAATGCCCCTTCCACGGAAAGCGTCGGCCAGTATGAACCTTTTACATAGGACACCTGTGATGATGCTATATCCTTCTGAATGGCCGAAGATTTAAGCTCGGCCCTCTCTTCATAGGCAACCTCCCGCAGGCATTCAATGTCCAGCTGAGTACAATTTCCTACAATGGGGTCTTTATATCCCTCGCTTATATCCTTAAGCCCCGCCGTGCCTGGCTTATGGGTGTCAACCACATTAAATTCATCGCTCAAGCCGACTATTCTTTTCAGTACAGCCTTTGTAAATTTCAAGAGATTTTCCGACTTGATCAGATCAGAGCGGGCACCCGACAATTCAGCCTCTGCCCTTAAGACCGCCGTTTTTGTGACCTCCCCTATCCTCAGGCGTATCGACGCCGCGTCCCTATGCTTTGTAAGGCGATTGACATTTTGACTCTGGATCTCGACGAGGCGCGATGCCTTCAGGACGTCGTAAAATGAATTCGTCACAGAGAGTATATATGATTCTTTAACCGCAAAGAGATCGAGATCGCTCTTTTTGATATTGTCCCTCGCTGCCCTATACGCCGTTATCTCGCGGCCGGACAACGACATTGACTGGTCAAGCCTCAGGCTCCAGGCCGATTCTTCATTGGGCTGGATCAGAGTGCCGGTATCGGATATCTTGCGGTCTTTGTACCGGACGTAATCCCCAAGACTCGATATTTTCGGCAAAAAGCGCCGACATTGCCTTGTCTTTGCCGGACCGCGCTATGGCAATATCTTCCTCGGAAATCTTCACCCTTTCAGAATTCTTCAGCGCAATTGTATAAAGTTCATCAAGGGTATATTCGTTAGCCATGCCGTTTGCGGCAACGAATATGCAGAAAAATGCGGCGAGGTATACGAGTTTACTTAATATCACAGAGGATTATCCCGCGTTCAGTGTAAATAACGGGGGGAAAACGTCAATGAAAAATCGTGAGGAGTGAGGAGTAGCGTAAGGAGTTTTTGAAAAATCAAAAAAGCGGATTATCTTTTTACGCCTCACGCCTGACGCCTCACGGTCTCTCAAATTCCTGCCGCGCGGGCGATGGCGTATGCTGCCATTCCCATGAGATACGAAAGGACAAGCATGAAAAGAAAGGATAAGATGAACCATTTTCTGTCGGCCATCTCCTGCCTCATCACGGCTATTGTCGGAGCACAGGGTATAAAAAGCATCAGGACGACGAGGAAGGAGACGGCGGAAGCGTGGGGGATGCTGCTCGACAAAACATTCATCAGCCCCTGGTCCCCGACATTATACAAAATACCCAGTGTCGCAACGGAATTTTCCTTGGCTATTACACTCGACAAGAGTGCTACTACCATTCTCCAGTCAAGACCGATAGGTTTGCCAATGGGTTCCAGAAATATCCCTACCCTGCCGAGAATGCTGTTTTCGATGCCTCCCGACGGCACGTTGGATATGATCCAGAGAATTATCGAAAAGATAAGAATGATAGTGCCCGCCTTTTTTACGAAAGCGATCGTGCGGTGCCAGACAACCATCAGGATCGTCCGGAAATCGGGTGGATGATACAGGGGAAGTTCCATAATGAAAGGGACCTGCTCCTCCCTTAAAAGGAACCGGCCGATTATCATCCCTGCGATGCCCAGCATGAGTATATTAAGGGAGACAAGGATCCAGCTCATAATAAGCCCGTGACCTGCAAAAACCGCTGCTGTCACAAAGGTTATAACTGCAAGCCTGCCCGTGCAGGGAACCAGCGGTGACAGGAATATCGTCAGAAGCCTTGCCCTCCTCGATTCAACGATTCGTGCACCCAGGACCGAGGCGACATTGCATCCGAACCCCAGGCACATGGGCAGGAAACTCTTTCCGTGAAGGCCGATTATATGCATGAACCTGTCCATGACGAATGCCGCCCGTGCCATATATCCCACATTTTCGAGAAAAGACATGATAAAGAAAAAGATGACCAGTATAGGCACAAAGGTAAGCACAGAACCCGCCCCGCCTATTATGCCGTTAACGAGAAGGCCTTTTATCCATTGCGGCTCCGAGGCCAGGCTGCCTTCTACGCCCTTCCCCAGCGACGAGACAAGCGATTCGAGCAGATGCTGCAGCGGATACCCGACAAAAAACGTAATGATGAACACGATCGCCAGGATCCCGAGCAGCACGGGTATGCCTGTTAAAGGCCGGGTAAGGACATGGTCGATACGGTCTGTCATCAGGACCTGGCCGCGTTTGAATCGCGAAATGGACGCACGCGTCGCATCCTCTATCCAGTCATAGCGTCCGCCAACAACAGCGCGAAGGGCATCTTCATGCTCTACAAGCAGGCTTTGTATCTCATTCCACACGGATACGGGAACAATGCCCCGAAAGATCTCAAATACCTCGGCATCGCCCTCCATCAATTTTGTCACGACCCAGTCAACAGTGTAGGGCACAGGTACATGTTCCCTTACGAGATCCGATATTTTGTGGAATATGTCGCGGTGGTCTGCGGTAACCTGTGGTATCTTCGGCCGGTAGCCTGCCCGATGTTTTGCAATATCCAGGATCTTATCGAGAAGTTCCCTGATGCCTCTATTCTTCGTGGCGACCGTCGGAATGACAGGGATCCCGAGGGATGACTCAAGGGCATCGATATCGATATGCACGCCCTGACCCTCCGCAACATCGAGCATATTGACCGCCAGAATGACCGGGGATCTCAAGAGGAGCAGTTCTGTCAACAGGTAGAGGCTTCTCTCTAAAGCCGATGCATTAACAAAGAGAACGGTGACGTCGGGATGTTCATGAATAAGAAATTCCCGCGTAACCCGTTCTTCCTCTGAGTACGCGCTGAGGCTATATGTCCCCGGAAGGTCGACAAGCCGTATCTCCGTATCGCCGGTCCGGTGAACACCCTCTTTTCGCTCGACGGTTTTGCCGGGCCAGTTGCCGACATGCTGGGAAAGACCCGTGAGCAGGTTAAAAACGGTGGTCTTGCCAACGTTCGGCTGTCCGGCGAACGCAACGAAAAGACTGCGTCCCGCCTTTGGCACATCGGAGTCCCTCGCTTCTTCCCATTTAACCAGTATTTTTTCAGCCTGTCCTTTGCCCAGAGCAATACGCGTATCTGATGCCAGGACTATTATCTGGCCACGGCTTTTTCTCAGGAGTTTGATCCGTGTTCCCGGGATGATCCCCATTGCCGCCGAGACGCCCGGCAAGGTTCTCCCCTCCGGACAAAAGGCATACCACGGCCTCCTGTCCCTCGTCGAGCGAGGTAACGGGAAACAATTCTTCGCTCATCATAATAAGCCTTTCATTACGCGTTTGTTTATACTATGCGGATAGGTTATTGTCAACGGAGCCGCCCGTATTCGCAGACGTATCCCGTTGTCAGCATCATGCTTGACGTGGCATCCCCGGATGATCATGCGCGTTTCAATTGCGGATATTGACCGTATGTAAAGAGCTTAATGAGTCGACAGATTCTTCGCCGCCTCGTAAACGTCCTGCAAGGCTGTGGGATGGTCCTTGATCCCTGCCTGTTTGTCTATTCCCAGGTAAGCCAGGGTCTTGTGCTCTTCGACACTGATGCTCCTGAAAAATGCTGTTGCGGTCGCGCGCCGAGCAATCGGCCCCGATCTGCCTTTTCATGCCCCCGACCAGTATAAGAAGGCCTTTTCTGTGGATCTTTCCCTCGATGGGCATATTATGAATATATTTTTCACACCAGAAGGGCTGGCACCGGTCGATCATGATCTTCGCCTGTGCGGACAGGCCGCTGAAATATATCGGGGACGCCAGGATGATCCGGTCGGCCTTTCTGATAGCCGGATATATCTGCTGCATTTTATCCTTGACGACGCATACACGCGTTTCGGTGCAGCCGCCGCAGTTCTGGCACGGCTTGATATCCATGTCGTTAAGCCTGAAATATTCGACGCGGTTTAACTGCCCGATCGATGCCTTTTAATGCCGATTGAACAAGAAGGTCGGTATTGCCGCCAATTCTGGGACTTCCATTGAATACGAGAATTCTCACGTGTTTCCCCCGGGCAAGATAATGCCGGGAAAGCTTTTGACGGCCTTCCCGGCTCATGTCTGTATTTTATGTCTAGCCTACCTTATAAAATGCCATTTTCTTGGCCTTGCATACGGGACATTCGTCGGGAGGCTCGGCCCCTTCAACGGTATTGCCGCATACCTTGCAGACCCAGTAATCGGTCTCTTCGTTCTTCCCGAGATCATCGAGGGCCTTCTGGTACAGGCCCGCATGCACTTTTTCAACATCGTTCGCATACTGGAAGGTCCTGACCGCGCCGTTAATTGCCCGCCGCTTTCGCCTCGTCGATCATTGCCGGGTACATGGATTTGAACTCATGCGTTTCCCCGCCGATCGCCTCTTCCAGGTTTTCTTTCGTGCTCTTGATCCCTTTAAGTTCCCTTAAATGATTATGGGCATGAATGGTCTCCGCCTCTGCCGCGGCCCTGAACAGCTTCGCGACCTGCTTGAAGCCTTCGGCATCCGCCTTCGCGGCAAACGCAAGATATTTCCTGTTGGCCTGCGATTCCCCGGCAAATGCTTCCTGAAGGTTTTCTTCTGTTTTTGACATATATCCCTCCTTTTTATTTCAAATTGTTTTAGATGTTCTCGAATTTCGCGTGATATTCTTTCAGCCGTTTCGCGAAATTCTGACCGAATTCATAGCATTTATCCCTATCTTCGCTCGATGGCTTATAAACGAACCTGCAATCCGGGCTCAAACACTTCAAGCCCCATCTGCGTGAATCTGGCATAGGCATCCTTTACGGCGCCTCCGCCCCAGCCAAAACTCCCGAACCCTCCTATCATCCTGTCTTTCGGCCTCAAGCCGGCAAGATGGTAGAGAAATTCCGCGACCGACGGGAACATGACATTATTGATGGTCGGCGTGCCGATGAGACAGCCGCGCGATCTCCAGAACTCCTTTATCGCGACACTCATCGGGGAAGCCCTGAGTTTTATGATCTTGCACGGAACGCCTTCGTCCTTTATGCCGTTCATGATGGGATCGGACATCAGTTCGGTTGAATGCCACATCGTATCGTAGATAATAACGGCGCTGAGGTCGGCTTTGCCTTTGGCAAGCTCGAGGTACCTGTTAAGGATATATCCCGGGTCTTTCCGCCATATAATGCCGTGGTCCGGCGCTATCATGTCGATCTCGAGACCAAGCTTCACGATCTCTTCGATCTTTCCCTGTATCAGTTTTCCGAAAGGCATCAGGATATTTGCATAGTAATCGACGATCGCGTCATCAAGCTCAAACTGGGAATGACAGGAAAAGAATTCGTCATCGAACCTCGCCGCCGATGCCATGTGCTGGCCGAAGGCATCCTGCGATATAAGAAGCTTTGCCTCTTTTATATACGTCACCATGGAATCAGGCCAGTGAAGCATGGGGGTTTCAAGAAAGGTCAGGGTGTATTTCCCGGTATTCAGGGTATCCCCGCTTTTTACGACCTTGAATTTCCAGCCCGATGTATCGAAATGCCGGTCAAGGCCCTTTTTCCCCCGGTCCGTAATATATATCGTGGCATCGGGCGCATGCTCCATGACCGTCGCCTATGCTGCTCGCATGGTCAGGTTCGATATGGTTGATGACGATATTCTTTATCTTCTTCGGGTCGACGAGACGCTTGATATTCTCCACCGCTACCATGTCGAAATCATGCTTGACCGTATCGAGGAGAGTTACCTGCTCATCCATAATAAGGTAATTATTATAGGTAGTGCCATTCGGCGTGATATAGCCGTGGAAATCCCGTACGGCCCAATCGATCACTCCAACCCAGTAAATATCCGGTTTGATCTCTATCGGCTTCATTTACCCTCCTTATGTATGTTTTGTGCAGTCAACGCCATCCGGCGTTTTTAAAAGATAATGCAGTACAAAAAGCAACGGTTAAAAAAACGGGTAAAACCTGCAAAAAGTTTCACCCGTTTATAATGGTCCTGACATATGTCAGGAGGCCTTACCCCTTAAGGCCTCCCAACCTTTTAAGATCTGTAAACCCATGTAAAGCTGGAAATCTTCATCCTCCAGATTCTTGATCGAAAAATCCTCCGGCCTTTTTACGACAGGATTTCTATCCGTTTTCTTCTCAAGGTCTTTTTCGGTAAGCGGGGTCATTTTTTCCCGGGATTTTACAAAATTGCCTTCAACCGTAATATCCGGGACGATCCCTTCGGACTGGATCGACCTGCCCTTCGGCGTATAATACTTCGCCGTCGTAAGCCTCACCGCCGAGCCGTCACCAAGCGGGAATATCGTCTGTACCGAACCTTTCCCGAAGCTTTTTGTGCCCACGATGACAGCCCGCTTATAATCCTGCAGTGCCCCGGCAACGATCTCTGAGGCGCTTGCGCTGCCTTCGTTAACGAGAACCACCATGGGGCCTGCGTATTTGACGCCTTTCTTCTGCGCATAAAATTTCATCTTGTTTTCTTCGGAGCTGCGTTTTCCGGCCCTTCCCTCGATAGACACGATAAGGCCTTCCGAGATGAATTTGTCCGAAACCTCTACAGCCTGTTCGAGAAGTCCGCCCGGATCATTCCTGAGATCAAGGACCAACCCCTTAAGCGGCTTTCCTTTATTGGCTTTTTCAAGCTCTTTCAACGCATTGTCCAGGTCCTTCGATGTCTTTTCCTGGAATTGTGCCAGCCGGATATATCCATATTCATCAGAAAGCATCCTATATTTGATGCTCTTGACCATTATGGTATCGCGGACAACAGTATATTCTTTCAGGCCCTGTGTCCCTTCCCTCGCGACTGTCAGCGTGACTGCCTTGCCCTTCGGCCCCCTGATGAGTTTCACGACATCCATCAGGCCCATATTCTTCGTATTTTTGCCGTCTATCTTGACGATATGGTCACCCGATTTCATACCGGCTTTAAAGGCCGGTGTATCCTCTATCGGCGTGATGACTGTCGGAAAGCCGTCCTTGATCGTTATCTCGATGCCGATCCCGCCAAATTCCCCTTTTGTATCGGTCTGCATTTCCTTATACATATCCGGCGGAAGAAATGACGAATGCGGGTCCAGGGATTCCAGTATGCCTTTGATGGCCGCATACACAATGTCCTTGTCTTTGACCTCTTCGACATAATTGCGCTTAACAAGGTCAATAACATCGGAAAAAGTTCTCAGGTATTCATATATCTCCTTGTTCTCTCCACCCTGCGCCGTTTTTTTCCCCTGGGCGCCGATCATGATCCCAAGTAAAAAAACGGACACAAAAAAGAGGCTTAAGAAGACTTTGGTTTTTTTGCTCATGCGACCTCCGTGATGATGATGATGATACTACAATAATGATGAAGTTTCAACCATCTGACGATACTCACCACGGTTTACTTCACGCCCTATTTGACCAGGCTCTTCGGAAAAACGTGTTGCAATATGGCGACCCCTTATTATAATATTGTCAAAAATAAGAGGGGTGATTGTATGCCAATATATATTCTCGTCAGCAAGTTGACCAATGAAGGGCGCAAAACGATCAAAAACCATCCTGACCGGATCAAAGAGGTCGATCAGGAGATTGAAAAGATGGGCGCAAAGGTCCTTGCCCAGTATGCAACACTGGGTAAATACGATTTTATAAATATTGTCGAAGCTCCCGACAACGAAACAATAGCCCGGGTTTCCACAGAGCTCGGTTCCCGCGGTACCGTCGAGATCACAACATTATCCGCCATACCCATATTCGAATTCGTTGAGAAGATGGGATAATCAAAAAACGTGAATAATAAAAGCCCCGGATAATCAGGCAATTATCCGGGGTTTTTTATTGCTCTGATCACTGAGATGAACTTTATTTATCCCATGAAATTTCTGAATATGTCTCTTGCTATAACGATCCTCTGAACCTGGTTCGTGCCTTCATATATCTGGGTCGCCTTTGCATCGCGCATCATTCTTTCTACCGGGTATTCTTTCGTATACCCATATCCGCCCAGGATCTGGACCGCATCCGTCGTGACCTTCATCGCCACGTCAGCCGAATAGACCTTCGCCATAGCCGAGAGTTTGTCGACGCCGATAGCGCTCATCTTGTCCCTCTCGTACACCTTCATGTCAAGAAGATGGGCGGCATCATAGACGAGTGCCCGCGCAGCCTCCACCCCTGTGGCCATATCGGCCACCATGAACTGGATACCTTCGAAATCGGCGAGCTTCTGTCCGAACTGGATCCTCTTCCAGGCATATTCCACAGCGAAATCCAGGGCGCCCTGCGCAATGCCGACAGCCTGCGCACCGACAGCCGGCCTTGAAAGATTGAGGGTAGACATCGCGATATCCCATCCCTGCCCTTCTTTGCCGAGGAGGTTCTCCTTTTCCAGCCGGACATTGTCAAAGATGATCTCGGTAATATCGGAGCCGATCATGCCCATCTTATCTTCGCTTTTACCGATAATGACGCCGGGATAATCCCTCTCAACATAAAAGGCAGATATGCCCTGCGTTCTTTTTGCCGGGTTCGTTGCCGCAAATACTGTATAGAACTGGGCATTTGCCCCGTTCGTTATCATCGATTTCTTGCCGTTCAGGTAATAATGGTCCCCTTCCTTTACGGCCGTAGTTCTCATGTGGGACGCATCCGAACCTGCATCGGGCTCGGTTAAGGCAAAGGCAACGAGATACATTTTGTCGGGTTCGCATATCTTGCTGTAGATGTACTCTTTCTGGTCATCATTTGCCGCTACCATGATGGGCATTATGCCGACATTATGCGCAAGAGGAATAAGGGATGATGCGCCGGACACTTTTGCCAGTTCTTCGATCACGAGGCAAAGGGATGTAATGTCGCCATCGAGGCCGCCGAACTTCTCGGGGAGCATAAGGTACAGGAAGCCATGTTTCTTGTAAATGTCTACAAGGTCCCAGGGAAATGCGCCTGTCTGATCTATCTCTTTTGCCCTCGGGGCAACTTTTTCCTTGGCTAATTTCTCAGCAATTTTCTGTATCATGCCGTGCTTATCCGAAAGATTGAGCATCCGTAAAACCTCCTTACATGTTGACAAAAGTGTTCTACTTCTAACATAATTTCCCTATAAAGTGAATAAAAAAGGAGCCCTTATGAGCAAGGTATACTTCACAGATCTGCGTACAACGCCGAATCGCAATCTCCTCGACAAAGTTGTCGATCTTATGAACAGAGCGAAGATCGATACGAAGATCAGGAAGAACGATCTCGTCGCGGTAAAACTTCATTTCGGTGAGGCCGGCAATACGACCTACATAAGGCCGATATTCCTGCGCAGCATCGTGAGAAGGCTGAAGGAAGCGGGAGGCAAACCTTTTCTCACCGATACCAATACGCTTTACACGGGTTCACGAAGCGATACGGTCAATCATCTCACGACAGCGATACATAATGGCTTCGATTATTCATGCGTCGAATGTCCGCTCATCATAGCCGACGGCCTGCGCGGCGCAAGCGGCACGAAGGTCGCCGTCGAGGGCGAGGTCCTCAAAGAGGTCCATATCGCGAAGGAGATAGCCGATGCCGATGCCATCGTGGTCGTTACTCACTTCAAGGCCCATGAGTTATCAGGGTTCGGCGGGGCCCTCAAGAATATCGGCATGGGGTGCGCAACACGCGAAGGAAAGCTTGTCCAGCATTCCACGGTCGCCCCTAAGGTGAACCCGGAAAACTGTAAAGGATGCAAATTATGCCAGGGATTATTGTCCGTCGGGTGCCATCTGGGTCGAGGGAAAAAAGGCCTCGATCGCCGGAAAGAAATGCATCGGCTGCGGTGAATGCATCCTTATCTGCCCATCGCACGCTATAGAGATCCAATGGAACGAGCACCCCGATATATTTCAGAAGAAAATGATGGAATACGCGGCCGGCGCCCTGAAAGGCAAGGCAAAGAAGTCGCTATTTATCAATTTCGTCGTTCAGGTCAGCCCTGCCTGCGATTGTTATCCCCACAGCGATGCGCCTATCGTTCGCGATATCGGCATTCTGGCATCCGATGACCCGGTCGCCATCGACCAGGCGTCGTGCGACATGGTCAACAACGAAGTATCCCTGCCCGGAACGGCCATTAAAGAATGTATCGATACAGGGAGAAGACAAATGGCGCGCCCTCTATCCGCGCATTGATTGGAGCGTCCAGCTCACCCACGCCGAAAAACTGGGGCTTGGATCGAGGAAATATACGCTGCAGAAAATTTAGACCGTAAACGTAAGGCGTTAGGTGTAAAATTGCATTTATCGCTTACGCCTTACGCCTCACGCCTTACGGTCTTTAAAACCATTTCTTCCTTTTAAAAAAATCAGCATGGTTATGACGACGAAAGCCCATGAGGCCGAGGCAGGCATAATAGCCGTAGTGCAGTCCTTTCTCCGGCAATGTTCTTGAAATTCATCCCGTAGACGCCGGCTATGAACGTAAGGGGCATAAATATGGTCGATATGATGGTGAGCACCTTCATGACCTCGTTGAGGCGATTACTTATACTTGAAAGATAGATATCGAGCATCCCGGACAGCATTTCGCGCGATGTCTCTATGCCATCGATGACGCGCATGGAATGGTCCGCGATATCCCTGAAAAACATCATCAACGAAGGTGAAATAAGGTCGGTATCGTTCCTTTCAATGGTCAATAACACATCCCGAAGAGGCGATATCGATTTCCTCAAGAAAATAAAATCCCTCTTTCTTTTCTGGATATCGATCAAAGTCTCTGTTCGTACGCCCGTGATCACCCTGCCTTCGAGATCTTCAAGTATTTCGCTTCCTTTATCGATAATAGCGAAATAATTATCCACGATAATATCGACGAGGGTATAGAGCAGGTAATCCGGCCCGTTTTTCCGGATCCGCGACTTATCGATCTGAAGCCTTTCCATCGCCGGAAGGAACACGTCGCTCGGCCTTTCCAGAAATGTTATGAGATAGTTCCTGCCAAGCACAAAGCTTATCTGGTCGTCTTCGGGCGCTGTTGTTTCTATATTTATCAGGATCATCTTCAGGACCAGGAAAAGATAGTCTTCGTAATCATCCATCTTGGGCCTCTGATCCGTATTCATAATATCTTCCAGAAGAAGAGGATGCAGACCGAAATGCGAACCGAAGGCCTCTACTGTCTTCGCATCGCTGACGGCATCGACATTGATCCAGGTGGTCATTGACGGATCCATGAAGGAAAAACACTCTTCGACGCTCGACGTTTCCCTGATCCTGAAATTGTCTTCGTTGTAATTGACAACTGTGATCGTAGCTTTTTCAGTAACATGCCTGCCAAGGTGGACAAGCGTCCCGGGCGGAAGCCCCGCTTTGGAAGAACGTCGGGTATGTGTTACGGGCATTTAGGAAACGTTATCAGACAAGAACGGGTAATGTCAATGAGATGATAGGTAATAGGTAATAGGTGATAGGTGATAGGATTTTCCATTACCCATTACCTATCAACCCATTACCCGTCTTTTAGTATTTTATAAATCACCGCCATATCCAGTACCTGGTCATTGTTTTTAAATGTCATTCCGAAAAGCTCCTTTGTAATGGCAGCCGTGAATAATGGTGTGTTCAGTGTCTTCGCCAGGTCCTGCAAATAATGCAGGTCCTTGTAGATCAGTGCGGCTGAAAAGTGCGTTTCAAAGTTATTATCCAGGATCTTTTGCCTTTTTGCGTTCATTACGCCGGAATTACCCGCGCCGGCGGACAATATCTCAAGAACGGTCTCCTTCGCGAGCCCGGTCTTTTCGCCCATCAATACCGCTTCGGCAATGACCGCCATAAAATTCCCGAGGACCAGGTTGTTGACAAGTTTCATTTTGGTGGCAAGGGCGGGTTCGCCAAGATAGAAGATATTCTTTCCTATTTTTTCGAGATAGGGCCGGGCACCTTCGAATGCCTCCGATTTCTCCGCTGGCCAGCACGACGAGGTTCCCCTGGGATGCCGGAACAACGCTCCCGAGCACGGGGGCCTCGAGGTACCGGCATCCGCGTTCGGCACACGCTTCGTGAAATAAAAGGACATCCTCGAAATGGTTGGTCGTCGTGTCTATGATCAATTTTCCCAAAAGATCAGCCTCAAGCATCCCGTCCTTACCTGAGAGGACATCCCTGACAGCCGTGCTGTCAAATAAACTCAGGAAGATAACATCGACCCGCCGTGCCAGGTCTAAGGGCGACCCGGCAATCTCCATCCCGAGGTCGATTGCCTTCTGCCCTGTTCTGTTCCAGACCACAAGTTCGATACCCTCAGAAATGAGCCGCCGCGCCATGGCAACTGCCTAAGTAACCCAATCCGATGAATCCCATCTTTTTCATGCTCTGCCTCCCTGGACGCGCATATACGTCGACCGATCATTATTTTTTTTAGGTCATTTATCAATCATAGGGTAAAATTTATTAAGAGGCAAATCCTTAAACTGAAGGAGGCATCGATGGGTAAAGAATTCAGGGAATTCATCATGCGCGGCAATGTTGTCGACATGGCCGTCGGTATTATCATAGGCGCTGCATTCGTGGCCATAGTGAAATCGCTCGTAGATGATATCATTATGCCGCCCGTAGGCCTTGTTCTGGGCAATATTGATTTCACGAATTTATTCGCCGTATTGAAGATCGGCAAAATCCCGGGGCCTTACGAAACGCTGGCGCAGGCCAAGGCGGCAGGCGCTGTCACGATAAATTACGGCATTTTTATAAATACGGTGATCAGTTTCCTGATCGTGGCATTCTGTGTATTTATTCTCGTCAAGAATGTAAACAGGTTAAGAAAGGAACCGGCCCCGCAGGAACCTACAACCAGGGAATGCCCTTATTGCCTTTCGACAATACCCTTGTTAGCCACGAAATGCTCGCACTGTACGGCGGATATTAAGAAACCGTAAGGCGTAAGGCGTAAAGCGTAAGGGAAAAAAAAGTGTTTATAAAACTCCTTACTCCTCACTCCTCACTCCTTACGTATTCCTATTAAACTGGAACAGATAGCATTTTATCCGCCCATTATAAAGTTTGCGGTTGGAATCAGCATGCTTTCCATAATATTTTTCGAAATCTTCAAATCCGGTAAATACAAAGCGGGACCAACCGGGAGCACCATCAAACACTTCCCGCATCGTTTTCATCAGTTCGCCTGCGGATCTTATATCGCCTGATCTCTCGCCATACGGCGGATTACAGACAATAATGCCTCTGTCCGAATTAAATGTAAGGTTTATAAGGTCGCGCTGCGCGAATTTAATGGAGGACAACACGCCGGCATGCCGAGCATTACGGCGTGCCTTTACAATGACGTTTTCATCAATATCCGATGCGCTAATATCTAATTCTACGGTTCTTTCCTTTTCGCGGGCGTCCCGCCGGACATCTTCCCAAATATTCGGGTCAATGAAATCCCATTTTTCGGAAGCAAATTCGCGCCTTATGCCGGGGGCAATATTTCTGCCTATCAATGCGGCTTCGATAGCAATGGTCCCCGAACCGCAGAATGGATCAACCAAGGGAATCTCCGGCTTCCAGCGGCTTAAAATAACAATTCCCGCGGCGAGTGTCTCTTTGAGCGCAGCCTGCCCGGTGCCTGTCCTGTATCCGCGTTTGTGGAGGCCCGGCCCGGTCGTGTCCATATAGACCGTCATAAGGTCATTCTGCAGCACAAAATGAATCGCAAACTCAGGACCGGTTTCCGGAAACTGATCGAGGTGATACCTCTTTTTCATTGATTCTATAATGGCCTTTTTCACGATTGATTGACAGGCCGGAACACTCGTCAGCCTGGATTTTACCGACCTGCCGGTCACGTGAATCGCCCCGGTGGATGGGATGAACCTGGCCCACGGAATGGTCTGGATACCCTCGAATACTTCATCAAAATCGGATGCGTGAAACTTGCCCATTTTCAGAAGTATGCGGTCGGCACACCTCAACCAGATATTCACCCGGGCAATGTCCTTATCCGAACCGGAAAAGATCACCCGGCCATTTTCAACTGTGGCGCTTTCATACCCAAGGGCTTTAAGTTCCCTCGCAACCACAGATTCCAGGCCAAATGCCGCCGTCGCAACCAATGTATATTCAGTCATGATAGATATCTTTCCTTGCTAAGCATAATATTCTCCTGGAACGTAGAACTTTGGAACCTGGAACCGTTTCTTAATACTTTACTCTTCTCAAGAATAACCCCTGAGGAGGCGCTGTCGGGCCCGCCGAGTTCCGGTCCCGCGCATCGATGACCGCCTGAAAGCCATCCACGGTCATTTTCCCTATCCCGACAAGAACGAGAGTGCCGATAATATTTCGGACCATGTAGCGCAGAAATCCCGTCGCTTCGATAATAGAATAAACGAAAGGCCCCCTCTTTGATGACCCGTGCTCTCAGCACTTCACGTTCACAGTTTCGATAGTCTTCGTTCTTCTTTTTGAAAGAAGAAAAATCATGACTCCCGATTATTGCCCTGATCGCATTGTTCATCGATGAGCGCAATCGAGGGCAAATGGATAATGCCAGGAATACCGTACCGAAAATGGTGAAAAACGCGGTGCGTTATGAATGCTGTAGATATATGTCTTGCTCTTTGCGCTGTACCGGGCATGAAAAGACAGCTCCTGTTCCCGTGCTGACCGTACCCGGATATCCTCAGGCAGCATGCTGTTCAATCCGCGTTCAATATTGAAAAGCGCAATGTTTTTGCCCGTGAGGAAATTAACTACCTGTCCAAAAGCATGAACGCCGGCATCGGTCCGTCCCGGCACTGTAAATCTTTACCGGATGGTCAACGATCCTTTCGATCGCGCTGCCTTACGATTTCTTCTATGGTCACGCCGTTGGGCTGACATTGCCATCCGTGATAGTTCGTGCCTTCGTACTCAACAACCAGGGATATATTTCTCGTTCCATGTCTGATTGCATATATCATACAATGCCTGCTGATGAACGAACGCGATGCTTAAGACCGGGCCTATCTCGGTTTTTCT
This sequence comes from uncultured delta proteobacterium, assembly GCA_963823725.1. GTDB lineage: Bacteria > Desulfobacterota > Syntrophorhabdia > Syntrophorhabdales > Syntrophorhabdaceae > Delta-02. The sequence continues at coordinate 70,189 of CAWGMJ010000016.1, forward strand.
GCGTCCGGTTTTTTTACCTTTTCTGCGGGTTTTTCGGGGTGTTTACCGGGGACCGGCGGTTTCATATCTTTCTTCGGCGCATCGGTCTTTACCGGGGCCGGTTGAACCTGCGGCACGGCGCTGCTTTGGCCTTTTCTTTTTCTTCAAGTTTCCTGTAAAGCTCTTCCACTTCCTTCTTTAGAGCGATATTTTCGGCCTTCAGGAAACTGTTCTCTTCCTTTACGACCCGTAATTCCTCTTTGAGGCTTTTCGCTTCCTTGCCGCATGCCGGGAAGAATAAGCGCGATTGCCAGGATAATTGCAATTGCAGACAGATGTTTCATTGTCATTATTTTCCCCGAAGCCTTTCATCATTGTCAACTGCTTATTTGATGAAAAGCAATGATTTGGGCCCGCAATCTTTACCCGTTCTTGCAGGACTCACTGAATTCCCTGTCATCACAGGCTCTTCCGGGCTTTTCAGCAAGGGATGCACAAAAGCATAAAAACTGCCTATATTCATGGATTTAGAGCTGAGAAATATGTTAGATTAAAGCAAAAATTACACGATCGAATCCGGAGGATTTGAATGCTGTCAAATGTTGTAACCATTCCTATAGAAGAGGAAATGAAGCGGTCATACCTTGACTATGCGATGAGCACTATCATAGGCCGGGCATTACCGGACATACGGGATGGATTAAAGCCCGTCCACCGCAGGATCCTGTACGCAATGTACGAAGCTAACAATACCCATGATAAACCATACAAGAAGTCTGCCAGGGTGGTCGGTGATGTCATGGGTAAATTTCATCCCCACGGCGATCAAGCCATATACGATGCAATAGCCAGGATGGTGCAGGATTTTTCACTGCGGTACCCGCTGGTGGATGGCCAGGGAAACTTCGGCTCGGTCGATGGGGATTCCCCGGCGGCAATGAGGTACACTGAAGTACGCCTGTCCCGCATTGCAGAAGAGATACTGAAAGATATAGAAAAGGACACGGTATCGTTCAGGCCCAATTATGATGACTCTCTCGTTGAGCCCGTCGTTGTGCCTTCCCGGCTGCCGAACCTTCTCATAAACGGTTCGTCCGGGATTGCCGTCGGAATGGCGACCAATATCCCGCCGCATAATACGATGGAAGTCATAAACGGGCTTATTGCTTTTATTGAAAACAGTGACATACCTCTCACCGAACTTATGGAGATCATTCCCGGTCCGGATTTTCCAACGCAGGGAATCATCTACGGCAGGCAGGGGATCATCGAGGCGTATACTTCCGGCCGGGGCCATATCGTGCTTCGGGCAAAGGCCGATATTGAAACCCGAAAGAAAGATGGACGAGAATCCATCGTCGTTACCGAAATACCCTACCAGGTAAACAAGGCACGGCTCGTCGAGAATATCGTTGAACTGGTAAATACCAAAAGGATCGAAGGCATATCGAACATTAAAGACGAGTCGAGCAGGGAAGGAATGCGGATCGTGATCGAGCTCAAGAAGGGTGAAATAGCCATCCCTATCCTCAATAAACTCTTTAAGCATACCCAACTGCAAACGACGTTCGGCATAATTTTTCTGACAATTGTCAACAACGAGCCGAAGATGCTCAATCTGAAAGAGATGCTTCACGAATTCGTCGAGTTCCGGAAGGAGATCGTGACCAAAAGGTCCACATTCGAACTCAATAAGGCACTCGACCGGCTTCATCTCCTGGAAGGCCTGAAAATCGCCCTTGATAACATCGACGAGGTTATCGCCATCATACGCGGGGCGGCAAATACAGCCGAGGCACGCGAGGCCTTGATCGCCCGTTTCTCCTTTTCCGAAAAACAGGCAACAAACATCCTTGAAATGCGCCTTCAGAGATTGACCTCCATGGAACGCACGAAGATCCTCGATGATCATAAATCCACATCGGACGATATAGACCGCCTGAGACTTTTGCTTGCAAATGAGTCAATACTCATCGATATGGTGAAGAAAGAGCTTATCGAGGTCCGCGACAAATACGGTGACAAACGTTTAACCGAGATCGTCGATTACTTTCCCGAGATAACCCTTGAAGACATGATCAAGGAAGAAGAGGTCGTGGTCACAATAACGAACAAAGGATATATCAAGCGGACATCCCTCGATCAATACAGGAACCAGGGCAGAGGCGGCAAGGGGCGGACGGGCATCGTGGTCCGGGAAGAGGATTTCGTCGACCACCTTTATATAGCATCGACGCATTCAAACATTCTTTTCTTTACCAATACCGGCAAGGTGCATACCGTGCGGGTCCATACGATACCCGAGGCATCGCTCACCGCCAAGGGCAAACCGATCGTCCATCTGATAAACCTTGAAAAGAATGAACACATAACAGCCATCGCCCATGTGAAGGAATATTCGGCAGACAGTTTCCTTTTCTTCGTAACAAAGAAGGGGCATGTCAAAAGACTGAGTCTCGATCTTCTCAAGAATATCCGGGCAAACGGTATAAAGGCCATCACCCTTCCTGACGACGACAGCCTGATCAATGTGCTCGAAACCGCGGGGCATGGCGAGATCATGCTCGCCACCAGGTTCGGCCTTTCGATACGTTTCAAGGAAGACGAGATCCGGCCCATGGGCCGGCCGGCTTACGGCGTCAGGGGCATTCGCTTCAAGAAAGCCTCCGATGAGGTCATATCCTCCGTTGCGGTCGATGAGTCGTGCACCATCTTCACCGTTACCGAAAAGGGTTACGGCAAATGCGCGCCCTGTTCGGATTATCGGCTCCAGGCCCGCGGCGGATCGGGCATCATCAATGTCAGGTCCGGGGCAAAGAACGGCCGTGTCGTCAGCCTTAACCGCCTGAGCGAGGAGGAAGGCGTGATACTCGTTACGGACACCGGCAGGACGATCAGGTTCCGCTCGACCAACATACCTGTTCAGAAAAGGGGCGGCCTTGGCGTCAAATTGATGGGACTCAACGAGGGCGAAGTTATCAGCGGTGTGGCGATCGTCGAAGAGGGCGAGATCGACGGCATCGACATCCTGGAAGAGCAACGAATGAGAATTAGCGTAATAGGCGCCGGCGCCTGGGGGACGGCTTTTGCGATCCATTGTGCCCGTATCGGCGACGAGATCATGCTCTGGGCCTACGAGACAAGAACTTCGTCCCGGAAATGGACCGGACAAGGGAAAACACTGCATTTCTTCCCGGGTTTCACGATGCCTGAACGATGCAATTCACGAATTCGATCGATGACGCACTGGATTTTGCGGAAACGATAATCATCGCAACCCCGTCATTTGCCCTTCGCGGTACACTTACGCCTTTCGGCCCGAAATTGAAAAACAAGAAGGTCCTTATCCTGACGAAGGGCATCGAGCGGTCCACATTCAAGCTCATGAACGAGGTCGTCGAAGAAATAACGGGTTCGAACGGCGGGAACATCGCCACGCTTTCAGGCCCCTCTTTTGCGAAAGAGGTTGCCGAGGGACTTTTCACTGCGGCGGTTGTCGCATCAAAGAATATCGATTTTTCCCATTCGCTCCAGCAGGAGATACACAGCGATTATTTCAGGGTCTACCGTATCGACGACATAATCGGCGTGGAACTCGGCGGGGCCCTGAAAAATGTCATGGCCATCGGGTCAGGGATCATCGACGGCCTTCATTTCGGGATGAACACACAGGCCGCTTTCACAACACGCGCGCTTGCCGAGATAAAAAGGCTGGGCAAAGCGCTCGGTGCCCGGGAATCCACATTCATGGGGTTATCGGGCATGGGCGACCTTATCCTGACTTCATACGGGAATCTCAGCAGAAACAGGCTTTTCGGCATGGAACTCGCTTCCGGGAAAAGGTCGGCGGATATCATCAAATCCCAGAAAACCGTGGTCGAAGGATACTACACGATCAACGCTGCCTATAATCTCGCACAGAAGCTCGGTGTCGAAATGCCCATCACAGAAGAATTGTACCGCATCGCCTACGAAGGCAAGGACATCACCGCATCACTCAAGGACATAATCAAGCGGGAATTCAAAACAGAAGATTAGATCCGCCTATCTCGTCATTCCGGCCGTAAGAGCCGGAATTCATAGGTCATTTTCAGGAAATCATTTCTCGCTCTTCGAACATAGAAAAATCTAAGACACTGGATCCCGGCTTTCGCCGGGATGACGCGAGGGTGAAACATTCGGTGATCCGCCGTGCACTGTCTGAAGGATAGCAAAACCTGCTATAAAAAGGATGGATACCGCAGCCACCGCCGGCCGCTGGTTTTTTGTCAGTGATGATACTGCGCCAAAAATGAGCGGGCCCAGCACGGCGGATGTCTTGCCGACAAGGCTGTATACACCGAAATATCTCGATTCCTCCCCGGGCGGTATGAACTGGGCAAAAAATGCCCGCGTCGCGGCCTGGACTGTTCCCAGGCCAAGTCCTGCCATTGAGGCCGCAGCGAAAAAGAAGCTCTTGCGATAGATAAAATAGACAAGTATCGTGACAAGGACCCACAACCCGAGGGACAGAGAAACCACCTTTTTCGGGCCCCAGAAGTCTATAGGCCGCGCCATGACAAATGCGCCGGCAAGGGCCGTCACCTGAACGACGAGATAAAGGCCGATCAATTCCTCCGATTTGAATCCAAGCGTCGTTGCGGCGAAGATGCTGGAGAAGACGATGACCGTATTCACCCCGTCTTCATACAGGAGATATGCCAGGAGAAACCTCCTCTGGTCCCTGTTCGACCACATTCTCTTTAAAACCGTGAAAGTAGTTTTAAACCCATCTCTGGCGGCCCCTGCTACCGTCGCGCCCTTATGCTCATCCGGGGGCAGAAAAAAGAAGGCAGGCATCGAAAAGACAAGGAAGAATGCGGCGGCCATCGGCCAGGCGAGCGTGATATGATCGGCCTTTATAAGCACCAAAGCGACAAGAAGCGAAATGATCGAACCGAGATAACCCGTTGCAAATCCCCATGCCGAGACACGGCCCTGGAATTCACTCCGGGCAATATCATTGAGGAACGAGTTATAAAACACAATTCCGCCTTCCATTCCTATATTAGCGAGGACGATAAGCAGAAACCCGGTAATTATCTGTCCCTTTGTCGAGAAAAACGAGCGATGCCGTTGCGATGACACACAGCATCGTATAAACGAAAAGGAATTTTTTTCGTGCGCCCGAATAATCGGAGATCCCGCCGAGCAGTGGCGATGTGAGCGCTACAAAAGCCATGCTCACGGAGATGGCCCTGCCCCACCAGACATCGCCAAGGCCCGCGTCATTGCCCACTATGAACGACGTATAATAAACAGGGAAGATCACCGCCGCAATGACTGCCGAATAACTTGAATTCGCGAAGTCAAAGAGGCACCACGATAAGATTTTTCTATCAAAAAGAATGCTCTTCATTGTCTTTTGAGGTGCAACTAATTTACAATAAAACATAGCTGAGCATCCACTAAATAAGGAGGACCCGATGAACCTATCCGTCTTTGAAACCATGGACGAAGACCAGCTTCGCAATTATCTGGGCTTCCTTCTGTGGCATTATCGCGTTGTGGATGCATTCTGGTTTATTTATGTCAATGACATGTATGGCCAGGATCAGGCGGAACGGATCAACGAGAAGGTCTGGTCGCGCGTGCCCGAGATGGGTGCCCAAAACCTGCTGCAGCGGTTCGATATCACTGAAAAAGGCCTCAAGGGTTTTCTTAAGGTCTTGAAGATTGTTTCCCTGGACGATAATCGTGGATTATCAGATCGAAGAAAAAGAGGATGAGCTCATCGTAACGATCCCGCATTGCCCGACGCAGGAGGCACGATTAAGGCGGGGCCTGGGAGAATTTGTCTGCAAGCATATGCATGAAGGGGAATTTAAAAGCATCGCACGCGCGGTCGATCCGTCGATCAAGGTCGAATGCGTCTTTGCCCCGCCCGACAAACACCCCGATGATATGTTCTGCAAATGGAGGTTTACCGGAGCTCACGATAAATGACAGCTGAGATCAATCGAATGAAATGGAGGAACAATGATATAGGCATCCCAAAAGAGATCAAAGAAGGCGAAAACCGGGTATCAATGACGCCTGCCGGCGTTCATGCCCTTGTCCTCGACGGCCATACTGTGCTTGTTGAAGCAAGGTGCGGGACATCGGAAGCGGCCTCACCGATGAAGAATATGCGCAATGAAGGTGCGGAAATTGTCGATAACAGGCGTTCCGTTTTTGCCCGGTCGGATATGATAGTCAAGGTCAAGGAACCTCTCGAGATCGAGTGGCCCCTTTTGCAGGAAGGGCAGATCACTTTTTACTTATCTTCACCTCGCCTCATCGGAGAAACTCACAAAGGGGCTGCTCAAGAGGAAAATAACCGGCATAGCGTACGAGACCATGGAGGACAAGGATGGCCGGCTTCCCCTTCTCGTTCCGATGAGTGAGGTTGCCGGGCGTATCTCGGTCCAGGTCGCCATGCGTTTCCTGGAAGCCGATTATGGCGGACGCGGCGTCCTTTTAAGCGGTGTGCCGGGTGTCGCCCCGGCTGAGGTCGTTATAATCGGCTGCGGCATAGTCGGGATTAAATGCGGCCGCCATAGCATCCGGATTCGGGGCCCATGTTACCGTGCTCGATGTTTCTCATGAGAGGCTGCGCTACGTCGAGGATATCATGCGCGGCTGCATAACCACACTATACTCGACCAGCTTATTCAATACAAAAAGCCGTTCAATATGCCGACGTCGTTATCGGCGCGGTCCTGGTGCCCGGGGCCCGTGCGCCGGTTCTTGTCACCGAGCAGATGGTGTCGCGCATGAAGCCGGGATCGGTCATCGTGGATGTTTCCATCGATCAGGGCGGTTCGGTCGAAACTATACGGCCGACATCGCATGGCGAGCCCACATATAAGCTCTATGATGTCATCCATTACGCAGTCCCCAACATGCCGGCATCCGTTCCCAGGACAGCGACATTTGCCCTTACAAATGCCACATTGCCGTACATCCGCACTATCGCATCCGCCGGCGTCAAAAAAGCGGCAGAGGCAGATCTCACGATCGCATCAGGCATAAATATGAGACGCGGCACAATAACATATCCGGCAGTCGCCGATGCATTCAAGATGAAATGGAAGGCGTGGAACAGGACATAAGAACAGTAAGATAGTAAAAAGTAAGGTGTAAGGAGATCATTTTTGCGTCGTTACTCCTTACTGTTTACGCCTCACGCCTTACATAATCAGATCAACATTTTCTTTCGTGGCAATGAATGTCGGAACGGTGAATGCTTCGACGGCCTCGGAGATCGAAAGGCTCCCTTCGGCGGAGTCTTTCCGGCCGGTGAACGGGACCGTATCGGGGCTTCGCTGGCACTGGCAGTTAATATTCACGCGCGATACATGGTGCACCAGGTAATCGTATCAATTCCGCCAGCTGTGCCCTGTCCTGCCCGAAAACGCTCGCCTGCTGGCCGTAATTTGATTCAGTGATATAGCGCAAGCGGTTCATCGAGGGTATCGTACGGAACTATGGGCATAACGGGACCAAACTGTTCCTCCCTGCAGACGCGCATGGCGACGAGATGCCGGGTACAGCAGCGCAGGATAAAAAAAGGTCCCGACGATTCCCCTCCCCCGTCATTGATCACATCGTGCGCCAAGCCCGAGCGCATCGTCCACCAATCCCGACAGATACTCTGTCCGGTCGGTCTCCGCAAGGGGCGTAATGACAACGTCGTTTTCCCAGGGCATCCCGAATTTAAAGCCGCAATGTGATGTTTTAACTCGCTCATTGAACCGGTCAGCTATAGAACGATGGACAAACAAGTATCTTCAATGCCGCGCACCGCTGGCCATTGAAAGTCAAAGCACCCTTTGCGCATTCGGCGGCTGCCGTGCTCGATATCCGCATCAGGCAATATTATGGCCGGGTTCTTTGCCTCGAGGCCGAGAATGCATTTGAGCCGGTGCGGTTTCGGATGAAGCCCCCGCAGGTAGGCAGCAACCGAACTGGTGCCGATAAAATAGAAGACATCTATTCCGCCCGAAGAAATAAGAGGGGGAATGATACGCCTGCCGTCCCCATAGACAAAATTGACCGCGCCCTTCGGGAAGATCTCCTCCACAGGTTTGAGGATATGCTGAAAGAAAAGGCATCCCAGGCGGGGAGGCTTGATTATGACCGTGTTTCCCGAAAGCATTGCCGGGGCCAGGGCGGTCATTGTCTCAAAAAGCGGATAATTGAACGGGCCCATGATAAGGACTATGCCCGCGCGGCGTCCGCTCAAGCCTTCCCGAAATGCCATTGCTTTCGATGACGGCGCCTTTCGCCTGTCCATATTCGGTGATCCTTTCCAGACAGGACCGGGCATAGGAAACTGCACGGTCAAATTCATTGTGCGATTCCCGCGCTGTCTTTCCTATTTCCCATTGAAGAAGGCGTACAATGTCTTCCCTGGCATTTTCCATTGCCTTAAGGAATGTCTCGAAACGCTCGGCCCTTTCACCCGCCGGCAGCGCGACCCATTCGCCCCGGCCGTTATCGAAGGCACTGCGGGCCTCACGCAAAATATTCAAGGAGGCTTCTTCGTCCATAGACGGAACGGACCCGATGCGTTTTTGAGAAAGGCCGGCAACGGTGCGGATGAGAAGCGGTGAATGCACTTCCCTGAAAGGCCCCCGCCAGTGATCGACCCTGCCTTCACGCAGATAATCTTTGCGGGCAACGGGGATCCCCTTCAACATACCGGGGGGAATATCATTTTCATAAGGAAATATAGATCGCATTGTTACTATTCTCCGGCATATGCCAGGGATAGTAAACCTTTCTGAACGTGAGAAATCAGCTACCTATTATAGAGAGAAAAGGCATCAAAACCAAAGAAAAAAAGCCGCCCTGCATAGGGGAAAGTGATCGTAAGGCGTATAGGCGTTAGGCGTAAAAACGAGAAAATCATTGCCTGAACGGTACAATGGAGAAAGGCGTAAGCCATGAGGTTTTTGCTTCTACTGCTTACGCCTCACGCCTTACGCCTTACAAAAAAAGCTCCCCGGGCAGGACTCGAACCTGCAACCTACTGGTTAACAGCCAGTCGCTACTGCCGATTGAGCTACCGAGGAGTGGAATTTAATTTAATATTTCAAACAGCATTCAGTCTCTTGCGAGCAACGGGATAAAATTAACTAAATTACCGCCTAAAGTCAAGAGTAACTATGGTATTGGGCTGCAAATAGTCCGTCTGGCATTACCTTTACACATGACATTTTTCGAACACTCCTTACTATTTACTCCTCACTTCTTACTGCCCTCATATCAATTTCTTGAATTTTCTTTTCCCGACCTTGATGACCTTTCCGATCAGGTCGGATTTAGGTAATTCCTTGGCCGATATCTTTTGGAACTGGCCTCCGATCCCATCTGCAAATGAAACGCCGCCCTGCTCGAGCATTCTCATGCCCTCGGATGCTGTTGGGACCATACCCGCTTCTTTCAAGAGATGCGGGATGGAGACCTGATCAGGCATGCCCTGCATCGACCACGTTTCGATATCATCCGGTATGCCCTTGTCCCTGAACATTTTTTCGAAATTTTCGTGGGCTGCGTCAGCCGCGGCTTTATCGTGGAAACGGGTGATGATCTCCTTTGCAAAATCCACCTTTGCCTGTTTCGGGTGAACGGTTCCGTCTGCCATGCCGGCCTTTAACGCATTGAGGCCCTCAAGGGGAATATCGCTCAAAAGCTCGTAGTATTTGATCATGAGATCATCCGAAATGGACATGAGCTTGCCGAACATCTCATCGGGCGGCTCGTCGATGCCGACGTAATTTCCGTAGCTTTTGCTCATTTTATTGATGCCGTCGGTTCCCTCGAGCAGCGGGACGGTCACGAGCACCTGGGATTCCTGACCATACGACTTCTGAATATCCCTTCCGACAAAAAGATTGAATATCTGGTCGTGTCCGCCAAGCTCTATGTCCGCCTCGAGCGCAACCGAGTCATATCCCTGCACGAGCGGATAGAGAAATTCGTGGATGCTGATCGGCATATTGTTCTGAAACCGGTTCCTGAAATCCTCCCGCTCCATGATCCTGGCCATCGTATACTGCGCGCACAGCCTGACCATATCGGCGGCGGTTATCTTCTCAAACCATTCGCTGTTATACCGGATCTCTGTCTTGTCAGGATCAAGGATCTTAAAGACCTGTTTTTTGTACGTTTCGGCATTGGCCATTAGCTCATCTTTCGTGAGGGCGGGCCGCGTCTCATTGCGCCCCGTCGGGTCGCCGATCATCCCGGTGAAATCGCCGATAAGGAAGATGGCCATATGTCCGAGTTCCTGGAACTGTTTGAGCTTCTGCAGGACGACCGTATGTCCCAGATGAAGGTCGGGAGCCGTGGGGTCCATGCCCAGCTTGACCCGCAAGGGTTTCTTTTGGGCCTGAGAACGGGCGAGCTTCTCCCTGAGCTCTTTCTCGTTGATCAGGTCGACCGCTCCCCGCTTTATTACCGCAACCTGTTCTTCAATACCCATTATCACTCCGTATTCTTATGTATATTGAGTTGCGCTTGAAACTTATCTAGGCGATTTTTTCTCTTATTCTCTTGATATCGAGGCATTTCTTACCGTGTCTCTCAATGGTGAGCAAAACCCCCTGAACCTCGATATCATCTTTTCCTACCTCGAATTTCTGCGGCATCTGTGTGTAGAACCTCTCGAGCACTCCCTTTTTATCCATACCGATGACGGAATCCGCGGGTCCCGTCATGCCTGCATCGGTAATATACCCGGTGCCTTCGGCAGGACCCTGTCGTCCGCTGTCTGCACATGGGTGTGAGTTCCCATCAGCGCGCCACCTTGCCATCGAGGAACCATCCCATGGCTATCTTCTCGGATGTCGCCTCCGCGTGAAAATCGACGATAACCGGCATCTGCGGCTTCTGCTTCGAGAAACTCCTCCATTGCCCGAAAAGGGCAATCCAGGGAATTCATGAAGATCCGTCCCTCGATATTCGCGACACACAGGGAAATGATCATTTTTCTTGATTACTGTATAGCCGAAACCCGGTGTACCCCGGGGATAGTTAAGCGGACGGATAACCCGCTGCTCCTCCATGAGATAGGTCGCCGACTTCTTTCTTCTTCCAGACATGGTTGCCCGTGGTGATCGCATCGATCCCCAGGGCGAGCATCTCTGTCGCGGTGCGCGAGGTGATGCCTATGCCGCCCGCCAGATTCTCGCCGTTGATGACGATGAAATCCGCGCGGGTCTTTTGCAGGTATTCAGCTACTGCCTTTCTGCCCGGTTTCCCGATGACATCGCCGAGGAAAAGCACTGTAAAATTATCATTTGGCATATTCGACTGCTCTTGTCTCCCTGATCACGACGACCTTGATCTGGCCTGGATAGGAAAGATCGGTCTCTATCTTCTTGGCGATGTCCTTGGACATCATGATGATGCTCTCATCGTTTATCTTCTCGCTGTTCACGACAATGCGGATCTCCCGGCCTGCCTGGATGGCATATGATTTCTCCACACCCTGGAATGCATTGGCGATCTTTTCCAGCTCCTGGAGCCTCTTGATGTATGTTTCAAGCATTTCCCTGCGGGCCCCGGGCCTTGCTCCCGAAAGGGCGTCTGCCGCCTGCACGATAACATCGAGAAGGCTTTTTACCTCGACATCTTCATGGTGGGCGAGGATCGCATGGATGATCTCTTCAGCTTCGCCGTATTTCCTGGCAAGGTCCGCGCCTATTGTCGCATGGGAGCCTTCGACCTCATGGTCGACGGCCTTGCCGATATCGTGGAGAAGCCCTGCCCGCTTGGCTTCTTTGACGTTGATCTTCAGTTCCGCGGCGATAACGCCGCAGATGAAGGCCACTTCCAGCGAATGCTGGTAGATATTCTGGGCGTAACTGCTGCGGAATTTCAGCCTGCCCGAGAAGCTTGACCAGCTCCGGATGGACATTGTGGACGCCCAGGTCGAAAACGGCCTGTTCGCCGGCTTCTTTGATCTTTTCTTCCATCTCTTCGGCGACCTTGGAGACTATCTCCTCGATCCTGGCGGGATGGATCCTGCCGTCGCTGATGAGTTTTGCGATGGCGATCCGCGCGACTTCCCTGCGGACCGGGTTGAAACAGGACAGGATGACCGCTTCCGGCGTGTCGTCGATGATGATGTCGACGCCTGTTGCTGCCTCCAGCGCCGTGATGTTGCGCCCTTCCCTGCCTATGATCCTGCCCTTCATCTCTTCGTTGGGAAGCGGGACGACGGAGACCGTGTCCTCGCCGACGTACTCGCCGGCATAACGCTGGATGGCAAGTGCGATTATCTCCTTCGCCTTCTTGTCCGCCTTTTCCCGCGCTTCTTCCTCGATCTTCTTGATCATCTTCATCGCTTCGAAGCGGGCTTCCTCCTCCATGCCCTGAATGAGCATCTTTTTTGCCTCTTCGGCCGTCATGCCCGATATCTTTTCAAGCTCTTCCCGGGAACGTGCCAAAAGATTTTCCTGTTCCCTGATCTTGGACTCAAGCTGGTTGTTCTTGTTGGAGACCTCGCGGTCCTTACGGGCAAGATCTTCTTCCTTCTTTTCAAGGGTGTCGAGCTTCTTATCTATGTTCAGTTCCTTCTGGCGAAGCCTGCGCTCCGTGTTCTGCATTTCGATCTTGCGGGCTTTACTTCCTGCTCGATCTCATTGCGGGCCTGAAGGACTATGTCCTTGGCCTGGATGGATGCCTCGCGCATAAGGACGTCTGCCTCTTTCTTGGCATCATCGAGAATCTTCTTCCCGATCTTGTCGTACTCGCCTACTTTTTTCTGATGAATTAGTTTGGTAAGAAAGAATCCAATGAAGAGGGCTACAACAAAAGCTATTACAGCTACAACAATCGTAATCAAAGAAACCCCCTAATCTATCTTAATATTATTAAGGGGGTGCAATTACAAGGAAAGAAAGAGGATTAACTAAAACTCATTTTACATCTATATTTGAATCCCTCCAAGATGACTTGAAGTAATCTATATCAACCTCTGTTTCCTTAAGCAATACCCCTTAAAATTAGCCCCGCAGATGCCGTGTAGACGATATGTCTTGAACCTCGTTATCACGTGGGTGCCGTTATATTGCATCAGGCTTCTCACATAAGTGAGCATGCACACAACAACAGGGAACAGCTCCCGGTGTTGAGGTGTTGGCTCACAGCCTACCGCCTATCACGAACACCGCAGGGAACATCTATACTTTCAATATCTTCAAACTTTTTAATAAGCCGAAGAGTCCTTCCATCGACTTTTTCTACCTGCTGTTTCATTTCCAGGTATTCGTCTGCCAGTTCCATCATGGCCATAATTACAGCATTCAGCGTATTAACTATCCCGTACCGGTCGACAACGCGGTCAATTCTGTCCGCGACATAGTGTGCATCGCGTTTGATCCTCTCGTCGTCCTCGCCCACAAAAGTAAAAGACTGTTTCAGAATGGTTACTTCAACCTTCTTCTCCATGTCGACCTCTAGATCTCTACTTTTTCAACTTTCTCGAGTATCTTTTGGACCTTTTCGATGAGTAATTCCCGCTCGCCCCGGATTTCCGACATCTTGCCTTCTAAGTCTTTATCATTGCTCCGTATTGTTTCTATTTCGGCTTTCAGTTTCTCATTTTCTTCTTTCATGAGCCGATAGCTGTCAATAAGCCTGTCGATCTTTTCTTCCAGTTCTTCTATACGGTTTACGTTAATTATCTCTTTATTTATGCTGAAAATTTCCATATCTACTTAATTATCCTTTCTTTTCTGCTCGAAAGTCAAGTACAAAAGGTATTCTTTTATGAAGGCATCAATGTCCCCGTCGAGCACCGCATCGGCATTATGTTCTTCGTGTTTTGTCCGGTGGTCCTTGATCAGCCGGTAAGGGTGGAGAATGTAGGAACGGATCTGGCTGCCCCATGCTATGTCCTTCTTCTCCTTGTTCAGGAATCCATCTTCTCTTCCTGCTTCTTTTTCTCAAGCTGATAGATCCTCGATTTCAGGATCGCCATGGCCATTGATTTGTTCTTATGCTGGGAACGTTCATTCTGACATTGCACGACTATTCCTGTCGGGAGGTGGGTGATCCTTACGGCGGAATCCGTCCTGTTGACATGCTGGCCTCCCGGGCCGCTTGACCGGTAGGTGTCTATCCTCAGGTCCTCATCACGGATATCAACCTCGACTTCCTCAGGCAGCTCGGGGTAGGCATAGACGGATGCGAACGATGTGTGCCGGCGGTTATTCGCGTCATACGGGGAAACCCGGACCAGCCGGTGGATACCGTTCTCGCATTTAAGATAGCCGTAGGCATGCTTTCCCGACACGATGAAAGTGACACTCTTGATCCCGGCTTCTTCGCCAGCCAGAAGGTCGACGACCTGGGTTTCAAAACCTTTTCTTTCCGCCCATTTCAAGTACATCCTGAAAAGCATTTCGGCCCAATCCTGGGCCTCCGTCCCGCCCGCGCCGGAGTTGATGAAAATGATCGCGTTATTATCATCGTTCTCCCCGGAGAGCATCCTTTCGATCTCGTATGAGCCAAGGGATTCGTCAAGAGCCTTGACCCGTGCCGTCAACTCGTCAACATCTGCCGAATCCTCCGTTTCCCGGATAAAATCGGCAAGGATATGGATCTCCTCAAGCTCTTCTTCCTTCTTATGCCAGGACTTTAACTCTTCATCGACACGTGAACGTTCTCTTAAGACTTTCTGGGCCTTCTCCTGATCATTCCAGAGGTTTGACTCTGCTATCTGTTTGTCGAGTTCTGCCAGTTTTTCCTGAAGTTTCGGGAGGTCAAAGATAACCTCGCAGCGAGGCGATGCGACTATCCAGTTCGTCAATTTTTGCTTTGATATCGTCTAACATAACATTTCCTTCCCTATATTAATTGAGGTACTTCAGGCTTACAGCCGCTTTAACACTTCCGCGCCGAATTCAGAGCACGGCACCGGCCTTACGTCCTCGAGCTGACGTGCCAGGTCGTAGGTCACGATCTTTTCCTGAATTGTTTTTTCAATACTCCGGCGTATCATATCCCCCGTCCCGGCAAGCCCTATATGGTCGAAAAGCATTGCTCCCGACAGTATAAACGATGTCGGGTTCACGATATCTTTGCCGGCATATTTCGGCGCACTGCCGTGCGTCGGCTCGAAAATTGCCACACTGTCCCCAAAATTGGCCCCGGGCGCGACCCCGAGTCCGCCGATCAATGCCGCGCAGGCATCGGACAGGTAATCACCGTTAAGGTTGGGGCATAAAAGGACGTCATAATCCTCAGGCCTCGATATGACCTGCATGAACATATTGTCGGCGATCCGGTCATTGACCTCTATCTTCCCGGGTACACCCTCGTTTGACAGCTCTTTATATGTTCCCGCAGTCTCATATGCCCATTCACGGAATGCGCCTTCGGTATATTTCATGATGTTGCCCTTGTGGACTATGGTGATCACCTTGCGCCCCATCCTGATGGCGGCGTCCATTGACCATTTTGCGAAACGCTGCGTCCCGGAGCGGCTGATGGGCTTTATCCCGATGCCGGTATCAGGCGGCAGATCAACGCCCATTTTATCTTTCAGAAAATTGATCACGATGCCGGGCATCGTCAGTCCCTGCCTGCCATTCTATTCCCCGGTAAAGGTCTTCGGTGTTTTCCCGGAATATTATAATGTCGACAGCCTCCGGCTTTTTCAAGGGGCTTGGCAGGCCCTTGAACCAGCGTATCGGCCTCATGCAGACATAGAGGTCGAAGATCTGGCGCAGATAGACATTCACACTGCGAAAGCCTCCCCCGACCGGCGTCGTCAAAGGCCCTTTCAGGGCAAGTGGGCAATCGGTGATCGCATCGACCGTTTCGGCGGGCAGCAGGTGGTCTTTGTGTTCGAGGGCCTTCAATCCTGCAATGACAGGTATCCATTCTATCTTCTTCGTATTGCCCGTCGATCTGGAGCAGCGCTTCTTCGAAGATCTCCCGCGAAGCGTTCCAGATATCCTCTCCGGTGCCGTCCCCGGCAATGATGGGAATCCTGATCGTTTCCATCAAATAGTGAACCCCTTGTATTTCTTAATATATATGTCGAGGCCGCCCTCATTGAGGATATCCTGCATGATGGCGGGCAGCGGGGAAATCCTTTGGCTTCGCCCGTCGTTATGTCCTTCAGCGCGCCTTCATTGAGATCGATCTCCAGTTCGTCGCCTTCGCTGCAAACCCTCGATCGGGCAGATAATTGCGGCAAGACCCACATTTATGGCGTTCCGATAAAATATGCGGGCAAAAGACCGGGCGACGATCGCATCGATGCCCGCCATTTTTATTATGAGAGGCGCATGTTCCCTGCTCGACCCCAGGCCGAAATTCCTGTCCGCCCACGATGATATCGCCTTTCTTGACCTTCTCGCTGAAACCCGGTGAAATATCGTCAAAGACATGCTTTGTGAGCTCGTCGAGATTTGAACGCAGATGATAGAACCTGCCCGGGAATTATATGGTCCGTTGAAATATCGTCTCCGAAGAGCCACGCGTTTCCCCTGATCACCATCACATAACCTCTCTCGGGTCGGAAACTTTGCCTTTCAATGCGCTCGCCGCGGCCGTTGCCGCGGAAGCAAGGATAATGCCGGATTCCGGGTTGCCCATTCTTCCGAGAAAATTCCGGTTGGATGTGGCAACACAGACCTCATTCCTGCCAAGAATGCCCTGATGCAGCCCGATGCAGGGCCCGCAGCCCGGCGGCAGGATAGTGGCCCCGGCGTCGAGAAGGACCTCGAGTATACCTTCTTTCAGGGCCTCGCGGTATACGGCCTGTGATGCAGGGCCGACAATAAGGCGGACCCCGGGGTGTTTCTTCCTGCCCTTCAAGATCTCGCGCGGCGACCCTGAGGTCGCCTATGCGCCCATTCGTGCAGGAACCGATAAAAACCTGGTTGACCGTCATTCCCTGCATCCTTCGTCATCGACGGCCCTCGTATTATCCACCGTATGAGGAAGGCTGACCATCGGTTTCAGTGTCGCCGAGGTCAATATCGAAAACCTTCTCATACTGCGCATCCGGGTCCGGTTTGATCTCGACAAAGGATGCTCCCCTGCCCTTTTCTTCCAGATAAAGCACGCGTCATATCATCGGAAGGGAACAGGCCGCATTTCGCGCCCGCTTCGACGGCCATATTGGCGATCGTCATCCGCTCCTCGACCGGCATTGCATCAACCGCCTCGCCTGCGAACTCGAGCGCCTTGTATGTGGCCCCATCCGCTCCTATCATACCGATGATCTTAAGGATAAGGTCCTTTGGGTACACACCCCTGGGAAATTTCCCGCCAAGCCGGAAAAGGAATGTTTCGGGGACCCTCATCCACGTTTTGCCGAGCCCCATGGCGGTTGCGATATCGGTCGAGCCCATGCCCGTGGAAAAGGAACACAGGGCGCCTCCCGTGCATGTATGCGAATCGGCCCCGACCAGCACCTCGCCGGGCAGAAGAACCTTCTCGGACATGAGCTGATGGCAGATGCCTTCGCCGACATCACTCACGTTCGCGCCGTAGCGTGCCGCAAATTCCCGTATCGCCATGTGGTCGTTTGAAAGCTCCATCCGGGGACTGGGTGAACGCATGGTCTATAAAAAAGGTGACCTTTGATCCGTCGAACAACCTGTCGAACCCCATATCCGCGAATTTCCTGATCGCAAGCGGTGCCGTTCCGTCCTGCAGGAGTATCCTGTCCACATTGACGATGATATAGTTCCCCTGCACAACGTCGGTGCCTGTATTTCTTCCCAGGATCTTCTCGGCAAGCGTCTTTCCCATACGTGCTTTAAGCCTCCGCCTTGGTGAGGTCTTCGAACCGGATATCGAGCCCGAGGACACCGACGATATCACCCATCTCATCGCGTATCGGGCCGGAAACTGTTACACACAGGGCCCCCGTTATTCGCGATGAATAAAGGTTCGTCGCATGGATCTTCCCGTCGCTCATCGGCTTTATGAACCAATCCCTGTCGGAAAAATCTTCGTTAAGGCCGATCTTCTGGTATTTCGCCTTATCGACCACCTGCGTGATATTGCGGGTGATCTTGATGCCCTCGCCGTTGACCGCATAAACAAACTGGATGTAGGGATAATCCTGGACCAGCGCCTTCAGGCGGTCTTCCTGCCGCACCGGGTTCATGCTCTTTATGGCCGGGTCTTCTATGTACTGCTCGATAAGGTGAGCAGCCATATCGAGCGCCCTCTTCTTCATCAATTCGAACTCGGAGACGAATATTTCCGGGATATAGCGCCTGACCTGGTGCTCGATCTCGTCCTCCGACATGCAGGTAACCCTGCCTTCCTCATATTGGCGGGCGATCCATTTATTGATCTTTGCCACACCGGGATGCGTCTTTTCAACCCTTTCCTTTCCGGTAAGGGCGAAATGGGAATTGACCCAGTGGGATATGCCGGCGAGTCCCGACTTGTCGGTTATATTGACCGCAAGCGGCCTGTTGAAGAGTTTTGCCGTATCAAAAGGCGAGTATATCTCCTCGTTCTTCAGGATCCCGTCAATATGTACACCAGCCGATGTGGCATTAAAATCAAGCCCGACAAAAGGCTGGTTCTTGGGGACGTGATGCCCGATCTCGCGCTCGAAATAATTACGCATCTCCGTGATAACGGTGGTATCGACCCCGTTGTCTTCGCCCGTCAGGGAAATATACTCCATGATGAGCCCTTCGATCGGGACATTGCCCGTCCTTTCGCCAAGGCCGAGGAAGGTCCCGTTGACATATGTGCATCCGTACATCCACGCGCTGATGCTGTTGATAAGGACCTTGTAGAAGTCATTGTGCCCGTGCCATTCCAGGCAATCGGACGGCACACCCGCATCGTCGATCATTGCGCGGATGATCTTCCCGATAGACCTCGGGAGCGCCGACCCCGGATATGTAATGCCCACGCCCAGTGTATCGCAAAGACGGATCTTGACAGGTATCTTTGCCTCTTCCGATAGCCTCATCAATGCCTGTGCGTACGGGACACAGAATCCGTATATGTCGGCCCGCGTGACATCCTCAAAATGACAGCGCGGTATGACGCCGTGGTCGAGCGTGCTTTCCACGATCTTGAGATAATCCTTTAAAACCTGGGACCTTGTCTTATTGAATTTCAGGAAAATGTGATAATCGGAGACACTGGTAAGGATTCCGGTCTCCTTGAGCTCCATGTCCTTGACAAGCTGCAGGTCGTCTTTGTTGGCCCGGATCCAGCCCGTTATTTCAGGATATCTGTATCCTTTTTCCTTGCACCTGCCCAGCGCTTCCTTGTCCTTGTCGGTATAAAGAAAAAATTCCGTCTGCCTGATAACACCGTTCGGGCCGCCCAAACGGTGCAGGAATTCAAAAAGGTCCTCGATCTGCTGGGCCGTGAAAGGAGGCCGGGCCTGCTGGCCGTCCCTGAACGTGGTATCCGTGATATATATCTCATCGGGAGGATCGATAAGTTCGATCTTGTGATCGAACTTAACCTTGCATACTTCATCGTAAGGGAAGATGTCCCTGAAAAGCTGAGGTTTCTCAACGTCGATCAGCGGAAAATGCGAGGAGTCGGTTACATGTTTGAATATAAATCCCTTTTTCTTTTCTTTTTTTCCCATCATATCCCCCGAAACGGATCAATCTACAATAGTCCTTATCTTCAATTCCGTCAATTGCCTCTGCGCTACCCGTGAAGGGGCGCCCGTAAGAAGGCATGAGCCTTTCTGCGTTTTCGGGAAAGCGATAACATCCCTGATGCTTGCGAGGCCAAGGAACATCATGATAATGCGGTCAAACCCAAATGCAATGCCGCCATGGGGCGGCGCGCCCATTTCAAGCGCTTCGAGGAGAAAGCCGAATTTGTCGGCCGCCTCGTCTTCCTTTATGTTGAGAAGCCGGAACATCTCCGCCTGGTCTTCGGTGCGGTGGTTCCTGATGCTTCCGCCGCCGAGCTCGACCCCGTTAAAAACGAGGTCATAGGCATTGGCGAGAATTGATTCGTAATCTCCGTCAAAACCAACCAGTTCTTCCTTGGGGGACGTAAACGGATGATGCCGGGCCACGTATCGTTTTTCCTCCTCGCTGTACTCAAGGAGCGGAAAATCGATGACCCAGAGGAACTTGTCCAGGCTCTTGTCGATAAGGCCGTATTTTTCGCCCAGGTAAAGACGGAACCGGCCCATGAGGTCGCTCACTTTCAGCGGCTTATCGGCCATGATAAAAACAACATCGCCCGGCTCGAGGCCAAGGCGTGAGATCATCTGGGACTTTTCTTCGTCATTTAAGAATTTCACGATCGGGTGACTGGAGGCCCTCGGCGTCCTTGCGTATCCAGATAAGACCGCCCGAACCGAGCTCCTTCGCCATGTCTACAGCGACATCAAGGTCCTTGCGGGATAATGTCTTGCCTTTAAGCACGAGTGCCTTGACCCTTCCGCCTGATTCTATCGTTTTCTTGAACACACCGAGCTCGGTATTGAGAAAGACCGGGGTAAGGTCGGTGATCGTGAGATCGAAACGAAGGTCCGGCTTGTCGCTGCCATACTTGTCCATAGCCTCGGCAAATGTCATCCGGGGAAACGGGACTTCCGGGGGCTTTTTGCCTTTCAAGGCTTCATACAGGGTGACGATGAGCCCTTCGTTCACCTGCAATGACATCTTCGCGCGTTACAAAGCTCATCTCTATATCTATCTGCGTAAATTCCGGCTGCCTGTCGGACCTTAAGTCCTCATCCCGAAAGCACCGCGCTATCTGGAAATATCTCTCAAAACCGCTCATCATAAGAAGCTGCTTGAAGAGCTGCGGCGACTGCGGAAGTGCGTAGAACATGCTTGTGTTAAGCCTGCTCGGCACGATGAAATCACGCGCCCCTTCAGGCGTGCTTTTTGTGAGAAGCGGGGTCTCGATTTCGTAAAAACCCTGGGCGCACAGATAGTCTCTCGTTACCTTGTAGGCCTTGCTCCGTTCGATAAACACCCTTTGCATTTCGGGGCGCCTCATGTCCAGGTAACGATATTTCAGGCGAATGGCTTCATTTATGTCCTCGTCATCAAGCTGGAAAGGCAATACTTTGCATGTGTTGAGGATCTCAAAGTCCGATACGTAAACCTCTATTTCACCTGTGGGGATATTGAGGTTTTCCGTTTCCGCAGGCCTCTTGCGGACATAGCCCGTAACCTTGAGCACATATTCGCTGCGTATATCGCCGGCCCGCTCATGTGCATCTTTCGATATATCGGGTGAAAACACGATCTGGACGATGCCGGTAACATCACGCAGATCAGCAAATATTAACCCTCCATGATCACGCCGCCTGAAGACCCATCCTGCGAGGGTCACTGTCCTGTCCACATGTTCCTTACGAAGTGTTCCGCAATAGGTATCTCTCACGATAAGGCCTCCAAAAAAAGTTAACTATTATAGCTGTTAAACCGTTGATAAGTCAAGGCATCCGCGGTGCAGGCATATTGTCGATTTCAGGCATTGACACGAGGTCACATACGAAACATCAGGCACGGGAAAGGCATTAATCACCTATTACCCATTACCTATCACCTATTACCTGGTTTTTAAAGATAGCGAAGCCCCTTAACTTGTCAAGAAACAGTCGGGGGGATGACTTTTGTCTCTTTAGGAAGCTTGATCTGCAGAGTAAACAGCAAATTATATTGCGCAAGCTTTTATGTGGGGCTTCGCTATGGGAAGTCAATACATTCGAAGGCGGAATTTTTGTTATCATTTGGAATGATTTAGTATATCAGAGTATAACTAAAGAATACTATGTAATTTATAGAGACGGAATATAGAGATTACCTCTATATTATATAGAGCCTAATCAACCTAAAGAATTTAAATAGGCGCGCAAATTCATCTTTTTGCGGTTTAATTTGAGCTTGGTTCGTATATTATTGCGGTGGGTATCTATCGTGCCGGTTGAAACATTCATTATATCGGCTATCTCCTTTGAAGTCTTGCCCGCCTTAATGAGGTTGGCCACCTGGATCTCCGTCGGGGTGAAATTGGAATATTTCATCGACATTTTCTGCAGGAACGGGGAAAGGATGTCATTTAAATTCGTCTCGACTATATCAACATATGATATCTGTTCCGGATGCAGACTTCCCCGCTTCATCTTGTCGATGTAGGGCAGGACAAGCTCCTTTATATTAGCGGTCATTTTGCTTTCAAGCTCTTTCCTGTCGTCATCCCGGTGTTTAAGGAGAACCTTCAGGGCCGTATTCGCCTCCTGAAGCCGATTTGATTCTATTTTCAGCTCCACTTCCCGTCTTTTAAGCGATTCTTCGATTATCTTACGGCTGGTTATGTTCTGAATGATCGCGCAGACATACCCTCCGCCATCGTATTCCATATAATTCCCATTGATCTCTGCAGGAAATAGCCCCCCTGCCCTGGTCCTCAAGACCGTCTCAAATCCGTCCGCCGCATGGTCGGAGATTCTTTTGCTCTTTTCGATCCAGAATTGCTCCGGATGGTTCACATCCAGATCGGCGATCTTCAATGCGCCGAGCTCCCGTCTCGTATATCCGAGGAGCCTGCAGATCTCATCATTACCATAAATGATGTCGCTCATCTCAGATATCCAGAGAATTCCAACTGCGGCCCGGTCCACGGCGAACTGAGTGAATTTCAATGCCGCGCCTGCCTTGCGGATCTCCGTAATATCATTGGCGCAGAATATCCGGTAATTTTTTCCGGGAAATTGAAGGGCATGACCGGTTATCTCAACATCGATGACCGTTCCGTCCTTTTTCTTATGTTTCCACGGTACCTTTTCCTGAGATGGGTCGGGTTTGGACAGATGAGCAAATACGGCCTCGACATCTCCATCGGGAAACAGGTCCTGCAATTGCATGCACACCATTTCCTCACGCGTATATCCATAATTGCGGACTGCGAAGGTATTCACGTCCACAATTTTCAGGGTGTCGAAATCGTAGACGAAAGTCGGAAAAGGGATATTATCGAACATGTTCCGGTATCTCTCTTCGCTGTCCTTAAGTTCTATTTCGGTCGCCTTCCGTTCGGTTACATCTTCATAGGCAACAAGGATCTCACCAGAGGCGAGTTGAACCGGCATGAAATGGATCATTTTCGCGCTCGAGTCTTTGCACGCTACCGAAAAAACCCATGGTCTCTTTTCCCCGGGCTTTAGCAGCTCAAAATCTTTTGTCCAGGCGTTCATTGCGACCGTGCGGTAATCTTCATCAGGATATGCCTTTTCAAACCAGGTCCTTCCATCCGGAATTTCGGGCAGGTCATATCCGAACATTTCCCTGAACTTCGGGTTAACGTACCGGTATTTCCCGCGGGGATCAATAAGAGCGATACCGACCGGAATATTCTCTGCAAGGACCTCGAACGTATCACTTTCCAAAAACGTACCGGGCCGTGTTTTCACGATTCCCCCAGGTTACTGATAGATTTTTGCAGAGATTATAATGTACTATGCCTTTTCAGTAAATAACTTTCATGGACTTCGGCACCGGATATCCTTGCGATGACCCCCTGATCAGACGTTAAATGGCTGATCAGGGCCCCCCAGTTTGACACGGCCGGAATATATGTTGTATGAAATAGAATGCTTACGTTGTATAAAGCACGCTTCGCCGCATTTTTGATCATGGTATTCCTGTGTCTTGCCGTCCCTGTGCTGGCAGTATATTCGGCCCTGCAGAAACAGCAGAATATCAGGGACCACATAACCGTTCATGTCAGGAACGGAAACGAGGGCCTCGAAACCAGGCATTTGAATGCGATATCCACCGCATTGCATGAAACATCACGGGAATATGGATTAGATTACCGGCTTATTCTGGCTTTGATGAAGGTAGAGTCAAATTTCCAGCATGACGTCGTGTCGCCGATGGGAGCACGCGGCCTTCTGCAGATCAAGCCGTCATTTGCGAAATTCGTGGCACAGGATATGGGAATAAAATGGGACGGAAATCAGACAATTGATGATCCGGGTAATAACATAAGGATTGGAGTTCGCGTGTTGTCCGAATTGGTGCACCGCTTCTACGATGTCACGACGGCACTTCGGGCATACAATATGGGCCCGGAAAGGACTCAGGGATTGTCACCTGACAGGATGAACTCTCCCCGAGGCTTTCCCGGCGTAGTGCTCCGGGAATACCATAAAAATATCGTAATACTGCCTGATCCCTAGATATACTATCGCTGGTATGATTTTTCGTGAATAGATCTTCCCATGACCTTCTTTCTGATGGATGCCTTTATATTACAGGCAAGGGCGGCTCCTTCGTTTCCTTCCTTATAGCCCATTCCGGCAAAAAAATACTTGTGCTTTACGAAGACGAGGGATCCGCTGAGTTCATGCGTGAAGAAATATCATATTACGGCAATACTGATGTTGCATTTTTCCCGCCGTATGAAGACCGTTTCTTCGAAGACGAGGACAAGATCAAAAGGACCGGTTTTCTGCTACCGGATAACTGCAGAGGAACGGTTCATAGGGTTATTTCCCGCAGCATGCCCTCACCCGTTCCCTTCCCCCTCCCCGGTCAATGTCGGACGATGCCCTGAGGCTTACGGTGGGTCAGATGATCTTCATCGAAGACATACACGACGACCTCGATACGAAGGGATTCGAACTCGCGCCTCTCGTCCGCGAGGCGGGGCAATACGCCAAACGCGGAAGCATCATCGATTTTTTCCCTCCGGCTTCCGAAAAACCCGTCAGATGCGAGTTTATCGGTGACCAGATACTTTCCCTGCGATATTTTAACGCGGTAACGCAAAGGTCGGAGAAAGAGATTGCCGAAATAGCCGTGGGCAGCCTGAAGCATGAGGAGGCCCGGGATACCGCAACCATAATCGATTACCTCGACCCTTCTATTATCCTCGCGCACCCGGGACCGTCCTGTATCGATGAGGCCTTAAGCTGATGCCGCACCTCAAATGAGGGAACGGTGGAGCAGAATTGCTCGGACGTGCGAACCAATTGGATTTTTCGGGAATAGTCGGTACGGGTGCAGATGAAAAGATCATCAAAGCTGTTTCAAATGATGACCTGCGGCAGCTTTTTGCCGCGCAGAAGACCCATATTTTTCATATCCTCAGGGAAAAGCTGCAGAAAGAATGGTCCCATTATCGCTTTGTATATCTATTCGCAAATACCAGCCATCAGGCAAGGCGCCTGCAGGAGATCTTTGAAAGTTACGGGCTGGTATTTCCCGTTCTGACCAGGATCGGGTATCCGAAAAAGGCAAGGGAATGGGGAATTATTGAAGGTCCTATCAGGCGCGGTTTCAGGACCGACGATATTATCGTGCTTACCGAGGACGATATAGCAGGGCCCAAAAAGAGGGTCGTGAGGAAGAAATGGGAAAGCCAGGATGAATTTCTTGCCAATTTCCGGGACCTGAATACCGGTGAATGGGTAGTGCATATTGATCATGGCATCGGCATTTACCGGGGCATTAATGCACTTACTTTAAATAATTATACAAAAGACTTTATCCTCATCGAATACCTCGGGGGAGACAAACTTTACGTTCCCGTTGAAGACCTGCACCTCGTTCAGAAATTTATCGGCGGCGAAAAAGTCAAACCCAAAATAGACCGGCTGGGATCGAAATTATGGATCAATACCAAAAAGAGGGTGCGGCGCCAGATCGAGGATATCGCCGGCGAACTTCTGGAGATATATGCCGAACGGCAGATGTCGGAAGGCCACAGTTATCCGCCCGAAGATGAGCTTTTCAGGGAAATGGAGTCCCGGTTCGAATATGAAGAGACCGAAGGCCAGATCAATGCCATAAACGATGTCCTCACCGACCTTAAAAGCCCGAAACCCATGGACAGGCTTATCTGCGGCGATGTGGGATTCGGAAAGACCGAGGTAGCCTTGAGGGCCGCATTCAAGGCAGTGCTCGACGGAAAACAGGTTGCCGTGCTCGTGCCGACGACTGTCCTGGCGCAGCAGCACTATAAGACCTTTAACGAACGTTTTTCCGATTATCCCATCGCCATCGGCGTCCTGTCACGGTTCAGGACCCGGCAGCAACAGGACGAAACGGCCGAAATGCTCAAAAAAGGACAGATCGATATCATTGTGGGAACGCACAGGCTCCTTCAGAAGGATATATCATTCCGCGACTTGGGACTGGTTGTTATCGACGAGGAGCATCGTTTTGGGGTCAAGCACAAGGAAAAACTGAAAACTCTGCGAAAGACGGTCGATGTGTTGACAATGAGCGCGACCCCCATCCCGAGGACACTGTATATGGCCACCTCGGGCATCAGGGACTTGAGCGTTATCGATACACCGCCTCTTGACCGCCATGCCGTCCGCACAACGGTTGTCAAATTCAATGACAATGTCGTGATGAAGGGAATACGCAATGAACTGGAGAGATCGGGACAGGTTTTTTTCGTCCACAATTTCGTCCATAACATAGGTGTTATTTATGACCATCTTGTACGTATCGTTCCCGGATGCGCGCATAGCCGTTGCACACGGGCAAATGAGCGGGAGCAGCCTTGAAAAGATCATGGTCGATTTCATTGAAAAGACGCTACGATATCCTCCTTTCGACAAATATTATCGAGTCGGGGCTCGACATATCCAACGTAAATACAATATTCATCAATAATGCGCACAGAATGGGCCTGGCAGACCTGTACCAGCTGCGCGGCCGGGTCGGGAGAAGCACCCGGCAGGCATATGCTTACCTTCTTGTTCCCGACGAAGAGACCCTGACACGCGATGCGCGGATGAGGCTTAAAATACTCGAAGAACTCAGCGATCTCGGCTCAGGGCTCCAAATTGCAAATTACGATCTTGAGATACGGGGAGCAGGGAACCTTGTTGGAAAAGAACAATCGGGAAATGTAAATCTGATCGGGTTCGAGCTTTACTGCGACATGCTCGAGGAAACAATAAATAAAATGAAGAATGCGGGCACTGGTACGGTACCGGAGGAAGACGTGTCAACAGAGATCAATATTCCGGTAAATGCATTTATTCCCGATACTTACATCGAGGATGCCACGCAGAAGCTTCTCATGTATAAACGCCTGTCCCGGGTCCGTCATGAAGACGAACTCAATGAACTGGAAGCAGAAATGAAAGACCGTTATGGGCAGATACCCCCGCCTTGCGCAAATCTCCTTGAGGTCATAGCCCTCAAATCGATGCTGTCCCGTCTCAAGATACGCAAGATAGAGCAAATGAAGAACAGGATAGCCCTCCACGTCACGGACAGCACCCCTCTCAATATGCAGCGTCTCCTCAGTATGGCCACAGATACCGGTAAGAAAATCAAACTTCTCCCCGGTGGCCAGATCGTGATAAACACCAACCTCCGTGAAGGCGAACTCATGAATTTTATAAGAAATATATTGATGGAAATGATGGCACTGTGATATAAGAATTGCGTTTATCGACTATCCATATCAACTGTAATGCATAGGGCATATTTGCCGGGAATACATTCTGAGATAGGTTGATTGATATAAAATCCAGACTGTTTAAGAGGTGTTGAATGAAAAATGTTTTGATCTGCCTGATCTGCCTGTTATTAGTTGCCAGTCTTTTTGCCTGCAAGAAGGAGGAAGACAGCAAGGTCCTGGTCACTATCAATGACGATAAGATCACAATGGCGAGTTCAACAAGGAACTCGACAAGATACCGATGAATATGAAAATGATGGTTGCCACCGAGAGCGGGAAGAAAAGTTTTCTCGACAGGCTTATCATCAAGAAGCTTCTTTTGAAAGAGGCTGAAAAAGCAAATGTGGAGCAGGACAAAGAATTTCAGAACAGGCTTGCGGAGATCAAAGAGCAGCTTGTCATCGAATCTTTGCTCAAGAAAAAATTGACCGCCGGCGCTAATATAACCGATGAAAATCTCCAGAAATATTATGATGCAAATAAGGAAAAGTTCCGGAAAGAGCGCGAGATCAATACACGCCACATTCTCCTGAAATCTGAAGAAGAAGCAAAACAGGTCAAGGAAAAGCTTGCTGCGGGAGAAGATTTCAGCGAATTGGCAAAAAAATATTCAATAGACCCGAATGCAAAGGTTACGGGAGGCGAGGTAGGGTTTCACCCGAAGGGCACACTCCTGCCTGAATATGAGGCCGCGGCTTTCAAGCTGACGAAAGTTGGCCAGATAAGCCCGATAACCAAGACCCAGTTCGGGTATCACATCATCCGGCTCGAAGGTATCAAGCCGCCGCAATATGTCCCGTTTGCAGAAGTAAAGGAATTCATTAAACAGCAGCTCGCCCAGGAAAAACAGAAAGAAGTGCTTGATAAATATATCGAAGACCTCAGGAAGAACTCCAAGATAACCATCAATGAAGCATTGTTGAAAGAACAGGCCCCGGCTGCAGCGAAGCCTGAAACAAAAGATGCGAAACCTGAAGCGAAGGATGCGAAGCCTGAAACAAAAGATGCAAAGCCTGAAGCGAAGGATGCGAAGCCTGAAGCGAAGGATACACCGGCTAACACGGGAGTTGTCAATAGCTCCGACACACCTAAAAAGGACACGGTACCAAAAAGCAAATGAAATTATTATCAAAGATAATTGCAGCATCCATATTCATCCTGGCCACTTGCGTTGCCAGCATGCCGAAGTCATAGACCGGGTTATTGCTATCGTAAACGACGATATCATCACAATGAAAGATTTTGAAGCCTTTATGAAGATCGAAAGGCGGCAAAGCACTAAATTTACATCCATCGATGAATATTTCCGGAACCTTCAGATGAGACAAAGGCTGGAGACCTATATCGAAGGTGATATTGATCAAACAGCAGGCCAAGAAGATTGGGCGTCGTTGTAACTGATCAGGAGGTCACTGGCTTTATAGAAAACATCCAAAAACAGAACCTCATCACCGATGCGGAATTGAAGGAACAACTGAGAAAGGACAATGTCACGTACGAGCAGTTCAAAGAGGGTATAAAATTGAATTTGCTCAGAACACGGCTTCTCATGCGGGTAGTATCTACCGAGGTCAATATCACAGAGAATGCGCTGAAAAGCTATTATGACAGCCATCAGGATTATTTCAAGGATGAAGAATATCACATCCAGCAGATATTTATATCCGGCCAGCACAAAGATATCCGCGAACGGGCGGAAAAAGCCTATAAACAGTTGACAGCCGGCACGTCATTTGACCGAGGTGGCGCGCAATGTATCTGACGACCCATCCGCCCCGCAGGGGGGAGATATAGGATTCGTCAAAAAAAGTGACCTTCTCCCGACCTTAAGAGAGGCGGTCTTAGCGGTCTTCAGCCAGGCTCGTTCTCCATTGTCGTGCCTACGCCGTACGGCCTGCATATATCTGAAGCTCATCGAGGTCAAAAAGGCGGACGTCATCCCCTATGACGAGGTAAAAAAATCGATCGGCGAGCGCATGATGATGGAAGAGTCGAACAAGCGATATCGTGACTATATTGAAAAGATCAAAAAATCATCGTACATCGAGGTAAAGATATAAACGTTGCCCGGATTGCTGTAACAATTGGCGACCCCGCCGGAATAGGCCCCGAGATCCTTCTGAAGTCCCTTCCCCGGATCACGGGAAAAAATATACCGCTTATTGTCGGGGATGCAAAGGCACTGGACAGTGTCTATGCATCCCTGCCTTCTCTTTCCCGATACTCATTGAAGCTGCCGGGCCGTGGCCGTGCCGGCGACGTCGAATTCCTCGATCTTGCACTGCATGAATGACCTGACCCCGGGAATATCCGGCGCTCGATTGCGGCCGTGCTTCATTCCAATACATTATCGAAGCGCTCAAGCTGGTATTTACCGGCCGCGCATCGGCCATCGTCACATGTCCCATAAGCAAGTCATCGCTCGGCATGGCAGGCATACCGTTTCCGGGCCACACCGAAATGCTGGCGCATTTCGGCGGCGTGGACAGCTATATCATGATGCTTGCCAATCCGAAGATCCGCGTAAGTCTCGTAACGATACATATTCCCCTTAATAAGGTCCCCGGCCAGGATAACCGAGCAGCGTGTTTTTGACTGCATACGCATTACCTGCCGTTCTCTTCAGCAAAGATTATCCCTGAAAAAACCCTTTATCAAGGTTTGCGGGCTTAATCCCCACGCAGGCGAACAGGGAATAATGGGTCACGAAGAAGAAATGATCACACGCGCGGTCGACACGCGCCCGGTCGATGGGGATAAACGTTTCCGGCCCTTTCCCGGCGGATTCCCTTTTCCATCATGTTGATTGCGATGCATATATCGCGATGTATCATGATCAAGGCCTCATTCCCGTAAAAACGCTTGATTTTGAAAGGACAGTGAACATCACATTCGGGCTGCCTTTCGTCAGGACATCACCCGGCCATGGAACGGGATTTGATATTGCCGGCCAGGGCCGCGCCGATCCGACAAGCTTTATCGAGGCGTACCGGACGGCCTCAGCCATGATCGAAAACCCCGCATAACATACATATCTCCCGTAAATCTATTTGACACCTTTATAATTTCATGTTAAAAACAGCCATGTTAAACATGATGAAACAACAGATAGCAAATTCCAGATGGGCTTGGTGGTGGCGGACATAACAGGTGTGAGACCGTAAATGTTCGGCCATGGACGGTTTCGCACCGTCCATGGCCTTCATATTTTAAGGCCATGGGTTATAGCGACTCATGGCCTTTTTTTGTTCTTTTTTCAATTTTCTAACGGAGGGTTTCAATGAAGGACAGAATGCTTTTTGCACCCATCGCTGTGATGATCTGTTTTACACTATCTTTCCTTATCGCTCCTGCCGGGCAAGCCGGCCCTATCACGCTTACCTATGCAAATTTCCCCCCTGCTGCAACATTTCCCTGTGTTCAAATGGAGCGATGGGCCAAAGAGCTTGAAAAGAGAACAAGCGGCAAGGTCAGGGTGCAGACCTTTCCGGGCGGCACCCTTTTGCCGGCAAAGAACATATTTGACGGAGTTGTTTCCGGCACCGCGGACATAGGTAATTTTGCTATGAGCTATCAACCGGGAAGATTTCCCGGTCTCGGAGGCCATAGATCTGCCCCTCAACTTCAAGAACGCGCGGGCAGCGAGTATGGCGCTTTATGACCTGCTGCAGAAATATCAGCCGAAAGAATTTGCGAAAGTCAAACTGATCACGGTATTCACCTGTCCCCCGGCGGATATCATGACAAAAATGCCCGTACGGTCGCTCAAGGAATTAAAAGGCATGGAGTTGAGAACATCCGGCACAGGAACAGATGTCCTGAAAAAGATTGGCGCAATACCTATCGGAATGCCGCAATCCGAGGCGCCTGAGGCGATCCAGAAAGGTATCGTAAAAGGCAACGTTTCTTCCATGGAGATCCTGAAAGATTTTAATTTTGCATCATATTTGCCGTATGCAACCGAGGCGAATCTCTTTGTGGTTTCTTTCGCTGTTGTAATGAACAAGGAAAAATATAACGCGCTCCCCGAAGATGTAAAGAAAGCCATTGATTCCCTGGCACGCGAACAGGCCGAATGGACGGGAGCATATGTTGACGAACACGTACGGGAAGCTCTGGAATGGTCAAAAAAGAAATACAGCCATCGGATAATTCCCCTTTCCGCGGCGGACCAGAATGAAATTGCCCGCCTCACAAGGCCTATGATCGATGATTATGTCAGGAAGATCACGTCCCAGGGATTGCCGGGAAAGGACATAATCAAGGATGTCTACGCTTTGAAGCAAAAATATGAAAAGAAGTATAAATGAACGGTCTTCGAACAATTAAGGAGATATTCGATGAAACACCTTGAACGATTCAACGTGGCAATGAACGGGCTACTTATGATCATCGGCGGTCTTGCCGTCCTTTCGCTTATGACCGTGGCAACCGCAAATGTCGTCCTCAGAATAGTCCATGCTCCGTATCGCGGGGCATATGAAGTCGTGTCATTCCTCGGTGCAGTGGTTATAGCTTTCGCTCTCGGGTACACCGAGAAACATAAAGGAAATATCGTCGTCGACATATTGACGGAAAAATTCCCGAAAAAGGTCCGGGGTGCCCTGGAAGGGTTTAATTATGTCATAAGCGGGATATTCTTTGTTCTCGTTTCCTGGCAGGTATATGAATGCGGCATGAAGATCATGGAATCGGGTGAGCTGTCAGAGACGCTCAAGATCGTTTATCACCCGTTCGTGTTTGCCGTTTCCTTCGGTTTCGCCGTGCTGGCCCTGACACTGTTTGTCGATCTCCTGAGCCTTGTATGCCGCACGGAGGTGAAATAATGGAAGGCCCCATCGTAGGCGTTATCGGCATTATCGTAATGTTCGTTATCCTTTTTCTCCTGAGGATCCCGGCAGCGTTCACAATGGCTATCGTCGGATTTCATCGGTGTAGTCTATGTGACGTCATTTAAAGCGGCCCTGGGGATGATCGGGGCGGATATGTGGAACATCTTTTCAAGCTATGGGCTTACCGTTATTCCCATGTTCATCCTGGTCGGTGAATTCGCGCACTGGGGCGGCTACAATAACAGCCTCTATAATGCGACATACCGCTGGTTCGGTCATTACCGCGGAGGGCTGGCAATAACGACGATCATGGCATGTGCGATGTTTTCCGCGATCGCGGGTTCGAATACCGCAACCGCTGCAACCATGAGCACGGTCGCCATACCGGAGATGAAGAAATACAATTATAAGCCCGAGCTTAATGCCGGGGCTGTTGCCGCCGGGGCTACGCTCGGCGTCCTGATACCTCCGAGCATAGTCCTCGTTATCTACGGATTATATACGGGACAGTCCATCGGAAAATTATTTTTTGGAAATGTCATTCCCAGTATTATCCTGACTGGTCTCATCGCTGCCACGGTCTTTTATATCTGCTGGCGCCATCCTGATTGGGGGCCAAAAGGCCCGAGGAGCACATGGCGGGAACGTTTCGGGGCGCTGCCCGACCTCATCGAGATCTCGATCCTTTTTGGGATCATCATGTATGCCCTCTTTACGGGTTATGTCACCGCTACCGAGGCGGCAGCGGCCAGCTGCGCCCTTGGCCTCGTCATGTGCCTGATACGGCGCAAGCTATCCTGGAAGGGGTTTATTGCGTCGATAACAGATACACTGCGCATATCGGCGATGGTGTTCATTATTGTCGCGGGAGCAGTGATCTTCGGGAGATTTCTCGCTGTGACCCGCCTGCCCTTCGAAACAGCATCGTGGATATCGACATTGAGCCTGCCGGGCTGGACCCTGTTCTGGATGATCATCATGTGCTACATCATCGGCGGCTGCGTTATGGACGCGCTCGCCTTTCTTCTCGTTTCATTGCCCATCTTCTATCCGATAGTAATGCAGATGGGTTATGACCCGATCTGGTTCGGCCAGGTCATAACCATCGTGACGACAATGGGTGCCATTATGCCGCCCGTCGGCCTGTGCTGCTATGTCGTAGCCGGGATGGCCAAAGACATTCCGCTCGCGACCGTATTCAAAGGAAGCTTTTACTACATACCGTCCTATATCATCGCCATCATGCTCCTCATGATATTCCCGTACGGAACGGTGATGATACTGTCGAATCTCGTGAAATGAAGAACGTAAGGAGTGAGGAGAGTACTTTTTTCTCTCAAAGAACCAAAAAAAGACGGCTCTGATACGGATAGGAATTGCGACACTCTCGGCGGCTTTGTATTTACACACTCACTCCTAACTCCTCACCCCTAACTGATTAACCTGCGAATTGGCCTTGAAGAAAAAAGAAATTACTAGGTATCATGACGAAAATCAATCGAAAATGGAGGAAGGGTATGAGGATTCGAAGGTTGTCTCGGTCTTTTGTCTATCTGGTTATTGCGTCCGTCATGTTGTTGCTGCCCCTGGTACCGGGTCTGGTAGTCGTTGCTGATGCGGATTCTCCAACGCCTGTCCTCCAGTCTTTGAACTCAACGTCCCCGGCGCCTGGTGCTGTATTGACGGTGACAGGCCAGAATTTCGGCGCTATAGCCGCCTGGAGAGCCGTTGTGGAGTTGGCGAACGGAGAGAAGTTCGAGCAGACTCCGCAGCCTGTCAGCAATACACAGTTCAAGATCACGGTTCCCAATATTTATAACGGGTACAACACGACCGCAAAGAAAGCCGAGCACAGACAGAGGATCCAGCAGGCAAAGTTCATCTACGTCAAGCAGAACACGAAAATAAGCAACAAACTGGGCTTCAATATCATATCGCTGTGGTCGATCCTCGATCAGGTCAATCCTGCTAACCCTCGCGAAGGAGACAACATAATTGTGAACGGGGGCAACTGGCATAATACCTTGATATATTATCCCAGCCAGATGTATTGGGCAGTTTTTGAATACCTGCCCGGTAAG
Source organism: uncultured delta proteobacterium (assembly GCA_963823725.1). Taxonomy (GTDB): domain Bacteria; phylum Desulfobacterota; class Syntrophorhabdia; order Syntrophorhabdales; family Syntrophorhabdaceae; genus Delta-02. The sequence goes on from CAWGMJ010000016.1 coordinate 104,531, forward strand.
AGCGTGAAGACGAACATCCAAAAGCCGCCCATGGTAAACCCGGTAGTGCCTGTGCCGTACCAGCCGAATACCTGCCTGGTGGGAATGCTGCAAATAAAAGTTCCCGACGTCTATGCCGGCAAATCGGCGGCGGAGCAGGACGCCATCAGCAAACATACGGGTAAGCTCTACATTTATGGTATGTTCGGACCTAACGCACCCAGCAACTCCCTGGACATAAAGATCCAGAAAAAAGCGGCGGCGGCTTCGAATACGACGACTACGACTACTACGAATAGCTGTCCTGGGGGCAAATACTTCCAGGGAAAGATCTACATGGGACAGCCCTCCTGCAGCGGCACCAGCGCACTTGGCGCCTACCTGCAGTGCGATGCCACGGGCTACTATTGCTGCGCATCGGCACAGGGAGCAAGCTCTAAATGCGGCAGCGGCAAGTATGTCTTTCAACCAGGCTGCACACAGTGGAGTTCAGGCGGCGGCAGCAACGTCGGTCCTCTGGTCCAGAACGGCGTCTTCTACGGCTGCTACAAGAACAACCCTTAATAACATTTCATCTTAAATCAACAGGGCAACGGGTCCGGTACCGTTTGCCCTGTTTTTATCAGAGGATATTCAAATGGGGCACTTCCCCGTGCATGACCCCGTCGAAAAATCCAAACTGATCGAGGATATGACCAAAGAAAAAAGCCGCCCGGATGACCGGCCGGCCTTTGTTTTCAACTCCTTACTCCTCACTATTTACTATTCACGCCTCACGCCTAACGCCTTACGATCTCTTATATTTTCTCCCCCGTAAGTATCTCGTATATCTCTTTATACCTTTCCGAGGTCTTTTTCGCTATTTCCGGCGGGAGCTCGGGGCCGGGATATGTTTTGCCCCAGTCCAGCGTATTTAGATAGTCGCGCACTATCTGTTTATCATAGCTGTCCTGCGATTTACCGGGCGCATAATCCTTGATCGACCAGAAACGGGAAGAATCCGGCGTCAGGACCTCGTCGATCAGCACGACATTCCCTTCGATCAGGCCGAACTCGAACTTCGTGTCCGCCACGATAATGCCTCTTTTCTCTGCAAGGTCCCGCGCTTTTTCGTAGATGGCGATGCTGGAATCCCTCAGTTTGCGTGCATGGTCATCGCCAATTATCTTGACCGCTTCCTCGAATGAGATGTTAAGGTCATGGCCCTCTTCCGCTTTTGTGGATGGGGTGAAAATAGGTCTTTCGAGTTTGGAGGATTCTTTCAATCCTTCGGGCAATTTAATGCCGCAAACTGTACCGGATCTTTGATATTCGGCCCATCCGGACCCTGCCAGATATCCCCGCACGACGCATTCGACGGGCAGGACGCTGGCTTTTTTCACAAGCATGCTCCTGTCCCTGAAGAGATTCTGAATATATCTTCAGCGTTTCCGGATATTTGTCGGAATCCGTTTCGATGATATGGTTCGGAATGATATCCTTCACCTGGTTGAACCAGAAAAGGGAGAGCCTGGTAAGCACCTTGCCTTTGTCTTCTATGCCCGTAGGAAGCACAACATCGAAGGCGGAAAGCCTGTCCGTGGCGACGATCAGCAACTTTCCGTCCAGCTCATAAATATCTCTGACCTTTCCTTTACGCGGGGCTCCAAGAGTGTCAAAATTAGTCTCCCGTATAATATCTACGCCATTATTGTCCCTCGTTATTTATTCTTTCGAAAATTCGCTTTTCGGTGCATTACATATCGGGCAGACCCATGAATCCGGCAGGTCTTCAAAGCGTGTCCCCGGGTTTATCCCGTTATCAGGGTCTCCGACCGCGGGATCATAGACATACCCGCAAACATTGCAGACATATTTTCCGGATTCTTCAGGGGCCGGTTTTGTTGATTCTTCCTTGACATAGGTCGGCGCCGTCTTCGGTTCCTTCCCACCCTTGACCGCGTGATAATATGCGTATGTCATCGGTTCGCTGTCGCTGAGCACATCGCAATCGACAACCTTCCCGATAAATATCGTATGCGTCCCGACATCGGTCATGCTGAGGACCTCGCATTCCAGGAAACCGACGGTGCTGTCGAGAACGATCGGCGCGCCGGTCCTGCCGGCTTTATATTTTGTATCGGCAAACTTATCAATATCTCTTCCGGATTTGAACCCGAATTTCCCGATAAGGGTCATAGGTGCAAATTTTGAAAGTATCGATACGGTAAAGACCTTGCTTGACTCGATGAATTGATGGGTCAGGTTTTGTTTATTGACACTGATCGCCAGGGTTGGCGGATCGGATGTGATCTGAAAGGCCGTATTGGCTATTTGCCCGTTTATCTTGCCATCCTTCTTCGAACTGATGATGTACACCCCGTAACAGATCTTCTGAATAGCCTTGAGATTCATCGCGCCCTCCTTTTTGATTTGAACTGGATATGTATTTTAATAGAATTCGCGTAAAGTTTCAGCCAATTTTTCTTTGAGCGTTTCCCATTGCGGCCTGCCGTCGACGAGCGGCCTATCGCTCAATACGGGGACCCGGCTTTCAAAACTGGGACGGTCATTGCGATAGATAACCCCGATAGGTATCCTGTCGCCCCATTCCAGCGCCTTTTCAAACGCCCTGGCCCTGTCTCGCGGGTCATGGTCATCCTCTATGTGATAAACTCTTTTGGAATACCATTCATACGTATTTATTTTATTGAACGATACACATGGCTGGAGCATATCCACCAGGGAAAAACCGGGATACCGGATAGCTTCCCCGATCAGGCCCTTCAAATGCTTGTTGTCTCCCGCATAACCCCTTGCTACAAAACCGCAGTCGAGAGCAACGGCCATCGCCATGGGGTTGAATTGTTCGGAAAGAACTCCGAATGGCTGATTTTTCGTAACCATGCCTTCCATGCTCGTCGGCGATGCCTGCCCTTTTGTAAGACCATAGACCTGGTTATCGTGGACAAAAAGCTTGACCCCGATGTTGCGTCTCATCGCATGAATGAGATGATTGCCGCCTTCACCGTACATATCACCATCACCGCCGACAGCCATGACCAGCATCGCATGATTGGCAAGCTTGATGCCGGTCGCCACGGGAAGAGCCCGTCCATGGAGACCGTTAAAAGTATTGCACCGGACATAATGGGGGAATTTTCCCGCCTGGCCTATACCTGATACGATACAGAACTGATTCGGCTCGATATTGTTTTCGGCAAGCGCTTCCTTGAAAGCCTGCAATATCGGGAAATTACCGCACCCCGGACACCAGGCAGGCACTTCGCCCTGATATTTCTCAAGTTCTGCCACTTAATTCCTCCAGTAATTCTTCCACGAGCCAGGGCCTCCCGTCATACCGCGTTATCCTGTCTGTGATCGTGCATCCCGTCTCACCTTGCAAGCAGCTGAGCAAATTGTGATGTCGCATTGTTCTCGATGCATATCCTTCGCTCGGCCCTCGTCAGAAGACCTGTATAATCGAATTTTTCCCGTCCCGGAAATGGGTATATCTCGCTGAAATGGAGCATTCCGACTTTCTTGTCGGCCAGTTTTTCCGCCGCTTCCCTGACAATGCCGTACGTCGATCCCCATGATACCAGGATCGTCGCGGGCATCTTCGGGACCGAAATATGCGGGCGGCGCAATTTCCTTCCTGATATTATCGATCTTCCGGAAAAGCCGTTTCTCTACCATCTTTCTGCGTATCCGGGCATCTTCGACAAGATGTCCCGCTTCCGTGTGCTCGTCACTGTCGGTGACAACAACATGCCTTGTTTTTCCCGGTATGGCAAAAGGCGATATGCCTGTCTCCGTCAAGGCATGCCGCATGTATTGGTCGAGCCGGTCAATTTCTCCTGCATCCGCCCTGTAGTCACGTAAGCGGCATGTCGTCAAGGGAAATACTGTCAAATGTCCATTGGCTGTCCCCAAGATACTGGTCTGTCATTACGATAGCGGTGACCTGATATTTCTGCGCCAGGTCAAAGGCTTTCACTGTCAACCTGATGGCCTGTTCAGGATCGCCGGGTGCGAATACAATGCGGGGAAATTCTCCATGGCCGGCATAAAGAGCGAAAAAAAGATCGGCCTGTTCCGTCCGCGTGGGCAGCCCCGTGGCCGGCCCGGGCCGTTGAGCAAGGGCCATGACAATAGGGGTCTCCGTCATGGCCGCAAGCGAAAGCCCTTCGACCATAAGGGCAAAACCGCCTCCCGACGTCCCGGTCATTGACCGGACGCCGGCATATGATGCGCCGAGGGCCATATTGATCGCAGCGATCTCGTCTTCCGCCTGTTCCATCACTATACCGTATTCTTTTGCCTTTGCCCCGATATAGACCATAATGCCTGTCGACGGCGTCATCGGATATGCACTGTAGAACTGGCATCCTCCGGCGAGGGCGCCTAACCCTATAGCCTCGTTGCCGGGAAGGAGCATCTTTGGGGAGCCTGCAGGTTTGAGGGTAAACGAACAACGTTTGCAGTTCTTGACAGCATAATCGCGCCCCGCAATGGCGGAGAGCCTGTTCTGCTGACGGGTCTGGTCATCCTTTTTCTTCAGGATAATATCCATAATATCAAACAACGGCTCAAGCGGAAAACCGAGCATTCCCAGGATAGCGCCCGTGGCGACGGTGTTCGCCACGATTTTGCCCGCACCGGTATCCGTCGCCAGCTTGAGAAACGGGATATCGAGAAATTGCGGCCCGTCAAAGACCTTTTTCAATAACGCAGAATCATAAATGATGATCCCTTCGTCACGCATTTCCGGCTGATGAAAGGTTATTGATGCTGTGTCTAGGGCAATGAGGATGTCGAGCTGCCTTTTCGGGGCCCGTACAGGCATATCCGACAGCCGGATCTGATAAAAATTATGCCCGCCCCGTATCCGCGATTCATAGTCCTGATTGGTAAAGACATGATATCCGGACCGCGCAAAGACCCTGCCGAGGACGTCGCCGATCGTCTGGATCCCCTGCCCTGCTTCGCCGCCTATCTTTATGCTGTAGTCCATAGGAACTCCAAAAGCTATTATAGGGTCTTAACAGGTAAATAGCAATGCTGTATACTTCAAAGTTTTGGAATATCCCCGCCAAACGTGTTATAAGGATGATTAAGGTATTAATAGTATGAAACGTGGAAAGAAAAGATCCGATCTCTATCACCGAAGACAAAATGTTGAGAATATTCTCAAATGCCCGGCGCCCTGTCGGGATCGATGAACTTGAGAATATCTTCAGCCAGGGCCGGCCGAATCGCAGGGAATTAATGAAGATCATTAATTCGCTCATAGCAAAAGGCCGCTTGATCGAGCTTAAAAATAAACGCTTCGGCCTGACCAAGGAAATGAACCTTATTTCCGGGACATTATGGTGCACGCGCAGCGGCAATGGTTTCGTCATACCCGATACCGAGGGACAACGCGATGTTTTCGTTTCGTCGCGCAATTTTAACAATGCCGTGCACGGTGACCGCGTGGCGGTCAGACTGGACCATTACTTCCGGGGTAAGCCTGAAGGCAAGATAATCCGTGTAATTTCTCGTAAATCTAATAAGATCATAGGTTTCACAAAGAGATATGATAATAAGCTTTATATTACTCCTGAAGATTATCGTTATAACACAGAATATCGTGTAGTTAGGCGGAGATAAAGATATCCCGGACGGCCAGCTTGTCGTTGCCGAGATAACGGCGTTCCCCGGGGATAAACCTGATCCTCAATGCAAGATCATAAGGGTCATAGGTGAACTCACCAGCCTGTCGACCATAACAAAATTTATCGAATACAAGCATTCACTGGCACAGCGTTTCAGCAAAGCCGCCGAGGATGAGGCAGCAAACGTTGCGCCGGATATATTGCCGACAGGCCGGAAAGACTTAAGGGACCTTAAGTTCGTTACGATCGACGGCCAAAACGCACGGGACTTTGACGATGCCGTAGCCGTGGAACGCACATCGCGCGGCTTTACCCTCCACGTGGCAATCGCCGATGTATCCCATTATGTAAAACCCGGGTCACTCCTCGACGAGGAGGCCTATAAACGGGGTACGAGCATCTATTTTCCCGACCGGGTATTGCCCATGCTCCCGAAGGTGCTTTCAAACGGGATATGCAGCCTGAACCCGCTGGAAGACAGATATACCGTGACGGCGAGCATGAGATTTGATCGGCAAGGAAGGATCACGGGCTCGTCGTTTTACCCGTCCGTTATAAAAAGCCATATGCGGCTTACCTACGAGGCGGTAGAGGCAGCCACGGTCAACAACGATGCAAAGGTCCGCCGCAAACTTGATCTTTGCCTCGCCGATCTCGAAGAATATGGCCGAACTCGCCGCCCTCATAACGTGCATACGTGAAAGCAGAGGAAGCATAGATTTCGACCTTCCCGAGCCAGCGGTCATCCTGGATATTAAAGGCGGTATCAGCCAGATCATCCGGTCCGAGCGGCTCAACTCTCACCGGATCATTGAAGAATTCATGATATCGGCAAACGAGGCTGTTGCCCGTTTCCTTGAAGGCCGCGGTCTTTCGGCGCTCTTCAGGATCCACGAACCTCCTGAAAAGGAAAAACTGCGCGATTTCGAGCGCCTGCTCCAAAGCCTCGGCATAGGATACAAAAAGAGAGGCACAGCAACGGCCCTGCAGGACGTGCTCACAAATGTCTGCGGCACAAAGTATGAATTTATCGTCAACAGGGTCTTGCTCAGGTCAATGAAACAGGCCCGCTACTCTGCCGTTAACCGGGGACATTTCGGACTCGCCTCGGAAAGTTACCTTCATTTCACATCCCCCATCAGGCGATATCCCGACCTTGTCTGCCACCGTATACTGAAGAATATTCTTGCAGGAACGAAAGAGCCTGTCTATAACGATGAACAGCTCACAACAATGGCTAACCACCTGTCCGAGCGGGAGCGCCTTGTTATGGACGCAGAGCGGGAACTTGAGGAGAGGATCCGTATACTCTATATGAAAGACAAGCTCGGCGAGACATTTCGAGGGTGTTATTTCGCATGTAACATCATTCGGCTTTTTTGTAGAGCTTACCGGCATCTTTGTAGAAGGGCTTGTTCTTGTTTCAAGCCTCGTTGACGATTATTATCATTTCGAAGAAGAGCGGTACAGGATCATTGGCAGCAGGACCCGCAAGAGTTACCGCATCGGTGATACGGTCGCGGTCAAGGTGGTCCTTGCAGATGTGACATCCAGCAGGCTTCATTTCGAGGTATGTCTTCCGTAAGCATAGCGGTCATGTTCAATGTTCAATGTTCAATGTTCTACGTTAAAAACTATGAATTCTGCGATTTCATCATTGTGGTACCCGGGCCGACAACGGGTACTTTAAACCTTGAACTGTCTTCTAATAGATCGCCTCCATTATATAATCCTTTACGACCCAGGAACCGGCTTTTTTCTGAAGGGTTATATAATAGGCTACTCCCGATCGCGGTCCGGCTACGTGGTCTACATGAACGAGCGCTATGGACCTGTCCGGGTCAAACCCGACGCGTGAAACATACGTCTTTCCCCTGCCGGGAGGAAAGTTTCTCTGCTCCGTTGCCTGCGAGGAGATGGTCGGGACATCGTCATCGGGAAAAGCATTTTCAAGGGGCTGGCTTATTTTGTTCTTATCGTTAAAATCTTTAACAAGGGCTTTATCCAGTTTAATTTTCGGACCTTTCAGTTCCTTTTTGCTCGTCATTTTCTCGATAATGACATTACGCCCCGGAATGCCTGACGGCGGGTTCTTAAATATTGCTGAATATATCTCGTATTCCTCGTTGGGAATGAAATTCCAGCAATCAAGATCGTAATTTCGCGCATCGAACATATAGTTAAGGTCACCGCTTTTCGGGCAGAAGAATTCTTTAAGATCACGGATCTCATCCTGTGTGAATTCCGGGGTAAATTCTTTTTCGCCCTGCCACCGTGTCGACTCAAATCGGTAGCCAAAGGGCTTGAGCTTCCCGATATCGTACGTGAGATCATCCTTGAACATATACGCGCCCTTATATCTCAGCACCTGCATATAGATCTTCGATCCCGGGCCGAAAAATCCGGTAGAAAAACCTGCGGGCGCAGTTCCCTGCGATATATTTTCGAGGATGAGCTCAGTTCAATGACAGGCCGCCTGGCCGTGTCAAAGATCTTGTGAATATTCTGCCATACGTCATCCATTATTGAGCCGGGAAGCAGAAATATAAGCTCGACAGTGCCCGTGCCGCCAATAAGGTTCGATGTCTTCAAGGGATAATAAATATGTGTGGCTTTTAAACCTATAAAGCAAAGGCTCGATAAACCTCGTCTCGCCCGAAATATTTATGCGGTCGAAGACAAAATAGGTATAGCCTCTCTGCGTATAATCCCTGGCATTGTCGTATACATGGGACAGTCTCTCATTATCGACCTTAATGCCTTTTCCCTTGAAGAATTGTTCACACCAGTTCCTGAATTCATTGACATTATTTATCTTTACCACCGTCACGTCATGAATCCCGATCTTTTGCGACAAGCGTATCTCGACGGGAACTGTGGCAGCTTGTGCACCCTGCCCTCCTTTTACCGCAAGATCGGTGCTTCTGAAAAATACGAGGCCTTTTTGACCTATGAGCTGCGATATCGCCGAAAAAGGATCCCCGCCCGCCGGCTCGACGGCAGGTTCGGATGGAAAGGGTATGAATTCGATGACTTCGATGTCCCGGGTTGCTTTCATCTCAGTACCGAGTATCAGCACTTCCACGGAACCATTGTGCATAATTATCGCCTTTTGAGATTCCTGTGTGAGATTGACATTTTCCTGCCAGATTATGGGTCCCTTGTCAGCATGGACAGGATGTGCGAATAAAAGGATAAATGCCGCAAATATAAGGATCTGTTTCATAATAAAGCTATTCCCCGTATCTGGATTTGTTAGGTACATTGAACACTATCGACGGTCTTTAGTCTACAGGATATTGGAAGCCTTTTACGTTTTGCGACCGCCCCGGATATGCTATTATTACAGCGGCCGGTAAAATCTGGGGTTTGGGTTCGGGCGGGGCACAAATGGGGGGTATGTCGACACGACCGGAAAGTATGTTTTGAAGCATGTGATTAGCAATTTATAGTGAATTTATCAGTGCCTTGCTCCAAATAATTTCCTGCAGGAAGAATTATTGGGAAAAGACTTTATTTAAAAACTTTCTCGATTTATATTTAGGAAATTTTCCAAAATAATATTGAAAGGACCATCACTGAAAACCCTGATCAGTAAAGTATTTTTGCTCGTTCTTCTAGCGTCCTTTATTTTAGGATCCTTCCAGACCTCAGCCCCGTTGTATGCGCAGCTTACCGACACCGACGAAGACATCGAGACAGATCTTGAGGAATCAATTGAAATAACGTCTCCAGGTGGAAAAAGGGACAGTATAAATTTCAATATTTTCGAGGATATCGCGCGAGCCCGGGCCATGCTTGGAAAGGGCAACCTGCGGTTTTAAGGTCGTGCGCACGAAGTCGGTCAAAAAGATCAAGGTGGGCAAGAAAGGAAAGCAAGGACAAAAATACAAGACCCAGGTGACGTACGGGAAACCGGAACTCGGCGAGTTCTCCATACTTCTCGCCGTTGAAAATGTACCGACGCGGGAGATCAAGATAGTCCGGGTCCATCCGAGGCTCGGCGCACGTTCAGAAAGTGCAGTCATTGAACCGGGGAAAGCCAACGGCGTGAATACAAAATTCACGATCATCTCTCAAGAGCATCAGATTGTCCTTGCCCTTAAGAGGCCTGTGCGCAGCAGCGGCGGTTTCACGGAGGTCGTATATACTCCTTACTCCGAAGGAATCGACATCCCGGTTGTCAGAAAAGCCGGTCTCGATTATCTGCGAAATGTAATCGCTGATGCAAAGAACGATCTTATTCGCAGGCGCGTCAGTCCCCGGTCCTGCAATTCTTTTATTGATAACGATATATCAGTCGTTCTTGCCATCATAGAACATATCGATCCCGGTAAATTCCTGAGCGGAAAATATACCCCCGAAAAGCTTATCAATGAAACTCTCGTTATCCTGGGTACAAACAAACACAATGCATACCGTTATTCGCGGTCAAAGGCGGGAGCGATGGGGCTTTTTCAGTTCATGCCCGGCACGTACAAGAGGATAGCGAATCTTTATCCCCAGGCAGGCTTAAACAGGGATTTTGTGCAAGGAATGGAAGACCACGAAAATGCTGCAAAGGCATCTTTTCTCCTTTTCGATGCCGATATGAATGTCCTCAATGATACCCGGAAGCAGCGTTTGCTTGAAGACCCTGCAGCCCTCGGGCGGTATCTCGCGTCCGCATACAACTGCGGCCCCGGAAGGACACGAGGCAGCATGGATCGACACGGCGACAACTGGACATCAGCCATACCGTCGGAAACGCAGGCATATCTCCAAAAATTTGATGCAACCCTCGGGTGGTACCGGACAGAAGCCCTGCTTTACCGGTAAAGAATTGGGTTCAACGATCAATGAATTGGGTTCAACGATGAGATGTTCAACGCAACGTTCCTTTCTCTTCGCTGGGAGAGGATTCCGGCACCCCGCAACCTTTACACTTTATAATGAATTATTTGACGTTGAATCGTTGATCGTTGATCGTTGAATCGTTGATCGTTGAACTATCTTTCCCTAGAACACCAGTATGAGCATGATAAGGCTGACTACCATAAGGCAGCAAATGACCATCAGGCTTATGAAGGATACCCGGGAAAGCGTTCCCAAATTTTCTACAAAACTCATGAGATAGGCAATGTCGAGGCCTGAAGTGGTTGCAATCAGTTTTATCGGGATCGCCAGTTTAATTATGGTGATACTCATATAAATGACAAGCAGCGCAATAAGTCCCCAAACCATGTAATCGAGAAAAGAAAGCGCGGTATGGCGGGCTTCGCTCACTTGAACAACGGCGGCCGGGTCCACGTAGGAGACGACCAGGTAGAGCACCAGGAGAATACCTGCTATCAAGATGGCAAGGCCGAGCCTCGTAAGGTCCTTCGACAGTTTAAGGAGCAATTCATTTTCCTTTGTTCCGAATTCAAAACCCTTATCTACAGACGGTTGTGTCATTTTTGTCTCCTCTCTTCATGAAGCTAATTGTCAAAAGCATGGGGAACAAATCTGCTCATATTGTTCGTTATGGGGCTCGTATCTTCCCGTATGCCTATGCCAGCCGCCATTTCGTCTATTACCCATGACCCGATAACGGGGTAATTCCCCGAATATTCGGGCAGCTGGCGATACTCCTGATAGATAGACTCGGGCCTGGCATAACTGAAATGAGGGCGGACCACGATATTTTCACCTTCCCGCGAAAAAAATGGCTTCTCGACATATGTGACAGCATCTGCCCGGGGTTCGAAATAGGAAGGCAACAGGTTCCTGTGGCCGGGATACATCTCCCAGAGTATGGGAAGTATTGCCTTGTTGCTTAAGACCATCTTCCAGGCGGGTTCCAGCAACGTGAGGTTTTTCTCTAAAAGATGCGGGCCGAATTCTTCCCGGACCATCCATTCCCACGGATAGAGCTTGAACATGTAGCGTATGCGATTCTCGGCAAGGTCGACAAAATACCTGTTATTATTGTCATAGCCTACTTCATCGATGTATATGTGCTCGGTCTTAAGTCCGGCCTGCGTCGCTACGTCCCTCAAATATTCGGTAGTTGTCAGGTCTTCAAGATTATCCCGCACGGACGATGTATAAAAGGTCTCATACGAACAGTACCGCCGGACCTTTCCGCCAAGGACATCGAGGAGCTTCTCATGGATCGAGTTGAACTGGTCCTTGCCGGGGAACATGTCCTGAAGCCAGTAATACTGCACAACGCTTGCTTCAAAAAGAGCGGTCGGCGTATCGGCATTGAATTCGAGAAGCTTCGGATCGGAAACACCATCCCACCAGAAATCGAACCTTCCATAGATCGTTGGTTCCCTGCTTCGCCATGACTCACGGGCAAATTCAAAAAAAGGACCGGGTATGCCCATGCGTTCACCGAGATTGTTCTGGAAAACATAATCCACGAGCTTGCGGCATTTGCTGTAAAGGTCATCGGTGACTTCTTCGAGATGGTCTATCTGATCTGATGTAAACTGATAATATACTGATTCATCCCAGTATGGGGACCCGTCTATCTCGTGAAAATAAAAACCGATATCCTCAACTTTTTTTTGCCAGTTCTCACGTATCCTGTCGAGTTTTATCCGCCGCATTGTATCACGACCCCGACGAATGTCCCGACGACCCGAAGCCGCCCCGGGCTACCCCTGTGCTTCTTGCGCTTGAGTAACCGGGATTATATGTGCTATTCCTGAAACGCGATGCGGCATACCAGGGACCGAAGTAGTGATACGAGCCCGTAGAAGTTCTTTCGTCCGACCTTGTACATTTAGACGGGTCCTTATAATCAGCTACGCAGTCATCCCAGCTTGCATACTTGTTCCTCAGGTTCTCTTCTTCGCCGCATGCGGGCAGAAGAAGCGTTCCCGTAAGCAGCACGAGGGTAATTGCCTTTGACTTTTTCATGGTCCCTTTCTTGGAATTTGCTTTTCTGGTTTTTTAGATTTATACGGGTTTGCAGGAAATAAATCAATCGGAAAAGACAGTGAAGAGTAAGGAGTAAACAAAAAAAACCCAAACGGGACCGGAAAATCACCCGGATTCTCCTCACTCCTCACTATTTACTATTACTTCATCCTTAGCGGTGTTACGTTCCATATTTTGCCGGCGTATTCAAGTATGGACCGGTCCGATGAGAATTTCCCCGACCGTGCGACATTTACGATTGACATCTTCAGCCAGCGATCGATATCACGATACTGAGCAGTAATGTCATGCTGACACTCGACATAGGACTGATAATCGGCAAAGAGCATATATTCGTCATAATTAAGGAGCGAATCGATGAGGGGCCGGAACACGTTTTTATCTCCGCCGGAAAAATAACCGGAACCTATAAGGTCGATCACCTCCCGAAGCCCATGGTTCTCTTCGTAATATTTACGAGGATCATAACCCCCGGCCTTAAGCTCAAAGACCTGCCGGGCATCAAGGCCGAACAGAAAGAAATTGTCCTCGCCAACCTCTTCACGGATCTCTACATTTGCCCCGTCGAGCGTACCGATCGTGAGGGCCCCGTTCATCGAAAATTTCATATTCCCTGTCCCCGATGCCTCTTTGCCGGCCGTCGAGATCTGTTCTGATATATCCGCAGCAGGATAGATGATCTGGCCATTCTTGACGTTAAAATCGGGGAAGAATATTACCTTCAGGCGACGGGAGGTTTCCGGATCGGCATTAACGACATCGGCGATCGAGGTAATGAGCTTTATTATTAATTTGGCCATAAAATAGCTGGGCGCGGCTTTTCCTCCAAATATAACGGTGCGCGCCGGAACATCGGCCTGAGGATCGCGTTTCAGCATGAGATAATGCGCTATAATATGAAGGGCATTGAGGTGCTGACGCTTATATTCGTGTATCCTTTTAACCTGAATGTCGAAGATGCTTTTGGGGTCGACAATGATGCCGGTGCGGCCCTCGATGACCCGTGCCAGATCGACCTTGTTCTGATGCTTCATTGCAAGCCATGCTTTTCGGAATTCCGGATCATCCGCGAAAGGTTCCAGGTTTTGTATCTGGTTCTGGCAATTGCAGATCCAGCCATCACCGATCGCATCGGTTATCAGTTTTGACATGACGGGGTTGCTCACTATCATCCATCGGCGCGGCGTGATCCCGTTCGTGACATTGTGGAATTTTCCTGGTGCCAATTCATGAAAATCCTTCATGAGCGTCTTCTGCAATAGTTCTGTATGCAATGCAGCGACCCCATTTACACTGTGGCTCCCAACCGTCGCCAGATGTGCCATGCGAACATATCTCTCGCCGGTCTCGTCAATGAGAGACACGCGCCGGAGCAGGTCCTCGTCGCCCGGATGAGCCAGCCGCACTTCGTCGAGAAAACGCCGGTTGATCTCGTAGATGATCTCGAGATGTCTTGGAAGGACCCGCCCGAGTAATGATACCGGCCATTTCTCGAGGGCTTCGGGAAGCAGCGTGTGATTTGTATATGCAAAGGTCCTTTTCGTAATATCCCATGCCGCATCCCAATCTATCCTGAATTCATCGACAAAGAGCCGCATAAGCTCGGCGACGGCAATCGACGGGTGTGTATCGTTCAGCTGGACCGCATATCGATCATGGATGCTCTCCGGTTTTCCCCCTACAATGCCATGGATCCTGATCATATCCTGTAATGAACAGGACACGAAAAAATACTGCTGGGACAGTCTCAATTCCTTGCCGGATGCCGGTTCGTCGTTGGGATAGAGTATTTTTGATATCGTCTCCGAGGCAACTTTTTCCTCGACTGCGCCAACATAATCCCCGGTGTTGAATGCCTGAAAATCGAATGATTCGCATGCCTCTGATTTCCAGAGACGCAGTAAATTCACAATTTCCACGTCGTATCCGGGAACCGGGGTATCATAAGCCATTCCTTTCACGACCCTGTCAGGTATCCAGCGGATACGGTCGTTTCCATACTCGTCGTGATAATGTTCCGTGCGCCCGCCAAACTGGACATAATATGTGATCTCCGGGCGCGCTATTTCCCACGGATTGCCCAGCGCCAGCCATTTATCTGTTATTTCACGCTGCCAGCCATCCACGATCTCCTGATCAAAAATGCCGAATTCATACCTGATGCCGTATCCGAGCGCATAAATCTTTTGAGTGGCCAGAGAATCCAGAAAACAGGCGGCCAATCTACCGAGTCCTCCGTTTCCGAGTCCCGGTTCCATCTCCTGGGCTATCAATTCATCAAAATCAAGTCCCAGTTTAAGAACAGCTTCTCTGGTCCGGTCGTAAATTCCCAGATTTATCATCGCATTCGCAAGGTGCGGGCCCATCAGGAATTCGGCGGAAAAGTAACAAACCGCTCGTGAACTCAAACGCAGTTCTTCGGTTGAACGGACCCAGTGGCTCAACATTCTGTCCCGCACTGTATATGCGACTGCCATGTACCAATCATTTTGCGTCGCAATGCGCGGTACGCGCCCCTGGATAAAATTGAGATTTTCCAGAATGGCGCGCCGTATGGTATCGGTGCTGAGACCCGTACGGACATCTTCCGAAGATATAGCCACCAGGTCCTGAACCTCGACATTTTCAAGATCCATTGCATCGCCTCCTGTAAAAAGTAATCCGGGTGCCCGAATCCGAGATTTCAGGCTAAGATCAAGCGATCCACCCTATAATAATACTACCTTACCCGTTATCCTGAAAACATTAACAATCTTCTCAATTCCGGTCATCCTCATCCCGCACCAATAATGTCAGAAAAACGCTGGATTCCGGCGCAAAAGCCGCCTGAATGACGTCGGGTGGTGATTCGGGCATTTCCACAGGTGCTTATCCGGCACCGGAAGTGATGAGTAAGAGTAAGACTTCATAAAAATCTGGCTGTTCAAGGCGGACCATCCAGTGATCAATGGTTTTGTTCACCTTCAACAGCCAGACGAGCTTTCAATATGCCGGCTATTTCTTCGTATCTGTTGTGCTCTTTGTTTTTGTCGTTTCCGTGGTGGTCGTTGATTTTTGACTGGTTGAAGCTGCGTTTGGATCGCCCGCACAGCCTGTCGGGTCTGACGAGTCCTTCATGCTGCCGCTTGACGGAGATGTCGATGTTGCCCCGGGTGTCGTAGTACCCGGGCTTGTCTGGTCGCTCGGGGTTACCCCTGACTCGCTTCCGGGTGTGGCGCTCGGACTTGTCTGGTCGCTCGGGGTTGCTTCCTGTGATCCTGTGCTCCCCGTAACACCTGACTCGCCGGGTGTTGCGCTCGGACTTGTCTGGTCGCTCGGGGTTACCCCTGACTCGCTTCCGGGTGTGGCGCTCGGGCTTCCCTCTTCGCTGGGGGCGGCACCGGGGGTTGTTACAGTGTTACTTCCCGGGCCCGAACTTGTCTGGGCGAAGACCTGTCCTCCTCCAAAAATTATAAAAATGCCCAGTACCGAACAAATTATAATGCTCTTCTTCATATTGTACCTCCAACTTTTGTTTTTGATGATCTCACTATGATCATCACCCAAACTATGAATCATTATGGTATTGTCAATGATTGAAATTGGTCATTCGCTAATTATGCAATGATCTCGATAAAGTAGATCAAATCAAATATACCAGGACCAACATATCCGTGATTATTCCGGGTTCTTGAAATGAAAGACGAATATCTCACGAGACAAGAATAGTCTTGCCCGATAAGGCTATCAATTCATGTCATACCCGCCTCCGAAGTCTGCCACTTTTATCGGCAACGTCCGCAAATTGCATTGGTTTGAAATTCTTATATCGCGCCATGGCCGCTCTGGCACAGTTCTTGAGTTAGCCAAAGACAGAAGTTATGAACCGAATGCATTGCCACATCAAATAAGGAGGATTTTTTTATGCAAAGGACGTTTATGCTTTTTTCACTGGCGGTACTTATCGGACTAGCCTTCGTAACTACGTCGTTTACGCGAAGTATTACGGACATGTCAAAAACAACGAAGTATGCACAGGCACAAAGCCAACGGGGCAGCGATATGCCAGAACAGGAAGGCCCCGGGTCCCGGTCAGTTACTCCAAGCCAGCCAGCCACGCCGGGCAGCGATATGCAGAGACAGGGGGACATGAGCCGCAGCTCTATGCAGGGCAGTGATATTTTCGCGACCCTGAAGCAGGAGCACCAGCAGGTAGGCCAAATGTTGTCCCGTCTGCAGAATGTTACTGACCCGACCCAGCGCAACGAGATGGTAAGCCAACTCAACATTGCGCTCTATCCGCACATGAAGGCGGAGGAAAAGACCCTGTACGACGCCATGAAGGATAATAGTAATACCAAAGATATGGCGAAACAGGCTCGGAAAGAACATGATCAGATTGGAAAGGCCCTGAAAGATGTCAATAAATCGATAAATGAAAACACTTTCAATGCAAATGTTTCCAAGCTTAATCAGCTTGTCAGCGCACATGTTCAGCGCGAGGAAGGCCAGATCTTCGCCGCCGCAAGGAATATAGACCAGGCAAAATTAAGCGAGATTTCTACGAACTACGAGCAGGAAAGGCAGAAGGTAGCGCAGGACACCGAAAAGAAGCAATATGAAGACAGGAGAGATGCGAGCGGCACCGGGCGGGGAGGCAGAGGTCCCGGCAGCACGACCGGTGTTACCGGCGGAAGCGGAAACGGCAGTGACAGTGGATCACGAGGCAACAAGTATTGATACGTGACCACTGAATAAAGGCCCCTCAATTGAGGGGCCTATTTTTTATTTTCCGCTGAGGTTCCAGATCCCTTCCCATTGATCGCCGGGAGGGTCCGATTGAAAAGACGTAATACGCGATAAGAAAAGCTTCGACGGGGAATCCTCCGGGACTATTGCGAGGCATGCCTCAAATGATTTGCGGGCAACGATCTTTCGGAAATTCGCCATGGGGATTGCAACATCCGTAACGGCATTCCCTACGTCTTTTAAAGCTGAATACCCTGATTCGAACCTTTGGTGAAATTTATCTATGTATCCCTCCAACTGGCCCAGGACATTG
The DNA here is from genome assembly GCA_963823725.1 of uncultured delta proteobacterium. Classification (GTDB taxonomy): domain Bacteria; phylum Desulfobacterota; class Syntrophorhabdia; order Syntrophorhabdales; family Syntrophorhabdaceae; genus Delta-02. The sequence goes on from CAWGMJ010000016.1 coordinate 122,102, forward strand.
CGAAACCGGACAATCGTTCCCTTCATTGGAGAACTATCGAGAAGGCCCACAAGCGCTGATGCCTGCCTGGATACATTCTCCTCATCGGTATATACCTTGTTGAGCCCCGAACCGATGGGAAGGAATTGTTCCTCGGTACCCGGGATCAACCTGCCAACGAGCTTTGTAACTTCGGATATATCGGCAATATCGTTCATTTATGGGCTTCTGAGCATAAACTAATGCTCTGCTCAGTTTACTTACCGTTCATTCACGCATTTTACTTAACGATTGACCGGACATATTACGTTTAATGATCTCCCGGAAAGAAGGGTGGAGAATGAGATGTATTGATTATTTTAGGGTCTGAAGAAATGACCTGAGATTGATATTCTTATTGTTCAAGCCTAGCTTTTTGCGGATATTATCGCGATGCGAATGCACAGCGCTCGGAGCTACCCCCATGATCTCTGCTATTTCTTTTGTTGTTTTGCCATCATGTATCAGGTTCGCCACCTCGATCTCCCGGGGAGTAAAATTAAAATTCCTTATATTTCCGAGAAAGGGGGAAATGATCTGATCGAGGTTAGCGGCTATAATCTCCATATATGCCTTGTATTTAGGCTCCAGATTAATTTTCTTCATTTTCTGAACATACGGAAGCACCATCTCTTTCACGTTGGACATGAATTTTTGCTCGAGCTCTTTTCTGTCATCCTCTCTTTGCCTCAGCAATACGCGAAGTGTGGCATTAATTTCTTCCAGGTTTGTTGATTTTGCCCGAAGGTCTTTTTCCCTTTCCTTGAGAGCATCGAGGGTTTTCTTGTGCTCCGTTATATCCCGCGCGCTTCCCCTGTATCCTATGAGCTGGCCCCGGGCATCAAAAAAAGGCTTACCATTAGCTTCAATAAAAATCAGCCTGCCATCTTTATGAATATGCAGCGTTTGGAAGGCTACAAGTTGTTCTCTTTGTGCAAAGACCTTTCGAATGATCGGCGTTGCCCTCATTTTCTCGCCGGCAGGCATAATATCTACCGGGCTTTTGCCGATCAGTTCCTCCGGCCTGTACCCGAGCACGTCGAATATACGCGGGCTCAAATACGTGTGAACAAACCGGACATCTGTCTCCCATACCCACTCTATGATCGATCCAATTATGGACGTATATTGTTCTTCTTTTTTGGTTCGCCTGTTGATCTCATCCTGAATTTCAATGGTACGTTCGGCGACCAGGGAGCCAAGATGGTCCCGATGGGCCTTCAATTCATTTTCCAGCTGTTTTCGCTCGGTCAGGTCGCGAAAATACCACACCCGTCCGTAATAGCATCCATCTTTTCCTATAACCGGCGCGGAGTATCTGTCGAGCACCCGGCCGTCTGAAAGAGGTATCTCGTCGCGGCTTATATCCTGATGGTTCTTATAGAGCCATTTCACTTTTTCCAAAAATTCGTCCGGGTTGGTGAGTTTATTTCGAACCAATTCCAAAAGCTTGTCATCACAGCCCGTCTCCAGTGCCTTTTCTGGAATTCCCCATATTTTTACGAATTGTTGATTATGTGCAAGGACAGCCCCGCTAGTATCAACAACGAGGATCCCGTCAATTGATGATTCGAGTATCGTGGAAGTGAAATCCCTCTCCTTGCGAAGTGCCCTGGTCATATGCACCTTGTCCGTAATATCCCGGACCATCACAAAGACCTCATTGTCGCCGCTCGGGACCATGTGCGCCTCATAGTGCCGAACGCCTCTTTCCGGAATTGGCAGCTCATATTCAAATATTTTCAGTGACCGGGTTTTTAGCGATTGGGAGATATATCCTTCTACACGCCCGGCAAATTCAGGCGGGGTTATATCGCGGCATCGCCTGCCGATGATCGTGGGGACTGACCGCGCGTAAAGATCCTTAAAATCCGCTTTGTAATCAAGGAAAACACCCTGGCCGTCCATACGGAACATCATATCCGGGATAGCCTGAAGAATCTCAATTATCCGTAGATCGTCAATCGAAGGAATCGATTGTTCATTGTTCACGGCAATACCCTGTCAAAAAGCGTCCCTGCCAGATTTGAATGATGTCTCCGGATTAATTCATATTGGAATAATTTTGATTATAGTAATTAAGGTACCATATTGTATTACAAAGACATAGTCGAATTATTGCGGAGTTACTATCACTATTTATCCCATACTCAGGAAAAACAATAACCGCAAATGACCGGCCGGGCATCAATGCCGCCTATTTTCCACGCACATACGTATTACATAAGCATGAATGAAAAGGCCCCTTCCCTTGCCCGGAGGTGGAAGCTGTCATCTGCTTGTCAGGCGGAATTATAGCCCGCTAAAAAATGCATTTGATGGGATAGTGCGTGAATCATTTATGGAACAATAATTCATAATTCTTTGATCTGCTTTATTTGACGCGTCCGTAATCATCTTCAGCTCTTTCAATGTCGTCTTCCCCCAGGTAATCGCCTGTTTGGACTTCGATAAGAACAACGGGCCTATCACCGGGATTGCCAATGCGATGCCACGACAAACGCGGAATATCGACGCTTATACCAGCCTCGACATGAATTTCATCGGCACCATTCCTTACGATCGCCGAGCCCTCAATAATATACCAGTGTTCCGAACGCTTCCTGTGTCTTTGCAAGCTTAACTTTTGGCCCGGATTGACAACGATCCTCTTGACCTTATGGCCGGGCTCATCTGAAAGCACAACGTAATAGCCCCATGGACGCATGTCTTTTTCCATATGCAGTATCCATTCACTATCAGATTTGATTCATGACGTCAAGCCCGAACGGATGTTTAAACCTGTTGATCGTCAAGATTGTCATAGAAAGTATGGGGTAATATTTCATCATTATGAGGACAGAATATGTATCCATAATGGGGTATCCTGATTTTCAAGGGAGAAGCAATGGGAACGTCGATACTAAAAGGCGGGTATTAATAATTCAGCAAGAGATTCAATGCATTGCTCATTGCGTCTGTTATGATATGGCCGGTAAGGGCGATGGCCCATCGGAATTTTTCCTCGCAACCAAAAGGAAATATGGTCCAACAAAGCATTATTCTCAGCCGTTATACACTGCAGATCGTCTGGCAGGTCAAGAAGCGATTAGAATACTGGGAAAGAAAAGCACGGGTTTGCCGCGATGATGAATTGCGAAAACAGGCCCTCGCGAGTATACAGGCCAAGGGATTCCACTGTCATGGCGGGGCCGTATTTGCCCTTTGTTATCCGGAATACAGGTCCCTGCTCCTCGACCTGATCATTGCTTATCAGACTTTATGCGATTACCTGGACAATTTGTGCGATCGTACATTGTTTATAAACGGGACTGTGTTCCGCAGACTGCATCAATCCCTTCTCGATGCCCTGCGGCCCGAACAGGAACTGTCAAATTATTATGAATCCTTCATATTTAAGGACGATGACGGCTATATTGAGAAATTGGTCTATACATGCCGGGCATGCCTTGTAAAACTTCCTTCCTACTCCATAATACAGCCTGAAGTGCTGAAGCTGGCTGGGCTCTATATCGATCTACAGGTATTAAAACACCTCGAAAGAAATGTTCGTGAAAGGTCCCTTTCATCGTGGGCAATGGAACATCAGCCGGCATATCCTTCGATACAATGGCAGGAGTTTTCTGCGGCAGCGGGATCAACCCTCGGGATATTCGCTCTATTCGGCGCCGCAACACGAAGTGATATACAGCGAGGTTATGGGAAAAATATCGTGAATATTTTTTTTCCGTGGGTCTGCGGTCTTCACATACTACTGGATTATTTTATCGACCAGCAGGAAGACCGTGACGGAGGGGACCTGAATTTTATTTTTTACTATAAAAACAGTAACGAAATTGTACAAAGGTTGGTACTATTCATCGAACAGTCGCTCGATAAATGCAGTGATTACGCATATCCGGTTTTCCTGAAAACGGTGATTCAGGGATTGCTGGGAATGTATCTTTCGGATCCAAAGGTTCATGAGCAGGGATATAGCCGTGTGGCCCGGATACTGATGGCTGTGTCCGGTCCCTTTACGGCCCGCTGTTACGGGTTTTGCTCGGTTCTCCGCAAAATCTGGTGAGGACCCTCTCCTGCGCCAAGAACCATCCTGACAAAATAATTTACTTTTCCCGATGGAAGGGCCATGCCATGATCCCTCCTTCCATGACCTTTACATTTTTCCAGCCGTTCGCTTCCAGAACGCGGGCTGCCTCGTACCCCCTGAGAGATATCTTGCAGTAAGAGATGATCTCGGTGTTTTTATCCTGGGGAAGCTCATTAAGCCTCTTTCTCAGCATCCCGATCGGGATCAGGGTTTCTCCGATGCCAAGCCGCATCTCTTCGTATTCATCGGGGCCGCGGGCATCCAGAAAAAATACGTTTACTTTATTTTCTATTTTCTTTTTGACGTCGGCGCACGATATTCCTTTCATAAATCCGCGCATCTTGTTTTGAATAATATGGGCTGACGCTATCCCGTGATCTATCGCGAGGGAAAATGGCGGTGCATAGGGAAGATCGGCATTGACCATATCGTCGACCGTAAGAGAGCCTTTTATCGCCATTGCCCACTGTGCGATCTGTTTGCTGACGTCGCCCAACCCCACGCATTGAGCGCCCAATATGCGTCCCGAAGACCTTTCGGCAACCAGTTTGGTGACAAGTATTTTCCCCTGCATAAAACCCGGTTTATCGGGGCTTGCATTGATCACGGTCTCAATATCGGTAAACCCTGCCTCACGGGCAGCCTTTTCGGACAATCCTGTAGAGCCTGCCGTGTAATCGAACACCTTGCATATACCCGTCTGGATGGTGCCCGGGAATGTCGCGTTATTGCCGGCCGCAGCATTTTCTCCTGCTACCCGGCCTTCAAGGTTTGCAAGGTCGCCATAGGGCGCGAGGACCTTTTTGCCGGTGATGAGGTTAATGATCTCGACACAATCGCCCACCGCGTATATATCAGTATCGGATGTCTGCATATGTTGGTCTACAGCGATGCCTCCGGTCTCACCAATGGCAATGCCGGCATCGCGGGCAAGTTTTGCATTCGGACTTACACCGATCGCGACTACTGCCAGGTCACAGGGAAGCTCCGTACCATTGTTCAGTTTAACGCCTGTTAATTTACCGTCTTCTCCCAGGAATGCCGCGAGGCCATTGTGGGTGATGACATTGGCATTTTTGCTCTTCACATGATTCTCAACAAGCTTTGCCATTTCCCAATCGAGGAATGTCAAAAGTTGGGGCAAGAGCTCTACTATTGTTATCTCGATCCCGGCCAATTCCAGTGCCTCACTGGTTTCGATGCCGATGAGCCCGCCGCCGATAATGACCGCTTTCTTTATTTTTCCTTCATCCCGTACCCGCCTTAAATAATCTGCATCCTGCATGGATTGAAGCGTCGTTATGCCCGATAGTTCAATACCAGGTACCCGGGGATATCTGGGTGTTGAACCAGTCGCTATAATAAGTTTGTCGTAGCTGATAATTTCCGTTTTGTTGGTCACAAGGTGCCGGCACATGACATTTTTATTCGGCCTGTCTATTTGGATCGCCTCAGTTTGAGTTTTTGCGGTTATGCCTTTTGCATTGATGTAAAACTTTGGGTCCCTGGTCACACCCGTCGGCGTGCTTAAAAGCATATTCCTGTCATCGAAAAAACCGCCCACATAATACGGGTACCCGCATGATGCCATCGAAAGGTCGGGGTCTTTCTGAATGATAATTATTTCCGCATTTTCATCCATCCTGCGCGCCCGTGCAGCCGCCTTGGGACCTGCCGCCGATCCGCCTATTACCACTATCCGTTTTTTCATATTATCCATTGCGTTTTCCTTTTCATTGATCTGGCTGATATCCTGAATCTATAGGGCCTTAAAAATATTCATCGGCATAAAAACAAGCTGCCGTTTATTTACTCCCGGCCGGAAGGCTTGGGCCTCTCTTCTTTTCCGGCAAACCATCCCTCGCAGGCATCGGGAAATGAATCGAAACGGGGAACGTAAGGTTTTATGTCCAGAAGAGGTGTTCTATCGATAATATCCAATCCGCTCACCTCAAGCATATTCGCATTCCTTTTGCGGAACAGTACAATATTGATCCCTATATAATTCGGCCTTGCCGGATGGCGGGAAGCAAATATGCCGTGCGGCACATCGTCAAGAAGCGTAGGTCGTATCAGTTCAACGGGTCCGGCTCTATCCAGCAGGTAAATGAGGTACAGATGCGAAAACCCTTCAATATCCTGAAGCCCTCTTTCGTATTCGGGAAAGATCTCCACCAAACCAGTTGCCTCTGGTCGGAACACGCCCTGAATGGGTGCTGCTTCTTTTGTTTTGTACGGAGAATGGATCATCCCTATCGGATTCAAATGAAACGTCTTTTCCATCATGGCCTCGCACCATTTAATGAGACTAAAAAATTATTTTATCACCGTTCCCGATATACAGATCGCTTTGAGAACCGTGCCTTGCGCTGCCGCCTACAACCGGGTAGCCCAATTCGACCATCTTCTGAACGGCGCTAATCCCCGTACAGTGATTGCAGGCAATTCTCCGGTTTCATAGTCCGGATCGCCTTATGGCAACGATCTTCTCCACTATAGCATCAAAACGCTTCGCAGTTTCCGTGTCGATATATGAAAGAACATACGGCTGTCCGTTGTCTCCACTCTTAACGATCTCCGGATCAAGAGGAACTGAACCCAGGAAGGGGACTTCCATTCTGTCGGCCAATTCTTTTCCTCCCCCTTTGGAAAAGATGTCTACCTCCTGACCGCAATGAGGGCAGATAAACCCGCTCATATTCTCGATAATCCCCGCAATGGGCACCTTAAGCTGGTTGCAGAAAGTGATGCATTTAGCGACGTCGATCGTTGCTACCTGCTGCGGTGTTGTGACGATGACGGCGCTCGCCCGTTCCTTGATAAGCTGTCCAACTGAAAGCGGTTCATCTCCTGTTCCGGGTGGAGCATCAATGACGAGATAATCCAAAGTCCCCCACACGACACGCTGGAGAAATTCTTTTATAACATTGTATTTCATGGGACCTCTCCACACGATTGGCTGGTCATCATGCTCGAGGAGCAGTCCCATTGAAACGACCTGAAGCTTTCCATAGGCTTCAATGGGAATTATCTCATTATCCTTAATTCCGACTTTCTGACCGTTCAAACCCAGCATTTTGGGTATGCTCGGCCCATGGATGTCGACGTCAAGAAGCCCCACTCTCTGCCCCTGGGCGGCAAGGCTCAAGGCGAGGTTTACCGCTACTGTGCTCTTCCCTACACCGCCCTTGCCTGACAGTATCATGAGCGTCCGGCCTATCTTGCCCAGGCGATCTTGCAGCATTCGATCGTCCAATTCGCTGTCATTTGCTGTTTCTCCACATTGTGTCATTTCATTACTCCTTGTACAGTTTATTTGTCTCGTCAATTCCCTGAAAACACGGCCCTTCGGGATACCAGGTCAATGTACTCTATTGGTGTCTACCTGGCAGCTGCCAGTGCCCCGTCGAATCCTGTACCCTCCTTCCTTATGGTTTTTTCATTGTTCCCGGCATTCGTACAGCTACTACTTCACCACGGGCACAGACCTGTCCAGCCGCCAGGACCTCAATTGCAACGACTACCTTCCGTTCGCCCACGTTCATGACTACTCCGCGAGCCTCAAGTTCAATGCCAAGAGGTGTTGGCAGAAGATAATCCACTTTTAGAGATGCCGTCACAAAACGCAGCTTCGGCTCTGTATCCATACCCCGGTTCTCAAACCGATACGTTGCCGCCGCGGCCGTACCCGTTCCATGGCAATCAATAAGTGACGCTATCACACCGCCATATACGAAACCGGGTGCCGCGATATGGTATGGCTTTGGCATAAACCTGGCAATTGATTCTTCGCCATCCCAGTAGCTCTTGATATGAAGACCCTCCGGGTTTAATCGTCCGCAGCCGTAACAATGGCTCACATCGTCCGCATAGTATTCCTGAAACGCCTTTCCTTCCATTCCAATTCTCCTTAATGGTTTCAAACCGCGATCGCAAAATATCTGTATCATGCCTCTATTCATTCATCTTTGTCAATCGGCCGTCCCGCTACTCGACAAGACCTGGAAAATAGCGGCGGCGCCGCATTGCACACGGCTAAAGGTGATGGTATACTGCTCATACCTTTTACGAGGCTTATCCAGATACTAAACGGGAGGTCATATGGAACGCCGCTCAACCCTTTTTACACCATTTAAAATTGGAGGCCTTACACTCTCCAATCGGATAACCATGGCGCCCACCTATCTCGGATATGGGAATAACGACGGAACTGTGAGCGATCTTCTGTTGGATCATTACAGGACAATGGCACGGTCAGGGGCTGCGCTTATTGTCGTCGAGAATACCGGCATTCACCCTTCGGGCTTAAGTTCCCCGAACATGCTCCGGGCGGACGATGACCGCTACCTCGAAGGTCTGACAGAACTTGCAAAGGTGATTCATGCCGAAGGCGCTCTTGCCTTCATCCAGTTCAATCATGCCGGCAGATTCGCATTTATGCCCGAGAGAATGGCGCCTTCGCCCGTTCCTGCCGGAGACGTGACGCCGAGGGAAATGTCGGTCCAGGATATCGAGTATGCCATTGAATGGTTCGTCAAAGCTGCGGCACGTGCAAAGAGTGCCGGGTTTGATGGAGTTGAACTCCACGGCGGCACCGGTTACCTCCTGTCGCAATTTGTATCGCCGAGGACGAATAAGCGAACCGATCTGTACGGCGGGAACCCTGAGAAACGCAGCCGTTTTCCTCTGGAAGTTGCCGATGCGGTCATCGCGGCGGTTGGTACCGATTTTCCCGTTGGGTACAGGTTCCTGGCCAGCGAATGCCTTCCCGGCGGCCTGATAATAGACGAGGCAATGCCCTTTGCCGAAGACCTTGTAAAGAAAGGTATTTCTTATCTGTCTGTAATGGTGGGCACGCATGAGTCTTTTCCGCTTGAGCCCTATTTTTCCATGGACAAGACCGAAGGTTTCATGGCCGGATATGCTGAAATTATTAAAAAGGCTATTCCCGGGGTACCTGTCATCACCGCCGGAAGGATCCAAACCCCTGAAATCGCAGAAGCTATCCTTAGATCCGGCAAAGCCGACCTGATCGGCCTTGCACGCGTGCTCTTTGCGGACCCGCTCTGGCCGAAAAAAGCGCAGGGCATCGTCACTGACCCCATCATCCCCTGCAATCCCTCGTGTTCTTTATGCATGAGAAGGGTCATGGCCCGCAAACCGCCGCTGTGCTCCCAGTGGGACAAACCATCCCGCGAGGCATTCCTCAAAAGGATCGGAGAAACCGGAAACACGGAAGAATAAACGGCGGGAACAGGCTCATGAACGCCTATAAGAGGACGCAATGGTAATCTTCATACTGACTTTGACAGGATTAGCCGTCATCGTCCTTGTTGTTTATCTGGCGATTCCCTTGGCCCGATATATCAAAGATAAGAGGCAGGCAGGGCGATGTCGCGGAAATAATGTATCCCGGAGACATGGAACGCCAGTCAAGTTTTAGAGACGAGGTCGCCTCCGAAATTCTTCGTAACAACCCGCAGCTTACATACGAGTCGCAAGAGTTCCAGGACCTTTATCGACAGGAAATGGACAGACTGTTGAAAGAATACCAGAAAAGTTAGTTAATTAGCTTTGGAGACTTTGGAATTTACCCCAATGCCTACAACCTGCCTATGGCGCCTGCCATACGCTCGAGGGCATCGGACAGCGTCTTCCTCGGACACGCAAAGTTGAGCCTGACAAATCCTTCCCCGCCTTTCCCGTATTCAATCCCATCATTGAGGGCCACTTTGCTCTCCTCAAGGAAGAAACGAAAAGGATTCCCCGGTATTTGTGATCGCCTGCAGTCGAGCCAGGCGAGATAAGTTGCTTCTATACGGGTCATGGTGATAGAAGGCAGTTCATCTCGTATGTAGTCAATCAGAAAATCCCTGTTGCCCTCTAGGTAGGAGAGGCATTGGTCCAGCCAGTCCTGGCCGTCCCTATACGCTGCCAGGGTTGCCGTCAAGACCCATGATATTTACATGCGGAATAAGCCCCTCGCTTCCTCTGATCCAGGTTTTCCGAAGCAGGGGATTCTTGATCACCGCAAAGGAACATTTGAGGCCCGCCAGGTTGAAGGTCTTGCTTGGCGACATGAACGTAATGGTCCGGTCAGCTACTTCGCTGCCAAGAGTAGCAATAGGTATATGTTGATGACCAGGGTATAGAAGATCGCAGTGGATCTCATCGGCACAAATGAGAATATCGTGGCGTATGCAGATATCCGCAAGCCGCTGCAATTCATCTTTTCGGAAAACACGGCCAACAGGGTTGTGGGGATTGCACAGCACATAGATCCTGGTTGAGTCAGTGATGCTTTTCTCAAATGCATCGAAATCTATTTCGTAGGTGTCCCCTTTTTGTACTATTGGGGGATCGATCAGCGTACGCCCGCGATTGACAGGATCGGCGATAAAGTGCGAATAAACGGGAGGTTGTACTAATACTGCATCCCCGTGACCCGCAAAAAGTTGGAACGCCAGGTTAAGGCCCGTTACCACACCAGGCACAAAAATGATGTGTTCTGCGGGGACATCCCAATCATACAGCCTTTTAAGCCTCTGCCGGATGATATTTATGAGTTCTTCACCCGGTCCCGCATATCCAAAAACCCGGTGATCCACTCTTTCATGAAGGGCTTCGATAACAGGCTCAGGAGAAACAAAATCCATATCAGCCACCCACAATGGGATAACGTCATTGCTAAATCTCCGCCATTTAATGCTGTCGGTGTCCCGTCTCTCAATAATCCGATCAAAATCGTATTTCATCTTTACCTCATCACCCTTATGTACCTCGTGATATAGTAATAACTCCGGGGTCATTACCACAACATATTTTTATATGTGTGTCCGGTTTGATCGGGGGCTCCAACCAAAGATCGGGCCGTGCATTGGCCGCCCGGCCCCCTTTCCGCCCAGGGGATCACAGGGAAGTGCAGCAATAGATTTTTAAAATGAATCTTGATAGTGATTGAAAGATAGGTTATTTATATTCAGGATTGGGTCTCAGGTAGGTGTAAACCCCTGCAATGCCGTACAGGTTTTGCCGGAAAAATCTATCAAGGGAGAGACTCATGAAATATCTTTTTATCTTAATGATCTTGTTTCCGATGGTCGTGTCTGCTCAGGTGCCAGGACCGCCAACCCCCTCCAAAAATGAAGCCCCATCAGGACCTACAGGATACGCGACAAAGGACTGCGATAAGAAATGTACGAAAAATCAGCAATGTACGTTAAGCACGGAGGACGAGAGGTACCATTGCATTAATTTAAGTTCCTCCGTCAAAACACCGAAACCCCTGGAAGTATTTATATCATGCAGAGGCATCGGCGGAGTCTATAAGGGCACATGTTCTTCAAAGGAAATTGCCGTATCCGCTATCTCGGGAAAAAACCAAATACCGATTCACGAGGACAAGCCTGGACAATGTTGTATTTCGAAGTCCAAGCTGAAAGTTAATTAGGATTTTCAGGGACAGGCCTACGCTTTGTCGGCCTGTCCCTTATCTATTCAATCAAAAGAGAAGCCAAGGGTCGGATCCTGTCATTCAGGTCCTGCTTTTGATGTCATTCAAGTGCCCTGCCCGCAGGACGCCTCCCTGATAACTCCCAGGTCTATCTTCTTCATTGCAAGCATCGCTTTCATAACCCTCGATCTTTTGTCGGGGTCAGGGTCATTCAATAGCTCCATAAGCAGCGTGGGAACTATCTGCCATGAGACACCATACTTGTCTTTCAGCCACCCGCATTGCTGCGCCTTTTCGTCTCCGCCTTCGGACAGCTTTTCCCAGTAATGGTCTACTTCGTCCTGTGACTCACAATTAACGACAAATGATATCGCCTCGGTGAACGTGAAGACGGGGCCGCCATTCAAGGCAACAAATTCCTGCCCATCAAGCTCGAATGCCACGGTCATTACCGTTCCCTCCGGTCTTCCGGAGGCAGCCGCCCCTTGTTCTTCATACCGTGTAGTGTATGCGATCTTTGAATTGTTGAAGATCGAGATGTAAAAGTTCGCCGCCTCTGAAGCCTGGCTGTCGAACCACAAGAAAGGGACGATCCTCTGGATATTGGTTGGCATAGTGTTCCTCCTTTGCCCTGATACACGAACCGTTTAGCCGGCCTAACTCTCTTGCTTCTGGCACGTCGCCGTCTCTACCCCTATTTCAAAAATCCGCATTTGGGCACGTACAGTTTCGTGTTCGTCTTTTTCCAGCATCCTTACCATCGTATTGTCCTGAATCGATTGTTCTTCCTTGTCCGGTCATCCCTTGTCATTTCTTCCGGGTCATGTCCATCTCCATCATTTTCTCTTCGTTGCCTCCTTTGGGGATGAGATACATTTCTACCTTCACGGTATTGTCGTCCACGATCCTGGATATGCTTCGCCATACCATGGGGCCCCTCACGGGATCGTCGTAACTGCTTTCCTGGTTAATGGTCCTTCCATCCTCGCTTCCCGTTCCTTCGAAGCAATAGATGCCGGAACTCATAGAGTCAATCCAAGTGGATACATATTTTTTAGTATGGTTGTCATACCCTATGATGTTGATGCCGGAAAAAGGGTCCCCCATCATCTCGCCTGCATATTCCTGCTGCAGGTAACGTCCGTCGAGGAGCATCTTCTGCTCGCATATACCCGTACCTTCCACAGGAGGCTTGTCCGGTTCTATCCAGGCCTTGGTCCTGGTGGTCCAACTTCCAACCAACCTCGCCAGCATATTGTGAGGGGCACCCGGCGTTGCTACCTTCTTATACACCTCCATCATTTCTTCAAAATTGATTATGCCTTTTTGTTTCTGTTCCTGATCCATCGAAACCTCCTTAAACTGGGCCTATTTTCTGTACTGGATTTACTTGGTCCCCATTCCCCGGCAAAACCCCGGCCCAGGTTCTGTCGGCCAAAAGCCTTCAAGTCGCACTCCCGGTCATTCGGAAGACGTATATGACGCAAATGTCTGAAATAGAAACCTGCCGTTCCGGACCACAAATGTATCCGTTGCGAGAAGAAGCCAGGGTTTCGCCTCCCAGAGGATATAGGCCACTTCTCCCACAACCTCCTGTCGATTGACCTTAAAAGCGTCAAAGAACCCTTCGGGAAGTCCATTAAAGAATGCGGTATAAAATTGACGTATTTCGGTAAGCCCGTGATATGTGGCCTCATGCGTTATGAGTGTGGAATCGTCCGCAAAGTCCTGCATAACTGCATCAACGCCTTTTCTGGCTGCCTGAAGATGGCTTTGGAGCAGCGCTTCGGTTTGGGTTGACATCCGTACCTCCTTCTTGCCAATCCATGAGTGACGACATGGTTTTATCGCAACGGATACATGCGACCTATTGCCCTGATATCCTTAAACGAATTTTAGTATCTATAGAGAGACTGTCAACCCTGGCGTCAGGAATCCAGGCCATTGAATCACAATAACCGTCGATCGAAATCATTTTGCGCCTGAATATCTGACGATCTCCCTTATTGGTATCCCTTGCAAATAGATGGGCGGTATCGTAGAGTTATCACACTATAAATATAAAGGAGATGTAGACATGCATTTCGGTTTTCTGAGCGTTGGCCTCGTAATGACCTTTTTCCTCCTGCCTTTCACATGCTTCGCGCTCGGGCAAGCCGATATTGCGGTTATCGATGTGGGTGTCGATAAAAACTGCAATTGGGTGGTAACCATGAAGAACGTCGGTAATACTCAATTGCCGCCAACAGCCACAGACCAGTACAATGGGGCATCGATCCTGATCACGAAGAATGGTGCTAACGATAGTGGCTGGAGGTTCGGGGCCCAGCTCAAAATGCCCGGCAGCGTGGCGTCCTACAGCAATAGCGGTACGCCGCCGATAAACGGTACCATCACCCTCGGGGCCGTCTACAAGACCAACGGGTCCTATGAAGATACAAATCTCGCCAACAATACCATGAGCAAGGTGGTGACCTGTACACCGCCTCCGAAGCCTTTACCGGATCTCGCCATAATGTCACTTGATTTTACCCCTGATTGCCGTCCGCTTATTAAGTTGAAGAACATGGGGACTGCGGCCGTTTCGGACTGGTATTTTCAGAGAATCTATCTCCAGCGGAGAATGGACAACGTACCGGCAGGACAACTCTATATCAGAACAATAAGTCCCACCGGAAGCCTCAAAGCCGTTCAGGGGACCGCTGAATATATAGACGGCAGCGAGTACGTACCGCAATCAACCCTTAGTTATGTTATTGCCGTCTCAGGCGTAGCCCTGGAGGACAGCAACTTCAATAACAACGCGGCTACGGTGAACCTTCCTGACCGGTGCAAACCTGGAGCCAACCTGAGGAAAGTTGTGCCTCCGGTCAGGGGCACCGTCCAACCCCCGATCAAGAAACCGCTACCCTATTGAAGTGAGATGCACGTATAGAATCAAATCTTGAATTGGCAGGCAATCCTGGTATCGCGCCAAAGATGTGGAAACGATATTAAAAGGCAACCGCTGATCCATTTGCCTTTTAATATCGTGAATTAATTATCTTTCAGGAAAAGGTATTACGACGGGTCTTCTGCCCTGCATAGAACTTTCGGGTATTAATTTGTCCGATTGGCCTCCCCATTGTCTTCCCCTGCCCAACAATTGCCCGTAGCCTGTAGATACTACCTGCAGGGAAACGGGGACAGGCCTTTCGTTTCCGGAAGGCGGGTGCCATTCCAGAAGCAGGAACAGATCTGTAAATCTCGTTTTTTCGGGGAGGCTGACAACAGCCTCATAAGAGGGCCCTCTGTAGCCGTTATCGGTCCGCTTCATCGCCAGCTGCATTTTGACCGAAACCTTTCCAAATGGATGGTTATCCATGACATACGCCTTCATCCGGGCGGGATCTCCTTTGTGGCGCATTATTATTGTATATGCATAACCCGGATACAATGATGTCTGATAAATTGCATACCATGCATCTTTTTGACTTGTGAATCTTTCCAGGGGGCTCCCGGCAGGAAAGAAAAGGTTCACATGGATGGGAAGATCATCCGGATAAATCTGAACGACAGGCAGTCCGTCACCGTAAACAAAAGCTCCGAAACTTAATAACAATACAAGAAATATTAAAACACGAGCGGAGCAATCCCGTGCTCTCGTCATTAATCCTCACCGTATCTCGTAACAAGCTCATAAACCGCTGCCTCAATACAAGAACGGACCGCCTGGTCAATTCCTTCTTTTTTCGATGCTTTGACCCTCGCGTCCGGATTGAGCGGGACCGATTGACCGCTAAGGCCGGCTATGGATTGGGCAAGCCGTCCCATGCCCGACACTGCCCCTCCCTTTGTGACGATCTTCTTTCGAACATTCACTGAATCAAGGACGAGCCCGGTTTGGGCATCTATAATACGGACGTCGAGGCCGATACTGTCAGAATTTTTTCCGCCTCCTACATCCATACCGCCGACATTGAATCCGCCCTCTGTATTTGATTCTCCGGGATTAGCCTCCGATACGGTTCCTTCAAATATGTACTGGGCTCCCGCGAGTTTAGTTTTACCTGCTTTTCCGGTCGCCATTCCGCCGCCCTGAAGCTGCTTTTCACGCATTACACCTTCATTGAGCCTCTGCCTTTCGGCAACTGCAAAGTAGCCCGACTTGACAAGGGCAGTCGTGAACATATCAGTCGCACCGCCGGCGTTTACTTCCGGCACAGAGCTTCGAAACTCATATATAGTCACGACCTTACGCTGCCCTTTGGGACGCTTTATGCTCTGCAATTTCTTCGTTGTTCGGGAATTATCCACAACCGGGTCTTCTTCATCGGCATAACAAATTCCTCCAAAGCCAATGGCAAAGACAATTGCGATCATGATTGCGATATACCTTGTTTTCATCATAAACCTCCCTTATGCATGACGTAAGACGAGATGTTCTTATGGTCCTGTTTTATTGTTAAGCAAATAACGCTCCACATGGTTTCCGGGAAACTTGACCAGCATTTCTTCTCCCTGGAATTCTATGTTTTCAGGCATGGAACGTATATCCCTGGCATCCTGAGGATTACACTGGGCCGCGTTAATCGCAATGGCGCCATATTCCTGACGCTGCCGAACCTTAAAGATCACGACGCTCCAATTTTCGTCGGGCGATTTAAAGATCTTTTGAACGCGGTCCTGGCCAAGCGCTATATGGTTCATTTCCTGACCCGAACCATCAATAAGTGCGACGCTTGTTCTATCCTCGCTCAACTGAATTGTGCATAGGCCGGGCATACCCGGCTGCATCATGGGCATCTGTTGTTGCCCCTGCATACCCTGTTGCATACCCTGTTGCATACCCTGTTGCATACCCTGTTGCATTCCCTGTACGGGTATCTGCTGCTGCATACCCGGCTGCTGAACGGGTACCTGCTGTCCGGACGCAACATTACCCCTGCCCTGGCCTCCTGTCCTGCGCTGCATATCCGTCTGCGTTTGGCCGCTGTAGCCTTCTGAATTGCCGGATGTAGTGTCCTGATAAGGGATAGTGGTTTGCTGCGGCTGTTCCGCGTAAACATTTTGAGGACCCTGGTCCTGGGATTGATAGATCACATTAGGGTCCGTGTACTGGATTGGCTGTTCCATTTGCGGCTGTGTTTGCTGCGGTTGTTGATATTGCTGCTGCGGCTGAGTTTGCTGTTCCTGACCTGGCTGCTGTTGCTGGGCTGGCTGCTGTTGCTGGGCTGGCTGCTGTTGCTGGGCTGGCTGCGTCGGCTGAGTTTTCCCTGCTGGAAGGACCGTATCTCGACGACCGGCCGGATTCGTAACCGGTTTCACCACAGGGGGCTTTCTTATCGGGTACGCAGGAAGCGTTTGGTTCATTTTGGGCGTAATGTCTTTTAATACCTCTGCGTATGCCAGGGACTGGCTGCTGAATGAAAACCGTTTCTGCCCTGACAGGCCCGGTGATAAGTTCGGGTACAAACCGGATGGCAGAAAAGTGACGGCGAGTGAAGCCACCAGAACTAATTCTATTTTTTTCATGACGGTCACCTTACGTGAAGGCAAGATATTTACATCGAGTTCAGTGACACTATAAAAGATGCAGTTATTCCTGTCAATAAATTTTGAACTGCAACCGGATTGATTCTGGGAACGAAAAGAACAGGCGGACCACCCACATATCCCCCCAGGCAGTAACCGCCAGTTTGAATAAACCGGGACATCCACGACCATTTTGGGACCTACCATCAGTCGTAAGAATCTGGAGCCGCCTGCGATGGAAACAAGGCAAAGCCGCTGCCAGCAGAAAAACTAGTCGTCGGAAGTGAAAAAAACTGCCGGCGCTGCGTATTTTATCTGGAACCTGCTTTTATTAGCGAGAACTTGGTCCTTCAGGGTCCGTCGTAATCCCTAAACCCCGTCATTCCGGCGGCTTTTGCGCCCGAATCCAGCGTCTTTTTGATATATTATAACTGGTTAGTAGAATCCGTAGTTTGCAAGACATGTTGTTAATATCTTTGAAGAACGAAAAACCAAAGACACTGGACTCCGGCACGCCGGGGTGACGGGATGGGTACTTGCGACACGGCCTCTTCGCCGGAATCACGGCGGGTGTGATTTCGGCATTTTGGGCGCGCATCCGACCGAAAGAAGTAATTACGGACAGTCTCTCAGGGCGGGTCAGATCATCGGATCAGCCGGATTCTTGGCGGTACCTTTGCTCTTCTTTCTTCCTCGGCTTCAATGGCATATTCAATAACATCATCATCAAGATATGTCTTGATCGTTTCAATAAGGCCATGGGTATATTTCTCGGGAAATTGGTCGCTGTGTTCTTCAAGGAGTTTAACGAATTTTTTGCCTTCTTGCTGTATGTACGCCTTTACCGCCAGATTCACGATAGCCCCCTCCAATTGGTTATTGATATCCCCTTACGATATAATTCGGCAAACCAGTTGTCAATTTAAAAATTTGACTGGATTTAACAATATGTTATAATATGTAATATGGAAAAACTCATTACAGTAAACGAAGCATTGGACGTTTTGAGGATATCGAGGCCAACGTTATATCGTTTCATAAACGATGGCTCATTAAAACCCGTCCGCATCGGCAAGCGCACCTTGCTTGAGGAAAAAGAATTACAGCGATTCATCAACGAGGCAAGAAAATAAGATCACCTTTATGTTACTTCTTTGAATACGGCCGCGAAGAGCAATTGGATCATCGATCTCCTTGTAATTCACTGTTATCCATCCCCTGACTTCTCTGAAAATAAATTCGTTAAAATCCTGATAGTACCCGTAATAATCTCCGGTGAAGATGAGCGGTGAATATCGGAATAATATGATCACCGGGAATCAACGGATACGTAAATACAAAAAACCGGGGAGAGATATTCCCCCGGTTATGTTCGGTTCTATACTTCCTATTACTTCGCGGGTGCCGGTGCTGGAGTTGCTGCGGGTGCCTTTGCCGGGGCTGCCGATTTCTCAGCTGGCTTCTCAGCCGGTTTTGTCTCTTTCTTCTCTACTTTCTTATCAGCTTTTACGGCCTTCACTGATTTGGCAGTCATTTTGCCATCTTTCTCTGTGTACTTTACCATGACTTTATCGCCGGCTTTGGCTTCCTTCTCCATTTTGACATCGGTCACGTCGAAGATTTTTTCGCCCTGTTTGCCCTTAACGGTCAAGGTCTTCGCAGCCGCATCAACTGCAGTGACTTCGCCGGTGTACTGGTGGACTTTTTCCTTAGTGGCTTTCTTCTCAGGAGCAGGTGCCGGAGCAGGTGCAGGTGCCGGTGCTGCCTTTTCAGTTACCGCCGGTTTAGCAGGGGTTGCCTTGGGTGCTGCCGGTGTCTGTGCAAACGAGACGGTCACCAAAGAGAGGCCCATAATAACTGCAAATACAAACATCAAATACCTTTTCATACTGTAACTCCTTTTGTTTAGAATTTACTGAACTGCATGGATATTGTTAAAGCATAAATCATGCCATGGGTGTAAAAGCTTGATTTGATTGGATACTTAGAAACGCCGGGAGGTCTCAATTTATATATTATCGGAGAAATCCGACCATAAAAACCATAAATAGTCGGATAAATCCGATTGGAAGCTCACATTCTGGCTTCCTTGGAAATAATGACCCCGGTAAACCGATGCGTCGAGGACATTGGAATGGGGACCATTCGATAAGGTATAAACGTCGGAAATGAAACAGCCAGGGCCGCCTGGTTTATGAAGTTGGCTAGGACCGGCTATTGATCAGAGAAACCTGGTCATTCAGGGTCCAGAGATCATACAGATACCCGATACCGAAGATGCCGCCTGACAGCAGGTACACTATTCCCGTGACCCACTTTCCCATATAGAAACGGTGTATGCCGAATAATCCGAGAAACGTCAGCAGTCCATGCCACCGTATAGTCGAGACGGCCGCTGAAATACCTGAGGTCAGCCTTGCGGTCCATAGACGGGATGAGAAACAAATCGATGATCCAGCCGATGAATAAAAGTCCCAGGGTAAAGAACCAAATGGTTCCTGTGACGGGTTTGCCGTAGTAGAACCGGTGGGAACCCGTGAAACCGAAGATCCACAGGATGTAACCGACCGACTTAAGATGCGTGTCATTTGAATGATTCATGGACTCTCCCGGTGAGGACCTTTGTTATTGTAGCCGCGCTTTGTTCTTCTTAATAGTCCAATTCCTTCCAGGCTTTATTGCTGCTTGGCGGCGCTTCGTTCCTATCCCATTTGTCTTGTTGCCAGCCGAGAGAGGTCCAGAGCTCTTTTTCTTTGCTGCTCAGATCTTCCCACGACAATGTTTCCGGATCCCCGGATCGCCTTCCATGTCTCGGACGTTCATAGCCCTCTCCCCGTGTCACCGTACATTGACAAGAATTCCCTTTTGAATCATAAAAATATAGGGAAAGACCAATCGAATGTCAACGTCGTCCGCGCACACCATGTCCAGATGCTCTTTAAGCAACAGAAAAGCAACATGGCATGGCATGGCATGGTCCCAGGCGGCTTTTCTCACGCCTATCATGAAGCTATAGCGGAAAACCCCCATGGTTTGTTGTGCAACTTTTTATAACATAATATCAAAGAGACGGCATTATCGATCGCTGGTTGGAATCCGGTATGGTATTCTATGAAAAAACATGAGCCAAGATCTTCAGCCCATAATGGTATAATAAAAAGTTGCGGAAATTGAAAATTGCCGCCGCCAAGTCAATTATTTCTTAAGGAATGTATATGATCTTTAGGAAAAACGAAATATCTCAACACTGGACGATGTTCTCGAATCTAGCTGGCAATTTCTCCATGATGGCGTTCGAAACTTCAAGAATCCGTTTCACCACTCAATCCTTACCACCATCGATGATAATAAACCCCAGGTGCGGATCGTCATCCTGAGGGAGTTTTCGGAGAAAGACCGGACATTGGTATGCCACTGTGATTCCCGGGGTCCCAAGGTTTTACAGATCCGAGATAACCCCAATGTAAGCTGGTTGTTCTATCATCCTAAAAAGTGGCTGCAGATGCGCCTTTCCGGAACGGCTTCGGTTCATACCGACGATAAAACGGCTGAATCCCAATGGGAAAAGGTGCGCCTGCCCCATCGAATCAACTACTGCGCCGAAATCCCGCCGGGTTCGCCTACGGAAAGACCCACTTCGGGCCTCCCTGATTTTCTCCGGGATAAAGCGCCCAAATTGTTTGACAGTCCTCAGGGCCGTAAAAACTTTGCCGCCATTGTCTGCCAATTCGATGAAATGGACTGGCTGTTGTTGAAATTGACAGGGCATGTCCGGGCTAAATTCCATTGGAAAAATAATCGGATGGACGCATCCTGGGTCATCCCCTAATTGATCACGGCCCCGTATCACATATAAAGATACTCCATCTGAAATACCGGCCTGAAGACGATCAGAAGAATCGCCAGAGAGAGTCCCCGGGCCGCCGGGCTTTGAAGCGGCCGTACCAATAGCAGAGTGGGTACAGGATAACCAAACCAAGTAACCAAAAAGCGTACATGGTCACGAGACTTGGTACGCCCCCGGAGAGAAGACCAAGAAATCCATATACCCACAGGTGTATCAGATAAAAGAACAGGGCTGTCCGCCCGAATATCACCAGGGGATGATGCGGGCTGCGAAGGTGCCGTCCCGTCCAGCCCCAGGAGGCCATCAAGAGAAGATTTATTCCGAGGGTGACACTCAAGAAAGCCAGACTGGGCGGATATTTCACCACGTTAAGAAAACCCATCCAACCCGCGGGTACGATATTGAGGTTCCCGAATCCCCCTGCGGCCCGGATCACCACAAAAACGACCAATGACCCGATGCCTGCCCAAAGAGCCGCCCGCACGGCATTATCCGCCCGCCCTCGAAGCAGCCTTCCGTAGATGAGTCCCAGTCCCGTCACCCCGAGCCAGGGTATCACGGGGTAAAGCACAATGAGCATGTTGCTGTGTCCCGGGATAACGAGCGCCGCAACCAACGGTGAACGGACTGTTTCCGTGCAGTTCGGACCTGGTATGAGATACTGGGTTAACAGTATTGCACCAAGGCTGGTCACAATAATCAGCCACGACGCTGCCTTCCGTATAAAAGCCCAGAACACCATGACTGAACCCAGACAAAACAGGACGCCCAGATAGACCATGCCTTCGGTGCCTCCTCCGGGGATAGGACCTCCTCTGATCAGGGCGGCGCCTGCATGGACGGAAAGGCTGCTCACGATCCACGCGGGATTCTCAATTATCAGTTGAAACAAGACAAGCAGCAGGCCCCGGATGACAAAGGATCTGGTTATTCGACCCTCTTCCCAACCGGCTCTGCGACGGGCATCGGCAAAAAGCGTCATGCCCATTCCCATGAGGAAGAAGAATCCCGGTGCGCACAGGCGAGTGATCCACCGTGTCCAGAACCATACCGCATCGGGATAGACAGGCAAGAGTGTACCCCACAGTTCCCGGGAGTGGACCCGGGCGACGAAATAGCTGGCGTGGTCAATCGCCATCAACACCATGATGAGTCCGCGATGTGCGTCCAGTGAAAGTGATCGTCCCGTAATATGTGTGGGATCGGACATGTTATTCATATTGTAACAACTTATGAAGACGGATGATCGGGTAGGAGCCGTACATCGTTCCAACGCCGGGAAGATCTTACCCGGGAAGCGCGTTAACTGACTTTTGCATCTTTTCCGGATTCCTCTTTTTTGTGCTTTCTATGTAAGCCACAATAGCACGAACCGTTTTGGTTATACCGCTTTCAGCTTTGGAAGAAAAAATGGAAGCAAGCCTTGAATTAGGGTGTATGAACGATTGATATTTCAAAAGGGTCTTCTTTCCGCATGGGATGAATTGTACTGTTCCTTTACTGTCAACTAAAGAGTCCGACTCAACCAGGTACCAGCGAATTTCATATTCGTTATTTTCTAACTTATTAAAAACATTTCCCGTAGAGTATTTGCTGTTGGCAAGGGGCCAGGGGAGGTGCATCTCAAAATCCACGATTATTTCGTTCTCCGCTATTTTCTTGCGGGATCGGATTTGATCAAATCGGGAATATATTTTTTGTGGTCCTGGTAATTCGAAAAGAGGGCCGCTGCTTCAACGGGTGCTGCATCGATGAGGGCAAAAACCGTTATTTCGGGCCAGGGGCACCCTGAAATTTTTTTGGAATGAATGACTAATTCCTTATTCGAAAGTTTCGCCAGTTCCATTTGATTGATCTCTGCAGACGGACTTATAGAGAAACTGAAGGAAGCATACATGATTAAAACGAGTGCAATAAATATTTTTAGCGCCATTTCTGTTTCCAGAGTCTTCCGTCTTTCCGACTATTTAAGGTTTTTAT